>NZ_CP138983.1:0-1937723 GCF_047305235.1 Prochlorococcus sp. MIT 1011 | reverse complement strand
ACGGCATTCTCCTCCACTCCTTGATAATCTGTTATCTTGCCAAGAATTAAAAGTTGTCATACAGAATGCTGAAGATTTACTTTTTGCTAAAAAAATGGCTAATTTAATAAAAAACAATGGAAAGATTAAACCTCAATTATTTTTGCAAGCAGGATGGGAAAATGAAGAAGGGCAAACACTTGCGATCAAATTTGTAAAAAACAATCCTGATTGGAAATTAAGTATGCAAACTCACAAATGGCTAGGTGTACTCTAAGCATCTAGAGAAATGAGTTTTTGCTTCATTAGATTAAAAAAAAATAATGATTGAACAGACAACAATTGCATTGCTTTCTGGAGGAATTGATTCAGCTACAGCAGCTTGTATCGCTATGGAAGCTGGGCAAAAAGTAATTGGATTATCCTTTGATTATGGCCAACGTCATCTGAAGGAGTTAGCAGCAGCAGCAGATTTAGCAAAAGATTTAAATCTTGAGGATCACATAACAATCAAGATTGATTTATCTTCTTGGGGTGGGTCCTCCTTAACCGACACGTCGCAAATAATACCCATGAAAGGCTTACAAAAAAATACTATTCCTAGCACTTACGTTCCAGGTAGAAACACTATCTTTGTTGCTATTGGATTAAGCCTTGCAGAAGCGCGTGGAGCTAATCAAATAGCGTTAGGCATCAATGCAATGGATTATTCCGGATACCCAGACTGTAGACCAGATTATTTAGAGGCCTATCAAGAATTAGCTAACTTATCCAGCAGAGTAGGACGAGAGGGGAAAGGTATAAAACTTTGGGCTCCACTACTAGATTGGGAAAAAACAAAAATCTTGAAAGAAGCATTACGCTTAAAAATTCCTATAGAAAAAACATGGAGTTGCTATCAAGGTGAAAGTAAACCATGTGGTAGATGTGATAGTTGTCGTATTAGAGATAAAGCATTAAAAGAAATAGGTCGAGAAGATCTATGTAGCCAAAATATCTAGTGAATAACATTAAGCGACTACTATGTCAGTGGAAATCACCTGAGCTAGTAGCTTATAAATTGATTCAAGAATGGGGAGAGGCAGGATTTATATGGCTTGATGGCGATGGGAGTGATTTAGGTCGATGGGTTACCTTAGGAATTAAGCCTCTAGAACAGTTTTGTTCTAGAGAATTAGAAATTTTAAAAAAACGATTCTAATCCTTTTAAAATTTTACGCGAATTACCGCCAGGGCACTGGACTGGTTGGTTGAGTTATGAAGCTGCATTTTGGACAGAGCCACAAAATCCATGGCAAACAAGTTCTATGGCAACTTTGTGGATAGCCTCTCATGACCCTATATTAAAATTTGATCTTCAAAATAAAGAGCTATGGCTAGAAGGCAAAGATGAAAAGCGCATCTCAATTATGGAAAATTTTCTAAAAAGTACTTTTCATCAAAAGCGTTCCAAACCAGACAGTGAAGCAACAAAACAAGCAGAATGCAAACATAGTATTCCCCTAGAATCTTGGGACTGGAGGTTAACAAGTCAAGAATATTCTGAAAGAGTTGATGAGATCAAAGAATTGATTGCGAACGGTGATATTTTTCAGGCTAATCTAACTACCTCATGCCAAGCCCCATTACCAAAATCCATGCGTCCAATAGACGTGTATTCAAAACTTAAAAAATGCTCCCCTGCTCCATTTGCTGGAGTAATTATCGGCGATCAGATGGCAAAAGGAGAAGCTATTATATCAACTTCACCAGAAAGATTTTTAAAAGCGTTACCCAGTGGTGAGGTGGAAACGAGACCAATCAAAGGAACTAGACCCAGAGATAGAGATCCAGAAAAAGATGCTGATTGGGCAGCAGAGCTTATTTGTAGTCAAAAAGATCATGCTGAGAATGTAATGATTGTAGATTTACTAAGAAATGATCTTGGAAGAGTATGCCAACCTGGTTCAATCAAAGTCCCTCATCTACTAGTTTTAGAAAGCTATTCACAAGTTCATCATCTCACTTCAGTAGTTAAAGGTAGACTCAAAACAAATAAAACTTGGGTTGACTTGCTTGAAGCATGCTGGCCAGGAGGTTCAGTAACAGGAGCACCGAAGCTTAGAGCATGTAAAAGATTGTATGAACTTGAACCAACAGCGAGAGGTCCATATTGTGGATCAATATTAAATATAAATTGGGATGGAGTCCTTGATAGCAATATTTTAATCCGATCTTTAATGATTAAAGAATCCTCTATCAGTGCTCATGCTGGATGTGGAATTGTTGCAGATTCAGATAGTCAAAAGGAAGCTGAGGAAATGAATTGGAAATTGATGCCACTTTTAAACGCTTTAACATGACTGAAAATAAGAACGAAAAATTAGGCTGGATTAATGGTCACTGGGGAGTCTTCAAAGATTTAAAAGTGCCAATTAATGATCGAGGTCTCAACTTTGCAGATGGAATCTTTGAAACGATTTTCATTTTGAATGGAGTTCCGCAGCTTCTGAATGAGCATTTAAATAGATGGGAAGAAAGTGCAAGTATTTTAGAAATGAATCCCCCGCCATCAAAAGAATGGTTGATTTCACTCATTGAAGATGGCATTAACCGATCGCAATTAAATAATGTCAATGGAGTAATTCGTATTAATTGGACTCGAGGAGCATCAAAACAACGTGGAATTGATATCAGCAAGACAAGCCATCATAGTTTTTGGTTGGAGATAGATTCTTATCAACCAAATTTTGAATCTATATCTACAATAATTAGTCAAACTGAAAGAAGAAATTCTTTTAGCCGATTGAGTTTTTGTAAAACATTTTCCTATAACCAAGGAATTCAAGCGCGCATAGAAGCAAAGAATGCAGGCTTTAATGATGCAATATTATTAAATAGTCAAGGTGAAATATGTTGCGCCACTACAGCAAATATATTAGTAAAAAGAGAAAATAATTGGTTGACTCCACCATCTAATAGTGGTTGTCTACCTGGCATAATGCGTCAACGAGGAATTGATTTGAATATAATAAAAGAAGCTCTCATTGAAGCGACACCAAAAGATAATGATGAATGGTTTTTAATTAATAGTTTAAGTTGTCGTCCGATTCAAAAAATAAACAAAAAAGAATTAAAAATATCAACTAACCCCAAAGAATTTTGGCTGAGTTTATTAAAAATCTAAAAATAATATCTGACAAACTATCTATATAGGAATTGGAAATGTCACTTCAGCTGGCTTTGGAGAGCAAGCCTCTACTTGAAAATCCACAACTGAACCTATTACAACAATCGCAGGAGACCTTAAATTTTCTTCTTGTACTCGGTCAAAAAGCTTTACCAAAGGGCTCTTAATATAACGTTGACCAATTACAGTCCCCTGCTCAATAACTGCCGCAGAAGTCTCAGGATGCATACCACCAGCAATCAACTCTGCTGAGATAAATTTTAAATTATGAACACCCATATATATAACGATTCCATCACTGGATTTCGCTAAAGATCGCCAATTTACAGCTGGGCGTTTTTTATCAATCCCCTCATGTCCAGTCACAAAAGTGACTGAAGATCCAGCAAGTCTATGAGTAATAGGTATCCCAACATAAGCAGGAGCAGCTATACCTGATGTAACCCCGGGTACTACTTGTACTGGAACCCCTTTTTTATGCAGATAAGAAGCTTCTTCCGCACCTCTACCAAACAAAAATGGATCACCACCTTTTAATCTAACAATGCAAGAATAACTCTTTGCTAAATCAAACAAAATATCATTCGTTGTCCTCTGAGGAACCGAATGATGACCACGCCTCTTACCTACTGAATGAAGTTGACAATTTGAAGAAACTAATTCAAGTAGCTCTACAGGAACTAAAGAGTCGTATACAAGCGCATCACATTTACTAATTAGTTTTTGCGCTTTAACTGTTAATAAATCGGGATCACCAGGACCTGCTCCGACAAGATACACAGTGCCAAACTGATGTGTATTCATGGCAAGTTACCCAAAATATTAACAAGACCACCATGAATAATATCAATCTCAAGCAAAGATTTAAGCTGCTCTCCTTGACTATCAATTTCTACATTTTTGTTAGGAGTCAAAAGATAGGGAATAGGAAGATAATTCTTCTCCTTTTTAAAAATATCTTGATTCCATCTAGACCATGAATAAAGAGGAATATTTAGGAATTTTTCTAAGGACTTAAGAAAAATACTTGAAGTATCTGAAGAGACAGGGTGATGAATCAATGCAGGTTTAACAAAAGGACTCTGACTAGTTATCAGATCATCTATTAATGATAGCCATGGTATAAAAGAACCTAGGAAAGGAAACAATTTTATATTTTGTCCATCTTCTTGCAAACGTTTAAATATTTTTGGTACATCAATACAAACATGACTTCCAGGTAACAAAAAAAGAGGAACTAAAAACACTGATCTATTACCGATGTCAATTTGTTCTGGATTGTCATCAGTTAAAGCCTCTATTGAAACAGAGCGATTTTTAAGCCTTTTTAATTGGTCAACCAAAGAAAGAAGAGATGGATGTATCGCACCACCTCGAGAACCATGAACTAATAAATGTAAATGGTGAGGAGGCTCACAATTAATTCTATTTGGTAACAAAGACAACTGTTGATGGACATCTGAAGATGTATTAGTACTTTCAACTAATTTATTAAAATTGAGATGATGAGAAATTCTAGATACTCGAGAACAAATAATTTCAGGCGAGGAGAGGGGGTTGATCGAAGAAAGACTCAATACAGAGGAAGAAAAAGATTCAAAAGTACTTTTCATAGAGACCTCTTTGCTATGAAAGAGGTTTGGGAAATGCTCAAAAGTGGAGCGATTAGAAGCCTCGGAGAAATTGGACGCCAATACTAAATGGGTAAATTTGAAAACCAATTAATCAATTAAATAGATATGTACGTTGTATTAGATGTTACCAAAAAGAATAAACAATTTGGTAATAACTGATACATACAAAGTTTAGGTTTTGACGGTTAATTAATAATATTAATTACAGATTTTGATGACTCAGTACTATCTAGAAGGTAAAAAACTAAATCAAGTTGAAAAAAATAAAGCTGCTAAGGATGGACTTGAAATAGGAAAGGATATAGATAAATTTGCTGAAATGGGTTGGGAGGAAATGGATAAAACTGATTTAGAATTAAGATTGAAATGGTATGGAATGTTTTGGAGGCCAAAAACACCTGGCAAGTTCATGTTAAGGCTAAGAATACCTAATGGAATAATTAATGCAGAACAGCTAAAAGTAATTGCATCAATTGTTGCTAGATATGGAGAAAATGGAAGTTGTGATATAACAACTAGACAAAATATACAACTTAGAGGTGTCTTAATTAGTGATTTACCTGAGATATTAAATAGATTAGAAAAAGTAAACATATCAACAACTCAATCTGGATTTGATAATCCAAGAAATGTTACTGGCAATCCAATCGCTGGGGTTGATCCGGAAGAAATTATAGACACAAGAAAATATACCTCAAGAATGCAAGATCATTTAACTAATGAAGGCAAAGGAAATTCAGAATTTTCAAATCTTCCAAGAAAATGGAATACAGCTATAGCAGGTTCTAAAGATAATTTTCTTTTACATAATGATTTGATTTTTCATCCGGTAAAAATTAATAATATTTTAGGTTTTAGTGTTTGGATTGGAGGTGTACTTTCATCAGTAATGAATGAATATGCAGTTCCATTAAATGCCTGGGTTGAAGAAGAAAAAATTTATGAATTAACATCAATCATTATATCCCTATGGAGAGATAATGGAGAAAGAAATATAAGACCTAAAGGTAGGTTTAGATTTTATTTAGATAAAATTGGGATTGAGGAATTTAGAGCTCTTGTCGAAAAAAAATATGGAGAATTAAAAGAAGATCCAGGTTCAATATTTTCAGATAAACCAAGGTCATTTTTTGGAATTCATCCTCAAAAGCAAGAAAATAAATATTATGCAGGAATTCATGTGCCAGTAGGTCGCCTTTTGGCTGAAGATTTACAAGATCTAGCGAATATCTGCAATAATTTTGGTAATAAGGAAATAAGACTAACCGAAGATCAAAATATTATTTTTACTGGTATAGATAAAAATCTAATTGAGAAATTTAAGGAGCAATCTATCTTACAAAAGTTTCCATTAGAACCAGAAACGATTGCAGCAGGTACTGTTTCTTGTACTGGAAATACTTATTGTGGTTTCGCTCTGACAAATACAAAAGATCAAGCTTTAAAAATCTCTCATGAATTAGACAAAGAATTAGATTTGAAAGACGAATTAAAGATTCATTGGACAGGGTGTCCTAATAGTTGTGGCCAAGCCTACATGGGAGGAATTGGTTTAACGGGTAAAAAAGCTAAAGACAAAGAAGGAAAAACTGTTGAAGCTTATGATATAAGCATTGGTGGATCACAAGGACCTAATTATAAATTAGGAGAATTAATAAAAAAGTCTGTCCCTCAAGATGAATTAAAAGATGTACTAAAAGATTTACTTATTTCAAATTTTAAGGCAAAAGAAAAAATATTTTTAAGTAATAAATCTGATTCATTCTCTCGTTTTATGAATTGGTTTAGTCCTCTTGGCAAAGATAAAGCATTGATTAATAGAGCCAATGGTAGCCCCGACATCTTTTCCAAATTTATGAATCGAATTAGCAATTAATTCGATTTTATAAAAAATTATTTTTCTTACTTTCTAAATTTATGACTCAAAGTACTTCTCAAATGAACTACGTCTTACCTAAAGATTCTATTTCTCGTTTCATTAATTGGTTTAACAACCTTGGCAAAGATAAACCGTTGATTAATAGAGCCAATGGTAGCCCCGACATCTTTTCCAAATTTATGAATCGAATTAGCAATTAATTCGATTTTATAAAAAATTATTTTTCTTACTTTCTAAATTTATGACTCAAAGTGCGTCTCAAATGGACTACGTCCTACCAAATGAATTAGTAGATGGAATGATCGCTGCAGGTGGAAAGAAATCATCTGTAAGCGTAAAAAACTTGCTAGTAAGAGGCTTCTATTCAGGAGCAATTTTAGGTTTAGCGACATGTCTTGCAATTACTATAGGAATTCAATCTGGGATGCCTTGGTTAGGTTCTTTCATATTTCCTTTTGGTTTTGCAAGTATCGTTCTTTTCGGTATGGAGCTTGTTACTGGTAATTTTGCGTTACTACCAATGGCCGTATGGGCTGGAAAAAGTTCTTGGTCTGCAACTGTAAGGAATTGGCTATGGGTTTGGATCGGTAATTTTCTTGGTACAGCATTTGTTGCAGTTCTACTATCGATAAGCTTATCCAGTGCTGGAAATGTTGATCCATTAAGTGCTGCTGAAGGTGGAAAAGGATGGGCAGTTGTTGCAGCAAAAATAATAGCTATTCATAAAGCAAACACAGTTGTTAAATATGAAGCACTTGGAAGTACTGGTTTCTTCCTCGCATTTTTACGTGGGGTAATTGCAAACTGGCTGGTTTGTTTAGGTGTAACAATGGCACTTGTAAGTAAAAGTGTTCCAGGCAAGATACTTGCTTGCTGGCTACCAATAACTGCCTTCCAAACAATGGGAATGGAGCACATAGTAGTTAATATGTTTTTGCATACAACTGGCCCTCTACTAGGATCAGGTATTCCTTTTACAAAAGTAATTTTTTGGAATTTCTTACCAGTTACGATTGGAAATATTATTGGAGGAATGGTATTTATTGGAATGCTTTTCTATAGCACTCACAAAACTCCAATCTCTAATGTTTTACCAGACGTTAAAGATGAAAAATTAGAACGAGAGGTGGCAGCTCAACTTGGTGCAAGATAAAATTAAAAAGATTAAATTTTAAACTAAATTAATAAAGCCTAGAATAAATTTTTCTAGGCTTTATTAATATGTCTATTATTTAGTAGTTGTTTATAGGCATTTAAAAGATTTTCAATTCATCTCTAAACAAATCAGATACTTGACTTGATTAATAAACAAATAGTAACTTATAAAATTACTCTGATTAATCATTTTCTAATCCACTAAATTTAAATTCTATGATTATTGAAGAAAGCAATATATGGGATACCATTAATAACGCAAAAAAAACCAAGCCAAGCGCTGAATGGTTGAAAAATGCTTACAATCCAAATATCAACTTCGAACTCAGGCAAGAAATAGCTATTCGCTTGGGACAATTATCAAAAGTAGGATGGATAAAAATAAAAGATCTAATTAATACATATGGGAATAAAGATGAGCTAATCCTTGCAGCAGGACTTACTTATCAAGAGGATGCCAAAGAATGGCTGTTAAAACATCTTTATAATGATGACACTATAAACATCAAAGTCGTAGAAGCTTTAGCTTGCTGGGGAGGAACATTACCAATTGAGCTTATCAAAAAAATATTAGAAGAAAAAAGTGAAAAAATAAAAATAGCTGGTTTAGAATTACTAAAATTCAAAGCTCATTTACTTTCTGATTTTGACTTACTTGAAATAGCAAAATCTCCTTTAAATGATTTCAGAGAAGAGATAGTGATCAAAACACTGACAATAATTCAAAGACGTGAAAGCTTAGATATCTGTGAAGCCATTCGCGATGTAATACAAAAAGGCTCTGATAAATCAGCATACTATGGACTAATGGCTCTTGGTTCAATCGGTACTGAAATTAGTAAAAAAATCCTTTTTGATTTAGTTGAAAATTTAAAGAATACTGAGCGCAAAGAACTTGCAAAAAAACAACTTAACTTTGAAATTTAAACTCCAATGACAAACAAATATGAAGAATTTAAAACCTATTTAAAAAAAATAGGTAGTGGTGAGTTTACAGGAAAAAGTCTTACTCGCGAAGAAACTAAATCCGCTCTCAAGCTGATGCTGAAAGAAGAAGCAAGTGCAGCACAAATTGGTGGCTTCATGATTGCGCATAGAATTAGACGTCCTATCCCTGAAGAATTAGCTGGGATGATTGATGCCTATATAGAACTAGGACCCAAAATTCAATCACCCAGCAATCAACGTCAACCTATATTTTTTGGGATGCCTTTTGATGGGCGAAAAAAAACAGCGCCAATTTACCCTCTAACAACTTTACTATTACTAACTCAGAAACAGCCTGTTATTTTGCATGGTGGTTCTCGTATGCCAGTGAAATACGGCGTTACTCATCACGAACTCTTTCAAGCCTTAGGAATAAATTTAACTGGTCTATCCATAGAACAACTGCAAAGTTTTTTCAACCATAACGACCTAGCTTTAATACATCAGCCAGATCATTTTCCGCTAGCTGAAAATTTAATTCCTTACAGAGATCAAATAGGTAAGCGACCACCTCTAGCAAGTATGGAATTAATCTGGACATGTCATCAAGGAAATCATCTACATATAAGTGGCTATGTTCATTCACCTACTGAAGAAAGACATTGGAAGACCTTAGAGCTTATGGGAGAACAAAATGTGATGACTATCAAAGGGCTGGAAGGTGGAATAGATCTTTCAATTAGTCGTTCATCAACAATTGGACAGTACAAAAATCAACATGGAACTAGAACTGTTTTTCATCCCAAAGATTACGAATGTTCTGGAAAAGATATTGAATGGAACGACATCACAGAATGGAAGAGATTTGCTTTACAAGCTCTTAATGGCGAGGGTCCTTTAATAAAAGCACTTGAATGGAATGCTGGTATTTACTTTTTTTATGCAAGCTTAAGCTCTGATATTAAAGAAGGAATTAATAAAGCAAAAGAAATAATCAATTCAGGACTTGCTATCAAGCACTTAGAAAAATTAATTGATTGGAGTGAGGAAAATATTGATTCCTAAAAATTTTTAAAAAATAAATTTAATACAAAGTTTTTTCCATCAAATAACGAGAAAAATGCACACCACCTATTTGAATTTCTTCAGGGGAAATAATTGTCCATCCATGACGTAAAAGCAGTTGATAACTACATAAACTTGCCTCGGTTTTTAAAGTTATTGGTCTATCTTTAAGAGTATCTGCCTCAATTTGATTTAATAGAGCCGTAGCATGCCCCTGCCGTGACGAACGCCCTCGGCAATAAAGCAATGCCAAGCGATTATGGGGATATTTTAAAGCAAATGCTTCAATAGTTTTATCAACACAACTCACCCAGCCCACCCCTTGCTTCAGAGGTTTATCTAAAATCCCAGGAAGATACGCTAAAGCTGACCATGCTTCAATCTGTTCTTGGCTGTACAAGGATTTGTCGCAAGTTCGAATAGCATCTTCATAAACTTCTCTGAGGGCTATTTCATCAGAACTCTCACAAGGTCGCAAATATCGATTTAGACTGTTTTTACTAAATGAAGCCAAGTTGTCTGACAGTATGAGAAGGTGAATAAATTATGAGCTATTTGCATTGAGAAGGCTAAAAATTCCCACCCTTTTAGGAGCTTTCATAACACTTCTAGATGATCGTTTGGGCGAAACCATTGTTTTGCCTTTATTACCTTTTTTATTAGAACAATTCACGACAAGCGCGACTACTCTTGGTTTTTTAACTGGAACTTATGCAATATCTCAGTTTGCTGCAGCCCCACTAATTGGAGCTATGAGTGATCGTTTCGGTCGTAAGCCAATCATGATCACATGTGTATCTGGTTCAGTAATAGGAATATGTCTATTTGCATTAACTGTAAGCCTGAATTGGGATGATTATTTACCTTTATGGGCCTCAGCTTTACCTTTATCTTTACTATTTTTAGCCAGAATAATTGATGGTATAAGTGGCGGTACTGCAGCTACTGCTACTACAATACTTGCAGATATATCAACTCCCGAAAATCGCGCAAAAACCTTTGGATTAATTGGAGTAGCGTTTGGTTTAGGTTTTATTCTTGGTCCAGGATTAGGAACAGCTCTTGCTAAATTTAGTGTTACTTTACCGGTATGGGTAGCAAGCGGATTTGCAATATTTAATCTTATTTTTGTAATTTGGTTTCTACCGGAAACACTGCCCAAAAATAAAAGAAATTTACTACCAAGGAAAAGAGATTTGAATCCAATTAGTCAGCTAGTAATTGTATTCAAAAACCCCTTAGCTAGAAGACTTTGCTTATCCTTTTTTGTTTTCTTTATGGCATTTAATGGCTTTACAGCTGTTTTAGTCCTTTATTTAAAAGAAAAATTTGGATGGAGTCCTGAATTATGTAGTGCTGCTTTTATTGTCGTTGGAGTTATCGCGATGATTGTTCAAGGAGGCCTAATTGGTCCTCTTGTAAAAAGATTTGGGGAGTCGAGATTAACTTTTACTGGTATTGGCTTTGTAATGACAGGATGTATTCTTTTAACGCTCGCAAATATAGATACCTCAATTCCTCTTGTATTTTCTGGCGTCGCAATACTTGCAATGGGAACTGGACTAGTAACTCCTAGTTTAAGAGGACTAATTTCAAGAAGACTAAGTTCTATAGGTCAAGGAGCAGTATTAGGAAATCTGCAGGGTTTACAAAGTCTGGGAACTTTTCTTGGAGCAATAGCAGCAGGACGCTCATATGATCTTTTTGGTCCAAGAAGTCCATTTTTTGGCACAATATTGCTTCTACTATTTGTTATGTTTTTAATTTCAGGTAAAAGTCTTACCAAGCAAAAAGTAATCTCCTAGACTGATAGATGATCAAGATATTAAACTAATAATTAGAAATTGAATAAATTGGTTATAGATATGACTAGTCCAAAAATCAATAATGAAACTTATATTAATCGTGAACTCAGTTGGATAGATTTTAACAAACGTGTTTTAGAACTTGCTACAGAAGAGGAAACGCCATTACTAGAAAAAATTAAATTCAGTTCAATTTTTAGCAATAATTTAGACGAATTTTTTATGGTTAGAGTTGCTTCATTAAAATCACAAGTAGAAGTTGGAATCTCAAAAAGAAGCCAAGATGGAAAATCTCCTGAAGAACAACTTATTGAAATTCGAAATTATTTAGACCCTATTTTAAAAACACAGCAATATAAAACAAGAAAATATATAGAAGAGGACTTTAAAAAAAATAATATATTTATACTTGAATATAAAGAGTTAAATGAAAGACAAAGGGTTTGGATAGATAATTATTTTACAACTGCAATTTTTCCAATCCTAACCCCCTTAGCAGTTGACCCTTCTCATCCATTCCCTTTTATAAGTAATCTTAGTTTAAATTTAGCTGCAATTATCGTCGATAATGAATCAGATAAAGAACAATTTACCCGCATAAAAATTCCTGGTGAAAGTATTTCTAGATTTATAAGTATTCCAGTTGAACTAAATGATAAAGAATCAACAAAATATACAGGAATTGCTATTGAGCAAATCATTGCGAATAATCTGTTCTTGCTTTTCCCTGGGATGGATGTTAAAGAATATTCGTTCTTTCGCGTTACAAGAGATGCTGATCTAGAGCTTCGAGACATTGAAGCTGATGATTTAATGAGCGCACTAGAAGAAGGTTTACGTAAGCGTCGCAAAGGAGGTGAGGTAGTGAGGCTAGAAGTCTCTATAAATACACCAAAAGTAATTCTTGATCTTTTACAAGAAGGGATGAATATTGACAAAGAAAATTTATATCAAATCGAGGGGTTACTAGCATTAGATGAATTAATAGAATTAACAAATTTCAATCTACCGAAATTAAAATTTAAAGAGCATCAAGGCATTACTCATGGTTCACTCAAAAATAGTCAACTGCGAGAACAAGAAGAATTAGATACTAGAAATAAAAGCAATTTTAAAAGTATATTCTCGATTATTCGCCGTAATGATTTACTAGTCCATCACCCATACAATCTTTTCTCGACCTCAGTCGAAGAGTTTATTAATCAAGCCGCGGAAGATAAGCAAGTCATGGGAATCAAAATGACCTTGTATAGAATTTCCAAGGACTCTTTAATTATTGATGCACTAATAAGAGCTGCTGAAAAAGGGAAACAAGTAATGGCTCTCGTTGAATTAAAAGCAAGATTTGATGAAGATAATAATATCCAATGGGCAAAACAATTAGAACAAGCTGGAGTTCATGTTGTTTATGGAGTCATCGGACTAAAAACTCATACAAAAATTGCTTTGATCATAAGAAAAGAAAAAAACAGATTAAGAACATACTTTCATATTGGGACTGGTAATTACAATTCAAAAACGTCTAAAACATATACAGATTTTGGCTTATTATCTTGCCAGCCTGAGCTTGGTCAAGATCTTATTGAACTATTTAATTATCTGACTGGGTTTGCTAAACAACAGTCCTACAGAAAATTATTAGTTGCACCGGTAACTCTTAGAAATGGAATAGAAAAGCTAATCAAAAGAGAAATCAATTATGCAAAAAATGGCTTGCCCGCAAAGATAATAGCCAAAATGAATTCCCTAGTAGATCCAGAAATTATAAAACTACTTTATATAGCATCACATGAAGGAGTAAAAATTGAACTTATAATTAGAGGAATGTGCTGCCTATATCCACAGAAAAAAGGCTTAAGCGAAAATATAAAAGTAACAAGCATTATTGGTAGGTTTTTAGAACATTCAAGAATCTTTTGGTTTTCCAACGATGGAGATGAAGAAGTATTTATTGGTAGTGCAGATTGGATGAGGCGTAATTTAGATCGAAGAGTT
Organism: Prochlorococcus sp. MIT 1011; assembly: GCF_047305235.1. NCBI lineage: Bacteria > Bacillati > Cyanobacteriota > Cyanophyceae > Synechococcales > Prochlorococcaceae > Prochlorococcus > Prochlorococcus sp. MIT 1011. Next base: position 1,924,115 of record NZ_CP138983.1, on the reverse strand, counting down.
GAAGCAGTTACGCCTATTGAAGATAATAAAATTAAAAAAGAAATTAAACATTTATTAGATTGTTATTTAGAAGAAAATAAAGACTCTTGGAACATGCAAAGTGATGGTAGCTACGCCAAAAATCCAATTTTGAATGATAAGAAAAAATATATTCAAGAAAAAATTATTAAGCTATACAAAAAAGAAGAAAATTAAAAAATTTCAAAGCTTTTTTCAAAACATTTAATCTGTTTTTTTGATGCGCTTTATACCTAATTAGGCAAAAAGTCATAAATTTTTCGTTTCAATTAGTCAACTTCTCCTTATAAGTGCTAACTTCTTACTAAATCTAATTTCAAGAGGCCAGGGTGATGGGGATCCCGCTGGAATCTGCCAAGGAAATTTCTGATGTTTCATCAGGGAAGTCCAATTCGGCAAGCACAAGTCAAAAACTATCTGCATCAACTGTAAGTAGTCAAAGATCTCGAAGTTCAAGAAGACAAAGTAATCGTCTAGCTACTGATGCGATAGGTTTCTATCTCACAAGTATTGGAAGAGTCCCACTTCTGACTCCTGCAGAAGAAATTGAGCTTGCTCATCATGTCCAACAAATGAAAGATTTGCTGAGCCTTCCTCTTGAACAACGATCTACCCGTCAGAAACACAAAATAAAAATGGGTAAACGGGCAAGAGATCGCATGATGGCTGCAAACCTGAGACTTGTTGTAAGTGTTGCAAAAAAATATCAAAACCAAGGTCTCGAATTACTCGACTTGGTTCAAGAAGGTGCAATTGGATTAGAGAGAGCAGTTGATAAATTTGATCCTGCAATGGGTTATAAATTCTCAACCTATGCGTACTGGTGGATAAGACAAGGTATGACTCGTGCCATTGATAACAGTGCTAGAACTATTCGACTGCCAATACATATCAGCGAAAAACTTTCAAAAATGCGCCGCATATCGCGTGAATTATCGCATCGATTTGGTAGGCAACCAAATCGACTAGAGTTAGCAAACGCAATGGGAATTGAACCTCAAGATCTGGAAGATTTAGTATCGCAAAGCGCGCCATGTGCATCTCTTGATGCTCATGCAAGAGGCGAAGAAGATCGAAGTACTCTTGGAGAACTAATTCCAGACCCCAATTCCGATGAACCCATGGAAGGTATGGATAGAAGTATTCAAAAAGAACACCTTGGAGGATGGTTATCTCAATTGAACGAGAGAGAACAAAAAATCATGAGACTTCGCTTTGGCCTCGATGGAGAAGAACCACTTACTCTTGCTGAAATTGGAAGACAAATAAATGTTTCGAGAGAGCGTGTAAGACAACTTGAAGCAAAAGCAATTTTAAAATTGAGGGTAATGACTACTCATCAAAACGCTGCTTAGACATTGCCTATTCAAATAGCTATTTTTATTATTGCGTTATGGATAGTTATAATTTTATTAATTGCAGTTTTATGTAAAAGATATTTTCCAAAAAAAGAAGAGTTAAGTAGAAAAATTATTCATATAGGAACAGGGCCTGTAATTCTTTTAGCCTGGTTATTTGATATTCCAAAAAATATAGCTTTCTCAACTGCATTATTGATCACTATATCCTTAGGTGTTAATTATCAATATCGTTTATTACCTGCCATTGAAGATGTCGAGAGAAAAAGTTTTGGAACAATTGCATATGGTATCAGTATCACACTTTTACTTTTACTATTCTGGCCTCGCTATGCATCATCAATTTCCATAGGAGTTCTATCAATGGCTTTTGGTGATGGATTAGCAGGTTTACTCGGAAGGTCTATTAACTCTCCAAAATGGTCAATACTAGGTCAAACGAAATCGATCGTTGGAACATTAACAATGGGGTCAGTAGTAGCTATAACGACTTCAATTATCTCTTCAACTAATAATTTAGGCATACAGCCTCTAGAAATTTTGGTCTTCTCACTAATCGCAACTTTTTTAGAGCAAATAAGTCCTTGGGGTATCGACAATTTAACTGTACCTATTGGAGTAACTTGTATAGGGATATGGTTAATAGGAGCATAAAAGAACAACTAAATTTATTTGACTGATTCAGCTAGTTCCTCTAATAAAACTTCAGTTGTAGAAAAGTTTATGCATGCATCCGTAACACTTTGCCCATAAGTAAGTTTTGATAAATCTGAATTTAATTTCTGATTACCCTCAACAAGATGACTTTCAATCATTACGCCCATTACATTCTTTGATCCACCTTTTAACTGTGATGCAACATCCCGTAAAACTTCAGATTGTCTACGAAAATCTTTATTGGAGTTGCCATGGCTACAATCAACCATGACTCTTCCAGGCATCTTAAATTTTGCTAATTCATCGGCAATTAAATTAATTGCATCAAGATGATAATTAGTTCCATTCTTACCACCTCTTAGAACGAGATGACCATCTGGATTACCAGTAGTACTCACTATCGAAGCGTGACCATCGTTATTAATTCCTAAAAAATGATGAGGTTTTGAAGCCGCTTGCATTGCATTAATCGCTATGGTTGCTGTCCCATCAGTACCATTCTTGTAACCAACCGGCATTGATAATCCAGACGCCATTTCACGATGAGTCTGGCTCTCTGTCGTTCTTGCTCCAATAGCAGTCCAACTAATTAAATCAGCAATATATTGAGGAACAACTGGATCAAGTAATTCAGTTGCTGCCGGCATTCCTTTTTTGGCTAAATCAAGTAATAGCCCTCTTGCCTTTCTTAAACCAGTATTTATATCGTAAGAATTATCAAGATGAGGGTCATTAATAAGCCCTTTCCATCCAACAGTTGTACGTGGTTTCTCAAAATAAACACGCATAACAATCTCTAGCTTTTGACTATATTTCTCCCTTAGTGGAGCTAAACGATTTGCATATTCAATAGCAGCATCAACATCATGAACCGAACATGGTCCCACAATCACCAAAATTCTCGGATCATTGCCATGAAGAATTGATTGAATCTTGTTTCGAGTAGTAGAGACAACTCCAGAGGCTGCCTTATCTAAGGGCAAATCTCTATGAATTAATGCTGGTGACATTAATGGACGAGTCTCGACCACATGAAGGTCAGAGGTGCTATCCACCATTGAAAAATATGATGAGGTGGACATTTAAAGCGTGATCATAGATATAAGATTAGAGAAGTATCAGTCATAGGGGGGTAATAAGTTGCATTATCTGAATGTTTGTTCAAGAAACATGCGGTTGTAAACAATGAAAACAAAAGACTCTCACTCAAATACATTCTCTGTTGAGATTTAAAAATGCTAAAAGATTACTTATCACATGTTGCAGAAAGAGAAGCGTTGGGGATCCCTCCACTTCCTTTAGATGCTAAACAGACTCAAGTTTTAACAGAGTTATTAGAAAAACCAGATCAAGAGATCGATCAAAACTTCTTACTTGATCTTCTTGTTAATCGAATTCCTCCCGGAGTTGATCAAGCCTCTTATGTCAAAGCGACTTGGCTTAGTTCAATTGCTCATGAAGAATCAAAAAGTCCGTTAGTAAATCCTCTAAAAGCAACTGAGCTTTTGGGTACAATGATTGGAGGATATAATGTAGCAGCGTTAATTGAAATACTAAAATCTAATAATAAAGAATTAGCAACTTCTGCTTGTCAAGCATTAAGTAATACCCTTTTAGTTTATGACGCTTTAAACGACATTTTAGAATTAGCCAAAACAAATATTTATGCAGAAAAAGTTATTAATAGCTGGTCCAATGGAGAATGGTTCACTAATAAACAACCCTTAGCTCAAGAAATAACAGTAACAGTATTTAAAGTTGAAGGAGAAACAAATACAGACGACCTCTCTCCAGCAACTCATGCCACAACAAGACCAGATATTCCTTTACATGCTCTAGCTATGCTAGAAACTCGAGACCCAAATGGTTTAGCCACTATTGAAGAATTAAAAAAGAAAGGATATCCAATCGCATATGTTGGCGATGTCGTTGGGACAGGAAGCTCTAGAAAGTCAGCAATAAACTCTGTCCTTTGGCATACAGGACAAGACATACCTTACGTGCCAAATAAAAGAGGGAGTGGGGTTGTAATAGGAGGCAAAATTGCTCCTATTTTCTTTAATACTGCTGAAGATTCAGGTGCACTTCCAATTGAATGTGATGTAAGCAAGCTCAAAACAGGAGATGTCATCACTATTTTCCCTTACAAAGCAGAAGTTAGAAGAAGTGAAAGTGAGGCAAACAGTGGAGAACTTCTATCAACATTTGACTTAAAACCACAAACTATTACTGATGAAGTAAGAGCAGGTGGGCGAATTCCTTTAATGATTGGAAGAGCTTTGACAGACAAAGTGAGAACAAAATTAAAACTTCCTCCCTCTACTCTTTTTATTCGTCCTGGTCAGCCACCTGCATCAAAGCACGGGTTTACGCAAGCTCAAAAAATAGTTGGAAAGGCTTGCGGTTTAAAAGGCGTGCTCCCTGGTTCAAGTTGTGAGCCAATAATGACGACAGTTGGTAGTCAAGATACCACTGGTCCGATGACTAGAGATGAAATGAAAGAACTAGCCTGTTTAGGATTTTCTGCTGATTTAGTTATGCAGAGTTTCTGTCATACGGCAGCATATCCCAAGCCTGTTGATATCACTACTCAAAAAGAACTCCCTGATTTTTTTGCTGAAAGAGGAGGAATAGCATTAAAACCCGGTGATGGAATTATTCACAGTTGGCTAAACAGGATGCTTTTACCAGACACAGTTGGAACAGGTGGCGATAGTCATACACGATTCCCATTAGGTATCTCATTTCCGGGAGGTTCTGGAGTTGTGGCATTTGCAGCAGCCATTGGTTCCATGCCTTTAGATATGCCGGAGTCAGTTCTTGTTCGTTTTAAAGGATCTTTACAAACTGGGGTCACTTTAAGAGATGTAGTTAATGCCATTCCCTGGATGGCCATACAACAAGGTCTTCTGACCGTCGCAAAAGCAAACAAAATTAATGTGTTCAATGGAAAGATATTAGAAATTGAAGGTCTGCCAAACCTAAAATTAGAGCAAGCCTTTGAGTTGACTGATGCAAGTGCAGAAAGATCTTGTGCTGGATGTACCATTCAACTGTCTGAATCAACAATCAGTGAATATTTAAAAAGCAATATTGTTTTACTTAAAAATATGATTGCTAGGGGATATAAAGACGCACGAACAATAAGTAGAAGAATTAAAGAAATGGAAGATTGGTTAAAAAAACCAAATTTGCTATCAGCCGACTCAAATTCTCAATACTCAGAAACCATCGAAATAGACTTGAATGAACTCAAAGAACCTGTTTTAGCTTGTCCCAATGATCCTGATAACGTCAAACTTTTAAGCGAAGTCGCCAGCACTCCCATTCAAGAGGTTTTTATTGGTTCGTGTATGACTAATATTGGTCATTATCGAGCCGCCGCAAAAATTCTCGAAGGAGAAGGGAAGATATCAGCACGATTATGGGTATGTCCGCCAACACGAATGGACGAAGACATTTTGAAAAAAGAAGGATACTACGAAATTTTTGAAAAAGCCGGTAGCCGAATGGAAATGCCTGGTTGTTCTCTATGCATGGGCAATCAAGCTCGTGTAGAAGATAATTCAACTGTTTTCTCAACAAGTACAAGAAATTTCAACAACAGATTAGGGAAAGGAGCTCAGGTGTTCTTAGGAAGTGCAGAATTGGCTGCTGTTTGCGCTTTGTTAGGTCATATCCCTACAACTGATGAATATCTTGCAATAGCTTCCAAAAAAGTTTCACCAATAACTGACGAAATCTACAGATACTTAAACTTTAATGAAATACCAAACTTTATCGAAGATGGTCGTGTAATAACAAAAGAAGAAGAGGCCTCTATTTTACAAACCTAAATTGAGTTAAATGATCAAAAGTAAAAGTCAAAATCCAATACAAAAAAAATCAACTCAAAGCATAAAAAGACTTCTTCAGAGGAAATGGCTAAATGTAATTCTTGCTCTCATACTTACAGGTTTAGGAGCAGCATTAACGGGAATATTATTTAAAACTGGAATTCATGCATTAGAAGATTATCGATCAAATCTTCTTGCATCTATACCTAGATGGATAGTTTTACCAATACTAGGAGCATTGGGAGGCTTGGTTTCTGGATCGCTTATTCAAAATTTTGCCCCTGCAGCAAAAGGTGCGGGCGTAAGTCACATCATTGCTTTCCTTCGCCATAAGCCAGTCCCCATGGGATTAAGAGTTGGAATAGTAAAACTGTTTGCTGGAATTATTGCTATTGGCAGTGGATTTCCACTAGGCCCAGAAGGCCCCGCCGTTCAAATGGGGGGATCAGTTGCTTGGAAAATGGCAAAATGGCTAAAAGCCCCTATTTCATTTCGCAGAGTCATAGTTGCAGCAGGCGGAGGAGCTGGAATTGCAGCAATTTTTAGTGCACCTATTGGAGGCTTTGTCTATGCAATTGAAGAACTTCTAAATTCAGCCAGACCAGTAGTCCTCTTACTAGTAGTAGTAACAACTTTCTGGGCTGATAGTTGCGCTGATGTTTTGCAAGCGATTGGACTAGATCAAAAAGCTGGTGGATTTGTTAATAATTTAGGTTTTCAATTAGAGAGAGCATACACACCAGTAATCGAGTTCTTTCCAATAGATTTTTTATACCTAATATTTTTGGGAATTATTTTAGGATTGTTAGCAGAAATGTATTGCCGATATGTTTTAAAAATGCAAGTTCTAGGTAATAAATGGTTTAAAAATAAAACCATTGAAAGAATGAGTTTATCAGGTTTATTGCTTGGTACTATGTATTCAATTATTCCGGAAAATTTTCACAATATCGAAGAATTACAAAAAATTATTGTTAATGAAAGTAGCAGTTTCACAGTTGCAATAAGTATATTTTTTATTTTATTCTTTGCCTCTGGCCTTGCTGCTGCATCAGGCGCTCCAGGTGGTTTATTTTATCCAATGCTTACTTTGGGCGGAGCGATAGGATTAGCAAGTGGTATTGGAGTAGAAACAATAACTGGCCATGTTCCAACAACTTATATTTTCGCAGGAATGGGGGGATTCGTAGCTGGATGCTCAAGAACCCCTTTAACAGCTATGTTTTTAGCCTTCGCATTAACTAAAAATCTTTTAATATTGAAGCCACTATTGATTACATGTATAGCTAGCTTTTTAACTGCCAGAATATTTAATGAACACTCAATTTATGAAAGACAAATTACAATTGAAGAAAGAGAATTAAAATAAACTTTTCAAATTTTTTTTATTGAAATATTCTGGCTTTTATAATTATAAATCATACATCTAAGACCTATCAATAAAATCCAACCTAATATATTGATTCTGCTATCAAATAATGGAATATCTGTAGCATAAAAACAGATTAGAATTAAAGTAGAGGTCCACCAAGCTCGATCAACTATTATATTTTTTGTTGAATTTAATCTATTAAATATTCCATATAAACCCGAAATTATTAATAAGCTAAAAACAAATATATTAATCAAAAGAGAAACTAAAATACCATGGCTAATTCCTAATTCTAAAGGCAAATTATGGGAATGGCCATGAAATAAACCTGTCCTAAGAGGATAAATAATAGAAAAAGCTGCTGCTCCCCAACCAAGCCATGGTTTTTCAAAAATTAAATTAACAGCAACTTTCCATTGGCCAATACGTGTTGCTTCAAAAGATCTAGTGTCTACAAACTGCATATCACTTAATCTCATCCAAACAGAATCAGGCACAATACTTCTTGCAAATTGTTGAATTCCAAAATCAAACACAGGTAAAACAGCAATAATCACTGGGAGAAAACAAATGAGCATTAAAGGTATTAACCAACTCCATGATGCTGAACCAATAACTAATGGCAGTCCTAAAACAATTGCACCCCAGGCGTTTCTAGAGTTTGTCAAAATCATTGCTGCAATAAAGGCAACTAAAAGAACAAAAGGAATAACCCTGTTTCTTCCAACAATAAAAGGATGAAGAACTGAAGCCAAGCAGAATGGCCATACGCCCGATAACCATGCAGCAGTGATATTCGCGTAATCGAACAACCCAGACAATCTTCCTAAAGGCTCTCCTCCTGGAGAAACAAACCAAATTATTAAACCATCAAAAACCTCCCAAGGCCCCTCCCATCCAAGCCACAACTGACCAAAGCCCGTTATCAAAACAGGTATACTTCCTAATACAAGCAAAGAAGCGCATTTTATTCTTCTTTCAGGAGTTAATAAATATGGATGCAAAGCCCAAAAAAACCAAAAAAATGGCACCCAATTAAAAAGACCAAACCAAGCTAGCGAACCGGTATGAGAACGAATACAACCAATTAGCATCAAAAAAGTTACAAGCACTAGCGGATAATTCCAATATTCCCTCCAATAGAGATCCCTTCTTTTAATACTTCCATTAACGAGAGCTACAAACAAAAACAAATAGGAAATGAACGCACTAGAAGGCAAACAAAATACACCTAACTGAAAACAACTCCAGCCAATATTGTCTAAAAAATTATTCTTTAAATTTAGAAAATAAGCATTATTCATCATGTAAATACTGCCGTTCTACCTCTATAAACAATAACTTGTCTTCTTAAATGCAATCTTAAAGCTCTTGCTAAAGCGACTCTCTCCAAATCTCTACCCTTTCTTATTAAATCTGATACTTCATCACGATGACTAACATTAGATATAGTCTGCTCAATGATGGGGCCAGCATCAAGATCCTGAGTTACATAATGAGCTGTTGCACCGATTAACTTTACACCTCTTTCCCAAGCTTGATGATATGGTTGAGCACCTTTAAAAGCAGGGAGAAAAGAATGATGAATATTGATTAGATGAGGAAACTTCTCTAAAAATGAACTACTTAAAATTTGCATATATTTAGCCAAAACCCCTAAATCAATTTTATACTCATTTAATAGATCTAAAATTTTACTTTCAGAATCTACTTTATTATTTTTATCTACTTCTATAAGCTTAAAAGGAATCGAAAAACTTGAGCAAATTTCCTCTAAATCTGAATGATTTGAGATAACTAAAGGGACATTCATACATAATTCACCTACCTTAACTCTCCATAAAAGATCAACTAAGCAATGACTCTGCTTGCTGACAAAGATTGCAACATTAGGAAAATCATCAGAAAAGCTCAAGACTGCTTTTCCATTCAATCGCTGCTCAAGTAAAATTACCTCAGATTTGATTTCCTTTTTATCAAGCAGAAATCCATCTAAATCCCACTCAATTCGACTGAGAAACAATTTTGCATCTGCATCTGTATGGTGATCAGCATGTCTAATATTGCCATTTTTACTTGCTATCCAACTTGCCAAATCACTTACAAGTCCTGGCTTATCAGGACAAATGAACTGTAAGATAACTGTTTTGATGCTCACTACAGCAATATCCTTTAACTATGCTCTTTTTTAGACCACTCATTAAAAATTAACAAGCAAATTTCATAACATTTGTGCAAATGAATAGCCAAAAAGCAGAAAAAAAACGAACTGAAATCTCAATTATTGGTAGTGGGATAGCAGGAATTACAACTGCATTTCATCTAGGGAAAAAAGGTTATAAAGTAAATTTAATCGACCCAACAGTCAATTCAGAAATAAATAATTTAAATCCAAAAAATGGAACACAAGCTAGTTTGGGTGTTCTGATGGGGAATATCTACAAAAGATCAAAAGGAAGAGCTTTTGTACTACGCAATAAAAGTATGAAATTATGGAAAGAATGGCTTACTCAAATACAATATTCCGAGTCAAACTTGATATTTACAAAACCTTTAATTAAATTAGCAAGTTCTGAAAAAGAATATCAATCTATGATTGAGTTAATTAAGAATAAAAAACAATATGGAATTGAACTATTAGATAAAAATTCTTTAGATTTCTGGAATTCAATCTTTGAGACAGAATTAATAGGGGGATTAATATCTCATGAAGATGGTCGATTAAATCCCATTGAATTAACAAAGGCATTAATGCATAGTCTTGACCAAATAGAAATAAATAAAATCGAAAATAATGTTATTCAAATAAGCAAAAATAAGAGCCAACATGAAAAAAGATGGAATATAATTTTACAAGATAATCAATCTATCGATCAGGATTATATAGTAATCTGCACAGCATTAAATACTCAGAACCTATTAGAATCATTAGGTCATAAGATATTTTTAGAGCCAATACTAGGACAAGTTGTGGAGTTAGAGTTAGAAAATAAAACTATGAATTGGGAAAAGTGGCCTGGAATATTAAATTATCAGTCTATAAACTTCATCCACCATAGTCCCAATCATTTACTCATAGGAGCGACTGTCGAGAATGGCACGAAACCAAGCCTACTTAAAAAACAAGAAATGTTAAATATGAACAATACTGCTCCAAAATGGATGACAGAAGGAAAAGTAAAGCATGAATGGAATGGAGTCAGAGCCAGACCAATCAACGAACCTGCTCCGTTATTAAAAGAATTAGATGCTGGGTTATTAATTAATACAGGACACTACAGAAATGGAATCTTGTTAGCACCTGCATGCTCTGAGTGGATTGGATTTAAAATAGAAAACCAGTAAATATTAATTTATTTTGTCTCGGTAAAGTCAGCATCAATAACATCATCTCCATCAGTTTTACTATCAACGTTGGAATCATCAGCAGCTTGTGAAGCAGCATTTGCTTGTTGATATACAGAAGCTCCTAATGAATACAATTCTTGTTGAAGCTCTTCTACTACGGTTTTCATGGTTTCATAATCATCTTTTTCAATCGCTTCTTTTAGCTTGACTCGTTTCTCTTCGACTTTTGCTTTTGCTGCCTCATCAACTTTATCGCCAAGCTCACCTATTTGTTTTTCAGATTGATAAACAAGTGTTTCAGCTTGATTTTTAATATCAATTTTTTCACGCTTTTCTTTATCAGCAGAAGCATTCATTTCTGCATCTTTAACCATTTTATCAACTTCGTTATCCGACAAAGTTGATGCACCAGTAATAGAGATACTTTGCTCTTTACCGCTACCTTTATCTTTTGCATTGACGCTGAGGATTCCATTAGCGTCAATATCAAAAGTCACTTCAATTTGAGGCACGCCTCTAGGGGCGGGAGGGATTCCATCTAAACGAAAGGTTCCAAGACTTTTGTTGTCAGAAGCCATCTCACGTTCCCCTTGTAATACATGTATTTCTACATTTGTTTGGCCATCAACTGCAGTTGAGTAAGTTTCTGCCTTTTTAGTAGGAACAGTAGTGTTTCTCGCAATCATTTTTGTCATCACCCCACCCAAGGTCTCAACTCCAAGAGACAAAGGAGTTACATCAAGAAGCAAAATGTCTTTAACTTCACCAGCAAGAACTCCACCTTGAATAGCTGCTCCAACAGCTACAACTTCATCTGGATTAACTGTTTGATTTGGGTCTTTAGTAGTGACTCTTTTTACTAACTCTTTAACAGCTGGCATTCGGGTAGAGCCTCCAACCATAACAATCTCATCTATTTCTCCTGTAGATAATTTGGCATCTTTCAAGGCCTGCTCTACAGGAACCCTACAACGATCAATAAGGTTTGCTGCTAACTCTTCGAATTTTCCTCTTGTGAGAGTCAGATCTAGATGTTTAGGTCCTTCAGGCGTAGCTGTGATAAAAGGAAGGTTTATTTCACTTTGAGTCGCATTAGATAATTCTATTTTTGCTTTTTCAGCTGCTTCAGTTAAACGTTGAAGTGCCTGCTTATCCTGGCGTAAATCAATGCCTTCATTACTTTTGAAAGTTGAAGCTAAATGATCAACAATTGCACGATCAAAATCGTCTCCACCCAAATGAGTATCTCCAGAGGTAGAGAGAACTTCAAAAACTCCATCACCTACTTCTAAAACAGAAACATCAAAGGTTCCTCCACCTAAATCAAAAACTAATATTCTTTCATTGCTTTTTTTATCCAATCCATATGCTAATGCTGCAGCAGTTGGCTCATTAATAATTCTTAGAACTTCTAAACCTGCAATCTTTCCTGCATCTTTAGTTGCTTGTCGCTGTGAATCATTGAAATAAGCTGGAACAGTAATTACAGCTTGTGTAACTGTTTCTCCTAAATATTTCCCGGCATCATCAGAAAGTTTTCTCAAAACTTGAGCACTCACTTCTTCAGGGGAGAACTGTTTATCAAGTATTGGGCACTTTAATTTGACATTAGAACCAGCTTTTTCAACTCCGTAACTAACTTCTTTTGATTCGTCATTTACTTCATCTACTCTCCTTCCGACAAATCTCTTTGAAGAATAAAAAGTGTTTTCTGGATTCATTACTGCTTGACGCTTAGCAATTTGTCCAACCAATTGGTCTTGATTTTTTGTATAGGCAACCACTGATGGAGTTGTTCTAAATCCCTCAGCATTTGCTATTACAGTGGGCTTACCCCCCTCCATGACAGCAACACAACTATTTGTAGTTCCAAGATCGATTCCAACAACCTTCCCCATGGGTGATTAACTCCTTTAATTTCTTTCTTTGTGTAACATCCTCGTCAGTGAAACCTATTTGAGGCGAGGCGTGGTTCCCGAACAGTCTCTTAAAAATTTCAAATCAACTTCCTCACTAAATGATTGCTATCACTGGAAAAACTAAACTGGTAGGACTGCTTGGACAACCAGTAAATCATTCTCTTTCCCCAGTTATGCACAATGCCGCATATGAAGAAATGGGACTTGACTGGTGTTACGTGGCAATTCCTTGCGATAGAGAAAATATAGAGAAAGTAACAACAGCATTAAGGATTGTAGATTGCAAGGGATTAAATGTAACTATTCCTCACAAGCAAGAAGTTCTTAAAGCTTGCAATAAATTAACTGAAACTGCAAATAGGATACAAGCAGTTAATACATTAGTACCTGAAAAAAATAACCAATGGATAGGAGCAAATACTGATGTAGAAGGATTCTTAATGCCATTAAAAAATCATAATTTAATTAATAAAAGTGTAATTGTAATAGGGTGCGGAGGCAGCGCAAGAGCAGTAGTAATGGGATTAAATAGTTTAAATATAAGAAAAATAACAATAATTGGTCGAAATAAGAGTTCATTAAATATTTTTATAAGCAGCATGAAAAATTTATTATCCAAGAATCAAATATCAATTGAAGGTATTGATAATAAAGAAATAGATATTACTTCATATATTGAAGAAGCCGATTTGATAATTAATACAACTCCAATCGGGATGAATAACCAAGATAATGTAAAAAATAATATTCCTCTCGGTAATAACATATGGAACTGCCTCTCTAATAAAACTATCCTGTATGATTTGATTTACATACCAAGACCAACAAACTGGTTAAAACTTGGGCAGAAAAAGAATTGTTTCGTAATTGATGGTCTCGATATGCTTGTAGGACAAGGTGCCTTATCAATAAAACTCTGGAGTGGTTTTAATGACGTGCCTATTCAAATAATGAAATCATCTGCAAAAAAACATTTAATGGTTTAATCTTAAAAAAATAAAATTGCTTATGCCTTCAATAGGAGCAAAAATATTGGGAGTTCTTCTCTATATGATTCCATGGGCAGATTGTCTTACTTTTGGTAATCATTTATATGTAAAATATCCTTTTACTCAAATTATTCAAATACCTGCCATTCCAATTATTTTAATTGAAAGATCAATACCTTTTGGAAATTTATTATTATTTTTAGCTATATTTATTGGATTAGTAAGAAATACTAAAATATCTTATTTTTTACGTTTTAACGGACTTCAAGCCTTGCTAATAAATATTGGGATAATAATAGTTAATTTTATATTCGAAATTATTTTTAGTCCTTTTTTAAACTCATTAATTATAAGAACCTTCTCAAGTACTTTATTATTTAGTCTTTTTGCAGTGATTCTTTATTGTGTTTGGTCTTGCACACAAGGAAATGAACCTGATCTACCAATCATAAGCGAAGCAACAAAAATGCAATTGTAAAAAGTTACCACCTCGTTATAAGATAAAAAGTCCGTCGCTCTTTATGAGCCTTTAAGTCCTAGTCGGAAATTCTATCCATGTCTGAAAAACCTTATTACGAAACTATGTACATTCTTCGTCCGGACATACCGGAAGAAGAAGTTGATAACCATCTAAAAAAATATAGTGAAATCCTTGAGAAATCAGGAACTGAAGTCTTAGATAGTCAAATGAGAGGAAAAAGAAGACTTGCTTATCCCATTGCGAAACATAAAGAGGGTATTTATGTGCAACTAAGTCACAAAGGCGATGGACAGCAAATCGCAATTCTAGAAAAAGCCATGAGGTTAAGTGAAGACGTGATTCGTTACCTCACAGTTAAACAAGATGGTCCTTTACCGACTCCAAAATCAACCTCTAAGGATGATGAGCCCAAGAAATCTGAAACAGAAGAAGCAATAAAACCCACTGAAGACAAAACTGAATCACCTTCAAAAGACGAAAAGAAAGAAGACAGTAAAGAATAAAAAACTAACTGAAATTCAAAAAATTCTTTATTTTACTTGTTAATCCAAGACCAGATTCGACTTGGTAATCCCCATACATAAATAAATCCCTCAGCTGAATTATGGTTGAATTTATCCTCTCTTCCATAAGTAGACATATCTGAAATATATAAACTGTTGTTTTCAGACTTACGACCAATTACATCGGCATTACCTTTAAAAAGCCTAATCCTCACAGTTCCATTAACTTGCTTTTGAGAATGATTAATAAATCCATCCAAAGCTTCTTTTAAGGGACTGAACCAAAAACCTTGATAAACCAAATCAGCCCATTGCCTTTCCAATATGAATTTAGTATTTAGCAAGTCAGCGGGTAAAGTTAAACTCTCCATCTCTTGATGAGCTTTAATTAATAAAAGTAATCCTGGTGTTTCATAAATTTCTCGACTTTTAATTCCTACTACTCTGTCTTCAATAATATCCAAACGCCCAAAACCATGTTTTCCTGCAAGGCTATTGGCCTTTTGAATTAGAGATACTGGCTCCATCAGTTCTCCATTAATTGCAATTGGATATCCATTTTCAAACTTAATGTCCGCTATTTCAGGCTCATTAGGTGAATCAGGAATTGAAGAGGTAATACCAAATACTTCATCTGATGGCATCTCAAATGGATCTTCAAGAGGACCTGCTTCAATGCTTCTCCCCAAAAGATTCAAATCAATCGAATAAGGATTTTTTTTACTAACAGGAGGGATGATTCCATATTTTTCACCATACGCAATCGTTTCTTCACGACTCATTCCCCACTCCCTCGCTGGTGTAAGCAATTGCAAATCAGGAGCTAAAGCTCCAATGGTCACATCAAAACGAACTTGATCATTACCTTTACCCGTACACCCATGAGCGACTCCATCAGCATTTAATTCCCGTGCAATTTCTACAAGTTTTTTTGCAATTAGTGGCCTAGCTAGAGCAGTTGAGAGAGGATATTTGCCTTGATATAGAGCATTAGACCTAATGGCTGGAAAAGCAAAATCTTCAATAAAAGGCTTTACTAAATTGCCAATTAGTGACTGCGAGGCTCCGGCTGAAATAGCCTTTTTTTTAATTTCATCAAGCTCATCGCCCTGCCCAAGATCTGCCGCAAAGGCAATCACATGCTCAACGCCATACTCCTTTTTCAAATAAGGAATACAAACACTAGTATCTACTCCTCCTGAATAGGCCAAAACAACTTTTTTAGCTCTTCCCATATGGTTCTCTCCTTTAAGGAAATTCGATTCTTCTTAGTAAATATATAGAACTATTGGACAATATTTCTGATTTAGATTTTCAATACAGATTTAAATATTTTCAATGTCTGAAAATTTCAGAAAAGATACAAAATTCATTCCCATGGCTGCTTAACAGATTTTCCTGATTGGCTTTCAATCACAAACCCTATCAGCCATACTGAAACAAAAGCCAGAGAAGTTAACCCGAAAAAAATAAGTACATAAATTAACCAAGCATCAATATTATGACCAAAAATCAATAAATCTTGAACATCATTATTTGTAGTAAAAATAAAAAAATGATGTGAGAAAATTAAAGTCACTTGAAAATTTAAATTAAATTGATGAATTGAATGAACAAGATCTCCTGGCCCAAAAATAAATTAAGAAAGTAAAAGAAGGGCCAAAAAGCAAAACCCATACTAAAAAATGATTTATGGAAAAAGGTTGAGGATGAATTATGCCCGCTAGGCGAAGAGAAATACTGACTAACAAAGCCATTAACCAAGTAAAAAGCATCAACGTCAGCTTTGAAGTCAGCATAAAGATTAGAAAATTAATCCATAATGCACTATGTTAATTCATCGAACATAAACTTTATATGAGCGATCTAGAAAAAATGAATTTATCTGATTTAGACGGTATTAACCCCGCACTAACTAGATATGGAAGGAAAGAGCCTGCTCCTGTACTACCTCTTAGAGAAGAACCCGATTTATTATCGTGGCTAGAAACTAGTGGAAGATTAGTTTCTGACGAAGATTCGAATGATCAAGAAATAAGTACAGTTGAAGAAGAAGAACTTTCAGCTCTAATGGGAGAAAAAGAAGACTATAAAGCCGAAGAAGATACAACAGATGAAGAGTGGGAAGATTAATTTACTAGCCTTAGTTTTGAAAAAATATAACAAGCTTTTAAATAAAAAAAAAATATTAGTTTTTAATAATATCAATTACCAAATAATTATTTTATTTGGAATAATAACAGGTATTTCTATATTTTCTGATTTATATTTTAAAAATAATTATTTAACTATTACTTTTATAATTACAACTCTTTTATCATCACTTATCACTTTTATAAGTATTCCTGTATTAAAAAAAATAAAAATCAAGCAGATAATTAGAGAAGAAGGTCCAAAAAAGCATTATCTCAAGCAAGGGACTCCTACCATGGGTGGAGTTTTTTTTATCCCAATAGGAATTATAATAAGCAATATTTTATATTTTAATAATCAAGATTACAAAATTATTTTAACTTTGAGCTTACTAATTATATCTTTTATGTTAATAGGCTTAATTGATGACTTTATAAGTTTGAAAAAAAAATTTAATACTGGTCTAACTTCGAATCAAAAATTAGTTTTACAATTTTTTATCAGTCTTATTTTTATTATTATTTGTGTAACAAACGATTTGATATCTAATAATGTTCAAATTACAAATAAAATTATTAATATAGGTAATTTTATTTATCCTTTAGGAATATTTGTATTACTAGCAGAAAGTAATTCAACTAATTTGACTGATGGCTTAGATGGCTTATTAAGTGGCTGTAGCGTATTAATATTCACAGGTTTAGCTATAACGATTTTAATAGAGAATCAAACCTACGCTGAAATCCTAGCTCCTCTTTGCATCGTAATGGCTGGATGTTCTATGGGATTTCTATTTCTGAATAAATATCCTGCAAAATTGTTTATGGGAGATTCAGGCTCTTTAGCTATAGGAGCATCTCTTGGTGGCATAGCTTTGATATCAAATAATCTCTGGTCTCTTTTAATTATGGGAGGTGTACTTGCAGCAGAATCAATCTCAGTAATAATTCAAGTAAGTATTTTTAAAATTTCTAAGCAAATAAAAGGAAAAGGGCATAAATTATTTTTAATGACTCCGATACATCACCATTTTGAGCTACAAGGTAACAAAGAGACTCAAATTGTAAGTAGCTTCTGGTTCATTACATTATTATTAGTAATATTCAATCTAATATTTATTACTAAACCCTAAATCTTCAAATTGAACTGATGACGTATTTTACTTGGAAAGAAGAGGGGTTAACTAACGACTGTGAAACATTAGATTCTATGGCCGCTAGGTTTGAAGAATCTGCAAGACTTATGAGAAAAATGTCCGCAGAAGGCTTTAAAGTAGAAAAAAGAAATAAAAGACAGATAATCACTCATACAGATTCAAAAATTTTTAATGATTGGGGCTTCGTTAGTGAAGAGCCACCATATCAACAACTTAAATTAATCCTTGAAAAGTAAATAATATAAAATCAATCTATTTATGATTAAAAATAAATACTAATAAAGTATAAAAACATTAAAAATTAATAACTTTTAAAAAATCGAAAATGTTTTAAACCATCTAAAACACCCTCTTTATCATCAGAAAAGAAAACTCTTTGTTGGGATCTAAATCCATCTAATGAAGAATCATGATCAAACGGAATAACATTAGTGGTTAATCCCCTTATTAACTCATCATCACCTTGTTGACTCGCTACTACAAGAACGTTTTCTAAAGATAACCCCCAACGTAAAGTCAAAAATCTAATCGCTTCTGCTCGTGATGCTCGCAAAGGAACAACATCTAAGTACCAATGACATTTAAGGTGAGGTGAAGCAGCAAGTCCAGACTGCCTAAGTCTTTTTCGTACCAAAGGTAAAATTGCATGACTAGGTTCTTTTAATAAATAACTAACCTTCAAAGCACCTTGGAATTCAGTTGATTGAAGCTCTAAATAATCTTTTAAATCGAACAAAACCTTCTCTACGTCATTACGACTCCAATCAACAGATATTGAATCTTGCCAAAAAATATCTGATTTGTTTTCATCGGCATAATAAATCTCAGTGCCTGCTTGGCATATCCACACTGCAGGCTTGGGTAGTTGTGTTTCTGCATATCGATAACGAGCAGCTTTAATTGATCTACCAGTTAAAATTCCTAATTGAAAATTTTGATTCAATGAATGATCTTTTATTTTTTTTCTCAATATTGATAAACCTTTAGATTCCTCAAGGTAGTTATCTAAATCAAGAAATAATAGTTTTTGACCTATAGGGCTGGTTTCTTTAGTATTTGCAAACGTCCAATAACGAGGTGCAAGAAATTTCAGACGCTTCTGCATCAATGCAATGTAATTACAAACATGAGCATCCCAACTGAAATGCCTGCTAACTCCCTCAACTCCATTGTTACTCCAAGTATTCCATAAAGATGGGTTTGACCCAGCAGTCTCTAAACCATCTCGAAACGCTTCTAAATCAGTTACATCTACAAGTAGACCATTATCACAACGAGACAGAATATCCCTTGGGCCACCATCATCAGTAGTCACCATTGGCAATCCACACGCGGCAGCCTCCAATAATGTCAAACCAAATGGCTCAGTTAAGGCAGGATTAACAAATAATCCATTTCTATTTGCGGCCCAACGATAAATTGAGGGAATCTGCTCTCTTTTATGTTGTTTTGGATAAGCAACTTTTCCATATAAATTATATTTATCAACCAATTCAAAAACTTGTTGAAATACTTCTCTTTGTTGTTTATCAAGCTGACGTGAATCTTCTCGACAACCTAAAATTAAAATAAGATTATGTCTTTGCTGCAATATCGACGAACGTCCATAAGTCTCAATCAACGCAGGAATATTTTTTCGCCTTACTGCTCTAGATATAGCTAAGAGAGGTGGAAGATTTATATCTCTCAAAAAAGGCTTGAAAAGTTTATTTAATTCTTTTTCTTCTTTATTTAAAGAATAAGCTATTGAGTGAAAACGATTTAGATCAACACCAGGTGGAATTATTTCTACGTTTTTGGAGCTAAATCGGCCATAACGAGCGTACTGAACATCAGATTCTTGTTTGGTACTTGTTATGAGTAGATTTGCATGCGCTAAAGCCAATTCCTCTGCATCAATTCTTTTACTAATTGAATAAGTTTGTTCTATTTGATCGTGATCTATTCCAGCAGCCAATAATCTTCTAAGTTTTTCACGACCTAGTGAATGGCCAGTAAAAACCAATGGCAAACCTAACCTTCTGCTGACTAATGCTCCAACGTAACCAGCATCGGCATAGTGAGCGTGAATCCAATCAGGCAAATTATTATTTTCTTTCTGTAATCTTTGTACTATTTGATCAGCTAAATCATCTAAATAAGGCCACAATAATTCTTTTCTGACATAACGTTTAGGACCAAAAGGCAATCTAATAATTTCTGCACAATTTGATATCTTTTCAATGGGCTTTGAGTAGTCAGAGGATACTTTTCTATCAACAATTAATCTGGTAATAAGTTCAACTTTTTCAACTTCGGGTCTTGCAGCAAGTCCTTTTACTAATTCTAAAACATATAAAGTTTGGCCTCCAGTATCCGAATCTCTTCCCAATTCAAGATCATGAGAACGGATTAAACCATGCAAATTTAAATGTAAAAGTTTTAACCCCAAATAAACCCTTTATGAAAGGATGAACGATTAATAGTAGATTTTGTGTTCGTTAAATCTAAAGAAAGGATAATATTTTTTTTCAAGTAAACATCAAATTTCCAAAATCCTTTCTATCACTTAATTTTTTTCAGTCTTCATAAATCAAAAGCAGCTAAATCAGTCAAAAAGATTAAGAAATATAAATAAAAACTTCAGGCTTTTATTGGAGGATGTAATTCAAGAACTTTTTTTAAATAATTACCAGTATGACTATTTGAATGTTGTCCTACCTCTTCAGGAGTACCCATAGCAATAATCTCTCCTCCCCTGTTACCACCTTCAGGACCCATATCAATAATCCAATCTGAGCATCTAATTACATCCAAATTATGCTCAATAACAATAATTGAATTTCCTTTATCTACCAATCTCTGCATAACATCCATTAATTTGTGAACATCATAAAAACTTAAACCAGTTGTAGGTTCGTCAATTAGGTAAAGAGTTTTACCAGTGGCTCTTCTAGATAACTCAGTAGCAAGTTTTACTCTTTGAGCTTCTCCTCCAGATAATGTTGGAGCAGGTTGACCAAGCTTAATGTATCCAAGACCAACATCTAAAAGTGTCCTTAATCTATCTGCAGCTTGAGGTATTGCTGAAAAAACATCAACAGCTTGTTCAACTGTCATTTCCAATACATCAGAAATAGAATAATTTTTATATTTAACCTGTAATGTCTCTCTATTAAATCGAGCTCCTTTGCATACATCGCATTGAACATAGACATCAGGAAGAAAATTCATCTCAATTACATTCACACCCTGACCACGACAAGCTTCACATCTTCCGCCTTTCACATTAAAACTAAATTGCCCTGCTTGATATCCTCGAGCTTTTGCTTCAACAGAGGTAGCAAAAAGTTGACGTATAGGATCAAATGCGCCTGTATAAGTAGCCGTATTAGATCGTGGGGTTCTACCTATTGGAGATTGGTCAATAACAATAACTTTATCTATTGATTTAATACCCTTCAGCTCTTTTAATCCTTTTGGAAAAGGGACTTTTAACCCTAAAGAGTGATTTAAAGCAGGATGGAGTAATTCATTTATTAAAGTACTTTTACCGCTTCCACTAACACCAGTAACAGCAACTAATCTACCTAATGGAAAATCTACTGAAACATTTTTTAGATTATTTTTATTGCAATCAATCAATCGTAATTTTCTTTGAACTGAATCTCTTCTAGTAGCAGGAGTAGGTATCGATGAACGCCCGCTAAGATAAGCACCAGTCAATGATTTTTTTGCAGACAACAAGCTATCTATCGACCCTTCAGCAATAATTTCTCCTCCATGTACACCAGCACCAGGGCCTATGTCGACCAAATGATCAGCTGCTCTTATAGTATCTTCATCGTGCTCAACAACAACCAACGTGTTACCTAGATCACGTAGTTTTTTTAGAGTAGCTAATAATCGATCATTATCTCTTTGATGTAGTCCAATACTAGGTTCATCTAAAACATAAAGAACACCTGTTAAACCTGCACCTATTTGTGTAGCTAGTCGTATTCTTTGAGCCTCTCCCCCGGACAAAGTCATAGCTGGCCTATCTAAAGTTAAATAATCAAGTCCAACATCCAAGAGAAATTGAAGACGTAATCGGATCTCTTTTAAAACTAGTTCCCCAATTTTTTTTTGTTTATTAGAAAGCAATTGCTTTGAATTTTTAGTTGTCTCAAGACCCATTAATTCCTCAACATTCTCAAGTGTGGTAGAAACACTTGATGTAGTGAGATCAGTTATTGCAAAAGGTCCAAGTTTTACAGCAAGAGCCTCAGGACGTAATCTCTTGCCATGACAGCTTGCACAAGGAACTAATTCAAGATATTTTTCTAACTTTTGGCGAACGGCTTCACCATTTGCATCCTGTAACTGTCTTTCTAAAATAGGTAAAATACCTTCAAAAGGTCTTTTAAATCCAGAATCTTGTTTATATCTACTATCTACCTTTATTAAAATTGGTTCTTTACTGCCATTTAACAAAATATTTTGTTGCTCTTCTTTTAAATCTTTCCAAGGGGTTTTTATTTCAAAGCCAAATGCCTCACCAACTGAAAATAATAATGAAAAATAATATGAATTATCTTTATCGCTCCAGGGTGCAACAGCAGCGTAGACCGGTAGTGATGGATCAGGTATAACTCTCTCACAAGTGAATTTTTTTAAGTGACCAAGACCATGACAATCTGGACATGCTCCATATGGACTATTAAATGAGAATAATCTTGGAGATAATTCTTCAATCACCGCCCCATGAACTGGGCAAGCAAAATTCTCAGAAAATAATCTTTCTCTATCAATACCTTCAGGAAGTTCTTCATTCTTTTTAGGTACTGCTTCGACTATTGCTAAGCCATCTCCCCTTTTCAAAGTAGTACTTAATGAATCAGTTAATCTCTCTTCAATACCCTCTCTCGCAATCAATCTATCAACCACTACCTCAATAGAATGAACTTGATTTTTATCTAATTCAATATTATCTGACAATTCTCTAACTTCTTTATTAATTCTCACTCGAACAAATCCCTCTGCAGCAAGTCCAGACAAAAGTTTTGAGTGTGTTCCTTTTTTACCTCTAACTACTGGTGCAAGTAATTGATATCTAGTCCCTTCCGGAAGAGTCTTAATTTGATCAACCATCTCATCAATACTTTGAGGCTTAATTGGTCTCGAGCACTCAGGACAATGAGGTTCTCCCGCTCTTCCAAAAAGCAAACGAAAATAGTCTTGTATTTCTGTAACCGTTCCAACTGTTGAGCGAGGATTATGACTGGTTGATTTTTGATCAATAGAAATTGCTGGGGATAAACCTTCAATTGAATCAACATCTGGTTTGTCAACCTGACCTAAAAATTGTCTTGCATAAGCAGACAAACTCTCAACATATCTTCTTTGTCCTTCAGCAAAAATAGTGTCAAAAGCTAAAGAACTTTTACCACTTCCACTAACACCTGTAAAAACCACCAATTTATTTCTTGGAATAGATAAATCAACATTTTTTAAATTATGCTGCCTTGCACCACGAATTGTGATGACTTCTTCACTGGAAGAACCAATATTTAATGTCTTTTTTTTGGAATTAGGTTTTGGACTTCCCATTAGGGAAAATTATTAATAGCTAATTGTATAGAAAAATATGCTCATCATGCAGCTTTGTGTTCCAGCAGGCTCGCCGCATAAGCATTAGCTTCTACCATTTCACCCCCAGCCAACAGAGCCAATTCTCTCTGCCTATCAGCGATTTCCTTTAAATTGATAACAGTAGACTTTGTATTATCAGCGATAACAACCTTTTTTAAAGAAAAATGATTATCAGCAAATGCTGCAATTAACGGTTGATGTGTCACGCAAAATACTTGCCGATGCTTTGACAAATCAGAAAGCAAAGTAGCTACGTAACTACTAACTGATCCACTAACACCTGAATCAATTTCATCAAAAATCAATAGATTGGCTTGATCAAAAGCAGAGAAAATTGCTTTTATTGCAAGAAGAACCCGAGATTTCTCTCCTCCCGAGGCTGTTTCTGCAAGAGGCGCTAGAGGCAGACCCGGATTTGCTGAAAACATGAAATTGACTTTATCAATCCCATTAATTGTTGGTTCACATTCTTCAAAAACAACTTTAAAACGAACATTAGGAATACCTAATTTTTTTAAGGTCATAATCAATTTATCTTCAAGTTGCAAAGCAATGATTTTTCTTATAGTCGATAAATCTTTATTAGACTTGTCCCTAATAATTCTCTTTTTCTGTTCTAAAGAAGAAAGTTGATTTATATTATTAGAACTATCATGAGAAGATAAACTATTAATTAATTGATTTTTATAGCTAATAAGATCTTCTATATTTCTATGATATTTTTTTTGATAAAATTTTAAAGTAGATAATCTAACTTGTAAATCATTTAAAAAAGATGGATCAATATCTAATGTTTTTTCATAATCACTAATCTGATAAATCAAGTCATTAAGATTATCAGTTATTCTATAAAAATTATCGAAAATTGGTTGTAATGAAGAATCAATTTGAGACAATGTTTTTAATTCATTAATACAAAAATTAGTATGGTCTAAAATTGATGGGTATTCATCTAAGCTTTCATTTAAACGAGTCAATAAAGATTTAACTCCTTCTTTTAATCTTAAAAGATTTGATAACCGATTCTGATTAGCTTCTAACTTGATTTGCTCATCTGGATCTTCTAATTCTAATTGATCTATATCTTCGTATATATACTGCATTTCCTCAAACTCATTTTTTGAAGCAGATATTTTATCTCGTACATGATTTAGTCTTAAATTAGCGTCATGCCATGTTTTCCAGTCTTGCTTTACTTTAATAATAGATTCTTGAATTTTCTTTAAACCTAATGAATCTAATAGGTTTAATTGATAAACAGAGTTATTCAAAATATAAGTATCTCCCTGTAGGGTAAAGTCAAACAAAAGCGATCTCAATTCTGATATTTGATCTCTATTAACTAATACACCATTAACTCTAAATCTAGATTTATATTTATTTTCTTTCAGCCGCCATTCTCTAGTCACAATCAATTCTTCCTCGACATCAAATTCTTGATTAATTAACCAGTCTTTTGTCTTTTGCAATATTGAAAAAACAGCCTCAATTGATGAAAAAGCTGACCCTTTAGCTACTAATCGATTATCTAGAGAAGTTTTTTTATTCGCCAACAAGGCATTCAATGTATCAATAAATATTGATTTACCTGAACCAGTTTGCCCCGTAAAAACAGTAAACCCCTTTTCAAAATCGATCTCTAAGTTCCCAAATAGAGCTATATTTTGAAAACGAAGGCTTTTTAGCATAACTAAAAGAAATAAAAAGACGCAGGCTAGGGGTAAAATGATCTAGAAGGGATGTAGAACATCGCCATACCAGAATGGCCGAAGAACTAAGCGATTTTATTGAAGCCTCAGGTCTGCTTGAGTATGACCCGATAGCTATTGACTTAATCTACAAAAAAAATCCAATTCGTCTAGTTAGAAGACTTTGGCAGACACTTTTACCAATTGGATTATTTTTACTTGGTGTTGGATGGGAAAAATTAATTGGTTCCTTAGAAAAAAATGAAAGAAAAAGATTTAGAGCCAAAGAATTTACACAACTTCTCGTCGATTTAGGACCAGCATTTATAAAAGCTGGACAAGCTCTTTCTACGAGACCAGATATTGTTCCTCCAACAGTTTTAGAAGAACTAGCTCAACTTCAAGATCAACTACCGGGTTTTGAAAGCAAACTCGCCATGGCATGCATTGAAGAAGATTTACAAGATACGGTAGAAAACATTTTTTTTGAGATAGATAAAGAACCAATTTCAGCAGCATCTTTAGGTCAAGTACATAAAGCAAAACTCAAAAGTGGAGAAAAAGTTGCTGTTAAAATTCAAAGACCTGGATTAAGAGAACAAATCACTTTAGATCTATACATCGCAAGAAATATGGCTATATGGTTTAAAAATAATATTGGAATTATTAGAAGTGATTTAGTCGCATTAATAGATGAGCTAGGCAAAAGAATATTTGAAGAAATGGATTACATTAATGAAGCTAATAATGCTGAAAAATTTAAAGAACTCCATAGAGATAATAAAAAAATTGCAGTACCCAAAATTTATAGGAAAGTAACAAGTAGAAGAGTACTCACAATGGAATGGATAGATGGTACAAAATTAACAAATATAGACGCTGTAAAAAATTTAGGAATTGATCCAAATGAGATGGTAGAAATCGGTGTGAGTTGCAGTCTTCAACAACTAATTGAGCATGGGTTTTTTCACGCCGATCCTCACCCTGGGAACATCTTAGCAATGGAAGATGGTCGTTTATGTTATTTAGATTTTGGCATGATGAGTGATATTACACAGCAATCTAGAGTTGGCTTAATTAGAGCAGTTGTTCACCTTGTAAATAAAAGGTTTGATAAACTTTCCAATGATTTTGTTCAACTAGGTTTTCTCTCGGAAGAAGTTGATTTGAGACCCATTGCGCCAGCTTTTGAAAGTGTTTTCACTAACGCTTTAGAGATAGGAGTAAATAAAATGGATTTCAAAGCAGTAACAGATGATATGTCTGGAATAATGTATAAATTTCCTTTTAAATTACCACCTTATTACGCTTTGATAATTAGATCTTTAATTACTTTAGAAGGAATAGCACTGAGTGTTGATCCAAATTTTAAAATATTAGGAGCAGCATATCCTTATTTCGCAAGAAGACTTATGGAAGATGAAAACCCAGAACTAAGAAATAGTTTAAAAGAGATGCTGTTTGATGAAAATAATCTAAAATTAGAAAGGTTAGATGATCTTTTAACAAGCGCTACTAAAGAAAAACAGTTAGATAGTGAGAAAATTTTAGATCAAACAATTGATTTTTTATTTTCTAAAAAAGGTCTCGTCCTTAGAAATGAATTAGTAAACATTTTAGCTTCAAAAATTGACTCTGTTGGATGGAAAACAGTAATCAAATTAAATAAAAAGCTTCCATCAAAAATACGTTCAAAGACAATAGAAAAGTCATCAACAAATAATATCAAAAAAGTATTTAATCTATCCTCAATTAATAAAATGTTTAATACCTCAAAGATTAAACCGGGATTCAAAAGAAAAATAATATTCAGAAAATTACCAAAAATTTTAGTAACTAAAGATACTTATAAAATGGGTTATGGTTTGATGAAGAAAACATCGGAAAAAGGATTGATTAGATTAGTTAAAGTTGCAGCTGGTGTATCTCAATAAATGTATTTAAATTATAAAAATATAATAATATTAGTAATTTTATTTTTTTATCCGAGCGTTAAAAGTGCTGAAAATATTTTTCTTTACAAAGGAACTTTTAGTAGAACAATTGAAATAGAAGAATTAAATAAATTTCATGAAACAAGAAAACCCAGCAAAAAATTAAAAAATTTAATGAAAATCACAAATCTAGATGATAAAGATCTTCATAATTTTTTATCTTATAAAATAGAAGTACCATTAAAAACAAGTAGTAGATTAATGAATAGTAAAATAGGCGAGGTGTTTTTAAGTAGACTGTCTAAAATTATTTATCCTAATAAAATATCAAATATCAAAACAAGCATTAAATCGATAAGATCTGGAATTATATTAAGCTCTTATAAAAATAATGAAAGCATTAATCTCATAGATTTTTTTGAAGAATATCCAAACAAAAATATTGCTATAGATCTAAACGCATTAAATAAAGCGCTTGAAAAAGCAGAATCATTAAAAGAGTTAATAGATTTCTATTCCAATTCTCCTTTTCAAAAGCTAAAAGATGGAAGGTCTAGCACTTAGATTGTTTAAAATTACTTGTTAAATAAGTGGCAATTTCTAAAAAGCTAAAGCAACTATTCTCTTCTAGCCCAAAAAAAAACAATTGGGATGGGCTTATAGAAGCATATAAACCTTGGCTACCAGTAACAAATAAAACTCCCATCATTACTTTAAAAGAAGGCGCAACGCCTCTTATAGAAGTCAAATCAATAGCTAACCGAATTGGAAAAGGAGTAAAAGTATATGTGAAGTATGACGGTCTTAATCCAACAGGTTCATTTAAAGATAGGGGCATGACAATGGCTATAAGTAAGGCAAAAGAAGAAGGTTGCGAAGCTGTAATTTGCGCCAGCACAGGTAACACTTCAGCATCTGCAGCTGCCTATGCGAGCAAGGGAGGGATGAAGTCTTTTGTTATTATTCCAGATGGATACGTAGCCCAAGGAAAACTAGCTCAAGCCTTAGTTTATGGAGCAGAAGTATTAGCTATTAAAGGAAATTTTGATAAAGCATTAGATATTGTTAGAGACTTGTCAAAAAAATATCCAATAACATTAGTTAATTCTGTAAATCCTTATAGATTGCAAGGTCAAAAAACAGCGGCTTTTGAAATAATAGAAAATCTTGGAAATGCTCCTGATTGGTTATGTATTCCAATGGGAAATGCAGGGAATATAACTGCCTACTGGATGGGATTTCAAGAATTTTTCCATGCAAATAAATCGAAAAAGCTTCCTCGCATGATGGGCTTTCAAGCAAGCGGTTCTGCTCCCTTAGTTGAAGGTAAGCGTGTTAACAATCCAGAAACAATTGCAACTGCAATTAGAATTGGCAATCCTGTTAATAAAGAAAAAGCTCTTTTAGCAAGAGAATCTAGCAATGGTAAATTTTCATCAGTTACAGATTCAGAAATAATAGATGCATATAAAATTCTTGGAAAAGAAGAAGGAATTTTTTGCGAACCTGCTAGTGCAGCCTCTATTGCGGGTTTATTAAAAATCAGAACTGATGTACCAAAAAATTCAACTGTTGTATGTGTTTTAACTGGTAATGGTCTAAAAGACCCGGATTGCGCAATTAAGAACAATGATTCTATTTTTCATACTGGTGTCGAGGCAGAAATAAATTCAATAGCAAAAAAGATGGGGTTTTGAAGACATATAAATATCCAAAAAAAAAACTGTCTGTTAATTTCGTATCTATGTGGTTGTTTATTTTGTGGAAAAAACATAAAAACCTTTAGATAAATATTTTATCTTTTTCCACAGATGATCTAAAAGGTGGATAGGTGTCTTTTTGTCCACGAACAAAAACTTTTATCCACAGCTCTAAAACTAAAAATGCCTGATTATATCTATGTTTTTTTTAATAACCACAAAAACCACAGGACCTACTACTCCTAATTCATTTTCATATAAAGAATCATAGAAAAAGAATAGAAGTAAAAATTTTGTTTTTTTTAACGGTATTGCTTTTTTGAAATAGCTATGAAATTCTTATATCAATGGATTTTTTTGAAATAACGGAATGAAGTTAAATTGCTCACAATCTGAGTTGAATACTGCTCTTCAGTTAGTTAGTAGAGCCGTTTCTAATCGACCAACACACCCTGTCTTAGCAAATGTTTTATTAGCAGCTGATGAGGTTACAGGAAAACTTCGCTTAACTGGCTTTGATTTAAGTTTAGGAATACAAACTTCGATATCAGCTTCTATAGAAGATAGTGGTGCTATTACTTTACCCGCTAAATTATTTGGTGAGATTGTTTCTAAATTATCTAATGATTCTCCATTAGTTTTAACTTCTGATGAAACGAGTCAACAAGTCGAATTAACAAGTAAAAGTGGTACATATCAAGTAAGAGGAATGCTTGCGGATGATTTTCCTGATTTACCTTTGGTAGAAAGTGGAACTTCATTAAAATTAAATCCTTTACTTTTATCTAATGCAATTAAATCTACTTTATTTGCATGTAGTACCGATGACGCTAAGCAATTACTTACGGGTATTAATCTTACTTTTGACGGGTATGGTATTGAATCAGCAGCTACAGATGGTCATCGATTAGCAGTTTTAAATTTAAATAATATTTTATCTAATTCAGAAGATTTAAATAAGCCTCTAGATGTTGATAAGTTTTCTATTACATTACCTTCTAAATCTTTAAGAGAAGTTGAAAAGTTTTTAAGTGCTTGTGATATTAGTAAGCCTATTAATTTTTTTATTGATAAAGGTCAAGTAGTTTTTATATCTGTTGATGAAATTATAACTATTAGGGCTTTAGAAGGTTCTTACCCAAATTATTCTCAATTACTACCAGAAAGTTTTTCTAATATTTTGGAGTTTGATAGAAAAGAGTTTATTGCTTCTTTAGAAAGAGTTGCTGTTTTAGCTGATCAACATAATAATGTTATTAAAATAACTACTGATAGCTCAGATAAATTAATTAAAATAAGTACTGATGCTCAAGATATAGGTACTGGGTTTGAGTCTTTACCAGTTTCTTTTAAAGGTGAATCTTTTCAAATAGCATTTAATGTTAGATATTTGCTAGATGGACTTAAAGTGATAGATTCAAGTCTTATTAAGTTAAGTTGTAATGCACCTACAACGCCTGCTGTTTTTACACCTATCAATAGTGATGTAAAATTTACTTACTTAGTAATGCCAATACAAATAAGAAATTAATTTTGGCTATTCCAACTAAATTATTATTAAGTAATTTATTAAAACACAATGTCCGGTGTGAAAATGGAATTGATCATGGTCCGGTAGTTAATCCATGGATGCACCCTCCTGTTCATCGGATTTTTGGACTAATAAGTCGTCCCTCTAATTTTAGATTAGAAAGACAAGTTTGGAGGTTAGATCAAGTAAAAGGATTAAATGAGCAAGAAATATTTGTAAAAGGAGCTTATTCAATTTCTGATGAACAAACTATAGAACGGCTTCCTACTTTAATGAACGCTAATGTTTTTAATAGAAGTGGTCAAAAATTAGGTTTAATAGCTGACTTTTTTTTTGAACTTAAAAATGGAAAAATACAATATTATTTAGTGAGTAGAACAAACCCACTCATACCAGGAACAAGTCGTTGGCGTTTATCAATATCTCAAATTATTGATAAACAACCAGGTTCAATATCATGTGATATCGATACTTTTGAAGATTTACCTATAGAGAAAGCAAGTTTAAAAGAGGAACTTCTTAGTAAGAGTAGAAAATGGAAAATGCAATTTGAAGACTTGACTTATAACGCTTCTGATAGACTTGAGGGATGGATTGATGATCAAATTAGTGAGAACACTAACCATTCTATTGATGATTTCTATAAAACTCAGACTGATCAGGATTTATATGATGATTGGATAGATAATCTAGATATAGATAGTTCAGAAGAATTTAATACAATGAATAAACGACAGAGAAAAAAAGGTTTAACTAATGAAAGAGATCTTGATCCTTGGATTTAATTAATGACATTTCTTTCTGAGAAAAATGATTTTCTACGATTAATCAATTCATCAAATTTTTTTGTTGAATACGATGTCTTTTCTTCTCTAATTCAAGAGGGATTAAAAGAATCTGATTATGTAGAAATTTGTAGAAGACTTAAGCGACCACCAAATAGAAATGAATTAGGTATGTTTGGTGTCATGTGGTCTGAGCATTGTTGTTATAGAAATTCTCGTCCTTTACTAAAAAACTTTCCCACAACAGGTCCTCGAATTCTTGTAGGTCCAGGAGAAAATGCAGGAGTGGTAGATATTGGTTATGGCCAAAAATTAGTTTTTAAAATAGAGAGTCATAATCATCCATCTGCTGTGGAGCCTTTCCAAGGTGCAGCAACAGGAGTAGGCGGAATTTTGAGGGATATTTTTACTATGGGAGCAAGGCCAATAGCTTTACTAAATGCTTTAAGGTTTGGCCCTTTAGAAGATGAAAAAAATATTAGTTTATTAGAAGGTGTTGTGGCAGGAATCTCACATTATGGGAATTGTGTAGGTGTTCCCACTGTTGGAGGAGAAGTTGGATTTGATAGTAGTTATTCAGGTAATCCTTTAGTAAATGCAATGGCCTTGGGTTTAATGGAGACAGATGAAATAGTTTGTTCAGGAGCAAGCGGAATAGATTTTCCAGTTCTTTATGTCGGAAATACAACTGGTAGAGATGGAATGGGAGGAGCAAGTTTTGCTAGTTCCGAACTTTCAAAAACTTCAATAGATGATCGACCTGCGGTCCAAGTGGGTGACCCTTTTCTTGAAAAAGGATTGATAGAAGCTTGTTTAGAGGCATTTAAAACTGGGTATGTAATTGCTGCTCAGGATATGGGAGCAGCAGGTCTTACTTGTAGTTGTTCTGAAATGGCTTCAAAAGGTGAGGTAGGAATTGAATTGAACCTTGATCTTGTGCCAGCTAGAGAAAAGGGAATGACTGCTTATGAATTCTTATTATCTGAATCACAAGAACGAATGTTATTTGTTGTTAAACCTGGTTCAGAAAAAAGTCTTAAACAGTTATTTATGAGGTGGGGATTATATGTTGAAGTCGTTGGAAAAGTTTTAAAAGAAAAAGTTGTAAGAGTATTACATAAAGGAGATATTGTGGCAGATCTACCAGCATCTGCACTTGCTGATGATACACCTATAGAGGAACATAAATTAATAAATTCAACGCCCGAATACTTAAAAGATCATTGGAAATGGACTGAAGATTCATTACCTAAAAATTTAAAAGATGGAATTATTAGTATAAAAAATAATTTATTTATTAGCTGGAATAATGTTCTATTAAATCTATTAAGTACTCCTTCAATAGCATCAAAAAATTGGATATATAAACAATACGATTATCAAGTTCAATCTAATACTGTTATTGGTCCTGGAGAAGCTGATGCAGCTGTTATAAGAATTCGTCCTCAAAATGATTTCAAAACCAAATCAAATCAAAATAGAGGAATAGCATCAGTAGTTGATTGTAATGATAGATGGGTTTATTTAGATCCTGAACGTGGAAGCATGTCTGCTGTTGCAGAAGCGGCTAGAAATTTAAGTTGTGTTGGAGCTGAACCTATAGCCATTACTAATAATTTAAATTTTTCTTCTCCTGAAAAATCAGTAGGATTTTGGCAATTATCAATGTCTTGTCAAGGAATAAGTAATGCTTGTAAAGTATTAAATACGCCTGTTACAGGAGGAAATGTTTCCTTATATAATGATACAAAAAAATCAAATAATACAGTTATACCAATACATCCAACACCTGTAATTGGTATGGTTGGATTGATAGAAGATATTAATAAAGTTTGTAAAAAATCTTGGGTTAAAGAAGGTCATCAAATATGGATGTTGGGATTACCTTTAGAAACTAATAACAATAAAGATAGTAGAATTTCATTATCTGCTTCATCTTTTTTAGAGTATATTCATGGTTTAAAAACAGGAAGACCTCCTGAAATAGATTTAGATTTAGAGAAACAAGTTCATTTTTTTCTAAGAAACATAATTAAAAAATCTATGATTAATTCAGCTCATGATTTGGGAGATGGAGGATTAGCAATTGCTTTAGCTGAATGTTGTATTTCCTCTGGGTTAGGTGCAAATATTGTCATCCCTTCAAGTAATTTAAGATTAGATCGTCTGCTTTTTGCTGAAGGAGGAGGAAGAGTTTTAGTAAGCTGTTCAGATGATCAAAGCTTAGAATTAAAAAAATATTATAAAAAGATATCGTTAGAAAAATCTAATATTTTTTCAATATGTAATTTAGGAACTGTAAATCATCAAAATAAGTTATCTATATATCAATCTAATAATTTGATTATAGATATAGATATTTTTGATTTGGAAGATTCATATAAAAATACTATATTTAAAAAAATAAATAAATAAAATCTTCATGAATTATAATTTTCAAATAAAATGCATTTTATTTAACCAAGGAATATAATTATGTGTGGAATTGTAGGAGTTGTTTCAACAGATCAATGTAATCAACAAATTTACGATAGTTTATTGTTGCTTCAGCATAGAGGTCAAGATTCCACTGGCATAGCAACAATGGACGGTAGTGTTTTTCATATTAATAAATCCAAAGGTCAAGTAAGAGAAGCTTATAGAACTCGAGACATGAGAGGGTTGATTGGAAAGGTTGGATTAGGACATGTTCGATATGCGACTAAAGGCGCTGCTCATCGAGAAGAGGAGGCGCAACCCTTTTACGTGAATGCTCCTTATGGGATAATTCTTGTCCATAATGGAAATTTAACGAATACAAGAGAGTTAGAAAAAGAACTTTTTAAAGTTGATAGAAGGCATACAAATACCTCGAGTGATACCGAAATGTTATTAAATGTTTTGGCAACAGAATTAAATAGTTCAATACATGGAAAAGATATAAATCCAGATGATCTTTTTACTGCTGTAAAGAGACTTCATGGAAGAGTTCAGGGATCATATGCTTCTATTGCTTTAATTGCAGGTCATGGTCTTTTAGCTTTTAGAGATCCTTTTGGAATACGTCCTTTAGTAATCGGTAAAAGAGTAAAGGAAAATAATAAACCGGAGTGGGTAATTGCTAGTGAATCACTAGTTATTGAAAATAATGATTATGAAATTGTTAGAGATGTTGAACCAGGAGAAGCGATTTTTATTACTTCTGAAGGGGAGTTTTTTTCTAAGCAATGCTCAAATAATCCTCAATTATTCCCTTGCTCATTCGAATATGTTTATTTAGCTAGGCCTGACTCAATAATGAATGGTATTTCTGTCTACGAGTCAAGATTAAGAATGGGAGATTTGTTAGCAGAAACTATCAAAAAACAAATTTCTCTAGGTGATATAGATGTAGTAATGCCAATACCTGACTCATCTAGACCTGCTGCTATGCAAGTAGCAAGGCAGTTAGGAATTGAATATAGGGAGGGCTTTTTTAAGAATCGCTATGTTGGTAGAACTTTTATCATGCCAGGTCAATCACTAAGAAAACGTTCTGTTCGTCAAAAGTTAAATGCAATGAGTACTGAATTTAAAAATAAAAATGTTTTGATAGTCGATGATTCAGTTGTAAGAGGAACAACAACTCAGCAAATAGTTCAAATGGCAAGAAGTGCAGGTGCTAATAAAGTTACTTTTACATCTGCTGCTCCACCAATTAGATATCCACATGTTTATGGAATTAATATGCCAAGTAGGAATGAATTGATTGCGTACAATAGAAATATAAATCAAATAGAAGATAATTTATTTATTGATAAAATGATCTATCAAGAAGTTGAAGATCTTACTAAGGCTATTACTAATAATTCTAATGTTAAAGAGTTAGATTTATCTTGTTTCACTGGAAAATATGTTACTGGAACTGTTACTGATGAATATTTAAATTGGGTTGAAAAAACTTCTCTATCTTAGATTTTTTCAGGTATTATTATTGAAAAAATAGATTCTATAAGTTCATTTTCATTTAATTCTATATTTAATTTTTTCTCTTTTTTATATGGACTATTGTCAATTTGATTTTTTTCTAATTTTTTATATCTGTTTTTATCCGTTTTGATATAAACGTATTCATTATTTAAAAAACAATTAATTACTCTATCCTTGATTTTTTTATTATCGTTAAAATTTATCCCGATTGTTCCTAACTCTCCTTTTTGAGATATCTTTATTTCTTTAGTATTATGTTTGATAAAAGATCCTTTTTTAGTTACTAAAATTAGATCTTTAATATCTTGTTCTTGTATATTGATAGCTTCAATGATATTTTCGCCTGGGAATAGTTTCATTATATTTGTTCCTTGAGCTAATTTTCCCATACATGGGAAGGTTTTTTCTGTTATCTTGATTTTAATGACTCTACCGATATCACTTATTATATAAAGATAGCTATTCTCTTCACAAAGTAGACAACATTTAAGTTGAATATTATCTTTTAATTTTAAAACTGTTGTTGATCTATTAGAAATTTCGGTAATTTCACTAAATGAAACTCTTTTAAATTTTCCATCAGTACTTATTAACCCTAAACTTATATCTTTTTTTTCTGATAAAGGAATAAGATTGATTATTTCATCATTTTCTAAACCCGCTGGTAAAAAGCGTTCTAATGGGCCAGGTTTTTGTCCCGCAAATTCCCATTTAAGAAGACCTATTTTGCCTAGTTGACTTACAGCTAGAATTTTTGGTTCATTTTTAATAGGCCATATTAGTTTTGAAGGTAGAATATCGTTTCTTTCTTGATTACTTTCTTTTAATTTTAATTTTTTTATGGTTATTGATGGGATTATTTTTATTTCATTATTTGATTGAATAATAATTTCAGAATCTGCTGGTAATTGTTTTAGAGCATTTATTCTTTGAAGCTCTTTATTTGGTCTTTGATTTGCAAGTCGTTCTGCTATTAGTGCATCACCGCCTTCTATTAATTTTGTTCTTCTATTACTACCAAATCTTTTCTTAAGTTCTTTAAGTTCTTTGACCATTAATTTTAATAATTTTTCTCTATCGTTAATTATTGATTCAAGATCATCTCTTTTATTCTTTAAATCTTCTATTTCTTTTTTTAATGAATTCTTTTCAAGACTTGTAATTTTTTTTAAAGGCATACTTAAAATCCCATCAGCTTGTCTTTCATTTATCTTTAAGCTATTAATTAAATTATTTTTAGCTTCAGTTGTATCTTTAGAGTTTTCTATTAGATTTATTATACTTCTGAGATTATTTATAGCTTGAATTAACGCTTCAACTATTTCTTGTCTATTTTTAATATTTTTTAATAGATAATTACTTCTAAGTAAAATAGTATTTTCTCTAAAGTCTAGGAAATTTTCTAATAATCTTCGTAGCGTTAGTTGTACTGGCTGTCCATTAACTAATGCAAGTAAAATAGCACCAAAATTACTCTGCAAAGAAGTTTTTTGATATAAAAAATCTAAAATTTTGTTTGGATCAGAATCTCTTTTTATCTCTACGAGAATTCTCATTCCATCTCTATCACTTTCATCTCTAATATCAGCTATACCAGTAATTTTTCCATTATTTACTAGGTCAGCTAGTTTTTCAATCCAACTAGCTTTATTTAGTTGATATGGTAATTCAGTAATAATAATGCCACTTCTTTTGTGCTTACCTTTTCCTGGATTAATTTCCTCAATATGAGCTATTCCTCTCATCGTTATACTTCCCCTTCCTTTTGTGTACGTGTCTTTTATTCCATTACTTTTTAAGATTTCTCCGCCTGTAGGAAAGTCTGGTCCAGGGATTAGTTCTAATAATTTTTCTTCGCTTAAAGAGGGCTTTTTTATAATTGCTATTAGAGCCTCTACTACTTCGTTCAAGTTATGAGGAGGAATACTAGTTGCCATGCCAACAGCAATTCCAGCACTTCCATTTAAAAGCAGAAAAGGTAGTTGAGCCGGTAAGACATCTGGTTCTTGTTGTGACCCATCAAAGTTCGGGGAGAAATCAACCGTTTCTTGATCTATTTCACTTAAAATTGCATCGTTAGATATTGCGGCTAGTCGAGTTTCTGTATATCTCATTGCGGCTGGCGGATCGTCATCAATCGATCCAAAGTTTCCGTGACCATCAAGAATTGGGTATCTTGAACTAAAAACCTGTACTTGTCTTACAAGCGCGTCGTAAACTGCTTGATCTCCATGTGGATGATATTTACCAAGAACATCTCCCACGACACGAGCACATTTTCGATAAGGCCTATCAGGTGTAAGTCCTAATTCGTGCATCGCAAAAAGGATCCTTCTTTGTACTGGCTTTAATCCATCTCTTGCGTCTGGCAATGCTCTTCCAACGATTACGCTCATTGCGTATTCGAGATAAGAACGCTGCATTTCTTGATGCAACGATATAGGTTTCAGGCGTTCCTTGGCCATCTCTGAGTTTGTAAGAGGCCTAAATTTCTTTATTTAGGCTACTTACTAATCTGTTAAAAACCAATTTTTTGTTAAACATTAATTCATTGACTTTTTGCTTTGGCTTCTTTAACTACTTTTTTCATTTCTTGAACTTTAAATAAATCTTGTGCTGATTTTTGTAATTTCTTTCCCCATAATTGCTCAGCTTGATAGCTTTTTGAAACATATTTAGGATTATATTTTAAAGCTTTTTTTGCTAAATTAAATGATTCAATAGATTGATTATCTGAGGAAAATAATGCTATTGCTAAAGCTAACATTGGCTCTGCATTGTTGCTGATTTTTAGTGCTGATTTAAACTTTAATATAGCCTCTTTTGCGTTGTTTAATTCATATAAAACAAGACCTTCATTATTAATAGACTGCCAAAAACTTGAATTAATTCTTGAAGATATTCTAAAAGCATTTAGAGCTGATTTGTAATTATTTAACATTATTTCAGCATTACCTAGTTGAAAATATCCTTTCTCATTATTGTTATTAATTGACAATCCTTTTTTTATTGAAAATTTTGCTTCTTGTGGATCATTCAAATCCATATAAATAGAAGCTTTTCTGAAATATATACCTTGTTCGTTTGGTTTTAATTTTATTGCTTTATTTAATGATGATAATGCTTCATACTTTCTATTTGATCTTACTTGAGCTTCTGCAAGAATTTTCCAAAGTTCTTTTTCTTTATGATTTAATTGAACTGCTAGTTCTAGAAGTTTAA
This sequence comes from Prochlorococcus sp. MIT 1011, assembly GCF_047305235.1. Taxonomy (NCBI): domain Bacteria; kingdom Bacillati; phylum Cyanobacteriota; class Cyanophyceae; order Synechococcales; family Prochlorococcaceae; genus Prochlorococcus; species Prochlorococcus sp. MIT 1011. The sequence goes on along the minus strand of NZ_CP138983.1, from coordinate 1,885,924 downwards.
TTGCTTCATTATTTTCTTCAAATTGAATCAGTTGTTTAGCTGTCTTTCCGATTTGAATAGATTTAGATTTTAATTCTTGTTCATTTGGCTCATTAATCTTAGGAAAAAATGCATTAGATGGTTTACTTATAGTAAAAGATTCAAATAAACATAGAACTAGCAGGAATTGATAAAATTTTGGAAAGTTTGTTTTCATTTTATCTATTTTTGTAGATAGAATTTAGATTTCTACGCCACATCCAAGGTTTAATTCGTTTTAATGCTGAGTTGTTTAAATTTTTCTTCCATTCAGAATCGCTCCAAGATAAGGCATCTTTTCTGTTTATGTTTAATATCCATTCAGATGGCTCTAGATCGGGTTCAGATGTGTTTGGAATATTGTTTTCATTCCATGGGCATACTTCTTGACAAATATCACAACCAGCAATCCAATTACCCATTTTATTAATTATATTTTTTGGTAATTCTTTATCTCTATTTTCTAACGTGTGATATGCCAAACATTTATTTGCGTTAATCACAAATGGTTCTTCTATTGCTTTTGTTGGGCACGCCTCAATACATTTTTCACATTCACCGCATATTGGTTTTGATGGTTTGTCAGCCTCTAACGCTTCAGTAGATAAAAGATGACCAACAAACATCCATGAGCCTATTTTAGGGTTAATTATATTGCTATGTTTTCCAATCCATCCAATTCCAGCCTCTTCGGCCCAAGCTTTATCTAAAAATGCGCTTGTATCGACACATATTTTCCATTTAGAGTTAGGTCTTTCTTGGTCTAAAAATAGACCAATTCTTTTTAATTTTTTTTCAATAATCTTGTGATAATCTTGTCCCCATCCATATCTAGCAATTGATATATCTTTAGGTGGTCTGTCAGTTTCTACATAGTAATTGAGTCCAACTGCAAGGATACTTTTTACGCCTTCAAGTATGTTTTCAATATTTTTTCTTTTTGGGTTTTTCATCCATTCCATCTTTGCATGATGTCCAGCTTGCAGCCATCTTTCCAAGGCAGCGGTTCGAAGATTTATTCGTGAAGATCCAGGAATTCTTGCAACCCCTACTGCATCAAAGCCTTCTTTAAAAGCTTCTTCTTTAATTTTTTTTGTTAAATCAATCGATTTCTTTAAGTTCACAGTTAGCGCTTCATGAATAATTTTTTTACCTTTACTTAAAAGGCTTTTCAGTCATTTGCCCCTTTATTTAGGCCTTTAAACGCTTTCTTTTAATGTTTTATTTCTATTAATAGCTTAAATTATCTAATTAATGCACTTAATTTGGTTAGATTGTATATATATACATTTTTCGGACTCTCTTTATTTGGTGCAGTCCTCTCCAAAAGAAGATCTGACTCTTGGCTCAAGGCTTCAGCAGGATCTTAAAAATGACCTTATAGCTGGTCTGCTGGTGGTTATTCCTTTAGCTACCACTATTTGGCTGTCTACAATCGTCAGCCGTTTCGTTCTGGCAATCTTAACCTCTATCCCAAAACAATTAAATCCTTTTATTACTCTTAATCCTTTATTGCAAGACCTGATTAATCTTGCGTTGGGTTTAACAGTTCCTCTCTTAGGTATTTTGTTAATAGGCCTTATGGCCAGAAATTTTGTAGGGAGATGGTTGCTTGAGTTTGGGGAAGGAACGCTTTCTCGCATACCTCTTGCAGGATCTGTTTATAAAACCCTTAAACAACTTTTAGAAACTTTTCTTAGAGATAATTCAACAAGATTTCGCAGGGTTGTTTTAGTTGAATATCCTCGTGAAGGTTTATTCAGCGTTGGGTTTGTGACTGGCATTGTTGGACCATCTCTTCAAACTGAACCAGATCAACCTTTATTGAGTGTTTTTATACCTACAGCACCTAATCCTACAACTGGTTGGTACACCCTAGTACCAGAAGGCTCTGTTAAGGATTTAGATATATCTGTAGAGGATGCATTTAGAACAATTATTTCTGCTGGAATTGTAAATCCTGATGATAGAAATAATTCTACAAATCCTTCTTTTTCTAGTTTATTTTCTCAGCTAAGAGCTTCATCTTCGTAAAGCATTTTAGATTTATAATTATGCAATTAAAATCAATTTCTAGAGAACTAGCTCTTTTACTTTTGGGACAAATTAAAAAAAAAGATATTAATAAAGTCACTATTGAAAGTTTACTTAGTAAAGCAATTGAATCTTTAACGCAACATTGGCGAGAACAATTAGATTTATGTGCATCAAAATTAGAAAAAGCTAATCAGGAATTATTGGATAGTGAATTGCAAGAAGATGCTGGGTCTCTAAAAAAATCTCGTAACTATTTAAAAACTTGCTTAATTGACTCAGAGAATATACTTAATTGTTTATCTGAGAGCTTCGAATTGCCAAGATTAATAGCATTAGTGGACCAAAAGGAAATACGTGAGCTAGCTCTTAAGCGTGTTCATAAAGTCCTTGAAAAGCAAGATGAGATTGATAAGAATCTTGATAGTGTTATGGAAGGTTGGCGTTTAAAAAGATTACCTAGAATTGATAGAGATATTTTGAGATTGGCATTTGTAGATTTGAACGATTTTAATACTCCTACTGCTGTTACATGTAATGAGGCTGTAAAATTGGCTAATAGGTATAGTGATGAACAAGGACGCAGAATGATTAATGGGGTTTTAAGGAATCTTCAAAGTACTAACGTAATACTTAATCTGAAATGAAAGACGATTTTTCTCAGGATGAAAAAACCCTTTCCAATAGTAATGAAACAGGTAATACTTCATCTGTAGATGATGATTCTTTAGATTGGGCAAAACAAGCTTATTTGCAACTTAAACAAAAGCAAAGCGAGGAGAAAGAATTACGTCAAAAAGAAACCAATGAAAAAGATTTACTTGATAGTAAAAAAAATATAAAAGATGATATTAAATTAAATGTTTCAGTTCAAAATAAATCTCAAGCTAGTAAAGATTCAAAAGAAGAAGATGAGCTTAAGCTAGGTGATTTTGACGATACTTTTACATGGTCAGCTGAAGTTTTAGCTGCACAAGGAAAAAAAATTGATCAATTTTCATTAGATGAAATTGATTGGCTCAGTAGGCTAAAACAAGGATTAGAAAAAACTCGTAAAGGGTTTGTTACTGATTTATTAGATAAATTAGGCGACGATCCTCTTACTCCTGAAGTTCTTGATGATTTAGAAACTCTTTTACTTAGATCAGATGCGGGGGTTTCTGCTACTGATCAAATTTTAAATTCTTTAAGAACAAAGTTAAACGAGGAAGTGGTCGAAGCTTCTGAAGGTTTGCGTTTTTTAAAAGAACAATTAGTTAATGTTCTAGAAAAGCCAATAAAAGATAGCGGTGTTGACTTGCTTTCTCCAAAAAAAGGTTCTTTGAATATTTGGATGTTGGTAGGTGTTAATGGAGTTGGTAAAACAACGACTCTTGGTAAATTGGCAAGTGTTGCAAAAAGAAGTGGTTTTTCTGCAATGATTGCTGCTGCAGATACTTTTAGAGCTGCAGCGGTTCAACAAGTAAAGGTATGGGGCGATAGAACAGGGGTTGAAGTTATTGCAAATGAATCGAAAAATGCTGATCCGGCATCTATAGTATTTGATGCGATTGGTGCAAGTAAATCAAAAAATATTGACTTATTATTAGTCGATACCGCAGGAAGATTACAAACGAAAAATAATTTAATGGAAGAATTAAAGAAAATTAGAAAAATTATTGCCAAACTTGCTCCTACAGCAAACGTTGAATCTTTACTGGTACTTGATTCTAGTCAAGGTCAAAATGGACTGAAACAGGCTTTAGCGTTTGCTGAGTCAGCAGAATTAACAGGAGTAATACTTACAAAACTCGACGGATCTTCTAGAGGAGGGGTTGCAATGGCTGTTGCATCAGAAGCGAAACTTCCTGTTAGATTTATCGGGGCTGGAGAGAAAATTAGGGACTTACGGCCATTTAACAGCTTTGAATTTATTGAGGCACTTTTAACTACTCGATGAGTTTTAGAAATTTTTGGTATTTGTTGCTAAATTTTAATTTCTTTATTGCTGGAGAATGGTGAAAGAAAATTCTCCGATTTCAGAACAACAATATTTAAATTCAACTAATTCCTTATCAAGTGCTGCATCCAAGTCTTTAAAAGATTTGATTAATAGTCTTTCTCAAGAGCAGATTTTTAATCAAGATTTATTGCTTTCATTAAGCTTTGCTTTGCGTAGTTTTACTAATTTACAGCGCTTTCTTGAACTTATTCCACTTCTTGTGACTCAATTAGTTGGTGTTAAAAGAGCATTGTTAATTCCTTTTCAAGATAACGGGAGTCTTTGGTGCGATCAATTACAAATGGTTCCAAGTGATGAAGAGAAGGAATTGTTCAGAAAATTATTTCTTTTAGAAGAAGGAAAGAAAACGGGTTTTGGGATGCAGGAAAAAAATATTGCAATGTTGGATCGCTTGGTCCAAAGACATTTCGACTCTTCTAATTTAATTGCTACATCAATAGTTGCTCGAGGAAGACAGAGAGGGCGATTGTATGCATTTGATACAAAAGAGATTGTTTTTGATAGTAATATTCGTCGAAAATATATTCAAATAGTTGCTGATTTGACTGGAGTAGCGATAGAAAATGATGTTATATTTCAGGTCATTAGGAATCATGAAAAAGTTGATAGACAAATAAGTATTGGCGCTGAAATTCAATCACAATTATTACCTGATCAATGTCCAATAATTGATGGAGTGGAATTAGCTGCTTGTTGTAGGCCTGCTTTTCAAGTTGGTGGTGATTATTTCGATTTTATGCCTACTCGTTCAGACTTGACTGCGACTGCAAAATCTAGTGGACGTTGGGCTTTTGTTATTGGTGATGTTATGGGTAAAGGCGTTCCTGCAGGATTGTTGATGACTATGTTGCGAGGAATGCTTCGAGCAGAAGTTTTAAAAGGATTACCCCCTGATTCTATTTTGCATGACTTAAATCAATTAGCTCTTGAAGATTTGACTCAATCACATAGGTTTGTCACGTTATTTTATTCGGATTATGATGCGCAATCAAGAAAATTACGTTTTTCTAATGCAGCACATAATCCTCCTTTGCTATGGAGCGCTAAGTCAAAATCAATTAATAGATTAGATGCGCCTGGTTTGTTGATAGGTCTTCAGCCAGAGGCTGAATATGGATGTGGAGAGATTGTGCTTCAGCCTGGTGATGTTCTTCTTTACTATACCGATGGAGTGACTGAGGCACCTGGTATATCAGGTGAACGTTTTGATGAAACTCGTTTGATAACTTTTTTAGATAAATTTGCGAGGGAGGGATTAGGAGCTAAACAAATATTAAATAAACTTTTTGAGAGATTAGATGGTTTTGTTGGTGTGAGTGATCATCATCTTGAAGATGATGCATCAATGGTCGTTTTAAAAGTCAATGAAGATCAACGGTTCCTTAATTAACTTAGTAAACCTCCTGACAATTGCTAAGACTCTTGCTTTATTTGTATTAGTAATTTGGAAAATGCATTGAGCAAAACTTGGAGCGATAGATTTGATAAAGGACTCAATCCATTTATAGAAAAATTTAATGCTTCAATTGAGTTTGATATTTGTTTATTAGAAGAAGATTTGGATGGATCAATTGCTCATGCACGCATGCTTGGAATTCAAGGGATTATTACTAGGGAAGAGGCTATTGAATTGGAAAATGGTCTGGAACAAATCAGGAAAGATGCCACTAATGGGTTGTTTCAACCAGTCATTTCAGATGAAGATGTGCATTTTGCAGTAGAAAAAAAATTAATAGATTTGATAGGTCCGGTAGGAAAAAAACTTCATACTGGCCGTAGTCGTAATGATCAAGTTGGGACAGATCTTAGATTATGGCTTAGAAAGCGTATTGACGAAATTGATATTGATTTGGAGCGTCTTCAGAAAGCTCTTTTTTTATTAGCAGAACAAAATCTTTATACGCTTATTCCTGGTTATACGCATTTACAAAGAGCGCAACCTTTATCTTTAGCGCATCACTTATTGGCATACGTTGAGATGGCACAAAGAGATAGAAATCGATTAAAAGATGTAAGAAAACGAGTTAATATTTCTCCACTGGGAGCAGCTGCTTTGGCTGGTACTTCTATTTCTATAAATAGAAAAATTACTTCTTCAGAATTGCATTTTCAAGATATTTACTCTAATAGTTTAGATGCTGTCAGTGATAGAGATTTTGTCGTAGAATTTTTAGGAGCCTCTGCGTTAATTATGGCTCATTTAAGTAGATTATCTGAAGAAGTAATTTTATGGGCATCTGAAGAATTTGCATTTATTCAATTAACAGATCGATGTGCCACTGGAAGTAGTATTATGCCTCAAAAAAAGAATCCGGATGTTCCGGAATTAGTTCGAGGTAAGTCAGGGCGAGTCTTTGGACATTTACAAGCCATGCTTACTATGATGAAAGGCTTACCTCTGGCTTACAACAAAGATTTTCAAGAAGATAAAGAAGCAATCTTTGATAGTGTGAAAACGGTTAAGAATTCGTTAGTTGCAATATCAATATTGTTTGAAGAAGGTTTAATTTTTAGAAAAGAAAGTCTTAATAATGCTGTTTCATCGGACTTTTCTAATGCTACTGATGTTGCTGATTATTTAGTGGCTAAGGACATCCCATTCCGAGAGGCTTATCAATTAGTTGGGCGAATTGTTAAAACTTCCTTAGAGGAGGGAGTTTTATTAAAAGATATTCCTTTGGAAAAATGGAAAACATTTCATAAATTTTTTGAAAAAGATATTTATCAAAAGCTTTTGCCTTCAAGTGTAGTTGAGTCGCGTGTGAGTGATGGTGGTACTGGATTTGAGAGAGTTCAAGAACAGCTTATTCTGTGGCGGGAAAAATTATTTAAGTAAAAAAATTGTTTTAAATCAATTTGAGGGCTTTCGGTATTAAACTGATTAATGATAACTCACTTTAGAGTTATTGATTTTGGCTATTCATAGCCTCTTAGTTACATTTTATTTTCAGTCCAATTTTCAAGTGAGTATTTTTGTCGGCAACTTACCCTTCCGCGCTGAGCAGGAAGATGTCATTGAATTGTTTTCTCCTTTTGGGGAGGTGGCAAATTGTTCTTTACCTTTAGAACGAGATACAGGACGCAAAAGAGGTTTTGCTTTTGTTGAGATGGCTGATGAAGCAGTTGAAGCTTCAGCAATAGAATCTCTACAAGGTGCTGAGCTTATGGGTCGTCCTTTAAGAATCAACAAAGCCGAACCAAGAGGTAGTGCTCCCAGAAGAAGCGGTGGCGGCTACGGCGGTGGCGGTCAAGGAGGCGGCTACGGCGGTGGCGGCTACGGCGGTGGCGGTCAAGGTGGCGGCTACGGCGGTGGCGGTCAAGGAGGCGGCTATGGCGGTGGCGGCTACGGCGGTGGCGGTCAAGGAGGCGGCTATGGCGGTGGCGGTCAAGGTGGCGGCTACGGCGGTGGCGGTCAAGGAGGCGGCTATGGCGGTGGCGGCTACGGCGGTGGCGGTCAAGGAGGCGGTTACGGCGGTGGCGGCTATGACGGTGGTGGCCAAGGTGATCAATCAGCTCAAGATAGGCCTTCGGGAGCTAAAGGCTGGGAAGATCGTAGTCATGGAAATGCTTCTCAAGATGCAAATGGCTTTGATCAAGGTCGTAGTAGAAGAAGAAGAGGTACTTCGCCTGAAGGGGGAGACGACTCTACTGCTGATTATGGTGGCGCAGAATCTTAAACATTGCGCTTCATTTTTTTATTGCCCAGCATCTTCAAGTTGTTGGGCAATTTTTTTTAAAATAGAAACGTCAGATTTGCTATTTTGACATTTTTCGCTTAGTTCTTGTCTTAATATTTTTGCATTGGGTATGGCTTCTATCAGATTTAAAATGTGTTTAGCTATATTCCAAAGTTTTCCATCCTCGTCTAAATGTTTTTGAGCAAAAGGAATAACTTTTTTAATTATTTTTGATCTAGATAGATTCTCTTCTTTTTGTCCATAAATCATCGAATCTATTTTTGTCCAAAGAAACGGATGTGAGTATGCAGCTCTTCCTACCATTGCTCCGTCGAATACCTTTAGAGTTTGAATACAATCATTTATTGTATTTATTCCACCGTTAAGCTCAATTATCAACCCAGGCCTGTTATTTTTTAATTTTTGAACCCTTTCATATTGAAGAGGTGGAATTGTTCTATTTTCTTTGGGATTTAATCCATTTAGCCATGCTTTTCGAGCGTGAACTATAAATCTTTCTGCTCCTGCAAGTGAACAAGTATCAACAAATTGCATAAGGTAATCATCATTGTCGAGATTATCAATTCCAAGTCTGTGTTTCACTGTGATTGGGATATTGCATGATTTTTTCATTTTCTCTATACAATCGGCCACTATTTTTGGTTTACCCATAAGACAAGCGCCAAAGTTGCCAGATTTGACTTTTGGACTTGGGCAGCCAATATTTAGATTAATTTCGTCATAACCCCAATCTTCAGCCATTTGAGACGCTTCAGCTAAAAGATTTGGATTATCCCCTCCAAGTTGTAAAGAAATCGGATGTTCAATCTCATTAAAATCTAACAATTTATTCCTGTTTTTGCTGTAATGAAGTGCTTGGGCCACAATCATTTCTGTATATAGAAGTGATTTTTTTGTGATTTGCCGCATGAGGACACGAAAATGCCTATCTGTGCAATCCATCATTGGAGCAATACTTAACCTGTAGTTTGCTAGTTCATTTGTTTTTAAAGAATTGGAAATCATTTTTTATGAATTAATTGTTTTCAACTTTTAGGGAGGAAATTTTATTAAAATTCACCGAATCGAGAAATTCCTTTGAAGCGTCGATTTTTAATGATTGGATTTTTGAACACTCTTTTTGGTTTTATTATCAAACCAAAAAGCGCTTTTGCTGCTCCTAAACCTATGGAAAACTATAAAACTTTAACGGATAAGGAATGGGAAAATCGTTTACCCAAAGATGCTTTTTATGTTTTACGTAAGGAAGGAACAGAGAGACCGTTTTCAAGTCCTTTGAATGACGAAAAAAGGAAAGGAGTTTTTCGTTGTTCAGGATGCGGGCTTGCTTTATTTTCCTCAACAACAAAGTTTGAAAGTGGAACAGGCTGGCCAAGTTTTTTCGATCATTTACCAGATGCAATAGAGACAAAAACAGACTTCAAATTAATTGTCCCTAGAACTGAATATCATTGCCGGCGTTGTGGCGGGCATCAAGGTCATGTTTTTAATGATGGTCCAAGGCCAACTGGTAAACGATATTGCAATAATGGTGTCGCTCTTACGTTTCAAGTTGATTCGTAAATGATTTTCTTTTCTATTGGATAGGTGTGGGCTTCCGTAGCTTGTACAAAAAACCCTTTGCTATCAACATGGTTTAATAGCTGACCATATTATATGAATTCAGACGTTTCCTCCTCCGAACATGAATTATCTCAAGATGATTCATCACAAGATAATCCCAATGCAAATTCTGTAAGTCCTTCTACAAGTCATGAATCACCTAATCAAGTCGAGCCATCTGATAATCCCGAAGTAGAGCCACAATTGAACAAAGATTCAGCAGGAACAGCAAACGAACAACCTTCAACTAGATCTGATTCCAATATTAAAGGTCCAGATACTGAAGCAAGATTACAGCAATTAGAAAAAGAGCATGAAACTTTAAATAGTCAATATATGAGAATAGCTGCTGACTTTGATAATTTCAGAAAGCGTCAGACGCGTGACCAAGATGATCTAAAAATTCAACTTACATGCACTACGCTTAGTGAAATACTTCCTGTTGTAGATAATTTTGAAAGAGCAAGACAGCAATTAAACCCTGAGGGCGAAGAAGCTCAAACATTACATCGAAGTTACCAAGGACTTTATAAGCAATTAGTTGAAGTTCTTAAGCAACTAGGAGTAGCTCCAATGCGTGTGGTTGATCAAGCTTTTGATCCTTCTTTGCATGAAGCTGTTATGAGAGAGCCCAGTGATGAAAAGGCTGAGGATATTGTGATTGAAGAATTACAAAGGGGCTATCACTTGAATGGTCGTGTTTTAAGGCATGCTTTGGTCAAAGTTTCTATGGGACCAGGACCAAAAGCTTCTGAAGATGAGATTCCTGATCAGAGTGATGCTAATCAAGAACTAAGTCAATCTTCAGATGACTTAACTAAAGATGAGAATTAACTACATGATGATCGAAACGGAATTGAATTTCTTTAAATGAACTAATGGCTGATTTTTACGATCTATTGGGTGTAAGCAGAGATGCTGATGCTGACACTTTAAAAAGAGCTTATAGACAGCAAGCTCGGAAATATCACCCTGACGTGAATAAGGAAGCAGGTGCAGAGGATAAGTTCAAAGAAATAGGTAAAGCATATGAAGTTTTAAGCGATTCTCAAAAGCGAGCTCGTTACGACCAATTTGGAGAAGCAGGAATAGGTGGGGCTGCTGGTATGCCGGATATGGGAGATATGGGCGGCTTTGCAGATTTGTTTGAGACCTTTTTTAATGGTTTTGGTGGTGCTAATTCACCTGGCGGTGGTTCTCGCCCTCAAAGACGTGGACCTCAACAGGGAGACGATTTACGTTACGACCTAACGATTGATTTTGATAAAGCTATTTTTGGACAAGAAAAAGAGATCACTGTTCCTCATTTAGAAACTTGTGATGTTTGCAGAGGGAATGGTGCTAAGAAAGGCACTGGTCCTGTTACTTGTTCAACATGTAGTGGTGCAGGTCAAGTAAGAAGAGCTACTCGTACACCTTTTGGAAGTTTTACCCAAGTTGCAGAATGTCCAACTTGTGGTGGTACTGGACAAGTGATTAAAGATCCTTGTAACGCTTGTGGAGGAAAAGGGGTTAAGCAAGTAAGAAAAAAATTAAAAATTAATATTCCTGCTGGAGTTGATAGCGGAACACGATTAAGAGTTTCAGGAGAGGGCAATGCTGGATTAAAGGGTGGTCCATCTGGAGATCTATATGTCTTCTTAAAAGTTAAAAATCATCCTAATTTAAAGAGAGATGGATTGACAATTTTATCTGAGGTTAATATTAGTTACCTTCAGGCAATTTTAGGAGATACTATTGAAATAGATACTGTAGATGGACCTACTAAGTTACAAATTCCAGCAGGAACTCAACCTAACTTTATTTTGAATTTAGAAAATAAAGGAGTACCGAAACTAGGCAATCCTGTTGCTAGGGGTAATCATCAAGTCTCAGTAAAGATTAAATTACCTACAAAATTATCAGATTCTGAAAGAAATTTATTAGAAGAGTTAGCTGGACATTACTCTGCACGTGGACCTCAACACCATTATCATAAAAGTGGCTTGTTTAGTAAGCTATTTGGCAACAAATAGTGGATAAAAATATATTGATTGATCATTATTTAGATTTATCTGGCCTTGCTTGTCCAGTCAATTATGTTAAATGCTGCTTGGCTTTGGAAAATTTATCTTCAAAAGATATTTTAAAAGTGGATTTGGATGTAGGAGAATCTGAAACTAGTGTTATAGATGGTTTACAAGAGAAGGGTTATAAAGTAAAAATATTGAACAAAGACTCTAAAAAAGTAACTTTGACAATATCGAGTGAATAAAAATAAATCTAATAAATTAAAAGGTATTGTTGTTGCACTTAAGGCAAATTTTTTAATCGTAGAGATTGACTATAAAGATTTTAAAGATGATTTATTAGATCAATTTTATAAAAAAATTAGACTTTTATGTACACGAAGAAGTAAGTTAGATTATCAAGGTTTATTTATAGATGTAGGAGATATAGTTTGCGTTGAGTCTATAGATTATAAAAACAAAAAAGCTGTAATTTCAGAAGTGGAGCCGCGAAAAAGTTTTTTAAAACGCCCAGCAGTTGCAAACGTTACATTAATTTCTATTTGTATCTCAGTTGATGAGCCTTTATTTGATATGGAGCAAGCAAGTCGTTTTTTATTAACAGCTGAATGTGCAAATATAAAACCTTTGATAATTTTAACTAAAACAGATTTAATTACAAAAAATGATTTGATTTTATATATAAATAAATTAAAGACATGGGGTTATGATTGTATACCAGTTTCTATACAGAATTCTCAGGGTATTGATTTATTAATAGAACGATTTAGAAAAACAAAATTAACTGTACTGGCTGGACCCTCCGGAGTAGGAAAGACAACTTTAATTAATCATTTAATTCCAACCGTTTCACTCCCTACATCATCTGTTTCAAAAAAATTAAAGAGAGGTATTCACACGACAAGACATGTCGAACTTTTTGCGATTGGGAATGGATCACTTCTTGCTGATACACCAGGTTTTAATCGTCCAGAAATACTATGCGAGCCATCTGATTTTGCTTATTTGTTTCCTGAGTTTCAAGCTCAATTAAGTAAGTCACAATGCAAGTTCCGAGATTGTTTACATAGAGATGAGCCTGGTTGTGTAATTAATAAAGATCTTGAAAGATATCCTTTTTATCGTGAGAGTCTTGAGGAAATGATTAATTCTCATCTCCCATACCAGGCAGGTTAAGCTTGAATCCACCTGTTAGATCTTCCATTCGTTCTTTCATCGTCGATGTTGAAACTTCGTGAGCGGATTTCATAGCATCTAATATGGCTTCTTCTACTATTGTTTTTTCTTCAGAAAGAAGAGATGGGTCAATTTCTACCCGTAAAGGTTTTTGATTTCCTGACATCCATATTTTTGCTCGATTGTCATTATTTGTTCCTTCTATTTCCATAACTTCAAGCTCTTCTTGAAGTTTTTGAGCATTCTGCTGAATTTGTTGTGCTTTTTTAAAAGCTTCAGTGAGTTGTCCAAAATTTGGTAGTCCGAATCCAGCCATGAGAATTTCCTATTGTTACTGATCTTAGGGTTTAAAATTAAAAGCCACATTGTTTGACTTCTGTTTCTAACAAGATTCCATAAGAATTAAAAACTTGTTTTTGAATATATTTAATCAACTCCCTGATGTCACTTGAGGAAGCTTTATTTGCGTTAATTATAAAATTTGAATGTATTTTGGATATTTCAGCTCCACCATAACTAAATCCTTTTAAACCAAGTTCTTCAATTAATTTTGCGGCTTTTAAGGGTTCTGGATTTCGAAAAACACTTCCGCAGGTTTGGGCTTTATATGGTTGAGTTTTTAATCGATGATTTAGGTTTTCATTTGTGACCTGTCGTATTTTTTCTGCCTGACCTGACACCAGCTTGAGTCGAGCAGATAAGACAATTAATTTCTCATTTTGAAGCAGACTCTGTCGGTATCCAAAATTGAGATCTTTTCCTTTGATCATTTTGCATTCACCTGTCAAAGATAGCGTTGTAATACTCTCGATATAGCTAGATATGGAATGTTCTTGTGCTCCTGCATTCATAACTACTGCTCCACCAATTGTTCCTGGTATTCCAACAGCCCATTCGAGTCCATGAAGTCCATTGGCAGCTGCTTTTCTCGCCAAAGTTGGAAGCATTTCACCACTAAGTACTTCGATAATTCCACTATTTTTATCAACTTTAATTCCTTTGAAATTTCGCATACAAAGGCTTAATCCTTTAATTCCTTTGTCATTGATTAAAAGATTTGATCCAGCACCAATAATATTGCAGGGAATTTTTTTCATATTTATCCAATTAATTAAATATTTAATTTCTTCAATATTTTTTGGTTGAGCAATCCATTCTGCAGGACCACCTATTCTCCAAGTAGTAAAATTTGATAAGGAAATATTTTTTTCTAATTGAATGGAATCCATTTATTAAGCGGCTAAATCATTGTTGATTGATTTAGTATTTATGAATTCTAAAAATATATTTTCACATATTAAATTAATATCTCCTGCACCCAGGATTAAAATCAAGTCTTTTTCAAGAGTATGTTCTTTTATTAGTTTTATTAAATTTTGATTATTGTTTGGTGTATATATTCTTAGATTAGGTTTTAATTTTTCTAACTCATATCCAATAGACTTATTATCTATTCCTTCAATTTCATTTTCTCCAGCAGAGTAAATTGGAGTTATGAATACTAAATCAGATTTACTTAGACTTTTTGCAAATTCTTTTTGAAATTTTTTAGTCCTACTATACCGATGTGGTTGAAATATAGTTACTAATCTCTTAGGTGATATTTTTGAAAGGTTATTTTTTGTCTTAATGATAGTAGAAGCAATTGATATTGCAGCATCAATTTCACTAGGATGATGCGCATAATCTTCAATTATTAATCTATTTTCCCATAATCCTTTATATTCAAATCTTCTTGAAGGAAGCTTTAAATTATTAATTCCTTTTTTAATATCTTTAAAAAGAATTCCAGTTGTTCTGCATGCAGCTATTGCAGCTATTGTATTGCTTAAATTGTGTATTCCTGGAATAGGTATTTTTATACTATCAATAAACTTTTCTTTTTCATAATACTCAGCAATAATTTCACATCCATTAGATTCTTTTGGAATTAGTGCGAAATCTATATTATTAATTTTTTTAGTCGAAAATAATTTAGAACTCTTTATATTATTCTTAAGATTTTCACAGTCAAAATTGGTAATTAAGCATTCACACTTTTGAGCAAATTGTTTCATGGTATTTATTAAATCTTCTAGATCTAGATAATGATCAACATGTTCAAGCTCTAAATTGGTTATTATGCCAATACTTGGGTTAAATTTTACTAATGATCCATCCGATTCATCTGCTTCTGCAATTAATAAATCACTATCACTAACGTTGTAGTTTCTTTTATAGAGAGGTACAATTCCACCTATAATAGCTGTTGGGTTCTTATTTGCGTAAGCAAATAATGTTGTAATGTAAGTACTTGTTGTTGTTTTACCATGAGATCCTGAGACGATTATTGATCTCTTTTGTTTAATTAAAAATGCTAATATTTCAGAACGATGATTGATCGTTAGATTATATTTCTTTGCTTTACATAATTCTAAATTATCTTCACGTATTGCCGAACTTCTAACAACTAATATATTTTTTCCATAAACTTTAATAATTTTGTCAATATTCGACTCTTTTTGATTTTGAAATATATGGACTTGATTGTCTGCTAATTTTTTTAAGGTTAGGCTTTGTTTTTGGTCAGAGCCAGATATCGAATATCCATTTTTAGCGAGAATCATTGCCAGAGCAGACATGCCAATACCTCCGATTCCTATAAAGTGAATATGAGGTGGTAATTCTTGTTTCTTCTTCAATTGAACTTCAGTGTCGAGTGAAAGATAACTCTTCATCGATCCAAAGGCACATTTTTTAAAGAATTAGAGAGTTTTTGTGCTTTTTATTTCCTTAACGCTTCAATTATTTTTCAAAATGCACAGAAAATGATCATCGTTCTGTATGATCAGCGGCCAGTAGCTTATGCGGTTTTACCGTTTTTGAAATGACTTTGCGTGTAGCGATTAATGGATTCGGAAGAATTGGACGCAATTTTATGCGTTGTTGGCTCAGTAGGGGTGCAAATACAAATATTGAGGTGGTCGGTATTAACGTCACTTCTGATCCAAAAACTTGTGCCCATTTGCTCAAGTACGATTCTATTTTAGGAGCTATAAGCGACGCCGAAATTTCACATACTGACGATACATTTCAAATTAATGGCAAAACTATAAAATGCTATTCAGATAGAAATCCATTAAATCTTCCTTGGGAAGATTGGGGAGTTGATTTGGTAATTGAGTCAACAGGTGTATTTAATACAGATGTTGGAGCTAGTAAGCATTTACAAGTTGGTGCGAAGAAGGTAATTCTCACTGCACCTGGTAAAGGTGATGGTGTAGGAACGTATGTAGTTGGTGTTAATGCCGATAGTTATTCTCATGAAGATTTTGATATCCTTAGCAATGCGAGTTGCACTACCAACTGCTTAGCTCCAATAGTAAAAGTTTTAGATCAAAAGTTGGGGATTAATAAAGGTCTAATGACCACGATTCATAGTTATACGGGAGATCAAAGAATCCTAGATAATGCTCATCGTGATTTACGTCGTGCAAGAGCGGCAGCAATGAATTTGGTCCCTACTTCAACTGGAGCGGCAAAAGCTGTTGCTCTTGTTTATCCAGAAATGAAAGGGAAATTAACTGGTATTGCGATGCGAGTACCTACTCCTAATGTTTCTGCAGTTGATTTAGTTTTTGAATCAAGTCGTAAAACTAGTGCTGAAGAGGTCAATTCACTATTGAAGACTGCTTCACAGGGCGAAATGAAAGGAATCATCAAATATGGTGACCTTCCTCTCGTTTCTAGTGATTATGCGGGAACTAATGAATCAACCATTGTTGATGAAGCTTTAACGATGTGTATTGATGACAATTTGGTGAAAGTTTTAGCTTGGTATGACAACGAGTGGGGTTACAGCCAACGAGTTGTTGACTTGGCTGAAATTGTTGCTCAAAAATGGAAATAAAATTCAAGTTTTATTTCTTGAAATGTTGAAAAAGGCTTGATTGCTCAATATTTATTGTTTCTAAGTTATCCCAAGAAATAATGGGTTTACCCTTTTTTATAAACCCAATAATTTGGGCAAGTTTGAAGTTTTTTGATAGAGCTTCTGCCCACTCTTTAGGAAGAGTGAGTATCAATTCATAGTCTTCTCCCCCATTTAAGATCCATTCATCCCAAATCGAATCTTCTGGCCAGTCAGGATCTTTAAGAATAGAAGTTTTTGATATAACTGCTTGGCAATCACTGCTTTCGCAAATTCCTCTGATTGATTCAATAAGTCCATCGCTGCTATCGGTTCCTGCAGCTCTCCAACTCATTGACTTAGGCTTGCACGCTTTCAATGCTTGAAGTGCCTCAAGGGCTGGATAAGGACGCTTATGTGCATTTATAGCTCTATTAGTAAGCTTAGGACTTATTTCGACTTCACTGGGTAGGTGCTCGGATCTTAAAAGTGCTAAACCTAATCTACTCAATCCATGGAATCCGGTACTAACAATATAGTCTCCTGGTACAGCATTTCCTCTATGCAGTCTCAGCTGGTTCATCTCTCCAATTGCCGTAATTGAAATCATTTTTGTTTCTCCACAAGAGCAATCTCCACCAATTATTTCTCCTCCAAACTCTTCCATAGCTTCCCGCATCCCTTCATATAGGTTTTCTACCCATTTCCAATGTGTTTTTGGTGGCAAAACAAGTCCAACAGTAAAGGAAATTATATTTTCTGACCCACTGCAAATCAGATCAGAAATATTTGTGGTAATACATTTCCAGCCAATATCTTTAGCATTAGATATTTCTTCAGAAAAATGAATTTTCTCTACAAGTAAATCAGTATTGATCAATAAACTTTTATTAATTGAATTTATTTCTGCAACATCATCATCTATCTGACCAGATCGCATAAATCTTTTTAGACGATTCAGCAATTCTATTTCACCTAAATCTTTTATTGTAGTGCACACTTTATTAATAATTTAAGCTTTGAGGTTTAGATTCTCTGACCCATTTAATACTTTAATTGAGATTATTTTATCATCTACTCCAAGTTTATTTAATATTTCAGAACCTTCTATTACGTAACCAAAAGCTGCGTTTCTTCCATCAATAAGATTACGTCCAGCCGGATTTAATTCAGCTTCATATAAGAAGAAGAAAAACTGAGAAGAACCATCATTTAAATCAGAATCAGAATGAGCCCAGCCAAGTGTTCCTAAAGTTGCAAATGGGAGAATTGGTGTTTCAGTATAAAGACCAATATCTTCAAAAGTTTCGCCATAAATTGTATCTTCTAAACTGCGTGTTCTTATTTCTAAAGGAATTTTTCTCAACTCATTACTATCAGGGTTTAAGTATCCTATCTCTTCTCCTTTAGGATCTCCAGTCTGAAGAATAAAAAATTCTTCAGCTCTATTAATTGGTAAACCATCGTAAAAACCTTTTAATGAAAGATCTATAAATGCACCAGCTGTTAGAGGAGCATTATAACCATCAATAATTGCACTCATAGTTCCTTTTGATGTTTTTATTTCTACATTCGCTCTACCTAAAAGTCTTGGTAAGTTGTCATATTCACTGGGTATTTTATATGGAAAATTATTTGTAATTAAAAGAGATTCTAAATCATCAATTGTTTTTAAACTTTGACGTCTGAGGTTGAGAAATGAGACTTTATTTTTTTCGTTTGCTATTTGCCCTAATTCATCAAGCTCTTCTTTCAGATTAGAGAGGAGATTAACAGCTTTTTCTTTGTTTTCCTCTGGTATGGAGTCAAGAATTTGATTTTTCTTGTTACTTACTAAGAATTGACTTCTTGAGGTTGCTTTGCTGACAGCTGACCATCTACTTCCTCGAAGATCATCGCTGGTTTCCTCTAGTTTGTTTTGTAATTCACGTAATTCTTTTTGGTCAATCGGTAAAGAATTTCTTAATATTGCATATGGATCTTTTAGTCGATTACCATTTGGAAGGCTTGCAACAGCTGGTTCAATCCATGGAGAGCTCAGAGAAAACAGGATTGTTATCAGGGCAAGAATGCAAATCTTTTTTGCCATGTTAATTCTATGTTTTGCATGACTTTGGCACAGACTTATGATCGATTGGTATCTTTTGTGTGAATGATTTCAAGTAACGACTTTCGCACTGGCACTACGATCGAGTTAGACGGTGCAGTTTGGCGTGTTATTGAATTTCTACATGTCAAGCCTGGTAAAGGTTCTGCGTTTGTCAGAACTAAATTAAAAGCTGTTGTGAGCGGTAGTGTTGTTGAAAAGACTTTTAGAGCTGGGGAAATGGTTCCACAAGCTCTTTTAGAGAAATCGAAGTTGCAACATACATACATGGACGGAGATGATTTTGTCTTTATGGATATGACTTCTTATGAAGAAACACGCCTAACAGCTAAACAAATTGGTGAAAGTAGGAAATATCTAAAGGAAGGTATGGAGGTTAATGTAGTGTCTTGGAATGAAAAACCTCTTGAAGTTGAATTGCCCAACTCAGTTGTTTTAGAAATAAAAGAAACTGATCCTGGGGTCAAAGGTGACACTGCGTCGGGAGGTACAAAGCCTGCAATCTTGGAAACAGGAGCCCAAGTAATGGTCCCATTATTTATTTCAATTGGTGAGAAAATTCGAGTAGATACTCGAAATGACAGTTATCTAGGCCGAGAAACACAATGACTATGAATCTTGATCATGATGAGCTTCATCGCTTATTGGCAACTTTAGCTGAGAGCGACATTCAAGAGTTTCGACTTGAGGGAGAAGACTTTTACTTAGAAGTTAAACGTAATCTTGAGACTTCTTCGGATTCAATAATTTCTCAAAAGAACCTCATATCAGAAGAGATTGTTTCACCACCATCTCAACCTAAAATAGAGGCTACTCCAGTCCCAAGTACTCCCCCTCCTTCAGTGCCAGGCTCTCGCTCTGACTTGCTCGAAGTGACTGCTCCTATGGTTGGGACCTTTTATCGCGCGCCAGGGCCAGAAGAACCACCTTTCGTGGAAATTGGATCGAGAATTAGTGTTGGGCAAGCTGTTTGTATTCTTGAGGCAATGAAATTAATGAATGAATTAGAGTCAGAAGTGAGTGGAGAAGTAATGGAAATTCTTGTTGAAAATGGAACACCAGTTGAGTTTGGTCAAGTTTTAATGAGATTAAAACCTGTTTAAAAGTTCTTATTTATCGAGAAAGAAGCCAGGCATTATTCATCGCAGAAATCATGCTCGTTGCTCTTGCTTTAAACTTACCTGCAATATCAAGAGCAGTCCCATGATCAGGGGATGTTCTTATAAACGGCAGTCCAAGAGTTGTATTAACAGCCTGATCAAATGCGATCAGCTTTACTGGTATTAGACCTTGATCGTGATACAAAGCAAGAATTCCATCAGGTGCGTTATTTTCATTAGACCCGCCAATCCATGCATCTGCTGAAGATAACCAGCATGTATCTGGAGGAATAGGCCCAGTAATTTTGACACCTGGATTGTCTACTTTCCATTCGTTTAAACTGGGAATAATTAATTTTTGCTCTTCTATTCCAATCTTTCCTTCTTCTCCTGCATGAGGATTTAAGCCGGCTATATGTATTAATGGTTTGTCTTTGAATTGACGACAGAAATGCAATAATGCATCTAATTTATATCTAATCAACTCTTTAGTTAAATTATTATTTATTTTATTAATAGATATATGTGTTGTAGCTAACAAAGTATTAAATCTCCAACCGTTATTTGGTGATATTGCTGTGAAAAGCATAGATGTCTTTTTGTTAGTTAATTTACCTAATAGTTCAGTTTGTCCTGCAAATTTATGGCCTGCTTTATGCCATGCAATTTTTGAAATAGGTGCTGTCACTAGAGCCTTAGCTTTTCCTTCTAAAAGCATATTTGTCGCATTCAAAAGCCATTTAAAGCTTGCTGCGCCAGTATGCTCATCAACTATTCCTGGAATGATGTTTCTTTCTAGGGGAATATCAATAATATCAAGTTTCTCTGGGTCAGGTATATTATCTATTCCATGATTAATTAACTTTGTGTAAGTTTCATAAATGTTATTTTTGCATCCAACAATTAAAGGCTGAATATTATTATTTAAGTACTTAGAACCAAGCGCTTTAAGTATTATTTCAGTTCCTATTCCTGCAGGATCTCCTAATGAAATAATAATAGTATTTTTATTTGATTCTGGTGCTTTAACTTTTTGCATGTTTAGATGTGAGTTTGATTTTTTTACTTAAATTGAATTGGTTGCAATGAATCTGAAAAGTTTTTCTATGATATTTATTGTATTTAATTAATTAGAATCTATTTGCATATAGAACTTACGTCATTTTTTTGAAAAGAACAGACATTAAAGATTATCTGAAATATAAAAACTATTCATTCATTTTTAATTTAGAGAAACAATTTTTTAGGCCAGATTTAAAATCAGGATAGATTAGAGAATAGCCAAGTTTTTGACATAATAGCTTGTTATCAACTTTTCGATTTTCTTGCCAAAAAGATAGTGCCATTGGACTCATCTCCTTTTTTGCAATATCAAAAGGGATTTTTAATGGTATAGATTTTTTAGCTATTTTCGCTGCGAAAGTAATCACTTCCAGATTACTTGTTGGTAAGTCATCAGCTACATTTACTACTAATGGATTTTTCCCTTGAGAATAGAGATTAATTAAAAACAATACAGATCCAGCAATATCATCGACATGAATTCTTGAAAAAACTTGATCGGGCTTATCTATCATTTTTGTTGTTCCATTAAATAGGCTTTCAAATGCAGATCTTCCAGGTCCATAAATACCAGGCAATCTAAGTATTTGAATAGGAAGCTTTGTTTCTATCCATTGTTTTTCACATGAAAATCTACGAATACTTCTTTCTTGCTGAGGATTAGGTGAAGTATTTTCATTTACCCATCCTCCTTTAGTATCTCCATATACACCAGTTGTGGATAAGTATCCAACCCATTTTAAATTCTTAGAATTTAATAATTGAGTCTTGAGTTTAAGTAGTACAGGATCTTCTCCATTCAATAAAGGAGGTATGCAACTCAATACGTGCGTTGTTCCTTCGAAAATTTCGTTAGATATTTCTTTTTCGGTATTAAATATGAAATCAGCTCCTTCGCTTTCTTTGTTTCTTCTGCTGCATAAAACCTTTATTCCTAAACCTCTTGCAAAACTTGCGATTCTTTGTCCACTAAATCCACCTCCAAATATTACTAATTTTGATTTAGGCGGTAGAGGATCAAAGCGCTTGACAATATCCTGAATCATTAGTACAAATGTATTATGTTTGGTTATTGAGCAATGATTGCTTCTTCTTTAAAGCCTAGTCTTAATTCCGTCAATGGTGCTAGCAAATTAAGGAACTATGAAAGATTATCTGGACAGAATAAAAATCAAAGCTTGATAAAACCTTTGATTGCCTCAATCTGCTTTCTTCTTTGTATAGTTTTTGTTCCTGAGAAGTCATCTAATATAGCTTCTATATGTGAAAAATATAATTCTTCTGATGCCTGTCAAGTTTGGTAGAACCTTAAGCTGCTTGCCAAGAATAATCTTCATTTAAAAGAGATTTTGATTTCTCAATGTTTTCAGTCCGTTTAGGTTCAGCCCATTTTAGAAGTCTCAAAGCTAGTCGTATGTCACCCTCAGTCCAAGCTCTAATAGCCATTGATCGCCTTGGGTCGTAAAAACGTTGTTTTCGGTACCATTCAAAAGCATTATTGTCTGTTTTGCTTCCATTGCAAGATAGGCAGGCAGGTACACAATTCTCAGTGATACTTAATCCACCTTTGCTTCTGGGTAGGACATGGTCAATTGATTCTGAATTTTCCCCACAATATATACATCGCTTACCTGTGTATTCATGCAAAGATTTTCGCCATCTTCGGTCACGTAGCTTTGGGCATAGATCTTCTAAGAAAACCGCATCCCTTTTGTGCATACTTATTATTTAAGTAAATTAATTTTGCCTTGATAGGCCAATAAGTCAATGTATCGAAAATTGCATTTTTTGATTTTATAAGATTTATTTTTGAATTGAGAAAGGTTTATGCAATGCTTATGTATTAACAAATCAAAATCGAAAGACTAATAATTATAACGGTCTATATATTTCCCCTTAGGAGTTTTCTCGGTGCTGTTGACTTCTGATTCTTTATTATCATTAATTCCAATTGAGCTTGATTCTCCTGTATATAGATCGCCTAAATAATTAATGCAATCTGCATATTTTGCAGGATCTTGAACTACTTCTTCAACAATTAACGAGGCTGCTTGTTTAGGTGAAGTTTTGAATAAACCTTGTTTTTTGCTTTTTATAAATTGATAGGCTGCTTCCCAGCTTGGTTCATGAGTATTACCCCCATTCCTCATAAAGCAATATATGTCTGCTCCGTTTGTTACTGCTCCATTAACTTTTAAACCTAAAGTAGTACTACAGACTAAACAAATTATTGAAATTGGTAAGAAGTTTCGCTTTATCCCAATTGGCATGATTTTAAAAGAACTGTCAATCTTAAATTATCTATTATTCTTTCTTCTGTCTAGCTTTATCTCGTATTAGTATTCTGCTTTATTCATTAATTCTAGTGCTTGTTTTATTGATCAAAAATTTTATTTAAAAATCTGTGAAGTAAATTTTTTACTTTTGGTATCGCTTATTTTTAGATATGACTGTTATAAATATTTTTTGATATACTAGTTTCCCAAAATTTATTGTACTTGCAAATTTAATAATGAATGCAATAAAGGTAAAAAAACTAGCATTTTTGAAAGAGGCTAGTGATTTTTTTAAGAATGCATCATTTTATGCTGATGAAGGAGATTTGCAATTATCTGCTGGTTTGATTTTGAAAGTACTTGACCAAGAGAGAAAGGCCCTTAGCGTTGGTCCTCAAGTACTTCATCTAATTAAAACTAGATAGTTATTTTATAGATTCTTAAATATTATTCGTTATTTAGGATTGAAATAGTTTTCGCAATACCTCTACCAATTGGTACATTTAGTTCTCCTATTTTATCAAGAGTGCTTTCTAAAGCTGATATGACACTAATAATGTCTCTGTCATTTACAAATCCTAAATGACCAATCCTAAAGATTTTTCCTTTCAAATGATCTTGCCCTCCAGCAAGGAGTATGTCGAAGTCATTCTTTATTAGTTTTCTTATAGTTTCTGCATCTATATTCTCAGGCTCAACAGCTGTTATTGCTGGACTTCCAAAACCTTCGTTTGTAAATAAGTTTAAACCCATTGCTTTTATTCCTTCTTGTGTCGCTTTTTGATGACGAGCGTGCCGGGCGAATATATTATTTAACCCTTCTTTTTGCATCATTGTCAGCGACGCTTCCAAAGCAAAGTATAAATTTATTGCAGGAGTAAATGGATTACTGTTTTTGTTTGCTGTTTTTAAATATTGTTTTAAATCTAAATAAAATTTAGGTAAATTTGATTGTTCATTTGCTTCCCATGCTCTTTTGCTCATTGCAACAAAACTGAGACCTGGTGGAATCATATAACCTTTTTGAGAACCCGAGGCTATTACATCAATCCCCCATTCATCCATTGGAATATTACATGCACCAATACTTGTTACACAATCAGCAATTGTAATAGCTTTACTATTACTTTTTACTTCGTTATTTATAGTTTTTAGATCATTAATTACTCCTGTTGAAGTTTCTGAGTGAGTTAAAATTACTGCTTTAATTTTTCCATCTCTGTCTTCTTTGAGAAGTCTCTTGAATTCATTTGGGTCAAGAGGTTGCCCCCAATCGGCTTTTACGACTTTTACTTCTAGTCCATATGCTTTTGCAACTTTTACCCATCTTTCTCCAAATTTCCCATTATCACCACAGATAACTTGATCACCTTTGCTTAATGTATTGATGATTCCAGCTTCCATCGCAGCTGTACCACTCCCTGTGATTGTTAGTACGTCTGCAGTTGTTTGGTGAAGCCATTTGAGTTGCTCAGTTGTCTTTTTTACAATTTCTTGAAAATCTCCACTTCTATGACCGATGGGGTGTTTACTCATACAACTCAAAACATTTTCTGGGACCGGGGTTGGTCCAGGAATCATTAGATTGAGTTTGTCCTGCATTTACTTATTTAAATCTTGATTATTATTATCTTAAAAAATTATTTAAGGAATTTCTTCTATCGTCAGCTCTTCCAATGATTTGAAAGGATTTACTCTGCCTGTTTGGGTGGTTGCGGCTGCAAAGTCTGCAACCAATATTCTTGTTGGTAATAAATTTCAAGATATCGAGAACATTTATTTACCAGAGAAAGAAGAGTCAATTAAGGTGCCCGTTTCTTCTTCTGCATTACTTGATAATGGTGAGAAAGCTTTGGCAATCAGTCATTGTCAGTCTGGGTTATCTCTTGATCTAACAAGAGGATTAGAAATTTGGGCTTATGTTCAATTAACAAAAGAAAACTATAAATCCGGGAAGATAGTTCAGAATGGTTTTCCTGATTGGCTTGATTTTCATGCCGGGTATGGAGTAGGTAAATTTAAATCATCTGGTCTGCCATGTATATCTAATTTTGCGCGTGATTTGCTGTGTATAAACCTTTACCCCCTCTTACCCAAAGGCAGTTCAATTAAAATAGAGATTGTTTTACCTCAAGGAAAAGATCGTGCTTTAAAGACGAGTAATGAAGCATTTGGAGTTGTAGATGGCTTGTCTCTGATTGGGACACAGGCTGAAGCTCAAATTAGTGCTTCTCCTGATCAGTTGAAAAACTGCAAAGAAATCTTGCGCGATAAATGTTCTAAATCAGCCTTTGATGGATTCTTAACTTTTGTAATTGGTGAAAATGGAATGGATTTAGCATTGAAATTTGGAATTCCAGCTAATCAAATTATTAAAACGGGGAATTGGGTAGGACCTCTTCTTGTTGCTGCTGCGGAAAATGGTGTGAAGAAACTTTTATTATTTGGATATCATGGAAAATTAGTAAAACTCTCTGGTGGTGTTTTTCATACTCATCATCATCTCGCTGATGGAAGACTTGAAATTCTCACTTCACTTGCAGTTAGAGAAGCTATTTCTTTTGATTTGATTAATTTAATAAGTAAATCAACATCAGTAGAAAATGCTTTGTTAACCCTTGAAGTAAGTAACCCAGAGGCGATATCTTTGATTTGGGGTCGAATGGCTAAAGAAATAGAAATTAAAAGTCAGAGCTATGTGAATCGATATTTATCTTCATCGATGGAAATAGGATCTGTGTTGTTTGACCGTAAAAGACAAATTCGTTGGGCTGGTTTTGAAGGTATAAAACAAATTAATTCTTTAGGGTTAATGCTTAAGTGATAGGCATATTCTCATGCTCTTAATTAGTCTATTGAATAAGAATGTTTTATAAGGATTCATCAGGTTGATATGACTTCAATGATTTCAGAGGAAAAACGTAATCCAGCAATCGTAATTCTCGATTTTGGTTCTCAATATTCAGAATTAATTGCTCGAAGGATTAGAGAGACAGAGGTTTACTCATTAGTTATGAGTTACACAACCTCTGCTGATCAACTACGTTCTCTTGATCCTAAAGGAATTATTTTAAGCGGAGGACCTGGATCTGTTTATGAAGAAGGTGCTCCATATTGTGACCAAGAAATTTTCAATTTAGGTGTTCCTGTATTGGGTGTTTGTTATGGAATGCAATTAATGGTTCATCAGTTAGGCGGATCTGTAAAACCTGCTACTGGTAAAGCCGAATATGGAAAAGCACCTTTAGAAGTTGATGATCCAACTGCTTTATTAACTAATGTCATTAGTGGATCAACAATGTGGATGAGTCATGGTGATTCAGTTCAGGAATTACCTAAGGGATTTGTCAGATTAGCTCATACTTCCAATACTTTAGAAGCAGCAATTGCTTTTCACGAAAAGAGTTTTTATGGAGTGCAATTTCATCCCGAAGTTGTTCATTCTACTCAGGGAATGGTTTTACTAAGAAATTTTGTATATCATATTTGTTCATGTGAGCCAGATTGGACGACAAATTTATTCATAGATGAAGCTGTTTCTCAAGTACAACAACAAGTAGGCGATAAAAAAGTTTTATTGGCTCTATCGGGTGGTGTTGATTCATCAACTCTTGCATTTTTATTAAATAAAGCAATAGGACCTCAATTGACGTGCATGTTTATTGACCAAGGTTTTATGAGAAAAGGTGAGCCCGAATTTTTAATGTCTTTTTTTGATGAGCAGTTTAAAATTAATGTTGAATATATTAATGCTCGAGAAAGATTTATTTCAAAATTAAAAGGAGTAATTGATCCTGAACAAAAGCGTAAAATTATAGGCAGAGAATTTATTAGAGTTTTTGAAGAGGAGAGTCTTCGTTTGGGCCCTTTTGATTACTTGGCTCAAGGTACGCTTTATCCAGATGTAATAGAAAGTTCTGGAACAAATATTGATCCCAAAACTGGTGAACGAATAGCGGTTAAAATCAAAAGTCATCATAATGTAGGAGGCTTACCAAAAGATTTACAATTTAAACTAGTGGAGCCTTTGAGACGTTTATTTAAAGATGAAGTCAGAAAAGTTGGTAAATCATTAGGATTACCGGATGAAATTGTTCGAAGACACCCATTCCCAGGTCCAGGATTGGCTATAAGGATTTTGGGAGAGGTTACTTATGAAAAATTAAATTGTTTAAGGGATGCAGATTTAATTGTGAGAGAGGAGGTTAATAATGCTGGTTTGTATAACGAGATCTGGCAAGCTTTTGCTGTCTTGTTGCCTGTCTACTCAGTTGGAGTAATGGGAGATCAAAGAACCTATGCATGGCCAATTGTTGTGCGTTGTGTTTCAAGCGAAGATGGAATGACGGCTGATTGGTCTCGTTTACCGTATGATATTTTAGAAAAAATTTCTAACCGTATTGTTAATGAAGTTGAGGGAGTTAATAGAGTTGTTTTGGATATAACAAGTAAGCCTCCAGGAACTATTGAGTGGGAATAGCATTGACTACTAAAAAGTAGTTATAGACTAAAAACGATACTTCACCGTAGAAACTATTTAAGTGTGAAGTGACAGAGTGACAAGGGATCTCAAGCAGGCACTTCACCGTGACTTCACCGTGGGACATTTTCAGTGTCTCTACAGAGAAATTGTAGATAGTCTGTTTTCTCTACACTTGTGCTTTTATTTCTAAGATTTAGTTGATGAGAATCTATGAACGACTTCTCTACGCAATGAGAAATTCTTAGTATCAAAAAAGTTCATTTTTTTCTATTACTAAATCGACTAATTGTTTTTTATTGAGTTTGGAAATTTTGTCTATGCCAACCAGCATTGCTCTCAATTCGCTATTGGTCTTTTGCATCAGTACCGATTTCTGATCAATAAATATTCCTTTCTTTAGGATCGAAAGAAGAGTTGAGAAGGCATCAAAAATTGCCATTGAAGCGATGATGCAAAACATCATCACAGAATCAGCAGTGGTAGTTAATTTCATTGGTTTTGAGGAAATAATTTTTGGTTTGTTATGCAACTTCTGGACACCATCCAATTTGTAATACCCTCTTCTTTTGCCAATTCAGGCAACGCTTTGTGAGATGTTCACCTTGAGGGATAAGACGTTGGTGAAGTGGACAAGTCAAAAGAGTGACGCATGATTTATCGCACGTATAAGTGAAGTGTTCACATGTAAGACAAACTGAACTTCCTCTGGACTTCACCAGCTCCAGATTAGTGAAATAACTCCACTCTTTTGGATGCTCAAGTGCTTCAACTGGAGCAACAACTTTTGGTGTTTTAATTCGATCCATCTTGGTTCTCCTTGTGAGAAGAGGCAAAAAAAGCACGATGCTCACTTCGTGCTTCCTTTGTCGGTTTAGTGATGGGGATAACACTAATACAAACGTACTATATTTGTCTATTAGGTCAAGTCATCTATTTTTTCCATTAAAGAAGGGAGCGAGATTTTGGTCGCTCCCTTTGAGTCAAGCACTCAATTGATTGAACTAAATTTCCATCCTTTATTTAACTTTGACCCACAGAAGGTGCTGTAACTCCTAATTCATTATTACAAATTCAGATCAGGTGAACATGAGAAAAAACTCCTGTTTAACCAACCACCCAATAATCTTTGTGTTTTCTGAGAATGAGTTTGAGAAGATCGAGAATCATCCTTTTTACCTCAATATTTCAACTGAAAGTAATAAGGAACAAGGTGTGGAAGTGTTCCAAGTGAGATTAAAAGGACAGAAAACCAAAGAAAGATCGATGAAAGAGTATTCGACCCATTGGATCTGAAACTACGTGTTGCTTGCATAATTAGATCTCCTGTTAGTTCAATGTTTTTTAGTAGTCCATTGAGCAGTTGCCAAACTGCAAACATTCATTCTCGTAATCGACCTCATCAAAATCAGTTTCATAATTCGAAACCAGATCGCACCAATCGTTCCCTTGCATAGGAACTCCACAAGATTTTGAGAATGTTTCCTTTACGTCTTCGATTGCATGTTTAAATGGATTACCGCATGACATGGTTTGACCTCCTAATAGTGCCTTGATTTATATCTACTCCTCCTAATTCAAAAAATCTATAGGACAAAAACCCTAAAGTATTAACTCTGATTACCGCACAAAGAAAGACCCCTGAAACTAATCAGGGGTTTGGGTTGTTCCGACCATTGCAGAGACCGCACGAAAGGTGACTCTGTTCACATCAGGAGGTGTGAGATTCCTCCTTAGAGTCAATGCACATTTCCCCTTTTTAATATCTTCGAGAGTGCGATGACTCTTGATTTATGTCTACTCCCCTTCTTAGAAAATATCTATACAGAGAACCCAAATGTAGAAATACTCTGGTGTTCTTACCCATAGCAATTTCCATTCAGTAGTAGTAAAACATTCTCAGGAGTCAACGCACTTCCTTAGGTCTGGAGTGATGGACTCAAAGGGGGCGACCAAAATCTCGCCCCCTTACTACTTTTGAGGTATATCTATGACCAGAAAAAGAGACAAGATCTGGACAGCAATTATTGCAACTAAGCAATGGTTCACTAAACTTTTTACAAGTGAGGCAGATGCTTTAGTTGATAACTTCGGAAATAATCCACCACCAGAGATAGGACCTCAATCTTATTCAGGAGATATTCACGATAAAGGAGACTGATTTCATTCATTTAAATTGCATTAAGAAAGGGACCCTGCTGCTTCAGCGACCTTGAGTCCCTCTCTTCATTTACAGAACGATTTTGGTAAGGAGTTGTTCTGCTTTTCCTTTTCTAATCAATTTCACAAAGGTTCTGCATCCGAAAAAATTCCTAATTAGATATCGTCCTCACTGTTTCCGAATGGGTTGTATCTGATATCAAAAATCAAAACTACTGCTGTGCTTAAAAGCAGTAATCCAAAAACAACTTGGGGAGGTGGAAATATCATTAGACCACTCTAGAAAAGGCACAAAAAAACCGCCCAGTTCTGTTAGGGCGGTTTCTTTGTGAGATCAGGCGCAAGTGTTTCCTTGTTTCCACTGCGGAGGATCTCAACTCCTCACAAAATCAACTTATTAGACGTAACTAGGGGTCTCAAGTGTCAGCAGATGAGTTTCTCAACTGTCACATGTGCCAATTCTATAAAATCAACCATTAAAAAAGCACCCCCACTTACGAGAAGTCGAGTGCCTTTTTACAACAGAACTATTGTGTGAGGAGTTGTTCTGTTATTTCATTTCTACTCCTGTCTGCACCTTTTGTCACTAGGGAAACACAAACTGATGAGACCCTGTAAAAAAGGAACAAGAACACATGAATAGATCTACAGTTCAAAAGATTATTGAAAGAGAAGGAGTGGCAGCATGACTAAAAAAAATAATTATGCAGGTGGATTATCTAATTACATTGTTTTGAAGGGAGAGAAGGAAGTTATTTTTTATTTGCATAACCCCTATCCAGATTGCTTGGAAATTCCAGCAATCATGAAGGCACGCTTCCCTGAGGATTACAAGAGCATAGTTGTCAGTTCATTGGATGAGTTTAAAAAATATGGAGGGAAAGCATGAGCACCAAATGGGATGACACCTCATGGCAAGAAGAGTTCTTAGAAATGAAGACACATAAACCTGAAGTAGTGAGACTGCTAATGGAAGGTCCAAGAGGATTCCGAGACGCATGGCAACTGGGTGCACTTCATGAGGAATACAAAAGATTGAAGAAGACATATGAGCAACTAAAACTGCAAAATGAACAAGAGGAAGAACAGCAATGAGAGAACAAATAGATTGGAAGCAAGAACTACTTGATTCAGCAAACTTCAATGGCAAACAAGAAAAGATATTGAAGCATGGTCAAAAGTCTTTAACTGATAGTTGGTTATTAGGTGCGTTGTATATCCGTTGGAAAAAGATGAAAGGATATCGAGAATCTCCAACTCCTAATTGTCAGAGTTCATTTCTTGAATGGGAAAAGCGACTTGCAAAAAAAGAGTTTTATGTCCTTATTGAGGACGATGTTCTCTATCCAGATTGGTAATGAGATTTCAAGTCACGATGATCGACAAGGAGGAGAAGACTTTTGAAGAAACAATCGTTGCAGGAAATATGGACGAAGCAAAAAAGATTGCAAAAGAAAGTAACCCAGAAGCAAAAATAGTTTCTGCTAACTGGGTTTATAAGTGATTTATTTTTACGGTTTATGAGTCCCCACTTTTCCTTGGATAAACTTTCCCCGTATGTTTCCCGTGCTATATTGCATTTAAGAAACCCAGTCATTACTGCGTTTTTATACCCCATATATGGTAGGAACTATTGAGTGGGAGTAACGGAAACGTCTACTTTCTAGTGATAATTTGATTTTTATGGTTTCACGTGGCACACTTTTACCGTCTCCATGGAGAAATCGTAGAAAGATGCTTTTCTCTATAAAAATTAAATATTTTGGGTGTGGAATTTGTCAATTCTCATTTTTACAAACCCAGAACTGATACATTTCGCTGAAAGTGTTGGGATGTTTTTCTTCAAACTTTGCCCAGTTTTGTAAGTTGATTTGCTTCTTATCTTCTGGGAAATATCTTTTATAGAGAGATTTAACTGGTTGTTGAAGTAAGAATCCAAGGAACTTTAATTCATTTGATTGGAGTATTTCCAGTATTTGTTTGATTGTGAATCTGTGTTCCTTTGTATGAAAGCAAAGATCACGGCAGGAAGAAAGTGTATAGAAATCACTACTCTTTAATAGAGAGTTAAGTTCTGGTCTTTTTCCAGAAAAGATAGTTTGTCTGAAATCACGAATATCATCCTGATTTGATTTAAGTTTATTATGATTAATATATTTTCTTGCCGAAATAATATTTTGTCTTGCTAACTCACTATATAAACCTAACTTAAGGAATCCATTGTGTTTTAAAACACCCATTAATGTTGTTAACCCCTTCGAGGGATTATGCATGTGATGCAAAACACCTCCACATTCAATAATGTCAAATTTTATTTTCAGTAAATCAACTTCTAAGATGTCCATGTGAATTAGTTCAACATTATTAATTTCAAGTTCATTTA
The DNA here is from genome assembly GCF_047305235.1 of Prochlorococcus sp. MIT 1011. Lineage (NCBI taxonomy): Bacteria > Bacillati > Cyanobacteriota > Cyanophyceae > Synechococcales > Prochlorococcaceae > Prochlorococcus > Prochlorococcus sp. MIT 1011. The sequence continues at coordinate 1,853,928 of NZ_CP138983.1, read as the reverse complement.
TCTTCCTTTGAGCATAAGCAAGACTAGATAGACTTAAATCTATAGCGGTTATTTGAGCATTTTTATACCTCTGTGCTTGTAAGATTTGCTGACCTGTTCCACATCCAGCAATCAGAATTTGTAATTGATCATCACCTAAAGTTTGAGTTATATAATTAGGGTTGATTTCATTATTAACTCCTTGAACAAACGTTATCTTTTGACATTCTGAGTGATTTCCATATCTCCATCTAGGATATGGACTTTCTTCATATTGAGTTTTTACTCTTAGAGAAGTATTATCATTAATTGATCCAATATTTTTGACATTTTGGGATAATTCAATTTCTTTTAGTGGCTCTATTATTTGTAATTTTATTAGTTCTTTGAAACTTTGATCTGAAGAATAAAAAGATTTTAAAGATGGTATTTGATCAAGTAGTTTATATAGTGGAAAATAACAAGATAAAATTGACAAATTTATTTCATTTAATTCATTTTCTTGACATCTTTGGATGATACAATCAAGAGATACTTTTTCTTCTTTGGAGAGAGAGTAGACATATTCATTAAGGAAGCATTGTTCTCCTAAGGCAATAATAAATTGCAATTGAGAGTAACAAATATTCTTTTTATTTTTGATTATCTGTTTGCATATATTTTTTCTTAGTTTCGTTAGAATTTCTTCTAATTTTTGATCACTAAATATAATTTTTTTTAGTGCATTAATGAAAATTTTATCATTAAATATTAATTTATTTTTGAAGTGCCCTGAGTCTAGTATTTCCAGATTATTTATTATTTTATCTCTATATAAAAAATTAAATGCTTTGAATAATTCCTTATGAGATAAATTATCTTTTTCTAAAAGAAGATTTAATATATGTTTTAAGTTTGATTTATTTAACTGTGAAGGGTCTGAATCTCTTAGCAATTCCGTTATGAAGGAATATATACGAGGATAAGTTTGATTAATTTTAATTACTCGTAGGTAAGAAACAAAAGATTCTTTTGATTTTCCAATATTTCTCAGTATGCTTCCAAGATTCAAATGAGCATCTAAGTAATCAGGATTAATTTTAATAGCTTTTCGAGTGCAGATTTCTGCTTCTTTTAATTTGCCAAGATCTATCAATATGGATCCGAGATTGAAATATGCTTCTGCGTAATCAGGATTAATTTTAATAGCTTTTCGAGTGCAGATTTCTGCTTCTTTTAATTTGCCAAGATCTATCAATATTGATCCAAGATTGGAATATGCTTTTGCATAATTAGGATTAATTTTAATAGCTTTTCGAGTGCAGATTTCTGCTTCTTTTAATTTGCCAAGATCTATCAATATGGATCCGAGATTGGAATATGCTTCTGCATAATCAGGATTAATTTTAATAGCTTTTCGAGTGCAGATTTCTGCTTCTTTTAATTTGCCAAGATCTATCAATATGGATCCGAGATTGAAATAAGCTTCTGCATAATTAGGATTAATTTTAATAGCTTTCCGAGTGCAGATTTCTGCTTCTTCTGATTTGCCAAGTTTGCTTAATATGCTTCCTAGATTTAAATGGCCATCTGCAAAACTAGGATTAATTTTAATAGCTTTTCGAGTGCAGATTTCTGCTTCTTGTAATTTGTCATGATCTATCAATATGATTCCATAATTAGAAAAAACTCTGTAATCATTAAAACCTTTAGCAATAAAATATTGATAATATTGTGCTGCTTTTTGAGTATTTCCTTGTGAATGGAAATCAAATGCTTGCTTAATTATTTCTTCTTTAGAGGGTTTAGAAGGAGTACTTGTATTAATAGTAAAATTTTCTTTGATTTCTCCTAAAGCAAATGGAACGGGGAATGTTTTCACCTTAGTAATTTTCGTCTTTACTTCTGCTTCTTGACTAGAGCTATTCATCTTCTCTTGTTTTTTCTCTCTTTTAGCTCTTCCTATTTTACTACTAATTTAAATCCTGATTAATTCCTTCTAAAATCATTACCATTGATAGAGAGCCATTAACTACTATTTTCAGTTGACTTTTTTACGATTATTAAATAAATCAACTCATAAAACAATACCAATCCTTTTCATTGCTGGACTTTGTCGGTTTGTTACGGGTTTGTCACGATAAAATAATCTTTGAGAACCTAGTTATACCCTCAATCTTTTTGGTAGGAACTATTGAGTGGGAATAGTTCAGGGCAGTAAAAACATAGTCAGTCACTTAAAAATGATGTTCCACTTGAGATTGATGTGACAGAGTAACAATGGTTTTGGAGTAGTCAGTTCCACGCAAGTTCCACGTGCCATCTTGTCACCTTCTCTACAAATTCTTATGCCCTGAGGATTTAAAAAGGCACAAAAAGACCTGCTCTAAAGCAGGTCTTTTTGAAGATCTATCGCAAGTGTTTCCTTACTCTAATTTTTCTAATTATCAAAATAAGAGCATGTGTAGTTTGCTAATTTTAAAACCTCTAAACAAAATGAAGAATTTTTTGGGACATTAAAATCCATACCCTCTGTTATTAATGTCCAATCTTTATCACCTGCAATTTTGACATTTAGTTTTCCAGAATGGATTTCTATTAGTTCTCTTGAGGCAGTCTTAAATTCATATCCACCCTCCAGCATCACTCCTAATGTTTTTTTTGAACCATCTTTTAAAAAGATGTTTCGACTAATAACTTTACCATCAAAATAAATATTTGCTAATTTATCAACATCTACATTTTGATAGTTATCCATTTAGAAGACCCTGAATCTAATTTTCTAATCACTAATTATAATCTATAGATGTTGAGTTTCATTTAAGCAATTGTTATCCCAGTATTGATCTTGGGATTGCTTTATCTATTCATCATTAAAAATAATGGTCTTCCAGATTGGATGGAACGTGTCTCAAGAAATAGTGGTTCAGTTTGGACTTATGGAATTATTGCCATCGCCCTAGTTGTAATTCTTAGATATCTGATTCGATGACTAAGCAGCAGTATCATTAATTTGATGCTCTAGCAATTCCCAATCATTAGATAGCAATTCATTCCATGTCTCATGGGCAGATTCATAGTCCAGTTTTCTTGTGTTCTTTAATTTGGTTGGTATGCCTTCTTCACTGCAATACCAAAGTTGTGTGAACACAGTCGGTGCAACCATCACCGATTTCGGATCACGAATAAAGAACAGACAAAAATCTCTAGTAGGTGCGACTAACCATCCTGTTGGTGTTGGCAATGCTTCTCTGATTGGTTGATTCATATAACTGATGTCCGATGGAGTCACCTAAAAGAAGAGACAAAAAACCACGATGCTCACTTCGTGGATCACTTGCTTTTAGTGATGGGGCTATACTAATACAAATGTATTAGTTAAGGTAAGAAAGTCAAGATAATTATTTCTAATCAAATATCGTCTTCATTGTTTCCGAAGGAGTTGTATCTGATATTGAAAATTAAAACCACTGCTGTACTTAAAGGCAGTAACTCGAAAACAACTTGTGGAGGTGGAAATATGACCGGCTACTCTAGAAAAGGCATAAAAAAACCGCCCATCTCTGTTAGGGCGGTTTCTTTATGAGATCAGGCGCAAGTGTTTCCTTGTTTCCACTGCGGAGGATCTCAACTCCTCACAATCAAAACATAATTGAAATGGAGTCAAGATGAAACCTTTTAATGGCGGGTTTAAGTATTGGCACAGGTACTAAAAAAGCATAATATTTTATATCTCTTCGCAAATTCCAAAGATATGCTTTCAAACAAGTTCTACTTAGTAAATTACAGGGACAATCCCTTTTTGCTATTTAATAATTTTAGTAAGTGCTATTAAGTGTGAGTAAGGGAAACATCTACTATTAAGTGATAATTTGATTTATATAGTTTGGTTTTGATTTTGAGTTGGATGACGGATGTCTATATAACTAAGCTTTTATTGGGTATCTTTTCTATATACTCTTTTTCCTATCTTTACAAAAAATTCGTATAAGGACATCTTTCCCAAGAAAAATAATTTTTATGCTCTTGAAAGTCAAAAGATTTTGTAATTTCAAAAAAGTTTAATTCATGATCAATATTTAAAGTGAGAAATTTTTGTTCTCTATTAAATTCTCTTTCTTTCGCTCCTTGGTCGAATTTTGTATTCCAACAAAAAATTTTAATTATGGCGAGGGTTCAAAAAAGGGGTGATCATTTCAAATAAGAGATAGTTAGCATCTAATGTCATTTGAAGTTACTTACAATGGGGATATTCAATATATTAAGGTTTTCTACTCAACTGAAAAAACGAGAGCTGGAAAATACTATGGCGAGTTTTATAAAAAAATGGATGTACTAGCCAGTGACTTAAAACGTCTAAAAAATGAACTTGATGAAGATAGTGAAAAGGCAGCAAAAATTGCTAAAGATGCTGCTAATAAGGCACTTTCCGAAAGATATGGTCCACTTAGATATATTATTGATGAGCGTCACTGGGACGAAGATATGGTGATCAGCAAGATTCTTGATGATAGAAAAGAAGAGATGTTTGCACTAGCACAGAAAACTTTTAATAATGAAGTACTTCTTGAGGAGGACGGTGCAGCGGAATATCAAATTCACTTAAGTGAAGGAGAAATAGAAGTTGATGGTGAACCTGTAGAGACATCGATAATGGAGTTATTTGATTCTGACAATTACCACGAATTGAATGAAGCAAAATTAGAAAAATTGGAAAAACTTGATTGGTTTATTATTTGGTCAAGAACAGAAGCAGGACAGTTTAAGACAGAGGGAGGAATTCATCAGGGAAGTTATTCATCGAAGGAATTAAATATGGCCTATTGTTTGCTTACTTATAGAGACTTACCCCTTATCATCCCCTCGAATGGTACTGATATTTTTAGTAATGAACTGGAAATTCATTTTGTAGATGAAACAAGGTTATCCCTAGAAATGAATAATACTTAACTAGCATCCTCATTAATTTTATATTCACTTTATTCGGAAGGCTAGTAAATTAGTTCCCATCAAGTTTCTGCTGAATCATCTAAATCCATTTGTCTTGTTTTTTAACTTTTTGGACTTTCTCTAATCGATTAATACACCAGAAATTTTTCAATACACTTGGCTAATTCAAAGGCTTAAGAAGTACATTGCTCACTGCTAAGCGAATGTTCTTTGTTGAGTGGGACCACTTGGGTGAGGTGAAAATTAGTAATTTAAATTATTTTGATGTTTTGGGTTGGCAAGTAATTAAAGGAAAAATACACAAGATTTGTTTAAGTTATAGATATTCCTATTTCAGTCTGTAGGTAGTGATGAACGAATTACGTTTAAAAATCTATGAGCAGATAATAAATGACTCACCAAGTGTGAAAACCTCTTTATTTAATAAAATCTGTGGCGTTACCATTTTTATTTCAATTTTTTTCGCAGTTGTCATTACTGAAAACTCAATAGATTATCAATTTGGAGATCAGATAGATTTTTTGGATTGGATTATTGGTGGTTTGTTTTGCGTTGAATATTGTTGTCGTTTATGGGTCGCACCACTTGAAAAAAAATATGGGAAAGGCTGGAAAGGTGTTTTGCGTTATATGGTTTCACCGATGGCAATTATTGATGTCATTGCAATCGTCCCATCGTTTATTGGTGTTCGTGCTGAATTAAAAATTCTTAGGATTATTCGCCTCTTAAGAATATTAAAAATTGGAAGAAGTGAAAAATTTAAGCAAAGTATCTATCACTTTAATTATGCATTTCGATCAAAAAGCCAAGAATTACAAATTTCGATTTTTTATACAGTCATTCTTTTGTTGATCAGCAGTACTTTTATGTACCTAGCTGAATCTTCTATTCAACCAAGATTGTTAGGTTCAATTCCAAGATGTCTTTGGTGGTCAATTACAACTGTCAGCGCTGTTGGTTATGGAGATTCAATACCAGTTACAGCGGTTGGAAAAACCATTGCATCGATAACCTCTCTCATGGGTATTGCTGCAATTGCAATACCTACTGGAATACTTGCATCTGGATTTAGTGAATCAATTGGGGTACAAGATAAAAATAAAAAGGATTTGTATTAAAATGAGTTTTCAACGAGTACTGAATAAAAATGATCTTTACATGTCTAGGAAAATATTTTCAGCAAAGAAGAAGCGATATATCCTATGGTCTCATTGAGTACAACTGATGGAATTCATAAAATAAATGGAAAGTTTTTTTAACTCATTATCAAAGCTTGAATTAGAAGCCCAGTTAGACCAGTATTGGAAAACTTGTTTGAATCAAATAAAGTCTTTTAGTTGATTGGAAGAGCATGGAAATTTATGAATGAAGTTTGGTTACAAGAGCTAAATAAAAGGAATCTTATGGTTCAAGGAGAGGATTGCTCTAAATGGGACTTTGCAACTGTCACTGTATCTTCTTCAGTTTTAGAAAAATTAAGTCACGAGGAACAAGCGAAATTTCAAATGACTGAATTCAAACGAGCAACTAATGAAATTGAACATTGGGCAAGGGTTGAAGAAATATGTGACTTTTTTGGTGTTGAAGACCCAGATTATGCTGGAGATGTATATGTAAGAAGGTTTAAAAATTTAACTTTAGATGATGAGACTCAATGGCTAGATTTAAGAGATTTTAGTGAAGATATACCCGAGGGCTTTGGAGTGAAAGTTGATTGGGGTATGAAAAAATAAGTGAATGGAGAAAAATAATATATATAGTTCATACGAAGCTTTTTGATTTAGAGAGAGCAAAGAAACTCTAAGCATTCAATATGATTTGATATAAGACTATATTTATCTCGTAAAAACTTTTGTTCTCCTCAAGTCGAGCCTTTCAATTTTTCTAGCTATAATTTATTAAAAATATAATATAAGTTAAAAAATAATATGCATTTTTAAGAATTAATTTATAAAAGCACAAACTTGATCAATCACACCCAAAATTAATTTGTCTCCATTGGGATCTTTCCACGCTGTATCCTCATTTTTGAATTCATTAAATTTCTTTGCACCTACTGCAATATCTCTGAAGGATTTTTCCGAACAGTTAACATCCATTGTATATAGAATATCTTGAGTAATTTCAGTAGTGCTTTTAGGAATAAATTTGCTTAAAACTCGTATAAATCCATCTTGATGTTCCTCAATGCTGTTTTTATCCCATAACTGAGCTCCATATTGACTTTTTGGAACTGCTATCCACTCATGAGATAAAGCATCTATTTTTGGCGAATAGAAAATTATTAGAAGAGCTAAATAACCAAGACAAATACTTTTAATAGTTTTGAGGCTCATTGGATAATAAACAATATGTTTATCCATGTTGGAGAATTTATTTCACCGAGACATCCTTGCATCAATTTATGAATAGATTACTCTCAGTTAAAAGATCTAATGATATTCAAATTAAATAACGAGAAACCCTTTACCAAGCAGTCATGTAATAATAGATTTTTAATGTAATGGTGTCATTTGTCATTCAGGGGGCTGATGCAAATTCAGAAAAAAAGTGGTGAGTTTTCTATGACTCTTTATCACAGAGACAATTGCAGGATAAGTGGGAACAATACTGGAAAACTTAAAGACATAAAAAATGGGAAATATTGTTCACTCCATTCCTGTTTTTGATTGATTACTGGAATAATTCTTTTGACTTATTGACTAACAACTACTTACCACCATTGCAGAAGCGAACCGCATCCGAAGAGCTTTTTCCATTCGCTTGAACCTCTTCAACACATTCGTTGAAGACTTTTGATTCTTGTTTAACAGAACATAAACTAAGGGCTATTGCAGCAAGAGCAACAGCAGAAATCACACTAGAACTTAGTTGAAGAATGCCATATACAAACATTGCTTTACCTTTTCCACTGCACTTCTTTTTGTCTGCTTTATTTTCTTCAGTCATTTAGTGAATACTTAAGTTAATTATCTAATTTAATTCATTCATTGAGAAAAGAATTTTAAAAATTGTAGAGAATACCGCTCTCATTATCTTTTTAGGTTGTGCTTTTTCTAAGTCAAAATAAGCACAAAAAAACCACCAAGTTCTTAACAAGGTGGTTTTTTGGAGATCAGGCGCAAGTGTTTCCTTGTTTCCACTGCGGAGGATCTCTACTCCTCACCTATACATAATTGCTCATTTTTTGCAAAATATAAAATTGAGCAGGTGAGTTGATTGACTGTCACATGTGACAATTCCAAAATTAGTCATTAAAAAAGCACCCTTCTTACAAGAAGTTGGATGCTTTTTCTTAACAGAACGATTGTGTGAGGAGTTGTCCTGTTAATTCATTTTTACTCCTTAGAGGATTATTTGTCACTATTAAAAAACAAAATGACTTAGTTCATGAGGCTGAATTGATTTATAACCTGCAAGATTATTTAGTCTTCTGCATTTTCAAACTGTTTTGCTAATCTAAAGCCTTTTCTAAGAATTAAATATATTCCGTATAAACCAGCAATCAAAGGAAGAACGATTAGAGGGTTTGGACTGTAGTTGCTATAATCTTTTACACCATCAACATATTCGATACCAGAACATTTTAGGAATAGAAAACTTGTGAAGACAATGCCCCAACCAATAATCGAGAGAATTCCTCCTTTTTTATCACCTTCATAAAATCTATCTAAACCCCATCCCCAGCCAACAGCAAGGATAACTCCTCTGGTGATGGCATTTTTTTCTTGCTTTCGTAGCATTGTATTTGTTTGAATATGTTCGAGATGAACATAACTGAATAATTGTTGTTTTGCAGGAACTTATTAGAGAAGATACTTATTCCTGTAAGAATTTGTATGTTTTGTTTAATGTTTAGATGGAATCTAGTATATGAAATAGTCTGATATGGCTTTTCCAGTGAAATTAAAAGAATATAAAACTAGATGAAAATAAATTGTATTTGTACTTTTTGAAGTTAGCTTGAATTTGTTACGGATATGGTGATTATTCTTATTTACGGGGGTGGTCTACTTCAAAAAAAAAAGATAACTTGGTTCAATAGCTGGTTACTTTTGACAGTTGCACAACAAACTGATTTGCAGTTAAGCCGACGGCTTCAGAAAGATAGCATTACCATTTCAGGAAAGGTTATTTTTATCAATCCTTTTCTTTATTGGCGACGCTTTGACAACAATACTGATAGATGGTTAAGAGAGCCTGGGCAGCTAGGAGAAGAGCAGATCAATTTTAATAGAGCTCGTTTTTATCCTGAAGTTGATTGGACTTTTTTAAAAGAGGAGGAGCGGATTATTAAAGACGCGGCAGTTGAAATGTTTTTAAAAACGCTGGAATTAATAGGTACTTTTCACCCTCAGCTTACTGCGGGGCAATTGCTAGAAGTAGAGAGAAAAATGGCAGTTACTAAAAAAAAGTCTTTTGAGCGTTGGGTAGAAAAATCTTTTAAAAAGAAAATCAATCAGGCATCAAAAGAGCGTAATAGGTTTGCTAGAGAACGTTTTGTAAGAGGTTGGCGAGAATGGTTATCTCTTGAAACAACCCATCAAGCTTTTCTTCCATTCGCAGCAATAATTGTGATGTCAATCTTTGGAGGTTGGTCTATAGGTATTTCTAATAATAGTTGTACGCCTTACTTTCCCACGTCAGAAACAGGTATTCTTAAGTAGCTTTAATTAAGCCATTATGGCTAAAGATCAAATAAGGGATTTGCATTTATTTGCAATGGAGTCTGCTTTGCCTTTTGGTATGGGCATTATTAATAATGCTAAAACTGGTGGATTTCAAAAAATAATCGATGTATTGAAATCAAAAGATCCATATTCAGAATTCCAGGTTGATGGCAAAACTTCTGCAAAGACAGTGAGGGATAAGATTGATAAATTGATTCCTGGTTTAGGCTATCCAGTCGTTTCTGTTGACGTGACTGTTGAAGAAAACTATCCTGATTATGACAGCAATGATCAAGATTCTTTAGTTTCCACTTTAAATAGAATTGATAGCGAACTAGATAAATTGAGGCATTATATTACTCATGGCGCAAAAAACATAGATGATAAATAACTCTTGAATTTTAGCAATGAAAAAAAGGGAAAAATTACATCTCAGTTCTAAAAAGCATGTAGGTGCTTTTAATCAACCCTTAATTTTCTTTCTGTTTACTTGTTTAATTTTTTCAGTAACAGGTGCCCGTCTTTTTTGGATACAAATTGTTAATGGCTCTTACTATAAAAAACTTTCAGAAGAAAATAGAATTAAGTTAATTGCTAATCCACCAATAAGAGGAAGATTATTAGATCGTAATGGTGTTGTTCTTGCCGACAATAAACTCATTTATTCTTTATCTATTCAACCTAGGCTTTTAACTAATAGTGAATGGATTGATCTAAGAAAGACTTTATCTGACTTGTTGAATGTTTCTATAAATAAACTAGAGATTGCATTTAATAGAAGTAATGCCGACACTCCTTATAAAAAAGTACTATTGAGTGATTTATCGGTAGAGCAAGTTATTAGATTTAAAGAACAAGAGAGTAAATTGTATGGTGCTCAGATAGATATCGGCTTAGTTAGAAATTATCCTTATAAGTCTTTAGCTGCACATGCGTTAGGTTATACACAATTGATAACTCAAAACGAGTTTTCTGAACTTTCAGAAAAAGGTTATAAATTTTCTGATCGAATTGGACGAAAAGGTATTGAAGCTGCTTTTGAATCTGAATTGAGAGGCCAATGGGGAGGGGAAATGCTGGAGATTGATGCAATGGGTACGGTTCAACGGAGTCTAGGATTAAAGCTGCCTAAAGCTGGTAAGGATATCAAATTAACTCTTGATCTAGAGCTGCAACGGACTGCCGAAAAAGTTTTGTCCGATAAAGTTGGAGGAGCAATAGTAGCGATTGATCCACGGACAGGTGCAATTAGAGCAATTGCAAGTCAACCTACTTTTGATCTCAATTTTTTCTCTCAGCCTTTTACTAATCAACAATATGACAACCTTTTTGTCTCGTTAAAGCGTCCTCTTTTGAGTAGAGCATTTAATGCATACGATCCAGGTAGTACATGGAAGCCTGTAACTGCTATTGCAGGTATGGAAAGTGGTAAATTTCCTGCTAGACAAAAATTAAATACGGTTCCTTGTATTACATATGGTAGTCATTGTTTTCCGGAATATAATAAGAGAGGTTTTGGGTGGATTGGATATGAAGATGCATTTAGAGTATCGAGTAATACTTTTTTTTATCAAGTCGGGGTTGGAACTGGATCTAAGGCTTTATATGATGCGGCAATCAAACTTGGCTTCGACAATCATACCGGCATAGAAACTTTAATTGATGAAAATAAGGGCTTAGTAGGGAATGAGGAATGGGCTGATAAAGGTCGTGGTTGGGGGACCCCCGGAGAAACCCCATGGATCGTAGAGGATATGGCTAGTGCATCTATTGGTCAATCGGTTGTTCTGGTTACTCCATTGCAATTAGCGCGAGCATATGCAGTTTTTGCAAATGGTGGCTATTTGATTACTCCACATTTAGTTGATGGCAATAAAAACTGGACATCAGAAAAATATTTCCAAAAAGTAGACATTCAAGATACGACACTCGAGACAATCCGTCGTGGACTTCGAAAAGTAGTAACTAGTGGTACTGGTATGGGAATAAATATAGATACCTCTATTCTTCCTCCAGTCGCCGGTAAAACTGGAACTGCTGAAGATAGCAGTGGAGGTTCTGACCACGCATGGTTTGCTGGCTTTGCACCTTATGACTCTGGAGAAATAGTTGTTGTTGCATTTGCTCAGAATACTCCTGGCGGTGGCTCAGTACATGCTCTACCTATGGCAAAAAAAATATTGGAGACATGGTATAAGTTAAATTCTAATGATGAATTCATTAGCGGTAATGATCAGCTATAAATTTAATGAGAGTGATTTAGTTGTAGGAGTTGATTTAGAATTGCGTTGATTGATTTATCCTCAGCAATTTTTGATTTGTTAGTAGCTAATTGACGACCTAAGACTAACGCTCCAAGATGAGTTAATTGAATTCGCATCGAAAGTAATAACTCCATACATCCTCCTCCTGAAAAACTTGCTATTGCAATTGGACGTTCGTTAAATAAACTTCGAAAATCTTTTCCTTGCACAGAAAGCCATGCTATTGCATTTGTAAGAATTGGAGGAATTGAACCGTTATATTCAGGCGCACAAATAACCCAGTGTGAATGACTTTCCATTTGAGTATTGATCGACTTAAGATTTGCTGGTGCTTTATCTTTGGGATTATGACGTGGATTAAATATAGGTAAATCATTTTTTGATTCAGTCAAATCAAGTAATTCGCATGAATAATTTAGTTCCTTACCTGCGACTAGAAATCTCTCGGCCAGTTTGAGATTTTGACCATTACTAGCAGTTATGACAAGAAGGCTTTTATTAGACATTGTGAATCAGGGGGGAAGTATAAAAGGATTAAGTCATTGTGTAATGGATCTAGTAGTTCGCTCCGGTTTTTCGATGATGAACTGCTGTTACTCCATCTTTTTTAATGACTTTTCCATGTTTAATTTCAGCATATATCAGCCAATGATCCCCACACTCCATTCGTTGATTAACTGTACCTTCCAGCCAAGCTAGAGCTTCATTCAATAATGGCTGATTGCTTGGACTTGATTTGATCTCAAGATCGGTAAATCTATTATCTCCAGGCTTGAATGATTGAAGAAATTGTTTAAGCAGACTTTGGTGATTGTTTTGTTCTAAAATATTCAAAGCAAAGTTATCACCTGTATGAAGTAAGTTTTCTACAGCTCTTTCTTTAGCCACTGCAATAGTAATACCAGGAGGAGAAAAGCTCGCTTGACTAACCCAACTTGCAACCATAGCTCCGTTAATTAAATTATCTTCTTTTCCTTTTTGAGCAGTCAATATACATAGTGATCCGACGACTCTTCCTAGTGCATTAATTGTTGGATCACTTTTACTTGTATTTAGTCCAACATTAGCCTTTCTTTGTTGACGTAATTTCGCATTAATTAATTGCTTACCAAATTGGATGCCTGTTTCTTCAAGTTTTTTAATCATTAAAGGATCAGGACTAAATTTGATTTTTATAGGTTCGAATCCAAATTTAAAGCCCCCATCTTTCAATTTTTTTTCAAGTAAATCAAGAGCTTCACCACTCCATCCATAACTTCCAAATACTCCAGCAGGCTTGCCTCTATCACCCTCAGCCAAAAGTGTGCCAAGTGCTGAAACAATCGGGGTGGGTGCATGCCCTCCTAATGTTGGGGATCCAATTAAATATCCGTCTGCTTTACGAATTTCAGTGATTAAGTTATCTGATGCAGTGAATTCACAATTAATGATCTTCACTTTGATGCCTGTCTTACTAATTCCTCTGGCTATGGCATCAGCAATAGCGGCAGTATTTCCATATGCACTAGCAAATAATAGAGCTACTCTTAAATTGCTATATTTTTGGCTTTCCCCCCAGCTTTGATAGTTGTTTAACAAACTTCTCCAACTACCGGTGATAGCAGGTCCATGTCCAGGCACTATTGTGTCAATCTCAAAGTCTTCAAATTTTTCGATAATACTATTGACTTGAGTAGACATTGGTGCCATAAGACAATCGAAGTAATGTCTTCTTTCTTCTTCCGTACTGATACTGTTTAATTCCGCCCATCTTTCCTCATAAACATGTGCACCAAATAATTTATCACTCATCAGTAAACCAGTTTGCTTTTCAAAAACAATTAGTCCACCTGGCCAACGAGCTGTTGGCGAGGGAATTAATGTAATCTCAAAATTATTATCGAGTGACAGAGTCTCTAATTGCTTAATAATTTGAATATTTGGAAGGTCTTTGACTGTCTTCAATGCTTCTTTTGGATTTGTATTTCTGGATGGTTTTCGTAAATTCCAAATCTCCTTGAATAATTTTGCTCCTGGATTAGAACAAATAACTGTTAAATTTTTATATTTCACATTCATTCTTTTCACAAAAGCTACTTTATTGGGATTGATATGACCCATGACTAACTTTATTTGAGCGGAATCACTTCTAATTAATGGCTCAAACTCTTCTAAGAATTCTTTTTCAAATGTTAAACCAGGAGGATGAATTAAAATATATTCTTGTAATTTAAAATGTTCATCTTTAGAAGACTTGAATAAAAAAGAATTAGTGCAACTTCCTTTTTCAAGCGAATATTCAACTTCAAATCTTGTTCTTTTTGGGTTTAGGCTTCTTAAGCAAATGAAGTTCTCTTCAATGGGAATCTGAATGGTTTTTTTTATAAAAGTATTTAAATTTGTCGAAGAAATTTTTTCTACTATCATTGTTAATAATTACTACCAACTCTTCTGTGATGAACTGCTGTTTTACTTTGAGTATTAGATAAATTACCTTTTTCAACTAATGAATAAATGATCCAATGATCTGTTGTCTCCATCCTTTGAATAACTTTACATGATAGGAACGCTAGCGCGTCAGATAGAACTGGTCCCCCAGCTGCAAGATCATTCATTAATTCAACTCCTTCAAATCGATTAGCACCTGGTGGAAAGCGTTTTAAAAAGTGTCTGAAGAGGTGCAAATAGTTATTTTCTTGAAGAATATTCAGAACAAAACGATCATTGACTTGCAATAGTGATTCAATGGCTCTGTCTTTAGCTACCGCCACGGTTATTCCAGGGGGTTCAAAACTTGCTTGACTAACCCAACTTGCAACCATCGCACCGTCTCGACTGTCCTCGCCTTCAGTATCTTTTGCTGTAACAATGTAGAGTCCACCGCTTAAGCAACCCAGCGCTTTATTTAAGTCTCCATCAAGGCTTTTAGTAGCGGCTAAATTTTTCTTTCTAGTAAGAATCTGACCTAAATCTGTACCAGCTTCTTCAAATTGTTGGTAAACACTTTTGTTTGGTTTGTCACGAACTCGAAGTGGTTTAAAAGCTTCTTTTTGTCCAAGCTTTCTTAATTGGTTAGTAATAAAGTCAATAGGCTCTTCATTTCCGCCATAGGAGTCATAAGTAGCTACCCACTGCTTTTGTTTTAAGGATGCAAGTAGGGTTCCAATATTGCTTTGTAATTCTGAATCAGATTTGATAGGCCATGTTGGGACAACGACTGCACTTGCGTCACTAATTAGAGCGCTTAACTCCTGAGTGTCTGAAGCAATAAGATCAACTAATTGGACTTGAGCATTTGCTTTGCCTATGCCATGAGCAATTGCTTGACTAAGCCGATCACAAAAACCATATTGGCTTAGGTAACAAACTACAGCGTAATTTTCGCCTGTACTTCTTTGCTTACTCCATTCTCTGTAGTTATTTAGCCATAACTGCGTATTAAAATTAAGGATTGGTCCATGTCCAACACCAATAGTCTTGATAGTTGACAATGCATCAATTTTTTTTAATGCTTGAACTACGCTGCGGGCATTAGGACCCATGAGGCAGTCGTAATAAAATCGAAAATCTTCATTTAATAGACTTGGATTTTCGTCGTACAATTTATCTGAACAGTAATGCAAACCAAACGCGTCACAAGTATATAAAACTTGTGTACCGTGATCAAAAGAAAAAATAGTATCGGGCCAGTGTAGATTTGGCGCACTAATAAATTCAATTTTGTGCTCGATTTCGCTGATTGAATTAATTTCTAAATTTAGATCCTCGCCACTTTTGACTGCTCTTGACCGAAAAGGTTGATGGATTTGTTCTTCTAGGAATTTTATAGCTACTTTAGATGCGACGATTTCAATATTTGGGTTTAATTCAATTAAGTATTTAATGAGTCCTGAATGATCTGGCTCTGTGTGACTGACTATTAAATAATCAATTTCTGTTGGATTGATTTCTTGTCTTAGTTTTTCAAACCAAATATCATTGAACTTTAAATGGCTTGTATCTATTAGTGCAGTTTTTTTGCCTCTTATTAAAAAGCTATTGTACGTAGTTCCATTTCGAAGGCCAAATTCAATATCAAATCTGCTTCGATCCCAGTCCAATGACCTTAGAGTGTGCGTATCTGCAGCAATTTTTTCATATTGCAGTGAAAGCTTAGGACCATCACTTTTTTGATTTTCTAAAGCTGTCGATTCAGTAAAAATCATGTTCCCAAAGACATTAATTAGAAGAAGCCTGAAGGTCGCAATAAATCAGGCTGCTAAGTGAAAATACCTAGATCTTTTTTTTTACCATAATAGGCTATTGGGGTTTGTAAGTGTGATACTGCTTCCCGTAAATAGTATTTGTTTGCAATAGGGAAGGTTCTTGACTCATATTTTTGAATATTTTGTCTTTCGAAGTCTCACGGGTTTCCATTTTGTTATTGTTTAGGGTGAGTTGAGCAAATTTGACGTTTTTTGTGATTGTTCTCAAAAACCTTTTTAGAGATAATTTTTAGGTATGCAAAAACATTCTTCCTCCTCAATGAATCCACCATTCCTTTCTGGAGATGAGATAAGAGAAGCATTTATAAACTTTTTTACCCAACATAATCATAAGAAATTAGCAAGTTCTTCTTTGATTCCAGATGATCCAACAGTTTTATTGACAATTGCGGGGATGTTACCTTTTAAGCCTATCTTCTTGGGATTAAAAGAGTCTTCTACGCGGAGAGCAACATCCAGTCAAAAATGTATAAGAACAAATGATATTGAAAATGTAGGGAGAACTGCGAGGCATCATACTTTTTTTGAGATGCTCGGTAATTTTTCTTTTGGTGATTATTTTAAAAAAGAGGCAATTAAATGGGCATGGGAATTAACTACTGAGGTTTTTCGACTAAATCCAAAGAATATAGTTATTAGTGTTTTTGAAGAAGACTCAGAAGCAGAGCAAATATGGAAAGAAGTTGTAGGGGTTGATGCAAAAAGAATTATCAGAATGGGTGCTTCTGATAATTTTTGGTCATCTGGAGCTACAGGACCTTGTGGTCCATGTTCGGAACTTTATTTTGATTTTAAACCTGAATTAGGAACTGATGGATTAGATCTTGAAGACGATAGTCGATTTATAGAATTTTATAATTTGGTTTTTATGCAATACAACCGAGACTTAAAGGGCAATCTTGAACCATTGGCGAATTGTCATATTGATACAGGAATGGGCTTAGAAAGAATGGCTCAAATTTTGCAGGGGAAATCTAATAATTATGAAACGGATCTTATTTTTCCTCTCATTGAGTCAGCGGCTTTATTAGCTCAAATTAATTATGAAACTACAAATAAAAAAAATAAAACATCATTAAAAATTATTGGAGATCATTGCAGAGCTGTCACTCATTTAATTTGTGATGGTGTAACTGCTAGCAATCTAGGGCGAGGCTATATTCTTCGTCGTCTTATACGGCGTATGATTCGACATGGTCGACTGGTAGGTATAAATCAGTCGTTTTTACCTCAGCTAGCTGAAGTTGCTATTGAGTTGATGAAAAATGCTTATCCTCAATTACTTGAGAAAAAGAAAATCATTCTTAATGAGTTAAAAATAGAAGAATCTCGTTTCCTTGAAACTCTTGAACGGGGAGAGAAACTTCTGGCAGAGATAACAGCTTATGAATGTGATCTTATCTCTGGTGCTCAGGCGTTTGAGCTTTATGATACTTATGGTTTTCCTTTGGAATTAACAGAAGAGATCGCGAATGAAAAAGGCATTTCTGTTGATATCAATGGTTTTGAGAACGAGATGGCAAAGCAACGTAAACGTGCAAAAGATGCTTCTGTCAGTATTGATTTAACTGAAGAAGGTTCAATTGAAAGAGAAATTTCTTTATTTGATGAAACAAGATTTGAGGGCTATGAAAAATTAGACACTACTTCAACTGTGATAGGAATTTTTAAAAATAATGAATTAGTGAAACAAGCTGTTGAGGGTGATTTAGTCAAGATTATTGTTAATACAACGTCTTTTTATGCTGAGTCGGGTGGCCAAATTGGAGATAAAGGCTTAATAACGTCTCAAGATCTAGAGGTGTCTATAGAAAACGTTAGAAAAAAGAATAATATTTTTATTCATTCTGGAATTGTTAATACTGGAGTTCTCAAAGTTAACTCATCTGTTCAGATGAATGTTACTCCATCTTTTCGTCAACGAACTACATCAAATCACACCGCTACACATCTATTGCAATCAGCTTTAAAGTTATCGATTGACTCAAGTGTAAGTCAAAGAGGCTCGTTAGTTTCAAATGATCGATTGAGATTTGATTTTAATGCTCCAAAACCTTTGACAAAAAAAGAACTTGAAGATATGGAAGTACGAATAAATCAATGGATCAACGAAGATCATCCAATTCAAATTAAAACAATGCCAATTAAGGAGGCTATGGCTGCTGGTGCTTTGGCAATGTTTGGTGAGAAATATGGTGATGTGGTACGTGTCGTTGATGTCCCAGGTGTTTCTATGGAGTTATGTGGAGGAACCCATGTAACTCGCACATCACAACTAGGTACGTTTAAGATTATTAATGAATCAGGTATTGCTTCAGGCATTAGACGAATAGAGGCTATGGCTGGTCCATCAGTTTTAGATTATTTTAATGAGCGTGATTTGGTAGTTAAGGAGTTAAGTAAATCATTCAAGGTTCAATCATATGAAATTGTTGATAGAGTTTCATCTCTTCAACAGGAATTAAAAGATAAAACCAAAGAACTTATCAAAGTAAAGAATGAACTCGCATTAGCGAAGGCATTGGGTTTGGCGAGTTATGCAAAATCTGTTGGTAAGAGTAAATTATTAATCAGACGTTTAGATGGAGTCGACGGATCTGGATTGCAATCTGCGGCTTCAAGTTTGATAGATCATTTAGGCAAGTACTCTGCTGTTGTTTTTGGAGGCATTCCAAATCAGGAGATCGATAATAAATTAGTTTTTGTTGCTGCATTTTCTCCTGATTTAGTCTCAGATGGTTTTCATGCAGGCAAACTTATAAGTGGGGTTGCAAAAATTTGTGGTGGTGGTGGTGGTGGTCGTCCAAATTTGGCCCAAGCTGGTGGTAGTCAACCTCAATCGTTGGATCTGGCTTTAGAAAAAGCTAATGATGATTTGACTCAACAATTGTCTTAATTTAGCTCTGTAGGTAAGTGCTTTGACGGAGGCTTGCTTCTACATGTTCTATTAGTTTTTGTGCATCATGGATTTTCAGATACCCGCCTTGAATAGCTGATTCGCTTGATTTTCGTAATCGCTCTAATAATATTTCTGGATCATGTTCTAAATATTCAAGAACATTTGATTTTGTATTCCCACGAATGACATGCTCAACTTTATATTTCCCTTTTTCTGTAAATCTTATATGGACTGCATTAGTACTCCCAAATAAATTATGTAGATTTCCCATGACTTCTTGATAGGCACCACCTAAGAAAAGACCTATTAGATATTTTTCGTCTTGAATAAATTCATGAAGAGGTAGTAAATTTTTAATTTTTCCATTATCAATAAATTGGTCAAGCTTTCCATCTGAATCGCATGTTAAATCTGCAAAGTGACCAAGTTTGTTGGGTTCTTTGCTAAGCCGATGGATTGGCATAATTGGAAAAACTTGATCAATGGCCCAAGTGTCTGGAGCCGATCTAAATACGGAAAGATTTGCGTAATAGGTTACAGCTAAACTTTCACTTAATTTCTTTAGTTCTTTAGGTAGAAGTATATTTTTTGGTAATTGATTAACAATTGTTTTTGCACAGGCCCATGTCAACTGCTCAGCTTTTGCACGTTCAACTAAATCTATATAACCGAGACGAAAAGCCGCTAGTGCATCTGCTTTAAATTTAAGAGAATCATTCCATGCTTCTTGTAGTTTGGTTAAATCTTCTTCTTGCTTAAGTTTTTGAGAATTTATATGGACTAATGTTTCACGTAAATTTCTGACAGAGAGACATTCTTTTTCGTCTTCTTTAGGAATGTCAGAAGGTAACGAATTTTTGCCTAAAATATTGAAGATTAAGATTGAAAAGTGACTAGCAATAGCTCTTCCACTCTCAGTAATTAAAGTGGGTAGTGGTATCTTTTTTGATTCACAACACTCTTTAATCGTTGCTACTACATCATTTGCATAATTTTGAAGTGAGTAGTTAGTAGATGCTATTGAGGCAGTTTGACTTCCATCGTAATCAATTCCTAAACCACCTCCAA
The DNA here is from genome assembly GCF_047305235.1 of Prochlorococcus sp. MIT 1011. Classification (NCBI taxonomy): domain Bacteria; kingdom Bacillati; phylum Cyanobacteriota; class Cyanophyceae; order Synechococcales; family Prochlorococcaceae; genus Prochlorococcus; species Prochlorococcus sp. MIT 1011. The sequence goes on along the minus strand of NZ_CP138983.1, from coordinate 1,833,875 downwards.
CATCTAAGTATCCCATAGGTGCCCCAAGATTAATTAATTCGGCATAAATTTGTCCTGCTTCTTGTAAGGCATCTTTTAAAACACCTATATCATTAATTTGACTCCCTAGATGAAAATGTAAAAGCTTTAATTCATTGAGAAGATTTGCTTCTTTTAACCTTTTGATTGCTTTCAATATTTCTGGAATTGAAAGTCCAAATTTCGACTTGTCACCAATCGAGCTACTCCATCTCCCACTGCTTTGACTTGATAGTTTGGCTCTTATGCCTATAAGTGGAGATGCTCCCAGTAAATTACTAGATTTGATTATAAGATCAACATCACTTGCTTGTTCTATAACTACTACAGGTTGACGTCCAAGCTGACGTGCCAAAATAGCTGTTTCAATATAACGTTGATCTTTATAGCCATTACATATTAGTAAAGCTTTAGGATCTTCTAGTATTGATAAAGCAATGAGTAACTCTGGTTTGCTTCCAGCTTCTAAGCCAAAATTCCATTTGGAACCACAGGTGATTAATTCTTCAACTACATGACGCTGTTGATTACATTTTATTGGAAATACACCTTGGTATTTTCCTTGATATTGATAGTCATTAATTGCTTTTTCAAAAGCTTTATGTAAGTTTTTTAAGCAGTCTTCGAGAATATCGTCAAATCTTATTAACAGAGGAAATTTTAGTTTTCGACTTTCGAGTTCATCTAATAGTTCCATCAAATCATGAGATTTGTTTTTGGAACCGTTAGGACAAATACCAATATTTCCTTTTTCATTGATTGTGAAATAACCCTTTCCCCATCGATCAATCCCATAGAGGTCTGAGCTGTTTTGGATGGTCCAAGAGAGAGATTGATTAGTATTTTTCACAGCCATTTATGCGATAACAAAGTTGCCAAGTTTTGATCATTCACGATTAATACAATTAAATCTAAGAACAGTTTTATTAAGTGTCATGTTTTACTTGCCAAGAGGGTAGTTTTAGGAAGACTATGGCTTCATATTATTGAATATCGCAATGACTTTGGAAAGAACTTTTGTTGCTATCAAGCCAGATGGTGTGCAAAGAGGTTTAATCGCTGAGATTCTTGGTCGTTTTGAAACCAAAGGATTCAAATTAGTAGGCCTAAAGCAACTAACACCCAGCAAAGAACTTGCCGAAAAACACTACGGTGTTCATAAAGATCGTCCTTTCTTTTCAGGTTTAGTTGATTTCATAACAAGTGGACCTGTTGTAGCGATGGTTTGGGAGGGTGAAGGTGTAATTGCAAGTGCGAGAAAATTGATTGGAGCAACAAAGCCTCTTGAGGCTGAGCCTGGAACCATTAGAGGTGATTTAGCTGTGAACATTGGCCGTAATGTCATTCATGGTTCTGATGGTTCTGATACAGCAGTATTTGAAATTGATCTATGGTTTCAGAAAAATGAACTTGTTGATTGGACTCCAACAGATCAATCATGGAGAGTTGAATAAGTTATTGTTGAACTTCACAATCTTTTTTGAGTGGTTTTTAAAATCTGTCCCATCTGAATTGGGACAAAAAACTACTTTCCTCATTACTTAAAGAGCTCGAGCAAATTGATTTTCCAATTAATTCTGCAGTTATCGCCGCCAACAGAACTCCATTGCGATGATGCCCAGTAGCAAGCCAGAGTCCATTAATTGATGACATTCCCAGTAAAGGTCCTTCGTCCGGTGTGCATGGACGGAAACCCCACCATCTCTCCATATGAGGTAGTTGATTAAGTTCTGGAATAAGAGAGTGAATTCCTTTTTGTAGCTCGCTTTGTCCTTTTGGAGTAAGTCCTTTTTGGAAGCCTGCCTCTCGCTCACTGGTTGCCCCTACGATTATTAGACCGTCATCTCTGGGAACTAAGTAAATGCTAGGTCCAAAAATAATTCTTTTTAGAATCTGTTTTGGTCCCTGAATAGATAACATCTGGCCTTTAACAGGAAAAATAGGGAGTGTTTTAAATATTTGTTTGCTCCAGGCTCCGCAGCAGAGAACTGCCTCTTGGCTTGTTAAATGATTGATTTTTCCATTAATGTCTTTAATTTTGACCCCATTAAATTTATTTGAATCTTTTATTATTTCAATCACTTCAACTCCTTCTTGAAAGTGAACACCTAATTCAACACAAGCTTTTTCAAGTGCTCTCATTAAAAGTCTTCGATTATCGATTTGACCGTCCTGTCTAAAAAGTAAACCTAATTTCCATTTTTCTGAGAGTCCTGGAACTTCTTGAAGGAGCTCATTCCTGTTTAGCTTTTCACCAAACTTATATGTTGGGTAGGATTCACAGTCTTTGAGGTTTTCAAATGGGACAACAATCCCACAAGTTTTAAGACCACATGACATTTTGCTATTTTTCTCAATGCTTTCTATCCATCTAGGGTGTCTTTGAAGACTACTTTGACCAAGATTTAAAAGCTCACCTTTAAGCCCCTCAGCGTGAGGGGCTAGCATTCCGGCAGCAACAAAGCCTGCTGCTTCACTTCTGCTTCTACTTAAAATTTCTACGCGTTTGCCTTTTTGAGCAAGTTCATGGGCTATTGCAAGACCCATTAATCCTCCTCCGAGTATTAACAATGGTTTTTCATTTAAGTTACCCATTGCTTGGATTTGGAAAATGTTATTTTCAATGTTTTAGATTACGTTAGCTTCCATGACTGAGCTTTTCTTTCATAAGATTTATATATCTAGGTCAAATTAATGTCAGAATCAAATGTTTCTTGGGAAGTTGTAATCGGATTAGAGACGCATGTGCAGTTGGGGACTAAGAGCAAAATATTTACTAGTGCATCAACCAACTTTGGTGACGATCCAAATACTCATATCGACCCAGTGGTATGTGGCTTACCAGGCACTTTGCCAGTTCTAAATAAGAAGGTTTTGGAATACGCAGTAAAAGCAGCGATGGCTTTGAATTTAAATATTGCCTCTCACAGTAAATTTGATAGAAAGCAATATTTTTATCCAGACTTACCAAAAAATTATCAAATATCTCAATTTGATGAACCTATTGCAGAAGATGGTTGGATAGAGGTTGAAGTAGCTGAAAAAGGCAAAGAAACTTATGTCAAAAAAATAGGTATTGAAAGATTACATATGGAGGAGGATGCTGGAAAACTTGTTCACGCAGGTAGTGATCAATTGTCAGGCTCCACCCATTCTTTGGTTGATTACAACAGAGCAGGTGTAGCACTAGCTGAAATAGTTAGTAAACCTGATTTAAGAACAGGCAGAGAGGCTGCGGAGTATGCAGCTGAGATTAGAAGAATTATGCGTTATTTGGGAGTATCTGATGGGAATATGCAGGAGGGGTCTTTGCGATGTGATGTGAATATTTCAGTTAGACCAACTGTTAATGATCCATTTGGTACAAAAGTTGAAATCAAAAATATGAATTCATTTTCAGCTATTCAGAAAGCTTGTGAATATGAAATTAAGCGGCAAATTAAAGCCTATGAATCTGGAGAAGAAGTAAAACAAGAAACGAGGTTATGGGATGAAGGTAAGCAACTGACTAAAAGCATGAGATCAAAAGAAGGTAGTAGCGATTATCGTTATTTTCCTGATCCTGATTTAGGTCCGATTGAAGTAAGTCATGCTTTAAAAGAAAAATGGCGCTCAGAATTACCAGAATTGCCAGCTGCAAAAAGGAATAGATATGCAGCAGATCTTGGACTTTCTATTTATGATGCAAGAGTTTTGACTGACGAATCTTCAATGGCTAAATATTTTGAAAAAGTTGTTAATGAAGGTGGAGCAGCAAAATCTTCAGCAAATTGGATAACTGGAGATATAGCAGCATTTATTAAATCTAATAGATTATCATTTGATCAATTATCTTTTAAGCCAAATGAATTAGCAGAAATGTTAAAAATGATTGATGCAGGAGAAATAAGTGGAAAAATTGCTAAAGAAATTTTGCCTGAACTATTAAGTAAAGGTGGTTCTCCAAAGCAATTAGTTAAAGAACGTGGTTTAGGTATGATTGGTGATCCAAAAGTTATTGAGGAAATTATTGATAAATTGATACTTAATCATCCTAATGAGGTTGAATCTTTTAGAGCTGGAAAGAAGAAATTGCTAGGTTTTTTTGTGGGTCAATTAATGAAAGAAACAAAAGGGAAAGCGGATCCAAAACTTGCTAATCAACTATTAAATAAAAAGTTACAAGGCTAGAAATTATATAATTTTTTTAACTGCATTTTCCATTTCTCATCATTATTAGAATTATTAATTATGTGATCTGCAAATTGTTTTTTTAAAGCGCTGTCCCATTGCGCATCGATTCTTTGATTAGCTTCTTCAAGACTTAATTTTTCTCTTGACTGCAGTCGCTTTAATTGCATGCTTCTAGAGCAATCTATGTAACAAATTTCACTACATAAACCTGTATAATTTTTTTCAAATAGAAGTGGAATAATCAAAATTACTATAGAATTTGATTTCAATTTTGTTAACTCTTCTTCAATTCTTTTGTTTACGAATGGATGTATTATTCCCTCTAGCCAATTTTTTTCAATGTCATTTTGAAAAACTATTTTGGCTAATGATTTGCGATTAATAATTCGATCATTTTTACTTGAATTTTTAATTATTTTACTTCCATATCTCAATAAGACTTTTTTCGCTATTTGATTTTCAGCACTTAATGCTTCATGAGCATATAAGTCAGCGTCTAAAATAGGCCATTTCTTGGCTTGAAAAAGAAAATCTCCAATGGTCGTTTTCCCACTGGCAATACCTCCAGTGATACCTATTCTTCTTTGCTTGCCTTCCCATCTAAGACAAAGTTTGTTGGTTTGTTTTGGGTCAATCATTAATATTGATAGTAAGTGAAAAATGCTCTTCTGGGTTTGAGTCTTTTGACATCCTCTGTATGGTCTCCAATCTCTGGTGGTATTACGACACCTGATGGTTTTCTAGCAGCTGGTATTTCCGCAGGATTGAAGCCTTCTGGGAAGAAAGATCTTGCTTTGCTGTTTGCACCTGAGAATGCTTATTGCAGTGGGACATTTACTCAATCAGTGACTCGTGCTTATTGCGTAGATCTATGTATTGAGCGACTTAAGGCATCTGGGGGGAAAATACGTGCTGTAGTTATTAACTCTGGACACGCAAATGCTTGTACAGGTAGTAGAGGCAAAATCGATAGTGAAATTATTACCTATGAGCTTGCTCAACGCCTGGGATTATCTGATGATGAAGTTTTGATATGTTCTACGGGTGTGATTGGTGAGCCAATACCTGTTGAAAAGGTTAATAGTCATCTAGATCGCCTTATAAACAATTTAGATAAGGAGGCCTCTTTGGATGCAGCAAATGCAATCTTGACAACCGATCTTCAAGTCAAGCAAATTGCATATCAAGCTGTGTTAGGAGGCAGACTAATAACTATTGGAGGAATGGCTAAAGGTTCAGGCATGATTCATCCTTCAATGGCAACAATGTTGAGCTATATTACGTGTGATGCAGGTGTAGATCATGTTTTGTGGTCGGATATGATAAAGCGAGTTGCAGAGTCATCTTTTAATTCCATCACAGTTGATGGAGACACGAGTACAAATGATACTTTTTTAGCTTTTTCTTCTGGAGCAGAATTAGATCCAAGATATTTATCAACCCTTGAAGAGGGACTACATATAACAGCTCAATATTTGGCTAAAGCAATAGCAAGGGATGGAGAAGGTGCTAATTGTTTGCTAGAGATAAAGGTTGCGGGTGCTCAAAGCGACTTAGATGCTCGTGTGATATCTCGCACAATTGCTTCATCCTCTTTGGTTAAAACTGCAATTCATGGCTCCGATCCTAATTGGGGAAGAATTATTGCTGCACTCGGTCGTGCAGGCATCTTTTTTAATATCAATGATGTCAAATTATGGATTGGACCTTATGAAATATTTTCTCATGGAACACCTTTAGGCTTTGATAGACAAATAGTAAGCAATTTTATGAAAGCCAGATTAAAAGGGAAATATTTGATCGATGATCTTATCAGTATCAGAGTAGAAGTAGGGATGGGAAATGGTACGGCTACATCTTGGGGGTGTGACTTGTCTGATGAATATGTACGAATTAATGCCGATTACACTACGTAGCGTATAAAGCTAGTTATAGTAGGTGATCTAAAGGTATTAGAGTAGAAGGGTAACACTAAGGTAACAGTACTAAAAGACATATTCCTTAGTCCTATGTACCGACTTAATAAGGGGTATGAGGGGTAAATAGAGTCCTGGCTTATACGTTAATGGGGAAGAGAAATTTATGGTGAAAACTAAAGGACTCAAATAGTCATCTATCTTTAATCTTCAATGATGAAGGCTTTGATTCAGAAGATATCAACAGTGCCTGTGTATAGGACAGAGGTTTCTTTTTAGGACTGTGTTGTACCTTCTCGCTTCTAATTTTAATTGAGTTCATGTTGATTTTTGATAATGGAATAAGGCTAAAGACATACCTTCTTCTTCTCTAAGAAGTTGGTATTCACCAGCCGGTTTGGAATAAGAAAGGTAAAAAAGTCCCCTATAAAACATTGCTGTTTTAAGTGCTTTTGATTTATCTAAGAGATGCTGCCATGCAGGCTTTACCGAGCTCGGATACGCAAAAGAAATAGGGAGTCCCCAACCCTGAAAGAAAGCAAAGTCTTTGACCTGTCTTAGTGACAGCATCTCGTTTACTTCGATCACCAGTACTCATGACTGGCAGCATGAATCCGTTGCTATCTCGGATTATCGGTCTACGCCTGTTATAAGGCTATTTCTGCTGCGTTTAACGTCCAGCTGGACGTGTTCTCCCTGTATACATGACGAATCAAAACTTTCCCCTGTATACATGACGACTTGCTTTTTTCTCTGTATAGGTGACGACTTGAGCTAAACCCAGTCGGAGACAGAATCAGTTGGTTGGACTATTTTTCTCGTTTCTTCTTCAACTTCTCTTCTAAAAGCTTTTGTTCTCTTTCTTGCTTAGGTGTCAAAGGTATTTCGCTATCGCCTAGATCTAATTCGAAAACTCCTCCTTCACCAAAGTGATTGGTGTTTGATTGTGATGGGGTGGGGAAGAGGAGTGAAGTGGTTAGAACTAGTAGTAAAAAGTATTTCATTGGTTATCCGAACCCAGTCATTTCAGTAAAGAGAGTTTTGTTCTCGGCTGATTCTGCAAATCCTAAAAGTAATTCGTATCTGGTTTCTATTCCTGCATTTAAATTCCCTAGCCAATAGTTATAACCCTCTTGGTCATAGTCTCTACCAAGGACATTGACATATAATGTCTCGACGTATTTAGCATTTGAGACATTGTCTCCATATCTTTCTTTAAATTCATCAGAGACAAGGAAAGATGATGCAACAGCTCTTTCATCGTCGACTCCAGAGCTGAATTTATCAATCCAATATTCGAGTCCAGAAGCATCAGGGAAGCGAGCAAAGGCAGCGTTGTAAAGACGGAACATTTCACCACTCGGAGTCTCTTTGCCGGTCACTTGATCAAAGACACCTTTGATATCAGCGATAGCACTTACGCTTTTATCTGCAGTTTTATCATCAAAGGTGAGCTTGGGGATACCTGTAATGTCATCCTTTATTCCACTACTGTCTTTGATTTCATAGTTATCATTCCCTTTGTTGTAGAACTTATAGTCCCTGAAATTACCAGTGAATGTTTTAACCACATTGACCTTGTCAGAAGCAACAAGTTGATCAGTGAATTGGACATATTCAATGTTTTGAACCGTATCAACCCCATCAGGTGATGTGACTCTGATATCTGTAATTTGAATAGTTGTTGTGGTCTTCGTGATGGTGTAATCGTTGAACTTTCCTGTGTAGGTAGCGGTATCTGTTCCAGCTCCACCATCAATGACATCAGCCCCACCACCACCTTTGAGGTTGTCATTATCCGTAGTGCCGTTGAGGGTGTCGTTGGAATCTGTGCCTGCGATGTCGTTATTCTTGATCGTTCCAGTTGCAATGACTTCACTGCTTAAGGCAGCACCAGAGAACTTGACTTGAATGGTTTCATCACTTTCAACATCTGCATCACCATTAACGGAGATATTGAGCGTGGCAACTTTTTGACCTTTGGTAAAGGTAACAACACCAGCTGCAGTGACAAAGTCTTCTCCTGTTGTAGCAGAACCTGTTGTTAAAGTCTGATAGTTGATAGTTGTTGTCTCTGTTGCTTCTTGGTCAAGGCTGATTGTGTATGCAAGTGTTTTGGTGCCTGTATCTGTTTCTGTAATTGAGGGGCTATCAAGAGAGGCTTTATAAGTCGATGCTGCTTTGTCGTTATTGGTGATTGTTCCTGTCGCAATCACTTCTTCTTTCAATTTGGTGCTACTGAATTTAACTTTTACTGTTTCATCCTCTTCTAAAAGAACATCACCATTGACTGTGATATTGAGAGTTGCAACGCTTTGACCTTCTAGGAATGTCACAACACCAGCTGTTTTTACAAAGTCTTCTCCAGAGGTTGCTGTACCAGTTATTAATGTCTCATAGTTGATATTGGTATTTCCTGTTGCTTCTTGATCAAGAGTAAGTGTGTAGGTGAGAGTATTGGTATTCGTATCAGCTTCGACTACAGAAGGACTATCCACGCTTAAGGCATAGATGGTACTACCACCAGCAATGGTGACGGATTGAGTGGTTCCAACTTGTGTGCTGCGTCCAGAGTCAGAGAAAAGTTTAATTTCTAAGGTCTCATCACCTTCATTGAGGAGATCGTTTGCAAGCGTATGAGCAAAGGAAAAGTTGCCATTACTATCAACTGTGCCTGATCCAGTTAATGCACCAGAAGAAAAATCTGCACTAGTAATTCCTGTTCCAGATAGTGAGTAATAAAGAGTGGTATTAGCAGCAACGTTGGTGGTTGAAATTGATGTGGTTAATGTTTCACCTTCATTGATAGATGTAGAGGAAGGACTGATGGTATAGGACGGAGTCTTAGATGTATCAGTGATTGTGACAACAGTGGTTGTTCCTACTTGAGTAAATCTAGCTGAGTCAGAAAAGAGTTTGATATTGAGATTTTCATTCCCTTCTGTTGTGACGTCATTGGCAAGGGTATGAGCGAAAGAGAATATGCGAATACCATCATCATCCGAGCTGTTTAGATAATTAAGAATTCCAGAGCCTGTCAATGAGCCAGACGAGAAATCAGCATTAGTAATTCCTGTTCCACTGAGAGACCAATAAAGAGTGGTATCAGCAGGACTGCCAACACCCATATAGCTTGAGATGTTAGTAGTTAATGTTTCTCCTTCATTGATCGTCGTCACTGAGGGAGTAATTGAATAGCTAGGAGTTTTAGATGTATCAGTGATTGTGACAACAGAGGTTGTTCCAACTTGAGTCGTACGGTCTGAATCAGAAAAGAGCTTGATATTTAAGGCTTCATTCCCTTCTGTTGCGCTGTCATTAGCAAGAGCATGAGAGAAAGAGAAGTCACCATTGCTATCAACAGTTCCTGATCCAGTTAAGGCACCAGAAGAAAAGTCAGAACTTGTAATTCCTGTACCACTGAGAGACCAATAAAGTGTCGTATCTGCAGCAACGTTCGTTGTTGAGATGGATGTTGTTAATGTTTCACCTTCATTTATTGAGGTTGTAGAGGGACTGATGGTATAAGAAGGAGTTTTAGATGTATCTTTAATTGTTCCTATGTAGGTAGTTCCAATTTGTCTTGTAAGAGCTGAGTCAGAAAATAGCTTGACATTATAAGTTTCAGTCCCTTCTGTAGTTTGATCATCTGCAACATTCATGAATATTTCTGTAAAACCTCCTTGAATAGAGCCATTTAAGGAACCATAGGAGTAGTCAGAACTAGTGATTCCTGTTCCACTAATCGAATAATAGAAAGTTGAACCACTCGCAACGTTAGTTATATTGAAAAAAGGGTTTAGTTGTTCACCCTCCTCGCCTGGTCCTCTTACATTGATTACATATTCACCAAAAAGGTTATGGACTTGATTTTCATAGCCATCATGTCCCCATGTAATGATTGAACCATCTGTCGTTTTAGCTGCTCCTGCTGCATAGTTAAAGCGAACATCAGAAATATTGCTGGATAAAAGTTGTTGAACGGTACTTTGCTCTTCACTGTCGTTAGTTGCATAACCAAGAACTAATAGTGAACCATTACTTCTTTGGGCTGCATACATTCCATATCCACCGGCAAATACTTTCGTAAAGCCACCACCATTAATTGCTGCCGTCTGATCTGAATTCAGATCACTTGTGTAAGAACCGGTTACGCTGATTGTTCCATCAGAATTAAGAGTAATAGAGCCAACTTCATTAGATACTGAACCAGGAGTAATTGTTGATCGGATGACATCCCAGATAGGATCATGACTCATGACATCTAACCCTTTTCTTTATCTGATCAATACTTTGATTGTAGCCTAGTAGATCTAGTTTTCTAGAAATACCTTTATCGAACCTATCTGGCCCCAATCCACCTCAAACTTTCCTCTGCTGGCTTGATCTTTCGACCTTGACCAAGGATCTCAGTGGACTCATCAGCTCTGTAATGGAAGTAATGCTCTTGGATATATTTCATGCTTGTGTCGGTGTTAGCTGCAACTGTTGGGAGAGGAACTCCAGCTGATAAACGCATGGTGATATATGTATGCCTGAAGCTATACCAGGTGATGTTCTTCCCTGAGTGAATGACTACCTTTTTAACTTGACTATTTGCATCCTCTCGCCAGTCAGCAAGTCTTGCTTCGACTAACAGATCAGCAATTGAATCTTGCCAAATTCTTTCACTGATCTGTTTGCCTGTGTCCTGATTAGTGAAGATATAGTCATCCATCTTTTTGTATTTAGTGATCACTCGTATTCGTTCTAAGAACTTGGCAATTGGAGCTGCAACTCTGTAAGACCTACCAGTCTTGGTCTTCTCGGCTGGTACATCAATATTGACCCAGATCTTTCTTTCTTCTTTTGGTATTGCGGTGTTCTCACCGATATCTCTCCATTTCAATTTTCGTAATCTACCTGGTCTCATCCCAGTATCCATAGCCACTCTCATGGCTAAGTAAGCAAGCTCTCGATGGACTAATTGCTTCTTACCTCTCTTCCCTCCAAATGCTTGGTTTGATTTGGTTTGATACTTTCCATTCTTATCTTTGGTGATTGTGTAATTCTCATCGAGGATTCTTGTTGTTCCTTTGATCCAATACAGCCTGGCAACTCTCTCTAGTTCTTCCCATTCTTTGGCAGTGAGATCATCTCTTCTGTGTTTTTGATCTTTAGGCAATCGGATAGAGGGAATGTCAGGGACGGTATCTTTACTGATAAATCCATGAGTCACAGCAACTTCTGAAAAGACTCTTCTCAGGCAAGACATCTCTTGGTTGATAGTCGTTTGTTGCGGAATCTCTTTTTTAAATTCAATGGCTCTTTCTTTTCTCCATGTTTCGTAGTTCAAGAAAGCATTACGTTTGAGCTTATGGATTTGCTTTTTATCATCATTGATATAGTCCCTAAGCCATCTACATTGGTTCTCTAGCAGTCGATATCGAGCTTTTGTGATTCCTTGTTGAGGGATACTGCTGATTCTTTTTCTCTCCTTATCTAGAAACTGTTGGATCAAGTTCCCAAAGGTAAGGGATTTAATTGCATCCCCTCGATCTGACTTGCCTTTTAGTTCAATGAACTTCTCAACACCTAATAACCAAGCTTGATCTTGTCCTTTGATTGTTGCTTCTGGGAATGTGTTCTCTTTAGTTCTTAGTGCAAAGCGATGTCGATTACCTTTATCTCGATCATAGAAATATAGGTGCCATCTAGATCCTTTATCCGCTCTACGATAGATGTAGGCATTGGTATCACCTGGAATATCTTTTCTATCTAAGACGTTATTAGTAGTGGATTGAGAAGTAGGAATTAGCCTAAAAGGTAACGATTGGGTAACACCTGTACGTCGAGTACTGATTTCTCAGGCATTATGTACTAAGGGTAACACTAAGGTAACGCTATAAGCGAATGGTTAAAACCCTGTAATAACAGGAATTAAGCTATTACATCCACATTAATGCCGATTATACAACGTAAGCTGAGACTGATTGATATAAAAGGGATTTATGGCTGTCTGATTTAGGTGCTACCGCAATGCTACCACTTAATACGCACATAGTTGAATCTGTTTAGAGAGATAGATATGCTTTCTCTCTAGATAACTAATTTCAAGCGGCGTATGGGGGTAAATGAGTGGTGGTTCTGTAAATAATGAGAGTGAAGAAGTTTTTTTAGATTCTATTGAATTTACTTATGCAACTTTTTCCTCTTCTTCGTTAATCACTTCTACGACTTCTGGACTAAATGAAGAAAGTGCGTCGTCACCATCGTCATCATCATGTTTTACCTCTTCTGATTTCTCTTTGATTTCATTAATTGGTTGGACTACATTTAATAGCTGCTCATCTTTCTTTGATACAGCTTCTTCCATAGAGGTTATATCTCTTTCTTCAGGTGAAAGAGAGTTACTTGTTAAAATTCCTATTAGATTTTTTAGAGATAAGAAAAACTTTTTACAAATATCAAATAAATTGGTCAGTTCTTCTTTGATTACCTCTTGAGAATCTTTTTTTATAAAGTAAGTTGAGATAGTCCATCCAGTAAGTATTATTAAAAATAAACTTATCGATATCGTAATAAGATTTAGCATTATAAAAAGAAAAGTTGTACAAGTTATATCGATTCTTTGTAGGTATTTCAAGCCAGAAAAAATTTGTCAAAGTCGATAAAGTTATTTTAGATGTTTTCTTTAGTAGTTTTTTTTACAGTATTTTTATCAGCATTCATTAGCTGGTTTTATATCCAAATATGCGATATATAAGTTTAGTCGAAGATATTGAAGATGCCTGTTTTGACTTATCTGAAGAGTAAGCAAAAGAAAATTGAATCCAAATACCATCGAGTTACACAACGATTTGAGTCCCAATACGAGTTAATTCATCGGAAGCTAGCATCAAGGTTTCATAGAGAACCAACCGAAACAGAGCTCATTCGCTACAAAATTAATAATTTAATAAATCAATCTAAAGAATCTATTGAAAGCAAAATTAATTCAACAAAATTTATACCTGCTTTTTCAAGAATGTCTACTAAAAAAAATGATATGTTTTATCCAGATATTATAGATTGGTTTCAGGGTAGATTTTCAGGACAAACAATTAGAATAATTGTAAGAGAAGGAAAAATAATTGAGAAGATTTTCGTGTCTCCTAAAGGCAATAAAATCTCTGTAAAGAGAAGTAAGTTAGAGTTGCGGATTAGATCAATACCGACTATTCAAATTAAGTTGAGGTTAAGGATGAGGTCTCTGCCGATTATACAAAGTAACCTCAAATTAATTGGTATAAAAGGAATTTAGTTCTTTCTAATTCAGCTGCCTACGCAATACTCACACATAATCCGCACATAGTTGGATTGAAACAAAGTGATAGATTTGATTCCTTTGAGCATAGCTAAACAGTAGCGGAGTATGGGGGGATGAGTGGTGGTTGTATGAATAATGAGAGTGAAGAAATTTGTGGTGGATATTTAAGTGATTAACCAAAACCAGTCATTTCAGTAAAGAGAGTTTTATTCTCATCTGATTCAGAAAAACCTAAGAGAACTTCATACCGTGTTTCATCGCCACTATTGAGTTGACCTAACCAATAGTTCAGCCCACTTGTATCAGGTAATCTTCCCAGAACATTTTGATAGAGATTGTTGAGATAAATAGTGTCAGAGACATTTTCTCCATAACGTTGCTTGAACTCTGCAGAAACTAAGAATGAAGATGCTACTGCTCGTTCATCATTTTCCCCAGAACTATATTTCCCAATCCAATACTTCAAACCATCAGCGTCAGGAAGTCGTTTGAATGCAGCGTTATAGAGACGGAACATTTTTGCATCCCACAACTGCAGAAATTGCTTCTTCTTGATGAGGACGAGGTGTCCTGAGATCTTTTCTTCTTCCGCTGGACAAGTCTTTTGGAGACTCAGGAAAAATGATTTGAGAAGTTCGAAAATCTTCTAGTAAGAACCTAACTACTTCATGTCTTTTCAGAACTCGATCAGTATTAGTCCCAATACGATCTGTACTGGCAATGAGTAGTCGACCTTGGAATCTTGAGTCTGATGATTCAGCAATGAAACTATCCATATCTTCTTTCTTGATGCTCCTCTCTGGAGAGAAGCACTTCGCTTGTACTGCCCAACATTTTCCTTCCTGATCGTTGAAGACCAGATCGATTCCACAATCAGGTCCCCACTCAGGTCTGTTTGGATGCTCGTCCCATAACCAGATTTCTTTAACTTGAGATTTCCAGACAGGATCAGTCTTTAGGAACCATTTAACGAATTTTTCAAACTGCTTTCCTCTAATATCCGAATCGGGATCCAGTGATATATAGAACTCGTCAAAGGTCGCCAATTCTTTTTCTGGCAATTTGATCGTCTTTCTATTATGCCTGTTTACATAGTTTGTCTCTTGATTGATATTTTTTTGTAGAAAATGATTGCTCTTAATTATTATCTAAATTAAGTTGTCATATACCGCTTTTATACCGGTGGTTCCTCTATGACTGGATCCTCACCGACTGAAATGACGATATACCACCAATATACCGGTAATTTGCCTCCCGAGATCCATTGCTATGACTTGATTTTTTCTCTATATCAACATCAATGCCGACTATACCACTTAGCCTGAGATCTATTCCACTGGAACGGATTTGAGGGGTTGCTTTTTCAAATATACCACTTTTATACCACTTGAACATAAAGAAAAGAATTAATCTTTACCATTTCTTGTAGGGTAAAAACTTCCCACACATTGAAACCTTCACTCTGTCACCTTTCGGATCTTCGACTTTATCTACATTGATTGTAAAATCTATTGCACTCATGATCCCATCACCAAACTTTTCTTGAATCACGTCTTTCATTGGCATGCCATAAACTTGCATGATTTCATAAAAACGATATATCAATGGATCGGTGGGAATTACTGGATCTAGTGATCCTTTTACTGGTGGAGTTGTCAATATCTCTTTAAGTTCCGTACCAAGTCCTAAAGTAGTTAATAATTTATCAGCCTCTTCATCACTGGCAGTTGATTGTCCATAAAAAAGACTAGCAACCCAGACTTCATCTAGTCCTAATAGAATTCCAATATCTGCAAAGGTTAATCCTTTTTCTTTTTTTGCTTTTAATAATAATTGAGTTGATTCAGGAAATGACATAGAAACAAATTTAACAACGTAAAGAGAGGCATATCTAATGAGAGATATTCATGAGATAGCTAATTAACTAATACGATTAAATCTTGATTGTTTCAGTTAGAATAGTTACAAAATTGCATGATTAATAATGTATGCAAATTAACAATAAAAATTGTGTTTTTGTGCGATCGAGTTCATTTATTTTTATTGCTAAAATTTTAAATCTTAGAAGACTTCTAAAAATTTTTATAATAAATCATATTTTGAATCCTCCTTTATCTCTTTCCAAAGGTCTCCTAATGATTGATTGAAACCATTTAATCTGAGGAAACTTCTAGATTGATTAACTCTATCTTGAATAATTTTTTCCTGCGGAGTCATTTCACTAGAGGAATCAGACATTTGTTTAAGCCTAATAATTAATAATATTAATAATGAATTTTCTTGAATATCATGACAAGTGATAGTCGCTACAATATAAGTACTTTTAATAGTTAATCACCATTTTCATTTCTTTAATATATTGGTGAAAATTATCTATATAAAATTGATATCTACCCTTTTATACCGAAATTTATTTAAAGTAAATGAAAATAAGTAAAATTTTATTTTTTATATTATCTACATGAGTTAGTTATATACCACTAAAATACCGGTAATTCTTTGACAACTGGGTTTTCGGGTGAACAACTGCAAATATACCACTAAAATACCACTAACTTAATCCTTATAATCAACTGCTATCACTGGGTTTTGATCCTTATGTACGTATCAATTCCGACTATACTACCTGAAAACTATGATGATTCAAAAGTATTGCTATCACTAGCCTAAAGGGCATGCTTGTATTACATTATTGGTATGATTATATTTGAAAAAAGATTCATAATCAAAAATCAAGGCTTAGACTAATCACCGAATTTCTGTTTTCAATCAAAATGAAATTACATCATTTAGGAATAGCAACTAAAAATATTAAAAAGTCAAAAGAGTTTGTTCTTTCTACACACACAGCAATTAGTGAGATAGGTCCTGTCTGGGATCCAAACTTAAAGGCTAACCTTCTTATGATTCAAATAGTTGAGGGCTTATCAATAGAGCTTGTATCTGGACCGGCAGTCGAATCTATTTTAAAAAAAGGTATTAGCCTTTATCATTATTGTTACGAAGTTGAAGATATAAATGACAAGATCAATGAGTTTCAAAAAGCTGGAGGATTGCTGATTGTCAAACCTACTCCTGCGGTGCTTTTTGATGGGCGATTAGTATCATTTATTTTTACGCCAATTGGTCTGATTGAGTTGCTGAATAGAAAGTAATTTGACTAATAGGGATGAAGTGATTAATTCTTCATTCTTCATAGGTAAATAGCCTTCTATGCACAAAGGAAGTTGAGATTAATTTATTACTTTTAAGGAGTCGGTCATGAAGGAAGCGGCATGACCGTAGATATAAGTTGTGCTACATCTCAAAAGTAAAGTGTGATTATTTTTAGAGAGAGTGTGATTATTTTGTGACTATTGCTCTAAAGTCTAAAGACATTGACACCAATGATTTCAAGGATGTAGTGAATCACAAAAGTGGATGTTGTGAATCAATGCCGATTACACAACTTAGACTAAAAAGCTTGTAATAGCAGTAAGTTATAGAGATTAAAAAAGATTGGTAATCATACTAAACGACATATTTAAGCCTAACTTTCGACCTTATGGGACCCCATGGGGGGGAAGCTAGTCCTAGCTCTATACGTAATCACCTTTCAGACATTAATGCTCTTGGATATATTTCATGCTCGTATCTGTATTGGAATAAAGACAGCAAGGAAGAGATTCACTCGTAATGCTCCCTTAAGAATTTTTTAGCATCGTCATCCCCAAGATCATCTGCTTTTCTCCAGTCTTTGCAAGCACCTTCTATATCTCCAATTTCTTTTTTTACACTGGCACGATTAAAAAATGCATCTGAATCTTCTGGGTTAATTTTTAGAACTTGTGAATAGTCTTGAATGGCACCATCAAAATCTCCCTTTTTAAACTTGGCAATACCTCTATTGAAATATCCATCGGCATATAAAGGATCAAAATCTAATGCCTTATTTTGATCAGAGATTGCGCCATCAAAATCACCTAAATTACGTTTTGCATTTCCACGCATTGAGTAGACAAGACAAATCTCTTTAGGTGAAAGTTCCAATGCTTTGTTGTATTCGAGTATTGCCTCTTCATAATCTGCAAGTTCAAATTTATCTTGTGCTCTATTAAAAAAATATTCATAGTTTCTTGCTTTTAGATTTATATCATTCTTGTCTTTTAAAGAAATCATTAATCCTGTACCGACAACTACAGCAGTCGATCCAACAACAAGATCCTTCTTAACTTGCAGCAGCGATAAACCAGTAGCAGTTGCGGCACCAATTCCTAAAGCTATAGCAGTATTGCGGAGTTTCATAATTAATTCATGCTCCACTCACATTGACTTGAATACCTTTCATAGATACTCGCAAAGCCTTTTTCAACTAGGTGTTCTTGAATATTCATAGGACCTTTGGATAATTCAGCGACTGTTCTTCCATATCGATCTTCAGTGATACGGCGAATGCTTATTGCTGATCCAGCAACTAAATCATTGAGATAGTCTCTTGCTGCTTTTGCAGGAATTAGATCAGCTTTCTTGCCTCTCATTTCAGGAGTATCAATACAAGCAAGTCTGATCTTTTCTCCTTCTGTGGTTGTACAAGTATCTCCGTCGTAGCACTTTTGTATGGTTACTGTTGGCAGATTAGAAGCACTTGGATAAGTAGTCAGTGTCTGGAACAGCGCAGTCATCGCTAGTACCAAGACAATAAACAATGCTGAGAAAAATCCAATAAGGAGATTCCTAATAAATCGTTGTTCGGAGTTCAGCTTGTTCTTTGGCATTGTGAAACTAATTTGATCCAATCCATCTGGGACTTTCTTCTGCTGGTTTGATCGTTTCTATCTTTACCAAGAATCTCCGTGAACTCATCAACTCTGTAATTTTAAAGCTTGAGGGTTAATTGATTGTGTACATCGGGATTGTTTTGCTTCTTTTTCAACTTTGACTTTCTCCTTTTTCTTGAGCCATGTTTCTCAAGGATATTATTAGCGATGTCAAAGAAGCCTAGTTTATTTCTTATCTCTTTTAGCTTTGCTCGTACTGTCTTTGTACTAATAATTGGATCTACAATATGTAATGGATAATTTTTTCCAAGAACGAATGATGAATCATTTTGACGAAATAGATCAATTTTCCATGGTTCATGGATGAATTTGCGTGGAAGGTATTGTAATTCTTTTACCCAAGTTCGAATAAATATTCCCTCCGGCTCATGATCATATCCTTGTTTAGTTGGGTTATAAATTCTAATCGTATTAATAGCTGTCGTACCAGATTGCATTTGGCATTGTGTCCAGTGAATTCCTGGCTCGTAGTCAATAAATTTGCGTGCTAGGCATAAGCTACTCTCTTGCCATGGAAGCCATAGTTGGTAGCTAGCAAATGACATGAGCATTGCTTTCATTCGGAAATTAATCCACCCATGACTATTTAGGGATCTCATGCATGCATCTATAACAGGTATTCCAGTTAGACCTTGACTCCATGCTTTTAAAAATCAAAGTGATAGATTTGATCTTTTTAAGCATAGTTAAATTCAAGCGGCGTATGGGGGTAAATGAGTGGTGGTTCTATGAGTAATGAGAGTGAAGAAATTTGTGGTGAATATTTAGGTGGTTACCCAAAACCTGTCATTTCAGTGAAGAGAGTTTTATTCTCAACTGCTTCTGCAAATCCTAAAAGCAACTCATATCTAGTTTCAAGTCCGCTATTGAGATTTCCAACCCAGTAGTTATATCCTTCTGTATCTGAGTTTCTTCCCAAGACATTTGTATACAGGGTTTCGACGTATTTCTCATTAGTGACATCTGTCCCGTAACGTTCCGCGAACTCTGCTGAACCAAGAAATGATTGGGCAACAACCCTTCTCGTATTTCGTCCTGAACTAAACTCATCAATCCAATACTTCAGTCCATCCGCATCAGGGAATCTTGCAAAGGCAGCATTATAGAGACGAAACATTTCACCTGAGTCTGTATTGAGTCCTGTGACTTGGTCAAATGTTCCAATAATATCTTGATCTACATTGATAGCTTGATCCTGAAAGTTTAATACTGTTTGACCAGTGATTGTATCGCTGATTGAGTCATCTTTTATTTGGTATTGACTATTTACCTGTTTATAGAATTTATAAGAATTGAATTTTTTATTATATGTTTTTTCGATTAAATTATCTACTTCTATGTTAAATAAAAAATCTGAATCTGTTTTATTGCCAGCACTATCTTTTGCATATACTAGCAATGAATATGAATTTTTTATTTCATAATCAGGTGAAGAATTTATTTTTAATTTATTTCCTTCTATCATAAAATAATTGGCATCTGGATATTGATTATTATCCTTGATAAAATGAAAGGTATGAGTATCATTTTTATCATCATCATCAGTTGATAATAAACCTATTATTGTTTTTCCTCTTAGTCCTTCTTGGATTCTTATGTGAGTATTTGTAGTATCCCAGTAAGAATAATTATTTGTCTCTAGATATAAGTTTTTAGGTGCAGAATTTTTCACATCTTCAATAACGTTTTCTATTGATACCATGACAAATTGGGAAGACGAATTTCCTGCGGTATCAGTTGCTCTAATATTTATGGAATAAACACCGTTAGCGTTGCTATCAAGATTATTTTCAAAATCAGGAGCATTTTTAAATGTTAAAAACCCAGTTGAAGAGTTAATAGAAAAAAAGCTTGGGTCAAGTCCTCCATCTAATGACCAAGTAACTGTTTCATTAGCACTAAAAGTGTAAACAGACTTAGTATTTTCCTTGATTGTTTTACTACTACTAGAGGCACCAGGCCCG
This sequence comes from Prochlorococcus sp. MIT 1011, assembly GCF_047305235.1. NCBI lineage: Bacteria > Bacillati > Cyanobacteriota > Cyanophyceae > Synechococcales > Prochlorococcaceae > Prochlorococcus > Prochlorococcus sp. MIT 1011. The sequence goes on along the minus strand of NZ_CP138983.1, from coordinate 1,813,699 downwards.
CCTGAAGGACCTGTAATCAAAGGGGCTACAGTGTCTTCAATACCCCATATATTTTGCAGTGCGGCTATATCTGCAGGCCGCCATGATGGCGCTTGAGTATAAAAAAGATTTTCATTGTATATAAAATTGTAAGACATAACAGTATCATTGGAGTTATGCCAACTTCCATATGGATCATTATTGGGGTGCTCAAGCCCCAATGCGTGTCCTATTTCATGAATTAGTGTATAAGCGTCTCTGTCTTTTAATGATCCATAATTTCCATTGATATAAGAATGCTTCCGTTGCTGCTCCCAGAATATCTCTACATTTGAGTCATATGGAGTTGCTGAATAGGCTAGTCCCGCTGCCCCTTCATAGAAAGTTCCAAGATAATAAATATCAATATTTCCTTGAGCTTTGGAATATGTACGTTGGAAATCAAGTGTAATATATCCATCAATACTCTCAAAAACATTTTCTATAAATTTTTCGGTACCTGACGGATGAGGATAAGAGTACTCATAACCATAATAAAAAGCATCACTATATATATTCCCATAAGAATTATCTATGTAGTAATAAATAGTTTCTTTTCCAGCAAAATCAATTTTGATATGTTCGGTAAAAGTACCTATTAAATCAGAGGTGTTAACTGGCACAAATTGATGTTATTACGTCTATATTAATATTAATATATATCCTATCATTAGAGTTTTGATGGATTGATAAACCCATATTAAAAACTCGGACATCTCTTATCTGTGCTTATACAATTTAGAAAGAGAAAAAATCTTCTGTTCGTCTTTGCTGAACCTGTATAAAATTATTATTTTTGGAACTATTGTTAGTTGATAATAAGGGATCAACATAATTGATTTTTTTTATTTTAGTTTGAGATTGATTTGATGATTTTTTTTGAGCCATTGATAATAAAGATTTTGTCGATTGATTCTCTGTCTTGATATTGACCTGACTAGTATTCAATCCTTTATATGAATTTTGGATGGATTGTATCCTTAAAAGACTTGATCCTCCTATGGCTACAACAGCCAAACTACCAATCCCCCACAATTTCGAAGGTGGTATGAAATTTAGTTTTTTAATATTTGGCTTTTCTGATTTTTCGTTATTCACTGTTGCTGACTCAAGAGTTAATTGATCTTCTAGCTTTTCTTTGACTAATTCAAGATGTAAACTATCGTCTACTTTTTCAATAAATTGATTTGTTTGATTGTCGAGGATGTTATGAAAGTAATAACCTATTAATGCAAAGACAATTAATAGAAAAAGTATCAATATTGCATCTGTAGGAATTGAAATTTTACTAGCATCGGTCAACTCAAGCTCCGTGATTCCTAGGGACATTTAATACCTATAACTCTATATATTAAAACTACCTTTAAAAAATATGGCTAGACTTCTTTACTTATGTATTTAATTTCAACGCGTATTAATACTGGATATACACAATTTGAAAGCGTGATTTTTTATGAAAGAGTGTGATTAGTTTGTGCCCATTACTTTTATTTGATTACTAGCATCACAGAATTTCATCAACTCCTTTTTATCTTCATCAGTAAATGTTTCGACTCTTCTTGCATACACGGCATCTGCATTTAGTTCTTCGATCATTTCATAACCGAAGAACTCCAATAATTCCTCTTGATTCTTAAAGCATCTATCACTCCATTCATAATTCTTGTTCCCCTTCGCATTTTCATACTCATAGCACTCATAAAAATAATCAGTTCTATATCGCTCTACTAATGCAAACTCTTTTTGTTCTTCTTCTGGGAGTTTGTCATAAATACTCCACCCAATTATCAAGACTGGCATAAGTTTGCATCTTCAATTTTTATCTCCTCCCTTATACGGGTGGGATCGCTCTAAACGTAGTCAGGGAGATGGATAGAAGAATCAGTAATTGATGAGAGTGAAGCGCTCATATAGATACCTCATCTAGTTCTGGAAAAAGCATGTTGATATAAGCCATTATTATCACAACTAATGGAGGCATATTTGTTTTGTCTTCTTTTGTTAGTCGCTTCATTTCTGATAAGAAACCCTTAGCCTCTTTCTCACTAATTTTGTATTTTGGGTTCTTTTCTACTTCGTCAACGAGGGATTGGATTTGATTAGCAGAATCCATTAACTAATGTTTTATTCTATGCCAATAAAACGAATGAGATATTTGATTACAAGTTTAGATCTAGAAAACTTATCATCTCTTTATGTTAGGGCTAACGCCTGCGAGATTTAGGATGTATATTGGTTTGCCATGTCTCATGGAGTCTATTTATGAACCAACTGAGTCGATGTAGTCAAGAGAATTTTGACTTCACCTATATCTCATGATAAGCGGTGTTTCGATGATCAATGAAAATGAAGAAATCGGGTGAAAATTAAATTGCTTAATTAAATCCTTTCCAGTAACTAATATTTTTTTAAATTAATTATATTATTCAATTTTTAATATCTCATATATCAAAAAGTACTGATTCCAAGTCAAGATAAGGTTGTGGGTTAGTAACTAATTATTTATGTAAAAGAACCAATCAAATTAATTTAATATTATATTTTAATTTATTATAAAAGTAGCACTAGCTCCTTGAAAAAACAAAAACATCTTTTACATTATACATACTAAGGTTGATTAAAATGCATCGGTCGTACTTGAAAACAATATTTAATTCAACTTTAAATACTAAATTTATTATATTTATATTAATTCAATTTTTACCACTAAAAGACTTAAATTCAGAAGAATGGGAAGAAAATAATCTGAATATCAAATTTATAGAAAATTTAAATACAACAAATTTACCCAAATGGGAAAAATTAGAAATAAATGAAGAAAAATATCAACAAAAAATAATATGGGATAAGATTGAAATTAAAAATGACTTTATAAGAGAAGACTATAATCCTAATAAAGATAGTAATAAGCTATTAGAGCGCAGTAGAAATTCTGAAGATCTTACTTTAGGAAATAAATTTAGATCTGTATCACGTAATTTAATATATAAAGGAAATTTATATCCGGAAATGAGTTTTTGGATACCTTCATCCTTTAAACATTCAAAAAGATTCACTTATACATTAACTGGCCAGTTACTAGGAAATCCAACCAATAGAACCCATAAAGACGATTGTACCTGGGACGAATTTTGGACAGATTGTGCGGATAGTCAATTCTTTTTTGAAGCCACACCAGTCAACACGAAATATTTCTCATTAGGCCTTAACTACTCTCAGCAGGAAAGTTTTCTAGGAAATCGCGCAGATGGGACTTGGCGAGATGCTGGTCAAGCTATTGGATTCCAACTAAAAACAAATTTGAATTCTTCACAGGGATTTTCGATAATTGGAAATAATCTATACAACCCTTACGGGAAAGGTGGGCCGAACAATAAGCACCCCAAGCTAGAAGAAACTATACAGGCAGATCTAGGTAGATCCTATTTATTTTTATATTCTAAAGCATGGGATTTAGGAAAATATTTTAATAGTAATTCCCATTCATTAATGAACCTTAACGCAGGATTCGGTAATGGAAGATATAAATCAGCGAAGGAAATTGAAACAAATTGGATAAACTTAGGTAAGTATGAGCCAATATTCTCTTTTGGAATAGCTTTAAATAAAAAATTCTCTATTTTTACCGAGTATGCAGGACAATATGCAGGAGTGGGAATTAGCTTACGACCTTTAAACTTGCCTCTTACTGCAACGTTTATGCTAAGAGATTTTCAAGGATCTAATCAAGGTATAATCAATTGCAAAAATGGAGACCCAGAAAACTGTCGTGCAACAATTGATTCCCGATTAGTTTTTCACTTTTAACTTAATGAAATAAACTTAAATCAAGAAAATATTTTGCTTAGGTGATTATATTATATCAAAAGTAAAATTATATCTTAACCGTTTATCTATCCAGTCGTATATTTTATCTTTTTATAATTTAGGGGTCAAAAGTCTCTAATAGTTTCGATCTGATTCGAAGCATAGTCTCTTACTAAAGTCGTTGCTATCTACTTTTCAGATAAGGGGGTCTCCTGAAAGTAGCATTATATAGACTTCATATCTCACACGTAGCATTCTTCTCCTGGTGACCTTATTAAAGACTCCTTTGCTATAGGTGTTAGTATCTACATCTTTAATTGAATGATTAAAGGCGAGCTTGGATATTTCTGTGAGGTCATCTGTTATTTCCTTAGAGCTTTTGATTTATAGTTGCTATTATCTTTATTATGAGATTTATAATTTCTAATATTTTCTGTAAAGGACTTCTCAACGCCTACTTTTGATTCTTATATAGTTTTATTTGCTAATCGAACATATTTAATATTTAAGAGAGTATCTATTGCATCATTGATGCCTGTTCTTTCTTGTATATCGTTTCCCCTGTTGGTTTCAATGCAAACTATTAAAGTTCCTAATGATTAATCAGTGGCTAAAGGATCAAGAATCCTAAAGAAACTGGATGAGAGAAGAGTAAATTGTCAGATTAAAGACTTATGAAGGTTTGCATCTCAACTTGTGTATTCATTGATTTTCAAAATATAGGTTAAACTATTTAAATAATTCAGAGAATACAATTGAGTAATCTCCAAGATATTGAAGAATTAATAGCTGACTCTATGACCGGTTTAATGACCCGCGCTGAAAGACTTGATGAATTCGATCAATTAGCTATTAGTGAAGAGTTTAGAGAGTGGTTGCATGAGGGCGTAAGGATTGAGGATGTCTTGAAAGTAGTGAGTATCAAAAAATAATCGACAATTAGCAGGAGAAATCATGCCGCAATCTTATCAATATCTAATAGTTCAGCAATATCATGATCTACAGCATCTCCTTCTTCTTTACGCTTTACGAATTTATCAAAGTCAATTACATTATAATTTCTTCGCTTGAGTTCACTATTTCTATTTAAGTAATCTAGCGAGACTAGAAATACTGGAATAACACAGAATGGAATAATTAAGATGTAGAACTCAACAGTCATTTGTATTGATAATGATAAATTAAGCTTTACTTAAGTAGTCAATGATCGCAAGTCCGATAATGCTAATTTGCTGCTTTCCTTATAAGCTATTTTGGTTTAAGAAATTTAATTATCTAATTAGGCAGCAATTTACTCCTTATTGTCCCCCATAGGATACTCAAACTGAGTTGATTATTGAGTTTTTATGCAGCTTCATTTTCCAGTCGACCATATCGATATCTCATTATGTCTATTACTTGTTCCTTTGTACTCCAAGTTTTAATTTTATCTTTAATGCTAAGTAGTTGTGATTCAGTTAGTTCAAGACGTGCTTTTTCAAGATTTGTCATTTAGTTAAATACTTGTAGCGGTGATGATGATGATTTGCAGGCAGAGCAAACAGCAAAGAGTAACCATGGAATCTCTCACACATATGGTTGGATGAATTGATTTTCACATTTCTATATAGTTTGTCAATTCCCATTATGAAATAATCAAAAACCACTCTTATCAATCATGCACGTCATAGATGATTCATGATTCATGCATTTTTAATTTTTTCATTTTGCTAAAATAGATTATTTTCAACTATTTTTTTTAAACTAATCTATATTATGCAACTTTTGGATCTTCTTCTTCATGTAATACTTTCTTGACCTTAGAATACTTCCTGCCAATTTTGTATTGCCTATGGAATAGATTTAGCTGGTTACTGTCATCATTAGTAGCTTTAGTTTCTATCTCTGCGACTGGTTTTGTTATTTGACTCCAAACAAAAAGCATTGCAAGTGCAGATACAAGTAATGGAAGATACGCTTTAATAAGACTAACGACTACTAGAGTAGTTATAAAACAAAGAGAAAAAAGAGTCCATTTAGGAATTTTAGTATCTAATAGCATTTTATTTTTTTCCTTTGAAGAAGGAATGATTGGTAGCTCAGGAGTCATTCGTTATTGAGTGGTAGGTGTATTGGCTTAATGGATGTAGTAATTAGTTTTATAATTTGCAAATATATATTCTACAAATGAGCTTTATTTGATAGATTTTTTAATATGCGATTTAGATAGCCTAAATTTTTTGAACCATCGTGATATCTGAGATGCAACGTTGGATAATGACACAGAGATTCTATTTTAACTAGATAATTTTTAACAAATTCAATCAAGTTTGTAAATGTTTATGAGTGAATCGCCCATAGAATTTAGTATTTTGTTGGTTTTCTATATGCTTCATTCGCGCAATTGTTTGCTATGAATTTTTAGATGAAAAGGCTTTTAGTAGTTTTGATAACTCATTGCCCTCTGGTTTTGTATCCACATATATGGTAAAAGCGTTATTAGGAGATTTTGTAAATCCTGGTTGCTACTTATCTAAAGGATAAGACTAATAAAATCGAATTACAATATAATTAAGTTACAAATAAATTTGGATTAATTCATCAAAAGTTAACATCAAAGTTTCATCGAGAAATAACTGAAATAAAACAACTAAACACTAATATTAATCAATGATTAATTAATCTCATTTATCTATGAAAAACATAATAATACCAAAGAGAGCTATATCTTTTTGCAATTCTTCCCTAAAAAATAATAGGAAAAATTATACTTTTAAGATGATAGCTATATATCAAGAGTTAGAAACTCACTATAAAACTTGTAAGTATCCTTTTCAGTAAATGTATATGTATTTAAGCTTTAATTTCTTTTTAGAAGTTTGGCTTGCTGATTTGATTATTTGATTTCACATTGTAGTTCTGCTAGTGCTTCATTAGGAAGACCAAGAAAGGTATCTAAGATTTTATTACCAGTTATAGGGATTGTGGAAATTCCTACTAGCTTTATTTTGCCGTTTTCCTGAAGAACTTGACCCTCTTCTTGATGTAATTTACTTTTTACCTTTCCTGTTTTGAGCAAGCTGTTAACTATTAACGCGGGAAATTTAAGTTTAGCTCCAATGCTAAAAATAAATTTAGATTCAAATTTCAATAATACTTCTCCAGATTTCTTATCAATAGTTCCTTCCAACTTATCCATAGACATTTCGATCTTTAAACCTGGTGGAAATGGAAGAGATAAAAACTTTGTTGTTCTTGAATTAAGAGGAGGTATTGAAAATGTTTCAGATGAAAAACTTACGTGTAGGAGATTATTTTTTTGGCTTGGAATTACTGTTGCCTTGCCTCCTCCCCCATAAGCATTGTAAGTAAATGGTGGATATGAACCAATTGTTAATCGACAACCCTCTAAACTTTTCATTTTCATATGCTTAGCAAGAACTAGTTTTTTATATTGTAATAGAAATCAATTTGTTCAATAAAGCTAATAATAGCTAATCTTATTCCTTAAAGTTATTTCAATAATAATAAGAGTAGTTATTAGCAATTGATTCTTGTTAAAGTTCATTGCAGAGGTAAGAGCAAAGTCTTTTTTTGGTTATTTTGCTAGAATATTAATTGGAGCATAAAATGAGTAATTGACTATTTTTCAATCAAATCATTATGTTCATTTGGTCATTCTATTAATTATTAGGCATTCTGTAAATTATAATGTTGTATTAAATAGAGTTACTTATGTCTGAAAACTCAACTCCAGATTGGTCATCAGAATTTGAACACTATAAGAAACTATCCAGAGACGTAGTTACCAATGAAGATATAATTAATTTTTTTAATCAGCATCAGAAAGCTTTTTATTTGGATAGCTTCTCTTCAAGTTGGGCTAATATGATGGAGGCATATGAACTTAAGGAAAGTTTAAGTTCAGAGGAATTAAACAAGCTCGAAGAAATGCAATGGCAGGAGATGCCTGAATCATTAAAATTGTTTGCTTATGATTTTTGCATTAAGAATGGATTTTGTTTTACTGGTACATCTAGTTAATATAAGAATTAACTTTTCATAGTCCTAAAATTTATTATTTTTAAAAATTAGTATAATTTATCATGCTAATTTTAAAGTTATTTTTTTCTCTCTAATTTAGTAATGGATAGATTAGATTTATTAATTACTCTCAGTCAAAGCTAGATAGACAATAAAATTGAGTGTGATTACTAAAAGGCTTGAGTTTTAATGAATTTTTCAGAATAATTAAAGATCAGTTATTAATACTCTCTTTTCTTTTATCTTTTAATCTCTCTCGATTGGAAAGCCAAGATTTAAAGTTTTCATCTTCTTCTTTTTCTCTCCACTCTTTATAGGATATGGGGAGTTTTGTTTTTTTCTTATGTTTTTTTTGATTCAATGTTAAATATAAATTTAAATAAGCAGCTATTACTATAAGAATAAGGCAGATGGTATTGATATTCATTTTTTAGAGTTTATGCTTACCTAAGCAAATGATAATCAACTTGAGGAAATAAACCTAGATTTTTAAATAGCTTAGATAATTTTTTGAGTGAGAACGGAGGTGGTAATTATTGAAGCAAAACTTGTGAATTCAGAAAAAAGTCCTTTGTCATCAATTGATTAAGAGCAATCTAAATAAACCTATATCAATTTTCTGTTCCATATTGAGTTTTCCTAATCAATAAGTTCAAGCGATTGGTGTTCATATTTTTGCCTAGATCGTTTTTATAGAGAGTATTTACATAGATTGAATCCGAGACATTTTCTTCATAATTTTCTTTAAATTCAGCCCAAGTTAAGAATGATGGGACTACTGCTCCCTCATCATATTAATATAACCAAAATTACCACTCTAATAACAGATCCATCAGGATTAGGTAGACGTTAAAATGAGTTACTATATATAGCTTAAATATATTTCGAGTTTTACCAGTAGAGCAAGGTAAGCCTCAGAGTCGTAATAAAATAATCTCTCTATTTGAAGGATTATTAGCTAAGATATCTCATCTATCATCTTTAACCGATCTTTCAGTGGAGGAATAAGACTATTAATAAAAGTCGTATTGCTCTCACCTTTGTCAAAATTTCTTGAACCTCTACAAAAGTAATATTTGCGACTGTGTTATCTTCTGAAATTTTTTTACCAATAACTACTTTCGAGAATATGTCAAAGAAATTTGTTTATAATGTATAGGAATGATCTAGGAGGGCAAAAAATTCAGGGTTAAATAACGCATCATTATCCGGAAAGCTGAGAGAAACAACAGTAGAACAATGAATTGAATATGATAATTGTGATCTTTGATATCGTTAGCATTATTCCAAACTACTTTTCCATTCGATTAATGAAAATAAGCATCAATTTTATTTGTACCCTTAAACTGTCTTGATTTATATATTTGCCCAGAGAAACTTATATAAATCATTTGCAGTCAATCTCTATGTATTTTCTGTATGATTGCATTATTTGAATTATTACTAAATAGCTATTATTAACTTAGTATCAAATTTTTTAAAGCTATTCTCCGATTCCATAAAAGTATTTTTTAATTTTTGTTATGAATCTGATCAAAAAAGAATTTTTTGTAATCATCATTATAGGATTATTCTTCTATTCTTTCCTGAAAGCACCATCTTTAAAAGCTATAGAGTTTGATTTAACAGCAGCTCAAAATTCAGTAGGTAAGAGATTCGCTAGTAAATTTTGCGAAGCAAAGGAAAAGGGATTTTCCACAGAATCTTCAAGTGAGTTTGCATTAAATAATACTTATTTAAAATTTGTAGCTTTTCCTGAAGATGAAAAATTCATAGAAGATCTTTGGGAATTCACAGTAGAAAGAATTCGATATGATTGTGGTAGTTATGTGACTAAAAATCAAGAGAATAATTTAAGAGATTTTTTTCAAGAAGAAGGCGAGATCGCAAGTAATCGTGATTTATATCTACCAAATTAATGAATAAAAATTATGATTTTATAGTCATAGGTGTAGGTATTTCTGCTTGTACATTCGCATCAGTATTAAATAAAAGATTTTCAGATGCTTCTATATTGTTAGTTGAACATGGAAGGAGAATTGGGGGGAGAGCGACAACAAGAAAATCAAGGAAAAATAAAATTTTGGAATTTGATCATGGATTACCATCTATTAGTTTTAGTAAACATATATCAAAAGATTTATTAACATTAATTTCACCATTAATCAATTCGAAGAACTTGGTAGACATATCAAATGATATTTTAATAATTAATGAATGTGGTGAGATGAAATATTCATCTAATAATTATAAAACCTATAGGAGTTTACCTTTTATGATAAATTTTTGTGAGGAAATAATTAATCAATCTATCAATCAAAAAAAAATTAGCTTTTTATTTCAAACACTTACTAAATCTTTTAAACGTAAGAATAATTATTGGGAGATGAACTTAATACTGAAACTTTTGTTAAATCTAAATATCTTATTCTATCTAGTTCTTTAATAGCACATCCAAGATGTTTGAAAATTCTGCAGATTAACTCTTTACCATTAAGGGATGCTTTTATCAAAGGTGAAGATGAAGTTGTTGATCGTCTATTAAGAGAAATAAGTAAACAAAATTATCTAAGTCGAAAAGTATATATTTTCCATGTTCTCAACTCTGCAGTAGCTCAAAACTTTAATCAGCAATATTTACAAATAACCTTTTCACAATCAATAAAAGATAATTTGAATTTTGAAAGAATTATTTTTCAAAGACAATCTGACGGTTCTATTATTATTACTTTACACTGTTATTATATAAGTAATATAATAGAGATTGAGACTGATAATATTGTTAAATCTTTGATAACAATTTTCGTAAATTATCAAAATTTTTTAGATTTATTTGCACAAGCAAGACTTATAGATAAAATGGATTGGAGAGCTTCTCAATCTCTTAATAACTTATTATCCAAAGATTTACAGTGGTCTTCAATTAATAAAATTGGTTTTTGCGGAGACTGGTTTGATTTAAATAGTTTTGGAGGATTAGAGACGGCGATGAATAGTTCAATCAGATTGGCTAAATTGATTAATTGGGATTGACTTTTTAAATTTCTTATATTAACTATTCGATCATTATATAAATATCATCGATGGCTCTGAAAATATTTTTAGAATTATCAAATTTTCAAAGAATATATATTCTTTGACTTGCTTTATTTATGAGTAGTCGATATATATGATTTGTATTGATTTTTACTAATGATCACTCTCGTTTTTCTGCTAGCGCTAGGCCTGGCTGGTTGGACTTTCTCAACATTAATGAGTAAAGGAAAACATCAAGAGGAGATTACTAAAGAACTAAGCAATATTTTTGAAAGCTTAAAGTTGCTAACCTCTTCTATTACTGCGCTTGTAAAACTTTTGATGAAGGATTCTATTACTTCGGCTAAGGAAGAGGACTTTAAACCTATCAGTTCTAATGTTATAGATTTATTAAAGGTAGAAAAAAAGGAAGAAGAAGAAGCTGCTTGATTTCTTTATCTAAAGATTGAAATTTCTTTCTAAAGTTGCTCTTTTATTGAACTTACAATTTTAGCTTCTTCTAATCCATGAAGGTGCTCCAGAAAACCATTCTCCTAGATCATCTTGATCTGGATTGTATGTTGAATGGGGTTCTTCTGGACTTAGATCTAGTCCATTCAGCAATTCATCTATTGGATTAGATTTATGTCTGTTTCGTTGGATAAGTGAAGCTTTTCGAAGCCAAGTAGATACGTTTTGATTCTTTGTCGCATATTTATTGATATAAATCCTTTCTTCAAGAGTTACTTGATCTCCCATAGCAAGTCTACTTAATATTTCTTGTATTCGAAGACGCGAGGATGTAGTTAACATGATTCATTGTCTATTTTGTTCTTTCTAGCTTGAAATACATGAAGTGCAAGTTGATTTGGACTGATTTTAGAATTATTTAAATACGTTATCGAGGATCAATTATGTGAAAACTTTTTTAAAGTTTCTATTTGAATTATTTGTAAAGTACTTTCTTCTGTTGCTTCTAGGTCAACTAAAGGAGCCATTCCATCGTCAAATGCTTCTTTCCATCGAGGAGCACAAAGACACCAATGATCGCCTTTTTTTAAGCCTGGAAATCCTACTTGAGGCGAAGAGAGATCATTCCCTTGGGCTTTGCTGTATGTAAGGAACTGCTCAGTCATAACAGCACAGACAGTATGCATGCCTAGATCAGATAAGTCTGTTCTACAAGTCCCATCTCGATACCATCCAGTCATAGGACTGCAACTACAGGATTTAAGTTCAGTACCTAAAACGTTTTTTTGCTGCATGACTTTTAATCCTTAAGGATGCTTATGATATCTGTAATATAGGCTTTATCATTAAATATTGAAATGCATTATTTATTGTCAATTGTTCGGAGGTATTCAAATAATCATTTCTTAATTTCAATTATTTCATAGTATGTTCGATCATTGTAGTCGGCATCAGAGCAGCAGAGATCTTCATAGATATTTGCCAACATATCATAAGCCTCATCATGTTTTTGTAACGCTTGAGTCGTTATCTCATCAATCTCTCAAGCAATTCTTTTTATTTGGTAGCTCACTCATCTTTTATTAGTTTAATGATTATAAGTTTTTATGATTCACCTATTCAACATTGAAAGGATATGTCAAGAAGACTTTGGAAGAGTTTTTTCAAGTATTCCAATACAGTGCTATTCATCTTGCAACCATTTTTTAAGAAGAGCATGTGAGTCCCGGTGTAAATTGAGAAGCCATTCATAGATTAAGTTGCTAATTGCTTTTAAGTAAATTTAAAGTCGTATTAGAAAATTTAAATTTAAAAATGTATAATCTTTTTGGATTTTTGATCCATGAGTGCTGCAAAGATTATGGCGCATAGTACAATTGTATTATTATTGAATAACTCTAAGTGGAAGTTCTCTCTATTCTTTTGGTTCTGCAAAGTATTCTTTTGATTACTTCAGGGATTGTTTCTCATACTTTGTCAAATTAAATTTCTATTTTCCTTTTTTAAAATTTTCTTCATAAGTCAAATCGTTCGGTATTCCTCTCTCAACCACGTTCTTCCTGTAGTTATGCTTTATTTTTAATTTATTAAGTCATGAATTCAGGTGCTGAACGTTTTAATGGTTTGATGGCAATGTTAGGCATAGTTGCAGGCATTGGTGCCTATGCGACTACTGGTCAAGTAATACCAGGTATTTTTTGATTATGGTTAATTCAACAATCACCCAACCAATCAATCTTGATTTGTTTTTTTCTATTGCCTAACGCAGGTGCATTCATTCCGTCATAGTCTGGCCCAACCATGAAGCCTACTATTGCAAATAAAGCAATAAATACAATTCCTACAATAGGTGCTGTTGGTGCTGGTGTTGTGAGTAAGCCGCCAAAGATTAGTTGACTCATTTGTGTAAAGTTAGGATTAATGTTTTAGCGATGTATTCTTCCTAACGCGTCATATAGGATAATTTCTACTTTTTTTATGTCTAAAATACATTTAGAATTTTTAGTTGTGATAGCCAATTCATAATTGAGATATTTTTGTTTCAAACCATTGAAGTGTTTTAAATTCACCTAAACAATAATCAAATCTTTTTTTTTTAGAAAATTGTTACCTAATTTACCGACTTAGATCATTTTTTAGCTATTGTTTAACTATGTTTATTTACGGAGGTGATCCATTGTCGCATCTACCAATCGGACAAGAGTCAATGGAAATGAGAAGATCTTTTTGTTCTTTGGCTCCTGCCTTGAAGGGTTTTATTATTAATAGATTTATATAGTTGCCTTGGTCTATTAATTCTTTTGCCAGCTACTTTGTGGCTGGCTTTTTGTTGTTCAATTTTTTCACTTAAGATCTATCCTTATTTTTTATTATCTCTTGATATATATTTTAAAAAGGGTAGGATGAAAATAAAGATCAACTTTTATTTCTATGTCTAATACAGAAAAAATTGAAGTTGCAGAGCAAAGAATACTTGAGTTGAAAACTTTAATTAATCACTGGAAAACAAGTAATATTTCATCAAGAAGAGCTACGGCTGATTTTGTTGAGTCAATTATTTCTGAAAAGCAAGAGCCTCAAGCAGCCTAATTTTAGGAAACCTAGTTTTTAAAAACTTACTTTATTTATAGATAAATCATTTATAAATATATATAGTTAATATAATCAAAAAAAAATTTATAATAGAATCTATGGTAAAAAATTAAAATCTAATTATACTATTAAATATTGTTTGTTGGACGAATAAAATGAAAATTTCTCTCAATTTGAATTTAAAAGAGTATTTCTGGCATGCCTTAAATAAAGTAACTAATACTTTTAGCAATTTAACTGTCGATAATATTGGAAATGGTTATGTCAAATGTTTGTGGAAAATTAGTCCAATTGATAATTTTAGAATTGAATTTAGTAAAAGTTGTTTTTTTGCTATTAGATTATTTGATATAAGTAATAATAGAAATAAAGATAATTCAACTTGTATTATGAAAGAGATACAGGTAAGTAAATTTCAATCTTCTATTGCTTTTCCTATCCCTATAAACAAAGGTAGGTATTATTTTGAGTTTGGCTATCGTAAAAAAAATGGTGAGTGGAGAAAGCTTGCATATGATAATCTAAATTTGGGATATAGAATAAAAAAGATAATCAAATACTTTGATAATGATAATTGGTTTGATTCTAAAACTATAGTTGAAAATATAGATCAAAATTTTCATGAAAAGGCCTATAAACTCTCATTAAATAAACCCATTGGTGGTTCTGATAATATTTCTATATAAAGAGAAATGCTGAATTTTCACTTTTGATTTTATAAAAATAATTTTTGTATAAAATTTTTATAATAATATACTTTTTTAATTTATTGATTTAATATATATAGTAATTAATGTAGAGATGGGATGAAGAAGGATTTGCAAATTATAAATACTTTGAAATATCAAGGTTTTAGTAATATTGACATTGATCAGATTTTTAATTATTTAGAAACTTTAGATTATGACCTAAAGAATACTAAATATATTGGTAAGATCATGGCTAAAAATGAAAGACTAGCAAAATATTTTTTTTTAAGAGATAACTTTAAAATTGAAATCAATTCTTCAGATGATACTTTCCATATTAATGAAATTCTTGATCAATGTATAGATTGGAGTGAGTTTTGGCGGTTACTTGTAATTAAAAAAGGTTTTTGCTGTATTCATCTCGCAGGAGAGTTACGAGGCAAAGTAAGGTTTATTTTTTTATCTGGTCCAAATATCCTTTCAGGATCTTCTACAGACTTAGCAGAATCTATTTATGAAGATATAGATTATTGATAATACTTTTTTTAGATGATCAGGAATTTTTTATTTACCTTCTTTTTTCGTATCAATCAGAATGATTTTCGTTTTTTTTCGTTTTTTGCTTTAGTCTTGTTTTAGAGTAAAAATTATTTTGTCTATTTATCTAATTATAGGTGCCAATAGAGGTATTGGTTTAGAACTGGTTCGACAATTGAAAGAGAGAGGAGAAGATGTAATTGCTACTTGTAGATCTTCGTCTCCAGAATTAGATGCATTGTCAGTAAGAGTTGAATCAAATATAGATATCACTTCTGGAGATTCGGTTATTAAGCTTAGAGAGCAGTTAAAAGATACTAAAGTTGATGTTTTGATACATAACGCTGGAATTGCTCAATTTAACTCTCTTTCTAATTTAGATCCACAGAGTGTTCTTCATCAATTCGAGGTAAATGCCTTAAGTCCTCTTTGTTGTGTACAAACTATGCTTAGTCATCTCAGAAAATCTGCAAAAATAGCTTTAATAAGTAGTCGTATGGGTTCAATAGAAGATAATACTTCCGGTGGTTCCTATGGATATAGGATGTCAAAAGTTGCCTTATGTATGGCTGGTAAATCGTTAGCGGTTGATTTAAAGCCTAAAGGTATTTCTATAGCAATTTTACATCCAGGTTTAGTCAGTACTCGAATGACAGGATTTACTCCCAATGGTATTCAGCCTAAAGAATCAGTCAAAGGACTTATTCAAAGAATTGATGAACTTACACTTGAAAATACAGGAACTTTCTGGCATTCAAATGGTGAGATATTACCTTGGTAATAGACTTAATTATAGCTTTCGATTGACGCGATTATTTTAAATATTCTCTATAAAATATTATTTTTATCCTTAAATTATAGTCTACCTAATGTTGTCCTTAATTTTTTTACAAAGCTAATCCCCACTCCTGGAATTGTTAAGAGTTCTTCATCAGATGCTGAAATAATTGATTCTGGTGTCATATAACCAGCTTCATAAAAATTATTGCAATTTTTTGTTCCTATTCCTGGAATAGATGTTATGTTTTCGCACCTATCTGACAATTTCTCTCTTGGTTGATTTAAAATACTAAAAATTTTGGAAAATTTTCTTTTTGTATTTAATAAAATCTTTTCGATGATCATTTCTTTTTCTAATGCATATTAGTAAATATGCATTAGAAAAAACTTCTTGCAAGCATAAATATTTTCTCTTGATGATTAATTTATTAATTATAGCGTGAGAAGGTATTCAAAAATACCAAAAGAACTAATATCTATTTATTTTTCTTATGATTTTGAATACTTCACATTAGTATTGCTTGATTGATCTTTGTGTAGCTACTTGACTTTGTAATTACATCCTGCAAATTATTTTTAGATGTAAATCTCTTCCTTTGTTCATAACTGTATGTGGCCAAAAAGGTGGCGTAGCTAAAACTTGTACCTCAATCCATTTGGCAAGTGTTTGGACTTCTCAAGGGAAGACAGTTTGTCTAGTGGATGCTGATAGAAATCGATCGGCTCTAGCTTATGGATCAAGAGGAAATCTTAAATTTAATATTGTCCCTGTAGAGGCAGCTGCTAAAGCTACTAGATTCACAGAAATTGTTATAACTGATGGTCAAGCAAGTACTGATGAAGAAGAGTTGAAGCATTTAGCAGCTGGGTCTGATCTTGTACTTTTACCTACAGCACCAAAAGCCAGATCGGTTGAATTAACAGTTGAATTAGCATCTTTATTAAAACAATTAAATATTCCTCATGCAGTCTTATTAGTGAAGGTTGATTTTCGTCAAAAGCGAATTGCGAATGAAGCCAGAGAAGCGTTAGAAAAATTCGATTTAACGGTATTAGAGGGAGACATTCCTTTGTTGTCAGCTTTTGATAAAGCAGAAAATCAGGGAGCCGCCGTGATCGATGCAGTAGATGATAAAGGTCGATCCGACCCCAGGCGAATGTCGGGTTGGTCGGCCTATTGTTCCATTGCTAAACAAATTCAATGCCAGATTTCGAAGCACTTGTTAGACATCAACAAACCAGTAGAAGACCTGCCACTGAGCGCTTAAAAGTAGTTGAAAAACTGCCTATTTATAATCAGTCACCTACAACCGATGGGAAAGATTTGAGTACATTATTTTTTGGTTTTGTAGGAGGATTATCGGGATCGATAATTGGAACAGGCTTGATTCTTTATCTTACAAATAAAGAATTAATAGATTTCAAACTACTTTTTTAATGTTTAATTTCCCCCCTAATTTGTTTAATATCTTGGAGTGTATGTGATTTATATATTGGAGCTATGTGTTTTTTTGGCTATTTCTACCATATCAGAAAAAGTTTTTGATTTTTTCAGTAATTGTTGATAATTACCAAAGGCAATTATTTTTCCATCTTTAAATTCATATATACAATCTGATCTTTCAATTGTAGATAATCTATGAGCTATAGTTACTATTGTGCATCGTCTACCTATAATTTCAATCGCATCCATTACGTCTGCTTCTGTTCTGTTGTCTAAAGCGCTAGTTGCTTCATCTAAAACTAGTAATTTTGATTGCCTATAAAAAGCTCTTGCTATAGCTAATCTTTGTCTTTGTCCTCCAGATAATCTAATGCCATTATCGCCAACTGGTGTATTTAAACCCTTTGGCATTTCTGATACTAATTCTGCTAATTGAGCTGCCTTAAGTGCATCCCAGACTCTTTTCTTATCTATTAATTCTTTATCTAATCCATAAGCAATATTTTCAATAATGTTGCTGTTTAATAAAGTAATTGCTTGTGGAACGTAAGAGCAACAATCCTGCCAAGCAGGAACTTCTGTATCATTAAGTTCGATCCCATCTAATAAAAGTTTTCCATCTGTGGGTCTAAGAAGACATAGTAATTGATTGGCTGTAGTTGTTTTACCACTTCCAGTTTCCCCAATGAAAGCTATTCTTGATCCAATAGGGATAGTGAGATTTATATCTTTTAAAGTGTATTCCTCACTATTGGGATATTTATAACTCAGTTTTTCAAGTTTTATGTTGTTCCTTGGCTCAATACCTTTTTTTGTGGGAACACCTTTTGAGCTTTTAGTTAGTCGACTGGAAGGAAGTTCTATTAACTTTAGTATCTCTTCTAAATCAGGGATTGATGCACGCATACAAGTTAATGCCCTAAAGGAATCTTGTAATGGAGGCGTTAGTTTTAATGCAGCGACTGCAATTGTTGCTAAAAATGGAACTATCTCTATAAGAATTGAATTATTTTGAGCAGTTATATAAGGGAAAAGTCCAATAGTAAAAATTAATGTAATACCAAAGGGCTCTATTAATGACCTAGGGAATTCAGGTAAAACTTCAGCTTTCCAAATAAAAGGGAAAGAGGTTTTACCTGCTAATTTATATCTCTTTTCAAAGTATGATTCTGAGCCAGTAAGGTGTACATCTATAATTGTCCTCATTGATTCAGTTAAAATATTGTTTGTTTCTTTCTCTAATTTGATTCTTTGACGGGAAGAATATCTTATATAGGGTGTTACAAATAATGAAATAAAGATATAAAATATTAAGAGACTGATAATTAAATAAAGAGCTATTGATTTTGCTATAAAAAGAACAGCAATACATATAAAAGTAATCACACATAACCCACTAGAAATTTGAAGGATTGGCCTTACTAGAAATTCTGAGACTCTAGATATATTTATCAGAACTTTTGATGACAAATCAGATTTTTTCTTGTCCAAGAAGAATTCATATGGTTGAGATAGTAATTTTTTCTGTGCTAGTTCTGATAAGTCTCGCCAGATTGCCACTCGAAGTCTTTCTTGGGCTGCTTTAAGAAATAATTTAGAAAATGATGCCAGCCAATTCATTGCTATGTATACAACTACTAAACTGATGACTTTTGTCTTTGGGTCTTCTGGTATAAAAGTTTGAAATGGTAAGGGTGGTTGATTGGGTTGCCCTATGAAAACAGTAAATAATCTAGAGACAATGCCAACTACAATTACATCTACTAAACCAGTCAAGGCTGCGACAGGAATTAATTTCAATAGGGATCTTCTTCTTCTAACTGGTAGTGCCTTGAGTAGGCGCATTAATAGATGATATGTTTTGCTAGTGCCAATCATTTTATAAAATTACTTACTTTTGAGAAATTATTTCTCCTGATTCAGCCAGTTCCTTGGGTGTTTGGTTATGAGTTCTTTAGGTTTAAAGCTTTGAAAATCAAAAAAATTTTGAAAAAGTATTCTTTAGAGATTATTAATTACATTTTAATTTGAATATGATTTAAATTAAATTAATATTCAAATATGTATTAATATCTTTTATTTGAAATCCAATATGCTAAGAAGATTAATACAATAAGTGGTAGGAAATAAATCATAATCATAAAACCAGATAAAAAGATTAATAGACTTAAAAAGATAAAAAATCCTATTAATATAATTCTCAAAAATCTTTTAATTCGATTTAACCAAAATATACCTTGAAGTTTTTCTAGATTGATTTCTAATCCTTTACGCGTAAGATATAATTCTTGGAGTTCTTTTTGATGCCAATTGATTGAGTCCTCTAATTTGGTTTTGTATACATTCTTTCCTATTTGCTCTATAAAATTATTAGGTCTTGAGAATGTGGATCTAAATTTGATTATTTGTGCTTCAACTAAGGCTTTGTTATTCTCCGATATTCTTTGATCTATTTCTGTGATTTGAAAATTAATTTGCTCTTGAAAGGCAAATTTTTTATTTGAATTATCTTGTATAATTTTATTACTCTTTTTCTTTTTATTTTTAAATAATTTTAAAAAAAAGTTTGATCTCAACATTTTCCTGATTATTATCTAAGATAGATTTCCATGCAGATATTATAACCATGACTTCTATAATTTTTAATGGGAGCTACATAACAAAAAAAAATACAGGTATTGGAGTCGTTTCTAAGGATTTACTAAATTCTTTTTCACCCAATAAAATAACTACACTTATTCCAAAAGATATAGGAATAAAAGGGGATATTTCTATACCTAATAACTTATCTCCAGGTTCAGGCTTTAAAAGCCATTTTAGAAGATTGTGTTGGCTTCAAAATACTGTTCCAAAAATAATGAAGAATTTAAATACTGATTATTTTCTATCACCATTATTGGAAGCTCCATTATTTACCAATATTAAATCTATTGTTTTAGCTCACGATTTAATACCAATTAGGTACCCTTCGCTATCATTTTTAACTTTATATCATTTAATTTATATCCCTTTAGTTTTAAAACAATCGAAGATAATTTTATGCAATTCTATTTCTACTGCTAATGATTTGAATAGATTTTATAAGGTACCTAAACATAAATTATTTCCAATTAAGCTAGGATTTGATAATGAGAAGTTTTATCCAATAAAGAAAATTCGAAAAAATTTTTTTCTTATTATTGGTAGGCATAATCCACATAAAAATTTGGGTAGGCTTATCAAAGCATTTGCATATGCCAAAATCGATGATTATAAGCTTGTTTTTGTGGGACCTTTTGATAAAAGATATACCCCAAGTCTTTTAAAACTGATTGATGAATATAATCTTAGACATTTGTGTGTCTGGAAAGGTTGGGTTGATGATGAAGAAAAATTATCATTATTAAACGAATGTCATGCACTTATAATTCCTAGTCTTTGGGAAGGATTTGGCCTTCCAGCTCTTGAGGCAATGGCTTGTGGGACTCCCGTTATAGCTTCTGATAGAGGTGCGCTCCCAGAGGTCATGGGTGATTATGGATATTTGGTTAACCCATTCAATATTCAATCAATATCTTTTGCTATGAATGCAGTTATAAATGATAAAAAATGTTTTGAAAAAGCTCTTAAAAAAGGCCCTTCAAGAGCTGAGTCTTTTAATTGGCTTGATACTGCCAAAACAATAGAAAAAATTATTCAAGAAATCGATTAATCTTTCTTTTTTAAGATATTATTAAATAATATAAATAAGGTGAAATAAAACTTTAAATATGAAAAATTAAAAGTAATTCTAGTTTTATTATTTTTCATATTTATTGCCTTATTTAGAATGAATTTTACTGATATGAGATCAAACTTGTTTTATAATTGCTACTATGGCTTATAAGTCTATTTTAGATATGCCTAGCAAAAAATTGAAAAAAAAATCAACTTCTAAAATAACTGAAGCAAATGAGGAGAAAAAAACAACACCTAGAACCGCAAAAATTGTTCTTTTTGTATTTGGTTTAGGGCCTTTAATTCTTATGTCTTTATTTTTATTCTCAAATGGTTTCTTCAATTCTCCTTGACAATTTGATCATGTTTAGACGACGACTTATCATCATCTCTCGATTTAAAAATCAGTTCCGATTCGTTATTTATCTTTTGTCTTCTTTTTAAAACATCATTTGTTTATTGATCGATATATCAATCATTTATTTCTTTTTTTTCGCTAAAATTTGTTTTTATAGTTTGACCAATGCAACTCTATTTGGTTGATTGCCAGTTCCCTGATATTGATAATCAAATTGCGGCGTATAAGCAGTTTGTAGAATTTTGGGAAAATGGAGAGATGTCCAAGCAAGATAAATTTGATGGTTTTGAAATGCTTTTTCGCGTTCATGCTCCTGCAGAAGGTCGTGTCGTAATTCTCTGCAATGCAAAAAGTGACAAGGAACTTTTTCTACACTTTGCTCCATGGAGAGCTCAGTTCGGTATAGATATGGAAATTACCCCAGTAATAAGCTGTCAAAACGTTGTTGACTATCACAAGGATTTATTTGAAAAGATGTCTTAAATTTATTGAATAAATCCTTTTAATATTTAATATTTAATATTTTATTTTTATATAATCAAGATAAGTTTGAAAATATTTTTATCTGTTTGAGAGAGCGTTCCCGCCTGTCCATATATTTTTGAATTCGACTTTGTCCTTTAGTAATTGAATAGGAAGACTAATTAAAACTCCTAATGCTATTAAGGCATAAGAGTCTGTTGTAAATCTAGCAATGCCCCATTCTGATGAAGCTAAAGCCAAAATAGATAAATGCATGAAATTAATAATTTTAAAAATGTTATCAGACTTTTCATTATAAATTTAATTACTTATTAAAAATTATTGTATTTAAGAAATTGATAGGAATTTGTGAATTTATACTTTTATAAAAGAATACTTTCTGCTGTTTATAGTCTCTAAACACTAATTTTAAGTTTTTGCTTATTTAATAGATAGATAGCTCTTCTTCTTTTTTCTTTCATTGCTTTTAATTGTTTCTTTATATATGGGGGAGAATCTAAGTTTTGAAAAATTAACTTTCAGCTCCATTGCGTTGCAATTAAAACAGAGCCCTTCCAGGCTCCATGGATCAATTGGGTAATAAGTATCCTCTATTTTTTTGTTTGATTGAACTAGATCAGCTAGAAAGGGATTAACAGCTGAACAAGTAATTGGAATTTACAAAGCTTGAATTAGATACCCTTATTCGATCTAGACCAGATTTAGATTTAAAAAAAATTCCAGTACCTTCACTTGATGGAGCCATCGTTGAGTTCCTAGAAAAGTATGAGGTATTCGTAAAACCTGTAACTTCTCGGTCAAACAAAATAGGAGATGCTGCTATTGCTGGAGCAATAGGTGGAGCTTTTGGTGCTGATGTAGCTGGAGATGCTTTTATAGCTTCTGGACAAAATAAGTAAACACAAGTTCAAGAATGGAATCATTGGAAGCAATGGGCCTTAGATCACAAAGAATTTCCAGCTTTTAAAGAAGAAAAAATTGATAAAGCCCAAAGCCACAATGAAAAGATAGATGGACTCTTGAATTCACCTGAAATACAGAAAGAAGGAAAAAAAATTCGTCAAGAATTAATGGAAAAAGAAGCTAAGGACGCAAGAGATCAAGGAATTCTTGTCAGTTTTGGATGTTTAGGTAGCTTTGTTTTAGTTATCGTTTTAGGACTAGTATTCCTTACTGGTAAAAATACAGACGATACAAACTCTGAGGATCAAAGCACTATCATCTCATCAGAATTAGTCAGGAAAGTATAGGAGAATAAATAAGGTTGACAGCCGATTGCTATCGGAACCAAAAGGGCTGACTTAGTTCAGTCCTTTTTTATGTTTTGAGACGATTGAGAATTGCTTTTATAGAGAATTATTGAATTTTGCACTTAACTTTGCACTTAAATTTTTGTTCATTTTTATCTCATTATTTTGCACTTAGTTTTGCACTTAACTCTATTTTTAAAGTTTTTTGAGATTATGAGACTTATTCTGCTGGAATAAGAGTGAGGCCCTTGCAGGCCTCGTGGATCAATTGGGTAATAAGGCTGACCTGACCCCATCTCCTAAAAGATCAAGCAGCAACAGGGGCTGTTTGACGGGAGAAACTAACTATGTTGTTAGCAGTTATGGTTTTGCTCTTGCCGAGCAGGCTTCAGTCACTCTCCTGATACCCCGTCGAAGCCATTGCAGCCCCATTTATGGAGCTGAGCGGAATCGAACCGCTGTCCGAGATAGTGGTTTGAATCACCTAGTCCATTAGAAAATAGACACATCTATACTGACAGATCTTTTGTAATTAATCGATTAGTGTTTAAAGAACTTTTTTATCCATTTTTAATATCTTAAAAGCAATGAAACTTGTTGCATCTATTTCACAAGGTCTGGAAAAAGAGGGTGCAAAAGAGTTGATAGAACTTGGAGCTAAATCAGTTAAACCTTCCAGGAGACATATATTATTTGAAGCTGATATGGCTTGTTTATACAGAATACATTTAAGAGCTCGGTTGTCTTTTAGATTTTTAAGAGAGATTTCAAGATTTTCTTGCAATAGTCCACATGAACTGTATAGCGGTATTCAAAGATCAATTGATTGGGAAAATTGGCTTCAGCCTAAACAAAGTTTTCGAGTAGATGTCACTGGATTTGGAGAAGGATTATCACATACGCATTTCACTGCTTTGCAGGTGAAAAATGCAATTATTGATTTACAAAGAGAACGATTTGGTTTGCGCTCAAGTATTGATTTGAGTAATCCAGATATTTGTTTTCATTTGCACTTGGCAAACTCTACAGCTGTTTTTAGTGTTGATGGTTCTAATTCGAGTCTCCACAAAAGAGGATATAGACCAGCTGTTGGAATAGCTCCAATAAAGGAGACATTGGCTGCAGGGTTAATGCGAATGACTGAGTGGGATGGCACTAATAACTTAGTAGATCCATTATGCGGTTCTGGAACATTTTTGATTGAAGCAGTGAGCATGTTGCTCGGAATTGCATCTGGTATGGATAGACAATTTCTATTTAAAAATTGGCCTGATTTTGATAGTTCTTTTTGGGATCAAGAATTAAAAATGGCACAGAAGATGAAACCTTTAAATAATAAATTACCTAAAATAATTGGCTGTGAAGTTGATAAAATTATTGCCAACTCCGCTAGAAATAATGTTGTAAAAGCGGGCTTAGAAAATCATATAGAAATAATCAACTGTCCTTTTCAAGAATTTGAATTACCGCCTGGATTAGGACTTTTAATTTGTAATCCTCCTTATGGGAAAAGAATAGGTGAGGAAGATGAATTGCCTAATCTTTATAAACAATTAGGAAAATATTGCAAAAAACAAGCATCTGGCTGGGATCTTTGGTTACTTAATGGGAATCCAAAGCTAAGTAAATATTTAGGGATGAAAGCAAGTCGACGTTTTCAAGTAA
The DNA here is from genome assembly GCF_047305235.1 of Prochlorococcus sp. MIT 1011. Lineage (NCBI taxonomy): Bacteria > Bacillati > Cyanobacteriota > Cyanophyceae > Synechococcales > Prochlorococcaceae > Prochlorococcus > Prochlorococcus sp. MIT 1011. Next base: position 1,788,871 of record NZ_CP138983.1, on the reverse strand, counting down.
ATAATGGTTCACTGGACTGCAGATGGTTGAATTATAAAATTAAATAATTTAATTTTTTCCTAAAACAGCTTTTGTAGTTTTTGCAATTCCCTCCAATGTCTCTGGAAGGTAAGGACCTTTTGCTAGATATCCTCCAATTCTGAGACTCATCCCTGCTAATGCAAGATTTATCAAAACTAAAATTAAAATTGTTGATTTGTTATCTATTGCAAGCAAGTCTCTAAGCCAATAACCAAGAAATAATTCAGACCCAAGTAAGGCAAGTAACATCAATACCCCTCCAGTTGCTAGGAAAATCACACCACTTATTAGACGGCGTTTTTCTCTGTCCATTTCTTGCAGTGCAATGCGGACATGAAGATCCATCACTGAACTCGCCAATGCAGTAACTCTTGCTGCAGCTCCTATGCCTTTTTTGCGTTCTGAGTTGGTCATTAATTTCTTCTGCCTCCACCAAGCAGTATGCCAAATAAAACTCCAATTCCAGCAGCAATGCCTATGGCTAAGAGGGGCCTTTTTCTTACTGGCTTCTCAATTCTTGGTCTTAAAGTACTGTTTAACTCATCTAAAAGGTCTTCAAGCTGTTTTTCGAGAGGTTCCAAAGACTCTGCTAGCCCTCTAGTTGTGTCTGTTGCAGAATGAAAAATTTCTTCTAATTGTTCTTGCACTCCAAAACTGTTTTTTCCTGAATGTACAGATATGACATTGATTAAATCGTCGAGACTTCCTTTGGTTGCTTCTAATGTTTGTTTAGCTAAATCTGGCCAACGCTCTTGAATTTTTGGCAATAAATTATCAAATTGCTCATTGAACCATTGTTCTGGAGACTTTTCAGCAATATATTGTTCAGCCTCGACTGAATTTGATGATGAAGAGGGAGAGGAATTCACTGATTCCATAAACCTAAAGGTTTATCAAAGAATAGTGAGATATTGCCTTAATCGAAACCCCTTAGTGGAATTCAATTTTGAAAGCAGCCTCACAAGAATCCTTTTTTTGGAGTTTAAATGTTTGAAGTCCAAAATTTCGTAAGGATATTTCGTCGTCTTTGCTTACAAATATTGCTATTCGAATACTTATAGTGCTAAACGTCATTGGTATCTCCTTAACATCCTATGGGCGTCGGAATTTCATCAATCGTTTTTGCTTCTAATACAATCCCTACTGATTTTGGCCTAGTTTTAGCCTCAATAGCAGGTGCTGGAAGCCTTCTTTTAATTGCTTTAAGGTTTGTGCCTGAGGCGAAAAGCTAAAAGGTTTAGCCTTAAGAAATTATTATTATGGAGACTTGTCTCCTGAATTTTTTATTGAAAAATTTTTCTTTGGCTTTGAATTATTATTAAATTGAATACTACTATTAAAAAAAAAATTATAGGTGGGTTTTATTAAGACATATTGGTTCCCCTGATGATGAGAAAGGTATTCATTTCGATTTGCTTTTGGAAGATAAACAATTTTGTAGAACTTGGCGCTTAAGTGATATTCCATTATTGGACGGACCTTATGTTGATTCCGTTTCTATCCCGCCTCATGATCTTTACTGGCTTGATGTCGAAGAAAAGTTCGTTTCAGGTAATAGAGGAGTTGCAAAAAGAATCAAGCATGGTGTTCTTTTGCAATCTTTTCCATCAAACGAAAATACTTCTATAAAATTATCGGTGATATGGGACAAGCTTGAAGTGGATTTGGTATTAGATGAAACTGGTTGCAGAATTTTAAGCAAAAATAGTAATTATTTCTTCTGAGCTAGAAGGACTTGAGTTTCTCTGATATTTCGCTAATGTCATTCTTATTGTGGATACATTCTGTTGGTCCATATCAACCACGTAGATTTGTCTCATTTCAAGTCCTTCGGTGGATCGATGTCTATTCCACTTGAAGAAGGCTTCACTGTTGTAACAGGTCCAAATGGTTCAGGTAAAAGTAATATTCTTGATGGGGTTTTATTTTGTTTAGGCCTTGCAAATAGTCGAGGCATGAGAGCAGACAGATTGCCTGACTTAGTCAATAGTGGTGTATTAAAAGCTGGAAAATCTTCGGAAACTAAAGTAACTGTCAAATTTGATTTAACTGATTGGCAGCCCGATGATGCTGAAGAAGGGATAGAGCCTACTGAGGAAGGACCTTGGATTAAGCCTGATCAAAAAGAATGGACAGTCTCAAGAAGTTTAAAAGTTATGCCAGGAGGGTCATATGCTTCCACTTACAGCGCAGATGGTGAGACTTGCAACTTACAGCAATTGCAAACCCAATTAAGGCGTCTAAGGATCGATCCTGAAGGGAGCAATGTTGTTATGCAAGGAGATGTTACTCGAATTGTTTCTATGAGTAATAAAGATCGAAGAGGTCTAATAGATGAACTCGCTGGTGTCGCGCTATTTGATACTCGTATTGCTCAAACTCGTACAAAGTTGGATGATGTTTATGAAAGGCAGGAACGTTGTCGGATTGTTGAACAAGAATTGATTCTGTCTAAACAGCGTTTGCAAAAAGATTGTGAGAAAGCAAGTTTATATAAAGATCTAAAGAATCAATTATTCATTGGCAGACAGCAAGAATTAGTTTTATCTTATGAAAATGCAAAAAAGGGATTGGAAAAATTAGATATAGATCATCAAGAATTAATTAAAAAAGAAAAAATAGATGCAGAGAAGTTACTTAATAATGAAAATGATTTAAGTAAATGTATAGAAAAATTAGATATTTTACAAAAAAATGTTAAAGAACTTGGTGAAGATCAATTGCTTGAAGTTCAAGGCAAACTAGCAGGGATTGAATCTCAACATAGAGAGCTAGAAAGGCAAGGACTTAATCATAAAAATGAAGGAGAACAATTACAGGAATCTAGAAATAATCTTCTCCAGAAAAAGAAAGATTATCAAACTGATTTACAAAGTAAATTGAATGAGATCAACCCTAAAGATCTAGAAGAAGCTGACTTAAGATGTAAAGAGGCTGAAGCTTGGGTTGAATCTTCTAGAAGGAAGCTTTCAGATGTGGCAGGTCGTTCTGGCGCATGGATAGAAAAACATCAGAAAGCTAGAGATGATCTTAATAAAATTCGATTGGAATTAGATCCTAAAAGACTAGAGAAACAAAATATTGAAGAAAGCTTATTGCAATTAAATGTTATTTTAAAAGAATTAGAAACTGATCAAAAAGCTGATGAATCTTCCAATGATAAAGTACATATAGAAATTAATAATTTGAATAAAGAATGGGATAATATTTTAGATTTACTGTCTATTAAAAATGAAGAATTTCAATTATTAGCATCTGAGAAAGATATACAAGAGCGTACTAAATATAGATTAGAGAAAGAACAGTCAAAGCTTCAAAATGATATTGCTCGTTTAGAAAGTAGGAAAGAAATGATTTCTGAAAGCCGAGGGACAAATGCAATTACTTTGTTATTGGAATCTGGGATAGAAGGTATACATGGACCTGTTGCAAGTTTAGGCGAGGTTGAAGATCGTTATAGGATTGCACTTGAGGTAGCTGCTGGTGTAAGGCTTGCGCAAGTTGTTGTGGATAACGATCAAATTGCTGCAAAATCAATTGATCTTTTAAAACGAAAAAGAGCTGGAAGATTGACTTTTTTACCTCTAAATAAGATTTTAAAAAACTCTCAAAATAGGTCTGATGTATTTCAGCGATCTGTTCAGACTAATCTCAATAAAAATACTGGATTAATCGGAAAGGCTATTGACTTGGTTCGATTTGATTCAATATATAAAGAAGTTTTCTTGTATGTGTTTGGTGAGACAATTGTGTTTGGTGACTTGTCTTCAGCTCGTAATCAAATTGGTATCAAAAGGGCTGTTACTTTAGAAGGTGAATTGTTGGAAAAAAGTGGAGCAATGACTGGTGGAAGTTTAAATAATAGAGCATTGGGTTTGAGTTTTGGAAGAGTAAAAGATAACGATAATTGTGATCTTTTAAAGCATAGATTATTAGAAGTCGGTGAGACTCTAGCTAATTGTCAAAAAAACGAAAATCAACTCATTCATAAGCTAGATAATCTAAGAACTCAGCTAAATACATTAGAACAAAAGAAAGCAGCAATTGATGCTGAAAGAGTAACTTCTAAAAGATCAAATTCGCCTTTATTAGAACGCCAAAGTCATCGCTCAAAAAGGATTGATGATCTTCAAAAATCTAAAAAAGAAAAGCTATTTCAATTAGAATCTATTAATTCCAGTATTAAACCTTTAGAGGTCGTTTTATTAGAAATTGAGAAGGAAGAAAAAACAATAGATAAATCAAGTGACGCATCTGTTTGGTCTGAATTACAAAATGATCTAGAAGATGCTGATAAAAATCTTCTTGCTTTTAGAAATAAAAGAGATGAGATTGCAAATAAGCAATCACAGAACAAGCTTGCGATTGATCGATTAAATGATCAAGAGGCTTATTTAATCAACGAAGAAAAACGTTTAAAGGATTCCATAGATAATCTTGCTTCTGCTCATATGGCTTGGCGTGAGCAAAGCAAACTACTTAATACCAATCGTCAAGATTTGATCAATCAACAAAAAGATTTAGAAACCCGCTTTGGGGAGCAACGAAGAGAAAGGGATTGCGTAGAAGCTGATGTAGCTAAAAAACGATTGAACTTACAAGAAATGCAATGGAGTCTCCAACGTTTAAGGGAAGATCAAAAAAACATGAAAGAAGAAATGCGAATGGAAACTATTCGATGTACTGAATTAGAAAAGAATCTTCCGAACCCCATTCCCGACATCTCAGAAGAAATAAGAGATAATGGTTTAGATGCTTTACTGTCTCACTTGGACTCTTTGCAGAAAAGAATGGAAGCGCTGGAACCTGTAAACATGCTTGCATTGGAAGAATTGGCCAAATTAGAAGAGAGACTTAATGAACTAGAAAATAGACTGCAAGTTCTTACTGATGAAAGATCGGAGCTGCTAATGAGGATAGAGACTGTTTCAACCTTGCGTCAGGAGGCCTTTATGGAGGCTTTTCAGGCAGTAGATGTACATTTTCGTGAAATTTTTGCAAGGCTCTCTGAAGGAGATGGGCATTTGCAACTTGAGAATCTTGACCAACCTTTGGAAGGTGGTTTGACTTTGGTGGCCCATCCAAAAGGTAAGCCGGTAAGACGGCTTGCGGCTATGTCAGGTGGAGAAAAATCATTAACTGCTTTGAGTTTTCTTTTCGCGTTACAACGTTTTAGACCTTCTCCTTTTTATGCCCTTGACGAAGTAGATAGTTTCTTGGATGGAGTCAATGTTGAAAGGCTAGCTGCTTTGATTTCTCAGCAAGCTGAGCATGCACAATTTCTTGTCGTAAGTCATAGAAGACCTATGATTGGGGCCTCAATGAGGACTATTGGTGTAACTCAAGCAAGGGGGAACCATACTCAAGTTGTTGGGTTGCCAATCGCAGCTTGATTGAATTTACTAACATGGTCCAATATGGTTCTACCAATCTTATTTCTGCATATTTGAGTTGACCAATACTCAAGCCCCACAAGAATCAACATCTGCTGTCCCAACTGACAGATTATGGCTTCGCTCTGAGTTGATGGGGACTCAGGTTATTACTCGTGATACTGGGCGAAGGTTGGGTCTTGTCGGAGAGGTTGTTGTTGACATTGATCGTAGAGAAGTTGTTGCGTTGGGATTAAGAGATAATCCTCTCACACGTTTTTTACCAGGTTTACCTAGATGGCTTCCTCTTGATCAGATTCGTCAAGTAGGTGATGTCATTTTGGTAGATACAATAGATTCTTTGAGCGAAAACTTTGCTCCTGAAAGATTCAATAAAGTTATCAATTGCCAGGTTATTACTGAATCAGGAGATCAGTTGGGGAGAGTACTTGGATTTTCTTTTGATATTGAGACCGGAGAATTACTTACTTTAGTTATGGGAGCGCTAGGCGTTCCATTATTGGGTGAAGGAGTTTTAAGTACTTGGGAGATGCCTGTTGATGAAATTGTCAGTAGTGGACCAGACAGAATTATTGTTTATGAGGGAGCAGAAGAGAAATTAAAACAATTAAACAGCGGTTTTCTTGAAAAGCTTGGCGTGGGCAATTCGGGATGGGAAGAAAGCGAAAGAGAAAGGTACAGAGTTAATCTTGTCCCCGTTGAGAATCAATTGACTTCTGGTGAAAGTGCAAATGATGATCAAAGACTTATAGAACAATCTCAAGAGGAAATATTTGAAGAAGAAGAGATGGACTATGTAGAATTACAAGATTTAGAAAAAGAACAATATGATCAGGAATTAAGATATCTAGATGAACCTAATGAGTCTTCTATTTATTCAGAAATTGATGAAGATGAAGTAAATTATCCTGAATCAAAATTCAAAACTAGAACTGATAATTTTCAAAAAGAAATACCCTCAAAAAATATTAAGAATAGGTCAAAAACAATAAGAAAGGAAGAGCCTATGGATGTTGAGCCTTTAGAAAATTCATCTATAAAAAAACCTCAAGAGCCTCTGTCTAAAGTTGAAGAAAATTTAGATATTGAAGATCCATGGTGATCAACTTAAAAGTTTATTCTCTTCTAGAAGATTAATAATTTCTTGACAAAATTTTTTTGTTGCTCCTTTCTCACCTCTAAGTGCTTGAAGATCTTTCTTTTGACCAGCAAGCCTTGAAGGAGAACTTAGCCAATCAATAGTTTCTTCAGCAATTTGTGTGGTTGTTATGTGCCCGATTCTTTCAGGAACAATCATTCTTTTTGCAGATATATTTGGCCAAGCCATAAATCCTTTTTTTCTCAGTTTAACAAAGCTAATTAATAAACCTAGGCACCATTTTAAAATTGGTAATCTTGCTATTAAACCTAACAAACCATCCCATGCATCCATAACTATAATGTGTTGTGTAGGTACAACAACTATCATTGGAATATTTAATGATCCAAGTTCAGCAGTATTTGCTCCCACTGTTGTTAGTGCTATATCACATTGGCTGAGATCACTATATGCTGGATGCTCTTCTTGTACTAAAATTATTGTTGAATTATTGGTTATTAATATTCCTCTTGCTTCTTTATTCTTGGCTCTATTAATTGATTTTACCCCAGATTTATATTGTTTTGAAATGGGATTTTTTCCACTTCCAAAGTATTTTATTTCATCTATATTTGTTGTGGGAGCAAGAGGTATTAAAAACTTACAATTTGGCATTGATTTTGATATTTTATCAGCTACATCAAGAAAAAAAGGTATTCCAATCTTTAGTTTGGTGCTTTTTGAACCTGGCATGAGAGCAATCCACTTGCCAGAAGGGAGTGGATTATCAATTTTTGCAGTTTCAGTTAAGTCAGCTGTTAAATCTCCTATTACTGAACAACGATTTTGAATTTGTCTTGGTAGTTTCTTAACGATACTGTCCGACATCGCGACAATACGATCATTCCAAAAAGGCCATCTTGCGATCCATTCTGCATATGTCATATGTAAATATCCCAATCTTGCTGAAAGTAGTACGCTCCAAAATTGATCTCCTCCTAAAAAAATAACTAATCCTTTGGAGGGCCACGAACCAAATTTTTTAGGTTTGATAAGAAGCTCCCAGAAATTTTTTGCTTTAATTATATTTTCAAATTGAAACCACTTTTTGGCTACGAGATTTTCGTTGCCAGTTGCGTTCGGGCAAGGCACCAAGACAAGATTTAAGGATATTGAAGATGTCTTGACTTCGGGTCTTAGTGCAATTTGTTTATGAAGCTCTTTAGCAAGTGGCTTAACCCAAGTAGCTAGTTCACCTGGTCCATTTGAGACAAAGATAATTGCTAAAGGATCATTACTCATTTATTGATGAGCATTAGTTTTAAAAAATGCGGATGGCGAGACTTGAACTCGCAAGGCCGAAGCCACATGTTCCTTAGACATGCGCGTATACCAATTCCGCCACATCCGCAAGTTAACTCAGTTCAACACCAAGTAACTATGATCATAATGCTAAACCTATTAAGCTTCTACTTAATGCGTTTCTTTCTTGGGCACTAATACTGATACGATCCGGCTGAGGCCTTAATAAATTTGAATGCCCATAGGCAAATTGCTGATAGCTAATCGTGGCGAAATAGCCTTAAGAATTCTCCGTAGCTGCCGTGAGATGGGGATTGCAACAGTTGCTGTTTACAGCACTGTTGATAAAAATGCTTTACATGTTCAATTGGCTGATGAGGCTGTTTGCGTTGGAGATTCTCCTAGTAGTAAAAGTTATCTAAATATTCCGAACATACTAGCTGCAGCAACATCAAGAGGCGTTGATGCTATTCACCCTGGTTATGGCTTTTTAGCAGAGAATGATCGTTTTGCAGAGATGTGCGGAGATCACGGGCTGATTTTTGTAGGTCCATCGCCTCATGCAATACGTTCAATGGGTGATAAGTCAACAGCTAAATCAACTATGCAGAAGGTTGGAGTTCCAACTGTACCTGGAAGTGAGGGCTTGCTAGATAGCGTTTCAGATGCATCGCAGCTTGCCTCTGAAATGGGCTATCCGGTAATGATTAAAGCAACAGCAGGAGGTGGTGGAAGAGGTATGCGTTTAGTTGGACATGCTGATGAATTGGATAATCTTTTTAAAGCTGCTCAGGGGGAGGCTGAAGCTGCATTTGGTAATCCAGGTTTATATATGGAGAAATTTATTGATCGTCCAAGGCATGTAGAGGTTCAGATTCTTGCTGATCGTTTTGGAAATGTTGTGCACCTTGGCGAGAGAGATTGTTCTATTCAAAGACGCCATCAGAAATTATTAGAGGAATCACCAAGTCCAGCTTTAGATGATCACTTAAGGATAAAGATGGGAGAAGCAGCTGTTGCAGCTGCAAAAAGTATTAATTACGAAGGCGCTGGGACAGTGGAATTCTTATTGGATCGGCAAGAAAACTTTTACTTTATGGAAATGAATACTCGAATACAAGTGGAGCATCCAGTAACAGAACTAGTTACTGGTATGGATCTCATATCAGAACAATTACGTATTGCAGGAGGAGAAAAATTACACTTTAGTCAATCAGAGATCAAGCTTGAAGGACATGCAATTGAATGCAGAATTAATGCTGAAGATCCAAGTCATAATTTTAGGCCCTCACCAGGTAAAATAACAGGTTGGTTGCCTCCTGGGGGACCAGGTGTCAGGGTAGATAGCCATGTTTATACCGGTTACGACATACCTCCTTTTTATGATTCTCTAATAGGAAAATTAATCGTTTGGGGAAGAGATAGAGAAGCTGCACTTAAACGTATGGAAAGAGCTTTAAACGAATGTGCAGTTACAGGAATTACAACTACTATTGATTTTCATTTGACATTACTGAAGAGAAAAGAATTTATAAAAGGGGATGTTCATACAAAGTTTGTTGAGCAAGAAATGTTGTAAGAAATTCTAATTATCAAAATATAATTTGGGTTAGTAAACCTTGTTGACCAAGAAATAATTCGCGAAAAAGACTTAAGAGACCTACCCAAATAATCGGAGTAACATCTACACCTCCTATCGGAGCGACAATTTTTCGAGTAGCTACCAGTACAGGTTCAGTTGGCAAGAAGATAAGTGGCCAAAAACCAGTTCTTAAATCTATTTTTGGATACCAAGTCAAAATAATTCTGAGAAGGAATGCAAGGGTTAGGGAGCCTAGTAAAAAACCCATTAAAAAATGGAGGGCTGGAAGGCTTTTAATTAATAGAGGCATCACAAAGCTCAAAGCATTATTGAATAGATGGTATAAATCATCTTTTATTGCGTAAGATTACTCGGTATTGCATACGAATTAGCTTAAATGGCTTTTCATTTATTAAATTTGTTCCTTAGCGCTGGAGCCTCTAGTGAAGCTGCTACAAGTTCTGCTGTTGGGATGATAGGGAGTTTTCTTGGAGCTGGAGCTTTGGTAGTTGCTCCTGCTGCTGCTGCGTTGATTTGGGTTAGTCAAAAAGATGCATTGAGTAGATAGCCCTAGCAATCACCTATTTATGCCATAGACTGATGAAAATAAGGTTGTTTTCAACCTGAAAATGTTTATTTAAGAGGGCAAACTTGGTCAATGCCAGTCTAAATTGGGCCAGCATTGTTGGCATAGTTCTTGCTGTATGCGGAGCTGGCTTATATTTTCTCAGATCTTTTAAGCCAGCATTGGCAAGAGATTATGATGTTTTCTTTGCCGCCATTGGTTTGCTCTGTGGTGGAATACTTTTTTTTCAAGGTTGGAGATTAGATCCAATCCTTCAGTTTGGACAGTTTTTACTTGCTGGAACAACTGTTTTCTTTGCTTATGAAAGTGTTCGACTTAGAGGTATTGCAACTGATCAAGCACGAAGATCTTCATATTTTGATGATGAACCTGAGTTGCCAAGATCTCCTAGAGGAGGTTTGTCTGAGGCAGGCTTAGATAGGAATTATGATAGATTTGAGGATGTTCAACCCATTAATAGAAGATTTTCAAGTAGAGAAGATTATCAAGAAGAATATTCAGAGGATGAAAATTACGGAAGAGCTCCATCTAGGGCAGCAATTCCTGAGCAAGCTGTAAGCAGGAGGACAAGAAATATTAGTTCTTCAGAAATTAATGCTCGATCAACTGAAAGAAATAGGAGAATGGAACGATTTAATAATTCAGAATCCTCTTCAGATAGAGCCTCAAGCTTTGGAGATAGGCGAACTAGTCGACAAGAAACAAGGCGAGGGACTCGTCCTTCAGCCAATTCTCAAACATCAAGTCGAAGAAGAAATGGAACGCCTAATCCCTCTCAGGCATCTTCTTCAAGGCTAAATTCTGATAATGCATCTAGCCCCTCCCCTAGATCTAATAGGCCCTCTAAAACTAATAACAGTATTGAAGATGCTGCTTTTTCAAATACTGAAAAAGGGGTAAGACGAGTTAGTAGAAGACCTGCACAAAATCCTGGTGCAAACCCAAAACCTTCTAATGAAAGATCATCCTCTAAAAGTTCGTATTCATCATCAACAAGAAAGTCTAGACCAAGAGATAACAGTTCAAGATTTGATGATTAATTCAATAATGATTACTTACTAATTATTCCAGCCCATTCCAAAAAAGATATCTTGCTTAGTGCTTCTACAAGTAGAACTGCCATAAGACCAATCATTGCAAATCTTCCATTTATTCTCTCTGCATAGCCACTCCAACCAAATTCAGGAATATCATTTGTGGTTGCGCTAGGTGAAAGATTTTTATTTTCTGATTCAGTTTGTGCTGGCTCAGTTGATTGAATATCTTGGTTTGTTTCAGTATTTGAGTTCATAGAAATACACTAGTTCTCAGTAAATTGGTAACTTGAAGCGGGCAATAATCGCCAACCTTTGTTCTCAGTTATTTCAAGTACATTTTCATGATAGTTCTTCAAGGTTGGCCTATGACCAACGCTAATGCAAGCCATCTCGCGTTGGTTAAGAAGTTTATAAAGATGTTTTTCTGTATTTACGTCTAATGCACTTGTTGCTTCATCTAAAACGACATATTTAGGTGAATTTAGCAAAAGTCTTGCGAAAGCTAGCCTTTGTTGCTCTCCAAGAGATAGTAGCCTTTGCCAATCTTGTTTGATATCTAGGTCAGGATATCTTTGGATAATTTGAGGTAAATTAACTTCTTCTAAAACGGCTTTTAGATGCTCATCACTGAATCTATTTTTATCTAATGGGTAACAAAGCTGTTCTCTAAGAGAGCCAAGATTCATGTATGGTTTTTGTGGAATGAAAAGTAAATCTCCATTCGAGGGTGTCTCTATCTCACCAGATTGTATTGCCCATAGACCGCTAATTGCTCGAAGTAAAGACGTCTTGCCGCAACCAGAAGGTCCTACGACAAGTAAACTTTGACCTGTTTCAAGACTTAGATTTAAATTGTTAATTAGTAAATTATCGGTTCCAGGAGTTTTAATACTTACATTTTTCAAAATAATAGAATCATTAGTTTTAACTTCTGCTTTAAAGTCATCGAATTTGTTATCTCTGATTTCATTCATGTTTGATTGAAATCCTTCAAGTCTGCCTATTGAAGCTGAGAATCTAGCTAAAGCCTCTATTTTATAAATAATAAAAAATAATGATCCTTCAAGAAGGTTATAGTTTAAGTTGGCTTGTTGAAAACTTCCATAGTCCATTTGTCCGCTAAGAATTGGTCCTGCGAGAATAATGAATGGAATAAAAACACTTCCATAAATTCCTGAGCGTTGAAGTACTCTTAATAATGCTTCCCATATTATTAAAAGATTAAAGTTATCTACCACAGACTTAAGTCTTCTACTAACTTCTTTTTCTTCTTGATTTTCACCAGAATAAAAAGCAATTGACTCTGCGTTATTTCTTACATGGACAAGACCATAACGGAAATCAGCTTCAAATCGTAATTGATCATAATTTAATTTAAACAGTTTTCTACTCGCAAAAAGTAGTAAAGATGAAACTAATGTGGCGTAAACTATCAATGCAAACGTTAGCTCTTTGCTTATACTTAGTAAAATAAAAATGTTTAATGAAAATACTAATAAAGAATCAAAAATATTTAACGATAGATCAATTGTTTGTGCCGTAAAGTCTCTAGCATCTTCTGTAATTCTTTGATCGGGATTATCGACATTCGTTTCCGATTCATCGTTGGGATTTAATATGTAATAGGTCCTATCATCTAAATAGTCTGTAATGAGACTTTTGGATAACCACTCTCTCCATAAAAGCTGAAGTTTCGCTGAAAAATAAAATTGAAAGCTTCTTATGGGAAGAGCTGCAATAAAACAAATTCCAAGAATCCACAAATTTTTATAACTTTCATTTTCATCTTTTTGTATTAAGGCATTAGTTATATCTCTTACTAGAAAAGTAATTCCAGCGTTAATTCCATTGACAGACAATAACATCAATATAATTACTCCTAGCAAAAGCCAAGGAAGCCACCTCCTTTGCCTTAACTGACCACGAACAGTTATAAATGAAAAAATCCCTAAGGCAAACAAGCTTGAAATTATTATTCCCGAAGGACCATCCCAGATGACCCTTAAGGAATTTTGAACTCCTCCTAAAAATTGATTTGTTGTCTCTGGAGCTAAATTGGTTAACAGGCTCATTAAACCTGTTAGTAAAAATAGAACTGTTCCGCCTACACAAAATAATAAAGCTATTAATAAGTAGACAAATAGCCAGCCATTGTTCTTTGTATAAGGGAGAAAATATGGCTGAGTGAGCTTTCTTAATTTAATTAGTTGGCTTACTAGTCCTTTTTGAGCTTTAGAAAATGATGTGGCCATATTAATTTGATTATTTCAAAGTCAATAAATAATTTATTAGTGAAAAGGATAGCTTATTTTTTTTAAAGTTAAATTTGCCACTTTTTTAAGAGCAAAAACTCATAAAAGTCATTAATTTATTCATCTTAGCTGAAACCCAAATATGTTTTTATGATCATTGGTATTGGTAGTGAAGAAATAAGCTGCATATCAAAAGAGTGAACTGCAGGAATAGTTCGATCTAATACCCAAATAACCAAAAAAGGAGCATTCAGAATTATCTGCCATTGCCATTTGTAAGTTAAAATTGACCATACTTTTTTTAAAATAGATTGTTGGTTCTCACTAAGATTTGACCAAAAATCTTCTAAATTTGTGTTTATTTTGTTAAAAATGCTTTTTTTATCTGCAGAAGTTTGAGAATCCATTGGAAGCATTTTAATTTATTACTTTATAGCGCATTGATGGGGCAACCCGAGTCAGTAACTAAGCCAGTAGACCAATCGTGTGTATTAAAAAATCATGGAAATCCAAGAGTTACCCTTACCCGGGTGGCCAACTTAATTTCCTTCCTCCAATGATATGAATATGTAAGTGAAATACTGTTTGACCTGCTTCTTCTCCTGTATTAATTATGGTTCTCCAACTTTCTAAACCAGCAGCATTGGCAATTTCGGTCCCTTTTAGGAGTAAGTGACCTAGTAATTCTTGATCTTCTTTTTTTATATCTTTCAGACTTGGAATAGGTTTCCGGGGAATTATTAAAATGTGAGTGGGCGCTTGAGGGGTAATATCTTTGAAAGCCAGGCATTTGTCATCACTAAAAACCTCATCACAAGGAATTTCACCACTCAGAATTTTATCGAAAATTGTTGTCATTGAATTTGAGGTGAGAGCAATAATATGAATCTATGAGATTATTTATACTTTGAATTGAGATAATTCTTTCAATTCGTTTCTTTTCTTACATCGCTTTGATTGAAATTATTCTCATTTAATTGTTTTTTTAGCTCTTCTTCATCAGATACTTTATCAACAAATAAAACCCCATTGAGATGATCTATCTCATGTTGAATGCATCTTGCCATTAGACCCTCAGCATTCATTTTTTTTGGTCTACCCATTTCATCTCGATAACTTAATTTAATTGAAGAGGGCCTTACTACATTTAGATAAACGCCAGGAATACTTAGACAACCTTCTTCATAAGTATCTACGCTTGCACTAGATGAAATTATTTCAGGATTTATGAAAACATTAGGAGGGGATTCTGGCTCTTCAAAATTCAAATCAATAACAAGTATTCTCTTCTGTACACCAACTTGCGGAGCTGCTAAACCAATTCCTTTTGCTGAATACATAGTTATGAGCATATCTTTTGCAAGCTTTCTAATTGAATCGTCAACCTTTACTATTCGATTAGCAGGAGTCCTCAAGGTCTCTTGACCGAGCATGTAAATCTTTAAAGGAGGATTTTTTACAGCTTCTTTAGAAACTGCAATCAGAGGTTTCTTCTTCTCTGCATTTTTTGCAAGTTGAGCAAAACTTCCAGCCAAAGGAATATTAGGAGAACATCAATTGATACTTTACTTTGTTTTCACTGATATGAGCTAATTAATTATCGACTTCTCAACATCAACTAAGAATCAAACAATGAAAATCTTAGATGCTGAAAAAGTTTATGGGGAAGCCCCCATATTTAAGGAGCCTAGGATCATAGGTGATTGGGTTTTGTGGTTAGAACAAAGACCAAACGAAAAAGGAAGAACTACAGCTTTAATTAGACCTTGGAAGAATAAAGACTTATCACCTCAGGAGTTAACACCTTATCCAAGTGATTTAAGGACAAAAATTCATGGATATGGGGGTGCTCCTTTAACAGCCAACCTAAATGGATCAGATCTAATCTTGACTTGGGTAGATAATAAAGATAACTGCTTATGGATGAGAACTTGGTCTTATGAGGAAGAGAATGAAAAATCTTTTTCTTTTAAATTCATACCTAAAACACAATTAATTTGTCTGACAAAAAAACATAATTATTTTCTTGCAGGTGGCGTAATTGACCTTGAAAAAAATATTTGGATTGGATTGATGGAAGATGAAGAAGGAGATCATATAGTTTCCTATTCTTTAGAAAAAACTGATCAATATCCAAAATATATTTATTCATCTCATGGATTATTAGGTTATCTTGCTCTGAATTCTAAAGATAGAAAGTTGGCATGGGTTGAGTGGATAAATACTTCAATGCCTTGGGATTTAAATGAATTAAAGTTAGCTAAATTGGATGAGAATGTAAATATCATAAATATAGTAAATATTAATAATCAATATTTAAAATGCACAGGAAAAATATCATTTTTTAATCCTATTTGGTCCGATACAGGTGATCTCTTTGTCGCTGAAGATAGTAGTGGATGGTGGAATATCACAAAGATTAAGACTGACTCTAATAATAATTCAATTACTATTTCTCAGAATCAATGGGCTATTAAGGCTGAAATTGCTTTTCCTCAATGGGTACTTGGGATGTCGAGCTTTTCATGTGTGGGGGATGACATTGTTGGGGCTTTTGCTAAGGAAGGAATTTGGACTTTAGCTTTATTTCAAAAAAATGGATCTATCCAAATTATTGACCAACCTTTTATTGATTTTTCAGGTATTTATTCGGATCAAAATCGAGTTGTTGCTATTGCCAGTAGTTCAAAAATTAGTGAAGGTATTTTTGAAATAGATTTATCAGATAAAAGTTGGGACCATACTCCTGCCTCTTCATTTCGCTTGGATCCGACTCAAATAAGTATTGGTGAATCTTTTTGGTTTGTCGGATCAAATGGAGAGAATGTTCATGCTTGGTATTATCCACCTCTTGATAGAAAACTATTGTTGCCACCTTTATTGGTAAAAAGTCACAGTGGCCCTACTGGTATGGCTCGTTGTGGATTGGATTTAGAGGTGCAATTTTGGACATCAAGAGGTTGGGCGGTTGTCGATGTTAATTATGGAGGTTCTTCTGGTTTCGGTAGAAAATATAGAGATCGATTGAGAGGGAATTGGGGATTAGTCGATGTTTTGGATTGTACAAAGGCAGCTCAGTCTTTGATTGCATCTGGCAAGGTTGATGATGAGCGCATAGCAATTGTAGGGAGTAGTGCATCGGGTTTTACAGCTTTAGGTTGTTTAATATCCACTGATATTTTTAATATCGGAGCATGTAAGTATGCGGTAGCTGATTTGATAAGTATGGCTAATTCAACGCATAGATTTGAAGAATTTTATTTAGATTATTTAATAGGTAATATCAAAACTGAGTCTGAAAAATATCTTCAAAGGTCGCCAATTGAAAATGTCAATTTTATCAATACGCCATTGATTTTGTTTCATGGATTAAAAGATAAAGTTATACGATTTGAGCAATCTATTGCAATTAAAGATGAATTATTAAAACGTGAAATTCCTGTGGATATAAATATATTTGAGCACGAAGGCCATGGATTTAAGGATGGCAGAGTAAAAGTTGATGTATTAAAAAAAACAGAAGCTTTTTTTAGACAATATCTAAATAGTTAAGAATTTTTCTTTAAAAAAGAAATTACTGATTTTAGTTCTTCAGTAAGAGAATCAATTTCTGATGGAGTAGATATAAAGCTTAAGCTTGCTCTAGCTGTACTTTTTATTCCATAGAAGCGATGGAGTGGTTGACAGCAATGATGACCACTCCTGATGCAAATATTGCTGTTATCAAGTAACTCCGCAACATCATTGGAATGAATCCCTTTGATATAAAAGGTTGCTAATGGTCCTCTATCAGGCTGAATTAAAGGGTTAGGGCCAAGAATCTTTAAATCATCTACTCCCTCTAATTTTTCAAAAAGATATTTTGTTAATTCTTTTTCGTAATTATGGATTTCGTTTAAACCAATTGATTGCAAGTAATTTAGTGCAGTTCCCATTCCTATTGCTTCCCCTATTGCTGGTGTACCAGCTTCAAATTTATGTGGTAAGTCTGCCCAAGTGCTTTTATACTCAAAAACTTCATTAATCATTTCTCCTCCACCAAGAAAAGGAGGCATTTTTTCTAAAATTTCTTCTCTACCCCATAAAAAACCTATTCCAGTAGGACCGCACAGTTTGTGAGAAGATCCTGCCAGAAAATCAATACCTAGTTTTTTAATATCCACGGGCTTATGAGCAAGACTTTGGCAAGCATCTAAAAGAACTAAGCTACCTTTTTGATGGGCAAGGTCAGAAATCTCTTCGATAGGATTACAAGAACCTAGTGTATTGCTGACATGAACAAGACTTACTATTTTTGTTTTAGTACTCAATTTTCTTTTAAAATCAACAAGATCTAATTCTCCATTTTCATCAATATTGATATAAATTAGCTTGCACTTTTTTGCATTGGCTATTAATTGCCAAGGGACTATATTACTATGATGTTCCATTAAACTTATTAATATTTCGTCGTCTTCCTGAAGGTTATTATTTGCCCAACTATAAGCTACAAGGTTTATAGCTTCTGTAGCGTTTCTAGTGAAAACAATCTCTTTTTCATTATTACTATTAATAAAATTTGCTGTTAGCTTTCTTGAATTCTCAAATTTCTCTGTTGCTATTGCACTCAGTTGATGAGCGCCTCTATGAACATTAGCATTTTGAAAACTATAGTATTTTTTTAAAGAATCTATAACTTCTTGTGGTTTTTGACTTGTAGCTGCATGATCTAAATATATTAAATTATTATTATTTCCATTAAATAGTGGAAAATCATTTCTACTTTTTTCAGCAATCTTATTTACTAAATCCTTCACTTTTTTATATCTTGTATTAACTTTTCAATAAAATTCCATTTTTCAGCACTCTTCGGAAAGTTTGAAATCACTTCATCATAATATCCTTGTAACAACAAAGAATTAGCATGTTCATTATCAATACCTCTACTAAGTAAATAAAATAACTCCTCATCTTGAAGTTGGCTTACAGTTGCCCCATGAGTACACCTAACATCATCAGCAACTATCTCAAGCTCCGGTTTTGTATCTATTTTTGCGCGTTTAGAAAGTAATAAATTTCTACTGAGCTGAGCAGCTTCTGTTTTTTGTGCTTTTTGAGGAACTTCAATCGAACCATTAAAAATGCAATGTGAATATTCAGAAGCTACGGCCTTTTGTAATTGATCAAGTTTTCCATTTGGACCTTCAAATCTTATTAAAGAATGTGTGGCTATTTGCTCTTTTGATTTAGTGATTTGAAGCCCTTTGATAATTGTTGAAGCTTCTCCATCACTTTGAATTATTCTTGGTTCAAATCGGGCATAATCCCAACCATGATAAATTGAATTAAGAGAATATTTACTCTTCTCTGATTGTTCTACAGCTACAGTGCATATTGATGAGGATTCTTTCTCTTCGCCCAAAGACAGTAAACCATGAGTTAACTCTACTTTGGATTCTAGTTTGATTTCGATTAAATGATTTTGTGCAGAATTATGATTACCTAGAAAAATTTGTAGTAGATCTAATTTCGCCCCCTCTTCTACAAGCAGTAAGATTCTTGTTGAGATTGACTTTCCCTCGATTGATGGAATAACTATTTCTAATGATTGATTAGAATTACGTTTAATCTTTAAAGCTAAAAGCTGTAAGTTTGATGCCTGATTAAGACATACTGAAATGTCATTTTTTATATTAGTTGAACAAACTATTTTCCCGAGATTCTCTTCAATCTCTCTGTTATTCAGCTCTTCAATTCCCTCAGGTAAATTGATATTAAAAATTGGATTTTTACTAGGATTGATGATAATTCTTTCTCTATTTTGATCCTTTTCTGGAAAGATAGATTTAAATTTTGATTTAATATCTTCGCTACCAATAATTGTTGGTAATGTTAGAAACCTATCTAATCTATTGAAGTTGGATAATCGCCAAGCTTCATCTTTCTTAGAGGGCATCCCTTTTTCTGACAGAAATTCACGTCCTATTGATTGTTCGTTTTTTAAATATCCTTGAGTTGCTGGGAGAGAGTTAAGCCACTCTTTACAAATAGTTGATGATTTCATTTCGCCATCTCCTTGTCTTTGGCATTTTTGTTAATAAAGTCATAACCTGATCTCTCAAGGTCAATTGCTAGTTCTTTATTGCCAGTTTTTATTATTTTCCCATCAGCCATGATATGAACAAAGTCAGGAGTAATCTCATTGAGTAGCCTTTGATAATGGGTTATTAAAATTGTTGCCGTATTTGGTCGCGAGAGTCTATTTATTCCAGATGCAACAATTCTCAGAGCATCAATATCAAGTCCTGAGTCAGTTTCATCAAGTATTGATATGACTGGCTCAAGAAGAGCCATTTGAAGAATTTCGTTACGTTTTTTCTCTCCGCCAGAGAAGCCCTCATTTACGCTTCTTTCAAGAAAGGCTGGATCCATTTCAACTATTTTCAATCTTTCTTTTACTAGATCTTCAAATTCAAAAGTATCTAGTTCACTTGCAAGTAATTCTTTTCTTCTTGAATTGGTGGCAACTCTTAAGAACTCTAGATTGCTAACGCCAGGAATTTCTACTGGGTATTGAAAACCAAGGAAAATGCCAATTCTTGCTCTTTCCTCAGGTTCTAGCTCAAGAATATTCGTACCTTTAAATTGGATAGATCCAGATAGAACTTTGTAAGATGGATGACCAGCTATAACTTTTGAAAGTGTACTTTTTCCGCTTCCATTGCGACCCATTATTGCATGTATTTCTCCTTCTTTGACTAACAGATTAACTCCATGAAGTATCTCTTGATCTTCAACACTGGCATGAAGATCTTTAATAGATAATATTGTTTCTGAAGTAGATGTAATCACTAAATTAGAGAGAAATTTGTAGAGAGAAAAAGTATGTTTTTAATTTATTTTTATCCAACCGAACCCTCCAATTTTAAGGCTAAAAGTTTATCTGCCTCAGAGGCAAACTCCATAGGTAATTCATTGAAAACATCACTACAAAATCCACTAATTAGCATTGAAACAGATTCTTCGAAATCGATTCCTCTACTTTGTAAGTAAAAAAGTTGATCTTCTGAAATCCTACATGTACTAGCTTCATGTTCAATATTTGATTGAGGTTGTTTGGATTGAATATAGGGATATGTATTTGCGCTGGCTTTGTCTCCGATTAACATGGAGTCACATTGACTGTAATTTCTAGCGCCCTCAGCATTTGGGCTTATGGAGACAAGACCTCTATAGCTGTTTTTAGATTTTCCAGCACTAATACCTTTACTTACGATTTTTGATTTTGTATTTTTTCCTATGTGAATCATCTTTGTCCCAGTATCCGCTTCTTGAAAATTATTTGTTAATGCAATTGAATAAAACTCACCAATTGAATTGTCTCCTTGAAGTACGCAACTTGGGTATTTCCATGTGATGGCAGAACCTGTTTCGACTTGAGACCAGCTTATTTTGCTTCTTTGCCCTCTACATTCACCTCTTTTAGTGACGAAGTTAAATATTCCTCCAACACCTTCTTCATTCCCTGCATACCAGTTTTGCACTGTTGAATATTTAATAGAAGCATCATCAAGGGCGACAAGCTCAACAACAGCAGCATGAAGAGTATTGGTGTCGAACATGGGGGCTGTACAGCCTTCTAAATAACTAACTGAGGAGGATTCTTCTGCGATGATTAAAGTTCGTTCAAATTGCCCAGTGTCTCCAGAATTTATTCGAAAATAAGATGATAATTCCATTGGGCATTCGACACCTTTAGGTATATATACAAAGGAACCATCACTGAAAACTGCAGAATTTAAGGCTGCAAAAAAGTTATCATTTATGGGGACAACTGTTCCCATATATTTCTCAACTAAATCTGGATATTCACTAATTGCTTCACTAATAGAGCAGAAAATTACTCCATGCTCAGCGAGTTTTTCCTTGTATGTTGTTGCTATAGAAACACTGTCAAAAACAGCATCTACAGCCACATTAGATAATCTTTTTTGTTCACTAAGTGGTATTCCAAGCTTTTCAAAAGTTTCTAGTAATTTCGGGTCAACTTCATCTAAACTTTGTTTCTTAATATCTTTTTTAGGAGCTGCATAATAAACTAGATCTTGATAATTTACTTTCGAATAAGTTAAACCAGACCAATCAGGCTCTTCCATCTTTAACCATTGTTCATAAGCTCTTAAACGAAATCTCAATAGAAAATCTGGTTCATTCTTTTTTGCAGAAATCAATCTAATAATATCTTCACTCAATCCTTTGGGGATCTTTTCAGTTTCTATTTCAGTTATGAAACCATATTTATAAGGTTGGGAAACAATTTCTTCGACAGTATTAGTTTTGGTCATTTTATTTTGATTAAATCAAGTAGTAGTAGTTTTTTATTTATGAAAAGTTTGGCTTTGAGATCCACAATAATCTTCAATTATGACATTTGAAGCTCATCATTTGATCAGAGTGTTTTGATTGTTGGATCTCAAGCGTCATTCTAAGTCAAATCAAGGGGGGGAACCCAGTGTTACGAAAGAAATTTTTATGTCCTATCACTTTAAGCCAAAATCCTTACAATCGTTTCAAGTTCTAATTGAGCTGGGAAAAAAATTTTAATCTTTTTTGAATCCCTTGAAGATTTTTAATATATTCAAATAGCTATATAAATGCTTATTAATACTACTGATCTGATCTGCCAATTTTTTTTGACTTTCAATATTTAATGAATGAATACCTTTATTCTTTTTAGAAGTGAAAGAATCCAAGATAAAATCTATGAAAAGATAAATATTCTTTTAAACTTTAGTGGTAAGAGATGCTCCTCCTAGCAGATGACGGAACCTACTTTTGTCGATAATTCTGAAAATAGTCCGTTAAGTAAAGAGGATATCAATTTAATTTCATTGACTAACCTTTCAATCAGTGAAAAGCATCATCTCAGGATGCTTGCACATTGCTTGCAGTGTTTTAAATCCATGAGTAAGAAAAATCATGGAGGCTTGATTCCTGTGAAGGAGGAATGGCTGGAGTGGTGTTTGGAGAATCCCTTAATGCTGCAAGATGACGAGTTTGTGCAGGTGATGTTTGAGCAATTTGCTGGGGCAGCGAACCAGTTAGAAAGATTGTCAAATGATTTGAAAATTGCTCCATTGGATTTGACTTTGAGCAATTTAATTGAGGCATATAGGGCTTGAAATTTTTCTTGCTCATGCATGAAAAAATATTGGCTTGACGATGATGATCCCAAAGAAAAACAGTCGAAGAAATTTTAAAAATATCGATTCATAGTTTTTATTGAGCTGGAATTAATTTTGTTTGTTGGAAATTTGTTAAACGCAAACGAACTCCTTGTTTCTAGTTATTGCAACAGTTTTTACATGTAGATACCACTTTTTGGACTCTTCTTGGAGTCAGTAGATGCTGACCACATCAACGAGAAGAGCACATTTCATCACATACTTATCGCACTGATCCCAAACAAAAAATGGAGGTTTATGGGCGTGACTTTTGATCAAGAATCCCTGTCACGTTTAACACTTCGTCAGCTCCGTATTAAAGCGAGTGAATTAGGTATTCCTCTTTACAGTAGAAAATCAAAGGCTGATCTAGTTAAAAGTGTTTTGCTGTATGAAGAGCAGAAAGAAAGTGAAAAACAGTTAATAAACAATAAAGACGAATCTTCTAAAGAAATCACATATTCAAGTTCTTCACAGACCAAAGTCGTCTTTCTACCTCGAGATCCCGAATGGGCATATATATTTTGGGAGATATCAGATACTGATCGATCTAATGCACAAAATGAAGGTGCCAACAGGCTTTGTTTGCGCTTAGCTGATGTGACTAATAAAAATAATGGAGAAGCCAATCCTGGAACTCTTCAGGAAGTTGTTGTTGATAGTCACAGTACTGAGTGGTACTTACCTATTCCGTTAGGTGGTAGAGACTACAAAGTTGAACTGGGTTATCGCATTGGTCATAAGTGGATGTCACTTGCTTTTTCATCTTCAGCCAAAGTACCTTCTCTACACCCAAGTGATCAAATTCTTGATCAATTTGTTCCTTTTAGCTTGGAAGCGCCAGTTACCACATCTTCTGGATCTCTTGAAGAAACTGTTTCTACTGACCAACCCGATAGTGGTCTGCATGAGCGTTTATATCAATCTGCTACTACAAAGTTTAGGACTAGACGAGTTGGCTCAGAAGAATTTCAAGAGGGTGCACCAAATGATCAAAGTTTGAATAATGAATCTGGTAGTGGACTTTGGGCTAGTGGCTTAAATGAATCTGGTATTGGAGGAGTTCCTCAAGCACGATCTTTTTGGCTCGTTGCTGATGCTGAATTAATTGTCTATGGAGCTACTGATCCCTCGGCTAAATTATTTATTGAAGATCAAGAGGTGCCTTTAGCAAATGATGGAACCTTTAGATTGCAAGTTCCTTTTAGAGATGGTGTTCAAAACTATTCAATTAAAGCGATTGATAAAGATGGCGTGGATTCCAGGAACATAACAATGAAATTTGAAAGAGTTACTCCAGTAGACAATACTAATCCAAATTCAAAAGCTGAATCAGAATGGTTTTAAATCTACTCTCAATTAATTGATGGTTCGCTTAATTGTTGCATTTACTCCTTTAGTAGGTGCCATAGCTTTTCCTTTATTAATTCCTACTACGATTGAGCATCTTGGATTAGGCCCTGGTGTCTTAAGTGCTTTGATTTTAAGTACTATTTGGTTTGTCGCTATGCTTCGTACTTCTGAAATGCCTCACTGAATTAAAAGTGTTGTTATTTCATGTTCGATTCTTTTTTTATATTATTCACTAATTTATTTTCAAAGTGTTTTCTTCAGAATTTAGCCAACTTACAGTTAAGTTAAACTCACCTTTTACTGATCAGAAACCAGGCACTTCTGGATTAAGAAAAAGTACTTTACAGTTCGAAGAGGCTCATTACCTTGAGAGTTTTATTGAATCAATCTTGTGTTCCCTGCCTGGGGTGCAAGGAGGTGTTTTGGTTGTGGGAGGTGATGGTAGATATGGCAACAAAAGAGCGATTGATATTATTATTAGGATGGCAGCTGCACATGGAATTCAAAAAGTCATAACAACTGTAGATGGGATTTTGTCGACCCCTGCGGCTTCTAATTTGATTCGAATCAATAAAGCAATAGGTGGAATTATTTTATCTGCTAGTCACAATCCAGGTGGACTGGAAGGTGATTTTGGAGTCAAGCTAAATGGCTCAAATGGAGGACCTGCCTCGGAATCTTTAACTGATGAAATTTATAATTACTCCAAGAATCTTAAAGAATATAAGATCATAAAATGTCAATCAAATAATTCTTATTCACTTGGTAAATACAACTTAGCTTCAATGGTTGTAGAGATCATTGATGGAATAGACGATTACTTAGATTTAATGAAAAAAATATTTGATTTTGATTTGATTAGTTCCTATATCAATAAAGATTTTCCGATCGTTTTTGATGCATTAAATGCTGTTACAGGGCCATATGCAAAGCGTCTTTTTGTTGATCTTTTAGGAGCTAATCCAGAAACAGTAAGAAATGGAATACCTTTGGAAGATTTTGGAGGCCTTCATCCTGATCCAAATTTGACGTATGCAAAAGATCTGGCTGACTTGCTTTTAAAAGGCAATTTATTTTCCTTCGGAGCAGCATGTGATGGGGATGGGGATAGAAATATGATTTTAGGACGTGGTTGCTTCGTAAACCCTAGTGATAGCCTTGCAATTTTAGCTGCTAATTACGACTGTGTGCCAGGCTATGCTAAAGGTTTATCGGGTGTCGCTCGTTCCATGCCTACGAGTTCAGCTGTAGATGTTGTAGCAAAACATTTAGGGATTAATTGCTTTGAAACTCCTACTGGGTGGAAATTCTTTGGCAACCTTTTGGACGCTAATCAAATTACTCTTTGTGGAGAGGAGAGCTTTGGGACTGGAAGTGATCATGTAAGAGAGAAAGATGGATTGTGGGCTGTGCTCTTTTGGTTGCAGATACTTGCTTCAAAGAAAAAGTCTGTTTCTGAGATAATGAAAAATCATTGGCTATTTTTTGGTCGCCATTACTATTCTCGGCATGATTATGAATCTATTCCATCTGAAGTTGCAAATTCTTTGTATTCCAGATTGAGCAATATGCTTCCCACTTTAAAAGATCAATCTTTTGCGGGAAGGATAGTGAAAAATGCTGATGATTTTAGCTATACAGATCCAGTTGATGGTTCAATTACTCTTAATCAGGGTTTAAGAATTTTATTAGATGATGGTAGTCGAGTGTTAGTACGACTTTCTGGTACGGGTACCCAAGGAGCTACTTTGAGAGTTTACTTTGAAAGCTTTGTTCCAAGTGATGGTGATATCACTCAAGATCCGCAGTTAGCCTTGGACCCTTTCATTAAAAGTATTGATTCTCTAGCTGAGATTTCAAAACGAACAGGCATGTCCTCTCCGACAGTTATTACCTAGATCAAAAATCTTCTAATTTGAAATCATCAAAACAACTGTATAAGTATTTTTTTGCTTTTAGAGTTAAAAAAATATTTGTTTATCAGTTTTGGCCAAAGATCTGTTTGCTTTTAATGGTGAACAGCTAATTCAGAATAATGCTCCTTTAGCTGATCGCTTACGACCTAAAACACTTGATGAATTTGTGGGTCAAGATCACATTCTTGCTCAAGGACGTTTATTGAGACGCTCAATTGTTGCTGATAAAGTAGGCAATTTATTGCTTTATGGACCACCAGGAGTTGGTAAGACTACTTTGGCTAGGATTATCGCCTCAAATACCTTATCTCATTTTAGTGTCGTAAATGCTGCCCTGGCTGGGATCAAGGATTTGAGATCTGAGATTGAGTCTGCAATAGATAGATTAAATAAATATGGTAAACGCACGATTTTATTTATTGATGAGGTTCATAGATTTAATACGGCTCAACAAGATGCCTTATTACCTTGGGTTGAAAATGGAACTTTGACTCTTATTGGGGCAACTACGGAAAATCCATATTTTGAAGTTAATAAAGCTTTGGTCAGCAGATCTAGACTATTTCGTTTAAATAGTCTGAATTCAAAAGCTTTACATCAGTTGCTGCAAAGAGCCTTGAGCGATAAGGAAAGGGGGTATGGGTTGAAATTAATCAATTTATCTAGTGAAGCTGCGGATCATTTGGTTGATGTGTCTAATGGTGATGCAAGGGTTCTGCTTAATGCGCTTGAACTTGCTGTAGAAAGCACTATTGCAAATCAAGATAGTTCAATATGTATTGATCTCAAGATTGCTGAGGATTCAATTCAAGAACGAGCGATTTTATACGACAAACAAGGTGATGCTCATTTTGATACGATCAGCGCTTTTATTAAGTCATTACGAGGCTCGGATCCAGATGCTGCATTGTTTTGGCTGGCTAGAATGTTGGAGGCTGGAGAAAATCCACGCTTTATTTTTAGACGTATGCTCATCGCTGCTGGAGAGGATATTGGTCTAGCTGATCCCAGTGCAATTGTAATAGTTGAGTCATGCGCGGCGGCTTATGATCGAATAGGTTTGCCAGAGGGTATTTACCCACTAGCGCAGGCAACCTTGTACTTAGCCGCCACTGAAAAAAGCAATAGTGTGAAGGCTATTTTTAAGGCAGTTCAGAAAGTTAAAGATTCCCAAAAGCAGAATGTTCCGTCTCATCTTAAAGATGCAAACCGAGATCAAGAAGCATTTGGAGATGGCCTGGGTTACAGATATCCTCACTCATTTTCAAAAAATTGGGTACCTCAGCAATATTTACCAGATAGTTTGCTAAAAGAGAATTTTTGGGAGCCAACTGAACATGGATGGGAAGGGCAAAGACGATCTCTCTTGAATGAGAGACGATCTGAACAAATAGCTTCAGTAGTTGAAGTTGAGCAACAAAATCCTTTAATTATTACGTCTGGAAAAGTTGATAGTGACTTGGAGAAATGGTTATATCGCCAAGCTTTGCAAGAAGGGGAACGATTAAAAAACTTGATGATTAAATTATGGTCGGGTATTACTTGGAGGAAAAATCATAGAGTTTTAGTCTTAACACCTAGTTCTTTGCTTTGGTCTTTAAAGCCTTTAAGAGAGGCATCTGAAGGTGGAGTTGTTTTGGCTGTTGCAGAAGATAATCATCCAAGGTTATTAGCTGAATTAGAAGTTTTAGCTCCTATGGAGCGACCTGTTTTAATTGATTCAAAAGTTGAATCAATTAAAAAATTAGAACACAATCTCAAATTTGAGGTGATTGGAGGAAGGATTCCATGGAAAGTTTTTTCTGAAATAAATTTTTCGGAATTGTGGCCGATTCTTACTGAAAAATGTACAGAGAATGCAGAATTAAGTTTAATTATAAGTAACCCATCCTCTGGTCCTGCACTTTCGTTAAAGGAAAGCTTAGAAGCTTATAGCAAAAATAAAAATAATGATTTTTTATTATTAGACAATTTAATTTGCAAAGAAGAGGAGTGGTTGCACAATCAAGATTATAAAAAGAAATTTATTCTACAATTAGAAAAATTAGGCTGGAATATTTCTTTTGAGGAATGGACTGAGTTTGTATATCAAAAAGTTGATAGTTTTACAATTAAAAGATGGCTTAATGAAGGAAGTGAATATCGAGAAATCATTCTAAAAAATTGTAAGGAAGAAACATTAGATCGATTGCAGAAATTATTTAAAAGATTGGAAGGCCAGACTATAAAACAGAAACTTTTACATACTAAATATGTTGCCAAAAGAATAATTAATTAAGGCAAATTATTGGTTCTCTTCTTATGGAATCTTCATCTAATGCAATCGCATAAGTCCACTGATCATGAATTCGTTCGTAAATTTTTACTTTGTATCCAAGTTCTTTATGATATGCAAATAATGATTTATTTTTCCAAAGCCATTGATTTATATTAGTTGATATTTTTCCACTCTGCCATTTGATTGCGGCTTCTTTTACTACCCATCTTTTTAGTACTATTTCTTTAGCTTGACTTGCTGTTAAATATTCTATTTCGCTATTTTCATCGTGAGTGAAAAAGCGTTTGGACAATTTATGAGCGTGAAACTGTCTATCCTTTCTTTCTATGTCTACACCAATTTTTGTTGAAGACCATCCTATTAATAACGCATCAGAACAGTGGCTCATGCTGATATGCCCCAACCCATCCGCTAATAAAGGTGGCTTCCCAGGATCGGCTTTAAGAGGTATATCAAGAGGGTCTAAGCCTGTCATGTTAGACATGACTTGTCTAAGGCAGCCTCTAGAAAAGTGGTAATTTAATGCTCTCCTTGGGGTTAAATTGTTAACCCATTTTTTCTCTTCGCTGCTTATGGGTAAAAGTTTTGATGGCATCAAAAAAAGCCAAAGACCTAGTACGCTTTGATTGTTTATTTGAGTAGTAATCATGACTCTCTGTATAGGCGATTCTGCACCAGATTTCACTCTCCCTAATCAAGATGGTGTTGATACCAATCTCTCATCATTCAAAGGGTCGAGAGTTGTAATTTATTTTTATCCAAAAGATGATACTCCTGGTTGCACTAAGGAAGCTTGCAGCTTTAGAGATAATTGGGACCTTTTTGAATCAAACAATATTCAAGTTTTAGGTATTAGTAAGGATGCCTCGAAATCGCATATAAAATTCATTGATAAACATAAACTGCCATTTATACTTTTAACTGATATTGAGCCTTGTCCTGTCGCGGCATCATACGAAAGTTATGGCTTGAAGAAATTTATGGGTAGAGAGTATTATGGAATGATGAGACATACTTTCGTTATAGATAAAGATGGGAAAATAGAATTAATCTATTTAAAAGTAAAATCAGAAAATATGGCTAATCAAATTTTAAATGATCTTAAACTGAATTAATTTTTTGGTCTATATCAATCATTCCTTCTAGAACTAGATTCGGACAGTAATTTATATCAATATTTGTATTTTTAAGTTCATTTAATATCAGAGGAGCATCACCTCCGCACATCCATATTGGTAATTTTGTCTCCTCGAAAATTTTTAAGATTAATCCTAATAAGCCATTTATGGCACCTCTGACCATTGCATTTTTAGTTTCATGTTGAAATGTCTCTATTGGAATTGTCTTGATGATTGGATTTTCTAAATTGAATGAACCATTTGCCATCGAAGATAATTGAAGTCTTAATCCAGAAATTAATTGCCCTCCAGCGAATACACCTTTTTTTGTTATTTTTGTGACGCTCATGATTGTGCCTGCATCAATAACAATTAAGTCTTGCTCTTTGCTTTTGAAAGATGATTGCTTTTTATAAGCACTCCATGAAGCTAGAGCTCTATCAATCCCTAAATTAGATGGAAGATTGATGAGCGGAACATCATCTAAATGTATTTTTTTTGAAGGGCATAATGTAATGTTCTCAGGGACGGAACCAACTGAGGCCCAAGTTAATTGAGAATAATCTTTATCTTTAAATTCGATGGGATTTGGCGAGGTATGAAAATATTTCCAATCTTTTTTTCTCTTGCTTGCCCAATGCCATCTTGTATTCCCAATCATTAAGTAATTTTTTTCTGAAAACACCAGCTATATTCCTTCTCCTAAAAAATTATTTTCATCAACATGAATTCCACACTCTTCACTGACCCCTCCAAATCTTGTTGATCTTCCTTTGGAATTATTATTTTCAGCTACGCTTGAATGCCAATCTCCAACAGTTGAATAGCCTTTTTCAAATAAAGGGTGTTGAGGTAAATCATTATTTTCCATGTAATAGAAAATATCTTTCTTAGTCCATTTTAAGAGTGGTCGTAGAGTTAAACGGTCTCTGATGTAATCAATATGTGACATGGATTCTCTGTTTTTGGTTTGACCTTTACGTACTCCGCTAGCCCAACAAAGAGCGTCGAGTTCTGATAAGACATTTTCTAAAGGTTCAATTTTTCGTATTTGGTGATATTTGTTTAGATCTCTTAGTTCGCCAGTTTCCCAAAGTTTTCCATATATTGCTTCCATCCTGGCTGGTGAGATAGAGCTTTGGGCTACGATTAAATCTAATTCGAATAGTTTTGTTAGTTCTTCTGCATAGTTATAAGTTTCTTTAGGTAAATAACCAGTATCTATCCAAATCACCTTTGGTTTTTTTCTAGATTTTAAAGCCACTGTCATATGAAGTAAAACAGCAGATTGGATTCCAAAACTGGTTGTTAAAACAAATTTCTCATCAAATTTCTCATGGGCCCATTGGAGTTGATCTTGAGCAGCAAGTTTTTCAAGATATTTACTTGTTTCATCAATTGATTCCACCAGAAAAGATTGAGCAAAGTTAATTGATTCTCTCAAATCACCGGTATGATTGTCTTGGGATTCTTTCTGCATATTTGAGAATTGAATGCCGAATCGGTCAAAGTTTGTTTAGGGTCTTTAAAATCATCTTATATCTAGTCCCTATGGACTTGAACAATTTGAAATCTGACCCAATAGTTGTTGTTGGTGGTGGCTTTGGAGGCCTGGCTACTGTTCAAGCTTTGTTAGCCAAGTCAGATGGAACTTCAGTGATTTTGATTGATGAAGGCAATAGATTTCTTTTTAAGCCATTGCTTTATGAGTTATTAAGCGGTGAGCTCCAATTATGGGAGGTGGCACCTCAGTATTCTGATTTAGCTTCAGAATTAGGATTTATTTTTTTACAAGAATGTGTAGTTGAAATTGATGAAATAGCACAAAAGTTAATTACTTCATCTGAGATTGAAATAACTTATTCTCAACTTGTCATTAGCACAGGAGTGACAACTAATTATTCCTTGCTAGAAAATTTACAAGACTATGCTTGTGGCTTTTCTAATTTAAATGATTTTCAAATAATTAAAAAGTTAATAACTAAAATAAATAATTCTTCTGAATATACTAATCCTATAGTAATTGCTGGAGCCGGCCCAACCGGTGTTGAGCTTGCATGTAAAATTTCTGATTTAATAAAAGATCGGGTTGAAATATATTTAGTTGATAAAGGAGATAAAATTCTACCTACATGCAAATCATTTAATAGAGAAAAAGCAATCGAAGAAATAGGTAAGAGAAATATTAGAGTTTATTTAGATTATTTAATAAAATCTGTTGATAAAACTTTTTTAGAACTTTACAGTACTGATAATAAAAAAATTAATAATTACATTAAAATTGATTATTCTACTTTATTATGGACTGCAGGATTAAAATCGTCAAAATTAAAATTTTTATATCATTTTTTGAATGAAAATCAGAAGATTAAAGTAAATAAATTTATGCAAATGGATGAATATAAAAATATTTTTTTCGTTGGAGATATCACATTTTGTGAAAATGCCCCCTTCCCTTCTTCCGCTCAAGTTGCAATGCAGCAAGGTTCTTTAGTGGCTCAAAATATTATTTCTCTAAGGAAGGGAAATGAACTTAAACCATTCCAATTTGAAGATCTTGGAGAAATGTTGAGTCTTGGCATTGGTAATGCATCTATTACTGGCTATGGAATTACCTTGGCAGGACCCCTTGCTTTTGAAATTAGGCGTTTTGCATATTTAATGAGAATGCCAGGGTTTCTTCTATCGTTTAAATCCTCTGGTTCATGGCTATTTAGTAAAAAAATAATTAATCGTTTATTTTCCCAATCTCCTTAGCTCCTTTACGCAGTAGTCTTAAAATTAATACTTGGACAGAGTCAGTTGAAAAGGTTATTAATTAAATAATATGAATGAGATATTAACTGTTTTTGAAAATCCAAAAGCTGTCATAACTTTGGCAGTGTTGATTAGTGCAGTTTGTTTATTTGTAAGTAGTGCTCTAGCTCCTGAACTGACTGGACTTTTGAGTGTCTCACTATTAATGGCAACAGGAGTTCTTTCTCCTCAAAAAGCATTGGCTGGTTTTGGAAGTCCTGCTTTGATTACATTGATGGGCTTATTTGCAGTTTCTGCTGCACTTTTTAAAAGTGGAGCTCTTGATCGTTTAAGAGAGTTAATAGCTTCTGAAAGTATTCGAACTCCGCGTAGGTTA
Source organism: Prochlorococcus sp. MIT 1011 (assembly GCF_047305235.1). Lineage (NCBI taxonomy): Bacteria > Bacillati > Cyanobacteriota > Cyanophyceae > Synechococcales > Prochlorococcaceae > Prochlorococcus > Prochlorococcus sp. MIT 1011. The sequence continues at coordinate 1,756,619 of NZ_CP138983.1, read as the reverse complement.
ATAGCTTTGCTTGGATTGGTTGTTGCTCCTGTGTCAGGCGTTGTTCCTAATACTCCAGTGGTGGCTTCACTTTTACCAGTTATCGAGGCTTGGTGTGTAAAGCGAAAATTATCGCCTTCTCGTGTTTTGCTGCCACTATCTTTCGCTACGGTATTAGGTGGCACATTAACACTTTTGGGTAGTTCAGTAAATTTGTTAGTGAGTGATATTAGCGATCAACTTGGCTACGGTTCTTTTGATCTTTTTACTTTTACTGCAATAGGTATACCAATATGGTTGCTTGGGACAGCTTATATGTTGTTAGCTCCTCAATCTTTACTCCCTGATAGAGGAAGAATTAGCTCAGAGTATGGGGGTAGTTCGGATCAAACTGGTTATTTTACGGAGGTCACAATTCCTTCTGATTCTGAATTGGTTGGGAATTCCTTGAGGAATAGTCGCTTGCAAAGAAGATTTGATGTCGATGTTTTAGAAATACAGCGAGAGAATGAGAGACTTTTACCACCTTTGGCTGATCGAATAATTCAATCTGGAGATCGCTTGTTGATAAGAATTACACGCTCAGATCTTTTGCGATTAAAACAAGAACATACAGTTCAATTAACTAAAGATTTAAATACTGAAAAGAATTTTTTTCTATCCAATACTGATGAAGGTCAACAAACTGTAGAGGTCCTTTTGCCAGCTGGCTCAACCTTGGCTGGCGCGAGTTTGAGAGAATTACGATTTAGGCAAAGGCATAATGCAACTGTTTTAGCTTTAAGACGAGGGCAGCAAACTGTTCAAGAAAGATTGGGCCAAGCAATTTTACGAGAGGGGGATGTATTACTTCTTCAAGCACCCAGAGATTCAATTAGAGGATTGCAAGATAGTAATGATCTACTCGTTTTAGATCAATTTGATAATGATCTACCAACTGTCACAAGAAAACCTATAGCAATTGGTATCGCCATTGCTATGTTGATTCTTCCTTCACTTACTGAGTTACCTCTTGTTGCTTCGGTTTTATTGGCAGTAATTGGAATGGTTTGGGGTGGATGTTTAAGGCCCGCAGAGGTTCAAAGATCAATTCGACTTGATGTAATTCTTTTGCTTGGATCTCTCTCTAGTTTTAGTGTCGCAATGCAAAACACAGGCCTTGCAGATGCTTTTGCGAATATTTTAATTTTTATATTGAAAGACCTATCTACTTATTCCGCTTTACTAGTAATTTTTCTCTCGACTACAATATTCACTCAATTTGTCAGTAACGCCGCTTCAGTAGCTCTTTTGGCACCAATTGCTGTTCAACTGGCGCCAAGTATGGATCTACCTCCTTTGGCTTTATTGATAACAGTTCTTTTTGGCGCTAGTCAATCTTTTCTTACTCCTATGGGTTACCAGACAAACCTTATGGTATTTGGACCTGGGCGTTATCAGTTCTTAGATGTCACTAGATACGGAGCTGGGTTGACCATCTTGATGACGTTTCTTGTTCCTGGGTTGATTTTGCTAAAGTATGGCATTTCTTAAATATGATGGATGTGATTGTTAATTTAGAAAAAAATCCAAATTTTTCATTAGATTTTGATTATTTAATCTTTTCAGAATTAGTCTCCATTTATTGTCGAAAAAAGTGAGTATTAGGCAAGAAACTTATAGAAGGCTTACAGTTCCACAGTTTACAGTGGTAACTGGTTTGCTTGTGATTACTTTTGGAACATTATTATTAGCTACGCCTTTATGTTCTCATGCAAATGTAGGCTTGTGGGAGGCATTTTTTACGGCAACTTCTGCTGTCACCGTTACTGGATTATCTATTATTGATATAGGACTAGATTTGACATTTTTTGGGCAAATAATTTTAGCGATTATGTTATTAACTGGGGGCCTTGGTTTAATGGCTATTACGACGTTTCTACAGGGCTTTATTGTTAGTGGAACAGAATTAAAAACACGTCTTGATAGAGGAAAAACTCTTGATGAATTTGGAGTCGGTGGTGTGGGAAGAACTTTTAAAGGGATTGCGATTACAGCCTCTATTCTTATTTTTCTTGGTGCTATTACCTTGTATTTTTTTGGTTTCAATAATATAACTAGCTCAAGTGAGAGGATCTGGGCATCAATTTTTCATAGTATATCTGCTTATAATAATGCTGGATTTAGTTTATGGTCAAATAGTTTACAAGATTATAGAAGTAATTGGGTAGTGAATTTTGTTTTAATTACTTTAATTATATTAGGTGGTTTTGGATGGAGGGTAACTAATGATATATGGATAAATCGTAGATCTTTAAAATTAAGAAATTTAAGTCTTCATACACGTTTAGTAATTAGATCATCTTTTATATTAATTTCTCTGGGATTCTTCGGATTGCTTTTTACTGAATCGTTAGCTAGGGGTAGTTTCTTTTCGTTAATTACTTTCGATGATCGTATTTTAACCTCTCTATTTACTTCTGTTAGTGCGAGAACTGCAGGTTTTACTAATTTACCTATATCAATCGAGAGTGTCTCTGACTCTGGCCTTCTGTTGTTAATGTTTCTTATGTTTATTGGAGCAAGTCCAGGTGGCACTGGAGGCGGAATTAAGACAACAACTATTGCTGCATTAATGGCAGCTACAAGAGCAACTTTACGTGGTCAAAATGAAATTATTATTCGGAATCGGCAGATATCTGACAAAGTAATTCTGAAAGCTGTAGGTATTACTGTTGGTTCATTTTTATTTGTATTAATTATGGCTCTATTATTAAGTTTGAGTAATGGTTTTAATAGTGGAGAGAATTTTTCATTTTTAGAAATGCTTTTCACTTGTATTTCTGCTTTTGCAACTGTAGGTTTCGATCTTGGCGTTACCTCTAAGCTAGGACATGTAGGTCAATTAATTCTGATTATTGGAATGTTTGTTGGCAGACTGGGAATCCTTTTATTCTTGAGCGCTGTATGGCAAGCTCTTAATAAAAGCAAGCTTCAACATCGCAATCGAATTGGCTATCCGAGGGAGGATCTTTATGTTTAAGGAGGACAAATCATGAGTGATTGGTGGCAATGGTCTCCCATAAAAGCAAACCAGAAACTTGGTTTTGCTGTAGTTGGGATTGGTCGTTTTGGAAGTGCTGTCTGTAGAGAACTATTGAGAAATGGCGCTGATGTTTTGGCTGTTGATTTCTCAGAGAAGGCAATAGAGGAATTACGTCAACTCGAGCCAACAATTGAAGCTAGGGTGGTTGATTCAACGGATGAAGAGTCTATGAAAGAGGCAGGTGTCCTTGAAATGGGGACTGTAGTGGTCGGCATTAGTGAGCCAATTGAGGCAAGTATTACGACAACTCTTATTGCTAAAGATACAGAGGGAAGTTTTGTTAAGCAGGTTATTGCTAGAGCAACAAGTGATCTACATGAAAAAATGCTGAAAAGGGTTGGTGCTGATCGGGTGGTATTCCCTTCGAGAATGCAAGGAGAAAGATTGGGTTTGGAATTAGTTAGACCTAATTTGATTGAAAGATTAGAACTCGATGATAAAACCGGTATTGATGAGATTAAAGTTCCTGAGGTGTTTGTAGGCCGTTCTTTAAGAGATTTGAATCTTAGAAAAAATTATTTTGTTAACGTTTTAGCTGCTGGTCCTGCTCAATTACTGACGGTCAATCCTCCAGCTAAATATATTTTAGAAAAAGATCATGTACTCGTAGTTATGGGCTCAATGGAAGATCTTCAAAAGCTGCCTCAAACTTAATCTATGCGCGTATTGGGATTGATGAGTGGGACAAGTGCGGATGGAATAGATGCAGTTTTAGTTGAATTTAAAGGTGATCCTTCAAAACCAAAATGGAAAATTTTAAATACTCGTTCTTATGAATATCCTTCCTCAATTAGAGAAAAAATAATACAAGTGGGACAAGGATTAAAGATTAATAACAAAGAATGGCTTGAGTTAGCTGAGGAAATTACTGAGCTAAATGCTTTGGCTGCAAGGTCTTGTGATCCTGATTCAACCGCTGAAGTTGTTGGATGTCACGGCCAAACTTTATTTCATAGAAGTGTAAAAACAAATAAAAGAGGAGGCAGTCTTCAAATTCTTTTAGGACCTTTACTCGCAAATATTTTAGATCAAATTGTTGTTTATGATTTCAGATCAAAGGATATTGCTTCAGGTGGTCATGGTGCCCCTTTGGTAGCGTTAGTTGATGAAGCTTTAGTTGGAAGGCTTTATGGCTGGAGAGGAGTTCTCAACCTTGGTGGCATAGCTAATCTAACAATTATTCCACCTAAAACTGGAATTGAAAGAACCTCTGAGTGCTTAGGTTGGGATTGCGGACCGGCTAACTCCTTAATTGATTTAGCTATTAAAGAAAGTACTAATTCATCCTCAAAGTTTGATCTTAATGGAGCGATAGCATCTCGTGGGATACCTAAATTAAACATCATCGAAAAGTGGTTGAGGGAACCTTTCTTTCACCTCGGACCTCCACGATCTACAGGCAGAGAGCAATTTGGCATTCAAGATTTACAAAAAAGGAAAAAGGAATTGGGTGATTTATCAAAAGAAGATTTAGTATCAACATTAACCACATTTACTTCATCAATAATTTCTCAAGATTTAGATAATCTTTTTAGGTTTAGAAAAATTCGTTTAATTGAGCTTTTGGTTGCTGGAGGTGGAACTAGAAATTTATTTTTAATGAGACAACTACAGAAACAATGCTGCGGTGTTAATGTCCGTCCCATAAATGAAATTGGTATTCCATCTCAATTTAGAGAGGCTCTAGTTTTTGCAACTTTATCTTGGTGGAATTTCTTAGGTAAAAAAGTTAATCCGAAGTACATCACAGGAGCAAATAAACCTCTTATCTATGGAGTGAGAGTTGATCCCTGATGTTGTTGCTTTAAAAGTTAATTTCTTTTAAATTTTAATCTTTTTGGAATGCCTTTTAGTCTTTGTGTCTTTTGTCTCTCTAATGCATTTATAAAATTTTCTGTTTTACTTTTCTTTATTTCTAATTCTTTAGATACTGAACTTTCTTTCAATTCGTGTTGCTTAACACCTTCCTGAATTAAAACTTTGGCCATATTGCTGACAGTTCTAGATTCTTTTTCGGCTAATTCTGACAATCTTTCACATAAATCTTCTGGGAGGACAACTTGGATGCGAGGAGATTTTTGTTTCCCGTTCGATGAGTTTTGACGAGTAGCCATGCGTACAAAGAACTACCAAGTAGTAAATAGTGTACACTTGTATGCAAGGGTAGTATCCTTGTGTATGATACTTACCAATCTGGCCAGCTTTGTCTTGTCACTCTTTCCTTAAATTTTCTGATTGAAAAGGAGTATTTCATGTCTCAGCCATCTCTTCCACAAACATCTAAACCTCTTTCTTCGACTGTCGTTGTTGATAAAAGGGCTATAAAAACACAAAGAAGGAAGAGGCGTAGCAATGGTAAGAATGGAGATGTTCTAATTTCTGCTGTTGTGAGCTCTTATTTATTGACACATTTACACCATGTTTTGCAAAGAGCGGAATATGGAGCTAGTAAAGAAGGAAGATCTTCCCATGCTGCAAATTTTGCTCAACTTCGTAAAGTTCTTTGTATGGATGCCAGAAGCATGAAAGACGCTTCTGCATTAGGTCTGAAGGAAAGTGATTTAGATATGTGCAATCAATCTAATGATTGCCAGACAAAAGCTGCATAATTGAATATTGTGCTAATTAGTAAATGTTTTTCTTATGAGCGGCAATGCTGCAGAGCTTTATAAGCTAATAAATGCTGATTCTAATAAAAAACAAGATCTTTTTCGTCAAGCTCTTCAAGATCCTAAAGGCGCTATGAAGTCTATATGTGAATTTGGGATTGAAATGAATTTGCCAGTCACATCAAAAGAGGTAAAAGAATATTTGACTACCATTGAAGATTTAGATACAAAACAATGGCTCATTAAGGCTAGGGGGGGCTTGTGATTAGTTTTTGAAAGAAGATGGGTTTTTAAATGTATCTCGCCCATTTTCCCTTATTTCTCTGCGTTCATAGCCGCCTCCCCCTGCCATCGTCCAAAAGAACCAATAACTAGGAATTGCAAGAGCGGCTGCGAGCACTAAAGCAGTAATTTGTTCGAGTCTTAACATGGCCTAACTTACGTAATGTAATTTAAATCAGTTGGCATCTTTTAAAGCTAAATGATTGAAGGTAATTCACTTGAGGTTTTCTTGTAGTGTTGCGACTTGAGAAGATTAGTAAGATATATCCCACTGGCCAAGTCTTGAAAGATGTCAGTTGGGAAATAAGAAATGGAGAGCGAATCGGTTTGGTTGGAGTTAACGGAGCAGGTAAATCGACACAATTAAAAATTATTGCTGGTTTAGAAGAGGCAACTGATGGATCTTTGATTAGTGAAGGGGATCTATCTATCGCATATTTAAAACAGGAATTTGATGTTGATTTTACGAGAACTGTTAGAGAAGAATTGTTCGAGGCTTTTAAAGAAGCATCTGATTTACTTCACAATCAAAAATTAATTCAAGATAATATGGACTCTGAATTAGCCTCCAAAGATTCAGATTATCTCGACTCATTAATTAAAGAATTAAGTGTAATACAAAGCAAATTTGAATCAATAAATGGCTACGATTTAGAATCTAAAGTTGAAAAGCTATTACCTACCATTGGTTTTAATCAAAACGAGGGCGACAAATTAGTTGGAGACTTTTCGGGTGGGTGGCAGATGAGAATAGCTTTAGGAAAGATTCTCTTGCAAAGTCCTGATTTATTGTTATTAGATGAACCAACTAATCATTTAGATTTAGATACTATTGAATGGTTAGAAAACTATTTACTAAATCAGAAAGTAGCGATGGTAATTGTTAGCCATGATAGATCTTTTTTAGATAAGGTTTGTACAAGAATTGTTAATACAGAGCGAGGTCAATCTAAAAGTTACCTTGGAAACTATACATCGTATCTTCAACAGAGAGATTTTGAATTGGAATCAAAAAAAGTTGCATATGAGAAACAGCAGAAGGATATGCAAGTTCAAAAGGAATATATTGAAAGATTTCGAGCAAGTGCTACTAGAAGTACGCAAGCTAAAAGTAGAGAAAAGTTATTAGATAAAGTTGAAAAAATAGAAGCTCCTGAGAAGAAATTAAAAGGACCTACTTTTCAGTTTATGGAAGCACCTCGCTCTGGTAAGGATATATTAAGCATTAAGGATTTAACTCATAGTTATGATGAAAATATTTTATTTTTGGGAGCTTTTTTGGAGGTTCTACCAGGTGAAAGAATAGCATTTTTAGGTGCAAATGGTTCTGGAAAATCTACTTTGCTACGACTAATTATGGGTTTAGAGGAATCTGAAGAAGGATCTATTGTGATAGGAAAATATAATATTATTCCTAGTTATTTTGAACAAAATCAGGCCGAAGCTCTGGAATTAGAAAAAACAGTAATCGAAACAATTTCTCAATCAGTACCAAATTGGACCCAAACAGAGGTTAGATCATTGTTAGGTAGCTTTGGCTTAACTAATGATTCGGTTTTCAAGGAGGTTAGTCAAATAAGTGGAGGAGAGAAAGCAAGACTTGCTTTGGCTTTAATGATTATAAAGCCGTCAAATTTGCTTATTCTTGATGAACCTACAAATCATTTAGATATACCCTCAAAGCAAATGCTAGAGCAGGCATTATCTAATTATAATGGAAGTGCATTAATTGTTTCTCATGATCGATATTTTATATCACAAGTTGCAAACAAAATTGTTGAAATAAAAGATGGTCAATTAATTAAGTATGAAGGTGATTATAAATATTATAAAGAAAAAAAAATTGAGGAAGAAAAAGAAAAAGAAAAAGAATTAAAATTGGCAGAACGAGAAAGAAAAAGATTGGTTAATCGTGACAAGCAGAGAAAGAAGAAAAAAACTAGAAAATAATTATTATTATTAAAATACTTTTTAAGTTTATAGTTAAAGATCATATATATCAATAGGTTTGATGAATTTTATAGACTCTATATTTTTTCTAATTATTTTAATTTTCAAAGTCGATTCTAAATCAGCTTTATTGATTTTTTTTACAACATCTGCTGGACTTGAAATTTTTTCATTATTGATAGAAATTATTAAATCATTAATTTTTAATCCACCTTTTTTGGCAGGACCATTTGGTATCAAATATTTAATAATTGCTCCACTTTCTCTTTGAGAAAGAAAGTTATTTTTTTGTTTAATATTGCTTGAAAGTGTTACTCCGATCATCGGATGCTTGGCTCTGCCAGTAGTGATTAAATCGTTGGCGATTTTCATGGCTCTATTTATTGGTATTGCAAAACCTAATCCTGCTCCTGGCCCTGAGCGAACAAGAGTGTTAATACCAATTACTTCTCCGAAAGAATTTAATAACGGACCACCAGAGTTGCCAGGATTAATTGCGGCATCAGTTTGGATGAGATCTATTCTTTTATCGGATATTCCTAGCTCAGCAACATCTCTATTTAGATTGCTAATTATTCCAAGGGTTACAGTGTTTTCTAGTCCAAAAGGATTTCCAACTGCAATTGCCCAATCACCAACTTTTAGATTATCAGAATTACCTAATTGAGCAGTGGGCCAAGGACCTTTTGCTTTAAGTTTAATCACTGCAAGATCAGTTAAAGAATCTTCCCCAACAACATTGCCCACCACTCTTCGTCCATCAGATAAGCCGACTATAAGTTGGTCAGTTTTTTCTATGACATGAGCATTAGTCAAGACAAGACCTTCTTCAGAAAAAATCACTCCACTACCTTGTCCTTTTTCAATTCGAGATCTTGGAACTTCGAGTCCTCTCAGACCAAAGAAACGTTCAAAATATGGATCATTTAAAATTCCAGGCAGGAAGACTCCTTCACTGGAAGACAACACTTTACGCTCTGTTTCTATAGTGACAACAGCACTTCCACTGAGATGTAATGCTTTTGAGACGAAAGATTGTTTTTGTAGATTTTCTGGAGTAAGTAGTAAAGCTTCATTAGAATGAATTGGAGTATCAAATCGGAAATTAAAAATAAAAAGTACAATCAAAACTAAAAATTTAAAATATTTTTCTTTACGCAATTTCAGTGATCCTATTAAAAGTTTCGTTGTATCTAATCCATGCATGATCTTTCGGAAGGGATTAGTTTTCACCTGAAAGGCTAATGATAGCTAATTTAGAAATTGAAAGATCCACTAATTTGATTACCGTAGATTTTTACTAAAGAACTACTATTCAAACTTTATTTCCTTTAGAATCTTATTCTGATTTATTCTCTGAAGTTTATGAAACTAAAGCAAGTTCAAAACTTGATTTGAATAAGGCATTCAGTTTTTTGATTTCTCATTTCGCAAATGTTGAGCAATTTCTTACCTGTTCTTTATGGCCTTTCAGTTTTTATTTTGTTGATTGTAGCTGCAAGAGTAATGCTGAATGGGTTTTTCTCAGGTCAATCATTAAACAAAAAAAATTCATTTTCAAAGAAAAAAGACGATGATAGAACTGGGTTGGTTACTGTTCATCCTGAGCTTTTGAACGACAATGGCTGTATTACTGATGAAGATTTGCTCACAGTTCGTTTTTCAAAAGACACTGATCATCCACAATCATCTGAAAAGCCTTCTGAATAATTTTCATTAGATTTTTTGGTTTGACATTAAATAGTTCTCAAAGAGGTTTTTATTTTGGAACAACGAACCCGCATAGTCGCTGCAGTTTTGAAAAACATGAAGTTACCACCTCGGTTTCGTCTCAGATTATTAAAGGAAGATCCCGTCAGGCTAGAACTAAGTCTCACTCCAGCTTATGGAAAAGATCCTATTCAAGTTGGATTAGTAGAATCTCTTGATTTGGTTGCGAGACGAGACAGAGAAGGAAGAATGCCCAGAGATCTACAAGGAACATGGGATTGGACAGTTCGCCACGGGGAAGTTAGTACCGGTGGATGGAATCCTTATTTAAAAGAAGCTTTACAAACAATGTTTGAAACTGGATTACCAGCAATTATTTATGAGGAATTAACAGGAGAGGACTATCATCCAGTTGATGGAGCAAGACATGTTCGATAGGTTTTTAACTTTTAAAAAATAAATTAATTTCAATAGTTAAGTTATTTGTTTTCTCATTTGGAGCATTTCTTTAGTATTATTGATTGGATTTTGAATTACAAATGAAAGATAACTTCGAGCCTCGCTATGGGTTTGTCAATTTCGCTGAAATATGGAATGGCCGTTTGGCCATGTTGGGAATATTAATAGGTTTAACAACAGAGCTTTTAACAGGGCAGGGAATTTTAACTCAGATGGGAATTGGTTGAAAAAACTAATTTTTAGTTTTTTACTTTTCATGATTTGACTAATTTTAAAACTCACAAAGAAGCCCTAACTTCATATAGTGTTAAAGAATTAAATGAATCTATTGGTTTATTATTATCTAGAGGATTCGCACCGAAATTTATACTGAAGGCGACTGTTTCTAAATCTCAAATAAAAAAAGGTCATTTATGGTTGACTTTGACTGATGGGAAGGCAAGTGTGGATGGAGTTGCATGGTCATCAACAATCAAGTCCTTGAAATTCCTACCAAAGGCAGATGATGGCGTTGTTATTATTGGTAAATTAAATTTTTGGGAATCGCAAGCAAGAATATCTGTACAAGTTTTTGATATTCGAGCAAGTATTTCTACTGTTCTTAAGAAGTTCGAAATAGTTAAATTAAAGCTTTTTAAAGAAGGTTTGATAGATGATTCATTAAGAAGAAAATTGCCAAAATATCCTCATTCAATTGGTATTCTTACAAGTTCTCCAAGCTCTGCCTTGGCCGATATGCTTAGAACTGCTAAAGAAAGATGGCCTTTAACAAAACTGTATATAATTCCTATTCCAGTTCAGGGTAATAATGAAAGCGAATTAAAGACAATCTTAAGTAAATTGAGAAAAAATAAGCTAGGATTAGATTCGATAATTATTGCTAGAGGAGGAGGGAATAGAGAAGATTTAATGTTATTTGATAATGAAATCATTGCTAGAGAAATAGCAACATTTCCCATCCCTGTGATTACAGGTATAGGGCACGAAGACGATCTAACAGTTTCTGATCTTGTTTCAGACCATAGATCTGCTACGCCAACTGCTGCAATTGTCGATCTATTACCTTCAAGAGAAAATGAAAAAAATAATTTTTTGCAAAATAAGAAAATACTCAATGATTATTTTAGATTATTTGTTCAGAATAAAAAGAATTATTTAAATACAAAAAAATCTTTTTTTCAATCTCATTCACCCCGTCTATTAATAAAAAATCAAAGAACAAAATTAAATTATATATTTCAGCTTTTGGATGTACTTTCTCCTAATAAATGGTTGAAAAGAGGATTTGCTTTAATTACTGATGAATCAGGAAACTCGATTTATAGTATAAAAGATGTTAAGGAAAAAGATAAATTATTAGTTCAATTATTTGATGGGAAAATTACCACAGAGGTTGATAGTCTTAATTATGATAAAATATAAATTTATAAAATAAAATTTGATATACCATGTCATTTGAAGATAAAGGCAATAAAAACCATTTATATATGTCTAAAAAAGTTACTAGCAAAAAAAATATAGAAATTTTGAAAAATGATATTAATAAATTAAGTTATGAAGAATCTATATATCAATTAGAAACAATTTTAAAAAATGTACAAGATGAAAATATTTCACTAGATAAAATTCAGATTAATTATATTAAAGGCCATTTACTCCTTAAACATTGTGAGGAACTGTTACATTCTGTTGAACAAGAGGTTAATGAAATCAATCCAGAATTTCTAAAAATAGATTAACTTTATAAATTTATTTCTTCAGATTTTATATCAATCGTTGCTGCACTTGCTGGAATATTTTCTAGAATATCCTTAGTGTTTTTTATTGTTGCTCCACATACTGGACAAATCATCTCAGTATTGAGAAAGGTTGAGCCACAAGCTTCACAGGTTTGTACTTTTGATTGGATCCTTTTCCAGGCAAACCATCCAATTCCACCTAATATTAAGGGTATTATTGTAATGAAAAGGAATATTCCACCTGCTAAATCAATAATAAATTTTCCAGCCGGTGTTGGCCAAATAATAAGTAAAATAAACACCATCCAAGTAATTGAAGATGGCTTATTCATGAGTAATTAAGAGATTTATTTATATATTCTAATTTAAATTTTGTGGGTTGATTCATTGATTTTTAAACGTATCGATTCCGACGCATGCTTGCAATTACAACGCTCCAGCATTGGCCAAAATAAATAATCACTCCTACCATCCAAACCCAAAGGGTTAATACTAAGACTCCTCCAATGAATCCATAAGCTTGAAATCTTGAACCCAAAGAGAGGATACTTCTGCTAACTGCCAAATTTAGAATAGTTAGCAAAGTTCCAATCATGAAAGCACCAGGTATTAGTGGTTTCAAAGGCACTCTCCTACTGGGGAGTAAACCCTGTAAAAGTAGGGCCATAGTTGAAAAACCTATTAAAGGAAGCATAAATTGCCCTACTTGAAGAACGGGTATTTTTGACATCGCATTTGCAATCCAAGGTGTTGTATTTGCCAATTCTTCCAAAACGGCGCCAGGGATCATACGAATATTTGCACTGATTTGGTCTATGACCATTAAAAAACCAACTAATAGAACCACAAAAAAAGCTTCTATTCTGTTTCTGATAAATCTAAATGCTTGAATTTTAAGTGGATCAGGTTTTGATTTAACTGGTAGGACGTCCTCCCATAATCTATCTGCTCCTCTTTGTAAGGTTAGATAGGCATTCCCAGCAGTGATCATTAAAAACATTGCTCCAAGTATTCCAGCTCCAAATCCTTGATTAACTAATTTGATTAGAGTTGAATCGACGAGTCCAACAACTGAAGGAGGTAAAACTTGCGCAGCCAAAGCAATGATTTGTTGATCTAAGCCTTGCTGTTTTCCTAAAAACCATGATGCAACTGATAGAGATATAAGTAATATTGGAAAAAATGACTGAAGAGTGTAGTAAGCAAATGCTGCGCTTAAATCTACACAATCACATTTAGACCATCTTTCATAAGCTTTCCAGAGGCTACTAAAAAACCATCTTGCTTTTTGACTCCAGTTCAAGCCCACTTTGCTTTAAGAGTATTTACTATTAAGCTACCTCGCAGGGCGAAGATTTTTCTTGGTTGAATCGGTAGATTTAAAATCATAGATTTTCCCCGAGCTAATTTAATCATTTCTTTTTATTGAAAAACAAAAAGCACATATTCAATTAAGTATCTTCGATTAATGCTTTAGCCCAAGGAAGCATGTTGTTTAATTGATCTTTTGAGGATGCTGTTAGCAATGGGAAATTCACAGAAGTAAGATCTGTCCCAGAGATAATATCTTTTGGATTGGTTTCCAACCATTGGATCAGACAATGAAGCTCCTCAAGTATTAACCAAGCAGCTGCAATATCCCAGATTTTTGGTGTTGCTTCCAAAGCAGCAATTGTTTGACCTATAGCAACACTAGTCATATTTAAACTTGAAACCCCAAGTAATCTTATTTTTCCTGGGAAAGACTGCTCTGGCTTCATTTGTAAAACTTTAATGGACCGGCTACAAAGAGAAATGCAGTCACTATTTTTTTTAAAACGAGATTCAGGCTTCAGTGGCTTGTTGTTTAGCCAAACTCCTTTTCCTTTGATGGCAAAAATCCTTTTTTTCAGCGCTGGGATATCAAGAAAGGCTGTTTCAGGTTCCCCATTGGTGAAACGTGCTATTGATATTGCCCAGTATGGTATGCCTGCTGCAAAATTAGTTGTGCCATCAAGCGGATCAACTACCCAATATTCACTGGAGTTGGGAATTGACTTTTTGCCTTCTTCACTAAGAACGCCTTCTCCTGGAGCGATTTTTGCTAGACCTTGAACTATTGTTTTATCACTCCATCTATCACATTCTGTAATAAGTGTTCCATCAGGTTTTATATCAGTGTTGATTTGACCAAAATCTTGAAGTTGACGTCTTCCCACCTCATCAACTAGGTGATGAATTGAAATTAGTTGAGCGTTGCTCAGAGGGATAGATATTTGGTTTTGACTCATTTTTATTCAGTTAAGGCTATAGCTGACATAAAGGAATTAAATTCGATTCATAGAGATTTGATTTACCATCAAAGTCTCTCTGATTTTGTTGAGTTACTTTGATGTCACATGGTTTGATGTTATCTAAACCAGTTTGTCTACTTAAATCAGCTAATAAGGTGTTATAGCTAGTAACAGAAACAATATAACGAACCTCTGAATCAGTTAAATCTCGTTGATTGTTTACAACTTCTCGTTGTGTCGTTATACCTGATTTATATCTAAGTTTGGCAAGCCTGAGAGACTCTCTGGCAGATAAAACTTCTATATAAGAAGCAGAAATATTTAGTTTGGCGGATTCTAATTTGAAGAACACCTCTTCAACTTCTTTTCTGATTTGAGCTCTTCTTAACGCAAAATTTAGCTTTGCTTCTTTTGCTTTACTTTTGTTGTATTTATACAAAGATTTTGAATTGCCTCCATCAAAAATGAACCATGATGCATTCAGCCCAATGGTATTAGAAAAATTTGAAGATGTATTGCTGGTGTTAGGAGAGATTTGATTTAATTCACCTTTTGCAAATGAAGAAGAAGATGTATTTACTAAGCTTAATTTTGGTTGGCCAGAAGCAAGTGCAGCGTTAGCATTGCTATTATTAATTGAAATATCTAAGAGGATACTATCAAGTTCTTCTCGTGCATCATAGGCTGCAATAATACTATCCTCTAATGATAAATCCCATATACCTAAAACTTTAGTTTTCGACCCAATTAATGGTGTTACATCTTCTGGAAAATTAAGTATTTCAGCAAGAGATCTTTGCCCAATTTTTTGTTCTCCTGATTTAATATTCAATAACTGCTGATCTCTAGCTAATTGTGTTTTGGCTTCTAGAACTTCTAATTTTGTACCAATACCTGATTCAAATCTAATTTCTGCATCTCTTAAACCAAGTCTCGAGGATTCAATAGATTTATTTGCTACTTCTATTTCTTCATTTGCCTTTTGCAAATTGAAGTATCGCTTTTTAGCCTCTAATTTTAAATCTCTTAAAATTATTGAGTAAGTGTATTTTGACTTTTCAAAACTATCTCTAGAAGATGCTATTTCAGGAACTCTTGCAGGATTAATAATATCCCATTTGATTTGTGCATTAATAGAGGAGCTCCATTGTTTACTAGAAGTGTCTTGTATTAAACTTGACTCATTGTAGTTATTAGATGAGAAATATTGAGGAATCCCATTAGCATTTAGGTTTAATGTCGGATACCAGGAGGATAACGAACTTTTTAATATCGATTTAGCTTGATCAACTTTTTCTGCGTAAATTTTGATAGTTCGATTGTTATTTATAAGAATTTCTTCTAATTGATCGAGATTAATATTTTTATAGGTTTTTACTGATACTTCTCGGGACCTAGAGGGTCGAAAAAGATCTTCAGGTGAATTTAATTCATATAAGAATCCTTGTTCTTTTTGACTTTGGGTTTTACTTAATTCTTCTTTAAACTTGATTTTAGAAATGATTTTCTGCGAACTTGTAGCCCATAGAGGATTTATCCCAGATATAAATAATCCAGCAAAGATTAGGAATTTTCTCTTCACTCTCCTCATAGTTAGAAGAAAAACTGAGATGGATTCAATAAAGCAATTATGCTTTACAAAGTGCTTTGTTCACGATGTCGTCTGCATCATGGACAATTCTTATAGATACATTAAGTGACGAAGAGAGCTCTTTAAGAGTCATGTCATCAAGAAAGATTTTTTCACCTTGTCTAAGCATGATCGATGGGAGAAGCAACTCATCGCCTAACTCCTTTCCTTGCAGTCCTTTTATCA
The DNA here is from genome assembly GCF_047305235.1 of Prochlorococcus sp. MIT 1011. Classification (NCBI taxonomy): domain Bacteria; kingdom Bacillati; phylum Cyanobacteriota; class Cyanophyceae; order Synechococcales; family Prochlorococcaceae; genus Prochlorococcus; species Prochlorococcus sp. MIT 1011. Next base: position 1,740,717 of record NZ_CP138983.1, on the reverse strand, counting down.
GATCTTGACCTGTGAGCAGACCTGTCACTATTTGTTCTTGGCCCCAATAGGGACTTGGAATCCCATAAAGATGCATTGTGAAATTATTTATTTTATTTAGTCGACTGCAAGGTTTCTGTAATTCATTTTCAACAAGTTTGCCAACAACCCAACTGCAGCTTCTCTTTTGATTGATTTTGATAGGCAGATTTCTTGTTGCTTCATCCATCGCCTTGAGAAAACTGCGAATACTTCCTACTCCGTTCTCTTTTTGAGGTAAATCCTCATAAGAATTTAGTGCAGGTAATGGCTTTTTCGCTATTAGATACCATTCGTCAGATAACCATGCGAAACGGGAACCTGTTGATTTATAAAAGATTTGCTGCATTGGCTCAACTTGATTGATTACTTTTGTGGCACAAGTAGAGTCCACAGGCATCAACCCATCATCACTAGGTCGAAACCTTGTCAAACCAACTGGTACTATTGCGGCTGAAAGGACGACTGGAAAATCTCCTTGTGCAAAGATAAATAGATCATTAATGGTTCTTTCTAAAGCTTTTCCATCATTTATTCCAGGGCAAACAACAATTTGAGCATGAATTTGTATTCTTTTTTGTGAGAACCAAACCAACTGATTTAAAAGGTCAATAGCTTTAGGGTTCCTTAATAATTTCGACCTTAAATGAGGTTCTGTTGCATGTACTGATACAAATAAAGGAGTAAGTCTTTGTTGATCTATTCTTTGCCAGTCTTGTTCGGAAAGGTTTGTTAGTGTTAAGTAAGAACCATATAAAAAACTTAGCCTGTAGTCGTCATCTTTTAAATATAAGCTTTTCCTTTTCCCTGAAGGCTGTTGGTCAATAAAGCAAAATGGACATTTATTATTGCATTGTTTTAATCCATCAAATAAAGCTTCAGTAAAAGCAATTCCTAATTCGTCGTCATATTCTTTTTCGATGTTAATTCTATGTATTTTTCCTTTTTCATCTAATACCTTTAGTTGGATATTTTCTTCAGCAATAAGAAATTTGTAATCAATAAGATCTCTTGGCTTTACACCATTAATACTAATTAATTGATCTCCAATTTCAAATCCAAGTTCCTCGCCTATTGAACCTTCTTCGATAGAGGCGACCACAGCAGGTTTTACTTTGTTTTTAATTATCTTTACTGTGCTCATTTATGCTCCTAAACAAAAAAAATAAATTTTTTATAATTTTTGGGTGATTTAAAAAAATTAAATTGATCTTTTATATTCAATGTTTTTTCAATATAAGTAAAATTTCAAAAAAAAGTACTTTAGAAGCTTTTTTGAATCATCTTTTTTTTCTAATGATTCAGAAACTGTATCTTGAAAAGCATTGCAATACTTGTAATTAAAAAGTTTTTAAGGATTTTTCTTTTAACTTTATTATTTGTATTCTGAACACATTTTGGTTTAGGTATCGACTTGAATGTAAATTCATAGAAGGTTGAGCTGAAAACCAACTCAGTTTTATTAATTCTGATTAACTCAAGCAATCCCACAAAGCCCATAAATAAACAAACGTCCTATCTGTCAAAGCCAAGGACATTACAATTTTGGGCTAGCACAATGGTTGTCCTGCCGGTTTTTGTTCAGGCTCCATGGGTTCATGTGTTTCCTTTTTCAGCTTTATTATTTAGTTTCATAATATTTTTTCTTGGATTTTATTTATTAAAATTTTGTAGTGATAGATGGACCTCTGTGGGTTCACTATTGATTGGTGTGAGTTGGAGCTGGTTAGGAGGGTGTCTTTTTTGGGGATGGTTAAGAGCTCATCCTGTGTGGCATTTGCCTGTTGAGTCAATAGCCTTGCCAATAGCAGTAAGCCTTTTAAATACTAGATGGGGAATTGGAGCCAGTTTCTATTTGGCATCTTTATTAGGAACTGCTTTTACTGATGTAATGATCGTTTTAACAGGGGTAATGAAGGCTTGGCCTCAAGTTGTTGAGGCGTCTTTTTCAGAAGCCTCAAAAATTTTGAGTTTCACTGCGGCACAATTATTAGAACCCTTTGCTTTATTAGCAATTTTTATTGCGGCACTTTTAATAATTTTGATAGCAAATTGGATGAATAAAAAATCAAAAATTGATTCTTTATCTTCTGATGCTTGGCTTGTGTCAAGTTCAGCATTGACAACAACCTTATGGGTTGATGGATTGTTTTTTGCGACCACATTGATTCAGCCTCAATTAAGTGGATTGATCTGAAAACTAATATTTTATGGACTTAAATACTGGATTTAATAAAAATGATATTTACTCAACTAATTGGGATGTAATTGTTATTGGAGCAGGAGCTGCGGGTTTAATGTCCTCTCTCGAATTGCCATCAAGTCTCAAGATATTACTGCTGAATCGCAATACTAGCAAGCGTTCTTCTAGTAGATGGGCACAAGGAGGAATGGCTGCTGTTACGCGAATTGAAGATAGTGAGGATACACATGCTCAGGACACGATTAAAGCTGGGGCAGGGCTTTGTGATTATGAAGCAGTTCAGATGTTTGTTAAGAGTGCTCCAAGATTGGTAGATAGGCTTTTGAAACTAGGAATGGAATTTGATAGAACCTCAGGAAAATTATCGACAACTCTTGAGGCTGCTCACACTCACAGAAGAGTACTTCACGTAAAGGATAGAACTGGAAAGGCATTGGTTGATGTTCTTAATGAGCAAGTTGATCAAAGAGATAATGTTCTCCATCAAAGAGGAATAAGAGTCACTCAGATTTGGGTTGAACGGGGAAGATGTTCAGGGGTACAAGTTTTAGATGGACCAGCTTTGCGTTGGATAAAAGCAAAGGCAGTTGTTTTAGCTACCGGTGGTGGTGGTCATTTGTTTGCTAACACCACAAATCCAACTCAAGCAGCAGGTGAGGGAATTGCTCTAGCCTGGAGGGCTGGAGCTGTCGTAGAAGATCTTGAATTTTTTCAGTTTCATCCAACTGCTTTGCAATTGGATGATGCACCTTCGTTTTTGATTTCTGAAGCTTTAAGAGGAGAGGGTGCCATTTTATTGGATTCCCTCGGAGAGAGCCCAGTAGATCATCTGGAAGGGAAAGATTTGGCATCAAGAGATCAAGTCAGTAGAGCATTGTTTAAAGCTATGCAAAAGCAAAATATTGATCATATTGGTCTTGATGTTAAATCCATTGCTGTTGAGGATGTAGAAGCACGTTTCCCGTCAATTTTTCAAAGGTGTAGAGAGCTTGGTTTAGAACCTATGAAAGAAGTAATTCCCGTAGCTCCGTCTGCCCATTATTGGATGGGTGGCGTCGCTACAAACTTGAAGGCACAAACCAATGTCAAAGGACTTTTTGCGATAGGTGAGGTTGCATGTACTGGACTTCATGGTGCAAATAGACTTGCAAGTAATTCATTAATGGAATGCTTGGTTTTTGCAAATCAAATGCAAAATATTGAATTAAATGATCTTCAAACCTCTTATATATCAGGAGAGAGTTTAAGTTTTAACAAATCAAATCTTCGCTTTTCTAAGGATCAAGGAACTAAGTACTTAAAAAAAGAAATTGAAAAACTTAGACAATTATGCTGGCGTGAAGCTGGAGTTGATCGATCACAAAAAGGAATGAGTTATGCTCTTACAAAAGTTAAACGAGATTATCAAAATCTTCTAAACGAGCCTTTATTAGATTTGGTTTTTTCTCAGTCAAAACATGCAATTAATCAATTCGATGAAATTGCAAGGAGAGATCTTAATTTGCTGCTTGATTTGAGCAATCGACAAATGTCAAGTTTGCTTATGTTGGAGGCTTGTTTGTTTCGCAAAGAGAGTAGAGGAGGCCACTTTCGAGATGATTTTCCTACTTCAGTTCCTTTTTGGCAATGTCATACTCTTCAAACAAGAGGTAAGAATATTCATACAAGACCCGTTGTTAATGAAGCTGAGTTTCCTAGAAATCTGTAGAGTCTTTGTAATTGCTAAGTTCAGCTAATTCTTCTAGGCTTTTCACTCCTGAATCAATTGAGCCATTGATTTCCCAAGAAGGGAAACCTGTTATACCTTTAGCTTCGCAAAGTTCTCTTTTGTTATTAAACCCATCTTTTGCGCATTCAACTAAATTTAGTTTTTTTGCAGCTTCTTTTCCGAACATTTCTTTTTGATCATGACAATGTGGGCACCAATAAGCGTTATACATTACAGCTCCTTCTTTTGTTAGATGTTCAGCTAGTTTTATTTTTTCCGGAGAACTTATCGCGATTACCGCAGGTGGCATACCTTGGATATTATTTGAAACTTCCTTGTTAGATGGATCAACTGATGATGACCATATAAGTCCTGCTAAAAGAACTGCTACTGACATAATAAAACCTCTGAAAAATAACTTCCCATAATCTTCCCATCCGCCTCCAAACACATTTAATAGTAGAATTGAAAGTGATATAAGACAAGAAAGAAGGCAGAAAAAACAGAAAGCTTTAATTTTAAATATCATAATTGAGATTAAAATTAAGCTAAAAGTAAAAGTTGATATAGATATATAAAAAGATCCCCACCATGAAACTTTTGATATATTATTTTTTTGGCTTTTGATGATAGGTATTAATGGGAATATTGCTATTAACAATATTAAAAAATAACTGATTAAACCTATTAAAGATAATGGAATAGAATAATTATTTGTTTGAATTAAGTTCCCCCAAGGGCTATTTAAAACTTTATCGCAACCCCCTAGTCCACCAGGACAGTTTAAATTTCCTATTAATCCCCACTTGTTCAATGTTATTGATCCTGTATCAATAACTCCAACTGTTGATAATATAGCTATTGCAACTCTCGCCCATTTAGAACCTAGATCTTGGCGACGTCTACTTTTTAGTCTTGAAGATCCCATGCAAGTGAATTCTGAATAAATGAATTTATTTATAATTCTAATGAATAATTCAATTAGAGACTGAAAAAACCAAACCAATTTGAATGTTCTTTATATTTAAGAACAATTTTAATACTTGACTTGGTATTAAATATAAACCACTTGAACTAATCTAGAACTAATAAGAGTGATTTATTTTTTCAGATTAATTTAATAGCTTTCAGGGCTTTTTGAATCAGGAATGCCGCAGAAAGGCCTGCTCCAACAAAAACTAAGTAAAAAAGAATTCCCATTGGCTGTAAATTTCTCAACTAATAATAGATCATCAGCGCTTTAGCTTTGGAATTTATTAATTTTAATCTTGAATATATTGTTTACCAGTGGTCAGACATTGCTCCGCTCTCTGTAATTCACGACCAATGTAAATGGCATGATCTAAATGACTTATGGGGAATGGGCCATGACCCTCGGAAATTTGAATACCTAATTGCTTCGCACTCTTTCCTCTATAAATATTGCTTGGTTGATTTTTACTTTTTGTTTTACAACCAATTGGTTCTCCGGAATCTGGATCAATAGCGCGACCTTTTTGATCAATATCATTTAAATAATGTTCAAGTATTAACTCATTCGTTGAAGGTTCAATTCTTATTAAGAAATATCCTTTTGGGTCAAGTTCTATTTGACGCTTGGACAATTTATCATCTAAAAGTTTTATTGAGTTAATTAAGTCTTTTTGAAGATCTAGATTTTTCATTTCTTTAATTTACAAATTAAAAAGAAGATAAACAAGTCAACTGTATTGTAGTTATTTCATTATTATATTTTTTCTTCAAAAAATTATCCTGAAATAAAGCTTTTTAAGATTAAAAATATAAGTAGGTTTACAAAAATAAAAGATAAATAAACAATACCTGGATTTTTCAGGCCTGCTGGTGCTGTTAGTTCATAGCCAAAAAGAGTTACAACACCCTGAGTCCCTTTATCTTTATAACTAAAAATCCCTTGTGCAAAGAAAGGTTTTTCTTCATTCGAATCAACTTTATCTTCCTCGGTGGAAATTGATTTATTTGTCTCAGGAGAATCTAGTAAATTTTTGTCTGTCATTTAGATTAAGTCTTTAATTTTTCTGAAGTTACTATGTATTTGATAGTTTTGGCTCTTCAAACTTGAAAGGTACTTCATTATTTGTAGCGTTTATTTGATCAAGCATTAACTTATTTGCTTTTGGTAGCCATTCTCTTATTAATGAGTCCATGTGTAAGTTGTACCATCTATGAAGACTTGCATTGGGTTTAGCAATAAAACCTCTTCGTTTTTTGTGACTCCCGCCCGCTCCAGGATCAAAATATTTTATTTTATTTGCTATTGCCCATTCAATCGGGGAGTAATAACAAGCTTCAAAATGTAAATTATCTATATTTTTTTCTGAACCCCAATATCTTCCCCAAAGCATATTTTCGTTTTTTACGCAAAATGACATTCCTATTGTTTTGTCAATTTCTTCTTCTTTTGCATCAAATAAAACAATATTCTCTTTCAGTTCTGTTGATGCAAGTTCAGTGAAAAATGATTCGGTGAGGTATTTACTTCCCCATACGCCCCATCTTGAACAATGAAGCTCATAAAAATAATGCATTTTTTTTAAATTCATTACATTTATTTGAGACCCACTAAGAGGTTCAACTTTTACGCCACAATTTTTTATGCTTTCTCTCTCTCTTTTGATGTTTCTACGTTGATTGGAATTAAATTTTTTTAAAAAATCAGAAAAACTTTTTTCTTCATTTAATTTCAATAAACTTTGTTGGTTGACCCATTTAGCGCAATTTAGAGATTCAGCTATTTTCATCCATTTAGGATCTACATATAAAAAATTACAACTTAGAATTCCATTTTGTTTAGCAAAACTATCAATTTCAGAGATTAATATTTGTGTGAGATCTATATTATTAGCTCCATCTGCGTAAAGAAAGCGATAACCTTCTATTGGACTTAATGGACTCATGCCTATTAGTTTTGGATAATATTGAAGCCCCATATCTTGAGCTAGTTGGACAAATGCATTATCAAAAATAAATTCTCCATAACTATGAGATTTAAGATAGAGAGGTGCACATGCAATTAAATCATTTTCACTCCACGCAGAGAGAAATAATGGTTGCCATCCATATTTTTTACTAACACTTTTTGATTTTTCTAATGCATTTAACCAATCCCACTTATAAAAAGGAGTTGAATTTTCTTTTAAGAAATTATTCCAAATAATTTTAGGAATTTCTTGGATTGATGTATGCCATTTTATTTTGATATTGCTCATTTCTTTTGCACTAAATCTATATTCAGGATAAATTATTTCTAAAATATCTGATAAGTAATTCATTATTACCGAGCTTTTTACTTTCTTTTAGGACCCAGTTATTTTTTTTATTCATGATTGTATTTAAGTTGCTTAATTCAGATGAAACCCAGCAATAATTTCCCCCTAATAGATGAGGCGTCATGGTGATTTGTAATTCATCTATTAGATCCTCTAACAGAAAAGCTGAAATTAGATTTGCGCCTCCTAGTAATACGATTCTTGCAATACCTTTCTGATATAAATCATCAAGAGAATCACGCCAAGTGATTTTTAAATTTATTTTTTTATCGAATCCATTAGGAAGCATAATCTCCTTTTTCTTATCTTGCTTTTGGATTAACCATTTTTGAATAGGTTGTTTAAAGAAAATCCAATTGACTGGAAAATCTATTTGATTACTGGCTATAAGAGCAATTGGCTGTTTACTCTTTCCTTCTAAAGTTCTTTGTTTTAATAATTTTTTATTTTTAATTACACAAATTGATTGATGATCTCTCAGCGTTTGCCCTCCCATTAAAATCCCATCTGACCAAGCGAGTGATTTTTCTAAAACCAAACGATCACCAGATTGACCTAATTGAGTTTTTCCTCCTTCTGGATATGCGATACGTCCATCAATACTAGAAGCTAAAACTAATTTAACCCATTTTTTTTTCAATTATCTCAGTAAACCAACCTGATTCTTGGAGTCTTTATTATCGATCTTTGATTCAGGTACGTTTGCATAAACTTCAGCTGCATTATTTGGACTCTCCTGTAGTTTAATCTTATATAAATTCGCCCCAATCGCATTGATAGGATTAGTTAATTTATCTGAAATATGTAATGCAATATTTTCAGCTGTAGGTACACAGTTTGCAAAATAAGGAATATCTTTATTTAAAAAGGTATGATCAAAAGGCTCTACAACTAAATCATTAATTAAACTATTTAATGCAGATAAATCACATATCATTCCAGTTCTAGGATTAATCTTTCCTTTGACAGTTATATCTACTAAGTAATTATGACCATGCCCATTAGGTCGAGCACATTTTCCGAATATTTTTTCATTTTCGGTTTGCGGTAGGTCTTCTCTAGCTAAGCGATGAGCAGCTGAAAAGTGTGTTTGAACTGTTAAATAAGCATCCATAGCATTTCCTTGATAGTCAGCCCAGAGTTTTGGGTTTTCGTAAAGACGTAGAGATTTTAGGGGTAAGTGAGATTTAAGGCGCTTCCATATAATACGAACTAAACTTTCAGTTGTTGGGAGGCAACCTTCGGGTTTAGAAAGGTTAAACTCTGGCCATGTTTCATTTAAAAAACGAAAGTCAAGCTGACTTGTTACTGCGTTTTTTATGGCATGTTTTACATCTGAAAGGTTTAAGACCATGCCATATTTATTAAGTTCTCCTTCCATGGTTACGATTAACTCGTAATTATGACCGTGACCAGGAGCTATTGAGCATGGGCCAAACAAAGCTGAATTATCATCATCAGATAATTCAGGAAGCCGATAAAGGTGGCTTGAGCTAAAGCAGGCACGCCTTGTAATTACACAGCTTCTTCCCTCTCCGTGGGGGAAATTAGATGTGATTGCTTCCATAAATTTTTCACATCAATTCACATCTTAATAACTTTTAGTTACTTCTGTCTTTATGGCCGTCCAATCAACCCCTAAAACTCTTAAAGAAAAGTTAGGTGGTCGAAATCTATTTTTAATAGGAATGATGGGTTCTGGCAAAAGTCAAACGGGACCAGTTCTAGCCAAAATGATCAATTATGCTTTTGTTGATACTGATGATGTTATAGAAAAAGCTTCTAAGCAATCTATTTCATCTATTTTTGAAAAAGATGGAGAAAAAGTTTTTAGGGATGTTGAAAAAAAAGTTTTAAAAGAAATTAGTCAACATCATTCTCTTGTAATTGCTACTGGAGGTGGTTTAGTTACCTTGCCTGAAAACTGGGGCATTCTTCATCAAGGAATAGTTATTTGGTTAGATCTTGATTTGAAACGTTCAATTAAACGATTAGAAAGTGATAAAAAGAAACGCCCTTTACTAATTGGGGATGATTTGGCTGGGAATTTTAGTCAGATTTTGGAAAATAGAAAACCAATATATTTAGAGTCAGATTTGAGAATAGAAATTGAGGATCAATCTCCATATGAGGTTGCAACTATTATTGCTAAACGTTTGCCAAGCATCCTTATTGACCCGGAGACTCAAGCCGAACGGCATACCACTGAATAGTAAAACCTGTTTTGATTTCTAGGTGGCATGCTGTATCAAGCAAATGTTGAGCAGCTTCTTTTATTGAAGACTTACATGCAAGATCTAATGGTAATGAATCGAATTTATTTAACCAAGATTGAAGCCATAAAAGAGTTTGTTCTTTATCCAGGAATTGTTCACTTTCACCAGGAATCAAAACAACATAATTATCCATTTCTCTAATTAGCGGATCAGACATGAGACAGAAATTTCTCTTTTCTTTGATTTCTATTTTAATTATTTTTACTTACAATGGTCCTGTGCTTGCTGAAACTATTCTTGAAATAAATAATTTTCAACCATCTAAGCTTTATGAACGCAAATTAATTTGGCCTGATTGGCACTTACCTTCTTCTATTAAGCGCCCAGGATTAAAAGATGATTTAATTTACCCTGATTGGTTTGAAGGTGTATGGGATGTCACTAGCAAGATAGAAAGTGATCAGAATAACGAACCTATTATTCACTCAGCTAAATTTATTCACAATACCTCTGGTAATTTAATTGCTGACCGTGAATATAACACTCAGTCTTATGCTTTGAGCACAAAGACTGGTGGTTTTTTATCAGTAAAGAATGACCCTAAATCTCCTAATCGTCAGTTTGCTAAATTAACTAAAGATAGGTATTTAGAGACAAAAATCATAGGAAGACTTCAAGAAAAAATTGATAATAATATTTTTATTACTGATGAATTAATTTTACAAATTTTGCATACACCAGAATTAAGTAGGGTTAGCCAGGTCGAAACATTAACTGAGTTTAAAAAATGTGGATCTAATCCAAATAATGAAATAAATATGAGTGATTTTAATATCTGTGCCGAACAATTTCAGGCGATTTATAATCAACCTGGGCAAAATCTCTTTTCTTTGCCGATTAAAACAGAGAAATCTAAATTAATACTTAGAAAGGCTAATTATGATTAGTTTTTGTTACCTGACCTTCAATTAAGTCTCTCCATTTAAAAAGATTTTGAAGACTTGGATCATTTATATATAAAGGACACCCTTTGCCTGTTAGATTTTCTCCAGATGAATTTGGGAATTTGAGTAGTGATAATTGTGATGCTACGGATATATCAGCAATAGAAAGCTTGTCTCCAATAAGAAAGTTTTCTTGATCAATTAAATTTGATAGATATTCTAGATTTTGTTTTAGAGATTCTTTCTCTTTCTGGTTTATTAATCCAGAAATCTGACTAGCAATTTTTGTAGGAATATTAAGAAGAAGTTTTTGCATAGAATCAGAAATTTCGTTGTCGAATAAAGAGGAAATCAAGATTGGATTCTTCGTAAGCTCTTCCAAAAAGACAATTTTTATAGATTTTGCCAAAGTTGTATCTGCCCAATTTTCAAGTATTTGGGCCTGAGAAGCTTCCTTTAGACCCTCTGGAATTAATTTTGGTTCTATTTCAATTTTCTCTAAGTGTCGTATTATTGAACTTGATTCATGGAGTGTTGTTTCCTTATCAAAAAGCACGGGTAATTTTTTTTGTCCTGTTTTTTGAAAGATATCTATTTGGCCTATGGCTGGAGTTATCTCAACGGTTCGATATTCAAGCTTTTTTGCAGCCAAAGCCATTCTTACTTTCAAGCAATAAGGTGAGTGCCTAAATTGATGAAGTTCCAACATTTTATTTTCCTTCAAATGGTTAGCAGAGTAGCTATTAATTCAGTCTTTTGTTGGTGAAAAATGGGTGAGTTCTTTTCTAATGTTTCTAGATATCCCAAATATCTCATCACAATAGTTTTGGGGGTTTTCACTGCTGCAATTTCTCCATTAATTAAACGAGGTAGTAATCCGATCACAGCGATTGCTCTTGTTGGGGCTTTGTTAAGTGGACTTCTGACAATAATTTTTTTATTAAAGGCTATGGCTTTTCCTGTACCAATTACTTAGATATGGCTAATTCAAGAAGAGTAGAAAAATTAGCAGCTTTACTCAAAAGAGAAATTAGTGAACTTTTAGTTAATCGGGTTAGAGATGAAAGAATGCATCAAGCCATGATTACCATTACCTCTGTTGAGGTCTCAGGTGACTTACAGCATGCAAAAATTTTTGTAAGTCTTTTTGGCGAAGAGAAAAAAAAAGCTGAAGTTCTAGTTGGTTTAGAGGAAGCGAAGGGATTTATTCGTGCTGAGCTTGCTCGAAGGCTTCAAATGAGACGATCGCCTGAGCTTGTTTTTAAGATTGATAAAGGTATGACAAAAGGTCCTGCAGTTTTAGATCTTCTCAATTCATTAGAACTTGAACGTAAAAGTAAAGACTTATAGATTAATCAATATTTTTGATGAATAAATCTGATCTTAGAAGACAAGTTGCTGAATTATTTATAGTTAGAGCAAGTGGATTCAACCTTGATTCGCAACGTTTATATCCTAACTTAGAAGAATCTAATTCCAATCTTAAGAGACTTTTAGAAGAAGGTGTTGGTGGAGTTATTCTTTTAGGAGGAACTGTAAAAGAATTAGAAATTCGTTGCAATGTCTTAAAAAAATGGTCTGATAAACCTCTTCTCTTATGTGCTGACATTGAGGAAGGAGTTGGTCAAAGATTTTATGGAGGAACAAAGTTTATTCCTCCAATGGGTATCGCTCAAATTTATAAAAAAGATCATAATTTAGCAATTTCTATTGCTGAGAAAATCGGATATTTTACTGGTAAAGAAGCAAAAAATATTGGTTTAAATTGGCTATTGGCACCAGTCTGTGATATCAATAACAATTCAAATAACCCGGTTATAAATCTAAGAGCTTGGGGAGAAGAACCTGAAACAGTAAAAAGTTTAACTTGTGCTTTTCATAGGGGTGTTTCAAGATCAAAAATGCTGACTTGTGCGAAACATTTTCCTGGTCATGGAAATTCCGAAGTTGACTCTCACTTGGATTTGCCGGAAATACAGAATGACTTATCTAAATTAGATAAATTTGAGTTGATTCCATTTAAATCTTTAATCAATCAAGGAGTAAGTAGTGTCATGATTGGACATTTACTTTTTTCAAAGATCGATCCAATTTATCCTGCAACACTTTCAAAAAGACTGGTTACTGATTTATTACGTATCAAATTAAAATATGATGGTTTAGTCGTCAGTGATGCGTTAGTTATGAATGCAATATCTAATAAATATAGTAGTGGTATTTCTGCAGTCATGGCATTTGATGCAGGAATTGATTTGATTATGATGCCAAAAGATATCGATGAGGCAATTGATTCACTTACTGATGCTTTTTATTCAGGAAAATTTTCTTTAGAAAGATTACATGTATCTAGAGATAGAAGAAAAAAACAACTTGATTTAATTAGTAATGAAAATGATTTAGAAAAAGAAGACTTGAAGGATAAAGATATTAAGAATAAATTTTCATTGGATGCCTATAGATTTAGTAATTCTATAATAGAAAATTCAATTTTTATAAGAGAAGAAAGTACTATAAAAGCTGAATTTAATGATATTAATCTTATAAAAATTGATAATTTTGATCAAGTATCTAACAAATATCTTCCTGCATTATATTTACCTAAGGCAGCAGGTTTCAAAAATTTAATTATACATCCACTTGGTCTCAGTCCATGGAAAAAAACTAATAAAAGAGTTTTAGAATTGGGGCAATTTGGTAATAGTAAAATCCTTGTTCAGCTTTTTGTAAGAGGTAAGCCATTTATTGGATTAGATTATCATAATGATCATTGGGCAGACGCTATAAAGAATTTAGAAATTGAGGAAAGATTATCAGGAGTTATTGTATATGGATGTCCATATTTATATGATAAAATAAAGAAAACTATTCATGAATCTATCCCTTTGGCTTATAGTCCTAGTCAAATAGAGGAAGCACAAAATCATATTTTAAGTCGTATTTTGCAATCAAAAAGAGTTAACAAGGAAATTGATAAAAAAATAATTAAAGAATTTACTGATTGAAAATTGTTCAATAGAGAATTTAGTATTCAAGAAAAACCTTGTTATTGTTTAAATAACTGCATAGTTATTCTTTAGACTTCCTAGAAAGAAGCATACAGAAATGACTTTAACCGACAAGAAGATAATTATTACTCGTGCCCAAGGACAGACTTCAGAGGCTCGTGAGATTTTTCGAAAAAATGGAGCTGAGGTATTCGATCTTCCTTCATTAGTTATTGGACCTCCAGATGACTGGTCTCCTTTAGATGATGCCTTAAAGGAAATAACTACCTTTGACTGGATCATCTTTTCTAGCGCAAATGGTGTGAAAAATGTTGCAGATAGAATGAACGAAATGGGCTTATCTTTATCCAAAATTTCTAAGACTGTTCAAATTGCTGCTGTTGGAAGAAAGACAGCTTCTTTGTTATTAGCTTTGGATGCAAAGATTAGTTTTGTTCCTCCTAGTTTTGTCGCAGATAGCTTGGTTGAATATTTCCCTCAGAATCAAAAAGGTTTAAAATTATTTATCCCCAGAGTACAAACTGGAGGCAGATCAATATTATCTGACTCTTTCAAATTGAAAGGAGCAGAGGTTACTGAAGTAGCTGCTTATGAATCGTCGTGTCCTAAAGATATACCTCAAAAGACTATTGAGGCTTTGAATAGTGGAAAAATAGATATTATTGCTTTTACTAGTGGTAAAACAGTAATAAATACTGTCAGCTTATTGAAAAAATACTTTGGCGAAAATTGGTTGAAATTAATAGAAAAGATTAAACTTGTTTCGATTGGACCTCAAACAACTATTAGTTGTAAAAAACTTATTAGGAAACCGGATAATGAAGCTTCCCCGCATGATCTGGAAGGATTATTACAAGCTTGCTTGGAACTAAATTTTAATTAAATTTATGCTGATTTTTCTACGAGTTTTTTAAATTCATCAAGATTTTTTTGTAATTCTTTCGTGACCATTCCTCCAAGAATATTTGCTTTCATTAGATTTGCTAAAACTTGAGGTAATTCATAAGATATTTTTAATTTAACCACAGTTTTAGCGCTCTCTTCATTATAAAAACGTACTGAACCTTTAGTAGGTAAACCACTAACTGATTTCCATTCCAATTTCTCTGCTTCTACTCTTTCAGTGATTTGAGCTTTCCATTTAAAACGAAAGCCATTAGCTGAAAGTGTCCACTCAGTTAAATCAGGCAGTGTCGAGGTTTTTTCATCGACTGTCTTAACCGACTCAATCCAAGTCATCCACAAAGGCATCGAATCTAAATCACTCCAAAACTTCCAGACAAGTTCAACTGGAGCATGAATTTCACTTATCACTGTGTGATCAAGCCACTTTCCCATTTCTTAAGCAACCGAAGAATTTTTTGCTAATGAAACAGACTTTGAGAGCATTGCTGAAGCAGCAAGATGACCGCTCATTGTTGCCCCTTCCATAGAGTCAATGTAATCCTGTTTTGTGTAACTGCCTGCTAGGAAGAAATTACTAAAAGAGGTTTTTTGATCTGGTCTATATGGCTCCATCCCAGGCGCCTCCCTGTACAGAGAATGAGAAACTTTGACCACATTGCTCCATAAAAGCTTCAAGCCTCTTGAAGAAGGGAAAAGTGTCCTGACCTGTAGATCAGTATGTTTGACAATTTCATCTGAGGACTTGGTAATCCAAGGATCTCCTGGGGTTAACACGCATTGAAGTAGTGAGCCCTGACCATCTTTTTTATAGTCTTCTGGGCTTGATAAAGCTAAATCTGCAAAACAACTAAAATCAGCATCGGCAGTGTATAACAAATTGTCTAAACCAGATGGACTTTGTAGGTTTGTTTGAGCTTGTTCATTGTTTATCTCGGTTACCCAGCCATCGTATCTAAGTTGTACTGTGGCGACCGGTACAGCATCAAGCTTGAAAAGTGAGTCAAACTCTTTAAAACGTCTCCATGATCTAGGGATTATTCTTTTAATACCAGACACATCACAAGCAGCTAAATATTTGTCTGCTTGAATTTTTTGTTCGCCCTCTGGTGTTTGAAGAGTCAATCCAGTTACAGATGGTTGGTCGGAATCCTCTGAATGAATCTCTTTAACAATATTCTCTAAGTGAAGTCTTCCGCCTCTTTGTTCAATGTAATCGAGTATTGGCTTGGTGAGCCATTTGTGGGGTGAGCCCTTCAATAGGTTGAGCTTGGATGCCTCTGTTTTTGAAGCGAACATCATAAAAATGGTAAGCATGCATCTTGCTGAAATGGCTTCGCAATCAATGAATCCCAAAGCATATGCAATAGGATTCCACATCCTTTCGATACTATTGAGGCTTCCTCCATGGTTAAGAAACCATTGTTGAAAGCTTATAGAATCTAATGATCGTATTGTTTTCATCGCACCCTCGTAGTCAATAAGCCCTCTTACAATTGGACTTGTTCCAAGAGCAAGAGCATTCCTTAGTTTGTCAATCCAATTTAATTGAGGTGTAGTGAAGAAGGCTTTTAAGCCGTTAAAAGGAGCTCCTGCAAAAAATCGAAAATCAAGTGATTTAATATCGCCGCCCTTGTTAACAAAAAGGTGAGTGTGGTCTTTTGGTAAAAGATTTTCAAATGCCCCTACTTTTCTCATTAAGGCAAACAGATTGGCATAGTTGAAAAAGAACACATGCAAGCCCATCTCTATATGATTGCCATCGGAATCTTCCCAGCTTCCAACTTTACCTCCCATAAATGGTTTTGCTTCATATAGGTCGACCTCATGTCCTTCATCAACAAGGTCAACTGCAGCAGTTAATCCTGCTAAACCTGCACCTATTATTGCGATTTTCACTCGTTTAATTAAATGGATACACTAACTCTATGAATAAAAACTCTTTTTTGGCACTTTTAAAATCGAATATAATTAATAGAGTGTTATTAAAGTTCAGAAAAACAATGAGTGAATCAAACGCACCGCCAAAAACTCATAAAGCTCAAGATGGCAAAGGAGTACTTATTACCACTCCAGCCTTGGATCAGTTGTCTAAACTTTGCAAAGAACAAGGTTCAGGGAAATTATTGAGAGTAGGAGTACGTTCAGGAGGATGTAGTGGTATGAGTTACACAATGGACTTCGTGTCTGCTGATGATATTCAAAAAGATGATGAAGTGTATGAATATTCAGTAGATAGCAGTTCTTTTAAAGTGATTTGTGATCCAAAGAGTCTTTTATATATATATGGTATGCAGTTAGATTTCAGTACAGATTTAATTGGTGGAGGCTTTAACTTTACTAATCCCAATGCATCACAAACTTGTGGCTGTGGAAGTTCCTTTGCAGTTTAACTTTAACTAAAAGAATTTTTAAATTAACAATGGATCAATCAGAGGAAAGTCTTTTTGAAGAAGCCCTAAATCGCTATAAAGCTGGTTCACCAGCAGATGAATTGATTGAAGATTTTCAGAAAATAACTTCTAATACTCCAAATAATGCTGCTGCATGGACATGCTTGTCTTGGTTGCAATTGTTATGCGATTTGCCTCAGGAAGCCTTGCGCTCTGCACGATATGCAGTGAAACTTAACGGTCAAGATCCTCAGTCAAGGATAAATTTGAGTCTTGCATTGTTAGAGACTAATTCTAAAGGAGTTAGAGATCATATTGATTATGTTAAAAGAGCTATGTTCGTTCTTCCTGAATTAGAAAAAGAATTAAAAGAATCATTTGAAGATGGTCTTTCACGGAAACCTAATTGGAAAACATTACTTAAAATAAAAAATTGGTTAGACCTTTGATTCCTAATTAAATTACATTAAAAATTTTAAGTTAATATTGCTTTAAAAGCGACATTGATTTTGGGGAAACTGAATTTAAATTTGAGTTTATTCAATCTTTGAGGTTGTACATTTTGTCCCTCTAAAACTACACGAGCTCCATCTCCTAAAATTAATTTCAATATTGGCCCAGGGACTGAGAGAAGACTTGGCCTACCAAGTGCTTGACCAAGGGAATTAGAGAACTCATTCATTCGTACAGGATTTGGCGCGACCCCATTGACGACACCTGACCAAGCAGAATTTTTCACACTTTCGTTAATAAGATTACAAAGATCTGTTCTGTGTATCCAGCTCATCCATTGCTTTCCATCTCCAATGGGACCTCCTAGGCCAGCTCTAAAAATGGGCAGCATTTTCCCAAGTGCTCCGCCATCTTTGGCTAATACGATTCCAATTCTTACAATTAAAAGGCGAGTCGCTCTTGGTTTGTTTTTTGCAATAGATTCCCATTCTTTACAGAGATTTGCTAGGAAATCTTCGCCCTGAGTATCTTCTTCTTTGAATTCAGTTTGAGGATGTGAGCCATAAAAACCAATTGCCGATGCATTAATAAGAACTTTGGGAGGTTTTCTTAAATTACGTATGTTTTTAATCAGATTCTTTGTTGTCTCTATGCGACTATTAGTAATTTCTTTACAGTGATCGTCAGTCCATCTTTTTTCAGCAATAGGTTCGCCAGCGAGATTGATAATTCCTTCGCAGTTTTTGAGAGAATCTTGAATTTCTTCTTTATCCCAAGACGAAGACTTGGCTGAATTCATTTGTATGACATTGATGCTTGGATCATTAGCTACGGCTTTTAGTTTCCCTTTGGATTGTCTAGATATGACTGTGAGGCTGTGCCCTTCTTTGATTAGCAAAGGAATTAATTCTCTTCCGATAAAACCAGTGCATCCAGTAAGTAGTAATTTCATGATTTCTCTAATTAGATTTGATTAGCTTAGAGGGATTTTGATTAACTTAAGGTGTTGATCGATAAAGAATATTTGTGTTATGGAATTTGCAATTAATTAATGAGATGATTTTTACCATTTTGTTTTAACTGCTATTCTTCAGTTGGATATTTGAATTGAGTCATTAGTCTTTTTTATTAATTATTTAAAATGTCTGAACAAACTGAAAAAGTAGATGATGCACAATCACCTCCAAAGATAAAAAAGAAATTCAGAAAAGGAGATCTTGTAAAAGTTGATCGTGAAAAATATTCTAATAGCTTAGAATCTAAAGCAAGCGATTCTAATTTGCCTGAATATATTTTTCAAGGGCCTGGAGAAGTATTATTGCTTAAGGGTGATTATTGTCAAATTAGGTGGAGAAGACCAGTCCCTGATGTTTGGATAAATATTGATCATATAGTCTCTTTTTAATAATAAATAAAGATTTAAATTATAAAATAATCCATTCTTTTTTATTGCTTTGTAAAAATTTTCTTTTTCTCTTGGCAATAGCAATCATTGCCTTCCCATCATGGAGGTAATTGTCTACGTAGCCCATTGTGTAGCGTTCTAATTCATTAATACCATCCTCAACATGTGATAAGCAATGATAGAGATCTAAGCTAAAATCTCTTATAATTGACGGACTTCCAAACGATGTATAAATTTTTTTAATTTTGGTTATTTTGTTTTTACTTTCCTCAAGATATAGGCAGAAAGAATCCATTAATATTTGATCATAAGGATCAGCTGATAAATCTCTTATTTTTGAACCTAAAGGATTAATTATTTGTCCTAATAATTTATCAATAGGTAGATATATAATCTGAAACCATTTCTTTATATCTTCAGGCTCAGAGTAATTATTAGTTTCTCTTTTGTATTCATTCTGTTTATAAACTTTAGAATTATTAACTTTATTTAAATTAATATCTTTATGTTTTTTCTTTAATGTTTCCCATGCTGAGTTTACTTCGAGCATTACGGCGGAATCTCCTCCTTTGTCAGGATGATGTATTTTTACAAGTTTTCTATATGCTTTTTTAATCTCTTCTAGTTTTGCGCTGGGATGAACTTTTAATATTTGATATGGGTCTTTTCGCATTGTTGACTGATTCTTTCTTTTTTAGAGGTACTCATTCCCTTTTACTGGGTTCGCTGGGATGGAAGTGAACATAGTTGTTGAGAGATATCTTTCACCAAAACTAGGAAGAATAACAACCAGGCGCTTATTAGCAAACTCGGGCTGATTTCCTACTTTTAAAGCAGCTGCGACTGCAGCGCCACTGCTGACACCACTTAGCAATCCTTCTTCTTTGGCAAGTCTTCTTCCTATGTCCATTGCTTCATTATCACTGATTCTTATGACTTTATCAATTTGAT
Organism: Prochlorococcus sp. MIT 1011; assembly: GCF_047305235.1. Taxonomy (NCBI): domain Bacteria; kingdom Bacillati; phylum Cyanobacteriota; class Cyanophyceae; order Synechococcales; family Prochlorococcaceae; genus Prochlorococcus; species Prochlorococcus sp. MIT 1011. Next base: position 1,721,231 of record NZ_CP138983.1, on the reverse strand, counting down.
TAATATCTAATACATTAGGGATGAAACCAGCACCAATGCCTTGTATCGCATGAGATCCAGCATCCCCGCCTGAAAGAACAGGGCTCAATGAAGGTTCTACTGCAAAAACCTTGATATTTGGATTTTTTTGTTTTAAAAATCTTGCACAACCTGTGATTGTTCCTCCTGTTCCTACTCCAGCAATTAATGCATCAAGTTTGCCTTCGCAATCTTTCCAAATTTCTTCAGCGGTAGTTTTTTCATGAATTTCAGGATTAGATAAATTATCGAATTGCTGAAGCAAATATGCATTAGGTATAGATGCTACCAATTCCTTTGCTAGCTCAATAGCGCCTTGGATTCCCTCCTTGCCAGGAGTTAGTTGAAGCTCTGCTCCAAATGCTCTTAACATTGAGCGACGTTCAGTGCTCATTGTGTCAGGCATTGTAAGTATGAGCCGATAACCTTTTGCTGCAGCAACCATGGCTAATGCAATTCCTGTATTTCCACTTGTTGGTTCAATAAGAACAGTCTGTCCAGGTTTTATGGTGCCCTCTCTTTCCGCTGATTTCACCATTGCGCCTGCTATGCGGTCTTTTACGGATGCTGTGGGGTTAAAACTTTCTAATTTGGCTATAATTTCGGCTCTACAATTGAATTCATTGGGTAATCTATTCAGTTTGACCAAAGGTGTTTGGCCAACTAAAGAAGTTATGTCATTAGCAATTGGCATGATCTTATTTTAAAAACTTGAATCAGTTTCTAGGAAAAAATTATTTAATAATTCAATTCTTTTTTAATAATGCTTGAAAATTTGTTTTTCAAAAGCTTTATTGACCTTTTAGAGATATAAATAGATGGAATAATTTTTTCATATTGACAGAGAGCATTTCCCACAACTATAGGCCTCCAATTTTATGGATTTTTCTTTTTTGGACCATAGCTTGTGGAATTGCATTTGTCTCTCTGGGAAATTTGCCTTTAAGAGATTTTGACGAAGCAACTGTCGCACGAGTTGCATTGGAATTAAACCAAAAAAGTGGATTAGAACGATTGCTTCCTTCTATCTGGGATAGTCCCTATTTGAATAAACCCCCTGGATTGCATTGGATAATATCTTTTGCTATTGGAATTAGTCGAAATTTCCATAATAGTTTTGATTCTTTGCCCTCTGAGTTTTGTATACGATTTTTCCCAGCACTTTTTTCTTCTTTTGTTGTTCCATTGGGTGGCCTGATTCAGTGGAATTTGCGCCCTAAAGATCGAATAGCGTGTATTACTACATCAGCAATATTGTTGACTTTATTGCCAATTATTAGATATGGCAGGATGGCAATGTTGGATGGAACGCAGCTTAGTGCCATTGCACTTTTATGGCTTTGCTTATCATCAATAAAAAAAAATAGGTCTACTAAATTTAATTTTTTAGGAGCTGGATTTGCTTGTAGTTTTTTGCTTTTACTTAAAGCGCCTATAATTATTCCTGCACTATTTGCATCTTTATTACCTTTAATCTGGGAATATAAATCAAAAAAATATTCTAATAATCTTTCATGGTCTTGGTTCTTTTATGGAGTATTTCCAGGTTTTGCATGGCATGTATGGAATATTGTTTCATATGGCAAAGGAGCTTTTTGGTTATGGTGGGGAGATGGAGCTGGAAGAGTTTTATTTGAAAAAGGTTCAGGTAGTGAGCTAGGAGTTTTAGTACCAATAATTGAAATATTTGAAGGTGGGTGGCCTTGGATTCTTGTATGGCCAATAGGTTTTTTTTGTGCATGCCTGCGTCTTAACACTCGTTGGGGCGTTTGGGCTTTTAGTACTCAGATAATTATTGCGGGAAGTATTTTACCTCTAAAAATGCAACTTCCCTGGTACATACATCCATTTTGGTTGCCTTTTGCTTTAGTATGTGGTCCTCCAATATCTTGGTTAATTCAAAGAAAAGATAATAATTGTATTTTTGCTAGAAAAATATTAAGAAAAATTCCTTATCTATTATCTTTCATTGGATTATGCTTATTTGCGTTTTCTTTATTAGTTAAATTAAATATTATCAACTTTGAAAAAGGTTACTTTGGTACAATCTTTTCTATTAGCTTGGCTTGGCTTATTGGGGGATTACTCTTATCTGATTCAAGAGAGAAGGTTAGAAAAATTGGTTTTATTGGAATAATTTTTGGAAGCATAATTGGTTTATTCTTTTTTGTGAACTCTAAATTTTGGTTATGGGAAATAAATGAGAATTGGGATGTAAGGCCTGTTGCTGAATTTATATCTTACTTCCCTGATCAACAAATTTATATTAAAAATAGTTTTGAGCGACCAAGTTTAAATTGGTATTCAGGAAAACGAATCAAAACTTTTGACGAAGAAAATCAAACTAAATGCAACGCAATTAAGAAAACTAATGCTTGGGATCTTTATACATGCAATGATTAAATAAAATATTATTATTAACATATTTTTCACTTCTTCAGCTTTTATTTGTAAGAATTATCTAGTTACAAGGGTTTTCTAAAAAAAGTGTATTGTATCGAGCTTACTATTAAATTAAGTCCTATACCTTTGGTAGTGCAGAGAAAAGAGCATGGAGATGCTCAAAGGCTTTACTCCGAAGTTGTAGATGCTATTAAAAAAGGTAATCAAAGGCTTTTAGAGTTGACTTGTGAAAAAGTCGAAGATAAAAAAATTACTGTTCTTGTTAGTGAAATTACAGCTGTTCAGATTTATGAAAAAACAAGTACCGGTACTAGTAAAAGGCCTGGATTCTCACTTCAAGATTAAGTTAAAAAGGAGTATTTGATTTTGGAACCAACTGGGTCTGGCTATTTGGAATTCGAGAAAGTTTCTTTTTCGTGGCCCAATGGAGTCAATGTTATTGATCAATTTTCTTTTTCAATTAAAAAACCTGGTTTGTGGATGTTAGTGGGAGAAAATGGAAGTGGTAAAAGCACCTTGTTTCGCTTAATAAGCGGAGTAATTCGCCCTAAAAGTGGAAAAATTTTCTGTTCTCTTAGACCATCAATGGTTTATCAAAATCCAGACCATCAATTGCTTATGCCAACATGTAAAAGTGAATTAATGCTTAGCGTTCCTCAAACCATTCCTAACAATAAGTTATTTAATTTGATTCAATCCGCTCTTGAGAAAGTGGATTTAGGAGAAATGTTGGACAGACCTATTCATACTTTAAGCGGTGGTCAAAAGCAGCGTTTAGCTCTTGCTGGAGCAATTGTCAGCAATTCAAATTTACTTTTACTGGATGAGCCGACAGCTCTATTGGATCCTCAAAGTCAAAATTCAGTTTTGAAAGTTGTGAAGAAATTGACAACTTCCTCCAATGACCCAATAACTGCAATATGGGTTACTCATCGTTTGGAAGAATTATTTTTTTGTGATGGGGCGGCAATAGTTAAAAATGGAGCTATAAGTAATTGGAATTCTGGTGCAAAAGTGTTCCAAGAATTAAAATCACTTGCCCTTAGGTAGCTGGCAAGGGTAAGTTCTTAGTGTTGTAATCCTCGGTAGCTCAGCGGTAGAGCGATCGGCTGTTAACCGATTGGTCGCAGGTTCGAATCCCGCCCGGGGAGTTTTCTAAGCAAATGCGAATTTGTTTTACCTTGTAAAATAATTTTTTTAGATATTTGACTTTAAAATTTTCTTGATTTGTAAGATAAAAATAAATCCCCAAGTATTTATTTTTAATGTTTTTTCTGAAAGCTTTGAGAATTCCTTAACAATAGCGCCCTAGAATCGGAAGACTTTCTAAAGACAGTTCAAGTTTTTTTCTCCTTTTCAAGCCTGAAAAACAAGTGATAGCATATTGTTTGAACGATTGTTGCATAGAAAAACGAATTTTTCGAATTCTGCAATAAAAACAAAATTTTGAGAGAATCATATGAATCTTTAGTAATCGCTGTCGCGGGTACTTTTAACTTCGTCATTTATTAATGAAGCCTTGCATTTTACTTATTGAAGACGACCAAGACATGAGAGATCTGGTTGCAGGGCATCTTGAGCACACTGGTTTTGATGTCCAAAAAGCTGAGGATGGTATAAAAGGTCAAGCTCTTGCTTTGCAATATGCTCCTGATCTAATTCTTCTTGATTTAATGCTTCCCAAAGTTGATGGATTAACTCTATGTCAACGTTTAAGAAGAGATGAGAGAACAGCTGGTATTCCTATTCTTATGATCACTGCTTTAGGTGGTTTAAAAGACAAAGTCACAGGGTTTAATTCTGGAGCAGATGATTACATCACAAAACCATTTGACCTAGAAGAATTACAAGTCAGGATTAAGGCTTTATTAAGAAGAACTAATCGTGCTCCATTAGGAAGTAATAATCAGCAAGAAATACTCAATTATGGCCCTCTCACACTTGTTCCCGAAAGATTTGAAGCTATATGGTTCGAATCTCCAGTTCGTTTGACTCATTTAGAATTTGAATTGCTCCATTGTTTGATGCAAAGACATGGGCAGACTGTTGCACCTTCATTAATCCTCAAAGAAGTTTGGGGTTATGAACCTGATGATGATATTGAAACAATACGTGTTCATGTAAGACATTTAAGAACAAAGCTTGAACCTGATCCTCGCAAACCAAGATTTATTAAAACTGTTTATGGTGCTGGATATTGCCTGGAATTACCAACTGGGGAAAAAATAAAAGAAGTTCAGCCATTAATAATTCAAGCGAGAGAAGCAAGTTCTGTTAAAGAGAATACTGATGAAAAAGTGATTGCTTAAGTAATCAAGTTTATCTCTAATAAAGTTACTTCCCAAGCAAGTCTAGGTTGTACATAATTCAATAATTGTTTTCTCAAGTCTTCAAGTTTTTTTACTATAGTTGAGTTATTTTTTTTTATCCAAACTCTATTTTGTTCGAAATCAATCAACCATAATTGTTGCTCTATGTTGAGTTCATCAGTGATTTCCTTGGCTAATTTTAGTAATTCAATTTGATTGTTGAATTTGATTTCTAGTTTTTGTCTTAACGAACTTGAGATTCCTAGCCAAAATTGAAGATTTATTAGATAACGTCCAGGAGATCCATGTGAAAAATCTATTAGTTCTTTAATTTTTTCATTAGTAATCTCATCTATTTCTTCAGTAACTTCTAATTTTTGAATAATTTTATTAACGTAATGATCATTTAAACGTATAAATGGTACAACCTGACATCTTGATCTAATAGTTGATAATAATTTCTCTGGTCTTTGAGTTATCAGAATAAATAATCCTGTATTTGTGTCTTCAAGAGTTTTTAATAATGCATTGGATGCAGACTCATTTATTCTCTCAATATCTTCAATTATAACGATGCTTCTTTCTGATTCAAATGGCTTTTTACTTAGGAATTCTATTATCTCTTTTATTTGATTTAGCCTGATTTGTGGTGGCGATTTCATGCTTACACTTTCTGACTTTGCTTTTTTCTGTGAAATGCTTTTACCTTGCACTATATAAGAAGGTTCTATCCATAATAAGTCAGGGTGATTATTACTTTCTATTTTTCTTTTTGTACTTTCCTTGTCAAAATTTTTATCAAGAATAGCATTAATAAAAACTTTTGCAGTTTTTCTTTTCCCAACTCCCTCTGGCCCAGAGAATAAATAAGCTGGAGCAATATGTTGTTTAGAGATGGAAGACATTAAGATTTCAATTGCTAAATCTTGCCCATATATATTTTTAAAACCTTTCATCCTATTTGATTCTTGTTAAGTTCTTTATCGCAGATTGAATCTCGGATAGGATTTCTTCCTTGGTGCTCATAGCAGATATTTTTTTCCATTTATTTTCTTTAGATAAAGCTTTAAAACCGAGAGATACATTTGATAAAAACTCTTTACCTTCTTTTTCAATTCGATCGTCTTTTCTATTAATTCTTCTTTTGATACTTTCTTCAACAGGTATATCTAATAGAAATGTAATATCTGGAGAAACACCCTGAGTGGAAATGGTTTCGAGATTTTTAATTAACTTTATATCTAGCTTTCTTCCATAACCCTGATAAGCAAGTGTGGATCCGCAAAATCTATCACTTATTACCCAATCCCCTTTATTTATAGATGGACGAATAATTTCGTTGACATGTTGTGCTCTATCGGCGGCATATAGTAAAAGCTCTGTAATTGAATCAGGGCTGTTTTCTTTAGAAGTATCTAATAAAAGTGATCTTATGGATTTTCCTAATTGAGTTCCTCCTGGTTCTCTAGTGATCACTAATTGATTATTTTCAGGAATCAGGTCGGTGCCACTAAGCCATTGTGATAATTGATTGATTTGAGTAGTTTTCCCAGAGCCATCAATACCCTCAATAACAATAAATTTTCCTTTCATTTTGACTTTAATGATAGAGCGTTAAAGACCACACTGATTGAGCTCAATGCCATTAGTAACGCCGCCAGGGGAGGTGATAGTAATAAGCCAGAGGATGGTAAAAGTAATCCTGCTGCGATTGGTAAAGCAATTAAGTTGTATCCAAATGCCCATGCAAGATTTTGTTTAATCTTGAGCATTGCTTCTCTTGATAGTTGTAAAGCATTAGGAAGTGCTTCCAAGTTTTCTCCGAGTAAAACAAGATCTGCAGAATCCTGCGCTATTTGAGTTCCTGTTCCTATTGCCACTCCTAAGTCTGCAGAAGCAAGAGCAGGAGCATCATTTATCCCATCACCTACCATCGCAACTAAGCCATTCTTCTTTAAGGCATTTAACTTATTAAGCTTGCCTGAAGGTAACATTTGCCATTCAATTTGTTTTGAGCTAAATCCTAATTTTTTTCCTAAAGATAAAACTGCTGAATCTCTATCACCACTAAACAAACTCAAAGAAAAACCTCTTGAGCGTAATTTGTTGATTGAAAGTAAAGCATCTTTTCTTAATTGATCATCTATTAAGAAAAAACCTAATAATTTGTTCTCTAAAGCAACTGCAACAACTGACTGAGATTTTCTTTTTGAAAGCATCAAATTTTGTTCAATTATCTCATTCCAGTTAACTCCTTCACTCTTTATCCATTCTGGAGTTCCGACTCTAATACATCCTTCTACATTATTAATTTTTCCTGCTAATCCTTTTCCTGCAAATGTAGTTGAAGAATCCACTTTCTCCAATTTAATTTCTTTTTTATTTGCTTCTTGAATAATTGCTTGTGCAAGAGGATGCCGACTCTCTTGTTCTATGCTTGCTGCCAATCTGAGCATCTCATTCCTTTGTGAATCCTTGTGTTCCCAGAAACCAACAATTAAAGGTCTTCCAATGGTCAGTGTCCCTGTTTTATCAAACACTATATGGCTAATCTTGGATGCCATTTCTATGACATCCCCTCCTTTGAAAAGCCAACCCCTTTTTGCCGCTTCCCCTGAGGCAACAGTTATTACTGTTGGGGTGGCAAGACCAAGAGCACATGGACAGGCAACAACTAAAACGGCTATTGATAATTGAAATGAAAGTCCTATTGGTGTTTGAGTTGTGTTTATTAAATGATCATGCAAATGATGGCTTTGCATAAAACCTGTGTTAGATACCTCTAAAACTTTTGGCCAAATTTTTGTACCTATCTTCCACCAAAAAAGAAAAGTAACAAAGGCAAGAGTTGTCACTCCATAGCAGAAAATCCCTGCCACCTTGTCTGCCAAGCCTTGAATTGGAGCTTTTCTTGCTTGGGCTTCTTCAACTAAACTTATGATTTTAGCTATTGCAGTTTCAGATCCTATTTTCTGTACTTCTAAAATTATTGTTGACTCTAAATTTAAGCTACCAGAAGGCAGCTCGATGCCTGGTGATGCCTCCAATGGTAATGATTCACCAGTCAAGCTTGAAATATCTATTGCCGAATTACCCTTTACAACTAATCCATCAACAGGGATTCTGTCTCCTGCTAATAATTGAATTTTTTCTCCTGGCCTTAGCGCACCTATTCTAATTTCACGAATTTCATTGTTTTCTAAAATTAGATTGGCTGTATCTGGTTGCAATTTGGCTAATTCTTTTAATGCTGTTCCTGTGTTTACTCGAGCGCGTTCTTCTAAAAAACGCCCTAATAAAACAAATCCAAGTAGCATTACTGGCTCATTGAAAAAACATGGCCAACCAACTTTTGGCCAAATTAAAGAAGTTATACTTGCTAAGTAGGCACTCGTTACGCCAAGACTTACTAATGTATCCATAGTTGGCGAGAAAACAATCGCTGACTTCAGACCTGCTTTTAGGATTGACCTTCCTGGGCCTAGCAAAGCAAATGTTGCTAGTGCTGCATGAAAAGGTAATGAACCAATAAGGGGTATAGATATTTGTTGCCCCTCAACTAAATGTCCCAAGCCAGACAGGATTAGTAGTGAAGTAGCGATTATTAGTTGACGCCATTTATTCCATAAATTTTGATTTTCGTTTTTTTCTAATTCAATATTATTTGAAATCGTTTGGTAATCTCTTTCCTTTGAAGGAAAACCTTTAGATGAAAGAGTTTGTATTACATCAGTTAAGGAATTATTAAGTTCCTTAAGTTCTATAAAAGCTGTTTTTGTAACTAAATTAACGCTTGCATTATTAATGTTTGGGTGTTTATTCAGTATTTTTTCAACTGCCTGTACACAACTTCCGCATTTCATTCCATCTACATCAAGCAGAATTGTATTTTTGCTTTGGGCAATCTTTTTGTTGCTCAAGGGAATATAAATATTTGATACTTATCTTAAATTTAATAAATAAAAAGCATCTTGCATTCATTTAATAATTTATTAATACATAAAAATTAGTTTCATTATTTCTATTCAATTTTTTCTTTTTCCTTCACGATAGAATATATCTATTAATATTTGTTCAATCGTGCCTCGAAGTCAAAACAAAGACAATTTTCTTGATAAGGCCTTCACGAAGATGGCTGAGGGAATAGTAAAAGTGATGCCAATCGCCTCTAAAGAAAAAGAAGCCTATCTTTATTACAGAAAAGGTTTAGCAGCGCAAAACGATGGAGATTACTCAGAGGCTCTTGAGTATTACGAAGAGAGCTTAAAACTTGAGGATAACCAAGTTGATAGGGGAGAGACTTTGAAAAATATGGCAATAATTTACATGAGTAATGGAGATGAGGAGAGAGCGCTAAATACATATAAAAAAGCTTTGGGACAAAACCCAAAGCAACCATCTTGCTTGAAAAATATGGGATTAATTTATGAAAAAAGAGGCAGAATGGCTCAAAGGAATGGAAATCAGGATGAAGGGGATATCTGGTTTGATCAGGCAGCTGAAGTTTGGAGTAAAGCTGTTCGTTTATACCCAGGTGGCTATTTAGATATAGAGAATTGGCTAAAGACAACAGGAAGAGGAAATGTTGATGTTTATTTATAACTAATAAAATCGTCAATTAAATATTATTCAATGCATAGATTAAAGCTTGATTTATATTAGAGGCTTTTAATATTTTAAATTTTTCATTTGTTTCAAACTCAGTTGTATCTATCCCTTCTGGGATTATTAATGTTTTATATCCAAGTCTTATAACTTCGTTAATTCGTTGTTGCATTTGTCTGACCAATCTTAATTGACCAGCTAAACCTATTTCACCTATAAAAACCACACTCTCTTCAAGTTCAATATCCTTAAAGCTCGAAACTATTGCTGCCGCTATTCCAAGATCAGCGCCGGGCTCTTCCACTTCTAATCCTCCAGCTACTGCTAGATAACAGTCATATCTTGAGAGTGAAAGATTCATATTTTTTTCTAGAACTGCCAAGATTTGATGAAGCCTATTTATCTCAACACCAGTTGTAGTCCTTCGAGGACTTGCATAACTAGTGGGATTTAAAAGTGCTTGTATATCTATAGCTAGTGGTCTTGTTCCCTCGCAAGTAACAATTGTTGAGATTCCAGGCGCAGAAGTTTTGCTTAGAAAGAGTTCGCTTGGATTAGAGACTTCCGATAATCCATCTGCTTGCATTTCAAAGACACCAAGCTCACAAGTTGCACCAAAGCGATTTTTTACCCCTCTGAGAAGTCTGTGAGAGGCAAATCTATCGCCCTCAAAAGTAAGAACTGCATCAACAAGATGCTCAAGAACTTTTGGTCCGGCTAGCATTCCATCCTTAGTAACGTGCCCGATGATCAAAAGAGATATATTTTCTCGTTTAGCAATTTGCTGTAAAGCTGCTGAACATTCTCTAACTTGAGCAACTGAACCAGGTGAGCTTGATAAATTTTGATCATTCAAAGCTTGAATGCTATCAATAACTGCTACTTCAGGTTTTAGATAATCAAGCTCTTTTATTACTAACTCTAGGTCTGTTTCTGCAAGTAAGTGAAGATTGGACTCAGAATTTTCAATTCGATTCCATCTGAGTTTCACTTGTTGAGCAGACTCTTCAGCAGCTACATAAAGGACTGATCTTTGATGAGCAATTTTAGTGGCACTTTGCAAAATGAGAGTGCTTTTCCCAATACCTGGGTCTCCACCAATTAAAACTAGTGATCCAGGTACTAATCCGCCTCCAAGTACCCTGTCTAATTCTTCATATCCACTTGAAATGCGATCAATGATTTGATCTTTTGTCCGACTTATTAGCTCTGAACGATAGGGAGATTTCTCTTTAGGAGAATTAATCTTTGTGTAAATAGATTTATCTGATTTTTGATTAATTTTTTCTTCTATTATTGAATTCCATTCTCCACAATTGTTGCAGCGGCCAAAGAATTGTCTAGTTTGGGCACCGCAACTTTGACAGACATAAATAGAGACAGAACGAGACACTTAGTTGTAAAAAGGAAGTTGGCTGTAGTTGAATGAAGATAGTGATCTTTAATTGTTGGTGAACCTTCACTTAAGATCTTGTGACAGCCGCCAAAGCTAAGGAAGAAATGACGGCCACAAGTCCCTCAAAGGAAACCATCCTCGTAGCTGATGATGAGGCAAGTATTAGGAGGATCCTAGAAACTCGCCTATCTATGATTGGCTATCAAGTTGTTACTGCTTGTGATGGGAATGAGGCACTGGATCTTTTCAGAAATTGTGAGCCTGATTTGGTGGTGCTTGATGTCATGATGCCTAAATTGGATGGATATGGAGTTTGCCAGGAACTAAGAAAAGAATCAGATGTCCCAATTGTCATGCTGACAGCCTTAGGAGATGTTGCAGATAGAATTACTGGCTTAGAGCTTGGTGCTGATGATTATGTTGTTAAACCCTTTAGCCCAAAAGAATTAGAAGCTAGGATTAGATGTGTCTTAAGACGAGTTGAAAAGGAACAAATAGCAGGACTGCCTAATTCAGGTGTGATTGCTGTTATGAATTTAAAGATCGATACAAATAAACGTCAGGTTTATAGAAATGATGAACGAATTAGATTAACAGGCATGGAATTTAGCCTTTTGGAACTTTTGGTTAGTAGATCAGGAGAACCTTTTAGTCGAGGTGAGATTCTTAAAGAAGTTTGGGGATATACCCCTGAAAGACATGTTGATACGAGAGTAGTAGATGTCCATATTTCCAGACTTAGATCAAAACTTGAAGATGATCCTGCTAACCCGGAACTAATTCTTACTGCAAGAGGAACAGGTTACCTTTTTCAAAGAATTGTTGATTCTATGATTCCGGAAGGAACATAAATTAGTGGAAAAAAATCACCAAACTAATAAATCAAATCGTTCTAAGGCAATTAGACGATTAGTAATTTGGTATCGTCGAAACTCAGCTGTTACTAGTCTTGTTGACACAGCAACAAGTTCAGCTACAGCAGCTAGTAATGTTGCTGGAACAGTAGTTTCTAATGCTGGTTCTGTTGTTACAAGTGCTGGATCAATAGCCAGGAGTACATTAGAACCATTTGTATTTGATCCTCTTAGGAGACTGCAAGTTGGAGATAATACAGATGATAAAAATGGAATTCAAGATTCCGAAAGGATTTGGGTGGCTGTAGATGGGATGGGAGGAGATCTTGCACCTGGAGCGATTCTTGATGGTTGTTTGAAATCTTTGTCATTGCTTCCATTAAAAATTAAATTTGTAGGTGAAATTGAGAAAGTAGAGAAAGCAGCAATTGAATTTGGCTTAGAAGAAGCTCTAGAGAAAGCTATGGAAAATGGAAATTTCGAATTAATTCCCAGTGGTCTTTCAGTTGGTATGGATGAAGAGGCCACGGCAGTGCGAAAAAAAAAGGATGCGAGCATAAATATTGCAATGAAATTGGTTAAAGAAGGAAAAGCTAAGGGTGTTTATTCAGCTGGAAACTCTGGAGCAATGATGGCATCAGCGATTTTCAAGTTGGGACGTTTAAAAGGTATTGATCGTCCAGCAATCGGAGCATTATTTCCAACGAAGGATCCTGGTCAACCAGTATTGGTTTTAGATGTTGGAGCAAATATGGATTGTAAACCAACTTATTTGCATCAATTTGCTCTTCTAGGAAATATCTATTGTCGAGATGTATTGCAGGTGAAAAAGCCAAGAATAGGATTATTAAATATTGGCGAAGAATCTTGTAAGGGGAATGATCTTTCTCTAGCAACTTACAAGCTTTTAAATGATGAAGAACGTTTTTGCTTTTCTGGTAATTGTGAAGGAAGAGATGTTTTATCAGGTGATTTTGATGTTGTGGTTTGTGATGGATTTACGGGAAACGTTTTGCTGAAATTTTTAGAGTCAGTAGGCAGTGTTCTTTTGGGAGTTTTGCGGGCTGAGTTGCCAAGAGGAAGAAGAGGCAAAGTTGGTTCTGCTTTTTTAAGAAATAATTTGAAACGTATAAAGAAACGTTTAGATCATGCTGAACATGGTGGGGCTTTACTTCTAGGAATTAATGGAATTTGTGTTATTGGTCATGGTGGAAGTAAAGCTTTATCTGTATTAAGTGCTTTAAGAGTTGTTCATTCTGCTGCAAGTCATGGAGTAATGGATGATTTAGCGGATCTAAACAAACCAGATGTCTTACAGGTCTGATTGGAACTGTCCTACCATGTGATTGACTTATGAAATGAAGTTTTTTTTTAGATTTGATTAGCAATTCTCAATGTGACTCTGGAATATCTTTTGTGGGGTGCGGTAGCGCTACTCCTCAAAAGATAATTAATAATGATCAACTTGGTCAGAGGGTAGATACTAATAATGAATGGATTCAAAGTAGAACTGGAATTAGCGAAAGAAGGGTTATTGGAGATAATGAATCTTTGATTGATTTGGCAACAGATGCAGCTCTGAATGCTGTAAAAATGGCTAATTGGGATGTGAAAACCATTGATTTAATAATTCTTGCAACATCTACTCCAGAAGATTTATTTGGCTCTGCGCCTAAAATCCAATCAAACTTGGAAGCTTCAAATGCAGTAGCTTTTGATTTGACTGCAGCTTGTAGTGGTTTTTTATTTGCTTTGGTAACTGCATCACAATATTTAATTTCTGGTTCTATGAAAAGAGCTGTTGTGATTGGGGCAGATCAATTATCAAAATGGGTTGATTGGGATGATAGAAAGACTTGTGTTTTATTTGGTGACGGAGCAGGAGCAGTAGCTATTGAGACTAGTGGTGAAAAAAATGGTTTAATTGGATACGATATGAAGTCTGATGGCAGTAGAGGAGAATGCTTAAATCTCACTCAGGCAAATACTTTTTTAGATTTAGTTCAAGGAGCAACCCATCAAAAAGGGGAATATCTGCCAATCAAAATGGAGGGGAAGGAGGTTTATAAGTTTGCAGTTAAAGAAGTTCCAATCATTCTTGGAGAACTTTTAGATAAATATAAAATTGACTCTGAAAGTATAGATTGGCTCCTATTACATCAGGCTAATCAAAGAATTCTTGATGCTGTAGCTTCAAGATTTTCAATACCATCAGAAAAAGTGCTTTCAAATTTGAAACACTATGGAAATACCTCTGCAGCAACAATCCCATTAATGCTTGATGAAGCAGTTAGAGGTCAAAGAATCAAATCAGGAGATTTAGTAGCCTGTAGTGGATTTGGTGCTGGCTTGAGTTGGGGAGCCGCTTTGTTTTATTGGCATGGTCCCTATTAGGCTGTTAAACAATTAATTAATAAAATCATGTCTATTGCCTGGGTCTTTCCTGGACAAGGTTCTCAAAAAATAGGGATGGCAAATTCGTTGTTAGATTTGCCTGGATCGAGAGAAAGATTTGAATTGGCTTCTCAGATTCTTGGAAGAGATCTGTGGAAAATCTGTTGTGGCGAAGATATTCCTAACGAAGAAATATGTGATTTAAACGATACTAGAAACACTCAACCTGCACTGTTTGTGGTTGAGTCACTATTGGTTGATGATTTAAAGAGACAAGAAAGGGAGACCCAAATCATTGCAGGACATAGTCTCGGAGAAATAGTTGGTCTTTATTCAGCAAATGTTGTAGATGCTAAGACAGCGTTGTTGCTATTAAAGAAAAGATCTGAATTAATGGCAGCTGCTGGAGGAGGAGCAATGATTGCAGTTTTGGGCTTTAATCGAAATGAATTAGATGCGTTGATTAGACAAACTGAGGGAGCTGCAATAGCCAATGACAATAGTGAATCTCAAGTTGTTTTATCTGGTTCACCTGATGCAGTTAGGAAAGTGGCTGATAATTTAAAATGTAAAAGGGCAATTCCTTTACAAGTTTCAGGGGCTTTTCACTCCATATTTATGACTGAAGCATCTAAAAGCTTTGCTGAAGAACTTGATCAATTAATTTTTAAAGATGCTCAAGTTCCAATCCTTAGCAATGTTGATCCAACTCCAACTGTAAATGGTGAAATATTGAAGGAGCGCTTAAAAAAACAAATGACTACTGGGGTTAGATGGAGAGAAACTATGAATGTCATGCAAAATGAAGGAATAACAACAATGGTTGAGATTGGTCCTGGAAATGTACTTAGCGGTCTTGCTAAACGATCAATGAAAGGGGTTCTGATTAGTCAAATCTCAAACGCAAGTGATTTAGGTTATTGATTTTGGAACAATTAAGAGTTAATGAGGGAGTTGAAGCAATCAATACAGATAGGCCTCGACAGAGTTTTGTTTATGGCTGCGTCAGTTATCTATTTGTGTTCCCAATTTTTCGTTTCTTGTTTAGAGGCCAAACAATAGGCATTTCGAATTTACCCAAGACTGGTGGAGTTGTAGTTGTCTCTAATCATGGTTCTCATCTGGATCCTCCGATTTTGGGTCATGCTTTGGGCAGACCAGTAGCTTTTATGGCAAAGTCTGAACTTTTCAGGGTCCCTATCTTGGCATCTATAATTTCTGCCTGCGGTGCCTATCCAGTTAAGAGGGGAGCTGGAGATCGAGAGGCGTTAAGAACTGCCTCTAATCGATTAAATGAAGGATGGGCGACCGGCGTATTTTTGGATGGAACCAGACAAGAAAATGGAAGAGTTAATGATCCCAAAGCAGGTGCTGCTCTCCTGGCAGGAAGGACAGGTTGCCCTATCCTTCCTGTGGCAATAGTTAACAGTCACAGAGCTTTTCCAAAAGGATCTATTCTTCCTCGATTTGTATCTATTCATTTGAGAGTTGGTGAATTAATTCAACCCCCTAAAACACGTAAAAGAGAAGATTTAACGTCAACAACTAAAGAAATTCAAATATCTATAAATTCAATGCTTGATAAAGGGCAAATCAAGAACATCTGAAATCAAGCTCTCTCAAATTAGAATATTGGAAATTATAAATTTTTATTTTTATTATCTATTGGTGATGTTGGATAAATTGGCAATGTTTTTCCCCAATGAGAACTAAAGTTTGAATTTTGACAATATTGAGAAAAATGTAAAAGTGAAATAATATCTTTTTCTATATTATTAGAAGCCTTTATTGAAGGATTTATTTCTTCTTCATTGCTTATTAATTTTGGGGAAATGATCTCACTAAATTCATGGAAATTAGATTCTTTGTGAATTTTAATTAGTTGATATTTACCAGCTATAAATCCTCGACGCGGCAAAAAATCTTTTATCCAAAATGGATTTAGTATTTGATTTTGGTCAAGATTTTTGTAAAGTCTTGGAGCCATCAAATGAAAGGAACTAATCGAATCTAATGAACAATTAATTTGCTGAGAAATTGTTCTAGCCATTGAGATGGTTAATCTTGTGCTTGTAAAACTTCCAGGACCTTTTGCTACTGAGATTCGAATTATTTGCTTCCAAAATTTCCTAGGTAGAATTTTTTCTATACAAATAAATAATTTGTTGGATAATGAGCGGCCGATATTAAATACTTCGCTTTTTATTATTTTGTCTGGATGTTCAATATCTTTAATAGCAATTCCGAAGGATTCTGAACAGCTGTGTAAGGCTAATAAATATTTTGATTTTGAGTTATGGAAATTTTGCAATGAATTGATTATAGTTTTTACTTTGGAATTTCTTCTCCAGGACGAAGCCTGCTCCATTTACCTTTATCTAGTTGAAAACTATCACAACCTCTTACATCCCATTCTATACCTGTCTCCCCCTCAGCTATATCGGAAATGTTGATATGTATTTTTGGATTAATACCTTGAAAATCTGGATTTTTGGACAAGTGCTTCACGCCGTGATTTTCTTCAACTGTGAAGTAGGTCTTGCATCTATCTACCCAAGTACAATCAACACAGATGCACATAACTATTCAAGTGAAATCTAGGTGTCATTTTGATAAGTAAGAACACATTACTATCAAATGATCTTTTTGGAGATTTAAATCCAAAAGATTGGCCAATATCTTTGGCTGATTTACCTCCTGGGAGTGCTTTAGTCGGGGGTTCTGTAAGAGATGGATTGTTGAACAAGTTGGGTCAAAAACCTGATTTAGATTTTGTAATACCAATAGAAGCTATTAAATTCAGCAAAAACTTATCTAAAAAAATTAATGCCACTTTTATAAAGCTTGATGAAAAGAGAGATATTGCTCGATTAGTTATTAATGGATGGACTCTTGATTTTGCTCGACAAGTTGGCAAGAATCTTAAAGATGATTTATTAAGACGTGATTTTAGAATTAATGCAATTGCTTTAAAGCTTAGTGAAAAGCCAGAGATCTTTGATCCAATTGGAGGAATGGATGATTTGAAAAATAAGAAAATTGTTGCAATAAGTGAAAAGAACTTAATTGATGACCCTTTGAGAATTCTTAGAGGTTTTCGATTAATGTGTGAATTAGGCTTTGAATTAGAGAAAAAAACTAAAATATTTCTAAAAAATAATGTCGATAAATTAAGTAATGTTGCACCTGAAAGGATAAAGATGGAGATTTTAAAAATAGCCCATTCAAGCTGGACTTCTTCAGTTTGGCAAACTTATTTAGAACTTCAATTATTGAAAAAATGGAATGAAGATAATCTTCCTAATCTTGAACTCAAAAGAAAAGATATTATTTCCAGAAATTTAATAGCTGGAGGCTTTTTAGCAAAGTTAATATGTTTGCTTAGTGATGAGGGTTTGACAAGTTTGACGTTTAGTAAAAATGAAATTAAAAGATGTAAGAACTTGAGATTTTGGGTTCATAAAATTAATAAGTTAGGTTTAGATAATTTTTCGGAGGATGAAAGGTTCCAACTCCACGTTGATTTGGAAGAGGATTTGCCATCTTTAATCCTTTTTTTGAAAGATAGATATGTAAACGTTTGGTTGAAGCGCTGGGAAGACCCTTCTGATCCCCTCTTTCACCCTTCTTCCCCCTTGAGCGGCCATTCGCTTCAAAAAGCCTTGAAAATCCACCCTGGCCCCTTCTTGGGGGAGCTTATGAGACATTTGTCTAAGGAAAAAGCTTATAGAAGATTCTTCACAAACCACGAAGCTTTGGAGGTCGCTCGTAAATGGACCCTAGAGAATTCACCCTTTTTGTGATTAACTACACACAAATCAAATTAATCTCGGCCGTATGCCGTCTTCTACTTATCCCCTTTTTTCTAAATGAGTGTTCGCCTTTACATCGGTAATTTGCCGCAGAATGTCAATGTTAAAGAACTTGAAGCCCTTCTAACATCTATAGGAGATGGCATCAAATTTAAAGCTGTTTTCGATAGAGATACCAGGGCTTGTAGGGGATTTGGTTTCGCTAATATCAAAGATGAGAATATTGCTAATGAACTTATTGAAAAATTAAATGGTCATGAATTCAATGGAAATAAGCTGAGGGTTGAACGTTCTGAGCGTAAAGATTCAAATTCTGGTAACTCTAGAAGAGGAGCAAATTCAAACAATGGGAATAAAGGCTCTAATCGTAAAGATGTTAAGAAAGTTGTACATAGTGATGCCCCAATTAAAGAAGCTCCAGATCCAAGATGGGCTGGAGAACTATCAAAATTGAAGGATCTTCTAGCTAATCAAAAAACTCCTGTTTAAACATTCAATTAAATAAGTGTTCCAAGTTTATATTTTTCATCGTTGATAGTTATCAGATAAGAGATGGGTAGGTTCACAGCTTTAACCCATCCTTTTACATAAGCACGATTATTGAAGACGTCATAATCTAATTCTTCAATCGATTTTAGTATTCCGCTATACAACCTTAATGATGTCCATATTGGCCATCTTGCATCTATCGAGAGCCATTTTATTCCTTCTTCAGATTTTTTGAACCAATCTCTTGCTCTGGTTAATTGAAAAGCCATTAAGGCTTTCCAGTTCTCATTGATTTTTCCCAGCATTAGATCTTCTTCGGAGTAATTGAATTTTTTTAGATCCTCTAAAGGTAAATAAATGCGTCCTCTCCCTCTATCTTCGCCAACGTCTCTAAGAATATTTGTTAATTGATTCGCAATTCCAAGAGCAATAGCAGCTTTTGAAGTATCAGGAGATGGCTTTTTTGGATTAGACGTATAGGCAGCATCAATTCCTATTACACCTTGAGTCATCAATCCAACTGTTCCAGCGACTCGGTAACAATAGAGTTCCAGTTCTTCAAATGTTTTATATCTGGCTGTATCTAAATCCATTCTCTGACCTTCAATCATATCGATATAGGGCTTAATAGACTGAGGAAATTTTTGAAGAGTATCCGCTAAGACTGCATCAAGGTCATCTTCAGTATTACCAGCAAAAACTTTTTTTGTTTTGTCTTCCCATTTATTTAGTCGATCTGATAACTCATTTCTAGATTTTTGTTGAGCTTCAGTGCTATCCATAAGCTCATCTGTTCTACGGCACCAAACATAAATAGCCCAGATTGCCCTGCGTTTAGCAGGGGGAAGCAACATGGTACCAAGGTAGAAGGTCTTGGCCCATTTTGCAGTTTCTTTTCTGCAAGCCTCGTAGGCATCTTCTAGATTTAAAGAAGGCTGCGCCAAAATTAAAAGTTTGTAAGTTTTTTAGTTTGCATTAATCTGTTGAATTGCAATTTAAAAAAAATTGCTGTTTATACATTAAGACTAATAAGAACCCTATGTCAGTTGAGATTGAATCTTTTCTGCACATAGCTTTCCACTTAACACCGCACCTTCCATGGAAGCGAGATATTTTTGCATTGTGTAATCACCCGTTAAGAAAAAGTTGCTTATTGGGGTCTTTTGATCAGGCCTTAAATCTTGGCATCCAGGAACAGCTTTATATACCGATTGTGGGGTTTTTATTACTTTGTATTTTCTCAATTTAGCTTGATTTTCCCCTGAAAAATGAATAGGGAAAAGTTTAGCCAATTCTTTCATGGTTGCATCAATGATCTCCTCATCTTTTCGACTGATCCAGTCTTTTGCAGGAGCAAAAACCAATTCAAGCATTGAACGATTTGGATCTTCATATTCTTTACAAGTTATGCTCATGTCTGCATAGACACTTAGGAGTGGAGATCTACTAAATAAAAGGTGGTCAATATTTGTAAGTTTTCGATCGAACCAGAGATGAATATTGATAACTGGAACTCCTTTAAGACCTTCAAGTTTTCTGAAAATATCTTTAGAGGCCCATTCGTTAGGCAAAATTGTTTTGAAAATATCCACGGGCATTGCGCTGACGTAAGCGTCAGCTTCAATTTCTTTCCCATGAGATTCTTTAGCGCTACCTATTAAGAAATTTTCAACACAGCCATCTTCTTTTAAATTGATTTTCTTAAGGGGGCTATTCAAAAATACGTCACCTCCTGAAGCTCTTATATGATCAACAATTGGTTGACAAAGTCTTTCTGGTGGTGCGCCATCAAGGAATGCCATTTTTGATCCGTTTTTTTCTTGTAAGAAGCGATTCAATGCAGTTAACAATACTGTTGAGGATATTTCATCAGGACCTATGAAGTTAAGGGCCTTGCTCATTGCGATAAAAACTTCATCATTTACTCTTTCAGGAATATTTTGTTTTTTCAGCCATTCGGTCCAAGAGTACTTATCACAATCTTCTACATAATTTTGGCCGCGCAACATAGCAGGTATTAGCCCTAGTCCAAATGAAATTTTTTCTGGCCAGCTGAGCATGTCATTGTTGCTTAAAATTGCGGCAACTCCATTTATTGGAGCAGGTAAATCAGGAAAATCGAAACGGCTATATGTTCCAGGTTCTTCGGGTTGGTTGAAAATCATTGAATGACTTTTCCATTGCAGACGATCTTCAATGTCTAATTCTTTGAAAAGCTGAAGCATATTTGGATATGCCCCAAAAAATATATGTAATCCAGTTTCATACCAATCTCCATCCTCATCTTTCCAAGCAGCTACTTTCCCACCAAGTACGTTTCTTGCCTCATAAACGAATGGAGTATGACCTGCATCCGCTAAGTATTTTGCACATGAGAGTCCTGCTAATCCGGCTCCAGCAATTGCTACCCGCATACTTAAATAAAAGAGTATTTAACAACTTTAGTGAGTAAGACCACCCAACAAGAGGTAAGGTCGTTAAATTTGCAGTATAAATTTCGGTTTGTTGTTTTAAATTCATGAGCGACACTATTCTCAAATGCACAACACGCCACGTTCGTATATTTACTGCAGTAGTAAAAAATAAAGATTTAATTTTAGATAATGATCATTTGACTTTAGATATTGATCCTGATAATGAATTTCTTTGGGATAATGATTCTATAAGAAAGGTACAAGATTATTTTCGTGAATTAGTTGATTCTCAAGAAGATAATGAATTGAACGACTATAGCTTGAGGAAAATAGGATCTTTGCTTGAAGACTTTATTAGAAAGTTGCTTAAAGACGGAGAACTCAGTTATAACCCAAACAGTAGGGTGATGAATTACTCCATGGGATTACCTAGAACTCAAGAATTATTATGAATCAAGGTCCCTATAATCGACGTTCATCATCTCGTAGAAGATCAGATCTTGCCAGAAGACAAGAAGGAAATAAATTTAACCCTAGAAAAGATTCAAATGTTAGAAGCCAATATGAACCAAGGGGTAGCCGATTTAATTCTTCCTCCCCTTCAGATGGCGGAGGGGGAATAAAAATTAATTCGAACTCAATCGCTATTTTAGCTGGAGTTTTGGTGATTGGTGTTGGTATTGGAAGCCTTATTACAAGTACAACTTCAGGTGGTCAGGGAAATATTGCTAGTCAACAACAGTTGGATATGGCAGTTCCAGATCCAGACTTTTGTAGGCAATACGGTGCAAGTGCTTTTGTTATTGATGTTGAAATGTATACAACCCTAAATCCCTCTACTAGTTTTGTCACTCAACCCGCTCTTCAACCTGGTTGTGTGATCAGAAGAGAAAATTGGACTGTGTTGCAAAAGCAAGGAGCAATAAACAATGAAGATGTTAGAGAGTGTAAACAGCGAATGAATACATTTGCTTATATTGGTTCAATTAGGGACCAGCCAATTGTTCGATGCGTCTATCAAGCAGACGTTAACGAAAATAAATTCATAATTAAGGGCGCTGAAGAAGATGCTGTTGGTATCAATAAAGAAGCAATACAGTTCTAATTTTCAGAATGAAATAGTGGAGAAAATGAACTAGCAAATAAAGGTAATATATCTTGTGTGAATGCTTCTGCAGCTCTTGATGAATATCTTCCAGGATTAGTAATTACTTTAAGTTCTCTTTTTACTTCTAGATCTGCAACAATTGCTCTGTGAATACTTCCTCCTGAAAGCTCTCTTTCAATTGAAACAACTGGAAGAAAGGCAGCTCCTAGATCAGATTGAACAGCATTTTTTATAGCTTCAAGAGAATTTAATTCCATTTCAATATGTAATCTTTGCACATCTAATCCAGAAGATGACAGTAATTGATCTACGACTTTACGGGTCGTTGATTGATTGTCTAGAGTGATAAACCTTAAACTATATAAATCTTCTTTTGTGAGTTCTTTTGACTTTGCTAGTGGATGGTTAGTAGGTAAAACAAGAGCTAATTCATCAGTAGCAAAAGGAATTACTTGTAATGATTCGTTTAACTCTAATGGAAGTTGGCCTCCAATAATAGCTATATCAATTTGGCCATTAGCAACACTCCATCCTGTCCTTCTAGTGCTATGAATTTGCAGTTGAACTGAAACTTCTGGATATTTTTGTCTGAAATGGCCAATCATTCTTGGCATCAAATAAGTACCAGTTGTTTGGCTTGCTCCAATTGTCAGAGAACCACCTTTCAGGTTATTTAAATCTTCAATTGCTTTGCAAGTCTCTTGGCACTCTCCTAAAATTTTTTCGCAATAATTTAGAAGAATTTTTCCCGCTTCAGTTAATTGGGCTTTTCTTCCCCCTCTATCAAATATTGCAATTTCTAGTTGTTTTTCAAGATTTTGCACTTGTAAGCTGACAGCTGGTTGAGTGACAAACAAACTATCTGCAGCTTTTTTAAAGCTTCCCTCATCAACAATTGCTTTGAGGATTCTTAGTTGATCAAGAGTGAATGGAATCTCGGCCATGGTGGCAGGCCTTCATGGCAGTTATTAAAATAAAATGTAGGGAAAAACATCACCAACTGTTGATCCGGTATGGATCTAATAATTTATTGATAGGCTTTTAAAAGGACGAATGGCATTTTTAGATACACATGGTTCGAGTTTTGCGATGATATTACTTTTGTTTTGTTTTGCCATTATTCATAGTGGTGGAGCCGCTTTAAGGGTGAGGGCGGAAGGTTTAATTGGTGCAAGAGCATGGAGATTGGTTTTTGCTTTTGCAAGTATTCCTTCCGCAGTTATTTTGGTTGGTTATTTTATTGCTCATCGTTACGACGGAGTTAGATTTTGGAACTTGCAAGGGGTTAGCGAACTAATTCCATTGATTTGGATTTTGAGTGCAATTAGTTTTCTTTTTCTATATCCAGCTACATATAACCTTTTAGAAATTCCTGCTGTTCTGAAACCCAAAGTTAGAATATATGCTACGGGGATTATTAGAGTTACACGCCATCCGCAGGCAATAGGTCAAATTATTTGGTGTTTTGCTCATTTACTTTGGATAGGCACAAGTTTTACTCTTGTGACTTGTTTGGGATTAATTGCTCATCATTTATTTGCTATTTGGCATGGTGATAGAAGACTTAGCCTGAAATTCGGAAAAGAATTTGAAGATGTGAAGAAAAAAACATCAGTCGTTCCATTCATGGCTGTGTTGGATGGACGACAAAAATTAGAAATTAAAGAATTTCTTAGGCCCTCTCAGATGGGTATTCTCATTGCAGTTTTCTTTTTCTGGTGGTCCCATAAATTTATTTCAGTTGGCGCTCAGAAATTTCTCTCTTTTGATTTAACTGAATTACTAGCAAGAATTGCCTAAAATAATTTCAATATGATTTAGCTGGATGCATTCGGCTGCAGATTTTGCTTGGTTAATTCCTCTCCTTCCTCTTTGTGGGGCAGTTTTGATTGGTTTGGGATTAATTAGTTTTAATGATCTTTTTAACCGTTCACGAAAACCTGTTGCAATAACTCTCTTAACTTCTGTAGGTGCCTCGGCATTTATGAGCTATGCAGTTTTAGCTGAGCAACTTTCAGGTAAGCCACCGGTTGAACACTTGTTTGTTTGGGCAAGTGCTGGTTCTTTTGAATTGCCAATGGGATATGTGATTGATCCTTTGGCGGCAGTAATGCTTGCTCTTGTTACGACAATTGCTTTCTTGGTAATGATTTATTCCCATGGTTACATGGCACATGATCCTGGGTATGTTCGTTTTTTTACTTATTTAGCCTTATTTAGTAGTTCTATGCTTGGTCTAATAGTTAGTCCAAATTTGCTTGAGATATACGTTTTTTGGGAATTGGTTGGGATGTGTTCATATTTACTAGTTGGTTTTTGGTACGACAGAGATGGTGCTGCGCATGCAGCTCAAAAGGCTTTTATCGTTAACAGAGTCGGAGACTTTGGGTTATTGCTTGGCATCTTGGGTCTTTTTTGGGCAACTGGAAGTTTTGATTTTCATGGAATTGCTGATGGTTTATCCGATTCAGTCAGTTCGGGGACAGTGCCAATATGGTCGGCTTTGACTCTTTGTATTCTTGTTTTTATGGGGCCAATGGCAAAGTCTGCACAATTCCCTCTACATGTTTGGTTGCCTGACGCAATGGAAGGTCCAACTCCTATATCTGCCTTAATTCATGCAGCAACAATGGTAGCAGCGGGAGTTTTTTTAGTAGCAAGACTTGACCCTTTGTTTAGCCAGTTTCCTTTTATTGGATTTTTTATAGCAATTGTTGGAACTATTACTTGTTTTTTAGGCGCATCAATTGCTTTGACACAAATGGATTTGAAAAAAGGATTGGCTTACAGCACAGTTTCTCAACTTGGATACATGATGCTTGCCATGGGATGCGGAGCACCAGTTGCAGGAATGTTCCATTTAGTTACCCATGCATGCTTTAAGGCAATGTTATTCCTTGGTTCAGGTTCTGTTATTCATGCAATGGAGGAGGTTGTTGGTCATGAACCAGTTCTTGCTCAAGATATGAGATTAATGGGTGGTTTACGTAAAAAAATGCCTATTACTGCAATAACTTTTTTCATTGGCTGTATTGCTATTAGTGGTATTCCTCCTCTTGCAGGTTTTTGGAGTAAAGATGAAATTCTTGGTCAAGCTTTTAATAGTTTTCCAATACTTTGGTTTATTGGTTTTTTAACGGCAGGAATGACAGCTTTTTATATGTTTCGTCTATATTTTCTGACTTTTGAAGGAGATTTTCGAGGGGAAAACAAAGAGATGCAGATTTCCTTGCTTACTTTAGCAGGCAAAGAAAAAGATGATGAGCATGGAGATCATGAAATTGGCAAGATACATGAATCTGCATGGCCTATGACGTTCCCCTTGGCAGTTTTGGCAATTCCTTCTTGTCTAATTGGTTTTATAGGAGTTCCATGGAATAGCATTTTTGCAAACTTGTTAGATCCCCGTGAGGCTATTGAAGCTGCAGAAAAGTTTAGTTGGGGAGAATTTCTCCCACTTGCTACTGCCTCTGTAGCTATCTCATCTGCAGGGATACTATTGGCGGTTTTAACCTACTATTCAAAACGACTTGATCTTGGTGTTTCTTTGTCTAATAAGTATCCTAAAATAAATTCATTTCTTCAGAACAAATGGTACCTAGATGATATTAATGAGAAAATCTTTGTAAAAGGTAGTAGAAAGCTTGCAAGAGAAGTACTTGAAGTAGATGCAAAAGTAGTTGATGGAGTAGTTAATCTAACTGGATTATTGACTCTTGGTAGTGGAGAAGGACTCAAATATTTTGAGACAGGAAGAGCTCAGTTTTACGCATTGATTGTTTTTGGAGGAGTGATTGCTCTGGTCGCACTTTTTGGAGTTATAGGGGCATAATTTACATAATTTTTTTAGGTGTGTGTTTCATCCCCTATTTAGAGGGTGCCAATAATCTCATAATTTCTAAACTCAAAAAGTGATGATTAATTTCGAGCCTTGGAATTCGCTCTCAATGCAACTTTGAACCTTGGAACAATGCTAATTCCTGAGCCAATACAAGCCGACTTCCCTTGGTTAAGTTTATCCATATTTTTTCCAATTATTGGATCATTAATTGTTCCATTTATTCCAGATAAAGGCGAAGGAAAAGAAGTTCGCTGGTATGCCCTAATAATTGCTTTAATTACTTTTCTAATTACTGTTGCTGCTTACTTCAAAGGTTTTGATCCAAGTCAAGAAGGCTTGCAGTTATATGAAAAAGTTAGTTGGCTCCCAGAACTTGGATTGACTTGGTCAGTTGGTGCAGATGGCTTGTCAATGCCATTGATCTTGCTTACAAGTTTCATAACTTCTCTAGCTGTTTTAGCAGCATGGCCAGTTAGCTATAAACCAAAATTATTTTTCTTTTTAATCCTTGCTATGGACGGTGGCCAGATAGCAGTATTTGCTGTTCAAGATATGTTGCTTTTCTTTCTTGCATGGGAATTGGAGTTGTTTCCGGTTTATTTATTCCTTGCAATCTGGGGCGGAAAGAAAAGGCAATATGCAGCCACGAAATTTATTATCTACACCGCAGGCAGTTCGTTATTTATTCTCCTTGCTGGTCTTGCAATGGGTTTCTTTCAAGCGGGAGGAATACCAGATTTCGGTTATACCCATTTAGCTCAGCAAGATTTTGGTAAGGGGTTTCAACTGCTTTGTTATTCAGGATTGCTTATAGCTTTTGGGGTCAAACTTCCTATTGTTCCTCTTCACACTTGGTTGCCAGACGCGCATGGAGAGGCCACTGCTCCTGTACATATGCTCTTGGCAGGAATATTGTTGAAAATGGGTGGATATGCTCTTCTTAGATTTAACGCACAATTACTTCCTGATGCTCATGCTCAATTTGCACCATTATTGATTGTTCTTGGAGTAGTCAATATTATCTATGCAGCTTTAACTTCTTTTGCTCAAAGAAATTTAAAAAGGAAAATTGCTTATAGCTCAATAAGTCATATGGGTTTTGTTTTGATAGGTATTGGAAGCTTTAGTTCTCTAGGCACTAGTGGTGCGATGTTGCAAATGGTGAGCCACGGTTTAATAGGAGCAAGTTTGTTTTTCCTTGTTGGTGCAACTTACGATAGAACGCACACTCTCCAATTGGATGAAATGGGTGGTATTGGTCAAAACATGAGGATTATGTTTGCTTTATGGACTGCATGCGCTTTTGCTTCTCTTGCTTTACCTGGAATGAGCGGATTTATCTCAGAATTAATGGTCTTTGTTGGTTTTGTAACTGATGAAGTTTATACACTCCCATTTAGAATTGTTGTTGCTTCATTAGCAGCAATTGGAGTCATTTTGACACCTATATATTTGTTATCGATGCTTAGAGAAATTTTCTTTGGGAAAGCAAACGCCAAGTTAATATCCAAAGCAAAGTTGGTAGATGCAGAACCTAGAGAAATCTATATTATTGCTTGTTTATTAGTTCCTATTATTGGAATTGGCTTGTATCCAAAAATCATGACTGATACTTATATTTCATCAATTGATGGATTGGTTAGAAGAGATTTGTTAGCCGTTGAGAGAATTAGAAGTGATCAACCAACAATTATTAGTAGACCTAATGTATCAATTGGGACTATTGAAGCTCCTCTTTTAGATTGAATGTAATTTGAACTGGCATAACTTTCATCAAAGAGATAACTTTCTTTTAGAGTCTTAGGCCTTATTGCCAGTTAATCTTTTAAGTCAAACTGCAGATTCTGGAGCGAGACTTGCAATTCGTCTATTGCAAGATGCTGCTGAAAGAGGTGATATTGATCCATGGGATGTGGACGTCATCCCAGTTGTTGATGGCTTTCTGGACCAACTTAAACAAAGAATTGAAATTCCAAAAAAGATTTCAAAACATTTAAGCCAAAATGGCGGAAGTTATGAAGTTGACCTTGCTCAGAGCAGTGAAGCCTTTTTAGCTGCTTCTGTATTAGTTGGCTTAAAGGCTGAGGTCCTAGAGGCTGAAATGTTTTCTGTAGATGTTGAAGATGATTCAGACTTTGATTTTGGAGAGCAAGGTTGGCTAGATGAAAGTTTTCAATTACCTCTTCGTCCAGAGAGACATCTATTAAGAAGACCCGTTGCCCCTCCTCCATTTAGAAGACCAGTTACTCTTGGAGAATTAATAAACCAGCTAGAAACAATTGCAGAATCTTTGAAAAATGATGAGTTGCACAATCGCAGAAAATTACGACAAAAAAAATTAACTGACAGGGAAGTTATTGCTCAAGTTTCAGCTCTTGCTCATCGTGAAAAATTACCTGAAACGACTGCAGCTTTGGCAATTTTTATTAACAATTGGGAACAAGCTTTGCACTGGGTTGATTTTGAATTATTAGTTGAGAGATGGAGAGAAAATTCAGTCTCAGATGATTTAGACACAGATAGAGTTGGAGTTTTTTGGGCTTTATTGTTTTTATGTTCTCAAGGCAAGGTTGAGATTGATCAAAAAGATTCTTTGTTTTCGCCTATAAGTCTAAAGAGGCTTTTAGAACCAGGAATGGTTGCTCAGCTTCCTCTTGCATCTTTGGACGTGACAGATGGCTCGCCGGCTGCTGCCTAGCTCTTTGTGGAGGCAGCATTCTATGTTGGCCTTGTATCGCTTAAGTTAAAGCACCTATGAAAGCGATGATCCTGGCGGCTGGGAAAGGAACCCGAGTTCAGCCGATCACGCATGTGATTCCAAAACCAATGATTCCTATCCTACAGAAACCTGTAATGGAGTTTCTGTTGGAACTTCTTAAGGAGCATGGTTTTACTGAGGTTATGGTTAACGTTTCCCACTTAGCAGAAGAAATAGAAAATTATTTTCGAGATGGACAAAGATTTGGAGTTGAAATTGCATACAGCTTCGAAGGCCGTATTGAAGATGGAGAATTAATAGGTGATGCACTTGGGTCAGCGGGCGGGCTGAAAAAAATTCAAGATTTTCAAAAGTTTTTTGATGATACTTTTGTCGTTTTATGTGGAGATGCGCTAATTGATTTAGATTTATCTGAAGCTGTAAAAAGACATAAAGAAAAAGGAGCACTAGCTAGTTTGATCACCAAACGTGTTTCAAAAGATCAAGTAAGTAGTTATGGCGTTGTAGTAACAGATGAAGAGGATCGTGTTAAAGCTTTTCAAGAAAAACCTTCTATTGATAATGCACTAGGCGATACGATTAACACTGGAATTTATTTATTTGAACCTCAAATTTTTAATTATATTCCATCTGGAAAACCCTTTGATATTGGCTCGGATTTGTTTCCTAAATTAGTAGAAGAAGGGGCACCTTTTTATGCTTTGCCTATGGATTTTGAGTGGGTAGATATTGGTAAAGTTCCAGATTATTGGAGAGCGATAAGGAATGTTCTTAAAGGTGATGTTAGACAGGTTGAAATACCAGGCAAGCAGGTTAGACCTGGTATTTACACCGGTTTAAATGTTGCAGCTAATTGGGATAAGATAAATGTTAAAGGACCTATATATGTTGGAGGAATGACAAGGATAGAAGATGGTGTAACTATTATTGGTCCTTCTATGATTGGTCCGAGTTGTTGTATCTGTGAAGGTGCAACAATTGATAATTCAATAATATTTGATTATTCACTAATTGGTCCTGGAGTCCAGCTTGTAGAGAAGTTGGTTTTTGGTAGATACTGTGTAGGAAAAGAAGGAGATCATTTTGATCTACAGGAAGCTGCATTAGATTGGTTAATAACTGATGCTCGTAGGCAAGACTTAGGAGAACCGTCACCTCAACAAAAAGCAATGGCTGAATTATTAGGAACTGACCTAATTGGTTCTTCTAACTAATATTTGCTTTATCTAAAATCATCGGTATTTGTTCCTCTGCTTTAACAGCCATAATATGAACTCCTTGAGCAATTTCTAGATAACTTTTTACTTGCTCAGCAGCAATTGAGATACCTTCATCAATAGGGTTTGATGAACTCTCAAGTCTGGAAATAATTGATTCCGGTATGCATGCTCCTGGTACTACACGATTGATGAATTGAGCATTTTTGGCAGATTTTAGTAGAAAAACTCCAGCTAAAACTGGAATTTTCATAGGCTCTGTTATTTCCTCGCAAAATCTTTCAAGTATTTTGGGGTCCATAACCATTTGAGTTTGAAGGAATTTTGCACCCGCTTTTTTTTTCATTTCTATTCTTCTTTTTAAACCATCAAATCCTCTGCAATTTGGATCAGCTGCGGCTCCAGCAAACAAATTAGTTGGGCCATCAGGTAAAAAGTCTGATACGGGATCTATTCCTTTGTTAAGTGATGTGACTTGATTAATAAGTTCTATTGAGTTGAAGTCTTGAACTGATTTGGCCTGAAATTGGTCTCCTACTCGTACAGGATCGCCAGTTAAACAGAGGATGTTTCTTATTCCTAAGGCATGCGCACCAAGTAATTCAGCTTGTAATGCGATTCGATTCCTATCCCTACAGGATAATTGCAGGACTGGCTCAAGATTTGCCTCTAAAAGCAGCTTGCATAAGGCTAGGCTGCTCATTCTCATAATCGCCCTGCTGCCATCTGTAACATTAAAACTATGCACAAGGTCTTTTAATTTGAAGGCTTTTGAAAGCGCTAAAGCTGTACTCCCCCCTCTGGGAGGCATTATTTCAGCAGTAATAGCTGATAAGCCAGATTCAAGACGATTTTGAAGTTTAGATTTCACATGTATTTTTTACTAGATAATTACTATCGGTGATTAAAGGCCCTAATCTAAGTAGTATTAATTAATGAGTTGTGAGTGAGGGGAATGTTTACAGGAGAGATTGCTAATTCGTCCCATATGGGACTCTCTGCTAGGGAAATGGAGATTATTGGATTAGTGGCGGATGGCCTTACTAATCAAGAGATTGCTGAAAAACTGACAATTAGCAAAAGAACTGTAGACAACCATGTGAGCAATATGTTTACAAAAACAGGTTCAAAAAACAGAGTGGCTTTGTTGAACTGGGCAATGGATCATGGAAAGATATGCCGGGATGGGTTCAATTGTTGTTCATTGCCAGATGAAACAGCTTCTTAGAAGATCTAATTATTGTCGGCATCATTGATATCAGATAAGGGCATTAGCGAAAATTCGATTGAAGACAGCTCAAATAACTTTGCATATGCGATGCAAGCTTCCTTGTCAGTACAAGTGAATCGAAGGATACCTTCTGTGTCATAAAGACCATACAAGTTATACCTCTTGCAAAGGATCCATAGGTCGCTGGCAATTACCAGTGATGATTATAAAGATAATCTAAAGGACGAGTTGCCTTTTTGCTTAGGATTCTTTGAATTGCATTCGATGTTTTAAGGACAATTTAGAAATAGGTGTTTTCGCAAGAGAAGCATTGCTTAATGATTTCATCCCAGTGATCTCTTGACCACACCATGATGGGACTTCAATTTCTTCGGATTCAGAATTCAATTCAATTTCAGCAATTTTCAAAGGAGAATTCGAACCATAAAAAAGATCAACTACCCAATCTTTTTTATTTATTTTTAGCTGATAACGAGTTTTAGTGATTTTATATTTTGATAAGTTTATTAATTCAATAGCATCTTTTGTAGGAATTGAATATTCAAATTCATAGTTTATTAGTCTACTTAGAGAGGACTTTAATGTTATGTATGCTTTTTTATTGTCTATTACCCTTACTCGAGTCGCCCATTCATCTATGCTTGAATTTAAGTAGGCTTGACTAAAATCTTCACTTAATACTATCTGAGTTTTCCAATCTTCATTTTTAACTAAGAACCTTCTTTCGATTTCTATCCCCATAATTTATTATTTATTACTCTCATTTAGGCTGCTGGCCCAATGAAGTTTTTGAGTGATAGTCTTATAATAAGAAAGATTTTCATCTAAAATTATTATTGAGGTTGAATGATTGGATTTCTTTATTAAGCATGTATCATTAGCTTCAATTAGACATCCACTCGAACCATCTAACCATAACTTTACTTTTTGCTTTTTTTCTCTTATTGGTTTTATTACTAATTGAGACTTAGGAGGAACCACAATTGGTCTACTCGCTAGGCTCATAGGACAAATGGCGCTAACGATTATCGCATCTAAGGAAGGGTGGATTATCGGCCCTCCTGCTGCCATAGAGTAAGCAGTAGAACCTGTTGGGGTCGAAAATATAAGTCCATCCCCCTTGTATTTGTCTACTGCTTCGCCATCTATTTCAAGCTCAAGACTACAAGTTGGTGCGATTTCGTCTGTACAAGATCTTAAATAAAAATCATTTAGAGCAAAAAATGATCTTGTAATTGTGTTTTTATGATTGTTCTCTGCTTTAAATACAGTTGCTTCGAGCATCATTCTTTTTTGTATATTAAAGCTATTATTTGAAACTCTTTCCCAAAAATTGGCTTGCTTTAAGATATGACGATCGTGTGTCAAAAAGCCTAGATTCCCTCCAACATTGAAACTTAAAATAGGTATGTTTTTTTGGGATAAAAATCTGGCGGCCCTTAAAACTGTTCCATCACCTCCTAAAACAAGAGCAATTTCCGGTAAATTCTTAGATACTGAAAATAATTGATTTATATTATTGGTTTCATTACTTATTTCTGAAAATAAAACTTTTTTTCCATAACCTTCAATTATTTTTTTACAATTTAAGGTTTCGTTATATGCAGTATCGCTATCTGATCTATATAAGATCCAGATCAGATTTGTTGTCATAGATAGTAACTACCATTTAAGTAGATTAAAACTTTCCATATCAATAGTAACTCTATTTCTATACAATGAAAGTAGTATCGCTAGTCCAACAGCCGCCTCGGCTGCTGCTACTGTGATCACGAAAATTGAAAATACTTGTCCTCTAATTATTGATCCG
Organism: Prochlorococcus sp. MIT 1011; assembly: GCF_047305235.1. NCBI lineage: Bacteria > Bacillati > Cyanobacteriota > Cyanophyceae > Synechococcales > Prochlorococcaceae > Prochlorococcus > Prochlorococcus sp. MIT 1011. The sequence goes on along the minus strand of NZ_CP138983.1, from coordinate 1,688,611 downwards.
TCAATATAGGATGAAAAACTCATAAGATTTATATTAACTGCGTTTAACATTAATTCAATACTCATTAAAACTCGTACAGCATTTCGACTATTTATTAATCCCCAGACACCTGTGCAGAAGAGAAATGCCGCAACTATAAGATAAGCCTGAAGAGGTACTGGCCCAATAGAATTTTCTAACATATTTAGTAAGTAAATTTTATATATATAATTAAATTCATTTTAAACTATTTTCGGAAAGAAGAGGAATTTTCTTATTAATTAAGGACTTTTTATTCTTGAAATCATTGATATCATCTTTTGGAATTGATATATCTCTTCTCGCTAATACAATAGCTCCGATCATAGCCATTAATAATAAAATCGAAGCAAGTTCAAAAGGTAATAAATAATCAGTAAATAGATGTTCACCAATTCTCTCAGTTGCTTCTTCCCCAATAGAGGTTGGTCCAGGTAAGTTCCATTTTGTGGTAATACTAACCCGTAATAATAAAATTAATAATCCACCACAAACTACACCAGATATCAATTTTCTAATTTTAAGACCTTTGATCGGTTTTAACTTTTCTTTTTTATTAACCAACATAATTGCAAATAATATCAAAACATTTACAGCACCTACATATACAAGAATCTGAGCTGCAGCAACAAAACTAGCATTTAGTAAAAGATATAAACCTGCTACAGCCATAAATACTCCGCCTAATAAAAATGCTGAGTAAACAATATTTTCTAACAAAACAACAGCCAAACTTCCAGAAACTATGACAGAACTAAGAATTAAAAAGCAAATTAATTCTGTTGAATAAGCGATATTCATTAATTAGTAGAATTTAATTTATTTGCAACATTATTAGACGAATTATTATTATCTTCTTCTTGAGACTTATCTGCTTGTAGTTCTTTTATGATCTGAGCTGGTAGTTTGCCTGCTCTTTTTTGGTTTGCAGGTAATTCATGAGGGTCCATTATGCGTTCGGGCAAATATGCTAATTCTCTGAGAGGCCTAACAGATGGATCTGAAGTTACACTTGTTGGTAGTCTTCCAAGAGCAACATTATCGTAATTAAGGCTATGTCTATCAAATGAAGCCAGTTCATATTCTTCTGTCATTGATAAACAATTTGTAGGGCAATACTCAACGCAATTTCCACAAAAAATACATGCACCAAAGTCAATAGAATAATTTCTCAATTCTTTTTTCTTAGTTTCTTTATTCATTACCCAATCAACAACTGGGAGATTGATTGGGCAGACCCTTACACAAACCTCACAAGCAATACACTTGTCAAATTCATAATGAATCCTTCCTCTATAACGCTCAGATGGAATTAGTTTTTCGTAAGGATATTGAACTGTTACAGGCCTTCGACGCATGTGGTCGAATGTAACGCCAAGTCCATCAATTAAATATTTCGCTGCACTAACGGCTTCTTTAGTGTAGTCGGCAACTTTTTCAAGGAAACCAAGCATATTAAATTTGCTGCCGGCGGCCTCTAATTACAATACTCACTATACAGTTTTTTTCAAGTAAATGTAGGTACTTTTACTTAAAAAAACTAGTGATTGTGTTGCTTTTCTTTTATCCGCCAAAAGTCATGGGAAATGCCAATTTAAGTGAAGCAGTTACAAGTAAGTTGACCAATGAAATAGGTAAAAGAAACTTCCATCCTAAATCAAGTAGTTGATCAATTCGAACTCTTGGAGTAGTCCATCTCAATAAAATTGCTAAAAAAACCAGTAAATAAGCCTTCAGAATTGTCATAACAATTCCTAGAGATGCAGCAATAATTTGAACTAATGGATTATCAATTGAAAGACCTATCAAAGATGAAAACCAATCAATTGAGATGGGAAATCCCCACCCTCCTAGGTAGAGAACGGAAACAAGTAAAGCAGATAAAACAAGATTTATGTATCCAGCCAAGTAAAACAGAGCAAATTTCATACCTGCATATTCAGTCTGATAACCAGCTACAAGTTCTTCTTCTGCCTCAGGTAAATCAAAAGGTAGTCTCTCGCATTCAGCTAATGCACAGATCCAAAAAATTATAAAACCTACAGGTTGTCTCCAAATGTTCCAGCTAAGAAAACCCGCAGTATTTTGTTGTTCAACTATATCGACAGTACTCAATGAATTGCTCATCATAACTATTGCTAAAACCGCTAGTGCTAGTGGAATTTCATAACTAATTGATTGAGCGGCAGCTCTAAGTCCACCTAGCAAAGAATATTTATTATTTGAAGAGTAGCCACTCATTAGTAGACCAATAGGTTGAATGCTACTTAGAGCAATCCATAAAAAGATGCCTATGCCTACATTGCTTATTAAAAGATTTTGACCAAAAGGAACAATTAACCAAGATAGAATTACAGGTACTAATACTAATATTGGACCAACTGTAAAAAGAACGTTGTCTGCCCTTGCGGGAATAATGTCTTCTTTTACTAAAAGTTTCAAACCGTCAGCCATTGGCTGAAGAATTCCAAGTGCACCTGCATATTCAGGACCAATTCTTTGTTGAGCTGCTGCAGAAATTTTTCGTTCAAGCCAAACTGTTACTAATACACCAATTACAGCTGAAACCAATACTAAAAGCATTGGAAGAGGGATCCATAAGAGATGTGCTAATTCATTAGATAAACCAAGGTTTTGAACACCTTGGGTAAAACTCATCTCAAGATCTATACCTGAATTCACTTCTAATATTTAATCTAATAATAAGGTTAGTGTAATTTTGAATTAATTTTAAATTCAAAAAGAATAAATTTCAAATTATCTGCTCTCAAGAGGCTGCCAATTTCTAATTTTTGATCCTTCATAAATTTGTGATGGTCTGAAAATTCTATTTGCTCCAAGTTGCTCTCGCCAGTGAGCCAACCAACCAGCAACTCTGGAAATCGCAAAAACAGGCGTAAACAAATCTCGAGGAATACCAAGCTTTCGGTAAACAAGTCCGGAATAAAAGTCAACATTTGGGAATATACCTTTTGGCCCCAGCTTGGAAATAGCCTCTTCTTCGAGTGCTTTGGCTACTTCATACATTTCATCTTTACCAAATTCCAAGAAAAGTTCTTCTGCGAAGGCTTGTAAAATTGTTGCTCTAGGGTCTTTGACACGATACTCCCTATGCCCAAAGCCCATGATTTTCCTTTTTTTTGCAATTGCATCATTGAGGAATGAAGTGGCTCTATCAGGTCTTCCAATCTCTTCCAGCATTGCTATCACATCTTCATTGGCCCCTCCATGAAGAGGTCCAGCTAATGTGCCAACGGCAGATGCCACAACAGCATACGGATCAGTTAGTGTGCTTGCAGTTACTCTTGCGCTAAATGTACTTGCGTTGAGGCTGTGCTCGGCATGAAGGATTAAACATCTGTCGAAAACTCTTGCTGCAAGAGGATTTGGTTCCTTCTCAGTGAGCATGTATAGGAAATTGGAGGAATAAGGTAAATCATCCTGGGGTTGAATGGGATCATCTCCTTTTCTTATTTGCTCAAAAGCAGCAACCATAGTTGGGATTTTTGCAATTAACCTCACTACTGCGTCGTAGATATATTTTGGATCATCAATTGCCCTTCGAGAATAAAAAAGACCCAGCGATGCAGCACTTGCCTGTAGAGCATCCATAGGATGCCCAGATTCTGGAAAACACTTCAACATATCTCTAATTCGAAAGCTAACTCGTCTATGCATTTGAACGTCTTCTTCAAATTTTCGGAGCTCTTTTGGAGTAGGAAGTTCCCCCCATATCAATAAAAAAGCAGTCTCTAGAAAACTACTTTTTTGGGCTAGTTCAGATATTGGATAACCTCTGTAATTAAGCTTTCCTTCTGATCCATCGATTTCACATATTCCTGATTTCGTCACAGGGACTCCTTCTAAGCCTGGTTTCAGAGCCAAATGTGTTGTTTTTTCTTGTGCGTTATCTATGGCTTTAGCTCCTGCAAAATAATTTTTCTGTTCAATAGGAAAAAATAATTTTCTTTTTGAACTTCATTTTATAGAATTAAGCTAGCTGGTAAATATAATACTTTCAACTTTTTATTAACTTGGTTATAAGTTGATTTTAAATTTAACGAAATCCGGATAATTAATTGTAGGTGTTGCAACCGATATATCAATATTCTTAGGAAAGTCTAATTTATTTCCTAGCATCGTTTTAAGTAAGACATATGGATAAAAATTATTTAAAAATACTTCAGTTTTCTCTTTCCCTAAGTGTATTCTTATGATTTCATTGAAATCGTTAATTTCTTCTTCTCTATCATTGTTCTTTTTATTATCTGCCAGATAATCTTCCTTAGTAAAATTTGAAATAGATGACAGATTTTGACTCCAAAGATATATATCTTTATTCTCTTGGATAATTGCCTCAATACTTTCTTTTAGCTCAACTTTTTCATTCTCAACTGTAGTAAATTTTGACCAAATTTCTAGATTCTTATTTTGAAAATCAAGATTTGAACTTATAAATTTGTCTTGTTTTAAGATATCATTGATCTCTTTTTTATTTGTATCTGATTTGTTCGTCAAAGTTAACCATTCTTTATCGTTTAGCCAAATTAAATTTCCTGTAGTATTTTGGAGAATGATTTTGAATAAATTAGAATAATCATTTGTTATTGCGTTTTGAATAACTGATGTTACTAGCTTTTGAAAAGGATGTTTTGAACTTGATCCGAAATATTGTTTAGGATTATCAATTAATATATAATCATTAAATGATTGCAATTGTTTTTCTTTGTCAATAAAATAATCGTCGAGACCATTGCCTATATTCTCTTTTTTAATATCAAAAGAAAGAATCCCCTCTATAGATAATTGTTTATTTTCAACGTTCATTGATGAAATTAATTTGTTTGCTTTATTTAATTCAAAAATATCTTTTTCCTGACCTATTAGATCAAAAATTTTATTTGGAGACGTTTCAAATAATAAAATACCATCATTCAGATTATCTTTTAACTTTAGATCTTCATACTTTTCTTTTGTGCTTAATTTGTTCATTGCTATTTTATTGATTGACAATTTTAGTATTTCTGGGTTAGATGAAACTAGAATATGATTTTTATTATTCAAAAAGTAAATTGATTGATTTGAATTAATTATTTTTGATTTTGAGATATTTAATTTATTAGAGTAATCAATATTTTCATTAATATTTTTTTCTATTGAAATTGTTTCTAATACATCTTCAGGATTTAAATTTTTGTTTATATCTAAAACTATAAGCCAATCATCAAGAGAACGATTTTTGGTATTAAATAATGCAAAGCTTCCATATTCTCCAACCCATTTTGAAATATCTCTTTCAAAATCAAGACTTATTAATTTTAAGGAGGAATCTCTGATTAAACTTACTTTTTTACTAGTAAGATTTTTATTTATTTTTCCTTGGAAACTAGCTACATAGCTTGGTAGAATTGTTGGATTTATTTTCCAGTGAAAAACTAGTTCAGCATTTTCTGGTATATATTTTGCGGAAATTGGAGTACTATAAGAATTTTGATTTAGTTGACTAACTTCATTAATTTTTTTATTACGCCAGATGAATATTCCTACTGAAAATGATGTAATGATGATCGCAGATATTAGAAAAAATGATAGACGTGATTTCATTTCTTATTATTTGTGCATTTGCATGTTTTTTGAGCTTTGATGTGAGAAAGTTTAGTCTTTATTTTGAATTTTAATTATGAATCAGCATATTCCTTTAAATATATCTCCAAAAGAGTTAAAAAAATTATTAGATGATGATTCTTCTCAAAAACCATTCATTGTAGATGTGAGGGAAGACGATGAAATTACTATTGCTTCATTTTCTTTTTCAGTATTGCATCTACCTTTAAGTAAGGCTGAAAATTGGTCAGGGAAAATAGAAGAACTTTTACCTAAGAATGCTCCTATTGTTGTCGTCTGCCATGCAGGTGTAAGAAGTCTCAATTTTGGTATTTGGCTACTTGAGCAAGGAATCAGAAAAAACGTTTGGAACCTCGCAGGTGGAATCGATGCTTGGAGTAGTGATGTGGATCAATCTGTACCAAGGTACTAATGGTTTTTCAATTTATATTTTTGATCCTAATTTTTCCGCAACTGTATTGACATCTTTATCTCCTCTGCCAGAGCAGTTAATTACTATTTCGGAATTATCATTGAGAGTTGGGCAAAGTTTCTCGAGATATGCAAATGCATGAGAAGTTTCGAGAGCAGGGATAATCCCCTCTAATTGACTAACCAATTGCAGAGCTTCTATTGCTTCACTATCGGTAACAGCTGCATATTCAGCACGTCCTATTTCTTTTAAGTAACTATGCTCTGGCCCTACACCTGGATAATCAAGACCTGCGCTAATGGAATGGGCCTCTTCAACCTGACCATCTTTGTCCTGTAGTAAGAGACTCATGGCTCCATGAAGAACTCCTATCCTTCCTTGAGTGATTGTTGCTGCATGTCGACCAGTTTCAACTCCATCCCCAGCAGCTTCAACTCCAATCATTCGTACACTTTTGTCTTCAATAAAAGAATGAAAAAGGCCCATCGCATTCGATCCGCCACCAACACAAGCTAAAAGGATATCTGGAGACCTGCCAAAAGCTTGGTTGCATTGTTGCTTTGTTTCTTCCCCAATAACTGCATGAAAATCTCTGACCAACATTGGATATGGATGTGGACCAGCAACAGATCCGAGAATATAGTGAGTCGTTTCAACATTGGTAACCCAATCCCGAATAGCTTCGCTTGTCGCATCTTTGAGTGTCGCAGTTCCACTTGTTACTGGTCTAACTGAGGCTCCAAGTAATTGCATTCGGAATACGTTTAATGCTTGTCTTCTCATATCTTCTTTGCCCATATAGATAATGCATTCCAATCCAAAACGAGCGCAAACTGTCGCAGTTGCAACTCCATGTTGACCAGCTCCAGTTTCAGCAATAATTCTTTTTTTTCCCATCCGTATGGCAAGAAGAGCTTGGCCAAGTGCATTATTTATTTTGTGAGCACCTGTGTGATTTAAATCTTCTCTTTTCAGCCAAATACGAGGTCCTTGTAATGTATTTTTTCTATAATGTTCAGATAATCTTTTAGCTTCATAAAGAGGAGTGGATCTTCCTACGTATGTTTGTAGTAAATGATTCAGTTCTGAATTGAATGAAGAGTCTTTCCATGCCTCCTTGGCAGCTTGCTCTAATTCAATAAGCGCAGGTATTAAAGTTTCTGGAACATATTGCCCCCCGTACTTACCAAAACGACCAAGAGCATTTGGCCTTGTTAATGGAGATAAATCCGAATCTTTAAATTGTGTTGGGAGTGTACCTGTCACCTTAGATTAAGAAAATAGTTCCCAGCCTGTAAGAAAGAAAATGTCCAAAGGAGGCTGGAGTGAATTTAATGACCCTTTAAAGACAATAGGGAATGACACTCAAAATAGTGTTACTCCTAAAGGAAAGCGACAAGTTCGTTTAGAAAGAACTCGATCTGGAAAGAAAGGAAAACTTGTTACTGTTATTAAAGGATTGGAATTAAAGCAAGAAGAGGCAAAGACAATTCTTAAGAATCTAAAAATAGCTTGTGGGACAGGAGGCGCTTTGAAAGGTGATTTTCTAGAGTTACAAGGTGATCAAATATCAAAAGCTCAAGATTTTCTTTTCAAAGAGGGTTTTCGACCAAAACAGAGCGGAGGTTGACAATAAACTGTGTCGATCAACATGGAGAATAGTAAACAATTAGTTTGAATTCATGGAACAAAACTCTAAAAGTCCTCTATCAAAAGCCACCAATATAGTTTGGCATCAATCTTCAGTTAATAGAGAAGCTAGATCTCAGCAAAGAGGACATCGCAGCGCAATACTTTGGTTTACAGGTCTATCTGGTTCTGGGAAAAGCACACTAGCCAATGCAGTAAATGTAGCGCTACATGAAAATGGTTATTCAACTTACGTGTTAGATGGTGACAACATCAGACATGGTTTGTGCAAAGACTTAGGTTTTTCAGATCTCGATAGAGAAGAAAATATTAGAAGAATTGGTGAAGTCTCTAAACTTTTTCTTGACGCTGGAATAATTGTTTTAACTGCATTTGTTTCACCATTTAGAGTCGATCGCGACAATGCAAGATCATTAGTTGGAGAAAATGATTTTATAGAAATATATTGTTCAGCTGATTTAAGGATTTGTGAAACAAGAGATACTAAAGGACTTTATGCCAAGGCAAGAAATGGAGACATTAAAGATTTTACTGGGATCTCAAGTCCTTATGAAGATCCTCAGTCTCCAGAATTGAAAATCGATACTGGCAATCTAGAGATTGATCAATGTGTAAATATTGTTATTAATTTGCTTGTTGAAAGAAAGATTATTTCAAAAATTTCTAAGTAAATTAGTAAGTTAATGGAAAATTAATTACATTTTTTCTAGATAAGTTTTAGCTCCAATCTCTTTAAGTGTGTGATCTTTTTTTACGACAAGGTCGTGCAGCTCACATCTGTAGGCGTTTAATTTATTTTTTAATTCAGTATTGTTGATGGCCAAAATTTGAGTAGCTAAAAGGCCAGCATTTAGGCCACCTTCTATGGCAACTGTTGCTACGGGGATGCCTGAGGGCATTTGCAAGATTGAATACATAGAATCTATCCCTGAAAGTGCCTTGCTTTTAACTGGAACGCCTATTACAGGAAGGGTTGTAAGAGATGCGATCATTCCTGGTAGATGAGCAGCCCCGCCAGCCCCAGCAATAATCACTCCAAAACCATTTGATTCTGCCATTTGAGCAAAATCCATCATTTCTTTTGGAGTCCTATGAGCAGACAGAATCCTTACTTCATTAGATATGCCAAATTGATCTAGAATTGCCACCGCAGGCTTAAGAGTTTTAAGATCTGAATCACTACCCATTACTACAGCTACTTGCTTAAATGTATTAGCTTCAGTTAAAGACAATTGTCAATTCTATAAATCTCATTTTTATAATGCCAATTATTTAAGAATTCTGCATTAATTATTTTTAGTTTTTAAGAAATGAGAAAAATTACAAACATTAAAGTACCTCAACCAGATAAAAGCGGAGATGAAAATAATTTATTTTCACTAGTTTTAGATGAACATGGAATTATTCTTTCTATTGATAAAACTTGCAAGAGGGAATCAAGTTATGACGAAGATTGGCATGGAGATTGGCTAAGTCCTAGAGCGATTGATCTTCAAATGAATGGAGGTTTAGGGATCTCATTTACAGATTTAAATTTTAATAAAATACCTAAATTATTAACATTGCTTGATCAACTTTGGCTAGATGGAGTTGAAGGAATTTGTCCAACTTTTGTTAGTTGTTCTCTAGATCAATTTCAATTAGGAATGGAGGTCTTAAAGGAAACGAAAAAATATACTTCAATAAATCGATGTCGACTTCTTGGTGCCCATATGGAAGGACCTTTTTTATGTGAAACATATTCTGGAGCACATGACAAAGGTAGTATTTGTAGACCTAGTATTTCTGCTTTAAATGAGAGGATAAAGGGATTTGAAGACGACATAGCACTAATGACATTGGCACCAGAATTAAAAGGTTCTTTGGATGTAATTTCTCGTCTAAGAGAATTAAATATCGTTGTTTCACTGGGACATTCTTCAGCTGATTTTGATTCAGCGATAAAAGCTTTTAATCATGGTGTGAGCATGATTACGCATACTTTTAATGCAATGAAAGGTTTACATCATCGAGCTATTGGACCTATAGGAGCGGCTGCAAGAAGAGACGATATTTTCCTAGGATTGATAGCTGATGGTGTTCATGTTCATTCAGATATGATTAGGCTTTTAAAGATACTTGCACCAAAGCAAATTGTGTTAGTTAGCGATGCAATATCAGCTTATGGTTTAGGAGATGGATCGTTTAATTGGGATAAACGCTCCATAACAGTAGAAAATGGTTTATGCAGACTTCCAAATGAAACAATTGCAGGATCCACTTTGCCTTTACTTGACGCATGCAAAAAAATAGCAAATTGGATTAATGATCCTTCTGCTGCTATTTGGATGGCAACACTTGCTCCACGTATGGTCTTAAGTCAGAACAAAATGACTGCAAAATCTTTTTTTATTGGAAAAAATATTAAGTCTTTACTTAGATGGAAAATGAATTCTTGTAATCATCAGTTGTCTTGGCAGTTGGCTGCGTAAGATTGGTAAGAGGTAATTATCTGATTAAATGACAACGCAAATTGAGAACAATGAAAAGGCGGAAGTTACTGAATATTTTAATGGGACTGGGTTTGATAGATGGAATCGAATATATAGCGAAAGTGATGATGTAAATAAAGTGCAAAAAAATATAAGGATAGGTCACCAAAAGACAGTTGATGATGTCATTAGTTGGTTGAAAGAGTATGACAATATCAAGGATCAAAGTTTTTGTGATGCTGGCTGTGGTGTTGGTAGTTTAAGTATCCCATTGGCAAAATTGGGTGCTAAATCAATACATTTAAGTGATATTTCTGAAGCCATGATAAACGAGACAAAAAGTAGGGCAAAGGAAGAAGGTTTGGACTTCAATAAGCTGAATTTTCGAACATCTGATTTAGAAAATTTAAAAGGTTCATTTAATACAGTTATTTGCTTAGATGTTTTCATTCACTACCCTCAACAGGAGGCTGAGGCAATGGTGAAACATCTATGTGAATTATCTGATGAGAGATTAATTGTTAGCTTTGCTCCATATACTCCTTTACTAGCCCTTTTGAAAGGTATTGGTCAGCTATTCCCTGGACCAAGTAAAACTACTAGGGCCTATACATTAAGGGAGTCCGGAATTATCGAAGCTGCAAAGCAATCTGGCTTTGAAGTTGTCAAAAGCAAGTTGAATCAAGCTCCTTTTTATTTTTCAAAATTAATAGAATTTGTTAAATCCTAGAGAACTAAAATTTTAATTTATCAAAACACATTTAGGTAACTAAATGATTTTCAAGTGCATATCTAACTAGTTCTGTTCTACTGGAAGTACCGGTTTTAATAAATAATCGACTCACATATTTCTCTACATTGCGGATAGAAGTCTCAAGTTGTCTTGCAATTTCTTTGTTCATTAAACCTTCCGCTACTAGTTGCAAAACGCTTGCCTCTCTTGGGGTGAAATTAGGAATCGAATCATCTTTGCGTGAGTTATTTTTATCCCCATGGCTAAGCATGGATTTTATTTCTGTAATTTGTTTTGCCATTTGGCCAACATCAGCATTCGCAAATCTGGCTGCTTCACTTAATAGTCGCTCTTGCCGCTGAACTACATTCTTAACTCTTGCAACTAGCTCATCTGGATCAAATGGTTTTGGCATGTAGTCGTCTACGCCTGCTTGATACCCCTGAGTCCTATCAGCAGTCATACCTTTAGCAGTAAGGAAAATGACAGGTGTACCTCCAAGTCTTTCATCTTCTCTAATCCTTTTTAAAAGTCCATAACCATCACATCTAGGCATCATGACGTCACTGATAATTACATCAGGGATCATTTCTTGAGCTTTTTCCCATCCCTCTTCTCCATCGACAGCGGTTGTAACTTGAAATCCTTCATCTTCAAGATAAGCCTGAACAGCAGTTCTTAAACCAGGCTCGTCATCGACAAGTAGTATCCTTGGAGTTTGAGAAACTTCTTGTGTTGATGGATTTGGGTCACTCATAAAATTGGACTTCTAGAGCTTTCAGGAGGATATTAACCTTTATTCCTCTCTTATTATTTAGCTTAACGAATGAATCAATGGATAATAAACACCTAATTTTTGATTTTCAGTCTTCAACACCATGTTGTACGAAGGTTGTTGAGGAGATGGCTCCTTATTGGAATGAGTTGTGGGGGAATCCCTCTAATACTAATAATCGATTCGGTGTTTTTGCTTCAGCTGCAGTAGAAGTATCTCGTGAAAAAATAGCTTCATATTTGAATATCAATCCGAAAAGATTAATTTTCACTAGTGGGGCAACAGAGGCGAATAATTTGGGTTTAGTTGGACATGCAAGAGCTAAAGCACAACTGATTGGAAAACCTGGACACATAATTACTGTTTCAACTGAACATCATGCAGTCCTTGATCCGCTTAGGCAGCTTCAAAAAGAAGGGTTTCGCTTGACAGAATTACAACCGAATAAAGAGGGTTTAATTAATGTTGAACAACTTTCTGAAGCTTTTGAAAAAGATACTTTTCTGGTTAGCGTCATGGCTGCAAATAATGAGATAGGGGTTTTGCAACCTATTGGTGAAATTGGGTCTTTTTGTAAGAGAAAGGGAATCGCTTTTCATACTGATGCCGCTCAAGCCTTTGGATACTTAGATTTAGACCCCGATAAATTTCGCATTGATTTGATGAGTTTGAGTGCTCACAAAATCTATGGACCTAAAGGTATTGGGGCTTTGGTGATTAGTGAAGGATTCCCTCTTGAACCATCTCAATATGGAGGAGGTCAGGAGCTTGGATTAAGATCTGGCACGCTCCCTGTCCCGTTAATTGTTGGCTTTGCAAAGGCAGTCGAAATAACAAAAAATGATCAGGATCAGAGGAACAAGAGACTTTTGTTTTTTAGAAACTTATTGTTGAGTGGATTAAAAAAGAATATTTCCGGATTGATAGTTAATGGATCTATTGATCAAAGATTGCCTCATAATCTCAATATCACTTTCCCTGGCGTGAAGGGAAGTCAATTACATGCTCAATTAAGAAGGTTTATTTTTTGTACTAGTGGTTCAGCTTGTAGTAATGGTGATGCTTCTCATGTTCTGCAGCAGATAGGGCTCTGCAAAAAAGATGCTGAAGCATCGATAAGGATGAGTATTGGGAGAAATACTACTGAGAAAGATATCAATAAGGCTATTGATATTATTACAAATATAGTGATTAATCTTAGATAATAATTTAAGCCTAAGTTAAGAGTTTCTTTGCGGAAATTCTTAACTTTGCACTTTTACTTCTTGGATTTAATTCTATCTCTTCTGGGCTTGCTCTGATAGGCTTTTTAGATAGTACTTTCAATCTATTGTCTGTTTTAAAGTTCGATTTTACTCTTCTATCTTCTAGTGAATGAAAACTCATTACCATTAATAATCCACGCTCTAACAACCAGTTTGGAGCTTTTAAAAGTAAACTTTCTAGAGAGTCTAATTCATTATTTACAGCTATTCTTAAAGCCTGAAAAGTTCTTGTTGAGGGATGAATTCGACCATATCTTTGCTTGGGGGGGAAGCATCCTGCAATTGCATAAGAAAGGTCTTGAGTTCCAGAGTATGGCCCATTTTCAGCTAGATCATTTTTTATTTTTCTTGCAATACGCCTAGAGCGTTTTTCTTCGCCTAATTCATATATTAAATCAGCTAGATTTTGCTCAGAGAGAGTTTCAATAAGTTCGGCTGCACTTGAACCCTCTTTGGGATTCATGCGCATATCTATTGGACCATTTAAACGAAAGCTAAAACCTCGTGAAGGCTCATCAAGTTGATGACTACTAACTCCAAGATCCGCTAGGACACCAATAGCTTGTTCGTGAGGTGAAAAGTCTGCGAAGTTTGTAGAGATTATTTCTATTCTTGTCCCGAATTTAATTAATTTTTTTGATGCTGCTTTTATAGCCATTGGGTCTTGATCAAGACCAATAATTTTGATTCCAGGGAAATTTTCGAGTATTTGAGCTGAATGTCCCCCGCCTCCAATGGTGGCATCAATAATTAATCCTTTTTTTGTTAATTCACTTGGTAATTCCTTTAATGATCGAATTATTTCTTTCCCCATTACAGGGATATGATTAAAGTTAGAACTTGAACTAATTGGCACTTCTTTCATAAGTTTTTATTAGTATTTAGACATTGCTTTGTTTGGGCCCTATGACGCAGCTTGAAACGCGTACGGAGCCAATGGTGGTCAACTTTGGGCCACATCATCCATCAATGCATGGGGTATTGCGATTAGTAGTAACCCTTGATGGAGAGGATGTTGTTGATTGTGAACCAGTTATTGGTTACTTGCATCGAGGGATGGAGAAAATTGCTGAGAATAGAACAAACGTTATGTTTGTTCCTTACGTGAGTCGCATGGATTATGCGGCTGGTATGTTTTATGAAGCCATTGTTGTTAATGCCCCTGAGCGTTTAGCAAATATAAAGGTACCCAAGAGAGCAAGTTATATCAGAGCGATAATGCTTGAGTTGAATAGGATCGCTAACCATTTGCTATGGTTAGGTCCATTTTTGGCTGATGTCGGAGCTCAAACTCCTTTCTTTTATATTTTTAGAGAAAGAGAGATGATTTACGATTTATGGGAGGCTGCAACTGGTCAGAGATTGATTAATAATAATTATTTTCGTATTGGTGGCGTTGCATGCGATTTGCCTTGGGGTTGGTTAGAAAAATGCAAAGATTTTTGTGACTGGTTTGGTCCCAAAATTGATGAGTATGAAAAATTGATTACTAATAATCCTATTTTTCGTAGACGTATAGAAGGTTTAGGAGTTATAGGAAAAGAGCAAGCGATTAACTGGAGTCTTTCTGGCCCAATGCTTCGGGCTGCAGGTGTCCCGTGGGATTTGAGAAAGGTAGATCACTATGAATGCTATGACGATTTTGAATGGGATATTGCATGGGAGAAAGAGGGTGATTGTTATGCAAGATATAGAGTTCGTATTGAAGAAATGAGACAATCATTAAAAATATTACGACAAGCTTGTGAGATGATTCCTGGAGGGCCAACAGAAAACCTTGAGGCACAAAGAACAGTTGAGGGAAAAAAAGGTGAATTATCGGGATTTGATTATCAATATGTAGCTAAGAAAGTTGCACCGACTTTTAAGATTCCTAATGGTGAATTATATACACGCCTTGAGTCTGGGAAAGGAGAGATAGGAGTATTTATTCAAGGTAATAATGATGTAACCCCTTGGCGGTTTAAAATTAGAGCAGCTGACTCAAATAATTTGCAGATACTTCCTCACATACTGAAGGGAGCCAAGGTCGCTGACATAATGGCTATCTTAGGTTCGATTGATGTGATTATGGGTTCTGTTGATAGATAGGTTTTTGGACAAGCGTAATCCTAGAGAATGGTTATGTTTGAAACGAACAGTTCGTTTTGGTGAGACAGATGCTGCTGGTGTGGTTCACTTTCTTGAATTATTTAGATGGTGTCATGAAACTTGGGAAGAAAGTTTAGAAAAATATGGAATAGCTTTGAAAGATATTTTTCCTACAAACGAAATCAATACAAGCCAACTAGATGTAGCTTTACCAGTTGTTCATTGTGAAGCAAATTATTTTCAACCACTTTATGTTGGAGATACTATAAATATTGAACTGAATACAGAGAAGATAAATGAGTCTTCATTCATACTTCGATTTAAATTTAAAAAGAATGGAGAGCAAATCGGTACGACAAATATAAAACATGTATCGATAAATCCAATTACTAGAAAAAAATGTGCATTATCTAAGCAAATAAATTTGTGGCTTTATGAATCTAGTTTGAATTTTTAGTTAATAGGTCTATTAAAGGCTATCCAATCTTGCCATTTTTTTATTTCCCATTTTTTATTGATATTTCTTGAAAGTTTTGGACAATCGTACCATTTCATTGGTTTTTTGGATGGTTGCCAGTCTTCTATGAGATCATTCAGAAGTGAGATTATTGGATATCTGTTGAGTTCTTTCTTTTTGAATTTTGTTAAGGCAACTAAACGTTGTCCCCATTTCTTGTCACTAACTCCTAGTACAAAAATGTCTTTAATTGGGATTTGATTTTTCGAGATTATTTTCATTAATTCCATTTCGATATCTTCTGGAAAAATCGTTTCACCGCCCGAATTTATAGCTGAATCTTTTCTACCTAGGATTTGTATTGCTTTTCTATTGTCGAGAGTGATGTATTGCGCTAGATCGCCTGCTTCCCACCATCCATTTGAGTCTTTAATTGATTCGAATTTATCATTCTTCCATTTTGAAGTTGCAAGTCTACTGGTTTTAATTTTAAGTGAATTTCTTTTGTTGATTTCTATCTCAACATCTTCGAGAGGGAATCCAACACTATTACTTCCATTTAAAAAGTCTTTAGGACTCAGACAAGTCACCATTGCTACTGTTTCGGTGGCCCCATAACAAGGAGCTATATTAATAGACTTTCTGCGTGCTTTTTCAGCAAGGTCTATAGGGATGGAAGCTCCTCCAACCCATATTATAGCAAGGGATTGAAGCCATTTCAAACCATCAGTATTATTAATTAAAGATAATAATTGGGTTGGAACTAGGGATGTAATCAATGGACGTCTATATTTCTTAGTTAACTCTTCACTAAACTGCTTAAGTTGAAGTGGTTTATGCATTATAGAATTTGAAATCCAGTAATACCCAGATCCCCAAGTCTTATGTCTCCACCAAGGCATGAAACCACTTATATGGTGCAAAGGTAGTGAATTGAGAATGATGCATTCATTTGGCTTAAGGTCATGATTTTTTAACCACTTTCCGGTTGATAAAGCCGAATTAGTTAGATTTTTAAGTGATTGTAAACAAAGATTTGGCCCTCCAAGGCTGCCCCCGCTTGAAATGATTATTCCTTCTCCTTCAGGTAAGGTTGACGATGTGGGGATTTTCGTATGATCTTTTGGAGGCGCTAGATATACCCAGTTATGTTTTTCAAAATTCTTTAAAATTTCTTTTGAACAGTCCAGGTTTTTTTCAGGAATACATTCTACAACTGCAATTTTGGTCATACGGCTTCCCAGACTAATTTTGGATTGTTGTTAAAGAGTGGGCCTTTGGGGCACCATCCAGGTGCAAGTCCAGGTGCACAAGGATTTCCTCCTTTGACTTGCCTGGCAGCGAGGTGATTAACCCACCTTCTCCCAATACCAGTTTCAAAAGCTGTGCTTATGACTGTTTGACTATTTTCTTGTTCTATTTCTTTTAACAGTAATCTCGGATCACCATCTAATGCAGGGCGACGTATTTGCCAACTTTTCCATGTTTTTCGTAAATATGGAAATTCAACTAAAGATTCATCTAGTGCGATTGGAATTTGATTGGCTAATGAAAATAAACCTTCAATATCTTTTGATGGGAGTGGCTGTTCAATCCATTCCAAACGAGGTTCGTTTTTGAGTTCGTTAATCCATTCTTGTGCTTTTTGGCGACTCCAACCTCCATTTGGATCAATTCTAAGTTTAAAATTATTTGGTAAAATGTCTAAGATTTTTTGTAATGTTTTTTCTTCCTTAAAGTTATTTTCTAGGTGAGATACTTTCCATTTTATTGTACAAGAACTTTTCTTGTCATTTGATTCATCTACATATTTAATTATTGACTCTAATGGATCAATATCTGTCGGTAAAAGATAAGCTGATTTTACGACGTCAAAACCTTCAAGATTTAACTTCCTTTGAGTGAGATTTTCTAAATCGGCTAAGCAGGATCCTAATCCGAAAGCAAGGGCTCCTGGTAATTCAAATAAATAATTTTCTATTGAATCTTTTGTAGTTTGTTTCCCAATAAAATCAAGACTTTCTATACTTTTTTGTAATTCCTTTTTCTCAATAGGTGAAACTTCCCCCCATCCGTAATTTCCATTTGAGTCTTTTATTTGCAACAATAAACCTACCTTGTTATGAATAATTCCTTGCGAGGTTGTTAACTTTCTTGTTAGTTGAAATGTAAATGGCTTGATATTAATTATTAATTTCATGATTCAATAAAATCAAAAATTAATTATAAAAAAATGAGGATATCGCAAAACCTATACTCAAGCATAAACCATTAATTGTCTGAAAGCGTAAAGCTAAAAACTTACTGTTTTTAATACGCTTAGGTTGGTTGTGATGTCTTTTAATTAATTTAATAAGATCTATACCTGAAGGAAGGCTAATTAAACATATAAGAGTCGTTATTGGCCATAATCCAAGTAGTACAGGTAATAATTCTAATAAAAATATTAGACCAACAAACCACGGTAAAAATTCTGCCGCTCGATGAGTGCCTAAAATAACTAAGGGTGATTTTTTACCGACAGCAGCATCTTGATTGATTTGATGAAAATGCGAACAGAATAGAACTAAAGTGGTCGCCATCGCTGGACCTGCTCCAACCATCAGTGCTGTTCCCCAGGGGATGGTATGAAAATTGGATTTTGGAGAAACAACAATTAGTGCTGCAGCTGTAGCAAGTGGGCCAAAGGCAATCCAGCAGAGGGGTTCTCCCAACCCCTTATATCCCAGCCTAAATGGTGGCCCTTGATATAAATATCCAAGGAAACAACAAAGTAAGACCAAAAAAAGTACTGTTATTTTACTTTTTAGAGCAAGGATAAATATGATAAATAAACCAAAAAAAAGAGAAAAATATGCAACTCGACTTACAGTGGTTTTATTACCTGTTAAAGCTACTACAGAGTGGAATTTGTATTTGTCAACTCCAGTTTCATCGTCAAAAAGATCATTGGTAAGATTCTCCCAAAGCAAAATCAAGATAGAGGCAATTAGAAAACCGATGAATTGCCCCAGACGAATATTGTCGCTATTCCCTAGTACCCATGCTGCAGATAAAATTACAGGCATTATTGCGACTGAATATAATGGCCACTTTATTGCGGCTTGCCAAAGCTGTTTCTTTTCAGTTCTAGAAGATTTCACTGATAAAATAACCTGTTCTGTTTTTTTCTTGTTTCCTTCCTTAAGCCTAGGCAGCAGTTCATGTATTGGTTTATTTGTGTCTAAAGGCTCTAATTGGTTATGAATTTAGAACCCGTCTTTAGTGAGCTTTTAGTTAGTTCTCTTCGGAACTGGAGTGAACGAAATGTTGATGAATGTATCTTGAGCATTTCTGTTCCTGTAAGCCAAGCAGACCCTTTAACGACATTACCTTTAATTGCTGAAAAACATCAGTTTAGATTTCTTTGGGATCTATCTCCCGGATTGTGCATTTCTGCTGGAGGACATTGTCAATCTTTGGATTTATCTGGACCAAAGAGGTTTGAAAATGCACAAAGGTTTAGTGATGAGATTTTTACTCGATTGATAGATATTTCTCCAAGTCCAGAATTTTCAGCATCAAAGATTCTATTTTCATTCTCTTTTTTTGATCAAATTAAGAGTAATGAAAAATCAATTGATGATCAATTTTCCCTGCAGGCGGTTTTGCCTAAGTGGCAATTAACTGCAAAAGATGGATTGACATGGTTACGTTTGAATTCAGTTGCCCTAAATCCTTCAGATGTTCGTGAATCAGTAGAAAGATTATGGTCAATTCGAGAAAAGATAAATAGATCACCAGTCCGAATTTCCCATGATGTAAAAGAAAATTTCTTAGTCGATAATTGTTCTAATGATTGGAAATCTCAATATCGAGATGCCTTGGCTAAAGGGATCGAATTAATCAATGCAGGTGATTTGGATAAGCTTGTATTGGCTACAAGACAACGCCTTTTACTCGGGAAACCATTAGATCCGCTGAACTTACTTGCTCGCCTAAGAGTTCAGCAAACTAATAGTTGTCGATTCCTATGGCAAAAAAATCATGATGAGTCATTTTTTGGGGCATCACCTGAGAGATTGATAAGTCTCAATCATAATCAATTACTAATCGATGCTTTGGCTGGTACTGCAAAAAAGGGTGATGATGGGAAAGAATTACTTGCATCTTCTAAAGATTTAAGAGAACACCATTTTGTAGTTAACTCTATTGTCGAACAACTTTTAAGAAAAGGTATTAAAGCAAGTTATTCCCCTCAACCAAAATTAATGACTCAGGGCCATTTAATTCATTTGCATACTCTTATTCAAGCGTGTGTCAAAGAAAAATCTCCTCTTGACTTAGTTGAAGCTCTTCATCCAACTCCTGCAGTTGCCGGATTACCTTTGAGTAAATCTTTGAGTTGGTTGCGAGCTTTGGAACCATTTGACCGTCAAACATATGCTTCTCCAATTGGATGGATAGATAAAAATCAAAATTCAGAATTTAGGGTGGCCATTCGTTACGGACATGTGAAAGGCTATGAACTTAAATTATTTGCTGGTGCTGGTCTAGTAAAAGGCTCAACTGTTGAGGGTGAACTGCAAGAGGTGGCTTTGAAATTTGAAGTTTTAAGAAATCAATTAAACTTAGATCGGGTTAATTGTTCAAATGATCTATAAGATAATTAATTACTTGATCTGCTAAGGGAATATCCATTAGATTTTCTACTTCTTTAATGCCAGTTGGACTCGTAACATTAATCTCACTAAGCATCCCTCCAATAACATCTATACCAACAAAAAAGAGCCCTTCATCTTTTAAAGCAGGCTTTATATGATCGCATATCTCTATTTCTTTAGGAGTTAATTTAGTTATCTCAGCTTTTCCACCTAAAGCGAGGTTGCTTCTAAAGTCTCCTTTTTTGGGACGTCTATTAATTGCACCTAATGGCTCTCCATTAACCAAAAGTATTCTTTTGTCACCATTTATTACTTCTGGTAAAAATTGTTGCATCATCACTGGTAAATGTTCTTGTGAAGTAACCAGTTCGAGTAATGCCTCTAAGCCTGGAGCATCTTTTGCAATTCGTATAACTCCTTGTCCACCTTTCCCTCCTAGTGGCTTCAAAACAACTTCTCCGTACTCTTTTGCAAATGTAATGAGTTGTTCCACCCTACTCGCCACAAGAGTGGGAGCCATTAAATCACTAAACCTTAAAGCTCCTAACTTTTCATTCCAAGCTCTCAGTGATGCAGGTTTATTAATTACATTGACACCATCTCTTTCTGCAACTTCTAATAAATGAGTTGCATATAAGAAAGCCTCATCAACAGGAGGATCTTTGCGCATCCAAATGCATGAGAAATCTCTTAAAGGAAGGCTTTGAGATGAATGGACAGTGATCCATGGTTCACAATTGACTTTATTAGCAACTACCCATGCATCGTCCCCTCGGGCTTGCAGGTCCGAGGGAGTACAAATCCAAACATCTATGTTGGCTCTAGATGCGGCTTGCATAAGTGCTGCTGATGAATCCTTGTTGGGATTAATATTTTCAATTGGATCTAGAACAAATAGTTGCTTCATGAATCAATTCCCAATTCCAATCAGTTCATTTAATTTGTTATTACTCTCAAGTTCATAGAGTTCGTCGCAACCTCCAATACTTTCTCCATTAATAAAAATTTGTGGAACAGTTCTGCGACCTCCTGCTCTTTCAGACATTTTTGTTCTTGCATCATTGTCTCCATCAATAGAATATTCTTTGAACTGGACTCCTTTTTCATTTAGCAGTGCTTTTGCACGTAGGCAAAATGGGCAAAATCTCCAAGTGTATATTTCCACTGTAGGGATGCCTGAATCGTGAATTGATCTGTTCATTTATAGTTTTTGGGTTGATATGCTGATAACTTTTAATGTATTGATTCTATTACCTCGTTTGCAAGACCTGACAGATTTTAAAAGAGACCTTTCTTTATTGACTGATCGCCTGGGTGCAGCCCAGGATTGTCTTTGACGAAACTGCATTGCTAGCTAGAAAAAAGGATTTAGAGCAAGTTGCATCGCAACCTGAATTTTGGAACGATCCCAAAAATGCACAAAAACAGATGCGTCAACTTGATGAGGTTAAAGCAGAGTTAGAAAAACTCATTACATGGAGAGGTGCTATTGAGGATGCACATCTTTCGTTAGAGCTTTATGAGTTAGACCCTGATGAAGAAATGCTTGCGGAGGCTCACCATGGACTTGAGAAATTAAAGCAAGAACTTGAACGTTGGGAGATGGAGCGTCTCTTGAGTGGCACCTATGATAAGGAGGGTGCAGTTCTCTCAATTAATGCTGGTGCTGGCGGAACTGATGCCCAAGATTGGGCCCAAATGCTTCTACGGATGTACACCCGTTGGGCTGAAAACAATGGTATGAAAGTAATTATTAATGAACTTTCTGAGGGAGAGGAAGCGGGAATCAAAAGTGTCACCATCGAGATAGAGGGTGTATACGCATATGGTTTTTTACAAAATGAAAAAGGGACCCATCGTTTAGTAAGAATTTCCCCTTTCAATGCAAATGGAAAGCGACAAACCAGTTTTGCTGGAGTTGAAGTCATGCCTAAACTTGATGAAGAGGTTGAACTTGAAATCCCTGAAAAAGATTTAGAAATCACGACAAGTCGCTCAGGTGGTGCAGGAGGACAAAATGTAAATAAAGTTGAGACTGCAGTTCGGATTCTTCATGTGCCTACGGGTATTGCCGTTCGATGTACACAAGAAAGATCTCAGCTTCAAAATAAAGACAAAGCAATGGCTCTACTAAAATCAAAATTGATGGTAATAGCAGTTGAGCAAAGGGCTGCAGAGATTGCTGATATTCGAGGGGATATTGTTGAGGCTGCGTGGGGCAATCAAATTAGGAATTATGTTTTTCACCCATACCAAATGGTAAAAGACTTACGCACTGAACAAGAGACAACAGATGTAGATTCAGTCATGAATGGGGAAATAGATATTTTTATTCAGTCTCTTTTAAGGCAAAATATTGAAGAAGCATAAATCAACTAGATATGAATAAGAAAAATATTTCTGATGACGTCACCAAGAAAGCAACTCCACCTCCAAGCTTTGTCAAACTTGCGATGAAAAATATGGTTCGGAAAGGTAGTCAAAGCCTTTCTCACTTTGGGTTAACAGCTTTGGGTTTCCTTGGATTTATTTTATTAGTTGCTCTTCTTGGGAAACCTCATATCCCTCAATAACTTTATGGAGAATTTTTCGACTAGCTCTTCTAAATTGGATGTTGATCTTTCTTTTACACCCTTCCCGGTTCAAGATTTAGATGTCTTTGTGAACAGTGAGTCTTTGGAGTTGATGAAAAATCCAAGTCAATGGATTGAGGGAATAGGAAGCTGGATTAGATTCATACAAGTAAATTCAACACTTAAGTGTCCGGAAATTGTCCTAAATGCGTCTCAATTTAGCCTGGGGTTGGAATTAACAAATGATAAGAAAATTCTTGATTTGAATCAGGCCTGGCTCGGGCAATCAAAAAGTACAGATGTACTTTCATTCCCCATAATTGATGAAACATTTTTTGATGTAAGTAATGAATGTATTGAATTGGGTGACATAGTTATTTCAGTCCCGACAGCAATCAGGCAAGCCAAAGATAATAAAATTGATTTATTTCGAGAACTTAGATGGCTGGCAACTCATGGCCTTTTACACCTTTTGGGGTGGGACCATGGTGACGAAGAGAGTCTTGAAAAAATGCTTTTAATTCAAGAACAACTTATAGACTTAAATTGTTAATGAAGAGAAAATCTACTCTAGCTAGAATAGCTAGCTGTTATTCTTTAAATAGGAATGAATAGTGATAAGAATGGCTCCTAAGACTCCTAGTGAATCTGAGAGAGAAGTTTGGGGTAGGGCTAAAACTCTTACAAGACCAAATAAAAGGTCATCATGGAAGATCGCTAATGATCTTCCAGCAAGCTTTTTATATGCAGCCAAAGGAATTGGATATGCTTTCTCGACTCAGAGGAATTTTCGGATTCATGTTGGTTTTACATTAGGTGCGTTTGGCTTAAGCTTTTTTCTAGGCCTTAATAAAACTGATTTAGCAATAATGGCCCTTACAGCTACTAGTGTGTTAATAGTTGAATTGCTGAATACAGCGATTGAATCTGTTGTTGATTTGGCTATTGGGAAACGATTTCATCCTCTCGCGCAAATCGCTAAAGATTGTTCGGCTGGGGCGGTTTTATTAGCTTCAATTAGCTCGGTGCTGATTGCTGTTTTATTATTATTACCACCATTACTTAAACAGTTAGGAATTTAATGGCTTAAAAATTATGTTTTTGGTGATCGACAATTATGACAGTTTCACTTATAACCTCGTTCAATATTTGGGCGAATTGGCTTCTCAGCATCCAATTGCATCAGAAGTAAGAGTCGAACGTAATGATGCTCTGACGATTAGTGAGATTAAAGAGCTAAATCCTGATGCCATTTTGTTATCTCCTGGACCAGGAGATCCTAATCAATCTGGAGTTTGTTTGGATATTTTATCTGAGTTATCAATTGAAATACCAACTCTTGGAGTCTGTCTTGGTCATCAAGCTATTACTCAAGCGTTCGGTGGAAAAATAATTAGGGCTAAAGAATTAATGCATGGTAAAACATCTAATGTTTTGCATAGTGGTACTGGAATATTCAAAGATTTGCCTAATCCCTTAGTAGCAACTAGATACCATAGCTTAATTGCGGAGAGAGAGGGGTTTCCAGAATGCTTAGAGGTTATAGCCTGGTTAGAAGATGAAACGATTATGGGGATAACTCATAAAGATTATCCGCACATATACGGGGTACAGTTCCATCCGGAGAGTGTATTGACTGAAGCTGGTCATAAGTTACTCTCTAATTTCTTGGAGATAGCACAAGCTACCTAGATTGTCTCAAGTTGTACAGACGTAATAAATTAATCTAAACTAAACTTCATCGACAATCTTGAAAGCTGACCAGAATTTTTTCATCTGCTCAATTGTTCCAATACTCACTCTTATAGATCCTTTTAAATTTTTTTTCTTATCCATATTTCTAATTAGAATGCCATATGACTTTAACTTTTGCTCAACTTGTTTTGGGTTTGATTTTGGCCAAAGTAGAAAATAGTTTCCTCCATCAATATGATGCTTAACGTGGTACTTATCGAATTGATCTTTGATCCAATTACGAGCCTCAAGTACTTCGTTCACATACGAATCAATATAGGATTGATCTTTAAGTGCTGCAAAAGCAGCAATCACAGCAAAGCTATTGACGTCATAAGGACCAGTAACTCTATTAACTATATTAATTACTGTAGAATGACCAATGGCAAACCCAATTCTTAAACTTGCTAAACCAGCAGTTTTAGAAAGCGATCTTAATACAACAAGATTAGGTGTCTTTTGGAAATTTATAATTGGTAGAACACTATCACCTGTAAACGCCTCATAAAGTTCATCGACGACAACTAGTGTTTCAGATGAAAGTTTAGCGATCTCTATAATTCTTTCTGGACTTAACCTTGTTCCAGTGGGATTATTGGGGTTGCAGATGAGTAAAATTTTTGGATGATTTTCAGTAATGAATTCGCAAATGCTATCAAATGGATATTGAAAATTTTTCCCCTCATAAGGTATTGAGTTGATTTTCATTCCTCGCATTTGTGCGCAAGGAGTGTAATATCCAAAAGTAGGCGATGTTGTTAGCATTACATCATCAAAGTCGCCATAGGCATGAAAAATAGCATTTATTGCTGCATCTACACCATTAAAAATACCAATTTCAGATGATTTTATATTCACTCTTGAATTTTGTTTAGTGAGAGCTTCTACTACTTTTTCTGTTAAACCTGAGTATTCAGGATAAATAGAGATTTCATCTCTGCTTATTTCTCTGAGAGATTTAAGTACTAGTGGGCTTGGTCCAATAGTGTTTTCATTAAAGTCTAGTCTTAGTAAATTTCGTCTTCCTTCCAGTGGTGCTGAATATGGCTGTAAATCCTCGATATCTTTCCTGGGATTTGGTAGATCAATAAATGAATTTTCTGTTTTTTCCATTACATTCTTTCCAGAGTGGGGATGCCTAGCAAAGTCATCCCAAGTTTAAGTGTATCTGCAGTGATAGAGCATAACGCAAGTCTACTAGTTCTTAAAGGTTCACTTGCTTTTAAAATAGGAACTTGATCATAGAATCTGTTAAAGACCTGACTTAATTCAAATAAATACCCGCATAGACGATTAGGAAGCAGTTCTTTTTCGACTTCAGCGATAGTACAATCAAGTTCCAATAGTTTGCGAATCAAGGCCCACTCTTGTGGTTCATTGAACTGAATATTCTGATCCAATACATTTAAATCTCCACCTTTGCGAGATATTCCCGCTATTCGTACCAATGCATAAAGTAAATATGGTGCTGTATTCCCCTGCAAAGAGAGCATCTTATCAAAACTAAATTGGTAATTAGAAACTCTATTTTGACTTAGATCCGCATACTTGATGGCTGCAATCCCGACAGTCGTAGAAACTTTATCTATAAAACTTTCATTCTCTGATCTACTTTCAGTGTTGAGACGATTTTTTAGATCTTCTCTTGCTCGTTGAATTGCTTCATCTAGAAGATCTACTAATTTAATTGTTTCTCCAGAACGAGTTTTTAACTTCTTACCATCTTCTCCTTGGACAAGACCAAAGGGGACATGCTCGATTTGGCAATCTGTAGGAATCCAATTTGCAAGCTTTGCAATTTGAAAAACTCCAGAGAAATGTGATGCTTGCCCGGCATCTGTGACATAAATCAATCGGAATGCTCCATCTCCATGCGGGGGAGTAGTTACTCTGTATTTAATGGCTGCTAAATCAGTGGTTGCATAATTAAAACCCCCGTCACTTTTTTGAATAATTATTGGTTGAGGTTTTCCGTCTTTTCCTACTACTCCATCAAGGAAAATACATTGAGCTCCTTGATCATTTACTAATAAATTTTTAGTTTTTAAATCATTAATAACATCTACTAAAAATTTATTATAAAAGGATTCACCTCTTTCAGTCAGCTTGATATCAAGTCGATCGTAGATCTTTTGAAACTCTTTTCTGGATTGATTGCAGAGCAATTGCCACGCTATTAGACTTTTTTGATCACCTGCTTGTAAATTAACAACCTCACTTCTAGATTTATTTTGAAAGATTTGATCTTCATCAAATCTTTTTTTTGCTTGACGATAGAAATTTACAAGATCACTTATTTCTACGACATCTTTTGTATGTAGAGCCTCTGGTACAACCTCTTTCAGATGAGTGATGAGCATGCCAAATTGTGTACCCCAATCTCCCACATGGTTGAGTCGTAAGACTTCATAACCGCAGAATTCAAGAACCCGAGCTAAGGAGTCTCCAATAATTGTTGATCGTAAGTGCCCAACATGCATTTCTTTAGCAATATTTGGACTGGAAAAATCAATAATCACGCGGTTATTGCTTTTCCCATCTTCTATTTTTTCACTATTGAATTGTTTTAGAGGGACTCCCAATCTTTTATCATTTAGACGAAAATGGATTTCCGATATAAGTGTTTTTGAATTTATAGATAGGTTTATAAAACCTGGACCTGCAATGAGTGGTGGATTACATATTTTAATAAAATCATTATCTTTTTGTAGTTGATCAGCTATTTGTTGTGCAATATTACGAGGAGGTTGTTTTATTTCTTTTGCGAGTGCTAAAGCACAATTTATTTGAAAATCTCCAAATTCCGGCTTGGATGCGGGGACTAAATTAGGACCTGTGAGTATTGAAGAAGTTTTTGAACTTCGACCCTCTTTTGGGAATACTTTAATGAAAGCTCTATTCAGGGCTTCTTCTAATCTGGTGGATATTTCAAGCATGATATTTATGGTTAGGTAGATACGTTTAAGATTTTTTGGATAATGTCAGAAAACTGTTTTTCATTTTTTAGTCAAAGCGCATACTAAAATCTATCCATTTGCTTTTAGTGATTGGTGCACTAGTTGAGATTAGATCAATACCTGTAAAAATATAGTCTGACAAATTATTTGCGTTGATTCCAGAAACTTCAATCACAATATTTTGTGAGACGTATTTGGAATTAATATTTTTTGAAAGTTGACGTAATTCTGGTACTAATCTCGATATGGTTTGAATAGACATTTCATCAAGTAAAACACCATCAGCGCCTGCCTCTACAGCTTCTTTTGCTTGGGTGGGAGTTTCTGCTTCGACAATTATTTTTTTTGTCCATGGAATAGTATTTCTTAAAATTTTGATACTCTCGCTAATCCCCTGAGACCACTCAATATGATTCTCTTTCAACATGGCAGCATCATCTAATCCAAGTCTATGATTGACTCCACCACCACAATGGAAAGCATATTTTTCGAATATTCTTAGGCCTGGAGTGGTTTTACGGGTGTCTGCTAACTTCACATTGGATCCTGATAGTTTAGTTACCAGTAAAGCTGTAGATGTAGCAATACCAGAAAGATGCATGGCTACATTTAAAGTTACTCGCTCACCTGCTACTAAGGAAGAGGATGACCCCTTTAATTCTAGGAGTCTTTGATTCTTTTCAAACTTCTGACCATCCTTTATTAGCAGTTGAATATTAACTTGTGGATCAATCTTTCTAAAAATTAGTTTGACTAGATCTCCACCACAAAAAGTTCCATCCTCTTTTGCAACCCAGTGAGCTGATGCACTTCTGTCGTTGAGGACAAATCTTGTGAGATCTCCATCACCGAGATCTTCCTCAATCCAGGTGTCTAATATTTTATGTAGCTTTGGTGAGCGAAGATCCACAATACAATAAATACATTTATTACTATACCAATGCTAAAACCATTTATAAAAAATATTTTTTTCTATTTTTTAAATTTCTTAAGCTAATTTTGTTTTAAATATTTTTAAGAAAATAGAAACTTTTTAATATTTTTTCTTTGTTATATGTTAACCATATGCTTTAATTAACTTAATCTTTGCTCTTTGGATCAAGTGGACGTTGTTCATAGTGTAAATATTATGGTTGCATTATTGATTGGAGGAGTTTGCTATTACTTATATTATATTTTTACAATCGACAATAATTAGTAGATAGAAATTGCTTGATTATTTACCAATACAGAATTTTGAAAATATATTATCAAGTAAGTTTTCTGTTAAATCTTCACCTGTTAGCTCTCCTAAATAATTAATAGCTTGTCTTAAGTCTATGGTCCAGAAATCCCATGGAAGATTTTCATCGAAAACTTTATTAATATTTTCCAATGATTCCATTGTTGATTTTGCTAGATCAAGTTGTCTTTCATTTAGAGCAATATCCAATCCATGGGTTTGAGAAGAACCACATTTCTTTAAGAGGTAATTAATTAGATTTTCTTCTCCATTTCCAGTTTTTGCACTTATAATAACTAGATTTTCTTTTTCTAATATATTTTTTGGAACTTTTTTAAAAGATTGATTACTCTTTAAATCAGATTTATTTCCAACAATCAAGAGTGGAATATTAACGGGTAATTGTTTTAGTATTGATTCATCTTCACTAGTCCATCCGTTTGAATAATCAAAGATTAATATGATGAGGTCAGCTTGAATTAAAGTTTTTTTTGTTCTAGAAATACCAATTTTTTCGATGATATTTTTAGTCTCTCTTAGACCTGCTGTATCAATAAAAGTTACTGGTATTCCCTCTAAGACAATCTCACTTTCCAAAAGATCTCTAGTAGTTCCAGGTAGGTCAGTCACAATGGCTTTTTCTTGTTTGGAAAGCCTATTCAATAAGGAGCTTTTCCCTACATTAGGCTTCCCAGTTAGTGCAACTTTTAAGCCAGAGCGAACCCAAGATCCTCTTTTTGCATTATCTATTAGGTCGTTGATTTCTTTTTTGATTGCGATGATTTCATTCTTTACATGTTGTTCATCTAGGATTGGAAGATCTTCTTCAAAATCTATTCTTGCTTCAATTTCCGTTAGTTGCTCAATCAATCGTTGCCTGATTGATTGAATCGTAGTTTGAATATTTCCTTCAATTCCATTAATCGCGAGTTCTGCTGCTTTTCGACTTCTTGCTGACACCAGTTCACTAATTGATTCTGCTTGAGTAAGGCTAATGCGACCATTAAGCACTGCTCTTTGACTAAACTCACCTGGTTCTGCTCTTCGAACGCTTGGGATATCCAGTATTCTTTCAAGGATCTTTTGGACTGCAATGATTCCACCATGGCAATGTATTTCTACTACATCCTCACCCGTGAAGCTTCGTGGCCCTTTCATTATTAATATTAATACTTCATCGATATACATTGTTTGATCTGCTTCGGTTACATATCCGTAAAGCACTGTGTGAGTGCTCCAATCATGCGTTCCTGGAATATGAACAATAGCTTTAGTTATCTCAATTGCTGAGGAGCCAGAAATCCTAATGACAGCGACGCTTCCTTGGCCGGGTGAAACGGCCGTCGCAATTGCAGCAATAGTATCTTCAGTAGGGGAAAACGAATTCATTAATCAATAATCACGCAATCTTCACTAAGATCAAATCTAGGTTTCTTTTTTGGACCAAGATTTTTTTAAAAATATGAAAAAAATCTTTCTAAATCTAATACAAAGAATTCGTAATTTTATCTCTTGGCTCTGGAATCAGGAAGGTTCTCCTTCTAAGAGAGCGTTAGGGTTTGGCGTGGGGATATTTAGTGGTTGCTTTCCATTCTTTGGTTTGCAAACCTTGATGGGTGTGTTTTTAGCAAAAATCTTAAAAGGAAATAGTATTTTAGCGGCTGTTGGAACCTGGATTAGCAACCCATTTACTTATGTGCCTCTTTATTATTTTAATTATAGACTAGGTTCTTTAATGCTTAATAAAGACAAAATAATTGTAGATTTTAGCCATATAACTACCAATGAGTTGTGGTATCAAGGTTGGTATTTGAGTTCTCGACTGATATTAGGCTCGATATGTATGGGGCTACTGACTGGAGTAGTTGGTGGGCTTGGTTTATATTTTTTACTCAAAAAACTTTCTAATAAAATTTAAATTTTTAGACATTATATATTATTTATTTGTTTTCAATAGTCTTTCGGATGATTTGAAATGCTAATTAATTCCTGTTCTGGCGATATCTAAGACATCAACCATTGAACGTATTTGATTGATAGTAATTTCTAATTGATTAACACTTTCAAGTTCAACTCTAAGGTCTATACATGCAGGTTTGCCATGAGATGTCTTAACTCTTGCATCGATTACATTAATACTTCTATCAGAAAGTCTCATTAATATATCTTTAAGCACTCCGACCCTATCAATAACTTCAATTCTTAATTGAATAGGAAATTTCTCTTCTTTGATATGTGTATTGCTATTCCACTTAACCGATAATCTTCGATTGTTAGGTACTGATTGTATATTGACACAATTAGTTCGATGTATCGTGATCCCATGATTACCAAGTGCAACTGTCCCAACTATTGATTCTCCTGGTAAAGGGCTGCAACACCCCCCTAGTCGATAGTCAAGCCCTTCTAAACCGGCTATTGGCGAATATTTTGTTTTAGATATTTTTGATTTATTTGAAGCTGGATTTGCTTGTGACCCAATTTGGCTCGCTAGCTCAATATCGCTTAATTCAGCCTCGGGTGGCTGGTTTTGTATTTTTATCTCTTCTTTAAATTTATTAATTACTTGATGTAGGGTTAATGCTCCAAATCCAAGTGAAGCTAATAAATCTTCCGTAGACTTTAGATGACATCTCTCGGTAACTTTTGTTATTGCTTCACCTTTTAGTAAATTATCAAATCCTTTACGACCAAACTCTTGTTCTAGTAGTTCCTTCCCTCTTAATATTGTTTCTTGACGATGACTTTTTTTATACCATTGTCTAATGCGATTTCTAGCTGTGGGTGTGGCTACATAATTTAACCAATCTAAGCTTGGATGAGAGCTCTTATGAGTGAGGATCTCAACGAAATCCCCATTTTCAAGAGGTGTTGATAGCACACAAAGACGATCATTAATTCTTGCACCATTGCAATGATTCCCTACTTCAGAGTGAATACGATAAGCAAAATCGATTGCTGTTGAACCATTTCTTAGTCCCAAAACATCTCCTTTTGGAGTAAAAACAAATACTTCTTCATCAAATAAGTCCTCTTTTATTGATGCAAGATAGTCATTGTGATCATTAACCCCATCTTCTTGCTGCCATTCAACTAATTGGCGTAACCAATTGAATTTTTCCGAATCCGGATTAGCAGGAGATCCTCCCTCTTTATACTTCCAGTGAGCTGCGATTCCAAATTCTGAAACTCTATGCATTTCAGGAGTTCTGATTTGCACCTCAATAGGCCTATGGCTACCTATTACGGCTGTATGTAGAGATTGGTAGCCATTTGGTTTTGGGAGGCCTATATAGTCTTTAAATCGACCAGGTATAGGCCTGAATGTGTCATGGACAACAGCAAGAGCTCGATAGCATGTCTCGACATCTGAGACAAGAATTCTAAGAGCAGCAACATCAAAAATTTCATGGAATTCTTTTTGTTGTCTTTGCATTTTGCTCCATATTCCGTATAAATGCTTTGGTCTTCCACTAACTTCGCATTGGCTAAGCCCTGCTGAGTTCAAGCGATCTCTTAGCAATTGAACAGTTATATTTAATCTCTCTTCTCTTTCACTACGTTTACTAGCTATTTGTTGTTGGATTTCTCTAAAGGGATCTGGCTCTAAAAGTTTAAATGCTAGGTCCTCTAGTTCCCATTTGAAGCGTCCTATTCCTAAACGGTTTGCGAGTGGAGCATAAATTTCTCTCGTTTCTTTTGCTATTCGAGTTTGCTTCTCTTTCTCTAAGAAACTAATAGTTCTCATATTGTGAAGCCTATCTGCAAGCTTCACAAGTACAACACGAATATCGCTAGCCATAGCTAGAAACATTTTACGGAGGTTTTCTGCTTGAGCTTCTGTTCGATTATTAAAATGAATTCCGCCTAATTTAGTAACACCTTCAACTAGATATCTAACTTCATTGCCAAAATAACCCTCAAGTTGTTCTGGTGTTATTTCTGTATCTTCGACGACGTCATGTAAAAAACCTGCTGCAATCACACTAGCGCTTGCACCTATCTCTCTTAGTAAGTCAGCTACTGCAACTGGATGTGTTATGTAAGGTTCACCACTTTTTCTGTATTGCCCTTTATGCAATTGAAATGCAAGATCAAAAGCGGCAACTAAAAGTGCTTCAGAATCTCTTGGGCAACTTGCTCCTATCCCCGGCGGAATATTTTCAATGCAATTTTTTAACCACTCTGGCAAAATAATTTCATAATCATCAATATTTTTGATCTGATGAGTTCTAAGTGCCGGTTGGCCATCAAAAAAATCATCACAGACGTTATGTGTCTGGTTTGAATTGTGTGCAGAGGTGACTTTAGGCATCAGCACCGGAGCTTAATTTATTTTATTCAAACTCAACATTTCTTGCTACCTTTTTATGAATAATTCATCAAAAGAAGTTCTAAAGATAAATAAACTAAATGCTATCTATCCAAATAGTACAACTTCCGTGTTGAGAGGCTTAAATCTGAATATTAATCGTGGCGATAGGCTTGCATTAGTTGGTAGTTCTGGATGTGGTAAAAGTACTGTTGCTAAGGCTGTAATGCAGCTTCTTCCTAAAGGATGTTTTTGTGATGGTGAGATTCTTCTAAATGGAAAAAATGTATTAGATCTAGACAAGGTTGCTTTACAAGCTATTCGAGGGAAAGAGGTTGGATTGATATTTCAAGATCCAATGTCACGTTTAAATCCTTTGATGACTGTTGGTGATCATTTGGTTGATACTTTTAAAGCTCATTACAACTCTGAACCAATTTACAACTTAGTAACAAAAGCTAAAAACTTATTAGAAAAAGTTGGAATAGATCCTTTAAGATTTAATTCTTTTCCACATGAATTTAGTGGAGGGATGCGACAACGTGTAGCAATAGCTTTGGCAATTTGTTTAAGACCTCCTTTGATAATTGCTGATGAACCTACAACTAGCTTGGATACAATAGTTGCTGATCAGATCATGAGCGAATTGAGTTTACTTTGTGATGAGATTGGGACTGCTTTACTATTAATTAGTCATGATTTATCTATGGTATATAAATGGTGTAATAAAATTGCAATACTTGATTATGGGCAAATAGTGGAATCTGGTAATATTAAAGATATTGTTGGTAATCCAAAAACTGATATTGCTCAAAGATTAGTTAATTCAGGAAGAATTTTAGAGGGTTCTGAGAGAGAAATAATTAATAAAAGTACTGTATTATTGAGAGTGAATAGATTACGTTGCTGGCATAATTTAGGCTTTTGGCCCTTAAATTCTTTTTGGTTGAAAGCTGTTAATGAAGTTACCTTTTCTCTGTATGAAGGCGAAACTCTTGGTATCGTAGGCCCATCAGGATGTGGTAAGAGTACTCTATGTAGAGCGTTGACTGGTTTATTGCCTACGAGAGGTGGAAGTGTTTTTTTCCTTGGAGAGAATATTTCAACTATCAATAGGAAATCTTTAAAACAATTACGTAAGTATATTCAAATTATTTTTCAAGATCCTTCAGCTTCTTTGAATCCTAAGATGTCAGTAATGGATGCAATTATAGATCCAATCCTTATCCATAAATTGTCAAGTAGATCTCAAGCTAGAGAAAAAGCTCGTAATCTTTTACAACTAGTAGGTTTAACGCCCACAGCAATGTATGAACAACGCTTACCTACACAACTTTCAGGAGGACAACAGCAAAGAGTTGTTATCGCAAGAGCACTTGCAGTTGCTCCCAAAATACTTATCTGTGATGAAAGTGTCAGTATGTTAGATGCAGAAATTCAAGCAGAAGTTTTGGAGTTGCTACGCTCGCTGCAAGAAAGATTAAAACTGTCCATGCTATTCATAACTCATGACTTGTCAGTTGCGGCAGGCTTTTGTCACAGAGTATTAGTGTTTGATAAGGGAAAAATTATCGAAGAGAATTCTGGTAAGAATTTGTTAAATAATCCTCAAAAATACTTAACAAAAAAGATGGTTAAGGCATGTCCAAGACTTCCGAAATAATATTATTTTTAGGTTGTAATACTTTTAAAAGTCGTTCAAAATCTTTTGGCAATGGAGCTGTGAATTTCATTTTCTCTAATGTTATTGGGTGTATTAAACCCAATTCAATTGCATGTAATGCTTGGCCACTAAGTTTAATAGGCAATTTTTTGCACCTACTGTAAGTTTGGTCTCCAATAATAGGGTGACCAATATGTGCACTATGAACACGAATTTGATGCGTTCTACCTGTATCAAGTTTGAATTTAAGTAGAGAAAAACTTCCTAGATTTTCAATTAATTTCCAATGTGTACAAGCATATCTACCAGAGTCCTCATCAACCACAGCATATTTTTTTCTATCTTTTGGATGGCGGCCAATACACCCGACAATCATGCCTTCATTGTCTTTAACAGCACCATGGACAACAGCCATATAATTTCTTGAGGCTACTCTTTTTTGTATTTGAATTTGTAGTTTAACTAAGGCTTCTTGAGTCTTTGCTACGACGATGCATCCAGTTGTGTCTTTATCTAAGCGATGAACTATTCCAGGTCTTAATTTACCTCCGATGCCAGGTAAGTCTGGACAATGATTGATTAATCCATTGACTAAAGTTCCTGATTTGTTCCCTGGCGCAGGATGCACTGCTATTCCTGCTGTTTTATTAATGACTATTAAATGATTATCTTCATATAAGATATCTAAATCAATTTCTTCTGGTTTTAAGTAAGGAAGAGGCTCAGGCGGCGGGACCCAAAGTTGAATTATGTCACCTGGCCTGACGGGTGTTTTAGCTTTTCCCGTTTTACCGTTTACTTTTGCGAAACCTGCTTCAATGAATTTTTGAATATGAGCTCTACTTTGTTCAACTCGTTGACTTACCAGCCATCTGTCAAGGCGCATAGGCAAAGGCTTCTTATATTCACCCTCAAATATTTCACCTGGTCCCTGCCCAAATTGATGCTTGATTTCTTTATCCATTAGGGAAGTTCAAGAGAGATATTGCCCAATAGATTTTTGCGAAAATCATCAAGTAATCTTTGAGACATTCTTCTAGTATCTCCAGAAGTGTGACGTTCTGCTGCTGAAAGTAGCCATGAAGATTTGTCTTTAATAGTTTCATTGACAAATACTCCGTATCTTTTTTGAAGACACATTGACTTGATTCCCGCTTCTTGGGAATTTTCTAACGTTTCAAGAAGTTTCATAAAGTTAATGGCTACCTGTTCCGTATCGTATGCGGCTTGACCAATATCATCACAAATAGCGAGTTTTAATGCGGCATTTTGATCTTCGAATTTAGGCGGTAGAACTCCAGGAGCATCCAACAGATCCAGATCTTGTCCCAATCTTATCCATCTCAAACTTCTCGTGACTCCAGGTTTTCTAGAGCTGGACACAACCTTTTTTTTAACTAGTCTGTTAATGAGAGCAGATTTTCCTACATTTGGAAAACCAAGAGTTAGCACTCTAATTGCACGATTTTTCATCCCTCGGTCAATACGCCTTTGATTCAATTCTTGCCCAGCGCGAATGGCGGCCTGTTTTATTTGGAGAACGCCTGTTCCAGCTTTTGCATCACACCACCACGGGACTTTTCCCTCTGATCTTAATTTTTTATCCCATGCTTTATGGGCATCGACATTGATCATGTCTTTTCTATTGAGAACTAATATTTGCTTCTTTCCTTTTAACCATTTTTGGAGATATGGATGAGAAGTGGCAAGGGGTATTCTTGCGTCTCGCACTTCGAAAACTAGATCAACTTTATTCAGATTTTCTTTTAATTGTTTTTCGGCTTTAGCAATGTGCCCTGGATACCACTGTATAAGTTGCTTGTTCACGGAATTTTAAAAATAATTTGGTTGAAATTGATTAATCTAAAAATTGTAAAAGTTGATTTTTGATTTATTTTGGAAGTGTAGTTTTTTAAAATTCTAAGCTCAACTCATTATCTGAAAAGATTAAATAAGTTGATAATCATAATTGGATTATTCATAATATCCTGATGAGAGTTCAATTTTATTGATAAATGTAGATTGATAGAATTACAATATTTGATAAATACCGATGAATCACTATTGCTCATAGTGTAAGTTCAAAAAAAATTAGATTTCTATCTTTAAATTGTAAGTTTATATTTTCCTGTAATTGCAGGTATTTTAGGGGCAATTAATTATTTTAACTATAAATTTTTAATATCTAAAAATTCGTTCTTAGGTTCTCAAGGGGTTAGGTAGATTTTTTCTGTGTCTTAGTAATTACCCAATTGGTGCCTTTGAAGAGCTATGGTCACTCAGTTTCCTTTCTGAATCCCATACATTATGTCTAAGCGTTCCCTGTCAAGTCTCGGCGCTGAAGACTTATGCGGCAAACGTGTTTTAGTGAGAGTTGATTTTAATGTCCCACTAGGAGATGAGGGGCAAATAACTGATGACACAAGAATTCGTGCTGCTTTGCCAACTATCAATGACCTTCTTGAGAAGAGTGCAAAAGTTGTTCTCTCTGCTCATTTTGGGAGGCCAAAAGGAAAGGTTAATGAAACAATGCGTTTGACTGCTGTTGCTCAAAGACTAAGTGAATTGCTTGGTAAAACAGTTGTAAAAACTGAAAGTTGTATAGGAGCAGAAGCTAAGTCAAAAGTAGATGCTATGTCTAATGGTGATGTTGTCCTTTTGGAAAATGTTCGATTTATTGCTGGGGAAGAAAAAAACGATACTGAATTTGCCAAAGAATTAGCTTCTTTGGCAGAAGTTTATGTTAACGATGCTTTTGGAGCTGCCCACCGTGCGCATGCCTCTACTGAGGGGGTTACAAAGTTCTTAAGTCCTTGTGTTGCAGGCTATTTAATGGAAAAAGAGCTGCAGTACCTTCAAGGAGCCATAGATCAACCTAAAAGACCATTGGCAGCAATAGTTGGGGGTTCAAAAGTAAGTAGTAAGATCGGTGTCTTGGAATCTTTGATTGATAAATGTGACAAGATAATTGTTGGTGGAGGTATGATATTTACCTTTTATAAGTCTAGAGGATTATCGGTTGGTAATAGTCTTGTAGAGGAAGATAAGCTTGAATTAGCTAGTGCTTTGGAGAAGAAAGCAAAAGATAAAGGAGTTGAGTTTCTTTTGCCAAGCGATGTTGTGTTGGCTGATAATTTTTCTCCTGATGCAAATAGTAAAATTTCAAAAGTAGACTCTATTAGCGAAGGTTGGATGGGATTGGATATTGGTTCAGAATCAGTTGAACTTTTTCAGAATGCTTTGAAAGATTGCAAAACTGTTATTTGGAATGGACCGATGGGTGTCTTTGAATTTGAGAAATTTGCAAATGGAACAAATGCAATAGCAAATACTTTGGCTGAATTAAGTGCTAAAGGATGCTGCACGATTATTGGGGGTGGAGATTCAGTGGCAGCAGTTGAGAAAGCAGGTTTAGCCAAAAATATGTCTCATATCTCGACTGGGGGTGGAGCAAGCCTTGAGCTTTTGGAAGGTAAAGTTCTTCCTGGAGTTTCTGCTCTAGATGATGCTTGATAATTACAATCAAATTTTCTAATTGTTAAAAGTAGGTTTTATAAACCTACTTTTATTTTTTTTGTAATTGAATAAATCCCTTCTGGATGGGTAATTATAGCTGAAATAGTTTGAGTACCAGGTTCTAATGGTGCTTGAATATATTTAAATAACCCACCTGATTGATTAGGTTTAATCCCAAAGAAATCATTTGATATATTCATTTTCTCATTGTTTTCAAGTAAAATCATTCCACTAGCAGTTAATGAATTATCAAGGGGTCCTTCAATGATCAAATTTATTTCATATCGTTCACCAGTACGGACTTTCTCAGGAGAAATTACTTTTACAATCAATGGAGAATTTTGACTATTAAGAATTGATTCTTCATCTATAACTTGATAGCTTTTTATTTTGTTTTTGTAA
The DNA here is from genome assembly GCF_047305235.1 of Prochlorococcus sp. MIT 1011. NCBI lineage: Bacteria > Bacillati > Cyanobacteriota > Cyanophyceae > Synechococcales > Prochlorococcaceae > Prochlorococcus > Prochlorococcus sp. MIT 1011. Next base: position 1,650,092 of record NZ_CP138983.1, on the reverse strand, counting down.
GTTTCTATTTTAACGGTTTGTATCGTATGTAGATTATAAATTTGGTCTCCAATTGTTCTTCTAGATTTAATTTTTATATCTAGAAGTGATTGACTTGGATCATTTCTAATCGTTTTAATTGACCATTTTGAATCTTTGTATTTGTTCCTAAAAGCTAAAGACTGTTTATTAAATTTATTGAATGATTGTTTTGAAAATAGGTCTTTCAGTAAATCATCATTTCTCTCGTTGAGAATTTCCTCTAATTGATTGCTTAATAACTGATTATTTATATTCTTACTTAAAGCAGAATTGATCACTAATGGATATAGCAATAAAAAACCTATTAATTTGGTTGTCAGTGAATGTCTCACGCCTACCTTTTTTACTCAATATAACTTAGCCTCAAAAGATAAAGTTATTTAATTTATGCCTCGCCTTTTAATTGCTGCAAGCGGAACGGGTGGGCACATTTATCCTGCATTATCATTCGCTGATTCACTTTCAAATTCTTGGGAAATAGAGTGGCTAGGAGTACCAGATAGGCTTGAGGTTGAACTGGTTCCAAAAAAATACAATTTAATAAAGTTAAAAGTTGGAGGATTACAAGGAAATATTTTTCGGAAAATGTTTGATTTATGTAAATTACTCTTCGCTTCTATTCAAGTCTCTATATTGTTACGTCAAAAAAAAATTAACGTTATTTTCACCACTGGTGGCTACATATCTGCACCTAGTATTCTTGGCGCAAAAATAGCTGGCATCCCGGTTTTATTGCATGAATCTAATGCTATCCCTGGCAAAGTAACTAGGCTTATGGGGAGATTTTGTGATCATGTGGCTTTAGGGATCCCATCAGCATCTGAGTATTTAGAAAGATGTAGAACAAGTTTTACTGGAACACCTGTAAGGTCAGAATTTTTATTAGAACACTCTCTACCAAGTTGGGTCCCTTCAGGAGAGGGGGTATTGATTGTGATCATGGGAGGTAGTCAAGGAGCAATAAAAATGAATGAGATGGTAAGGAATGTCTTGCCTTGTTTGATTGAGCAGGGTTGTAGAGTTGTTCACTTGACCGGTAAGAAAGATTGTTTTTATAGAAATCTAGATAAAGATAAAAGCCACCCTAATTTGGTTGTAAGACACTTCAGTGATGAAATTCCTGCATTGCTTCAACATGCTGACCTTGCAATAAGTAGAGCAGGATCTGGTGCAATTTGTGAACTAATGGTAACTAAAACACCTTCAATTTTAATACCTTTCCCGAATTCCACCGATCAACATCAAGAGTTTAATGCTGCTTATATGGCTAGGTATGGAGGTGCTGTAATAGTTAATCAGCATGATCCAGAAAAAAACATATTAAAGAACATTATATCTAATTTGATAGATTCTAATTCTCTTAGCCAAATGAAATCAAATATGAATAATTACAATTGCATCAATTCTGAAAATAAGATATTTGATATTATAACTTCGATTAGTTAATGTAATCTTTTAATGTATTAATAATTTGAATATTTTGGCTTCTTTTTTGGAGACTTATTCTGATCCAATTTTCACCCAGATTTATAAATGATCTACAGTCTCTAACTAAAACCCCTCTTTTTTTTAAATTCTCAATAAGATTTAATGTTGAACTATCACTTTTAATTAATTGAAAGTTTGTAGTTGACGGTAGAGGCTTAATAGTAGAGAAATCTGATAAACTTTTATTTAACCACTTCCCTTCTTCCTCTATCCAGCTATGGATTTTATTTAACCTTTTTTTATGCATTTTAGAATCTTTCATGATTAAATTAGTTGCATTTATAGCTAGAGTATTTACTGGCCAAGGATCTCTTATTTCTTTCCATTTTAATAATCTATCTGAGCTTGCGACTGCGTATCCAATCCTTAATCCAGCAATACCTAGGAACTTAGTTAAACTTCTTATCACGATAAGGTTTTTATAGCTTTTAGTTAAATCTATTATTGATTGATTTTCACCTCCGGGTGTAAGAGAAATAAATGCCTCATCGCAAATTATAAGTTTATAATTATCTAATAATCTTTTTATTGAAGAACGACTCCATAATTGTCCAGTTGGATTGTGTGGATTTGTAATCCATAAGACATTGGTTTTTGGTTCAATTGGAAATGGTTGAGGTTTTCTTGTAGTCCAACATAAGGGTAAAGTGTTATAAATATAATGCGCATTCCAGCATTTTAATGCTCTTTGATAGTCTCCAAAACCAGGCGATGGTAAAGAGCTTATTCCATTTAAACTTGCATCTCTTGCGGCCCAAGTAAATAATTCAGAGGCTCCATTACCAGGTAAAATCATTGAAGGATCAATATTATGCCATTCTGAAATGGCGTTTTTTAATTCAAAATAACTTCTATCTGGATAAAATCTAATAGAACCATTCTTTATACTATTAATAAGATAATTGTTTAATTTTTTAGGTAATTTGAAAGGGACTAGTGATGCACTTGCATCGATTATATTATCTGTAGATAAACCTAATTTTCTGGCTTCTTTTTCTATATTACCTCCATGATTATCGAAGTCTACTTTCATTAAATTTAAGATAATATTATTCTAAGTTTAAAAGATAGTTATACTCATTTATTGTTTTATTTTTATTTCCATGGCTCTTCTGAACCGATGACCTCTGTAATGTTTCGGAATCCGTGTTTTTCCATTTGCAAGGTTAATCCATCTAAAATGTCAGGAACTAAATTTGGTCCCTCAAATATCCAACCAGTATAAACTTGAACCAATGATGCCCCAGCTGCAATTCTTTCCCATGCTGCTCTTGCTGAACTAATTCCACCTACGCCAATCAGAGGTAAATCATTATTCGTACCAATTCTTAGCCTTCTAATAACTTCTAGTCCTCTTTTTTGTAAAGGTAGTCCACTCAAACCTCCTTTCTCTTGGCCAAGAGTATTTCCGGTTTTGATTTTTAGGTGTTTCAAATCAAACCGATTTACACTTGTATTAATTGCAATGATTCCGTCTATCCCATTTTCCATTGCAACTCTTAATATCTCATCAATTTCTTCATTTGAAAGATCAGGCGCGATTTTTACAAGTAAAGGAGGACAATTGGATATATCTTTAAGTGTTCTTATTAATTTTTTGATTTGTTGTGTTCCTTGTAATGAACGAAGGCCTGGGGTGTTGGGCGAGCTAACATTGATTACTGCATAGTCTGATAAAGGAGCTAATAGTTTTAGAGATAAAGAATAGTCTTTATGAGCTTCATCGAGAGGGGTGATTTTTGACTTTCCTAAATTTATTCCTAGGACACAAGGTCTATTTCCTGGAGCAGGGATTTGTTGTTTTTCTAAGGTTTTTAAAAATTTTTCTGCTCCTTCATTATTAAATCCCATTCGATTCAATGCAGCTTTCTCTTGTGCAATTCTGAAAAGTCTGGGTTTTGGATTACCTTTTTGGGGATGCCAAGTAATAGTTCCTAATTCGGCGAAACCAAATCCAAAATAATTCCAAAGACCTGCTCCTACTCCATTCTTATCAAAGCCAGCGGCAAGCCCTATAGGGTTTTTAAAGTGAGAGCCAAAAACAATTTGACTTAAGCTCGAGCTGTTTCTTTGAAAATCATTTGATGCTTTTAAAAGGATATTAGAAATTATTGGAAAATTTCTATTAAGTGATGCGAATTTAATTGCATTAAGAGCTGAATTTGTAAGAATTTCTGCATCAATACCCTCATCTTGAGATAGAAGCTGGCCAAGAAGAATATTGTATAAGTCGTTTTTTTTATTATTTGACAAAATCTTTTAGTTGTATTTTTCGACCTTTTGAAAAAGCTACAGCAATTGCGTCGACTCTATCATTATCCCTCTCTCCACTATGACCTTTGACATATTGAAGTTTGATTTTTGGTAGCTCAGGGTTGTCAAGAGCTTTCCATAGATCTTGATTCAGAACTGGCTTGCCAGATGCAGTTTTCCAGCCTTTCTTTTTCCAATTTGACATCCATTTTTCCATCCCATCAATTAAATATTTGCTATCAGTTTTAATAGTTATTGAGGGTGCAAATTTTATTTTTTTAAATTTTTCTAGAACAAATAATGCAGCCTGTAATTCCATACGATTATTTGTTGTTTCTGGGCTGAAACCTCCAAATTCAACTTCACTCCCATCTTGGAATCTAATTAATGCTCCCCAGCCGCCTGGGCCAGGATTACCACTACATGCACCATCCGTTGCTGCAGTAATCGCAAATTTTTCTTCTTTAGACATAAAAAAACCGGTCTAAATAGACCGGTTTCATATAAGCAGAAAACAGGTGTTTTTCCAGTAAAGATACTTATTTTAAAGTTACTTTTCCGCCAACAGCCTCAATTGCTTTTTTTAGAGCCTCAGCATCTTCTTTCGTTGCTCCTTCTTTTATTGTTTTTGGAGCAGCTTCAACTAAGGCTTTTGCTTCGCCAAGGCCTAAACCTGTGGCATTTCTAACTTCTTTAAGGACTTTGATTTTAGATGAAGCGTCAAAGCTTTCTAAAACTACCTCAAATTCAGTTTTTTCTTCGGCAGCATCACCACCATCGCCACTAGCAGCAGCTCCAGGAGCTGCCATGACAACGCCAGCAGATGCGGCAGCAGATACACCAAAAGCCTCTTCTATTTGCTTAACAAGCTCTGAAGCTTCAAGCAAAGATAGGCTTTTTAATGAATCTAAGATTTCATCGGTTTTTGCAGACATGGTTTAAATCAGCAACTTAGTAAGTAGAAAACAAATTGTTAAACATAAGTATCAGCTCTCGCCGCTCTCAGAATGTTGTTTAAGAGACCTTGCAAGTCCAGATGGGACCTCATTTATACCAATAGCGATTTTGCTTGTTATGGAATTCATTGCACCTGCAATTTGTGCCATAAGTGCTTCCTTGCTAGGAAGTTTTGCAATCGCCTTGATCTCATCTTGAGACAAAAGTTTGCCTTCGAAAAGACCTCCTTTAGTCTCAGACTTTTGAGTTTCCTTTTGAAATGCTTGTACAGCTTTAACAGCACTCCCAACATCTCCTTTGATTAAAACAAAGGCGTTAGTTCCAGTGAGCAATGACTCCAAACCAGTCCAGGAATCTTTTCCTTTTATGGCTTGACGCATTAAGGTATTTTTAGTGACCTTGCAGACGCCATCGCTTTTATGCAATCTTGAGCGCAAGTCAGACATCTCTTTTGTGGATAAGCCCTTGTAATCAAGAACTAAAGCCATTTCGGAGTTGTCTAGTAGACCCTCTAATGTTTCGACGATCTGTTTTTTGCTTTCCAGCGTGCGGCCCATAATAATTGGATCGAATCGGGGGAAGAACTGGACATGCGGCCATATTCCTCTTGAGGAATCGAGGCCGCTAACGATTCAATCCAAAAAGATAAAACCCTGCGTATGCCTCGGCGGGATTTATAGATTCTATTAAAACAAAAGTTTAATAGCTTCAGACCTGCTGTCTTTGGCTGGGCGCATGCCCTTGTGGTTATGCCACTCACTTAATTTACAACAATGCGGGTCACTTTTCTTTCTGCAAGTCTTGTAATTCGTTGATATCTACTTCTACTGATGGTCCCATGGTAGATGTAATAAAAAAGCTTCTCCAGAATTTTCCTTTTGCTCCGCTTGGTTTATTTTTTTCGATTGTTAATTGCAATGTCTTCAAATTTTCAAGAAGAGCTTCTTCCGAAAAACTTGCTTTACCAAATCGAACATGCACAATTCCAGCTTTATCTGCTCTAAATTCAAGTTTTCCTGCTTTAAATTCTTTAATAGCCCCTGCTAAATCAGTTGTAACTGTCCCAGCCTTTGGATTAGGCATAAGTCCTCTAGGCCCAAGTACTCTTCCAAGTTTTGCCACTTTGGGCATCATATCCGGAGTAGAAATTAGCAGGTCGAAGTTCATTTCCCCTTTGTTTATTGAATCAACTAGATCTTCCTCTCCAGCTAAATCTGCGCCTGCTTTAGTCGCTTCAGATACTTTTTCACCACGCGTAACTACTGCTATTCGTATTTTCTGGCCAGTACCACTTGGTAGGGCAACTGTCGTCCTGAGTTGTTGATCAGTATATTTTGGGTCAATACCTAGCCTTATATGAGCTTCAATAGTCTCATCGAATTTTGCATTTGCATTCTCCTTGACTAGCTTTATGGCTTCAATTGGAGAATATGAACGCTCTTCCACTTTGGAAAGTAACGTTGTCATTCGTTTAGAAAAGTTTTTCATAATAAATTGGGGTCCATTCGACTTTTAGTCTCCCCCTTTAAAGAGAACGTTTGATGATTTTACGATTTAATTAGTCCTTTATGGAAACCCCCATATTTTTGGCAGTTCCCTCAATAACTTTCATCGCTGATTCGATGTTGCTGCAGTTGAGATCTGGAAGTTTTGTCTTGGCAATTTCTTCAAGTTGACTTTTGCTAATCGAACCAGCATCTCCTTTCGCTGACTCTCCTGACCCTTTTGCAATACCTGCTGCTTTAGTTATCAAAACAGAAGCAGGAGGAGTTTTTGTTATGAAAGTAAAACTTCTATCTTCGAAAACGGATATTTCTACAGGAATAACAAAGCCAGCTTTGTCTTGGGTGCGCGAATTGTATTCTTTACAAAACGCCATTATGTTCACCCCATGTTGACCTAGCGCAGGTCCAACGGGAGGGGCTGGGTTGGCTTTGCCAGCCTGTAAGGCCAACTTGATCAGGGCTACTACTTTCTTTGCCATCGGCTGAAAATTGAACTAATACGGTAAATCTGAAAATAATCAGATAAATTATCTAATAAACTTAACTCCTAGACTGACCAGACAGCAAAGGGAAATTAAAAAATCAATTTTGTTTGCTTATTTGAGAAAATTCAAGTTCTACAGGAGTTTCTCTTCCGAAAATTGATAAAAGCGCCTTAAGTTTGTTTCTTTCTCCTGAAACTTCGATTACTTCTCCTTGGAAATCTTTAAAAGGACCTGAAGTTACAACAATCTGATCGCCTTCTTCTACATCCAACTTGACAACAGTTTTCTTCTCAGCTGCGCGTTTGAAAATTCTATTAACCTCTTGTCTGCTAAGAGGGCGAGGTTTTATATGCCCTCTTGCTTTACCAGTAGCTCTTCGGTCTTCTGCACCAACAAAATTAATTACATTGGGAGTACTTCTTACTGCCATCATTGTGTCTTCATCTAAAACCATACGAACCAACACATATCCAGGGAACACCTTTTCTTCTGTGGTCTGCCTACTACCATCTTTTTTTAGCTTGATTGCAGGTGTTTGAGGGATTTCTATCTCTATGATTCTGTCACTAACACCAAGAGTAATAGCCCTTTGTTCAAGTGTCGCTTTTACCTTCTTTTCGCAGCTGGAGGCAACTTGAATAGCGTACCAACGTGCAATATTTGTTTTTATTGCTTGGTTTGCAAAATGTGATTGATTATCTTCAATTGTCTCTGATTTATTAATAATTTGTGAATCTTTAGTAGGGGTGGTTTCAATATCTGACACTGGAAAAAATTGTTAGAGGTTTAAAATTTAGATTAATGAACTCAGCGGAATATCTGAGTAGAGGCCCATCCATAAAAACGGCTTACAGCAGCAATAGATACTGCTGATAAAGTGACCATTAAAATCACAGCAACAGATTCGCTGAAAAGTTGTTGGCGTGAAGGCCATACAACAAGTTTCATTTCATCAATTGTAGAGGATAAAAAACTTTTTTTTAAGGCAGTCTTTTCCTGTTTTGCAGGAATTACCTTTTCTTGATCCTCTTGAGAGGTTGGACTTGTCAATTTGGGAAGATTAAAAGGAGGGGGCTTTTAAAAATAATGGCTATAAACCTAGACTAACTTATGTTTGATGGATTAGTTATCTATTAAAAAAAGAAGTTTTTTATCCTCATCATCTTTTGTCTCTACCCTTATTGATCTGGCACCTTCAAAAGCCTCTTCTAAAATTTGCGTTGCCAGTGGGTTTTCTAATCTTCTTCGAATTACTCTTCTTAGCGGCCTGGCCCCATATTCAGGTTCATAGCCTTCATCAGCAAGAGTTTTAATAGTGTTTTCGTCAACATAAAGATCTAAACCTTGGTGCTTGAGAAGCTTCTTTAGTTCTTCAAGTTGAAGTCGCACTATTTGTTCTAAACTTTCAGGCTTTAGTGGACTAAATCTTATTACTTCATCAATGCGGTTCAAAAACTCTGGTCGAAAATGGTTTGTCAGAGCTTCGTTGATTTTTTGATCTAATTCTTGTGCAAGAATATTATTATTTGCATTCTCTCTTTGAACCTTAAGTGAATTGTTTAAGATTGCTTTGCTAGCAAGATTGCTGGTCATAACAATAACTGTATTTCTAAAATCTATTGTTCGACCTTGAGAATCGGTGAGTCTTCCATCATCTAACACCTGTAAAAGGATATTAAAAACTTCTGGATGAGCTTTTTCTATCTCATCAAGGAGTAAAACGGCATAAGGTCTTTTTCTAATGGCTTCTGTTAATTGCCCACCTTCTTCGTAACCAACGTATCCAGGCGGTGCCCCTAAGAGTCTTGAAACAGCATTTCTCTCCATATATTCACTCATGTCAAGTCTCAATAAAGCCTCCTCTTCATCAAACAATGAACTTGCTAATGATTTAGCAAGTTCAGTTTTTCCTACACCTGTAGGGCCTAGAAAAAGAAAGGATCCTATAGGCCTTCTTATGTCCTGCATGCCAGCTCTTGCTCTACGAATTGCTGCTGAGACTGCTTGAACAGCATTTAATTGACCAATAACTTTTTTTTCTAAGTCTTGTTCTAAATTTAAAAGCTTTTGTCGTTCACCTGATAAAACTTTGCTAACAGGAATTCCTGTCCATCTTGAGACAACATCAGCTATGTCTTCTGGGTCAACTTGGTCTGTTATCAATGAATTGCCATATTCATTATCTTCTTGAATAGAAGCTTCTATTTCTTTTATTCTTTCTTTGATTTGAAAAAGTTGTTCATATTTAAGTCTTTCTACCTCTTCAATATCACCAGACATTTCAGCCTCTCTTATTAAATTTTTGAATTCTTCAGCTCTTATTTTTAGTTCTTGTAATTCAGCTGATTTCTCAATCTGATCTTGCCATTTTTGTTTGATCTGAGCCAGTTCATAGAGTAGCAATTCTTTCTGTTCTTCAAGATTATTTATGATGTCTAATGTCGTTTCTTCGGTTGCATTTTGGATTGAAGACTCTAAATTATTAACCTGAGATTCTTTCTCTTCAATGATTTTTGGTTTTGATGCAGATTCGATTTTTACTTGAGCTGAAGCCTCATCAATTAAGTCAATAGCTTTATCAGGTAGGCATCTATCACTTATATATCTATGAGATAGACGATTCGCTGTAATTAGTGCTTCATCAGTAATAGTAACTCCGTGATGAAACTCGTAATTTTTTTTAAGTCCTTTTAGGATTTCTAAGCTTAAATGCAAGCTTGGCTCTTTGATTGATACTTGTTGAAATCGTCTATCAAGTGCCAGATCTTTTTCGATCGTACGTCTATAATTATCAGGGGTAGTTGCACCAATACAACGTAAGTCCCCACTAGCTAATAATGGTTTTAATAGACTGCCAGCATCAGTGTTTGACCTGTCTTTACTTACAATTGAGTGTAATTCGTCTATAAATAGAATTACTCCTTTTTCGCTATTGCTGATTTCACTTAACAATGATCTAAATCGTTCTTCAAATTGCCCTCGGAATTTAGCTCCAGCTATTAATGCACCTATGTCAAGTGAAATTAGTCTTAAACCTTGAAGAGAATCAGGAAGTTCGTTGGCTATGATTTTTTGAGCTAATAATTCTGCAACTGCTGTTTTCCCAACCCCTGGAGCGCCAATTAGTACTGGATTATTTTTACCTCTTCGAGATAAAACTTTTGTAATTGCTTTAATTTCCGACTCTCTTCCGATCACAGGGTCTAACTTCCCATCTTCAGCTTCGGCTGTAAGGTCTTTGCAGTATAAATCCAATGCACTAGGCGTTTCATTAAGCTTTAAAGGTTCTTGTTTTGATTTGATCTCTTCCTTGTTTATAGGACTAAGTAGCTCGGGGTTAGAATCTCTTGAAGTGTTTTTGGTAGAGTTAGAAGATCTTGAATCTTTTTGTGCTTTAGTTTCTTGTTGTTGTTGTGTTGTAGTTCTTGTTTTTTGTTTAAATGATTTAGGTGCTGGTAGTCGTCTCAATTCCGCTTCAAGAATTTCACTAGGGAGACCTGCTTGATAAAAAAGATCTTCTCCTAAGCGATTGTCTCTACCAATTGCGATAAGAATATGAGATATTTCTATTTGGTTAGATCCCCATCGAGAGCGAAAATCATCAGCTGTTTCAAGAAGTATTTCTAAATCTTCTCCAATAAATAAGTCTGATTGGCTGTTCATTGGAAGTTCAGCGATAAAGTTTTCTAAAACTTCATTTAATTCTTCATGGTTTACAGGTAGGGAATTTGTATATTTGTGAAATTTTTTATTTCTAAAAAGGACTTGAATAAGATGTTCAACATCTAAATTCTCATGACGCCACCTTTTGGCTGATTGTTCAGCTATTAGTAAAAGACTCCAAGCTTCGTTGCTAAAAGAATCTGGTTCTGTAGTTAGACTTCCATTCATTTTAGATCAATTTTGATTCAAAGTGGTCATTTGCCTTCTGAATGTTGATTGAGACCTTGTTGTCGATATGTTTATTTCTTGTTAAGACAAATTTGATTGATTAGGTCTTGGAAAGCAAGCTAGATTAGCAATTCAGGAACATATAGGAATAATGTAGTTCATAAGATCTAAAAATCATTTTAAATTCGTGGCTGACTCTCTAGAACTAGTAATTGATACCATTATGGCCCGAGAAGTTTTGGATTCTCGTGGCAATCCAACGGTAGAGGCTGAAGTGCTTTTAGAAGGTGGAGCTATTGGACGCGCGATTGTTCCAAGTGGCGCAAGTACTGGAGCTCATGAGGCTCATGAATTAAGAGACGGTGGAAAACGTTATATGGGTAAAGGAGTTATCAAGGCCGTTGGTCATATAGAAGAAACTATTGCGCCTGCTCTGTGTGGACTTTCTGCTTTAGATCAAGCCACAGTTGATTCTGTAATGAAACAACTCGATGATACAGATAACAAATCAAATCTTGGTGCAAATTCAATTCTTGCTGTCAGCATGGCTACAGCAAGAGCAGCGTCTAATGGATTGGGTTTGCCTTTGTACAGGTATTTAGGTGGACCAATGTCATCTCTATTGCCAGTGCCATTGATGAACGTCATTAATGGAGGAGAACATGCTGCAAATAATTTAGATTTTCAGGAATTTATGTTAGTTCCGCATGGCGCTGAAAGCTTCAGAGAAGCATTAAGAATGGGTGCTGAGGTCTTTCATACGCTTAAAGATTTATTGAGTAAGAAAGGTTTATCAACTGCTGTTGGTGATGAAGGAGGATTCGCTCCAAATCTTGAAAGTAATAAAGCTGCAGGTGATCTTTTAATGCAAGCAATTGAACATTCTGGATTTAAAGCAGGAGAGCAAATCTCTTTGGCTTTGGATGTTGCAAGTACGGAGTTTTATAAGGGGGGTCAATATCATTATGGTGGGAATGCATATTCCAGTGAGCAAATGGTTGAGGAATTGGCTGGGTTAGTTAATTTATTCCCAATCATTTCTATTGAAGATGGATTAGCTGAAGATGATTGGGATGGTTGGAGCTTGCTTACGAAAAAGCTTGGCAAAAGTGTTCAATTGGTTGGGGATGATTTATTTGTCACCAACACACTTCGTTTGCAAAGAGGAATTGATGAGAATATTGCAAATTCAATATTAATTAAGGTTAATCAAATAGGTTCTCTGACTGAAACACTTGAAGCTATTGAGCTTGCCTCAAGATCAAGTTATACAACTGTCATAAGTCATAGAAGCGGAGAAACTGAAGATACAACTATTGCTGATTTGTCAGTAGCAACTAAATCTGGTCAAATTAAAACAGGTTCATTGAGTCGGAGTGAAAGGGTCGCGAAATATAATCAGTTACTTCGTATTGAAGACGAGTTAGGGAGTCAGGCGACATATGCTGGACTTGTCGGATTGGGACCAAGAGGTATCTCTCAGAGTTGATTTCCACTATTTTAAGCTTTTTCTTCCTTGGAAATTATCTAAACGACTATCGCTTCTCATCTTGAATTTTAATTTAATCCAGCTTAGAGCTATTGGAAATCCAACAGCTACTGGTACGAGAAATAAAAAAGGTCTATTGGTTGAAGCTAGTAAAGCTGAGGATATGGCAAGTGAACCGAGAAGAACAGAATTACCTAATGATTGTTGAGCATTAATCATTCTTCTGAGTTGTCTGTCTGATTCACCCATTCGCACTTGAAGTTGCAAGTCGCCTTGTTCTAGTCTCTCTAGATTTTCATCCAAGCGCTTTGGTAACCCAACAGCTTTACTGCCTATTTCAGTAACTTGTCTTCCTAATTCATTAAATAAGTCATTAGAGTCTGGATTTCTTGAAGTCATTAGAGGGAGAAGGAATGGTTTCGCTATTGCTATTAAGTTAAATTCTGGATCTAAATATCTTCCAACACCTTCAAAAGTTGATAATGCTCTAAAAACAAAAATCAACTCAATTGGTATTCTAAAGGGTTTCCCATAAGCTAGTTCAGATATATCCCCAGAGAGCTTTTCTATAATTTTAGAATCAAATGGAGGAGTGAGAGCTTCATTTAACATTATCCTTATTAACCTCCTAACGGGACCTATTTCGACATCTTTTTCTATTAACCCAGCGATTTGAAGTTCTTTTACTAGTCCACTAACGTCTCTGAGAGCTGCGGCTTTGATCATTGAATTTAACCTGCCTCTAATACGCTCAGAGACAAATCCCATCATCCCAAAATCATAGTAAATAAGAGAACCATTCTTAGAAACAGCTAGATTGCCGGGATGAGGATCAGCATGAAAAAAACCGTAATTAACTAATTGTTTTAAATAACTTGTAGCTCCAATCTTTGCGATTAAAGAAGTATCAATATCATTGCTTTTTAGAGATTTAATATCATTTATCTTTATTCCTGGTAAATACTCCAAACATAAAACCTTACTCGTGCTTAAATCCCAAAATACACTGGGGATTAAAATTTCTGAATCATCTATAAATTGTTGTTTAAATCTTGCAGCATATTGCGCTTCAATTCGAAAATCTAGTTCTCTTAGTAATACTCTTTTAGACTCTTTGGCAATACCTACCCAGTCATTACCTCGACTTAGAGACTTTATTTTTTGTACAACTTTTGCAACTTGATTCATTACATCTAAGTCAAGTCTGAAAAACTTTTCTATGTCTGGTCTTTGAACTTTAAAAATAATATTTTTTTCATTAATTAATATGGCTTTATGAACTTGAGCAAGTGATGCTGAGCCAATAGGAATTTGATCAATACTTATGATTTTTTCATATGAATTTCCAAGTTGCTTTTTTAATATTTCTTGAACTTTGTCAAACGCAAAAGGTGGAACTCTATCTTGTAGAGAGGTAAGTTCATTAACCCATGCAGATGGAATAACATCAGCTCTTGCAGATAAAAGTTGGCCTAATTTAATAAATGCTGATCCTAGATGAACTAATTCTTTCGTAAGCCATTTTGCTCTTAGAATATTTCGCTTTTCTCTTCTTTTAACAGTATATCCTTTTAAATAAGTCCATTTTTTAGAATCAAACCATAAATAGAAAAGTAAACCTAATAATATTGTCCAAATCTTAAGGGCTCTACCAAATCTTTGAAGTTGACTAGCTAGAAATATCAATTTTTATCCTCAATACATTTATTAATATCGATAACCTTTGATCTGAGATCATCTATTTGTTTTTGAATTAAATCTTCTTTACTTAATTGTTCCTTAGAACTTTTCTCTTTTGATGCATTAGTCTTTTTTTCTAGACGTTCAGATTCTTCAATAACCTCTTGTTTAAAGCTAGACCATTCATTTTGGAGCTTATGAGGTAATTCTTCAGCAATTTCAGTGAATTCCTGGGCAGAATTGAGCACTTTCTCAGTTATCCGAGCTGCTATCCGGTTCATGGCTGCTTTTAGCAGTATTTCTGAGTCACTCAATGATCTAATTAATCAGCTTTCACTTTAGAAGATCCAGGGTTTTTTGTGTCTTCACATTGAAACTGGATATATGCAGATTTGCTCTTAATCAATTAAATCTATTTAGAAGATTGTTTGTTATCTCTCAACCTAGAATATTTTCATTAGAGTTGAAGAATACAAACATTTGATTTGATTTGGGGTAAAAGTCTAATCTATTAACCCAAGTGATCTCAAAACATCTTTTTCTCTTCTTGAAAGAGAGCAAAACCTAACTAAGAGATTTTCCATTGGAAACCATTGAAACCGATGTTGTCATAGTTGGTGGTGGGCCTGCTGGTTGCAGTTGTGCGCTTTACACTTCCCGAGCAGATTTAAGAACAGTAATTCTTGATAAGAATCCTGATGTAGGGGCCCTAGCAATAACACATCAAATTGCCAATTATCCAGGAGTTTCTAGTGAAATGAGTGGTGAGGCTTTGTTGAAATTGATGAGAGATCAAGCTACTCAGTATGGGGCTGATTATCGCAGGGCTCAAGTTTTTGGTATTGATGCTAGTGGTGACTGGAAAACTATTTATACCCCTGAGGGGACTTTTAAAGCAAAGGCACTTGTCGTAGCTAGTGGTGCAATGGGAAGGCCAGCATCATTTAAAGGTGAGGCTGAGTTTTTGGGTAGAGGAGTAAGTTATTGCGCCACTTGTGATGGAGCTTTTTATAGAGATCGTGAAGTCGCCGTTGTTGGTATTAACAAAGAGGCAATTGAAGAAGCAAATGTTCTTACAAAATTTGCTTCCAAAGTTCATTGGATAACATCCAATGATCCAAAATCAGATGATCATCATGCGCAAGATCTATTATTAAAACCAAATGTGAACCATTGGAGCAAAACGAGGTTAATGCAGATTGAAGGTAATGATTCAGGGGTAACAGGTATTAAGGTTAAGAACCGTTCAATTGAGACTCATCAAGAAATAGCTCTTGAGGGCGTTTTTGTCTATATGAGCGGTTCCAAGCCTATTACCGACTTTCTTGGTGAACAGGTTGCTTTTAAGGAGGATGGTGGAGTCTTGGTGGATGACTTTATGTCCACAACAGTCGAAGGGGTTTGGGCAATTGGCGATATCAGAAATACTCCATTTAAACAAGCTGTTGTTGCAGCATCTGATGGATGTATAGCTGCTATGGCAATAGATAGATATTTAAATAGTCGGAAATCAATTCGCGTCGATTGGGTTCATGCTTGATTCACGCAATTGATAAGTTTTCAAAGAGGAATTGCTTCAGAAACATAGGCAACACCACCGTAGTAGCTAAGCACAGTTTTTATATTTTCTCTTATCTTGTCGATTATCTTTTGCTCACAAAAAATAATTACGTGTGCATTTGATCCAAATCCAGTGAATTCCATGTCTTCAGTGACAATTCTTTCTGGACCTCTTCCAGTAGCATGCTTCATAACCGTATAACCAGGAACTTCAGCTTTTTCTAATGCTGAGAGAACATCATCTAGTTCTCTTTCGCTAAAAATCAAGTCAAGTCTTTTCATGAAAATGAGTTATCCAATTGATGGAATCATTGTGTTTACTAAGCCCATATATACTGGTATACCTATGATTATGTTGAAAGGAAAGGTTAATCCAAGAGTGGTCGAAATGTAATAACTAGGTCTTGCTTCAGGAACAGTCATTCTCATTGCTGTTGGTACAGCTAAGTATGAAGCACTAGCGCAGAGAACTACAAATAAAAGAGCATTGCCTGGATCTAAATTTAGAAATCTAGCTACCATTGATCCTAGTACAGCATTAACTATAGGCATAAATATTGAAAACAAAATGAGAAAGGCACCAGTCTTGTTTAGGCGAGCGAGACGTTGAGCAGCCACAATTCCCATATCAAGAAGGAAAAAGCATTCTGCGCCATAGAACAATTCAGCTGTGAACGGTTCCATTTTTTTTATGTCAGATGGATCAATCGCGGATGTTAAAAAACCTATTAAAAGGCTTCCGAGTAATAAATAGACAGAACCATTTAACATCGACTCATGCAAAATTGATCCCCATTTCATTTTTCTTTTGATGGGCCTTTCTTTGGGGGCTCCAAATTTGACTAAGAGAAGACCAATTATTATTGCTGGAGACTCCATTAGTGCTAAAGCTGCAACCATAAAACCATCAAAGGGTATATTTTGACTTTCTAGAAAACTTTCAGCAGTAATAAATGTCACTGCACTTATTGATCCATATGCTGCTGATATTGCTGCTGCATTAAAAACATCGAATTTAAATCTCAGTACTAAAAAGCAAATGAGTGGGATTAGTAGTGACATTAATATTGCTGCTATCACAGTTGGAAGAACTGGATAACCTAAGCCACTTTTTTGAAGCTCAATTCCACCTCTGAATCCTATTGCAAGTAAAAGATATAAAGAAAATAATTTTGGTAGGGGCGCAGGAATCTCAAAATCAGACTTTAATGCATATGCAATTGCACCCAAAAAGAAAAACAGTATTGGGGGACTTAAAGCATTTTGAATGAAAAGGTTTTGTCCCATTTCTTGTTAGTACTTAAAGCAATCGATTAGATAAAATATTGATTATCAGATATTTAGGCTATCAATTGCAGCTGTGAGAGCTTCTTTCCTTGTACCAATTACATCGACTCCAAATTTAGCAAGTCTGTCTTTTACTCTTCCTGTTGCACCGGCTACATATGCTTTCCTTGAATTGTTTAGCGCTTCCTGAACCATATCTTCTATTGCGAGGGTTGCAGTAACTCCAAGCCTTGGAACATCAGTTATATCAAGTATTAGAACTTTATAGTTTCTTACAAGCATCATTCTTTCAGTAATTCCTTTTGCTGCTCCAAAACTAAGAGGTCCTTTCAATCTAAATAGCATTACTTCTCCCGCACAACGATCTAATAGTGCTTTTTCATCTGAGGGGAGTTGTGCATTTGCTGCATTGTTACTGTATGTTGAATCAAATGGGTTGTCAGCTTCCATACCCTCCAATTGTGTCTCTGTAATGGAATCTATCGTGAGCATATTTGCTATGAATACACCAACTAGTACAGCCCATATCAAGTCCCAGAAAACTGTCATCAACAGGACTCCATACATCACACTTGCGGTTTTAAGTGAAAGTCTATGAGCTCTTAATAAAAATCCCCAATCAATAATGTCTAAGCCAACTTTTATTAAAATCCCCGCAAGAAGTGCTGTAGGTATCTGAGCTGCTAGAGGACCAGCACCAACTAGAACGAATAGCAATACAACTGAATGAACCATCCCTGAGATTGGTGTGGAACCTCCAGATTTGACATTTATTACTGTTCTCATGGTTGCCCCTGCTCCAGGCAAACCTGTGAAAATCCCAGCTACTGCATTTCCAATACCTTGTCCAATTAGTTCTCTATCAGAATTGTGCCTGGTTTGAGAAATATTATCGGCTACAAGAGATGTAAGAAGAGAGTCAATAGCGCCAAGAACAGCAAGGACGAGTCCGGCTTTAAGAATTATTGGGAAGAAATTGTCAAAGCTGGGATCTGGAAGACTTAAAGAAAGACCACCCTCTGGTATTGCACCTATTCGGTCTATCGAACTATCGCCAAAGAGAAGAATTGATAAAGGAGTAACTATTAATAATGCTAAAAGAGGAGACGGGACCCATTGACTTATTTTACGGGGGGTAAGAAACACTATCGCAAGTGTCATTAATGCCACTCCTATCGCAGCCCCATTTGGTTCGAAATTGTTAACTAAAATTGAAAGAGAGTCTAATACTCCTCCTCGAGTTGATATTCCAAGTAAAGGACCTAATTGAAGCGTGATGATGATTACTCCAATTCCAGACATAAAGCCTGAAACGACAGAGTATGGAACAAGTGTTATGTATTTACCAAGTCTTAGTAGACCAAATAAAATCTGAAATAATCCTCCAATGACTACCGCAGCCATTACTAGGGGAAGAATTTCACCAGCAGATAAATCTCTAGGTACTCCTACGGCCGCCAAACTCGCAACTACTCCAGCAACTGTTACGCTCATCGGCCCAGTAGGACCACTTACTTGAGCAGGAGTTCCTCCAAACAATGCAGCGAGAAATCCAACTACGACTGCTCCATAAAGGCCGTAAATAGCGCCTCCAGGGCCAAGTGCCGCATTGCCAAACGCTAAAGCTAGTGGTAGGGCTACAACTGCGGCAGTCAAGCCGCCTAATACATCACCTCTAATATTTTTTAGGTGAAAGCCATTAATTAACGCCAATCGACTCTCCTAACTTGATTTAACTTGAACAAGCCTATCTCTTCAAGGTTCCATTAAGTTTTGGAATCTCTACTTTTAAATACTTATATTGAATAAGAATTATTGAAAAAATTGATTTTTTCTAAGAATGCAGCGTGATTTCGATGGTATTAGATGATTTTAAGGATTATTTCAAAATCCTTGGCGTTAGTAGAAATGCTACCGATAAAGAAATCAAAAGTGCTTTCAGGAAACTTGCTAGAAAATTTCATCCTGATTTACATCCACATGACGAGAGGGCAGAGTCAGAGTTCAAAGAAATAAATGAAGCTTATGAGATTCTTTCAGATGAGGATAAAAAAAAGTCTTATGAACAATTTCTAAATTATTGGTTCAAAAATAGAGATGGAAATTCGAGAGATTTTTCTAGGGAAAATAATGATCAGCAATTTGATGAATATCTAAACTTTGATGATTTTTTGAGTGATTTAATTGGAAGATTTAGTGATGTTGGTAAAGAAATTTACTCAAATATATCTTCAGATAATAGTGATCAATCATTAAATCTTGATGCTGCATTTAATTTGCAGATTAGTTTTCGAGAGGCTTTGAATGGAACAAAAAAGACTCTTTTAGTGAATGATGAACGTATCGAGGTGAAAATTCCAAAAGGAACTGAAACAGGATCAAAAATACGTCTTGAAAATAAGGGTAATATACAGTCCGGGAAAGGGAAAAGAGGAGATTTATTGATTGAAGTCAGCATTAAATCTCATCCAATTTGGAAAGTGAAAGGTTTAGATGTGTATGCAGATTTACCTATTTCTTTAGATGAATTAGCTTTGGGAGCGAATATTTCGGTTGCATCCCCCCAAGGAGTCACATATTTATCAATACCTTCAGGAAGTTTACCTGAGCAAAAATTGAGATTAAAAGGTCAAGGATTACACAACTTAGATACCCAAGGAGATTTGTTTTTTACTCTAAAATTGCAGTTCCCTAAAAATTGGTCAGACAAGGAGTTGAGACTTCTTGAAAAGCTTAGATCTGTTCGAATAGATGAACCTCGTTCGACTTGGTTCGATCAGGCTAGGACTTAAAGGAAGTAAAATGTAGTTATCTCTCATGTAGTTATCTCTATTGGTCAATATGGATCTTACTTATCGGCCCCGTCGTCTTCGAAGAACAAACTCTTTAAGAGATATGGTTAGAGAGCATAGTGTCTCTGCCTCAGACTTTATTTACCCTCTTTTTGTTCATGAAGGTTCAGATATTCAAGAAATAGCAGCGATGCCAGGTGCATTTCGCTGGTCAATGGATAGCTTGGTTGATGAAGTTAAACGTGCTTGGAATCTAGGTATTAGATGTGTTGTTCTATTCCCAAAAGTTCCAGAAGAGCTGAAAACAGAAGATGGAGCTGAATGTTTTAATGAAAAAGGTTTAATACCAAGGGCTATTGAAAGATTGAAAATAGAGATACCTGAAATGTGCATCATGACTGATGTCGCTTTAGATCCTTATTCTTGCGATGGTCATGATGGAATAGTTAGTAATCAAGGAATAATTTTGAATGATGAAACCGTTAATTATTTATGTAAACAAGCAGTTGTCCAAGCACAATCAGGAGCAGATTTAATTGGACCTAGTGACATGATGGATGGAAGAGTAGGAGCTATAAGAGAAGCCTTAGATGATGAAGGTTTTGAACATGTAGGAATAATTAGTTACACCGCAAAATATTCATCTGCCTATTACGGGCCTTTTAGAGAAGCTTTAGATTCTGCCCCTAGATCATTATCAAATAAGCCTATACCGAAAAATAAAAACACCTATCAGATGGATCCAGCGAATGCTAGAGAAGCCATAACAGAAGCTCAACTTGACGAACAAGAGGGATCTGACATCCTAATGGTTAAACCTGGTTTGGCTTACTTAGATATTATTTATCGTTTAAGGGAAGAATCAGAATTACCAATCGCTGCATATAACGTTAGTGGAGAGTATTCAATGGTTAAAGCTGCTGCTCAAAGAGGTTGGATTGATGAAAAGGCAATAGTTTTAGAAACTTTATTGAGTTTTAAAAGAGCTGGAGCAAATCTGATCCTTACGTATCATGCGTGTGATGCCGCAGGATGGTTAAAAGAAGAATAGAGTTAATTAAGAAAATTATTAAAAATTTCAATTTTCAATCAAAAGTAATGCTAGAAAAACACTCTGACTTAAATAATGAAAGAGTTCATCGGCTCGGCCATGTAGCTATAAGAGTGGATGATGTTGATAGGGCTAAAAGTTTTTATTTGAGCTTGGGAATGAAGCTTGTTTGGGATGATCCTGATTGGTGTTACTTAGAGACAGGAGAGCACAAAGATGGCCTAGCTTTGCTCGGTCCGAGCTATAAAGCGGCTGGTCCACATTTTGCATTTCACTTCACTAAAAGGGATGAAATAGAAAGAATTCATTCTTCTCTAAAAAATCAAGGTGTACAGGTTGGCGCTTTGCATGATCATCGAGATGGAACTTCTTCTTTTTACTTGAAAGATACAGAAGGTAATTGGTTAGAAATGCTTTATCACCCATCAACAGGAATTCCAACAAATCAATAGAATTTAGGTAGACGAATGGAATTTACAATAAATCATGATGATTCTGCAAAAACACAAATAATTCTAGAGTCTTTGGAGTTACTTGAATGGCCAACTGTTTGTAATCATTTGTCTACATTCGCGGTTACCCAACAAGGTCGTAATAAATGTAAAAGCTTTGATTTGCCATTAGATATATCTCTTAGCCAAGAGCTATTGTCCCAAACGTTAGAAATTGGATCATTAGATATTTCTCTTGATGGAGGAATATCTTTTGAAGGTATTCATGATTTGGAAAATATTCTTTTGATATGCTCCAAAGGTGGTGTCGCAATAGGTGAGGATTTATTAAAAGTTGCTGATACTTTAAGAGCTGCTAGAAAATTACGAAAACTAATATTTGATCAATTCATACGTCCACGACTTTCTGAATTACTCAAAGACGTTGCAACTTTGCCTGATTTGCAAAAACTACTTGAATTTGGCCTGGATGAAGGTGGGCGAATTGCAGATCGTGCTAGTCCAAAACTTTCTGAATTACGACGCCATAGGAATTCGGTACGTCTTCAAAGAAAAGATATTCTTCAAGATATTATCCGGAAATATGGTGGATTACTTCAAGATAATATTATCTCAGAGCGGTATGGAAGACCTGTTTTAGCATTTAAAGCTGGGACTTCCGACCAGATTAAGGGAATGGTTCATGATAGTTCCGCTTCAGGAAATACGATCTATGTCGAGCCACAAGTTGTCATATCAATAGGGAATCGTTTGGCAAAAATAGATTCTGAAATCTCAGATGAAGAGAGGAGACTTTTAGCTAATTGGAGTAAAGAGGTTGGGTTTAATGCCGATGTAATAGCTTATTTAGGAGAGATTCTTTTACAGATTGAGTTTGCATTGTCACGAGCTCGTTACTCTAAATGGCTTAACGGGGTACCAGCAATTCTTGATGAGAATGAGAATACACTATTTGAAATTAAAGATTTTCGTCATCCTTTATTAGTATGGAATGATTTTCATGAGAAAAAAAATACAGTAGTTCCAACCACTTTTGATGTTCCGTCTGATTTGAAAGTTGTTGCAATTACAGGTCCTAATACTGGAGGCAAAACAGTTGCGTTAAAAAGTATTGGTCTAGCAGTTTTAATGGCAAAAGCAGGAATACTTTTACCATGTAATGGCGTACCAAGATTGCCCTGGTGTAAAAATATTTTAGCCGATATTGGTGATGAGCAATCATTACAGCAAAATTTATCTACATTTAGTGGACATATTCTTCGTATAAGTCGAATACTCGATGCTATAGCTTCTTCCCGTGGGACGACTCTTGTTCTTTTAGACGAAGTTGGAGCAGGAACTGATCCCTCTGAAGGTACAGCTTTGGCTATGGCTCTGTTAAAGATAATGGCGGATAGAGCACGACTAACTATTGCTACTACTCATTTTGGAGAATTAAAAGCACTGAAATATAGTGATTCAAGGTTTGAAAATGCTTCAGTTTCTTTTGATAGTGAAACAATAAAACCAACCTTTCATTTGCAATGGGGCATTCCTGGTAGGAGTAATGCAATTGAGATTTCACAAAGACTTGGTCTTGATTCGGAAGTGATAAAACGTGCTCAAGAGTTTATCAATCCTGCAAGCGTTGATAATGTTAATCAAGTTATTAAAGGCTTAGAAAAACAACGTGAGCGGCAACAATCAGCAGCTGAAGATGCTGCGGCTTTATTGGCAAAAACTGAATTATTACATGAAGAATTACTTGATAGGTGGCAGAAACAACGTCAACAAACGGAGAGGTTTAATGAACAAGGAAGGTTCAAACTGGAGTCGTCAATTCGAGAAGGTCAAAAAGAAGTTAGACATTTGATTAAACGTTTGCGCGATCAAAATGCTAGTGGTGAAACAGCAAGAATTGCTGGTAAACGATTACGGCAAATGGAGAAGGGATATCGAAGTAATAGGCGGGTTCCGCATGTGCCGGGCTGGGTTCCAAAAATTGGGGACAAAGTTAGATTGTCTTCTATAGGTAAAGCAGGTGAAATAATTTCTTTCTCAGATGATGGAATGCAATTAACAGTATTGTGCGGGGTATTTCGAAGTAAAGTCAGTTTAACGGAAGTCGAAAGTCTTGATGGTCAAAAGGCCGAAATAAATCCAAGTGTGCAAGTAAAAACCTCGCAGGTAAGAAAGAATTTATCTTTAGTACGTACTAAAAAAAATACCTTAGATGTAAGGGGGTTACGCGTGCATGAAGCCGAGGGGGTAATTGAAGAAAAATTGAGAAATTGTTCCGGAGCTTTATGGGTTATTCATGGAATTGGTTCTGGAAAACTAAAAAAAGGTTTGAGGAAATGGTTTGATTCACTTTCATATGTTGAAAAAGTAGCCGATGCTGAACCTCATGATGGAGGCCCTGGATGTAGTGTTGTGTGGATGGTTGATTGAAATTGAGGTGAAAGTTATAAACAGTGTTTTCAGTTCTTTAATTGAGCAAGGATAAATGTAAGAATTATTATTTAGTTAATTGATTAGAGATATTTTTTAAATGCAATTTATTGATCAGGCTATTATTGATGTCAAAGCAGGTTCAGGTGGTGATGGTATCTCTGCTTTTAGAAGAGAAAAGTATGTTCCAGCAGGTGGCCCTGCGGGAGGAGATGGAGGGCAAGGAGGAAATGTTGTTTTAGAGGCTGATGATAATTTGCAAACTCTTTTGGATTTCAAATTTCAGAAATTAATTTCTGCCGAGAATGGTCAACGAGGTGGTCCCAATAAATGCACTGGAGCATCAGGAAAAGACACTGTACTTAAAGTTCCATGCGGAACAGAGGTAAGACATCTCTCTACAAACATTATTCTTGGCGATTTAACTCATAAAGGCCAACAACTTGTTGTCGCGTTTGGTGGAAAAGGAGGTTTCGGGAACGCTCGCTATTTATCAAATAGCAATAGAGCTCCAGACAAATTTACTGAAGGAAAAGCAGGTGAAGAATGGTCATTGCAATTGGAATTAAAACTTTTAGCAGAAGTAGGAATTATTGGTTTGCCTAATGCAGGCAAAAGTACTTTGATTTCTGTACTCTCTTCTGCAAGACCAAAGATTGCTGATTATCCATTTACAACTTTAATTCCTAATCTCGGAGTAGTAAGAAGACCCTCAGGAGATGGAACAGTTTTTGCAGATATTCCTGGTTTGATTTCTGGAGCCTCAAAAGGTATTGGATTAGGGCATGATTTTCTTCGGCATATTGAACGTACAAAGGTTTTACTGCATTTAATTGACTCAGCATCAATCGACCCGATAAATGATTTTAAAACTATTAATGAGGAATTAACGTCTTACGGTCATGGTTTGATTTCTAGGCCTAGAATTTTTGTTCTCAATAAAAAAGAACTCTTAAAAGAGAATGAAATTAAAAAACTTCTAAATAAAATTGAGAAACTAACTATGAAAAAGGTACATATAATTTCCGCAGTAACGAAATTTGGTCTGGATGATTTGTTGAGTTCTATTTGGAAAGAACTTGGATATTAATTAATTGTTATGAGTGAATCATACCTACTTGTCTTACAGTTGATTTTTGGTCATAACTAAAGAGAGTTATTAAAATTATGGATTTTTACAGTTGTTTTGATGGACAAGGAGAAATTATTGCTCGCTGCCAGACTGATCAAGATATTCATGTACTAAAGAAAATGGGTAGACCAATCGCTGAAGTACGTCAGATGAAAAATGAGGAGGCAGTTGTCTGTTCTTTAACTGGAAGTCCTTCAGATTTTAATATGGATTATTAATAGGATCTAATAGAAAAAAAGGGGGAGGCTATCTATAGCCTCCCCCTTTTTTTCTGTTGATTGTTTTTAAATATTAATCGTCGTATACCAAGCACTCAGGTTCGTCAGGGTTGGCGTCGCAGAAAAGTTCCAGAGCATTTGGATCATGCTTGTCTTCAGGATGATGCTCCTTATATTCCTTGAGAGAATTAAGTTCATCTTCTAAATGATGGAGCTTGGATTCATTTCCCTGAGCTTTTGCTTCTTGGATCTCGGATTCATCCTTTTTAATATGCTCGTCAATAGTTTTCATAGCGTCTTTTAAGAGCAGGATCGGTTGACTAACACATTAATTATGACGGAGGAATATTGCACGTGGTTTGTAAATTTGGTTGGATTTCCTCACCATTCCCTGACTTAAGACCTACAAAAAGATCTTTGTGTGGGTTTTCTCTTTTAATTGATAATTGGTTGATTTATTTAAGCATCAGACACTTTTAGCTTCCTTTGGCTTTCTAAATAATCAAAAACGCTTTTATCTCCAATATCAGCTTCTGCTGGCAGGTTGAATTTCCTTATTCCCATTGATAGCAATAGCAAGGACGCCACAACTAGAGTTGCAAAAGTAAAACTTTCATTGGCTAATTCAGTTAAATATCCAATTAAAGCAATTGGGATGAGAATCGTTATCCCAATTGCTTCCATTCTTCTGAAACAAAAAAACTCTTTGAAACCTATCCCAGTTAAAGAAGCAAAAAGTGGACCGATAAGTAATATCGATTTTGGATTTTCTCTGAGACCATACATTAGATTTGTTACTCCAAAATGATATGAAAGTATCAATAATCCAATACAACCTACTGCCCAGAAAATTATTAGTGTTTGATGTAAAGGTCTTAAATATATATGTATCCACTTCAGGCTGAAACCTATACTTATTGACATGCATAATAGCCAAATCCATATTTGATGAGATCCATTGAAAAACCATTGAGCTATTCCTATTGAAAAGAATAATCCGCAGAAAAGAATTGATAATCGATAAAATAAAACTTCTTTTTTATCATTAGAAGTAACTATAAAATCTCCATAGACTCCTTTAATAGGATTTGAGGATTTAAAGTAAGAATTTTTTTCTTCCATAGTTGAAAATTAATTGTTGATAGTTGTTTTAATATCCTCTCCTTTAGGAATAATACTACTTGGATTTAAAGGAAATAAAGCTCCAAAATAATCTTTTCTCCAAGTGTCAACATCACATGTTTTTTTAATATTGTACATATTAAAAATCTTTTTTCTCCATTTAATTATATGTGGGAAAGATTTAATTGGTTTATTACTACATTTAAATAGTGGGTAATAAATTGCTTCCCATCTAATAAGGGTAGGGAAAAGTCTTATATCAGCAATTGAAAGATTTTCCCCGCAAAGCCAAGGACCATTTGATTGAAGATGTTGTTCAATAATATTTAGAGCTGAGAACAAATCTTTAGAAGCTTTTTCATAAGCTTTTTGATTTCTAGCAAATCCACATTTATAAACTCCATTATTAATATTTTCTTGAATTAGATTCTGCCAATTAATTATTTGTTTTTTATATTTGCTTGGGTTAAGGTTTATTTCTTGATCGTATATAGGCCAGTTATTTAATATTTCGACAAGCTCAGCGCTTTCATTGTTTATAAGTCTGAATTTTGATTCAGTCTCCTTGCCTGGATCGAAAAGCATTGGTACTGTTGCTCTTCTTGATTGATAATTTCCGCATTTTTTATAAAGTTCTTGAAGGGTTTTACAACCTTTTATTGGTGGATCTAATCTCCATCTTCCTCCCTCATTGTCTACTTGAGCAATGTGAAGATTGATTGACTTATTTAATCCTTTGATTTCGTAAATCATCCATGCTCTATGAGCCCAAGGACAACTTTTGCCAACAATTAAACCTGGCATTTGATTTGAAGCTCTATTTTTTAAATCTTCCTTGGTCGGGATTTGAATTTTTTTCTGAAGATTTATTGGTCTCTTGAAATTTCCATCAGAATCTGAAGGTGCAAGACCATTCATTAAAATCTGCCACTCGAAATTCCAAATGTGTCTCGCAGCTTTTACAAATATTGGTGGTATGGCCATGAATTTCTTTTAAGATTATTTTTATCTATGTTTTATTGATTAGTGATGCAGCTACAGGTGCTTCTAGTGGCTGGTACCCATGGTAATGAAATAAATGGTATTTGGCTTTTTGATGAATGGAATAAATCACCTTTTTTAATAAACACTCACGGGATTAAGACTTGTCAGGTAATTGGAAATCCTGAGGCGAAAAAGGCTGGAAAAAGATATATAGACCAAGATTTAAATCGGAGTTTTCAAGAAGAATCATTTTTATGTCTTAACTCTTCAAATTTTGAAGGAAGTAGAGCAAATGAATTAGTTAATCTTTATGGAGAAGTAGGAGAAAACCCTTGTCAAATAGCATTAGATTTTCATACAACGACAGCCTCAATGGGAAGTTGCTTAGTTGTTTATGGACGAAGAGATGCAGATTTAGCTTTGGCCTCTTTAATTCAAAATAAATTAGGTTTACCAATTTATCTTCACGAATCTGATCAAAAACAAAAAGGTTTTTTGGTTGAATGTTGGCCTTGCGGACTGGTTGTCGAGATTGGACCCATTGGTCAGGGTCTTTTGAATTCGAGAATTATTTCACAAACAAAATTGATTCTTGAGGCTTTGATGGAACAAATTCATCAAATTAAGAACTTAGATTTCTATTTCCCTGACAAGTTAATCATTCATAGACATATTAAAAGTATTGACTTCCCTAGAGATGAGCAAGGCAATATTGATGGATATGTGCATCCTCTAAGGCAATCAAAGGATTGGCAGGAATTGAAGAAAAATGATGAATTATTTTTTAAGTTGAATGAAGAAACAATTAGATTTGAAGAAGATGAAGCTTACGTGCCAGTTTTTATAAATGAAGCAGCGTATGTAGAAAAAAATATTGCCATGAGCTTTACAAAAAGGGAATTATGGGATTTTAAAAAAGAATGGAAACAATCACTTATTAACCTAGTCCATCAGAAGTAAGTTCTCTCGCTCCAGTAAACAACTGCCCCTTGAGCCTCTAATTCATATTTTCTGTGACGTGCATCACACAAAGGAACTCTCTCTTCAACCCTACGCCCGTTAATCAGCCACTTGATTAGAACCAATTTCCGACCTCAGAGGATGAATCTTAAAAGAATCTTAAGACTCGTTGAGTGCCTATTTAGCCCGACTTACAGATTCTCTTCATAAATTGTCCTACATATTAGCCACAGAAAGGATCATTCTCCTTTAATATCACGGCTGGCAGTCTAATTAGCTGCTCTTAATTACTCGTCCCGTTAGGGACATACACATTCGTCCTCATGACCACCATTCAGCAGCAGCGTTCTTCGTTGCTCAAAGGTTGGCCACAATTCTGCGAGTGGGTTACTTCCACCAACAACCGTATCTATGTCGGTTGGTTCGGTGTATTGATGATCCCTTGCCTTCTTGCGGCAACAACTTGTTTCATCGTTGCATTTATCGCTGCTCCTCCAGTTGATATCGACGGTATCCGTGAGCCAGTAGCTGGTTCATTCATGTATGGAAACAACATCATTTCTGGTGCTGTTGTTCCTTCAAGTAACGCTATCGGCCTTCACTTCTACCCAATCTGGGAAGCAGCAACTCTTGATGAGTGGCTATATAACGGTGGCCCTTACCAGCTTGTAATCTTCCACTTCCTTATTGGTATCTGTGCATACATGGGACGTCAGTGGGAGCTTTCATACCGTTTAGGTATGCGCCCATGGATCTGTGTTGCTTACTCAGCTCCTGTATCAGCAGCTTTCGCTGTATTCCTTGTTTACCCATTCGGTCAGGGTTCATTCTCTGATGGTATGCCTCTAGGAATCTCTGGAACATTCAACTTCATGTTCGTTTTCCAGGCTGAGCACAACATCTTGATGCACCCATTCCATATGGCTGGTGTAGCAGGTATGTTCGGTGGTGCTTTGTTCTCTGCAATGCACGGTTCTTTGGTTACTTCATCACTTATCCGTGAGACCACAGGACTTGATTCTCAGAACTATGGTTACAAGTTTGGACAAGAAGAAGAGACATACAACATCGTTGCAGCTCATGGCTACTTCGGTCGTTTGATCTTCCAATATGCAAGCTTCAACAACAGCCGTAGTCTTCACTTCTTCTTGGCTTCATGGCCAGTGATTTGTGTTTGGTTGACATCTATGGGCATCTGCACCATGGCGTTCAACTTGAACGGTTTCAACTTCAACCAGTCTGTAGTTGATACTTCAGGCAAGGTTGTACCAACCTGGGGTGATGTACTTAACCGTGCAAACCTTGGTATGGAAGTAATGCACGAGCGTAATGCTCACAACTTCCCACTTGACCTAGCAGCTGCTGAGTCTACTTCTGTAGCTCTTGTTGCACCTGCAATCGGTTAAGTCTTTAACTTGATTTTTTTAAAGCCCTCTTTTAGAGGGCTTTTTTTTGCCTTTTTTTGGATATATGATTTGCTTTAGTGGTTTATTTTTTAGCAAGTATTGATTAGCATTTTGTAGATAGGTTTATTTATGGGAAGTAGTTTCGGAAAACTTTTTACTATCAGCACTTTTGGCGAATCTCACGGTGGTGGAGTTGGTGTAATTATTGATGGATGTCCACCAAGGTTGGAGCTTGATATCAATGAAATACAAAATGATCTCAATAGAAGGAGACCAGGTCAAAGCAAAATCACTACTCCAAGAAACGAGAGTGATGAAGTTGAAATTCTAAGTGGCCTTTTAGGGAACCAAACCTTAGGAACACCAATTGCCATGGTTGTAAGAAATAAAGATCATCGGCCTAAAGATTATTCTGAAATCAAAAAATCTTTTAGACCATCTCACGCTGATGCTACTTATCAGAAAAAATATGGAATTCAAGCTTCAAGTGGAGGTGGACGAGCATCAGCAAGAGAAACGATAGGAAGAGTTGCTGCTGGTTCTGTTGCAAAGCAACTTCTCACCAAATACTCTGATACAGAAATACTCGCTTGGGTCAAGAGAATTCATGACATTGAAGCTGAAATTCAACCTAGCGAAGTAACTTTTGATGATATTGAGAAAAATATTGTTCGATGTCCAAATCAATCCGCTGCAGATTTAATGATTCAGAGAGTGGAGGCTTTTGGTAAAGAAGGAGACTCTTGTGGCGGGATAATAGAATGTGTTGTTCGAAATCCGCCTGTAGGCCTTGGCATGCCTGTTTTTGATAAGTTAGAGGCCGATTTAGCTAAGGCATTAATGTCTTTGCCTGCTACTAAAGGGTTCGAGGTGGGCTCAGGTTTTGGAGGTACTTTTCTAAGAGGTAGTGAACATAATGATCCTTTTTTGCCATCGGATTCTGATCAATTGAAAACTGCTACTAATAATTCAGGGGGCATTCAAGGAGGTATTTCTAATGGCGAGGATATAGTTTTGAGAGTTGGATTTAAACCAACAGCAACAATTAGAAAAAGTCAAAAGACTATTGATGAAGACGGTAATGCTACAACTCTCAAGGCAACAGGAAGACATGATCCTTGTGTTTTGCCAAGGGCTGTGCCAATGGTTGAAGCAATGGTTGCATTAGTTTTAGCTGATCATTTACTTAGGCAAGAAGGCCAATGTGCTGACTATTGATTAAATAATTAAGAATTGCTCTTTAGCATCGATTTTCAATAATCTTTTAGCCATATCTCTAAATCTTTATCAGGTATTTGATTTCGTAATTCTCTTCCAATAACCAATGCATTGTATCCACTTTTTAATAACTTGTTTAAATTTTTACTTTTAATTCCACCTGCACCAATAAAAAAAATATCTTTTTTTGTAAAGTCTTTTAATTCGTTTGTAAATTTAATACCTAATTTTGATGCAGGGTAAATTTTTACAATTTTATATCCTAGCTTGATGGCTTCTTTAAAATTTTCAATATTGGATATTCCTGGAATTACTAATTGATTATGTTTTATGGCTTTAAGATGAATTCCTTTGTTGAAAATAGGACTCATGGAATAATTTAGATCTAAGGAGAGGATTGAATCTAAAGATTGTTTTGATGAAATTGACGCAACACCAATATTGATTGTCTTGAAGTTTTTCTTTATTTCTAATATCAAACTTAACCATCCTGGATTTGAATCCCATCCTATTTCAATATTTTTTATACCATAATTAGAGAGCTTTTCGATTCTTAAAAATAAATCATCTCTTTTTTTTGATATATTAAAAAAGTTATATTCGAGTCTGATTACAACTATTAGAGGTTGTATTTTAAGCGATTTTATTAAATTATTTTGCTTAACTTCCAAAAAATAGATTTTTAAAATTAAGCATACTCAGCAACTTTAACTTCATGGCGAATCAATAAATCTTGGAATTCAAGAGAATCAACTGTCTCAGTTTCCATAAGCATTGCTGTTAACTCTTCAAGTACTTGTCGGTTGTCGTTTAAAGCTTTTTTAGCTCTTTTGTATGCAATTTCAACAAGAATTGAGACTTCTGAATCAATAGTTGCAGCTGTATCTTCAGAAAAATCTCTTTCTGCAGAAATGTCTCTACCAAGGAACATACCCCCTTGTGATCGCCCTAGAGCTACAGGCCCTAACTTGTCACTCATGCCAAATTTGGTAATCATTTGCCTGGCAACTGAAGCTACTTGCTTAAGATCATTTGATGCTCCAGTAGTTACTTCATCTTCTCCATAAATAATTTCCTCTGCAACTCTTCCTCCAAGAGCAACAGCCATTTGATTTTGAAGGTAAGACCTTGAATAAAGACCAGATTCCATTCTTTCTTCACTAGGCGTAAAAAAAGTTAAGCCTCCAGCTTGTCCTCTTGGAATGATTGAGATCTTTTGTACAGGGTCATAATCTGGCATTACAGCACCAACTACGGCATGGCCAGCTTCGTGATAGGCAACTAGCCTTTTACGCTTTTCACTCATGACAGTGTCTTTCTTCTCGGGACCAACCATAATTCTTTCAATTGCAGCACCTATCTCATCATTACTGACCTCTGTTAATTCTCTTCTAGCAGCTAATATCGCAGCTTCATTTAATAGATTTGCTAAATCTGCCCCTGTAAAACCAGGCGTTCTTCTTGCTACTTGATCAAGGTCAACTCCCTTTGAAAGGGTTTTGCTTCTTGCATGAACTTTGAGTATTTGCAATCTACCTGAGTAATCAGGTCTATCTACTGTTACTTGCCTGTCAAATCTCCCTGGTCTCATGAGTGCTGAGTCGAGCACGTCAGGTCTATTAGTTGCGGCAACAATAATTATTCCTGAATTTCCTTCAAACCCATCCATTTCAGTTAGTAGCTGGTTGAGTGTTTGTTCTCTTTCATCATTTCCTCCTCCAAGCCCAGCTCCACGTTGACGACCTACCGCATCTATTTCATCAATAAAAACTATACAGGGAGCATTCTTTTTAGCTTGTTCAAAAAGATCTCTAACTCTGCTAGCACCAACTCCAACAAACATTTCTACAAACTCAGAACCAGATATAGAAAAGAAAGGAACTGAAGCTTCACCTGCCACGGCTTTAGCAAGTAAAGTTTTACCTGTACCTGGAGGACCAACTAATAAAACACCTTTAGGAATTTTTGCCCCAACAGCTGTAAAGCGATCAGGATTTTTTAAAAAATCCACCACTTCAGTAAGTTCAAGCTTTGCCCCTTCAATACCAGCGACGTCTCCAAAAGTTATTTTGGTTTCTGACTCCATTTGAAGTCTTGCTTTACTCTTACCAAAATTCATTGCTGGATTTCCACCCCCGCCAGAGCCAGCTCTTCTGAATAGGAAGAATAGACCTCCCAATAAAAGTATTGGGAAAATTAGGCTACTAGCAGCTTGTTGAAGAGGATTTGATTGAGTAGATGGTTGTACAGCAATATCAACGTCATTATCAGTTAATAGTTGAAGTAATTCTTGATCTGGAGCCAAGTTAACTAAAGCTCTGTTCCCATCACTTTCAACAATTTGAGCTGTACCTTTGTCTGGAGATATGAGAACCCTGCTGACCTGTCTCTCTTGAACAGCTTCTATGAAGTCACTATACCTAAGTGTCCTTGATGCTTTTGTTGGACTAGGCTTATCGAAAAAAGCACTTCCGACAAAAATTACAACAACGACAATTAGTACATAAAGACCAATGTTTCTCCAGCGTTTGTTCATGTTTTTCTATATCTATTTAGAGTTTAATAGGATTAGGTCCAACTATGCGGCTCTTAGTACATCAACGACGCTTTTAAATGCAAACCATTCAGGAATTTCTTCTCCACTTCTAAGCATTTTCCTGAATTGAGTGCCGCTTAATTTTTTTATGTGCAATCCTTTTTCTTTAGCATAATCAGCGGTTACATAGCCTTCCTCTTCTGTAAATACTAGATTTAAAGATGGAACTGTTTGCATCCCTAATTCTTCGCAGCACTCGGTTGCAAAATTCTGAGCATCATATGGACCATAAAAATCTTCTCCGCTGAGAGAGGACTTAGAGCCTGCCATGTCTCTTCCAATAATGAAATGAGTGCATCCATAATTTCTCCTTATAATCATGTGTTGAAGAGCTTCTCTTGGACCAGCCATATGCATTGAATAAGGAAGATATGACCACCTGATTTTTGGATTATTAACTTCAGAGGCAAGTTTTTCATAGGTTTGAAACCTTACTGATCCAGGTATGTCATCTTCTTGAGTTGGTCCACAAGTTGGATGAACAAGAACAACACCATTTTTACTGACATTATTTGCTTCTAATGCTCTTGTGAAAAGCTCATAATGGGCTCTATGAATTGGATTCCTGCACTGGAATGCAACTACATCTTCTCCAAGAGGAAGATTTTCTCTTACTTGAGAAGGAGTTTGGCAAGTAAAAACTCTTTTAGGTAGTTCTAGACCTTTTATTGATCCTCCTAAATAATATTTTTTCCGCTCCATAGAGATCATTCTGACTGCAGGATGCTCTAAGGAAGTTGTTCCGTAGCAAAATTTGGCTTCAATCACCTTGTTAGGTGTCCATTTTTCTTTTACTTCTAAAATTGCTAGTTCTTGATCTTTATATTTGAGTAAAACTGAATCTCCTGGGTTTATATCTTCTCTATCTGTATCCATAACAATTGGTAGACCAAACAGTAAACCAGATTCGATTCGATTTTGTTTAACAACTGAGTTGTAATTTTTTTCACTCATGAACCCATCCAAAGGAGAAAAAGCACCTATCAAAAGAAGTTCAATATCACAGGCATTTCTGTCAGAACAATTTAATGTTTTAAAAGAATTTTTTTTCAACTCTTTTGCTTCTTGATCAGATGCCATAAGGTTTATAAGTTCTCCACCATAAGGTTTGATCAAACCTTCGATATTTTTTTTAGAACTTTGCTTGCTAGTCATTTTCCCTTGAAGTAACCCGGCAAATTCTCCCAGATAAAGGGCCCATATTTAAGAAATTGTTTTCATTCAATTCAGCACAAAAAAAAAGAGGGTTTTAACCCCCTTTTTGATTTGATTAGGATGGTTATATTCCTAGCCTTTGCGACCATAGAAAATACCTTTGATTTTGATATCAACAGGATCTTTTGATCCAAGGTCATTATCTGAAGGCTGGATAGCAATAAATTGCCCGCCAAATTCTTCAGTGTCAGCATCAACACTATCGACAGTAAGTGTTATTTCACCTTTACCGCCAAGATCATCTTTAACATTTTCTCTTGCAAGATCCTCATCATCACCACCACGAGCAATGAGAGCTTGAGCATATTCAACACCAGTTGATTTAGCGCGACTCTTTGGATCAAGAAAGTCTGCAGATCTATAACTTGGTGTTGTTGTAGGACCTGAAAATTCTGCTCCTGGTTCAATTGATTTTCCTTTTTTGGATTCAGCAACCATCTCTTTAACAGAGAAAGCAAAAGGAAACTCCTCTCCATTTGGAGCTAGAACTGTAATTAGAGAGAAGTCAATACCACCTTTTTCGGTGAATTTACCACCGGAAAGATCACCATAAACTTCATCAAGACTTGTATTGAAGCGAGGACTGATAATTTTTGCTATTGCAAAATCAGATTTATTTCGCTTGTTAGCTGGAAGTTTTACTGAAACTTCTGTTGGCTGAAGGCATAAGCTTTTGAATTGGCCATCAGCACTAATAGAACCCGATGACCCCGCTGGTAAAACAGTGCAAGCATCAGCTTGGCCAGTATTAACAACATTGCCAAAACGAGCATTACCTTGCTCGCGCCCTTTTAAAGCTGCAGATGCGCTTGATGGGAGAGTTGTAAAGGTGAGACAAAAAGCCAGCATCAAAGCCAGCAGAGGACGAAATCGCATGAGAGGGCTAGATGACTGCGGTCGAAACCGCCCAATTAATTCAGTTGGGATATTACAGGTATCAAATACTTCTTATCACAAGCATTTGATAGCTCTATACAACCCGTAGCTTTTGCGTTGTTGAATTTACCACCTCGATTTTCTTGAAAACCTAATGATAGCAGTCGTTTCTAGAGTTTAGACTCCGATTTTAAAAAAAAAACGAATACGAAAAATATCTATAAATTTACGATTTAAGATTTCTAATTTCATCTAAAAGTTGATGTGATATTGAAAGTTTTGTTGAGAAAGATAAGTTTTTGACCATTTTTTTTGGACCTAACAAAAAACCACTGTTGAAGTTTTTGTCAAATCCTTGTCCAGCTCTATCAATGGGATTGGCCATTAGAAGGTCACAACCTTTTAAAACTCTTTTTTTCTCTCCTTTTTCAATTATTTCATTATCACTTCCTGTTTCAGCAGCAAAACCTAGGAAAATTTGATTTTCTAATTTCTTTCTAGTTTGATTTTTTATTAGGTCTGTTGTCATTTCTAAATCATCAAAAATAGACTTTATAAAAAATTCTTTAGAGATTTTTTTATTGCTTGGACTATTTTTTTTGAAATCTGATACTGCTGCAGCCATTACAATGACTTGAGCAGATGGTTGTAAATCGTCAATTTTTGCTCCCATTTCATTTGAGGTCCTAACTGAATAAGTATTAAGTCCCTCTAGAAGATCTTCTTGAAGGCTTATTGGGCCATGCACTAAATCAACATCTGCACCTCTTAATTTTGCAGCTTGAGATATCAAAACCCCCATCCTTCCACTACTTCGATTCGTTAATTGTCTTGCAGCATCAAGGTCTTCGACGGTGGGACCAGCTGATACAAGAAATCTTATGCCTTTTAGATCTTTGGTAAGAAATTTATTTTTTTCATGGAAAATAAATGCACTTTCAGAGGCCAATTCAATAATGTCTAAGTTGACCATTTTTCCATCACCAAATCTATCGCAAGCTAAAAGTCCCTCAGAAGGTTCAAGACTAATAATTTGGTCATTAGTTTTTGTGTGGTTCCAATTCTTCTTTACTGATTGATTTGACCACATTGAAGTGTTCATTGCAGGAGCAATAATGATTTGTGATTGAGCGGCCAAGAGAATGCTTGCTAAAAGTCCATCGGCATTTCCACTAGTAAATTTGGATAGTGATGTTGCACTCATAGGTGCAACAATAATTAGCTCAGCCCATTCAGCCAAAGCAATATGTAAAGGCTTCGTTTGAGAGTCTTCCCACTGATCTTTATCTTGATAACATTTATTTCTGCTTAAAGTAGATAAAGATAAGGGACTAACTAATTTTGCAGCGCTTTGAGTTATGACGCATCTGACCTCTACCCCAGCTTTGATTAGGCGACTAACCAGAATTGGAGCTTTTACAGCTGCAATACTACCTGTAACAGCAACTAATATTTTTTTCCCAGATAAAGTTGAATTATTCATGATATTTAGATTTTATCTCAAATAGACCTCCAAAAGATATTTTTCAAATTTTAAATAATGCAAATTTTTCATATTAAATAGATATTTCATTTTTTATATCTTGATTAAAAATGATTTTTTGCTTTATAGGATCTTTCATTTATTATGCTTATGTAAGAAGATTCGCTAATGAAAAAAATCTAAAGTAATTTTTTATCTTTGTTTCTTATGCCTTTAAGAATTCAGAAAACAGTTTTATATAAATCATCTGCAAAGATTGTTGATAGATTAGCAAATTGGGCTGCAAATCCTTGGAGAAGATATTCATTGTTAGTAATTATTTTTCTGATAGGTTTTTTTCTAGGTAGTTCTCTAGGTATGATAAATGGTGTTCTAGATTTGATGGATCCAGTTGGGGCATTTATTGTATTAATATTTTTGGAAATATTAATTAAAGCTAGATTTATTTTTTTAAAGTCGAAAAAGCCAAAAATTCTTATTTTGGTCTTTGATATGTTTAGAATAGGTTTATTATATGGCCTTTTTTCAGAGGGATTGAAACTATTATAAATATAATTAATTATTTTTACTCAAGCCTAGTAAATAAAGCAAAGCCATTCTTGTAGGAATACCATTTTCTACTTGTTTGCTTATAAGATTGATTGAAGTATCTTCAACTAATTGACTGCTTATTTCTATGCCTCTATTTACGGGCCCAGGATGTAGAACAGGAACTTTCTTTTCACACCACTTTAAACTTTCATGTGTTATTCCATATTGTGCAAAATAACTATCAAGATCTGTAAGCATATTTTGCTTCATTCTCTCTTTTTGTAATCGAAGTGTCATAACAGCATCACTATTTTTTAATGCATCTTTTAGTGATCTTTTTATAAAAACAGAACCCCTTTTATTAATGGGATCAAAGTTTTGCCCTGGCGGAGGATTGAGAACAAAATCAACAAATTCATCTGGAAGTAGACTTTGAGGTCCACATAGCGTTACCTCGGCTCCACATGCGGTTAGTGCCCAAAGGTTGGATCTGGCAACTCTAGAATGAAGAATATCTCCGACTATTGTGATCTTTTTATTTAAAAGACTATTCGTAGTTGCTTCATTTGGATTAAAGAAATTAGCCAGTGTAAATAAATCCAAAAGTCCTTGACTTGGATGACTATGAAATCCATCCCCTGCATTAAGAATGGATGTATTGATGTTATTTATTTCTACGTAATTAGCTAACTCTGCGGGTACATTTGTTGACTCATGCCTGATTACTAAAATATCGGCCCCCATTGAGATGTATGTAAGGATAGTGTCTAAAGGTGTCTCTCCTTTACTTAGAGAACTTGTTGCTACAGAAAAATTCTGAACATCAGCAGATAGTTTCTTTGCTGCAAGTTCAAAGCTAGTTCGTGTTCTTGTACTTGGTTCAAAAAACAAGTTGGTAATCAGTCGTCCTTGAAGCGCAGGAAGTTTTCTAGAACTTGATTTATGGACATCTTTAAATCTCGATGTTAGTTCTAAAACTGTGTTGTAATCCTCTAAAGAAAACGTAGATAGATCAATAATGTGATTATGTTTCCAATTATTCATAATCCTTCAAAGGTGGGTGGTGACCAACACTTATTTCGTGGAGGAATTCGATCTCCTTTAACCCTTTTGCTAACACTTCTACTACCTTTAAGGTACCAACGCCAAGGTATATCTTTAGCTTGAGATATGCCAATTCTTGTGGTCTGAACAATATTTGCCTTTTCCTTGAAATTCTCTCCCTCTGTTAACCAAAAACCATTTTCAGGTGACAAGGATAAATTATCAAAGTTCCTATTTAATCCAAATTTTTTTGCTAACAACCCTGGCCCAGAAGCAATCCTTTCGTTTTCTCCTTTTATTGCTATCGATCTAAGAAGTACACCATTTGCCCAATTTTTCTTCCCGGTAACAATATTGACGCAATTATTAATTCCGTATGAAAGGTATATGTAAAAATTACCAGGATCACCAAAAAGTGTTTCGTTTCTTTTGGTTTTCCCTGCATAACCATGACATGAAGCTTCCTCTTGAGAATAAGCCTCAGCTTCAACGATTACACCAGCAAGAAAACTATTTTTTGATAAGCGCTTAATTAAAAAACAGCCAATTAGGTTAGGAGCGACCAAATGCGATGGCCTAGAGAAGAATTCTTTTCTAAGAAGAGAGATTTGCTTACCAATTCTTTTGAATTCATATTAGTGACTTAATAATAGTTTTTCTCTATCTTGCTGATTAATCTACTAACACTTAGGATTTCGTAAAATGCATTCCGATGGCAGAATGGTGCACGAACTTTAAAGCACGAAGATCTTTTACTAATAAGGTCTTCCGCTCATCTCTTAAAGATCTTGAAAATTCTCTAACAAATCATGACTAAAATTTCTTCATCTGACGTGCGTAAGGTTGCACATTTAGCTCGTTTAGAACTTCCAGAAGATCAAATAGAAACTTATACAGAGCAACTCGAAGAAATACTTTCATATGTTGATCAACTGCAAGAAATAGATACTGAAAATATCCCTCCAACTACTAGAGCTGTTGAGGTGGTTAATGCAATGAGAGAGGATTTAGTTGAAGTTAATTGTTCAAGAGAAGATCTTCTTAATCAGGCACCTCATAGAGAAGGTGATTTTTTTAGAGTTCCTAAAATACTTTAAATTTATTCACTATCTTTTACTTTCTGTTCTAATTCTTGTTTTATGGATTAATTTTATATATTTTCTCCTCCAATTATTTTTTGGTAATATTCTTGCTATTGGTCTCATGTTGCTTCTTCTTTCTTTGTGACTTCTAATTCCAAAGAAAATATCATAAAGAAAATTTAAACTATCTTTTTTAGTTTCAAAAATCCCCATTCTTTGAGGTGAACCTTTTTGATCTAAAAGTGGTTTTGTGGCTTCATAAGCTGGCTTATATTCAAACCATGGAATAGAGGGCCATAAATGATGAACTAAATGGTAATTTTGTCCCATTATTAGCAAGTTCATTAATTTACTTGGATAAACTCTTGCATTTTTCCATCTATTTCTAGAATCAAAAGGTCTATGTGGTAGATAATCAAAAAATATTCCTAAAGTGACTCCAACCATTAATGCTGGCCCAAACCATAAATTATAAATAACATTCATAAAATTATATTTAACTCCCGCAATGATTATGCAAATAAATATTCCTCTCTCAATTCCCCATTGCATAAGTTCAAACTTTCTCCAAAGTTTTCTCTCAAAGAAAAAATATTCATGATAAAAAAATCTTGGAGCAATTAACCAAATAGGACCAAAAGTACTAACTATGTGATCTGGGTCGTTTTTTGGGTCATTAACGTATTTGTGATGCTCTAAATGTACTCTTGTGAATACTGGGAAACTAAAACCTAGTAATATTGCTGATCCATGCCCCATGAATTGATTTATCCATTTATTTGGATGAGCGGCATTGTGGCAGGCATCATGAATAACGGTCCCTTCCATATGAAGAGCTAAAAAAGCTAATGCAACCAAAATTGGTAATGGCCAGTTCCCTTGATACCACTGCCAAACAGTAACTATTGCAAGCAAATATCCACCTAAGAAAAGCCCTAAAGTTACGTTTAAAGGCTTAGGAGGATCAAGATATTCTTGGATCTCTTTTTGCCAGTCGCGTAATGACTTCAGCTTTTTCGTTGCCTTATTTTTGTCAGACCTCGATAAGCACTGGGTCATTGCTTGATGTGTTTGAGATTAATTGAGCTTGTACAACTTAATTAAAAAATGCCCACCGGGAGACTTGAACTCCCACGACATAAAGCCACTGGTACCTAAAACCAGCGCGTCTACCAATTCCGCCAGGTGGGCCAAAGGTTTTCACCCAATCTTAATTGATTCTAGCAGCTCATTGAAGGCTATTTAAAGACGATCTTTGATTCATGAACGTAAAAAGATTTATGTGATTTTCATCTTTGTATTTGAATTATTTGAGAATCTCTTTTTATGACAAATGATTTTTAGTTGTTTAATAAGCACTTTCACTACAAAATAAACTCATATTGAGGAAAATATGGTTGTTTCTATTTCTGGATACTTATTTCTTTGTGTTGGGACTTTGATATTGGCTTTACCTTTAATACTTGTAGAATTAACTAGGCCTAGGGATTGGTTGTCGGGCGGACTTTTTTTATTTTTAGGATTATTTCTAATAGTGGAGAATGATCTTTTAGGAGGCTCAATAAATTTACTTGTCATTTCCATGGAAATTTTGTATGGGAAAATGATTTTAGAAATTATTCAAACCAGATGGTATCAATTAAGTGCTGAAGAAAAAAAGCGGATTGGATCTTTTGAAAGATGGGTTGAATCTTTTAGACAACTCGGTCAAAGTTTTGCCTTAATGGC
Organism: Prochlorococcus sp. MIT 1011; assembly: GCF_047305235.1. Lineage (NCBI taxonomy): Bacteria > Bacillati > Cyanobacteriota > Cyanophyceae > Synechococcales > Prochlorococcaceae > Prochlorococcus > Prochlorococcus sp. MIT 1011. The sequence goes on along the minus strand of NZ_CP138983.1, from coordinate 1,609,156 downwards.
TAATGGCTGTTTAAATTTGTTTAAAGGCTTCAAGACAAAATCTGAAAAACCGTTAAAAGAAAAAAAATGGGTTCATCCAGAATTGCAAGAAGAAGTCAAGAAGAAAGTAGTTGCTCGATCTGAATCAATTGGTTCCAATAAGCCCAGAAATCCAGAATTCTCCGAAAATGAAGAAACTTCTTGATAAGGTTAAAAGGCCTAAGGCAACCATGATGACTAATGAATATTTCTAAAAGTGAATAATGTCAATAAAGATTCTAAAAAGGATCGTCCCACTTACAAAGACACTCTCAACCTTTTGCAGACTCATTTTGGGATGAGGGCAAATGCAACTCTAAGAGAACCTGAGTTGCAATCTTTTTGGAGAGAAAAAAAGATAGATTTCGAATTAGGCCTAAACAATTCTGGAGAGACTTTTACGTTGCATGACGGCCCACCATATGCAAATGGGACGCTTCATATGGGCCATGCTCTAAACAAAGTACTTAAGGACATAATCAATAAATTTCAAACAATGAAAGGTAAAAAAGTTTGTTATGTCCCTGGATGGGATTGCCATGGATTGCCTATTGAATTGAAAGTTCTACAAGCTATGGATAAAACACAACGAGCTGAATTAAACCCTATTAAGTTGAGAAAAAAAGCAGCTGCTTATGCAAAAAAGCAAGTTTCGCAACAAATGGATGGTTTTAAAAGATGGGGAATATGGGGGGATTGGGATAAACCATATTTAAGTTTAGATAAAAAGTTTGAAGCCTCTCAGATCAAGTTGTTTGGTGAAATGGTCTTCAAGGGATACATTTATCGAGGTCTAAAACCAGTTCATTGGAGTCCAAGTTCTCAAACTGCTCTGGCCGAGGCGGAATTAGAATATCCGACCGGTCATGTTAGTAAAAGTATTTATGTGGGATTTAAAGTTGATCAAATTCCAAAAATATTAACTCAAGAAATTTCAAAGCAAGCTCCAGATTTATTTAATTCTGAAGGACAACTAAAAGAAGTTAAACTTGTCATCTGGACTACTACACCTTGGACGATTCCTGCAAATGAGGCAATATCTGTTAACCAAAAATTAGACTATGTAATAGCACAAAGTTCTGATGGATTATTAATAATTACTGCTAATAATCTTTTGAAAAAAGTATCTGAGAGTGTGGGCATTAATTATGAAAAAAGGGTATTAATTAACGGGTCAAAATTAGATGGTATTATATATAAAAACCCATTATTTGATAAAAGAAGCCCTGTTGTTTTAGGAGGAGATTATATTACAACTGAATCAGGTACTGGACTAGTGCACACTGCTCCAGGTCATGGCGTTGATGACTTTAATACTGGTAAAAAATATAAGTTACCAATTTCTTGCCCAGTTGATGCAAAAGGTTTTCTAACTAAGGAAGCTGGCAAATTTGAAGGCTTAAATGTATTAAAAGACGCCAATATTGTCATAATAAAAGATCTCATTAGTAATGGATCTTTGCTTAAAGAAATTCCATATGAACATAAGTATCCTTATGATTGGAGAACTAAAAAGCCAACTATTTTTAGAGCTACAGAGCAATGGTTTGCTTCTGTTGAAGGATTTAGGGAAAAAGCACTTTCTGCTATAGAAGATGTTATTTGGTTACCTGAATCTGGGAAAAATAGAATTGATTCTATGGTTAGGGAAAGAGGAGACTGGTGTATTTCTCGACAAAGAACTTGGGGAGTCCCAATACCAGTATTTTATGAAAAAAATGGAAAAGAAATTTTGCTTAATAAAGAAACTATTTCTCACATAGCTGATTTATTTTCTATCCATGGAGCAGATATTTGGTGGGAATCTGAAGTATCTCATCTATTACCTCCTTCTTATTTAAATGAGGCAGATCGATGGCACAAAGGTACGGATACAATGGATGTCTGGTTTGACTCTGGCTCTAGTTGGTCTTCAGTCATTTCTAAAAAAGAAAATTTAAATTATCCAGCAGATTTATATTTAGAGGGATCTGATCAACATCGAGGTTGGTTTCAGTCCTCTTTATTAACCTCTGTAGCAGTAAATGAACATTCACCATTTAAAAAGGTCCTTACACATGGTTTTGCATTAGATGAGAATGGTAGGAAAATGAGTAAATCTTTAGGAAATATTATTGATCCTTTAGTTATAATTAATGGTGGTTCAAATAAGAAATTAGATCCTGCTTATGGAGCTGATGTTTTAAGACTTTGGGTTAGTTCTGTTGATTATTCTGCAGATGTTCCTATTGGGTCAAATATACTTAAGCAAATTTCTGATGTTTATCGTAAGGTGCGAAATACATCTAGGTATCTATTAGGAAACCTCTATGATTTTGACAATATAAATGATACAGTTGAAATTTCTAAACTTCCATTGTTAGATAAATGGATGTTGAATAGAACAGCTGAAGTAGTTGATGAGATAACTGAGGCATACTCTAATTTTGAGTTTTCGAAGTTTTTCCAAACAATTCAGAATTTTTGTGTGGTTGATCTATCCAATTTTTATTTAGATATCGCAAAAGATAGGCTGTATGTGAGCTCTAAATCTGACTTTAGAAGAAGAAGTTGTCAGACAGTTTTATCCTTGGTAATTGAGAAAATCTCTGGCTTAATTGCACCTGTTTTATGTCATATGGCAGAGGATATTTGGCAAAATATTCCATATAGCTTAAAGGAAGATTCAGTCTTTCAAAGAGGATGGCCTCAAGTACCAGAATCATGGCGAAATAATAGTCATAATCTTCATGTGGCTGAACTACGCAAGCTTAGAACAGTTATTAATCGTATGTTGGAGAGCTGTAGAAGTAATCAAGAACTAGGTTCTTCCTTAGAAGCTTCAGTAAGAGTTGATATCTCTGATGAAAAAGTTAAAAAGGCTATAGAATGGTTATCACATAGCGAATCTAATAAGGTTGATGTATTAAGAGATTGGTTCCTTGTATCATCTCTCCAAATTGGAGGAGAGCCCTGGGCTGAAGTTTTAGTTAGTGAGGATAATGATATTGCTTCAGTAGATATTGCTAAAGCTAAAGGATTCAAATGTGAAAGATGTTGGCATTACGAAGTTGAAATGAGCCAGAATCAAAATCATCCAAATATTTGTACTAGATGTGAAAAAGTGGTTTTGGCTATTTAAATATTAAATTAATTATTATCTAAAACTTACCAGCGAAACGTCCATTTTTGGGAAATTGGATAATTAGCCACTGGAGTAGACCTATTAAATATAATATCAGAGCTAAATATGCAAAAAATGTAGCTAATGCCGTAGTCCAATTACCATCTAAAATAAATTTTATAATGATCTTTGTTGTAAGAAAAGAGTTGTATGGGATTTCTCTCCATGTAACACAATAGTTTCCATCTATTGAATTTAAACATCTCCAACTAAATATATGTAGTCCAGTATTTAAAATGCCCCAAAAAGATAAGGTCCAGCGCCAGATTCTTGTTGTTAATGAAATTGGGTTGTATATATACATCTCTTCAATCTCTTCATTCAGATCAACCCAAAACCAAATAGAAGATACCATTAGTATAGGTGAGATTAGTGAGATTAATTGGCCTAATTGGCTCTCACTACTAAGAAATAGAATATTTATGGCGTAAAGACTAGAAACTTTCCAATAAATTGATAAAAGGCGATCAATAGAGCTTGAATTGGAAATTTTTGACCAAATAAAAAGAAATAAAGGGAGCCCAAATGCGAAAGTGGCTGCAACTCGATATGAGAGCCAAACTAGAATTTGGAATTGAGGTTCAGTCAAGAAAATAATTTTATTCATCTGTATTATCAGACTTTATCTATTATTTTCATCTTTATTCCTAATTATTAAAGAGTTTTCTCTATATTCATAGAAAAAACGTAAGTCAAAAAATCAAATGTCTTCTAGATTTTTATTGATGATTAGAAATCTATAAATAATAAAGCTTATCTTCTTAAGATTTTCTTATGAAATTTTAAGTGAACTTGCTAGGATATCAATCTGATTTATTAACATCAGGTTTCATTTTGTGAGACAGCATGTAAATCCTCTAAGTCATTTTTTTCAGCTGCCTTTATCACTACCAAGTAAGTCTATTCTTTTCAAGAATCCTTATCATCCAATTCATTTAGATATCGGATCTGCTAAAGGTGAATTCCTCATGGAATTAGCAACAAGATATCCAAATTGGAATTTTCTAGGGCTTGAGATAAGAGAAGCTCTTGTTAGCTCATCTGAAAGAAAAAGAAAACAATTGGGATTGCAAAATTTAAGATTCTTATATTGCAATGTAAATATTAGCTTGGATGAATGGTTGTCAGATTTAGATATTGATCAATTAAAAAGAGTTTCGATTCAATTCCCAGATCCGTGGTTTAAACGAAAACATTACAAAAGGAGAGTTTTTACAAAAAGTCTTCTTACTTCATTTGCAAGATCTATGAGTAAGGATGGTGAATTATTTATTCAAAGCGATATATTGAAACTTATTGAATATATGTCTCATGTTATTGATGATAGTATTTATTTTGATAAAAAAGTTGTTAGGGGATTCAAATGGCTCAAGAAAAATCCTTATGAAGTATCTACAGATAGGGAATTATTCGTTCTCAACAAGAATTTACCAATATATAGAGCAATGTATATTAGAAATAGTGAACTATTCATAGATTAATTTAATTTATAATTAATTTAATTATATACTTTTTGAATTCAATGATTTTATATATAATTAGTACTAAGAATAATTAAATCTGATGATTGATACTACTAATGCAGGCAAAGACCTTAGTACTTTCCAAAAATATTTTTTGGTTTTTCTTAGTATTTGTCTTGTTATTGCGCTATTTTTTTTACGCAATGGTTTTAAAGCAAGCGAAATGCTTGATCAACTAGCAAAAGAATCCCTTTTACCTGAAAATGCTTTAACAAATGGAAAACCTACAGTTTTTGAATTTTATGCAGATTGGTGTGAAGTCTGTAAGGAAATGGCTCCTGAAATGATTGAGGCAAAAAAACAAAATGCCAATAAAATCGATATTGTTTTATTGAATGTTGATAATTCTAGATGGATTGATTTGATTGAAAAATATGATGTTAACGGTATTCCTAAGATGACTTTCTTTGATTCTAAAGGCGAATTTAAGGGCTTTTCATTAGGGGTGAAAAAATATAATGAACTTAATGAAATATTTCTTGCTTTAATTAATAATTCAGAATTACCTTCTTTCACTAAAGCATCAAATTCAAGTAATTTACCTTCAGTAAATTCCTCTAGCAGGGAAAGTTTTAACAATATTATTAAATCTGAAGCTCCTAGAAATCATAACTAATTTTGCCAATTTAAAGCTGAAGCAACTACTGGATATACTTGCGAAAAAATATTTTTACATTCTTGTGCAATATTCATATGTTCTTTTTGCGTCCCATGGCCAGTTCTTAGATTGATGTAATGAATCCAAGAACGACATGAACCTGTCATATAAATCCTAGTTGGTGTAGCAAGTGGAAGTACAAATCTCGCACATTCTTTTGCTATTCCAGCTTCAAGCATTTCTTCATAAAGTTTTTTATTTAGATTGAATTGACGTTTGATTTTCTCATTAAATTGATTAATAACTTCTTCTGATAAATCTGAAATAGAATTTTGTCTATTTTTATTATCTTGTCTTCTTAATTCTGGTATGGGTATTTCTCCTAATTGTCTGCTATCTGCATATCGTTGAGAGAATTCTTGAAAAGTAAATGACCGATGTCTTAATATTTGCGCGGCGATTCCTCTTGTGGTTTCTATTTGTAAAGTCATATAAGCTTGCTCAAATACACTCCAATGTTCATTTTTAATGCAATATCCCAATAATTTACTAAAATCATTGTTATCTTGATTTTTGGGATTGCTTACTCTAGCTATGTATGCCATGCTTTTCTCGGCATCTGGTGTTGAAGTTATTAATTGAACAAGACTCATATTTAAACTTTTGCTAGAGTTACTTTCTCTTGTTGATGTTGATATTTGCCTTGCCTATCACTATAAGTAGTTTCGCAAGGGTCACCTTCAAAAAACAGTAATTGACAGATTCCTTCATCTGCATAAATCCTGCAATCAGCACCAGAACTATTACTAAATTCAAGAGTTAGATGACCTTCCCAGCTTGCTTCTGCAGGGGTTGTATTGACAATTATTCCCAAGCGAGCGTAAGTGCTTTTACCAAGGCAAATAACAGTAATATTTGGCGGAACTTTCATTTTCTCTAATGCCACACCAAGACCATAAGAGTGGGCAGGTAAAATAAAGTATTTACCATCCTCATCTTCTTTTAAATCAGTAGATTCTAAATTTGCAGGATTAAATTTTTTTGGATTCATTACTGTTCCAGGAACATGTTTGAAAATCAAAAATTCTTTTGAAGAAAGACGCAAATCATATCCATACGATGAGCAACCAAAGCTTAAAACAGGTGATTTTTTTAATTCAGGTTCCAGATGTCTTATTAGTTTTTCCTGAAATGGTTCAAGCATTCCTAAAGAAGCCTGCTGTGAAATCCAAAGATCGTTCTTTAACATTTAATTTCAGCGTAATTCGGTAATTTGATCAGCCATCTCAATCACTTTAGAAGGGATTGATTGTCCTGTAAGAATGACATCTGTAGATGATGGGCGATTATTGATCATAGAAATCAAATCATTTTCTTCAATAAAACCTAGGTTAATTGCTACTCCAATCTCATCAAGCACGATCTTATCTAATCTTTTTTCAACTATACGTTTTTTACAAAATTCCCATAGTTCTTTAATGGCTTTCTCTTCAGATTTTTTCTTTAGGGACAAATTTTCTTCAGGGAACTCTCCTGGCAAGCAAGTTTCAATAGCTGGCCTCAGCCATTCTAATCGACCACAAAGATTGATTGCTCCATTTGGACCTTGATTAACTCCGCCTTTCAAAAATTGAGATATTAAGACTTTGCTTCCTAATCCAGCAGACCGTAAAGCCTCACTTAAAACAACTGAAAAACTACCTCTAAAAGGAGAGGTATGTATTTGTACTTGTCCTTGAGTTTTAACTAGTTGTAAAGGAGGCGTATGGGGAACTGCTCTAAGCGATGAGCCCATGGGCGGTGATAAATCCTTCCTTTGAGCATTAATGCTTGATCCTGCATTCATATCAAATTCGATCTTAATGACCTCTTCTTAACCTAGCGCTATAAAATTTCAAATCAACCAAGACAACACCATCTGTGGTGTATGAAAAAATTTTGGCGTCAAATATGTTTTAGACTTGAAGCGGTTTGAAGCAAGAGATGAAATTTTTTTAATAGTTTTCAATTTTATTTTAAGCTTATAGTATTAAAAGTTAGAATTTTTACAAAGAAAAGGGTTGAGTGGAGGATTAAGGCTGAAAAAAGTCTCTATGGCTACATATCGTTTTTTCACAACTACTTAATGTTCTCAGAACGATAAATTAAATATGGTCACTTCTTTTCGTGGCTTTACGCGTTTCAACCAACCCAAAAATAGCCAGATGGCTGTTAATTCATCATCATCTTTGCCTCCGAACCAAACTTTGTTGGACGTAATTAAGTCTCTTGATGGTGTTTCTACTGAAGTAGTAGATAGGTCAAAAACAATTTTCTTTCCTGGTGATCCTGCAGAAAGGGTTTATTTGATTAGGCGTGGTGCTGTTCGTTTAAGTAGGGTATATGAAACAGGTGAAGAAATTACAGTTGCTTTATTGAGAGAAAATAGTCTTTTTGGTGTTTTATCTTTATTGACAGGAAATAGATCAGATCGTTTTTATCATGCTGTTGCATTTACTCGTGTTGAGCTTGTATCGGCCCCAGCAACATCAGTAAGGAATGCAATTGAACAAGATGCTTCAGTTGGTTTGTTGCTTCTCCAAGGGTTATCAAGTCGAGTACTTCAAACCGAAACAATGATTGAAACGTTAACTCATAGAGATATGTCCTCTAGGCTTGCAAGTTTTTTGCTTGTTTTATGTAGAGACTTTGGTGTACCTGGGGAAAAGGGAGTAACAATTGACTTGAGACTTTCTCATCAAGCTATTGCTGAAGCAATAGGTTCAACCAGAGTCACTATTACACGACTACTAGGTGAGTTAAAAAGCTCGTCATTATTGGCAATAGATAGGAAAAAAATAACTATATTTGATCCAATAGCGTTAGCAAAAAGATTTAATTGAAGCCATTACATACTAAGGTTTAGGAGGTTTGATTAATTCTTCTTCCTCTCTGTGACTGTCTGGCTGAAAATTCTTTTAATATTAATCCTAGGTGGAATACTTTCTACTCTAGGAGATCGTTTAGGTTCTAAAGTTGGCAAGGCTCGTTTAAGTATTTTTAAATTAAGGCCAAAAAGTACAGCTGTTTTAATAACTGTTTTTACTGGAAGTATTATTAGTGCTATTTCATTTGCAACTATGATTGTATTTGATAGGGATTTAAGGATAGGACTATTTCAATTAGAGGATATTCGAGAAAAGATTATAGATAGTGAAAAAGAATTAAAAAAATTAGAAAAAAATCTATATGCTTTTAGAAGTGGAAATGTAGTAATAAGTAGTGGTCAAACTTTAGTTACTAAGACTGTTAAACTAAATAAAAATAGTGATATAAAAAAATTTATAGAAAGTATATTACAGAAGGCTAATCTTTATGCTTTTAACTTATTAAAAACAAATCAGTCTACTTATCGAAGAATATTATTAGTTCGTAAAGATGATATTGAGAAGCTTGAAAATAAAATAGCTGATAATAGGAGTTGGGTAGTTAGGATTAAATCAGCAGGAAATATACTTAGAGGTGAAAATTATGTTTATGCATTTCCTGAAGTCACATTAAATAAAATCATTACAAGAAAAGGAGAAGTTATTGCTCTAGAAAATATATCTTTATCTGATTCTGATGCTGAATCTATTAGTAAAAAGATTAATCTTTTAATTGCTTCAACTTTGGCTGAGGTAAGGCGTCGAGGATCGTTAAGTTCTGAGTTGCAAGTTAATGCTAATCAAATTAATAATTTAGGAAAATATCTAGTTAATCAAAAAAAAGGGGATTTCCAAATTATTGCTAGGGCTGTTGATAATAATCAAAGTGCAGATAAAGTCTCAGTATCATTAGAGCTGAAATCTTTAGAAGGAATTATAAAAAAGAAGAATTAAATGAGTTTTTATATATCAATAGATCCAGGTAAAAAAAAATGTGGCTTATTATTGGCTAATATTCAATCCGGAAAAGTAATTGAGGCAGGCATAGCTTCGTTGAATAAATGTTATGAATTAGTTTCTTTTTGGAATGAAAATTATAATATTAGCAAGATCATCATTGGTGATGGAACTAATTGTAAATTTATAAAGAATGAATTGAAACGAAAAAATCTTTTTAATATAAATTATGTTAATGAGAAAGGATCAACTTTAAGAGCAAGGTTTAGATATTGGGAAATTTGGCCACCAAATTATTTTATTCGTTGGCTTCCAAAAGAAATCCTTTTTCCTCCTGAAAATCTTGATGCAATTGTCGCATTGATTTTATTGGAAGATTTTTTAAAAATTTCATTGAATTGGCCAGATAAAGTAGATATTAAAATTTGGCCCTAACTGTAAAAATGTAATCTCCACCAGACTCAAGTTTATAATCAGCTTTGACTAAATAGCGTTCTAGGGCATCTTTTATTAGTGCTCTTCCAAGTGGAGGTTCTACAAAAAGTTGTCCTTGGTGAAAAGCCCAAATAAAATTCCACTCGAAATTACCAGCACGGACAATCCCTTCAACTTTCTTTTGATTAAAGCATTGCTTATGAATCTGAAGATAAGCAGTAGTTGAGGGTCTGTTATCCATTTTCATAAAGTGATGAAATTTCAGGCTTGTAAGAGTTCAGTCGAGTAGTTGTGTTTTGCCAATTATTAGATGTGACTGAATCAAGACAACTAATAATTTCCTGAATAATCAAATTTAATACTGTAAATTCTTCTTTTGAAAATCGGCCTAAAACGTGAGAGAGAGTCTTAGATTTCCTGTCTTTATGAAGTTCACTTGGCGGACCTATCCCAATCTTTAATCGCTTAAACTCATCAGTACCCAAATGATTGATAATGCTTTTTAATCCGTTATGACCTCCTGAGCTCCCCCTAGAGCGGACTCTTATTTTCCCCAGAGGTAGATCCATATCATCGACTAGGACGATTAATTGATGATTTTCAAAATTAAACCAATCTTTTGCTGATCTTACTGATTTTCCACTTTCATTCATGTATGTATTAGGCATTAGAAGCCTTGTCTTTTCGATACCTGTTCCATATTCACAAGTCCAACCAAAGAGCTTTTTGTTCTCACGAAAACTGCAATTATTTTTTTTTGAAATTTCTTCTAAAACCATAAATCCAACATTATGACGGGTTTTATGGTATTCAGCTCCTGGATTGCCCAAGCCAACTAATAATTTCAAGTCATTGCACAACATACGAAATGGACAGAATCGTTGTTGATTCTAAAAGTTAAATATATCTATTTAGTTTTGGAGAAACTAATTTTCTTTCTCCAAAATGTCATCATTTGAAGATTCTTCTTCTGTCATGGCATTTTTGATTTCACGTTCAAATTCAGTAGAGGCGCTCTGAAGACCTTTTAGAGTTTTTCCAATAGTTCTTCCTAGCTCAGGAAGACGTTTTGGACCAAAAATAACAAGTGCTAATCCAGCAATAACCGCTATTTCAGGTAAACCAACCCCAAAAATATTCATTTGCGAAACTCAACTAATCAGAATTTAATCAATTTAGCCATTCCAGTCGACGGAAAAACCTTGTAAAAGAAGAGACTGGTTATAAATTTGGAGCATAATCACAAGAAAAACTAGAAGTAAAACTCCTATAAAAGCCATTACGGGTACCGCGCCCCATCCTGGTACAACTTTTCCTTGTCCAGAATTGCCAATGGATTTAAGCAAAGATCCAAGTGCTGTTTTTTGTCCCATGTCGTTTCTCTTAGCTCAGATTTGTATGAGTCAAGATATTGTATGAGAACTTGTCCAAAAGAAGAAGAGACTGTAGAAACTTGTGATGGAATGACCTAAAAAAATATGATATTTGAGAAATATGATTTGAAAAAGCTGAAAAAAGCTGAAAAAAGCTGAAAAAAGCTGAAAAAAGCTGAAAATGAGAAAAATTACAAAAACAGGAAAGTTAAAGATGCGAGAAATTCGAATAAGAAAAAATTGATCTTTCTTTCTAGATTCCTTGCATATATTGACTTCCCTAGACTTCTTGGTGATTAAAATTTTTTCCTATTTCCAAAAGTCTGTAACACCTTTGGTTTTTTCATTGGAGTTATTGACTTCATAGGATAGGTTTAACATCTAATTACTTGGTTAGGTTTCATGCTTGCCCTCAAGATTTCCGTATATACGGTCGTCTTTTTCTTTGTTGGGATCTTTTTATTTGGCTTCTTGGCAAGTGATCCAACAAGGACTCCCAATAGAAAGGATTTGGAAAGTCCTCAGGATTAAAAATGACACGCTAATTACTGGACTAAAAAAGCTCCTGTAATTTCTTTTTTCAGTATTATCTCTTCGTCGGATTAACTCATTTGACGGCGAAGAGAAATTTTTTATTTATTGTAAACCTTGGATTGTTAGGGTTTACGACATTTGCGTCCTTTTTTGAGATTGCTATTGGGAAAGATAATATTGTCGAAAATTTATATGTTGATACTTCTAAAAACTCACTTATAGAAAAATTAAAATTAGAACAAAAAGAAAATATATTTCTAACTCTTAAGATTTTTGCAGATAATCAATATGATTATGATCAAGATATTTATCTGGCTCAGGGTAATGTTAAGGCTTTGGTAAATGGCTGGATATTAAGATCTGACATATTAAGTTATCATAAATCAACTGGTATTTTATCTGCTGAGGGTAATATTAGATTTAGTAAAGGAGGACAGTATTTTAGAGGTAAGGAGTTTGAATATAATTTATTAAAGAAAGAAGGAATTATTGAAGATGTATATGGGATATTAGATATTAAAAATATTTTAGATGATTTTAAAATTGATACAATTTCGAATAAAATTATACCTGAAAAGAGATCTAAGAAGAAAGAGAACAATACTTATATTGATGGAATAGAATTTTCTTTTGGAAATGTTAAATTACCAAAAAATAAAATCACTAGATCTGATAAATCAACAGGTTCAATTAACCAATGGAGATTTAAATCTGATTTAATAAATATAAATGAGGATGGATGGGAATCTAGTAGAATTAATTTTACTAATGATCCATTTGATCCTCATCAAATTGCTTTTGAGGGGATAGATGTTATTGCAGAAGAAGACGATGAAGGTAAATTACTTATTACTTCTTCTAAGACTAATTTAATTCTTGAGAATAGAACGAAAATTTTTATTGGTAAAAGAATATTTAAAGATAAGAAAAAAAAGAGAAAATTTAGTTTAATTTTTGATAATAAAGATCGTGATGGATTAGTCTTAATTAGAAGAAGTGATAAAACAAAAATTAATAATAATTTGGAATTAGACTTGCAACCTCAGTTTCTAATTAGCAGATCTCTTTTAGATAAAACATATAGTTACGATAGTCAGAAAATTAAAGAAGGTAAAGCAATTAATCTATCTGATGTTTTTGGTTTGATTATAAAAGTAAATGCAACTTATAAAGATTGGAATTTTGATAGTAAAAATGATTTAAGCACACTAAATACTAAAAGATTTTTTAGTGGTTTAAGACATTCATCCTCTTTAAGAAAGTATTTTAAAATTCCTATTCTAGATGATTCAAGTTTTAATGTTTTTACTACATATAGATCTAGAGCTTGGAATGGAACAATAGGAGAAACAGAGATTAAATCTTCTTATGGAGGGTTTGTTCAAAAGACTTATTCTTTTGAAGCACTTGAAGGTCAACAAAATTTAAATATTCGATTTGGAACTGCTAAATATGAAGCAGAAAAACTTAAAAATACTAAATTAATTAGCCTTTGGCGTTCTAGTTTTTTTGCTTCTTTAGATAGTGAATATCAAATTTGGAATAGTAATAGTAAAAAACTTTATCAAAAGAGTGATATACTTTTTTCTCCTATTTTAATTAATCCTGAATTAGTTTTAAGAACTAATATTAATACAGCATTTTTTAAATATGAAGATGGAAGCGATCAGGGCTTTCTTAAAATTAGTTTTGGCCCTGAAATTAGATTAGGGAGATTGGAGCGGAATTTTTTTGATTATACAAAACTTTTTATCATGCCAGGTTATAAAATTAAAGTTGGTAATAGTCCATTTAAGTTTGATAATGCGATTGATTTGAAAACTTTAAATATAGGTTTTATGCAACAAATATACGGACCTATAATGTTCGATATTACTTCTAACTTAAATATTGATAATAGTTCAGAAAATTATGGAGAATATTATGATACGAAGTTAGGACTTCTATGTCATAAAAGAGCCTATGAATTTGGTATTTACTATCAACCTAACAATGATGCAGGAGGAATATATTTTCGTTTAAATGGATTTGAATTTGGTAATTCTGTAAACACATTATTTTAGATGTTTAATTTGAAATTATTTAGATAAGGCAGATTATTAAATGTTTTGTTTATTTTTTCTTCTTCATCTAGTAGTTGAGATGTCGCATCCCATTTGCCTGAATAAAGCATATTGTAGGGCCCTTGATCAAGATTAAGTTTGAAAGTTTCTTTTTGATTAGAAATGGATAGGTTCTTAATATTAAAATTCCAAATTTGATGGTTAGTTTTTTCAACTAGGTTTTGCAATTTAACTATTTTTTCTTTTGAGGCTGTTAGACAAGGTATCCCGAGAGCTAAACAATTACCAAAGAAAATTTCAGCAAAGCTTTCTCCAATAATTAATCTTATACCCCATCTCATAAGAGCCTGAGGTGCATGCTCACGACTTGAACCACAGCCAAAATTGTCATTAACAACAAGGATATTGGCTCCTTTATTGTGATCAAGATCAAATGGGTGATTACCATTTAGTTCTTTCCTATCATCAGCAAAGACTTGTTCTCCTAAAGCAGAAAAACTTACACATTTGAGAAATCTTGCAGGGATTATTCTGTCGGTATCAATATCGTCGCCTCTAATTGTAAAGCTACGGCCTTGTATTGATTTGATTTCACCTTTTGGGAATTCTTGTTTCATCTTTCAATAAGTTTATGTTTAGTTTTACTTTTGCAGGAAATTTCTTACATCTGTAACCTTCCCATTTATTGCAGCAGCAGCAACCATGGCAGGGCTCATTAATAAGGTTCTCCCATTTGCAGAGCCTTGCCTTCCTTTGAAGTTTCTATTACTCGAACTAGCGCTTATTTGTGATCCCTCAAGTTTGTCTGGGTTCATTGCCAGACACATTGAGCAACCTGGTTCTCGCCATTCAAAACCTGCTTTGAGAAATATTTTATCTATTCCTTTTTCTTTCGCCTCCTTCGCGACTTTTTGAGAACCAGGAACGACAAATGCTCTAATGCCTGTTGCGACTGAATGACCTTGAACAATTTTAGATGCCTCTTGGAGATCACTTAATCTTCCATTGGTACAGCTACCTATAAAGCAAACATCAATTGATTTTCCCTCTATGGGTTCATCTGGTTTTAGATTCATGTATTTGCATGCGTCTTTAGCGATTTGTTGCTCATTTTGGGGAAGCAACTCAGGGTTTGGAATTGTTTCTTTGATTGAAATTCCTTGCCCAGGAGTTATACCCCAAGTAATAGTGGGATCTATTGATGATCCATCTAATTGAATCTCATCGTCGAATGTAGCTTTTGAGTCACTAGCTAAACTTTTCCACCAAGAAACAGCTTTATCCCATTCTGGACCTTTGGGCGCGTGTTCTTTTCCTTTGATATATCTAAAAGTAGTTTCATCCGGGTTGATATAACCGCATCTTGCACCGCCTTCAATAGCCATATTGCATATAGTCATTCTCCCCTCCATTGATAGTTTTTCTATTGCAGGCCCAGCAAATTCATATGCAAATCCAACTCCTCCTTTAACGCCAAGCTGACGAATGATATGAAGAATTAGGTCCTTTGCATAGACTCCCTTTTGTAATGAGCCATCTACCCATATTCTTCTTACTTTTAATTTGTTCATTGCCAAACTTTGACTGGCTAAAACATCTCGAACTTGACTAGTTCCAATACCAAATGCGATTGCTCCAAATGCTCCATGAGTTGAGGTATGTGAATCTCCGCAAGCTACTGTCATCCCAGGCTGGGTTAAACCTAATTCTGGAGCCATAACATGAACAACACCTTGAGAATCACTTCCAATTCCATGAAATTTTATCCCATGAGTTTTGCAGTTATTTTCTAAAGTAACCAACATTTCTTCCGCAAGCGGATCACTAAAAGGACGTTGCTGATTTGAGGTTGGGACTATATGGTCAACTGTTGCGACAGTGAGATTAGGAAACTTGACTCCAAGATTCTTTTCATTAAGAGCCGAAAAAGCTTGAGGACTCGTAACTTCGTGAATTAAATGAAGGCCAATAAAAAGTTGAGTTGATCCCCCAGGTAGCTCTTTTACCTGATGGAAGTTCCAAACTTTGTCGTAGAGGGTTCCAGAACTCAACTTTCAAATCCAATAGTTAGGACTTAATTTTCCATAATTATAGATAAACGTAATCTATCAAGAGCATTTAAAACGCTTAATTTTTGAATATCTTCTCTTGTCTTATTAGATCCAAATCTTTCTTCCCATGTAATAAGGGTTTTCGGACCCTTAATACAAAAATTGACTAAGCCAACTGGTTTTAATTTGCTTCCCCCAGTGGGCCCTGCAATTCCACTGACAGAGATAGCCCAGCTAGCTTTGAATTTTTTTTGGACGCCTTTCGCCATTGCTTCAACAACTTGCTTTGAGACTGCACCATGGGTATTAATTATTTCCTCAGGGACTTCTAATATGTCCTGTTTTATTGAATTGTTATATGCGATGACGCCTCCATAAAAAATTTTTGAAGATCCAGGAATTTTTGTCAGTTTAGAACCTATTCCACCTCCAGTGCATGATTCTGCAACTGCAATTGTTTCTTTTCTGCTAAGTAATAATTTAATTACTACTTCTTCAAGAGTTGTATTGTCTACACCAAAGCATTTTAATCCAGTTAATTTAGTTAATTCTTTTTCTATAGGTTTTATAGATCTATTAGTTTCTTCTAAACTCTCTCCTTTGGCTGTGATTCGTATCTTTACCTCCCCCGTGCTTGCATAAGTTGCGACAGTAGGATTGTTTGCTTTGAGCAAATGTGGAATTTTATCCGCTAGTAATGATTCACTTATGCCCGCAAAATGTAAAACTTTGCTAGAAATAATTTTTTTTGAGAAATTATTATTAATTAACCAGTTTGAAGCTTCTTTTCTCCACATTTCTTTTAATTCACTTGGAACTCCAGGGAAAGTTATTATTGTAAAATTATCTTTAGGGCTCCAAATAATCCCAGGTGCTGTGCCTGAGTAATTGTTTATAATTTTAGCCCCTTTTGGCAGTAATGATTGCTTCTTTTGACTTTCAGATAATTTACTATACTTATTTTTCATTTTGTTTTTTAAGTCCATTAAAATATTATTTCTTTGTTGAAGCGGTGTATTAAAAGCATCAGCAATTATCTTTGTTGTAATATCATCTGGTGTTGGTCCAAGACCACCAGTCGTTATTAGGATTTGAGATCGATTAGATGACTCCAGTATTGCTTCTTTTAATCTTGCAGGGTTATCTCCAATAACGGTTTGTCTAAAATGTGGAATACCTAAAATTGCTAATTGCTCTGCTATCCATTGCGAATTAGTGTTAACAATATTTCCAAGAAGAATTTCACTGCCAATGCATAATATCTCTGCTCCAAATTGATTCTTTTTGTCTATATTAATTTCTTTAGATGTTTTCACTATATAAAGGAAATTTGTTGCAAAGTTCAGATACTTTTTTGATTGATTTTTCCTTTATATCTTCATCGTTAGGGTTAAGCAATCTATCGGCAATTATATTCCCAACATCCTCAAAGGCTTGTTCATCAAAACCTCTAGTCGTAAGGGCTGCTGAACCTAGTCTCAGCCCACTAGTAACAAACGGGGACTCTGGGTCAAAAGGTACAGTATTTTTGTTCGCTGTTATTTTGATATCACTAACCAACTGATCAGCAATTTTACCGGTCATACCTATGCTTCTAAGGTCAAGAAGAACTATATGATTATCAGTCCCTTTACTTACAATTGAAATACCTCTTTTTTGTAATTGATTGGAAAGAACTTGTGCATTTGAGATTACTCTTTGGCTGTAGATCTTGAATTCGGATTCGGAAGCTTCTTTGAATGCAACAGCCTTAGCTGCTATTACATGTTCCAAAGGACCTCCTTGAGTGCCTGGAAATACTGCCTTATCAAGCTTTTTGCCAAGCTCTTCATCCTTTGAGAGGATTAGTCCTCCCCTTGGGCCTCTAAGGGTTTTGTGAGTGGTTGTTGTAACTACATCACAATATGGTATTGGGTTTGGGTGCAGACCACTTGCAACTAAACCTGCGATATGTGCAATATCAGCTAATAAATAAGCGTTTACCTCATCAGCTATTGATCTAAAAGCCTGAAAGTTAATTTTCCGAGGATAAGCAGAGAATCCACAAATAATTAGTTTGGGTTGATTTTCAATTGCTTTTTTTCTAATTGCCTCCATATCAAGCATTTCGGTTCTTTGATCAACTTCGTAGTGGCATGTCTTAAACCACTTACCACTGACATTTACAGGTGAACCATGTGTGAGGTGTCCTCCATGAGATAGGTCCATTCCCATGATTGTGTCACCAGGCTTTAGAAGGCTTAAGAAAACTGCAAAGTTAGCTTGTGCTCCACTATGAGGTTGGACATTTGCCCAGTTGGCACCAAAAAGATTTTTTGCTCTTTCTATTGCTAACTGTTCAATTTCATCGATATGCTCACATCCACCGTAATAACGTTTTTTGGGGAGACCTTCAGCGTATTTATTTGTCAGGACTGATCCCTGGGCTTCCATTACAGCCTTTGAGGCAAAATTCTCGCTTGCAATAAGTTCTAAATGAGTTTCTTGTCTTGATAATTCTTTGTTTATTAACTTTGCAATATTTGGATCACATTCCAACAAAGAAGATTTAATAGTCACTTTATTCCTTTATTTATGATGTGATGGTAAGCATATGTTTAGTCTAATTAGGGAAAACTTTCTCTTATTTTCTGTTTATTTAAGGATTTACATATTTTTAAACGCGCCTGGAGAGATTCGAACTCCCGACCCTCTGATCCGTAGTCAGATGCTCTAATCCGCTGAGCTACAGGCGCACAAAAAAACAATATCAGATTATCTCCCAAACAATAGAAAAATATGTTTGGATCTATGCCTAAAAAATTATTGAAATTTGATTGTGAAAGCTAAAAAGTTGGTTTCTTATTAATTTTTTCAATTTGAGATAGCAACAAATTTCTATCTAAGGTCATTAATAATAGAAAAAACCTATCTTTTTATGTCCACGTCTATTGATTCATCTCAAATTAATGAGCTAGCAGCTTCAGTAGCTGAAAGATTATTTATTCAAGTTGGAAGTTGGAACCTTTATCTAGGAGATGCTGGTCTTGCGAAGGATTTAGCTATTGAATGTCAGGCTTACTTTGAACAAGGTGCAAATGTTGCAGCTAGAAAAGGTCTTGAAGCGATTCAAGTAAAACTTGGCGGAGGTAAAACTACATTGCCATTGTCAAGATTAATTCCACCAAATCAATTTTTTGACCTTGAGGAGATTTTAGAACCCTATTGCGGATAAGATTTGATTAATTGCTTCCTTACTCTTGCTAATCATTCAGGTGACTAATGCTAGAGAGGTTGTAAGACAGCGAATTGGTCGCCTGGGTGAGAGACTTATAGGAAAAATTGCTGATGCTGATGCACAGGTTGAAAAGGAATTAATGAAAGAGATGGAAATAGCTTTTCAAGAGTTTGGTATTGAGGCAAGAATTCTCTCAGTCAGTGGAGTGAAAACTGATGAAATGAACTGTTTAGAAATCCCACTTAAAGTCAGATCAGAAAAAGATGTTTTTCTTAAAGACGAATAAATTTCTCTTTTAAAAACTTATTTAATCTATCAATATCATCAACTTTAAGAATAATTGCTAGACAATAGAATATAATAAGACTAATTCCAGATGACAGTGTAATTTTAAATAGTAAATTAAAGAAAGTATAGGGTAAATATATTGTTTTAAAAATAAAAAATGAGATGATACCAGTAATCAAACCAATTAAAATAATTCTAAGATTTTGATATAGTATTATTGATAATTTTAGGTTATCTAGTTTATTGTTTAACTTTAATAGTAAAAGTATTACAGCAAAGAAATTGACAAATGTAGTTGAATATACTAAACCATTTACTCCTAAGTTGATTGGAGATAGTTCCCCCCATGGACTAGTTCCTCCTATTAAAAACCAGTCAAAAAATAAATTTAATAATATTGCTATAATTGATATTTTAAAAGGTGTTTTTGAATCTTCAATACCATAATATACTCTAACTAATAGATCTCTTACTAAATAAAAAGGCATACCTATTCCATATGCAATCAATAGTTGACTTACAACATCTATAGCATTTTGATTAAATGAACCTCTGCCATAGACTAATATTACTATTGGAGCAGATAATGAAACAAATATCGAACCTAGAAATACCATCGAAGAAGAGGAAATAATTAATCCTTGATGGATTTTTTTTATTAATTTAAAATGATTTTCTCGAGCTTTTAAGCTTACAAAAACAGGTAATAATGGAATTAAAATAGAATTTGATATTATTCCAAGAGGAGCTTGAACTAAAAAGTTTGCATAACTTAGAGCAGCTGCAGCTCCAACTATTTTCGATGCAAAGAATAAATCTGTAAGAACATTTATTTGCATCATTCCTGAAGAAAGTGAAGCAGGGGCTATCATTCTCCAGGCTCTTTTTAGTTCTGAATAATTTGTTTGGATTGAAAAACTTATAGTAAATATTCCTTTTTTAATTAAAAAAGGTATTTGAATTAAATATTGAGATAGCGCTCCTATAAATGTTGCCTTTGCAAGAATTACTCCTCCCCTCAAATCTAATTCATATATATCAGCTGAACTTTCTTTATTTATCCAAAAATTAGATACAGAAATTATAATTATTAGACTTGAAAGTAATGGAGATATAGACGGGATTAAAAATTCTTTTTTTGCATTTAGAGATCCAAAACCCACGCCTATTATTCCAGATAAGAAGATAATTGGAGACATAATTTTTAATTGATAAGATGCTATCTCTTTGATCTCAGGGGTTAAGCTCGGTCCAACTAAATTAATCAATAAATCTGATGAAAAGAAAATAAAAAAACTTATCGTTAATAGAGTTAAAGATAAAATATTATTGATTGAACTTATAAATAATTTACTTTCAACTTTGTTTTTATCTGCCAATAGTGTAACCATTGAGTTATGCAATGGCCCATTAAGACCTCCTAAAAGAACTAAGAAAAATCCAGGTATAATATAAGCATAGTTATATGCATCATATGCAGCACTAATTCCGAAAGCACCAGCAATAACTAATTGCCTTGCCATCCCTCCAAGCTTGCTTAATAAAGTTCCTAAGCTTACTACAAAAGCAATTTCTTTGATTGATTTAAGCATGTTAGATTTAAAAAAAAAGAGCTTTCATTTTTCTAGAATATTTTTAGTTCTTGTTTTAATTAAGTGATTGAGATTGGTGCAACCATTATTGAGTTCCCCCCTCTTGTAGAGGGAATCTTAATTAAGAGATATAAAAGATTTTTGGCTGATGTTGAGTTGGTTAATGGTGAAATTGTTACCGCTCATTGTGCAAATACAGGACCAATGAAAGGGGTTCTTTGGCCTGGTGGTCGAGTCAGGCTTAAGTACTCTCCTTCTCCTAAACGTAAATTAGATTGGTCTTGGGAGCAAGCTGAGGTGCCAAGTCATAATGAACTGAAGAGATGCTGGGTTGGTATAAATACATCTTTACCTAATAAATTGATCAGGAATTTGATTGAGGCGAATGTTTTAGAGAAGCAATTTGGTTTAATTGCCAATATCAAGCCTGAAGTTAAATATGGTTTAGAAGGTAAAAGTCGAATTGATTTATTACTTAAACCAGAAACAAGCAACTCAGATAATAGAAATATTTATATAGAGGTTAAAAATACAACTTGGTGCGACAAAACTTTGGCTTTGTTCCCCGACACAGTAACTACAAGAGGTCAAAAACATTTAAGGGAGCTAATGAGTATTTGTACTAATTCAAGAGCGGTATTAATTCCTTGCATAAGTAGAAGCGATATGGAAATTTTTGCACCTTGTGATTTAGCAGATCCTTTGTATGGTCAATTATTTAGAGAGGCAATATCTTTGGGCGTAGAGGTTATTCCATGTGCATTTGGTTTCTTTTCAGACCACATAACTTGGGAAGGTGTTAAGCCCTTTCAGCTTGCCCAAAAATAGAATATCCAGAACAAACAACTTGGTAGATCTATTTTTGCTATTTGAGCTAGTTTTTTATTTTGATATTTAATCCTGGGATCTAAATAAATTTAAAAAGTTAATCAATTTGCACAAAAAATGTGTAAATAAGAACATATCTGCAGTACCAAACTCTTTTTTTGTAACAACACCTACATCTTTTAAGTATCAGTTGCATTCATATTAATAACTGTATAAATTTTGGATTAACTATCCATTTCTTTTTTTCGAAGTAAGCATCATTTATGACCACTGCTTTGCAATCGCCACCAAGGCGAAATACTTCTCGTCTTCAAGACGCAAGTCTTCTGAACGGGCCAATGCTTCTTCTAAGAAGTATTAAAGGTTTTAGAAGAAGTCAATCTTGGGCATGGCTAGCGTCTATCCCATTGGCACTTTTAGGATTAGGTGTATTCACTTTCTCTGCAAGAGCTGAGGTTGCGCTTTCAGATTTAACTGGACCTCAAGCTGCTTCATTCTTGGCAGATAACCTTTGGTTATTTATTGCCACAATCCTCGTTATTTTTATGAACGCAGGATTTGCAATGGTTGAAGCTGGTATGTGTCGCCAAAAAAATGCGGTAAACATACTAGCTAAAAACTTATTTGTATTTGCTCTTGCTGTTACTGCCTATTGGGTCATTGGATATTCCCTAATGTATGGCGGTTCAGTAATTGATGGATGGCTTTATTTCCAGGGCTTATTTGTTGATCCTGATCCTTCAGGTGCATTAGAGTGTGCAGCTGCTGGTGATACTGGCTGTCTTGTTCCTGCAGTTGATTTCCTTTTCCAATCTGCTTTTGCTGGTACTGCTGCAACCATCGTTTCTGGATTGGTTGCTGAGAGAGTCAAATTTGGTGAATTTGTAGTTTTCTCTGTAGTTTTAACTGCTTTCATCTACCCAATTGCAGGAAGTTGGCAGTGGAATGGTGGTTGGCTTGCTGAACTTGGCTTTATTGATTTCGCTGGTTCATCTATTGTCCACTCGGTTGGTGGATGGGCAGGCCTTGTTGGTGCAATGCTTCTTGGACCTCGTATTGGCAAGTTTGTAGATGGCAAAGCTCAAGCTATGCCCGGTCACAATATGGCTATTGCGACTTTAGGAGCATTGATACTTTGGATTGGTTGGTATGGATTCAACCCTGGCTCTGAGTTGGCTATGGATCAATACGTTGCTTACGTTGCTGTAACAACAACTTTGGCAGCAGCTGGTGGTGCAATCGCGGCTACAGTTTTATCTACAATTACCTCTGGTAAACCTGATTTAACCATGATCATCAATGGTATCCTTGCTGGATTAGTAAGTATCACTGCTGGTTGCGGCAATATGACTTTTGCTGGATCTTGGCTTGCTGGGGCAGTAGGGGGATTAATTGTTGTAGTTGCAGTAGCTGCTTTGGATTCAGCAGGTATCGATGATCCAGTTGGTGCTTTCTCAGTTCACGGTGTTTGTGGCGTTTGGGGAACTATTGTTATCGGCCTTTGGGGCGTTGATGGCATGGATCCAGGTGCTGCAGGAATTGGTCTTCTAAATGGAGGAGGAATTAACCAATTCTTCATTCAAGCTCTAGGTGCAGCTGCTTATGGTATCTGGACTGTTGTTACATGCTGGATTGCTTGGCAAATTATTGGTGGCTTCTTTGGAGGTATCAGGGTTAGCGAAGCAGAAGAGACACAGGGTCTTGATATTGGCGAGCATGGAATGGAGGCTTATCCTGACTTTGCTTCTAGCTAGTTTCCTTGTTTAATTGTCTTAAATTAAATCTAAAAAAGCCCGGAATATATCCGGGCTTTTTTAGTGTGGTTTAATAGTGATGAGATTCCTATCAATTTGTTTTTTACTATTTAATTGAAATGGATACTCAAGCCTTTAAGCAAACGCTTCATAAATCCGATCGTTATAATCGAAGAGGATTTGGCTCTGCAAATAAAAGAGCTCAAGCCCTTGCTGAAGCTTATCAAAGTGGGTTGATTGGATCTATTAGAGAAAATGGAAATCTTTTAGAGCATGGAAGACTAAAAGTTAAACTCGCAGAAGCTTTTGGATTTTGTTGGGGAGTAGAAAGATCAGTGGCAATGGCTTACGAGACAAGGAAACATTATCCAAATGAAAGAATATGGATCACTAATGAAATTATTCATAACCCATCTGTGAATGATCATTTAAGGAAAATGAATGTTCTTTTTATTGCGGAGGAGAAAGGGGTTAAAGATTTTTCAGGAGTAAAAGATGGAGATGTTGTAATTCTTCCTGCATTTGGAGCAACAGTGCAAGATATGCAGCTCTTACACGATCGAGGTTGTCATATCATTGATACAACTTGCCCATGGGTTTCAAAAGTTTGGCATACAGTTGAAAAACATAAAAAACATACTTTTACATCAATTATTCATGGCAAATATAAGCATGAAGAAACTTTAGCAACCAGCTCTTTTGCGGGGACTTATCTTGTCCTATTTGACCTTGAAGAGGCTAATTATGTTGCTGATTATATTTTAGGTAAGGGAAATAGAGAAGATTTCTTAAAGCGGTTTTCAAAAGCCTCTTCAGCAGGGTTTGACCCTGATAAGGATCTGCAAAAAGTTGGAGTAGCTAATCAGACCACAATGTTAAAAAGCGAAACTGAGGAAATAGGAAGATTGTTTGAGAAAACAATGTTGAAAAGATTTGGTCCTGCGGAATTGAACGAACATTTTCTCGCTATTAATACCATTTGTGATGCTACCGAAGAAAGACAAGGAGCAATGTTTTCTCTTGTTGATGAACCTCTTGATCTTATGGTCGTAATTGGTGGATTCAATTCTTCTAATACAACTCATCTGCAAGAAATTGCAATTAGTAGAGGGATTCGTTCATTTCATATTGATACTCCAGAGCGAATTGGTGACGAGACGAATACCATTACTCATATGCCTCTCGAGGGAGGAGAATTGCTAACTGAGAAAACTTTTCTTCAAAAGGGAAATATTAGTGTAGGCATTACTTCTGGAGCTTCAACTCCTGACCGTGTAGTTGAACATGTTATTCACAAGCTAATGAAATTAAGCGAAAATTTTTGATAAGAAAAAAACACAATTTTGTCCCAATCTCTCGTAGGATAGTTAACAGTTTTTAGTAGAAGATGACTCAAGCAAACAAATCTAATCTTAAAGATCCTGATTCTCAAAAGGTTGAAGTCGTTGTTCAAAGCCCTGAAGGGGAAGTAAATATTTTTGGAGAACTGTCAATATTAGTTCTTAGAGTTAGTTTTAGTTTGTTGATGGTTCATCACGGTTTGGAAAAACTAAATGATCCAGGTGGATTTGCTGAATTTGTTGTAGGTAAATACTTTAGTTTTCTTCCTGGAGACCCTGTGATTTGGACTTATATGGCTGCAGTAACACAAATAATTTGTCCAATTGGATTAGCAACTGGAGTATTGGCAAGATTATCCTCCTTGGGTCTACTATCAACAATGGTATTTGCTTTGTATTTCCATTTTATAGATACTGGCTTAGAAGGATTTCCTTTCGCGGTTGTAGAGAATCACAATTACATATTTGAATTGTCTGCTATTTATGCAGCAATATCATTTTATTTCCTATGCGCTGGTCCTGGCAGACTATCACTTTTTAGAAAGTCAAATAAAATAACTTATTATCCAAAAGGAACATAATTAAAATTATTAATTTTAAAGTTAAATATCAATGTAAAAAGTGTCTTTTACCTGTTATTACCATTTTTATACCTAATTCATCGCAAGCTTTAATTGAATCTTCATCTCTAATACTTCCTCCTGGTTGAATAATGGAACTAATACCGTAATCAGCTGCCATTTTTACAGTATCATCGAATGGGAAAAACCCATCACTAGCCAAGACTGCTCCTTTTGATTTACTACCAGAATACTCTAATGCAAGCTTGGCAGAACCTATTCTGTTCATTTGGCCTGCACCAATTCCTAGAGTTTGTTGATTAGATGCAACAGCTATTGCATTAGAACGTATATGTTTTACAACTTTCCATGCGAAGGATAAGTCATTTAGTTCTTCTTTGGTTGGGATTAGTTTGGTAACATTTTTCCACTCTTTTTGATCTATACTTGGTTCATCTAAATCCTGAATTAATAAACCCCCAAGTATGCTTCTAATATGATGTTTAGGTGCTTTTTTAATTGATTCAGCTTTTAATTCTAAGAGCCTTAGATTTTTCTTTTTTGAGAGTATCTCTTTGGCATTGTTATCAAAATATGGTGCAACAATGCATTCAATAAATATATCTTCAAGTTCTTTTGCTGCCGCTTCATCAACAGGACAATTGATAGCAACAATTCCACCAAAGGCACTGATTCTATCGCCATCTAATGCTCTTTTTATAGCTAAATATGGAGAATCTCCAATAGCAACACCACAAGGATTTGTATGTTTTATTACTACTGCTGCTTTTTGATATGAATCATTCTTAATAGTGTTTTCATATCCAAATTCACGGAGAGTAGATAATGCAGCTTCTAGGTCTATAAGATTATTTGTACTTAATTCTTTTCCTTGTAATTGATTAACACCACTCCATCCTTTTTCAGGCTCTCCATACCATGAGGCTTTTTGATGTGGATTCTCTCCGTACCTAAGTTTTTGTTTTAATGGTAAGCCTTGTAACCAAGATCCTTTTTGGGAAGAGATATTTTTAGCAATCCATTTACTTATTGTTAGATCGTAGATAGCAGTATGCTCAAAAGCTTGTTGTGAATATTTTTTTCTTAAGTCTGTAGTTATTTTTTTTGATTTATAAGCATCTATTAGTTCTGAGTATTGACTTGGATTGGTTACTACAAGAACATCTTGGTGGTTTTTTGCTGCTGCTCTGATCATTGTGGGACCACCAATATCAATATTCTCTATGGCCTCTTCCCATGAAACATTTTCTTTTGAAATAGTTTGTTCAAAAGGATATAAGTTAACAACCACCAAATCTATTGGATTGATGTTTTGTTCATTTAAATCATCCCAGTGAGTTTGTTTATCTCTTCTTGCCAATATTCCTCCATGAATTTTTGGGTTTAATGTTTTCACTCTCCCTCCCAGTATTTCTGGAAATCCTGTGTAATCTGCAACTCGTGTGACAGGAATATTCTCTCTCTCAATTAACTTTGCAGTCCCTCCACTTGAAATGATTTTGAACCCCAATTCATTAACTAATGCTTTAGCTAAAGGAATTAAACCAGTTTTGTCTGAGACACTTAGCAGAGCTATAGGTGACATCTTTATTGTTTGAAATCTATTCTCCTCGATAACCTACGCATCAAAGAAGGATATTGCATTCAAGATGACTGAACTTATCTCCTTAAATTCTGAATCCGCAACAAATAGATTGGTTTTACTTCATGGTTGGGGAGCCGATGCACATGATCTATTAACCGTTGGGAAATTATTAACTGAAGGGTTAAAAGATCGTTTTGAAATAGTTTCTTTATCTGCCCCTCAGCCGCATCCAAGTGGATTGGGAAAGCAATGGTATCCCCTATATCCTCATGAATGGGAGCAGGTTCCAAATGCAGTATTAGATCTTGAAAGGCGCCTAAGAAATCTTTGCTTTAAACACATACCTTTAAATAAAACATTGTTATTGGGTTTCTCTCAGGGGGGGGCAATGGCGTTAGAGGTTGCAACAAGAATTAAATTTGAAGGGGTTTTTGCTCTTAGCTCTTATCCACATCCAGATTGGAAACCTCACAAAGATATGCCTCCTATTTTTCTTTGCCATGGAAATATGGATCAAATAGTACCTTTAGGAGCTTCCCAAAAAAGCATTGATATTTTATTGGAAAATGGTGCTAAATCAGAGTTATATCTTTTTGATGGAGGCCACGAAATAAGTAATGATCTAATAAACCATTGTCGTGGAAAAATTGAAGAACAATTTCTAAGCTAAACAAAAGCGTATTCGTACTCTTCGATCTCTTCCCAATCATCTGCTGTGAGTTCTAAACCAGCAAAAATTTTGTCCTCACCAAGAAATTCAACAATAACTCTTAGAGAAGGGAAAAGAAAGTGATTCTCCTCGGCGTATTGAGCACTAAACAAACCTTTCTCTCCCCAGAAGAAGCGATCAGTAGTGTGTTCATTACGACGCACATTTAGTATTGATGGTGCATTCAAGCCCTCTTCTGCAATAAAACGTCTAGCTGCGGTGACAGGTTTATGTTGGCCTGTTCCTAAATGGAAAATAGGAACATGCGACATGACACGCTGACCTGCGAGTCTGCGTCTGCTAATTCTTTTACGCTTCTTTGACATGAAAAAACAACCTTTGTTTTGGGAGAGAGGGTTAGAGACTTTTCTTTTTGTTTGCTCTAGCTGAGGCTAAAGTAATTTGAAAAAAAGTTGAAACTGAGACGGAAAGTTTTTCTCAAATAATTAAAAGTGGACTACGGAGGTTACCCATCAATCTCTGCCGTAGCCTCAAAGTCACTCAAAGTGCTCACTTTTTAATTAGATTTGAGATAACCTCCTAACAAGTAATCTAAATTCTTTATTAACATCTTAATACTTTTTTCAAATTTTTCAAGTTTTTGGGTACTTCGTTTTCCTTGTCTAAAATTAAATAATGAGCTCAACGCATTATTCAGAAAGGTTTTTAAATTTTGTTCAACAGCAGTTGACGAGCTATCAAGCTGAGCATGAGCTTGAGCGTGTTGTTGTCTATGTAGCTAGATCTGGCGATAGTGGATCACCCACTCTAGAAGTGGTAGGCCAGTGTCCAAAGTCAGAAAAAATATTACAACCAGTAGAAACTGATACTGCCCTTCGCACACCTTCATCTAATAGGAGGTGGTACCCCTTGCAAGAAGGATCAATATTATTAGGAGTTATTCGTGCGGAAAGAATTGCTTCTGAAGAAGAATGGCCCGAATCTCTTGATCAGCGCCTGCAATCTATGTCGATTTTATTGGCTAACTCTCTTGCCTCTGAACTTGATAGAAAAAGGTTATTAGATCAACTAGATGATCAAAAGGAACAGATATCTTTAATGGTTCATCAGCTAAGAAATCCATTGGCGGCCCTTGGAACTTATGCAAAATTGCTTTTGAGAAAAATAGGCCCTGAAAGTGAGCATGAGAATCTTGTTAAAGGTCTAATAACTGAACAAGCGCAGGTTAATAAATATCTGTCTGCGCTTGATCAGCTTAGTCAAGTCAAATTACCTCAAGCTGATGGTGGATCAAATAGATTACTCTTGCCTCCGCTTTTGCCAACTGAGACTTACATCAGTGTCAAAAGCTTGATAGAGCCATTGATAGATAGAGCTAAAGCAAGAGCTAATTTGCAAGGAAGAGAATGGTTTAGTCCTTCAGAGTGGCCAGAGTGGATGGAATCAAGATCGATTTCAGAAGGTGTCATTGCTGAAATAGTCGCAAACCTTCTGGAAAATGCATTTCGTTATAGCCCTCCTCAATCCTCTATTGGTATAGATGTGATTGAAAAGGGAATATGTATTTGGGACGCAGGCAATCCTATAAAGGAAGAAGAAAGAGAAAAGATTTTTGAGAAAGGTTTTAGGGGTGAAAGTGGTTCGAAAATGTCTGGCAGCGGAATAGGCCTTGCTCTTGCTAGGGATTTAGCTATGCAATTAGGTGGGGATTTAAAATTAGTTGTTAATCCAAGTGAGTTTAAAAATTCTTTGCCTGAATCAGGGAATGCTTTTATTTTTACTTTGGAACCAAAATGATACTTAATAGTAATAAATTTATTGTTTCAGTTATCACTAAACCTGCTCCATAGCTATCTCCGCTATGACCTCCCAAGCATTTATTTATTAAGTGTGGAATTAATATTGAAGTAATCAAGCCTGAGAAAATACAATATAATAATAATAAAGTATTAGATATATTTAAATTGGTTAAATATAGAAAAAATATTATTCCTATAGAAAGAATTATGAATGATGGTCTTATTTCTTTAGATATGCCTTTCCATTGTTCATGATGAAAGGAAAGAGATTCTTTTTTGAAGATGTATTCATAATTTTCAATTGCAAAAATTTGGGAGAGTCTTCCCCAAAAGGCAGATAAAGGGAATGCATATGGCGCAAGTAAATCAAGTTTCATGATTGCTGCTATTTGAAGAATCAAAATAATTATTAAACTTTGCACACCTATTGCGCCCACTCTGCTGTCTCTCATTGCCTCAATTCGCTTTGATGGACCTGCACCAATCCCATCAGCCGTATCCATTAAACCGTCAATATGAAGCCCACCAGTGATGACAACGCTAATTGCAAAACATATCAAGGCGATGGAAATGTTTGGCCAATTAAAGTATTTCAATAAAAGCCAAGACAAGGATTGTATAAAGCCAATGAAAATTCCTATTAAAGGTGCAAAACGTGCAATTCTTGTAAATTTAGGCTTGACGAATGGCCATGGAGGTAAAATTGTGTAAAAAACCCATGCACCTGCAAGGTCCCTTAGCCAGTTTTTAAAAATCAGAATTACAACCTCAACTGTTTCTTAGATCTCAAATTAGTTATATAACTAATTTAAGTTATGGAAAATTTAGTAATAATTGAAAAAGCCCTTCTTCGATTTTCAAATACAAAGCAGATGCAATTCGACATTAGCTCGGGTCTGCTCTTTTAAAACGCCAAATGGAATTGTAAATACTCCAAGATTTATGCCAGTAGGAACGTTAGGAACAGTCAAGGGCGTTACATCAGAGCAGCTTAAGAGAACAGGAGCGGAAATGATTCTTGCTAATACTTTTCATCTTCATCTGCAGCCTGGAGAAAAGATTGTTCAAGATGCAGGGGGGCTACATAAATTTATGTGCTGGGGAAAGCCAATACTTACTGACTCAGGAGGCTTTCAAGTTTTTAGTTTGGCAAAGTTAAATAAAATTGATAATGAAGGAGTTTCGTTTCAAAGTCCCAGAGATGGTAAACATATTTTTTTGACTCCTGAAAAGGCTACTGAAATTCAAATGGCCTTAGGCTCCGATGTCGCCATGGCTTTTGATCAATGCCCCCCTTACCCAGCTAGTGAATCAGACGTTGAGGAGGCCTGTAAAAGGACTCATCACTGGTTGGAGAGATGTTTAAATGCTCATACCAAAGATGACCAAGCAGTTTTTGGAATAGTTCAAGGTGGGTGCTTCCCTCATTTGAGGGAATTGAGCGCAAAAATTGTCTCAGGATTCGACTTGCCTGGGATTGCTATCGGAGGTGTAAGCGTAGGTGAACCAATAAATCAAATGCACAAAATTGTACGAGAAACCTGTCCGTTATTACCTGATGATCGACCCAGATACTTAATGGGGATTGGAACCTTAAGAGAAATGGCCATAGCTGTAGCAAATGGTGTAGATCTATTCGACTGTGTCATACCAACGCGCTTGGGAAGACATGGGAGCGCATTGGTTAATGGGGAAACATGGAATTTAAGAAATTCTCGTTTTAAAGACGATTACAGACCGTTGGATTCATCATGTAATTGTGAAGCTTGTACTGGATATACAAGGGCATATATTCATCATTTAATTCGCAACAAAGAATTACTTGGTCTTACACTTTTGAGTCTGCACAATCTCACGCATTTGATCCGTTTTACAGGTGCTATGAGGCAAGCAATTATTGAAGGTTGTTTTTCAGAGGATTTCGCTCCGTGGCAGAGTGACTCTAAAGCGCGTCGTACGTGGTAGCGTGCGTGCTAAATACGTCCATTATTTCTTAGGGATGGCACTGATTAATCTCGACTTGCTAGCTGAACTTCCGGTTGCTTACCAGGCTTTTGCACCCACAGTGGATGTACTTCCGCTTATACCTATTTTCTTCTTTCTGCTTGTTTTTGTTTGGCAAGCGGCAGTTGGCTTTCGTTAAAAACGAAGTTTTTCTTCTGATTTTTTTAAAATTTAAGTAATCGATTAAAGGTTCTTAACAAAATAAAACTTTTGTTCGAAATAAAACATCGGGCAAAAGTTTTATTTTTTTTTTGACTATTTGATGTGTCTTATTTAAATCCCTTTTCCCAGTAAAATGTCTTCACTTGGCATTGATACTGCTTTTTCAATTAAATCAGCCAGATGAAGAGCTCTAGATGCTTGAAGCCCTCCAACAGCAGGTTTCTCCTTGCCTCTAACACATTGCAAAAAATGCTCAAGCTCTGCATACAATGGCTCAATTGATGTTGTACTCACTTCTTCAATAAAACCATCGTTTCGATAAAGTAATTCTCCATGATCTGCTGAATACCATTCATGAGCCTTTCTATGGATGTGAATATTGTGGTTTAGGAAATCTGTTTCTATAAGACTTTGTTTGCAATGAGCGCTTAAACTTCTAATTTTTTTGTGACTCATTTTGCTGGCTGTCAGACTCGCAACTACCCCATTTTTAAATCCCAGTGTCGCGTTAACGTAATCCATAGGTCCATCTCCACTACATCCTCCAACTGCAGCAAGCCTTATCACTTTTGAACTTGCAAGTTCAATAACTAAATCAATATCGTGAATCATTAAGTCCAAGACGACTGACACATCATTAGCCCTCTCGGGATGAGGGCTATGCCTTCTGGCCTCAAGAACTACAACTTCTTCATTAGCAACTACTTTTGTTAATTCTCTAAAAGCTGGATTAAATCTTTCTATATGGCCAACTTGTAATAACTTTTTTGCATTGTTTGATGCATTAATCAAAGATGAGGCTTCTTCTTTATTTGCTGCTATCGGTTTTTCAATTAAAACATGTTTACCGGAATTTAGACATTCTAGACCTACTTCATGGTGAAACATCGTAGGTACAGCAACACATACAGCTTCTACTTGATGTAATAAGTCCTTGTAATTCTTGTACCAATTACAATTAAATTGATCCATAGCTAATTTTCCTCTTTCTTCATCTAAATCTGCAACTCCTACTAACTCAGCATCTTTGAGAAGACTAAGAACTCTTGCGTGGTGCCAACCCATATTTCCAATTCCTATTACCCCAACTTTTACAGGGATAATATTTTCGATGATCTTGGAAATTTTGGTCATGTTTACTCTCTTATTAATTATTATTTAGGAAGTATTATTTTTACTTTGTTTATTCTTGGACCTTTCATAGAAATAATTTCAAATATAATTTCATTATGAACGAACGTTTCTCCTGTGTTGGGAATTTCTTGGAGTTTTTCTAAAACAAACCCAGCAAGAGTGTAATGATCATCAGCTTCTGGCAATTCTAATTTAAGCTCTTTATTTAGTTCTATTACTTCTATCTCGCCAGATGTAATCCATATTTTTTTCGAGTCATCAATAGGTCTTAGCTCAGATTCTTTATTATCAAATTGAATCTCATCACCAACAATTTCACCTGTTAAGTCTGCTGATGTTATTAATCCTTCAGTTCCTCCATATTCATCAACAACCAATAGTAGTGGGTTCCCATTTTTGATTAGGGGTAGTAATTCGGCCAAAGTAGAAGTTTCTAGCACACGAATGACTGGTTTTATGTAAGGCTCTAAAGATGAGTTGGCTTGCATTTCCCCTTTGGCTATTGGGTAAGCAAGTTGCCTTAAATCTAAAACTCCAAGAACATTATCAAGTGATTCATCAATTACTAAGTATCTTGCATGACGAGTTTTATGAACTTCTTCCATCATTTGAGCGAAGGAAACCTCTTTAGGAAGAGTAACCATTCCTGATCTAGGAACCATTACCTCTCTGACTTGTGTATCTCTCAAAGCAAAAACACCTTCAAGTATGTTCCTTTCATCAGGCTTTAATCCTGTTACGCCGCCAGTTTCAATTAATTTCTCTAATTCTCCTGCTGAGAATGCAGCTGTCGTAAGACTTTCTGATTGAGTCTTGAGTTTAAATAATCTAAGAATTAATAAAGCAAGTCCTTCTAGTAAAGAAAGAAATGGTGACATCCATTTTATTGCGGCCTCAATTAGAGGAGATAATTTTAGGGCAGAAGTCTCTGGTTGATTAAGAACAAGTGCTTTTGGAAGAAGACCAGATATCAGAGTTGCCAAAAGTACAACAGTAATAAAAAGTCCTAGATCTAAAAAATAGTTAATTGAAGCATTATTTCCCCACCATTGAGTTGCTAAATTTTTGCAGACCCAACCAATTGAAATTAATGAAATAGTTATTCCTAACTCTGCTATTAATAGGGTTCTTCTCAGCCTTTTCTGTAGACGAATTATGGAATTGGAACCTGGAAGTCCATCTTCTACCAGTCTTTGAACCTTAGTTGAACGAAGTCGCAAAATGGCAAATTGACCTGCATTGAAAAATGCTGGTATTACAAGCAATATACAAAGAAGTAATAAACTCATTAATAATTTTTTTATGGGGGTGGCGAGGATCGAACTCGCCTAAGGCGAATTATGAGTTCGCTGCATTCACCAGATTGCTACACCCCCAAAAAAAGCAGAACTAAAAACTTTTTTTGATAATAGTTAATTAGTTTGCCTAAAGTAAATATATATCTAATCCCACCAAGATGTTTAATAATTAAACTTGCATATAAAGATATGACCCCATTGAATTCTTCATTAGATGGAATAAAAGAAAATCTTTTAACTTTATTAGCTCAACAAGCTTATAGGTTTGGCGATTTCTCTTTGGCTTCCGGGAAAAAAAGTTCTCATTACGTCAATTGCAAGCCAGTCTCTCTCTCAGGTCCAGGACTCTTGTCGATAAGTTCACTATTCCTAAAACAATTAAACGAAAGTGATAGTGCTGTAGCTGGACTGACTTTGGGTGCTGACCCTCTAGTTAGTGGCGTTGTAATGTTGGCAGCTCAATCAGGTATTAATTTAAGCGGTTTAATAGTAAGGAAAGAAGCTAAAGGTCATGGAACTGGATCATGGTTGGAAGGACCTTTGCCTCCAAAGGGCTCTGTAATTACTGTCCTGGAGGATGTTGTCACTACTGGTGGCTCTTCTCTAAAGGCTGTTGAAAAACTTAGAAATCAAGGGTATTTAGTTAACCAAGTACTAGCAATAGTCGATAGAGAAGAAGGAGGCGTAGATGCCATGAATAAAGCTGATTTAGATTTAAATAGTCTTTTCTTTTTAAAAGAGATTGTTGAAAGAGCTAAAAGCTTGTAATGACAGAAAATAAATCATTGATTTGGGATGAAACATTCCCTTCATTACTTCTAACAGGAGAAGGTACTACTGCTTTTTTACATGGTCAAACAACCGCTGATGTTTTTGCTAATAAAGAACTAGACCGAATATTCATGAGTTGTTGGCTATCAACTAAAGGATCTTTAAAAGCTCTATTGGAAATTCGACTTTCAGATGATATGGCTGAGATTGTTATTATTAGTGGTCAAATTAATTCTGTAAGAGATGGATTTGAATCAGTGATATTTCCAGCAGATAAAGTTAAGTTAGAAGTTATAGATCCAATCAGAAGAAGACAAGAAATAAGTAATGATAATTCATGGAAGGAATCAACTTTTAATTGGATTGATAATACTGATTTGAGTCTTGAAGAAGTAACTAACTCTAAAAAAGCTACTAAAGAAGAATTAGAAAATTGGAAAATAAGACAAGGAATACCTAGCTTTGATAGAGAGATAAATGGAGAAACGAATCCTTATGAATTAGGATTAGCAGATATAATAAATCTTGATAAAGGCTGTTATCTAGGTCAAGAGGCAATGGCTAGGTTTTTTAGGTCTAAATCTCTAAAATTTCAACTTCGTTATTGGGAAGCTTATGGAGAATCTACTGAGTTTGATATTGGTAAAAAGTTTTTTAGCACTAAGCAAGATGAAGGATTAAAGAAAAATGTAGGAGTTGTTACTTCTTCAATGAGGGTTAATAATAATTTTTTTAATGGACTGGCATTAATTAAGAAAAATTTTCTTGATAACGAATTTTGTTTTTCTGAAAATGGTGAATCTATAACTATAAAAAAAACAATCTCTTTTACTAATCCATTTTAATCTATTGCGATATTCTTATTCGTGATCTATTAACCACTTCGCGATCATTAAGGTTGCTATGCAATCATCACGATTATATTCAAAAATTGAATTTAAATTCCTAGAATACATTTTATTTATTTTACGTGATTTTTTCCATTGTCTCCACCATAAAAGAGCTCTAGCTCCATCTAAATTAGTTTGATTCCATTCAAATCCAATCCATTCTGCGATTGATTTAAGACCATAATTTCTTACTGGAATGCACCAGTGTTCTCTAATTAATAAATGTATATCAATAAATCTTTTTTTTAATGCTTCAATTTCATGAGGACTAGCTCCTTGGCGTAAACCCAGCTTTAGCAAAGATATTGGCTCTGTTTCTCCATAATGGATAATGGGATAGTCTCTATTAAGACTTAATTTTTTAGTTATTCTTTTCCAGAGAAAACTTTCAGTATTTTTTTCAAGATTAAGTAATGGTGAATATTTAGTTTTTTCTAAACTTATTTCGGTTTTAATATTTTTTGGTAATCGTATAAATCCATGTAAAAAGTCATGTTTAATATCTGGGTCAGATTCAATATCATAAATATATAAACCTTTTGCATTCCTTAAATTACTTAGTGTTATTTCTGAATTAAGTTTGATTGCCCCGTTACTCATTTGGGATTGCGATTGTAATATAATTTGTTTGGAAATATCACCATGTTGTGTGCCAAATCTTTCAAGCTTTTCCTTTAAATTATAATGCTTAACCTTTGCTAGATCCTCTATACTATTAATGCCGATTTTGTTTAATAATAACTCTCTTTTTGCACCAATTCCGCTAACTTCACTTAGACTTCCTTCTTTAATTGAAATAGCATCACAATCTTTTCTCCATGAACATATTGTGCATTTTTTTCTATTAGAAGTTATGGGTGGAGGAATTTTTGATTCAATATCTTTCTCTAGATTTAATAATGAGTCGATTAATTCTTTATTTCTATTTTCACTTAATCTTATCTTTTCGACTTTGATATTTTCATTCTCTTTGTGTAATATTAAACCTTTCTCGACTTGACATTTCTGCAAATTATTTATTAATAAACCTTTCATTGCAAGTATTAATCTATGTTCTCTTGTGATTTTTTTACCTTGTCTAGCTAAAATAGGTTGGTAAGCAAAATTACCCCAAATACTTTCTCCTGATGTCTTCCTTAGGATCGGTAAATTTACTTTGATAAGTCTATTTTTAATAAGAGGATATTTAAGTCTGACCCCATAGGCTATGTTTTTCCCGGCTTCACAAGCTTGAATTCCTATCCCATAACTGTTTTGTGAGAGATTACGAAAGCAGTCTATTTGATGATTTAATTGAAGTGTGCTGTGAGCGGTCCACAACTTTTTTTGTTTATCACCATAAATTTCGAGCCAAGCTTTTCTTCTGCATCGAATCCAACTCCTTAAAAGGTGATCATTAATTGGTTTGGATTTATTACATTTCATACTTAGAGATTAATCTGAATTTCTTTAAGAACAAAGTTTCGCCAACATAAAGATGAAAAAGAAAAAGTTGAATCTCACTAAAGACGAAATTTCTTTCGGAACAGATGGATGGAGAGGGATATTAGGCGTTGATTTCACTTTGGAAAGATTGCTTAAAGTTGCAGCAGCAGCAGCTCAAGAGCTTGCTTATGTAAAGGAGAAAAAAAATAATAAAATAATCATTGGTTATGACCGACGTTTCCTAGCGGAGGAGATGGCTGAGGCGATTGCATCTGCAGTTAGGGGCGTAGACTTAGTACCTTTGTTATCTTCTTCTGCGCTGCCAACTCCCTCTTGTAGCTGGGGAATAGTTGAAGAAAGTGCACTTGGTGCACTTGTGATTACAGCAAGTCATAACCCATGCGAATGGTTGGGTTTGAAAATAAAAGGTCCTTTTGGAGGCTCAGTTGATAGCTCTTTCACCGATGCCGTTCAAAAAAGATTAGATGCTGGAGGGATATCAATTCCAATCGAAGACGCAACCGAGAGAGTTGATTTTCGAAAACAACATCTATTGGGGATTAGTCAGAAATTTGACATACCTTTGATTTCTAATGGCTTGAGAAAATTAGGTATGAAAATATTTGTTGATCCAATGCATGGATCTGCTGCTGGATGCATGTCTGAATTATTTGGCTCTGATGGTGATGAGCTTATTTATGAATTAAGAACAAAAAGAGATCCTTGTTTTGGCGGGAACCCTCCAGAACCTATGAAGGCTTACCTATCGCAATTGATAGAAGAAGTTAAGGATTCGTTCAGAGAGGGTAAGTTGTCCATGGGCATAGTTTTTGATGGAGATGGAGATCGAATTGCGGCAATTGATGAAAAAGGTAGATATTGCAATACACAGTTGTTAATGCCTGTTCTAATAGACCATCTAGCAAGATTCAAAAATATGCCAGGTTGTGTTGTTAAAACTGTAAGTGGTTCGGACTTGATGCGATTGGTTGCGGAGGACTTGGGGAGAGAAGTGCTCGAGAAGCCAGTTGGGTTTAAATATATTGCTGAAGAAATGCTTTCAAGAGAAGTTCTCATTGGAGGCGAGGAGTCAGGGGGAGTTGGATTTGGACATCATTTGCCAGAACGTGATGCGTTGTTTACCGCTTTGATTTTGTTGGAGTCAATAGTTGCTGATAGTAAATGTTTAGGTGAGAAAATAGATTCTCTTCATGCTCGTTTTGGTGAGAGTCATTTTGAACGTATTGATTTAACTCTCAAGGATATGGAAATCAGAAGGAAATTGGAAAATTTTTTGAAACAGAAAACTCCATCTTCGATAGGTCACAAATCAGTTTTAGAGGTTATTTCAACTGATGGAATCAAACTTGTACTTGATAAAAGTCATTGGCTTATGTTCCGCTTTTCTGGAACAGAGCCTCTTTTAAGAATTTATTGCGAAGCTCCATCCAGTGCAGAAGTTACTTCAACTTTGTATTATGCAAAGCAACTTGTAGATAATAGTTTTGGATAATTTCCCTCTAGTAATTGCTAGTGGCAATCAAGGTAAAATCGGAGAATTCAAAAAACTTTTGGACGATTTTCCATTTGATTTATTGACTCAACCAGTTGGATTTGAGATTGAGGAAACAGGAAATACATTTATGGAAAATGCAAGAATCAAGGCCATTGCTGTCAGTCAAGCAACAGGTAATTTGTCTCTTGCTGACGACTCTGGGTTAAGTGTTGAGTCTCTTGGAGGGGTACCAGGTATTTATTCTTCTAGGTATGCAAATTCAGATAAGGAAAGAATTGAAAAACTATTATCAGAGCTAAAACCCTTTCCAAATAGAAAAGCTAAATTTGAATGTGCATTATGTATAGCTAATGGGGAAAAAGTGTTAATAGAAGTTTCAGGCTTTTGCGAAGGCATAATAACTCTCTCCCCTAAAGGGAAAAATGGGTTTGGTTATGATCCGATTTTTGAAGTTTCTGGATTAGGTGAAACTTATGCGGAAATGGACCACGAAAAAAAGAAGCATATTGGCCACAGAGGGAATGCATTCAAATTGCTCATGCCAGAATTGAAAAAACTATTGGTTTCAATAAAAAAGTAGTTTTTGTTTTCTTGCAAAAATTTTAGTTTTTAATTTTCAACCCAACTACCGTGTAATCCATGTGGGATTGAAATTGGAACTTCAAGAATAGCCTTTTCAGTCAGATCTTTAGAGTCAAGGATTATTAAATCAGTTCCAGATCTAATACTATTCCAAACCAATGCAATAACCCATCCATTGTCTTCTTCGGATTTTGATTCTTGGGATGGAATAAATATAGGCTCACTTACAAAACCTCTTGGAGCAGCACTCCAACTTATCTCTTTGTTATTGGATAAATCGATTTTTTTTATAGCTTGAAGTGGCCCGTTCCCTTCTTTTTCTTCTGAAGTTGCCATCCAACTGAAGCGGGCCTTTAATCCTTCGAAATTAGGATTGACCATTGCAAATTCACAACATTGATTGCTTATTGTTGAACAGGTAAATGTATTTTCTATTGGATTGATTTCACTTCTTTTCAAAATTCCTTCTGGTAAAAGATCAAAATCAATTTCTCTAAAATTATCCTCGGGTCCAATACTAGGGAAATCATCATAAAAAATACTTTCAATATTGATTTTTTCATTATCTTCCCATGCATTTAGATGATGAAAAACAAAACCTTTGGGAGCATCAATTGATTTTGGAGGTTGACCAGTAAATCTGCCAGAGTCCCTTGGTATTAATAAAAATTTTGGAGTCCCATCGGGTTTAGAAGCTAAACATTGAGCGGCTCCTTTTTGTCCAAGTAGGAACGGGAGAGGATTAAAACTAATAGCGTTTTGGAGAAATATTGCCCAGTTTGGAGTTATGGCGAAATCATGCAAGAACGCAAATCCATTAAAAGAATCTTTTCTATCACTTAAAAGACAACCAATATTGTCTCCCTCTGTGGAGAATTCCATCAATCTAATTGTGCTTTTAGGACCTGTAGACACCCCAAAAGTGACCATTCTCTTGTCTTTGTAGTGGCCAGGGTCAAAACGTGGATGAGCACTAAATGCTTCACCTTTTTTTAGAACTCCTTTTAAATCAGATAAACCATTCGTCTCAAGGGTATTTGGATTAAGTGAATATGGACTGGATGCTTCCCATAAAGCTAGTAGATCATCTCCAAGTTTTATTACGTGAGTATTGGCAATATTTTTTAGCCTTACATCAAAAGCATTAGCGAATACCCCGCCTTCTTTTTGAGTTCCAAATACACCT
Source organism: Prochlorococcus sp. MIT 1011 (assembly GCF_047305235.1). Classification (NCBI taxonomy): domain Bacteria; kingdom Bacillati; phylum Cyanobacteriota; class Cyanophyceae; order Synechococcales; family Prochlorococcaceae; genus Prochlorococcus; species Prochlorococcus sp. MIT 1011. The sequence goes on along the minus strand of NZ_CP138983.1, from coordinate 1,568,913 downwards.
CTATATAGAAATTTCTGGGATTTTTCTTCTTCTGCCCATTCCTTTGTTCGAACAAAACGATTTGTCAGGTTTATTTTCCCATTCTCAAACTTGAAGGCAGCAATCATGCCATCTCCATCAAATGGATGATGTACCCATCTTCCTCCTCTTTCTAATCTGCCTGGTCCGTTTCGATAAAAGGTGCCAGAAATTTGTTCAGGAATAGATCCTTTTACCAGTTTGAGTTCAGCGTGATCTAATTCTTTTTCAACATTGCAATATGCACTTGACCAATCTTTTTTGTTGAAGATTGTTTGCTGTGGTGATGTTTCTCTTTTTAAATAACTAACTGCCACTATTTTTTATGGATTGAAACTTGATTTTCGCTTAAACTTCTTACTTTTGCGAGCTCAAGGTCGAAATGATTTATTAAAATAAGGAGTTTTTATTGACCAGCCTGTTCAAGAACTCCTTTACTACTTGGAATTTGACTTGATCTTCTAGAGTCAATTTCAGTAGCCATTCGAAGAGCTCTTGCAAAAGATTTGAAAGTAGCCTCAATTATGTGGTGGGTATTATTCCCCGCCAGTTGTCTGATGTGGAGAGTCAACCCACCATTACTCACAACAGCACCAAAAAATTCTTTAACCAACTCAGTATCATAAGTGCCCACTTTTTGAGAAGGAATATCCAAATTAAAACTTAAATATGGCCGACCGGAACAATCAACCACAACCTGAATAAGAGCTTCATCAAGCGGCGCTAAAAAATGACCAAAGCGCTTTATTCCAACTCGATCACCTAATGCTTTTGATAAAGCTTGTCCAATAGCAATCCCAACATCTTCATTGCTGTGATGATCGTCTATGTGAGTATCTCCATTTGCCCTTACTTCAATATCAAATAACCCATGACTAGATAATTGTTGGATCATATGGTCGAGAAAACCAATCCCTGAATTTGCAGTGCATTTCCCAGAGCCATCAAGATCAATTTTCACATAAACGTCAGTTTCCTTGGTTTTTCGGCTAACTTCTACTGCTCTAGTTTTTTTCATATTTGATTGGCAATTTGAGTTGGCTTGAAATTACATTCCATTTATGCAATAACCTGCATCAACATAAACAGTTTGTCCTGATATACCACTCGAAAGATCGCTAAGCAAGAAAGCAGCGGTATTACCCACCTCGATTTGAGTAACGGTTCTCCTAAGGGGAGCTTTTTCTTCGACGTTATGAATCATGTCCAGAATTCCTCCAATAGCTGAACTCGCGAGAGTTCTTATTGGTCCAGCACTAATAGCATTCACTCGAACCTGATTTTCAGGACCAAGTTCTTCCGAAAGATATCTAACCGATGCCTCTAAAGCTGCTTTAGCAACTCCCATTACGTTGTAATTGGGAATCGCTCGTTCTGCTCCTAAATAAGTCAAGGTGACTACGCCTGCCCCTTTACTGAATAGAGGTTTTGCATATTTACATAGTGGGGCGAGTGAGTAAGCACTAATTTCTAAGGCTCTTGAGAATCCCTCTGGAGAAGTTGCACTGTAATTTCCTACTAATTCTTCTTTCCCTGCAAAGGCTAGACAGTGAACTAATCCATCAAGCTGGCCCCATTGATTTTTAATGGCTTTAAAAACCTCTTCAATTTGAGAAGAGTTTTGAACATTAAGTGGTAAGAACAGGCTTGGATTTAAAGGAGAAGTAAGTTCTTTTACTTTTGCTTCAAATCTACCTTTTTCATCGGGCAAGTATGTAATTCCTAGTTCAGCGCCAGCTGCTTTTAACTGTTGTGCAATCCCCCAGGCAATTGATCTGTTGTTTGCTATTCCTGTAACAAGGATTTTTTTGCCACTAAGATCGAGAAGCATCTTTCGGACTCATTTGGTTAGTATTACTAATTGTCCCTTATTTAGGGCTAAGACTCATAGTTAAATGCATATATAGTTAAAAGTTCTGTAATCCATTAACCCACCAAAGTATAAGAATCATGGTTCGAACAGCCTCAACAATGCTTCCATTAGGAACTCAATTACCTGCTTTTGAGTTAGGCGTGGTTTCAGGTGTGAACCTCGCTCCAGATGATTCTTTAAAAGGTCTTAGTCATATCAGTAATTTTGAATTAACAAAAAGACCATTGTTTTTGATGGTCATATGCGCTCATTGTCCATTTGTTAAACATGTAGAAAGTGGAATCACAAATTTATTCAATTCTTTTGGTAATGACGTTCAATTTTTGGCTATTTCTAGTAATAGCCTGAAAACACACCCGCAAGATGCGCCAGAATTCTTAGCCTCTCAAGCTAATCAACTGGGATGGAAGTTTCCATATTTATTTGATTCTGATCAAAAATTGGCAAAGGCGCTTAAAGCCGCATGTACGCCCGACTTTTATATTTTTTGGCCTTCTCCAGATGCAGGCTCAACATTGAGATACAGGGGACAAATGGATGGAAGTCGTCCTGGCAATGAAATACCTGTTTCTGGGGATGATATTCGTATAGCACTCAGATCATTACTAAAGGGAGAAGATATTTCAGCTAATCAAAAACCCTCTATTGGTTGCAACATCAAATGGCATCCTGGTATGGAGCCTGAGTGGTTTGGATGAATTAATGAGTTTCTTTTTGATTTTTCATTATTGCAACTTAATTTAAATAGTTATGCAAATACCTCCTTTTAGCCTTGAAGCTCAAATTTCTGAAATTGGAGAAGAGATTGAAGAAGCTTTAATAAAGGTTTTTAGAAGCGGAAAATATATTGGAGGAGAAGAGGTAACTTCCTTCGAAAAAGCTTTTGCCTTAGCTACAGAAACTTCTTACTCTGTTAGTTGTAATAGTGGAACTGATGCATTAATTCTTGCTTTAAGATCACTAAATATTGGACTAAATGATGAGGTGATCACCTCATCATTTAGTTTTTTTGCTACTGCAGAAGCAATTACAAGTGTTGGAGCTAGGCCTATTTTTGTAGATATTGATCCTGGAAATTATCTTATGGATCTGGATTTAGTAGAAAAAGCAATAACTCCTAGAACTAAAGCTATTTTGCCTGTTCATTTATTTGGTCATCCACTAGATATGGATCAAATAATGGCAATTGCCGAAGGAAATAATCTAAAGGTTATAGAAGATTGTGCACAAGCAGCTGGTGCGCATTGGCGAGGTAAACCCGTAGGAAGTTTTGGGGATGTAGGTTGTTTTAGTTTCTTCCCTACTAAAAACTTAGGTGCAGCAGGAGATGGAGGGGCCATAACTACTAATGATTTTGATCTGGCAAAAACAATTAGGGAATTAGCTATTCATGGGATGCCAAAGAGATATTTTCATACAGATATTGGATATAATAGTAGACTTGACTCATTACAAGCTGCAATCTTAAATGTTAAGTTATCTAGATTAAATAAATGGATTGAGCAAAGAAAATTAATAGCAATTAATTATATAAATAAGTTATCAACTATAGAGTCAATTAAGTTACCATCTAATACTTTGATAAATAATTCTGATCATTCGTGGAATCAATTTTCAATAAGGATAATGGACAATTCTTTTGTTAAAAATTTAAAATTTACTTCAGAGGATGTTCTTGATAGTCTAAGTAGAGATCTATTCAAATCCGAACTTCAAGGGCATGGAGTAAATACAATAATTTATTATCCAATACCCATACATCTTCAACCTGCATATAAAACATTAGGTTATAAAGAAGGGTCTCTTCCTATTACTGAAAAAGTATGCAGTCAGGTTATCAGCTTACCTATTTTCCCCGAGTTAAAATCTATTGAGCAATCATATGTAATTGATAAAATAAATGAAATATTCAAAAGATAGTCTATTTAATATTTGAATATAATTCTTTGAATATTGATGTTTGATTTTTATGATTTATTATAGGTTTTGGATAGCCATTACTCTCCGCTAAAATTATTTCACCTGAAAGTAAATTAGGTGTCGAAATGTGTGACAATTCCGGAATCCATTTCCGGATATAATTACCATCTTGGTCGAATTTAGAAGCTTGTCTAAAAGGATTAAATATTCTCATAGGTTTTGGATCCATTCCACTGCTAGCACTCCATTGCCAACCTCCATTGTTTGATGCTAAGTCACCATCAACTAAGCTTTTCATGAAGAAAAGTTCTCCCAATCGCCAATCAATTAAAAGGTCTTTTACTAGAAAAGAAGCAACAATCATTCTGCATCGATTATGCATCCATCCAGAATACTTAAGTTGTCTCATTGCAGCATCGACTATTGGGATACCGGTCAATCCATTCTCCCAAGCATCCAGCCAAGCAGGTCTATTTTGCCATTGAAAATCTAACCATTTTTTCCTATACGGACCGTTCTCTAGCTCTGGGAAATTAATAAGGGCATTTTGATAAAATTCTCTCCAAGCAAGTTCCTTTATCCATGTATCTATAGAATTTATTTGATATTCGTTAGTCGCCATATTTCTTGATTTTTGAGCCCCATTCCATACTGTCCTGCAACTTATTGTCCCTAAGCTTAAAGCAGCACTTAGATTAGAAGTTGATTCTAAAGATGGAATATCTCTTGCTTGATTATATGAATTTATTACTCCTGAATTTATGAAAAAGTTTAATTGCTTTATTGATTCAGACTCTCCTGGTTTGCAAGGACAAAGATTGGTATCCTTAAATCTATTTGAAGAAAGTAAATCACAAATATATTTATTTTCTTTTGTAATGCAATAGTTTGAATCCGAGTTTTTAATCAATGATAATTCTCTCTTATTAATACCTCGAAAATTTTCAGGTGTTCTTGAGATTTGTGTTGAATTATTATTTGCTATATTGGTATTATTGATTAAATTAATCCATTTACGATAAAAAGGTCCGTATACTTTGTAAGGTTCATCATTGTTTGTTTTGATATTAACTGGATTGACAAGTAATTGGTCTAAAAATGTATATACTTTTCTTTTCTCTTTTAAAAGTAGTTCTGTAATTAGTTTATCTCTATTGATTTCATAGGGCTCAATATTTTCGTTCCAGTAAATACATTCAGCTTTAATTAAGTCCGCTAATTTAGAAATTAATTTAATAGGATCTCCATTCAATATTAATAAACGACTTCCCCTTCTCTCCCAATTCTTTTGAAGTTCTAAAAGACTTTCGCCCAAAAACCAATTTTTTGCCTCAGATGTATTTCTATTGATATCTAAAAGATTGGGATCTAAAATATAAATTCCTATAAGCTCTTTTGCATTTTGAGATGCTTGAAATAGACCTATATTGTCTTCGATTCTTAAATCTCTTCTATGCCAAAATATTGATCGAAACTTTGTCATTTTTGATTCAAGATTTGGCATGCTCTGAACCATGCAGTAATGGTTTTTCCATCAAGGGATTCTTCTCCACTTGCAATAATTTCATTTAACTTTCCGGGAGTAATTGTTAATACTTCAATATCTTCATCTGGATCGCCCTCAGGCTTCTGATTAAGTTTAGTTAAATCTCTTGCAAGAAAAAGATGAATTGTTTCATCTGAATATCCTGGGCAAGGAAGCATTTGTCCAAGATTGTCCCATTTTTTGGCTGAGTAACCACTTTCTTCTTTAACTTCTCTTTTTATTGATTCCAGTGGGCTTTCACCTGCTTCTAAAGTTCCTGCTGGAAACTCAAGAATTCTTCTCGAGCAAGCAAATCTGTATTGACGAAGAATAACGACTTCTCCGGAATCTGTTATTGGTACTGCTAAGGCAGCTCCTGGATGTCGAATGACCCCAAATTCACCCTCCATTGAATTGGGTAAAAGAAATTTATTAATTTCAAAACGAATTTTTTTTGCATCAAGACAAGCCTTTGTCTCAATAATTTCTGAGGGTTCAGGTCCTGGAATAGACATACATTTTTTTTATATTCATATAGGATGGCTGATTTTTTTAGAAAAGACAGGCGATTTTTGGTTATGAGTTTTATTCAGGCCAAATGTTTTGAGAATTGATACGTTTAGGTTTCCCTTGAGACTTTGACAAAACCTCTGCAAGGGGAATTAAAACAAAGTTTCTTTCACTTAATCTTGGATGAGGCAAAATAAGAGTTTCTGTATTTATGTGCAGTTCTCCCCAAGAAATGAAGTCAATATCTAAAGATCTTGGGCCCCAAAAAATTTCTGCTTTTTCTCTTTTCCTACCTGCAATTCTCTCTAATTCTAAAAATTTTTGCATCAAACAGATAGCTGCTTTTTTATTTGGGGTTAATGAGGTAAAATCTTCTCCCTCAACAACAAGTACGGTATTAATAAAGCTTGGTTGATCAACTGGACCCCCTAAAGGAGCAGTTTTAAATAGAGGCGCCCATTGAAAAGATAAAGACTTATCAATATTTTGAGAGTCGATTTTTGGGCAATTTAAAGCAACATTCCACTCAATTATGCTTTTTTCTATTTCCGGCCTCATGGCAGCGATTGTTCTTATGGGATCTCCAAGAATGCCAGGGATATTTGCGCCTATTGAGATGACGAGTTTCAATTCTGGTTTTTGTTTTGCATAAGTCATGCGAATATTAAAAGACTTTTAAAAATTTGCTTGATTTATCCAACCCTATGGTTTCCAGCAGATTGAATAACAACAAGATGGCTTCGGCTTCAAAAGAAACTGCTGTCATGGATAGAGCTAATCGTTCTTTTCCGTTGGCTGCAATTACAGGCCATGGAACTTTAAAGCTTGCTTTAATGCTCGCCGCAGTTGATCCAGGCTTGGGAGGAGTAATAATTGCTGGCGGTCGTGGTACTGGTAAATCTGTTTTAGCTAGAGGGTTACATGCGCTTCTCCCTCCAATTGAAATAATTGATTTAGAAAAATTAGCTAATAATGATCGTGATGATGATTCATTTATTTATCCAGCAGGTAGAAATTTAGATCCTTCTTTCTCAGGGGAGTGGGATGATTTGACTAAAAAGCTATTTACAAAAAATATAGGAAGTCTTGAAAATAGAGGTGACTTGGAAAATATCCCTAAGAAAGTTGTTCCTGCGCCTTTTATTCAGGTTCCCTTAGGGGTAACAGAGGATAGGCTTGTTGGTGCTGTGGATGTTGCTGCTTCATTATCAAGTGGAACACCAGTATTTCAGCCAGGGTTACTAGCTGAATCTCACAGAGGAGTTTTATACATAGACGAATTGAATTTGTTGGATGATGGCATTGTTAATCTTCTTTTAGCTTCAGTTGGGGCAGGCGAAAATAGAGTCGAACGAGAAGGATTGAGTCTAAGTCACCCATGTCGACCTCTCTTGATTGCAACTTATAACCCTGAAGAGGGGGGGGTAAGGGACCATCTTTTGGACAGGTTTGCGATTGTGCTTTCTGCAGACCAATTAATTACAAATGAACAAAGGGTTGAAATAACTAAGTCTGCCATTTCTCATGGACAATCTAGTGAAGCTTTTTCCAAGAAATGGGCTGAAGATACAGAATCTCTATCAACGCAATTACTTTTAGCAAGGCAATGGCTTCCAGATGTTCATATCAGTAAGGATCAAATCAAATACTTAGTTACAGAAGCAATTCGTGGAGGCGTGGAGGGACATAGGTCAGAGCTCTATGCAGTAAGAGTTGCAAAGGCTCATGCTGCTTTATGCGGAAGAGATTCAGTGGACGCAGAAGATTTAAAGGCTGCAGTAAGACTTGTAATTGCGCCAAGGGCTATGCAAATGCCTTCAGAAGAAGAAATGGAACCCCCGGCCCCAGAAGATCAGCAGCCACCTCCACCGCCTCCTGAAGACTCTGAAGACAATAATGATCAAGAAGAAGATCAAGAAGAAGATCAAGAAGAGCAGCAAGATGAAGAGTCATCACCTCCAATCCCGGAGGAGTTTATGCTTGATCCAGAAGCATGTGCTGTTGATCCGGATTTGTTGCTGTTTTCATCCACTAAATCAAAGAGTGGAAATAGCGGAAGTCGATCAGCTGTTTTAAGTGATAACCGAGGGAGATACGTAAAACCAATTCTTCCTAGAGGTCCTGTTAGAAGGATTGCAGTAGATGCAACTTTAAGAGCTGCGGCTCCTTATCAAAAAGCTAGAAGAGAGAGAGAACCCAATAGGAAGGTTATCGTTGAAGAAGGTGATTTGCGCGCGAAATTACTTCAGCGTAAAGCAGGTGCATTAGTTATTTTCTTGGTTGATGCAAGTGGTTCAATGGCTCTAAATAGAATGGAAAGTGCAAAGGGAGCTGTTATTCGTTTGCTAACTGAAGCTTATGAAAACAGAGATGAAGTTTCTCTTATACCTTTTAGAGGAGATCAAGCAGAAGTTTTGCTTCCTCCAACCAGATCAATCACTGCTGCAAAAAGAAGACTTGAGTCAATGCCATGTGGTGGTGGCTCTCCACTAGCTCATGGCTTAACTCAAGCTGCACGAGTAGGAGCAAATGCTTTAGCGACAGGAGATCTAGGCCAGGTGGTCGTAGTAGCAATTACAGATGGTAGAGGAAACGTTCCATTAAGTACTTCATTAGGTCAACCAGTGCTCGAGGGAGAGGAACCTCCTGACTTGAAGCAAGAAGTTCTTGATGTTGCTTCGCGCTATCAAGCTCTTGGTATTAAATTGCTTGTCATTGATACAGAAAGAAAGTTTATTGCGAGTGGTATGGGTAAGGACTTGGCCGATGCGTCTGGAGGTAAATATGTTCAATTACCAAAAGCAAGTGATAAAGCTATTGCATCAATCGCAATGGATGCAATTAATAGCGTCACCTGAAATTCGTTGTTTTTTAAGGATATATATCATCAAACAATTTACTCAATCCTATAGTTACCCTTTTTAGAGCCTCTATAAGTTCTTTGTCTTCCATAATGTTTCCCATATCTGTACTCATTTGATCAATTTTCTTTGTTAGTGAACTAGATGTTGAGGCAAGTTCCTGAATATCTTTTAAGGTCTTGGGATTATCGAGGCTTTCAAGAATATTATTTAAATGAATCGAAGCTTTGGTTAGTTCAGAAATTATAGGTTTTACTCTGATAAGTTCTAATTTGGATAACAAGACAAGTTCATCAAGATTGGCTTGGGTCCTATCAAATTGTTCAATAGATTCTGAAACTTTATTAACTATTTCTTGCCTATCGGCTTCATCTATAATTCCATTTATACCCTCAGTCAAGTTTGATATACTAGCCATCTCTATACCTTTGATATTATCTCCACTACATAAAATTCTTTTATTTGGACAATCTTTTTTGACTGTAATTAGTTCATTTTTATTTAATGATTTACCCAATGAGACTAAAGATAATTGAGCATCTCCTCCAAGCATAGAACTTGTAACTATTTTAGCAATTACAGGTTTTGGTAAAATAAGATTATCATTATTTAATTTGATTTTAGTGTCAACAGTGTTTGGGGTAAAATTTATTTTTTGAACAGAGCCAACAACGATTCCCCGATAAGTAACTGGAGACATCTGGGCAAGGCCACTTGCATCTTTAAAGCTTGCAGATATCTCCCAGGTTTTAGAACTTAAACGAAAATCTTTTAACCAAAGCATTGCTCCGGAAAAGATAACTAATCCACCTAATAGTGAAAAACCAACAAACGCATCTCGTAAACTTCTACGCATTAATTTATAAGTCCTCAGGTTGCATTGGTCCTTGAAGATTACCTGTGCGAAATTGTTTTACATAGGAATTTTCACTTTGTTTAAATTGATCTATAGATCCATCCCATTGGAACTTTCCATCGTAAAGCAAAATAACTCTATTAGCTGTTCTTTCAATTGTACTTGAAACGTGACTTACTACGATTGAACAGCCATCTGCAGCATCAGTTGTTTTAATAATTAGATCTTCAATTCTGGTACAAGCTATGGGATCTAAACCAGCAGTTGGTTCGTCATATAGAAGAAGTGGGATTGAGTCTTTTCCTTTCTTTGAGTCACTAATTAATGCACGAGCAAAACTTACTCTTTTTTGCATTCCCCCACTAAGTTGATTTGGAAATTTTTCTGCGACGTCATATAAGCCCACTTTCTCTAAACAATGTATGACTTTTTGTTTGATAATTTCTTCGGAAAAAATTTTTTGCTTTTCAAGTAAAAAACCTACATTCTCCTTAACAGTTAATGATGCCAATAATGCTGGGTTTTGAAAAACTAATCTCACATCCGGTGGGTTATCTTGATCAAGCCTTAAATAATTTTGCTCAATGCCTGATATTTGAAGGCTTCCGCTAGAAGGTAAGAGTAATCCAGCGAGTAGGCGAAGTATTGTTGATTTGCCTGAGCCAGATGGACCAACAATTGCAAGCCGCTCACCATTACGCATGGCAAGATTGACTTCATTGAGAATTTTGTTTGATCCCAGCACTACACTGAGATCTTTCATCAACATTACTTGAGTGTTATTTGGCACACTCTCTCCTAATGTTTGTTTACCTATCTCATTTTGTATGAGATATGTGAATTGGAAAGCTTAATTAGAGTTTTTATGAATTAATTATTTAGGTCTCTTTGTTGAAATCTTCTCTAACTTGAATCCATTGAAAAAAAGAAGGAAAAGAAAATTAAGAAGCTCTACTTTGCGTAAAACCTTTTTCGCTAGTTTGTCTTTTCAACTTTACATGCGCTTTAAAAGAGCTGTTGGTTGGCTTTTGCCAGGTTTAGTGGTCAAAAGGTGGATGATTACATCTGGATTGGGCTTGTTAATTGCTTTGATTGGAGCATCAATTTGGGCTGATTTACGTCCCATTTATTGGGTTGTAGAAATACTTTTTTGGTTTTTAGGATTCATAACTACTTTTATCCCTAGAACTATTTCCGGACCAATAGTCTTTTTTATTGGCATCTCTCTTTTGATTTGGGGACAAGGAAGAAGTTTTGACGCTATTAAGCAGGCTTTAGGTTCCAAAAAAGATACTTTTTTAGTTGATGCACTTAGAGCTAAACAAAAATTAAATAGAGGTCCAAATATTGTTGCTATTGGAGGGGGGACAGGTTTATCTTCTTTATTAAAAGGCCTAAAAAGATATAGCAGCCGAATCACTGCAATCGTGACTGTCGCCGATGATGGAGGAAGTAGCGGAGTCCTCAGAAGAGAACTTGGAGTTCAGCCTCCAGGAGATATAAGAAATTGTTTAGCAGCTTTAGCAACGGAAGAGCCGCTAATAACAGGCCTTTTCCAGTATCGATTCCCCTCCGGAAGTGGACTGAAGGGTCATAGTTTTGGGAATCTTTTCCTTTCAGCTTTAACTGCAATAACTGGAAGTTTAGAGACTGCGATTACTGCATCAAGTAGGGTTTTAGCTGTTCAGGGTCAAGTTGTACCTGCAACTAATGTAGATGTCCAATTGTGGGCTGAACTTGAAAATGGTGATCGGATAGAAGGTGAATCAGCCATAGGAAATGTCCGATTACCAATAATGAGAATCGGTTGTTATCCATCACGACCCCCAGCTTTACCTAGAGCTCTTGAGGCTATTAGAAATGCTGAAATTATTTTGATAGGTCCAGGAAGCTTATATACATCAATTCTCCCTAATTTGCTTGTTCCTGAAATAGTAGAAGAGATAGAGAATAGTAAAGCTCCAAAATTATATATATGTAATTTAATGACTCAGCCTGGTGAAACTGATGGACTTGATGTTAGTGGTCATGTGAGGGCTGTTGAAGCTCAATTGGCATCAATAGGAATTACTAGGAAAATATTTAGTTCAATCCTTGCTCAAGCTGAATTAGAACCATCTCCATTGGTTGATTATTACAAATCAAAAGGGGCTGAACCAGTCAAATGCAATAAAATCGATCTTATGTCTAGAGGCTATAAGGTTTACCTGGCTTCTCTTCAGGGTTCAAAGATTACTCCAACTTTGAGGCATGATCCAAGTAGTCTTGCTCTAGCAATTATGAGATTTTATAGAAGATACAAAAAAAAGAAATAGATCAGTATGCATCTTGCATTTCATAAAAATCTGGCTGTACATAATCTTTTCTTAGCGGCCAACCTTTCCAGTCCTCAGGCATTAAAAGCCTTTTGGGATGAGGGTGCCCTTTGAAATTAACACCATACATATCAAAGGTTTCTCTTTCTTGCCAATCGGCCCCCCTGAAAAGACTGTATAAACTTGGAACAGTCATTGCGCCATCACGCTTAAGGAATATTTTTAACCTTACTTCGCGAGGAGAAATATCTTTTTTAAATTCACTCATTTCTATTAAATTATAAAAACAAACTATATTTAAACCAGGACCTTCATCGTATCCACCTTGGCATTGAAGGTAATTAAATCCTTCACTTTTTAATGCTTCAACTATTGCTAAAAGATTGGTTGGAATGATTTTTATAACCTCAACTCCCAAGTGGTCATTGTCGAGAGGAATGTTTTCAAATCCATTTTCTGAAAGCCATCCACTTATCGGACCCGAACTTTTTTCTTCAACTACTATTTCTGATTCGTTTTTCATTTTTTTATAGGAATTACTTAATTGTTTGAAAGTTCTTCAGATATTTTTTGAACCTCTTTTAAAGATTGATCAAATTCTTCAGATAGTGAAGGATTTAAAGCAATTAATTGTGTTTTTGCTTTTAGGTATTGTCCAGTTACTTTCGACTCGGTTCTCTTCATTTTATGAGGAATGGTTAAATACCTATGAGTTTGTGTGATCTTTGATCTCTCAGAGATTGATTCATTGGCAACTTTTTTCCTTAATTTAATTACAGCATCGAATATTGCTTCCGGTCTTGGAGGACATCCAGGAAGATAAAGGTCAACTGGTATTAATTTATCAACACCTCTAACTGCCGTGGTTGAGTCTGCGCTGAACATGCCACCAGTAATAGTGCAGGCTCCCATGGCAATTACATATTTTGGATCTGGCATCTGCTCATAAAGCCTTACAAGGGCAGGCGCCATTTTCATTGTGACTGTACCTGCGACTATCAGTAGATCAGCTTGCCTTGGAGAACTTCTTGGCACTAATCCAAATCTGTCAAAATCAAATCGAGATCCAATTAGAGCTGCAAATTCAATAAAACAACAAGCAGTTCCATAAAGAAGAGGCCATAAACTACTTAATCTTGCCCAGTTGTGAAGATCTTCAAGGCTTGTGAGGATTATATTTTCGCTTAAATCGTTTGTTACAGTGGGTGTCCCTACAGGGCCACAGGAAGCTTCTCTAAGGTTTCTTACTGCTTCAGAAGAGGGAGATTTATTCAAGGGATTCAACTCCATTCAAGGGCACCTTTTCTCCACGCATATGCTAATGCCACAACAAGAATTGTGATAAAAACAAGGGCTTCTATAAATGCTAATAACCCAAGTTTGTGGAATGCAACTGCCCATGGGTAAAGGAACACTGTCTCGACGTCAAATATAACGAAAACAAGCGCAAACATGTAGTAACGAATATTAAATTGGATCCAAGCTCCTCCAATGGGCTCCATGCCAGATTCATATGTAAGTTGCCTTTCTCCTGCTTTGCTTTTAGGAGCTATTAGCTTATTTGTTGTAAGAGCGAGAATGGGAACTGCTCCTGAAAGAAGAAGAAATCCTAAAAAATACTCATAACCCTGAAGGGAAAACATGAATGAATTACTGATTTCAATATCAGTCTGACAGTCATTTTCTAGATTAGTGCCATAGAGTTGTTATATGTGTAAGTGAAAACTGTGAGTAAAGACACCAAAACGAAATCAAATCCTTTGGAAGATTTCAATTCTGATCAAAAACAAAATAAAGTTACTTCATTTGAATCAAAAAACTCAATCGAGGAATTTGATCCAAAATTAAATCGCTTCGAGTGCATTAGCTGTGGTTATATTTATGATCCTGATGAGGGAATAAACAAGCTAAATATTGAAGCAGGAACGGCGTTTCTAGACATTGATAGAGAGAAATTTAGATGTCCAGTCTGTCGAGTAGGATTTGGTGGATATAAGGATATTGGACCTAAATCAAAGCCTAGTGGATTTGAAGAAAACCTTACTTATGGCTTTGGATTTAATAAACTTCCTTCAGGCCAAAAAAACGTTCTTATCTTTGGAAGCCTGGCTTTAGCCGCTGCCTGTTTTCTCTCTCTTTATTCTTTGAAATGAAACGTCTGTTTTCAAATGTCATTAATTGGACTCTTGTCTTAATAGTTGGAGTAGCTCTTAGTGGTTGTACTGTTAGCAATGCTTCGATGGGCTCATCAAGTCCTTGGTCACTAGTTGACCTCGATACTGAGGCGAATCCATTAGATGCATCCTTTGTAGATGACAAGAATGGTTTTTTAGTTGGTACAAACAGGTTGATTCTAGAGACAAATGATGGTGGAATTACCTGGGAAGAAAGAAATTTGGATATTCCTAGCGAAGGTAACTTTCGCTTGATAAGCGTTGATTTTAAAGGCCAAGAAGGTTGGATCGCAGGTCAACCAGGGTTGATTCTTCATACAACTGATGGAGGTAAAAATTGGACTCGTCTCGATTTGGGAAATAAGTTGCCAGGAGATCCTTATTTGATAACAACAATTGATGCTGATTCTGCTGAGTTAGCAACTACGGCAGGAGCAATTTATAAAACAACTGATGCTGGTACAAATTGGGAAGCAATAGTTCTTGATACTTCTGGCTCTGGAGGTATAAGAGAATTGAGACGCACAAACAACGGAGGTTATATAAGCGTTAGTAGCCTTGGTAACTTTTTCTCAGTTCTAAGCCCAGGGGATGAGACATGGAGCCCACATCAAAGAGCAAGTAGTAAGAGGGTTCAAAGTGTTGGTGAGCAGCCAAATGGCGATTTATGGATGCTATCTAGAGGAGCTGAAATCAGATTTAATGCAGACCCTGATGATATTGAAGCCTGGTCAAAGCCCATAATTCCAATAGTTAATGGCTACAACTATCAAGATCTTGTTTGGGGTCCATCTAAGTCGATTTGGGCCGCTGGAGGGAATGGAACTTTATTAGTGAGTAATGATGATGGAAAAACTTGGGAAAAAGATCCAGTTGGTGAATCTGTTCCAACAAATTTCATCAGAATTTTATTTGTGGACGATTCTAATAGTGACAGACCTAAGGGATTTGTTTTTGGAGAAAGGGGCAATTTATTGCGCTGGCAGGGTTGAAATCATAAATTTTTGATGATTTCCATGACTCTGTGTAACCACCTTGCAACAGAGATCGTTTCTTTTGATTTCGCTTGATAAGATCACTGAGCTGATTAAGTGAGGCTATGGCTGCCGGCTCTACCGGGGAACGCCCGTTTTTTGAGATCATTACTAGTGTCCGCTATTGGATCATCCATGCTGTGGCACTTCCTGCGATCTTCGTGGCAGGATTCCTATTTGTGTCTTCTGGGCTTGCCTACGACGCTTTTGGAACTCCTAGACCAGATACGTATTTTCAGGCTGGAGAAAGCAAAGCTCCTGTTGTTGTTCAGCGCTTTGATTCCAAGGCTGAACTTGACACGCGTCTGAAATAACCAAATTTCATCTGATTGCTTTTTTATCCATGCAAGTCAATCCAAATCCAAATAAAGTTCCGGTTGAATTAAACCGGACAAGTCTTTATCTTGGACTCTTACTTGTTTTTGTAATGGGAATTCTTTTTTCCAGTTACTTCTTTAACTAAATCTCTTTATCATGAGTAAATTAAAAGGACCTGATGGACGAGCAGGAGATCGTCTGCCAAATGGTATGCCTGCAGTCTCCTGGCAAAGACGGTGGACTGAGGGAGCACTTCCTTTATGGTTAGTGGCTACTGCAGGTGGAACAGCTGTTATTTTTGTTCTTGGTATTTTCTTTTACGGCTCATACACTGGTATTGGTAACGCTGGTTAGTTTTAACTAGAAAAATACTATTTATTTGAAATAACTAAAAACCAAATGACATTTATTATTGTCATTTGGTTTTTTTTTAAACCCAATATTTATCTGTAAATAATTTAATCTTGTCTTTAGTTTTATTTGGTACATTCTCTTTTGGAGTAACTAGAGCATTTTTTAATGCATTGTGAAAAGAGCTTGAAGGCCTTAATAAGGAGATTCTTTTCGCAGCAGCAGAGATTATTGATTTTGCAAAGATTGCATTTTCCTGAAGATTCTCAATGACCATCTCAACAGATACATTTTCACAATTTTGATTCCAACAATCATAATCAGTAACCATGGAAAGGCTTGAGTAAGCGATTTCGGCTTCTTTTGCTAATCGAGCTTCCGTATGGTTCGTCATACCTATGATTGAACATCCCCAATCTCTGTATAAGTTTGATTCTGCTTTTGTTGAGAATGCTGGCCCTTCCATAGCAAGATATGTTCCTCCAATATGCATTTTTTTCTCTTTGGTTAAAAGTTTTTCTATTTCTTGCGACAGTATTCGAGAAAGAATTTCGCAAAAAGGATTTGCCATGCTTATGTGAGCTACAACTCCATTGTTGAAAAAAGTCAATGGCCTTTGATGAGTTCGATCAATAAATTGGTCTGGTATAACAATATCCCGAGGTTTAATATTTTCTTGTAATGATCCCACCGCTGATGCGGATATTAACCATCTAACATTTAGATAGCGCATGGCCCAGATATTCGCCTTATATGGGATTTCGCTTGGATTTAAATTATGTTGCTCTCCATGGCGAGCTAGAAAAACAATTTCTATTCCAAATAGGTTTCCTATTAGTAACTTATTAGAAGGTTTTCCAAATGGAGTATCTAAGCTTAACTCGGCTATGTTTTTAATATTTTCTATCCTATATAGTCCACTTCCGCCAATAATTCCTAATCTGGCTTTTTTGAAATCATAGGCATCTGATAGTGTCCCAGAAATATTCAAAAAATCATGTTCAGTGATCATCTCGTTCTTGCTGGTGGTGGTCATACTCATGCCCTTGTGCTGCTTCGCTGGGTAATGAATCCAAAATTGAAGCCTGCCGGAATGATTACTTTAGTCAATAAATCAAGTAGTACTATTTATTCTGGTATGTTCCCAGGTGTAGTAGCAGGTAAATACAAGATTGATGAAATACTAATTGATTTGAGGAGCCTAGCTTCAAAGGCAGGCGTTTCATTTGTGATGGCAGAAATTGAGGGGATTGATACTAAGAAAAAAAAATTAATTTTAGCAGGACGCCCAGAAATTGAATATTCTTTATTATCTTTGAATGTAGGAACAAAAACTAACTTAAACTCTAAATCTTTAATTAGAGGAGATAAAGATTTAGCCGTTCCAATTAAACCTTTTTTTGAGTCTTATAAATTTATTGTCGGTCAGGATATCCATAAGGATAATCCTTCTGCTAAGCCATTTTTGATTATTGGTGGCGGGTTCGCTGGGATCGAAATAGCTTTTGCTTTAAGGAAAAGATGGCCAGAAAGATCTATTTTAATAAAAGTCAAATCTCAAAGAAAACTTAGCAAAAATCTATTAAAAAAATTAACAGATTTAAAGATTGAGATTATAGAAAAGGATCCATCTGTTTTATATCCGAAATTAATATGTACTGGCAACACATCATTTGAGTGGATAAAAGATAGTGTTTTCACTTTAGATGAAGATGGGAGGATATTAACAGAAAAAACTTTTCAAGTTCTTAATTTTCCAGAATTATTTGCTGTAGGAGATTGTGGAGTTATTAAGGATCACCCCCGCCCTTCTTCTGGTGTATGGGCTGTTCGTTCTGCTAAACCACTAGCAAAGAATTTAGAGAGAATAAATAAAGGATTAAAACTTAAGGAATGGAAACCTCAAAGAAAAGCAATACAACTTTTAGATATCAACTATGTAAATAAGAAATCCAAAGCTTTTATATCTTGGAGTCAATTGATGATTGGTCCTTTTGATTTTCTATCAAGATTGAAAGAATCAATTGACAAAAAATTTGTCTCTAAATTTAATCAAATTCAAGATATAGATAAAGAAATGTTTGCAAAGAAAGATATGATTAAATGTAGAGGGTGTGCAGCAAAATTAGCTTCTGCTCCATTAAGTAAAGCATTGAAAAAATTGGATTTAATAGAATCTTCAATCGATGATTCTATTAATATTGGAATCTTAAATTCTAGTAAGACTTTGATACAAAGTGTTGATGGATTCCCTTCCTTAATTAGTGATCCATGGCTAAATGGGAGGTTTTTAGCTTTTCATTCTTGCTCTGATATTTGGGCATGTGGAGGATCTGTGATCTCTGCACAGTCTGTTGTGAACTTGCCATCTTTGCCTAATAATTTACAGCAAGAGTTGTTATTTCAAGTATTAGAAGGTATTAATTCTGCTTTAACTATTCAGGGAGCAAAACTTATCGGTGGGCATACATTAGAGTCAAGAAATATATCTGAAGAGCCTTTCTCTCTAGGAATTGAAAGCTCATTAACTGTAAACGGAATTATTGATGATAATCATAACTTTTGGTCTAAGGGAGGAATGAAAAAAGGAGATCAAATTCTAATTAGTCGTTCTTTAGGCACTGGAATAATATTTTCTGCATTTATGAATGGCCAAGTAAAACCTTATATACTTGATTCTGTTTTAAAAGAAATGAATAAAAGTCAGCATGAGACTATCAATTACATTAATCAATTAACAAATTTATATCCAAGCTCAAAAATTATTAATGCATGTACTGATATAACTGGTTTCGGTTTGCTAGGTCATTTATCTGAAATGTTGGAGTCTACAAATAGTGATCAATTAAAGATGAATTTAGAACCCTTAAAAATTATTCTTGAGCTGGATCATATACCAGTTTATAATGGAGTGAAAGAACTTATAGATAAAGGATTTGAAAGTACTTTAGCTCCTTCAAATGAAATTTTTTTAAGAAATATTGAAGGAGATGAAAACTTAAGATTCGAGCTATTATATAATGATTTTACCGCCAATATATCGTTTTATAAGACTATGCTAAAAATTCTAGTAGACCCCCAAACTTGTGGCCCTTTAGTTGTTAGTTGCTCATCTATTTATTCAGAAAAACTTATACAGCAAGGACCTTGGATTAAAATAGGATTTATTTCTTGAAAATACTTATTAAATTATTTAGAAAATAATTATTTCATCAATTAATTTCATTCTTTGCCGTTTTATTTCTATTCCTATTTTTGGCCCAGGTTCCCAACCTTTGGCTATTAAATCATCTCCTTTTATTGGAGAATCTATATTTTTCCAGTTAAATAGCCAAGATTTTAAATATTCCTTTAGAGGGTTATCTCTACATATTTCAAGCATAAAAGAAGATTCATTAGCATTTATTTCCTCTAGATTAGTTGTCCACTTCGATGGCGACCAATTTTTATATAAATTATTAACTGTTATATTTTTTAGATATTTATTTAATCGAACAGCACCTTCTATGATTTCTTTTTGTTGTTGATTTAAGTGTAATCTGTTTGCTAGAGAGATAGGATTCTTAGATTCATAAACCAATGCTGTTAGGGGTTCAATATTTGATCTCTTTGCGATGAAGATTTTTTCAATTAGTCGCTGATCATCATTTAATTTTGAATCTATTATTTTTAGCCCTTCACAGGCTTGTAGATTTTTTAATGCTTTCTTCCAGTATTTACTTTTAAAAAGCAATTCTAGTTCCATTTTTAATCTTATTGATAATGCTGATGGGGCTAAATCGTTATTATCTCCAATATGCCAATTCCAAGGCCAACTATTTATTGTATCTTTTATTTGTTTTAAGGCTTGATTTGATATGTGAAAATCTAACTTTGCAGAATAGCGAGAAGCTCTAATAATTCTAGTTGGGTCTTCTAAAACACTTGATTGATGCAAGAAGTCTATTTCATTATTCTCAATAGCTTCTAATCCTGAAAATAAATCTATTAGTCTATTATCTTTGAGTTCAATTGCCATTGCATTTATATTGAAATCTCTTCTTAGTAGATCTTTTTTTATAGTAGATAATTCAACTATTGGATTTTCTCCAGGTATAGGATAGGTTTCTTCGCGAGCAGTTGCGATATCAACTTTTATGCCATTAATTATTACTTCTGAGGTTTTATAAGTTTTGTTATCTCGTATGACTTTTACTTTTTCTGCTCCAAGAACTTTCTGTAATTCCTTGATATAGCTTGATGTCTCTCCTTCAATAATTAAATCTAGATCATTGAAGATGATTTCATAATCTTGATTTTTAGATTTTGTTATTAAGTCTCTTACAATTCCTCCAACAATTGCAATAGAAGTTATATTGATTGAGATTGCTGTATCGAATAGAATGGTTAGAATTCCACTTGGTAATTCTTTTATCTCTTTTTCAATTGTAGATTTATCAAATAATTCCATGAGTAATATGATATTAGTTAATTAATATTTTTTAAATTAAAGTTTACTAATCTATTAATTTCAATGGAGCTAGTCTTGGATCTAATATTTTTGGTCCCATCCCTGAGAATTTTATAGCGAGTGAGATTTTTTCTCCTGAACCAAAAACATGTGTTATTTTGCCTTCTCCAAATGATGAATGTATAACTCTATCGCTAACTGACCATTTCTTCCCTGGAGAAGGACCAGAATATGTTTTTCTTACTCCATTTTCAGCTTCACTAGAAAAGGTCTTTTTATTGCTTTGACGATCAATTCTAGTCAGCCTATCTAGATTTTTTTCTCTTCTCAAGGTAGCTCCACCAGATAATGGGATGTCTCCTTTAACAAGCTCTTCTGGTATCTCGGAAAGAAATGTAGATGCGATAGCAGGTTCTCTCATCCCTCCCCACATCCTCCTCTCAGATGCATGAAAGAGAAATAGTTTTTCTTTCGCTCTAGTAAGTCCTACGTAACAAAGTCTCCTTTCTTCCTCAAGTGAGGATGGATCATCAAGTGATCTATAGCTTGGGAATAAGCCTTGCTCCATTCCCACAAGACAAACGACTGGAAATTCCAAACCTTTACTGCTGTGAAGAGTCATTAATGTGACTCGATTTGACGCAGTGTCTTTATTATCTGCATCGCTTGACAAAGCAGCAGTTGATAAAAAACCTTCTAAATTTGCATCTTCACTTTCTTCCTGATATTGCAGAGCAGCGTTAACTAATTCTTGAAGATTGCGCCTTCTTTCCTCTGCCTCATCTGTTCCTGTTGCAATTAATTCACTTAAGTAGCCACTTTTTTCTAAAACTAATTGAACTAACTCAGCAGGGCTTGAAGAAAGAAGATGACTTTGTAATTCATTGATAAGCTCACTAAAAATCAAAAGACCTTTAGCAGATCTTCCAGCGAGAGATCTAACAGCCTCGGGGTCATTAACAACTTCCCAAAGAGGAATTTTTAATTGACTAGCAGCATCACTCAATCTTTGAACTGTTGTTTTGCCAATCCCTCTTTTAGGAACGTTTAAAACTCGTAGAAGACTGACACTGTCAGATGGGTTAATTAAAAGTCTTAAATAAGCTAGTAGATCTTTAATTTCTCTTCTGTCATAAAAACGTAATCCTCCAACCACTATGTATGGAATACTCCAGCGAACCAATGAGTCCTCAATTGCTCTTGATTGAGCATTAGTTCTATAAAGAATAGCCATATCTCCCCAATTTAATTCTGGATTCGAGGCATCTAAAATTCTTAGCCTATGAATAACTGCCTCTGCCTCTGCTATTTCATCGTCACATCTTGTTAGTTTAATAGGCTCACCTTCTCCCCTAGTAGCTCTAAGAACTTTATCTATTCTTTCTTTATTGTTGGAAATTAGTGAATTTGCTGCTTCGAGGATGGTAGAGGTAGACCGATAATTTTCTTCAAGTTTTACGAGAGTTGAATCATTTGTATTGTCCTGGCTTTTCTTCCCAAAGTCCTCTTGGAATCCCATTAGTATCCTAAAGTCCGCAGCTCTAAAGCTATAAATGCTTTGATCTGCATCGCCAACAACAAACACTGATCGATTATTCCAATCTTTAAAAGAAGATGGATTTTTGCCATTGGTAACTAATTGTTTAATTAATTCGTATTGGGTCCAATTAGTATCTTGATATTCATCGACTAAAACATGTTTAAAACGATTGTGCCAATAAGTTCTAATTTGTTCATTTTGCTTTAGTAATTGAACAGGTATTAATAGAAGATCATCAAAATCTAATGCATTATTAGCAGCTAAAGCTTTCCTATAAAGTCTATAAGTTTCAGCGACTAATTTGCCTCTCTGACCTTCTTGACTCTTTGACAAATCATCAGGAAGTAAACATTGATTTTTGGCATTACTGATAGCCCAGCGGACTTTTTTGGGCTCAAATCTTTTAGGGTCTAGTTGTAGGTCTTGTGTAACTATTTCTTTGATAAGACTTTGTGCATCTGTTTCATCGTATATTGAAAACTGTCTAGTCCAAGTTAATCCTTCAGGATCTTTGAACTTGTCAATATCAAAACGTAATAATCTTGCAAATAAGGCATGAAAAGTTCCTATCCATAATTCACGGCTTATTTCACGATATATACGATTACGTATTTGTCTTTGTTCTGCAACTTCTAAGGCTGACCAGGGCTTCCCATGACTGACATTTGCTAATCTTTTTGCTAAAAGTAATTCAAGTCTATCTTTCATTTCTCTAGCAGCTTTATTGGTAAACGTGACTGCAAGAATAGAGCTTGGATCAACTTTATATTCAATAATTAAATGCGCAATCCGATGAGTAAGTGCTCTGGTTTTACCACTACCTGCCCCTGCTATAACTAATAATGGACCATGAAAATGATCAACTGCTTGAGACTGAGCTTGGTTTAATCCATTCAAAAATATATTGTTTGATTTTTTCATTTTATAGACTGAAAATAAATTGATTTGAATTTAGTTTTAGCTATATTAATAAAGATCATTTTATATTATTTAAGCAGATAAAATAAAGTTATGCTATTAAACTAGAAGTCACATTTTTCTTTTGTTTATTTAGTTTGGAAAGTATTATCTTAATTTGATTAAGCTCTGAATGCGATTTGATAATTGCGTTGATTTTTTCCTTAGGCATTTTCAGCTTATTTGAAATAGTTACTACTTCTTTTTCTAGACGATTTTTGTACTCGGTTAGTTCCTTAATTGATTCTTCCAACTCTTCTTTTGTAGGACTTTGCATTTTTTTATCTCAACAATAGCTCAAATTAATTATATCCCCTTTGCTTATAAGCTTTTTGAGATAACTCTATGAATGATTTTAGTAAAAATTCTTTTACAGTTAAGAAGCATTGCGTTATGAGTTCTCGTTCAGTGAAATTTGACTATAAGTCTTAAGTTAAATAGGTAATGACTAGTAAATCATTACTTATTAAACTTTGTTTACTTGTAAACCCTAGGTGGTTAAAAGATGCTTGATGCGTTCTCTAGAACAGTTGTAAGTGCTGACGCCAAAGGTGCAGCAATTGGCAGTGAGGATCTTTCAGATTTAAGAAAGTACGTAGCAGATGCAAATAAAAGAATCGATGCAACCCTTGCAATTACTCAAAATGTTTCTTGCATAGCTGCAGATGCAGTAGCAGGGATAGTTTGTGAAAATACTGGACTTACACAGCCAGGGGGACATTGTTATCCAACGCGTCGAATGGCAGCTTGTTTAAGGGATGGAGAAATTATTTTGAGATATGTAAGCTACGCCCTTCTTGCAGGGGATCCATCTGTTCTTGAAGATAGATGTCTCAATGGTTTAAAAGAAACTTATTTAGCTCTTGGAGTCCCAACTTCTAACGCTATTCGGGCAGTTGAAATAATGAAGATTGCCACAGTAGCAATTATGACTGAGACAAATACAGGAAGAAAAATGTTTAAGGGAATTAATTCTGGCTCAGGAGCACAATGTCAAGATATCGCGGCGGAGGCAGCATCCTATTTTGATCTTGTAATAGAGGCTTTGAGTTGAATATTCAACTTTAATTTTAATTCCTCTTCTAGAGCACTTCCAACCAACTCTTATTAGTTCATTATGAAATCTGCAGTTACAACCGTTGTAAGCGCAGCTGATGCAGCAGGAAGATTTCCTAGCATGAGCGATTTTGAGTCTGTGAAAGGTTCTTTTGATAGGGCAAAAGCTCGTCTAGAGGCTGCAGAAAAACTTGCTTCTTGTCTTGATAAATTTACTAATCTTGCTGTTGATGCTGTGTATGAAAATGGCTCATATGAGCAGGCTAATAAAGATAAGTGCGTGAGAGATATTCATCATTACTTGCGTCTTATTAATTATTGCTTAGTAACTGGTGGCACTGGTCCTTTAGATGAATGGGGAATCTCAGGTATGAGAGAAATTATTCGTATACAGCTACTACCAACAGCTGCATATATAGAAGCATTTATTTTTATTCGAGATGAAATTAAAATAAATGATCTTATGAGTCAGCAAGCCGAAACGGAATTTAAAGGATTATTGGATTATTTAATAAACGCACTAGCATAAAAATAAATCAATTTAATTAAATATTCTTACTAGTTTTAAATAAGTATTTGAAATTATAATGATTAATTCTTTAGATTTAAATAAATATATAGAGCTGTATCGAGATTTCTTGCATCCAAATCCAAATATTAATTCTCAAGCATTTTTGATCTTAAGAAAAGAATTTGAGGTTAAATTTATGAATAATCTTTTAGCTAATCTCAAGGAAGAAGATTTATTTTTAAGAAGAAAATCAATATTAGCTTTGGGAAGATTTGGAAAAAAGACTTTAAAGTCAATCGTTCCATTGTATATGGATACTAATAATACAACTGTTAAAGTTAGCTGCCTTAAAACGATGATCAAAATTGTCGTTAATTTTAATTTAGAAGAATTAACTCAGGCCGAGATGTTAGTAGTAGAATCAGCAATTAAAGACGACGCGCCTGAGATAATATTGACTGTTATTTCTCTTTTGAGGCAATTAGGGGATACTGGTAAAAATATTTTGATCAAAATTAGTAGAGATAAAGACTTATTAAGAGCTAAAGCTTCTATCAGCGCTCTTTTGGAAATGAAAGACAAGACTGTTGATGATTTATTTGATGAATTATTAAATGATAAATCTATTGATCCAATGATAAAAGAAGATATTTTAAGAGATAAAAATATTGAATATTCTTGATTATGCTTTAATTCTTTTAGTTATCAATTTTTTTTATAGCTAATTTAATTATTGTTCTAACATTTTTATCCTGCTCAACCTTAAGGAGGCCTTTGAGAGGGCTTATGGCTTCGTTAATATTAAGTTGCATCAAAGACAATACAGAAGTTTTCCGAATATCTACACTGCTGTTTTTTAATTTTGATATTAAGGTTGGAATAAATGATTCTATTCTATATAATTTACCAACTAATTTAATAGCTTCAATCTGAACATTTTCATCAGTATCATTAATAGCACTTTCTACTAGCTGTATTGCTTCTTGGTCTTGCGACTTTCTAATGTGTTCTTCAAGTGCGGAAATTGCGGCTGATTTAACATTTATATTTTTTGATTTAGCTGCTCTTTTTATTGCATTTGGTGCTTTGGATCCAATAAATTCTAAACACCATGCTGCAAGACCATATTGCATTTCTGTATATTCTTGACTCTCCAAAATAATGATTAAATGATTCACAGCAGCCTCGCCAAAAATCGCAATTGCACCAGCGGCAGAGAATTGCACTACAGAATCTGAATCATTGGTAAGTGCTTTTATTAAATGAGGCAAGGCTGCTGGATCCCCAACTAACTTTAGAGTCTTGGCTGCTGCTCTTCTTTGTATTACGTTTTTACTATTGAGAAGAGCATTAATTAACTCATGCAAAGCGGCTGTACCTACTTGAGCTAAAGCTTCTGCATGACTTCTTCTAACTAAACCATTTTCATCATTAAGACCTTTTATTAACAACTTGATGTCGTCTTGAATTGATTTTTTCTTACTCTCTATATTTTGTTCGCCACCCTGGGTGTTTGATTTCTGTTCTTCTGTTGTTAGTTTACTTTTCGAGTAATTAGCCACTTTTTATTATCGACTTAAAAGCTTCTTATATAATCTAGACTAAAGTATTAGCTGCAATGTTATTACATGTATTTTCATAAATAATATCTTTTTATATTCAGCATCAATTTTATGCTGAATATAATGCTCATAGCTTATCTAGTAAATAAAGATCCATAAATTTAAAGTGCAATCCAATCCATTTCATAATCTACCTAAAATCAAGAAAAGAGATGCTATCAATATTCTTAGAAAACCAGTTTCTGAAGTTAAGATTTTATCCGACTATTATAAAGCTGTATTTCACTTAGCAAATTTCCCTTGTGAAGAATCAGAAATTATACTTCTTGACTTTATTAAATATGACTATGAACAACTTGAATATAAGATAGCAAAAAGAAAAGCGATAGAAGTACTTGCTATTTTTGATTGTAAAAAGGCTATACCAATTATTGCAGATTTTCTAAAAAATGATGATTATTATCTCGTTGAGACAGCCATATGGTCATTAGGCAAACTTAAATGTGATGATATTAATATTATTAATAGTATTTGTTCAATATTATATAAGCAATTTGAGAACAAAAGAATAGTAATACAAACCTTAACTAAATTAGGAGTTAAAAAAGAAATAGATAAGATAAGATCATTATCAACAGATACGCAATCCTCAAATGGAGTTAAAGGAGCATCTTTTGCAGCATTAATCAAACTTTGTGGTGAAGAGGATAAGCTTAGTTATCTAAAGGATTTCTTGAGACTATCTAATCAAAATGATAGACATTGTGCGGTTCAAGATATTATTAATGCTGGTCATATATCTGTTCTACCAGATTTAATAAAAGCCCCAGTTTCTCCATCATTTAAATTAAAGGCAATAGATTCGCTTTGGATTGGTGAAATATTATGTTGCAAAAATATAAATATCTTTAATTGTATAGATTCAATAATTCTTGATGATCCAAAAACGATAAATACATTATATATTAATAATTTTAAAAAAGATATAGCTTTTTTGATAGACCAACTTTTTCATACTGATTTTAATAGGTGTTATCAATCAATGAAGGAGTTAGAAAAATCTCCCTCAGACGAAGTTTTGTATCATCTAAATAATAATTGGGATAGAGCTAAATCAGATTATGGAGCAATATATTTCTTTATAAATGCATATAAAATATTATTAGCTAAGCAATTATATGATAAAACAATTTTAGATAAAGTAGATTTTTTATTATCAGACCATTGGCCTAATTATATGAAATTTAAATCTTCAGCCATACAAATTTTAGCCTGTTTAAGTGATACAAAATTCTATAATAAGATAAATCAAATTTCCAATGATAGGCTTACACCTTATTGGAAAAATAGATATACGGCCTTGCTTGTATTACAAAATAGGCAAATACATATTAGAAAAGAGTTTGCTAAATTATTTTTGAATGATAGTCATAGATTTGTGAGATTAAAGGCACAAGAAATTTGTTCTTAGTCAATTTCTCTTTTTAAAGATAAATAGAAGATCTATAACCAATTTTCGTCAATAAAATTATCAAAATTATCTAATTTTTTAAATATTAATGGACCAAAGTCTGACCCCCAAATTTTTTTATCAGTTTCTATTTCATATCCAGAATCTTCAGTAATAAAACTATTTTTATTAACTCTAACTTTACTATTTACATAAGTCTTATTTTGACCATATTGTATATAGCATTTACACCCTGGTTCTAGAGTACCCGAAAAATTACCTGGGTTTGTTTCTCTAAAATGCATAGAGCATCCAGACTTTTTACATAAGTTATATTTTGATATTCTATCTAGAAGAGATATATCTAAAGCACCACCGGTGAATCTTTCTTTATCTTCAATCTTATGATTACTTAAAATAAAAATTTCTTTTTCGTGGGATAATTTATTTATTGACTGTCTATATGGATTCCATATATCATGTTGATATCTCTGTTCTGAGTAAAATGCAAAACATTTATAAGTTTTAAAAAATAATGGTCGAATATGTATTTGAATATGTGCAAAGTTTTTTGGATTATCTAAAGCTTGCTCCTTATTGCTAAATACACCTGAAATTATCTTTGCAAATGCTAGTATAGCTTTTTTGTTCATCTTATAGATATAATTTATTTTTTTATAGATCGAATTTCCGATGCATAAGATGTTTGCAGGATAGCTGATGAATCTATTGCTCTTGTAACAGAAGATCTACTCCTTACATTGTTTGAGACAAACCAAATCCTTTCTTCAGTACAAATATGACTATAGTCTGAATAAATAATTAGAGTACCATCATCAAGAATTTTATATAATGATACTACTTGGACCGCTTCAGTATAACCAACGCTCCTAATTATCTTTCCTTCTGTTTTAGAAATTTCTATGGGAACGAGTATACTTTCGCCAGAAGAGTTTTCTTTTTGATTCTCTTCACCCCATTCACTTTTCGCTTCCCAATTAATTAAGAATGCTTTATTTTCTGCATTAGTAGTTATTAAATTATCTTTTAAAAATTTAATAACTCTAGAATCGTTTCTTTTTGAGCGAACAATTTTTATTTTACTTCTTATTTCTTCGAACTCTTGAAATGCTAGTGAATGCCCACTTCTCATTGAGTTCCATTCCCCAACGCTTTTTAAAAAAAATTCTTCAATATTCATCTAACTTATTTTTAGATGATTATATAATTTCACAAATGTCACTCGTAGCAAAAGCTTTTGTTATTTCTGAAGTTTCAAGAAAACTTTTTGTTTTAAAACCAATTGGAGAATTCCATGATCTCATGTATGGAACTATATCTTCGCCAAAAACATTATTATACTCATCAGAATCTATTAGAAAATCAATATGAGCTTCAAAACCTTGGTCATTTATAATATTAGAACTTTGAGCTAGTTCGATTTGACTTTTGATGGGCCTACCAAGAATATGCTTATATCTTAACTTGATAGATTTATATTGGCTAATACTATCAAAGTAGAAATTTCTATAAATAGTCGATTTACAAATTTTTCTTGTAAATTCTCTTACTGTGATATCACCATTTCTTAGTTTCCTTTCAATATCTATTGGTCGCTCTGATTGCATTAAAGATAAGTTTCCAAAGATATTTTTATACAATGCATTGATTGTTTCAAGTAATGTATCATCATCATTAGGAACAAATTCATTGATTTTAAGTAAATTTATTTCATTGTTATTTTGTATTTTGTAATTGTAAGTATTTATCTTATTTCGCTTGTAAGAGCTCATGACATTGTTGTTTAGAAGGCTAGAGCTTGATTTGGGTTTTGTTGTAGATGTTGTAGTGAATTTATTTCTTTGACCTGGCATTAATGCACCTCTAATATGTAAATTGTATGATATTTTATTGCTTCCGGATATCCTGCTTTTATTATATTTAACCGGTTCTTTATTAATAGTTTCTGCTCCTATTCTTAATGCTTTAAATGGAATAGATAACATATGATTAATTGCTACTTATCAATTTTAACAATACAAACATGCTAAATATAAATTTTGTGCATTTAATTCTTTTTATTATTTATTTCTTAATATTAGTTACAACTGTCTTAGCTTTTCTCTTGAGTTAAAGAAACCCTTTTCTTTATCAAGCCACTAATAATAGCAAGTGCAAACATACCAACCATTGCAAATACGATATATATCTTATCCGCGAGTCCAGCACCTATCGCAACGGCTACAGGTACAAAAATCAGAAGACAAAGAAGCAAAGCAGATGTAAATAGCCTCCACCTTGTTCTTCCTAGTCCTAATCCGTAGCTTAGGAAATCAAAAAGACCTGTCATTAGAACTCCAGTCATTAGGAAAAAATTTCCTTCTAGTTGGTTTTGATTGAAACTTTCAATTTTTTTCATTGCTTTTATTCCAACCAAGCGTCGCACAGGTTCACGTCCTAAATTTCTTGCTATCCAAAATGCCACTTGGCACGATATGAAGTCAGCCAAGAAAATTGTTAAACAAGCAGTTTTGAAATCCAATAACCTTCCAGCAAGAATTGCATATGGGAGATTTGATATAACAGGGAAGATAGTACTTATGCCTCGAAGAATAAAGATTCCTAAAGGCGCCAATATACCCATATCCTCAACAATCTGATTAATCTGTTCTTCCCATTCGATTACAATAAAGTAGTAAAAGAGTGCAGCTGCTAATACGAAAAGCGCAATAAATAGGAATTTTCGTAATTTTTCCTTTCCCAAAGTGAACTCCTGGCTGTCTGTGATCAGCTCTTAAAAGATTTCTAATTTAATTATCCTATTTAAAATGTATTTATTTTTATTAATCCATAAAGATTTACGAGAAAACAATTAATCAATTCCATGTTTTTCGCAAGATACTAAAATAAAAATTTAAAGCTTGATATTGGATGCCCGCATCTCCTGAAAAAAACTTGGTTACTGGAGGCGCTGGCTTTGTGGGTTCCCATTTGGTTGATCGCTTAATCAAATCTGGAGAAAAAGTTATATGTTTGGATAATTTTTTTACTGGGAGTAAAGAAAATATTGAACATTGGATTGGGCATCCATCTTTTCAGCTCATAAATCATGATGTTACCGAGCCAATAAAGCTTGATGTTGATAGGATTTGGCATTTAGCTTGTCCAGCCTCTCCAATTCATTATCAATTTAACCCTATTAAAACAGCTAAAACGAGTTTTCTTGGGACTTACAATATGCTTGGATTAGCAAGGAGAGTTGGAGCTCGAATATTATTCGCAAGTACTAGTGAAGTTTATGGAAATCCCGAAATACATCCTCAACCTGAAAATTATAACGGGAATGTAAATCCTATAGGAATTCGGAGTTGCTATGATGAGGGTAAACGTGTTGCCGAATCATTATGTTATGACTATATGAGAATGCATGGTTTAGAGATAAGAATTGCCAGAATATTTAATACCTATGGTCCTAGAATGTTATTAAATGATGGAAGACTTATTAGCAACTTATTGGTTCAATCAATACATGGAAAGGAATTAACTATTTATGGTAATGGTAATCAAACCAGAAGTTTTTGTTTTATTGATGATTTGATAGATGGTTTAACTTTATTAATGAATTCTTCAAATATAGGACCAATGAACTTAGGAAATCCTGAGGAATTATCAATTCTTCAAGTAGCTAATTTAATAAGAAATTCGTCTATTAAAAAATTAAATTTGAAGTTTTCAAAAGAATTAGAGGATGATCCTTTGAGAAGAAAACCTTCAATTGACCTTGCTCAAAAAGAATTGAATTGGAAACCAAAAATGATGTTTAATAAAGGATTAGAAATTACAAGAGAATATTTTCAAAATAAATTAGATTTAGAGAAAATAAATAATTAAGTAACTATTTCCTCTTTTAAATATTACTATACCTATTGCGATGATTTAAAACTTAGGAGAGCCCCAATAATTTGATTCTGAAAATCGCTAAATTTTTTGATTGTATCGGGTTTTCAATGAGAAAAGGATGAGTTTTAATTTTTTCAAAAGTTATTTTTATTTTCTCTTCTATATTTATATCATTATTGTTTTCCAAGTCCGAATCTTTCCAAGCGGCATCAAATGCCATTGCAAAGCTGTCAGCATTGTTATATAAATTTCCATTAGAGGATTCTAAATTCATAAGAGGAGGATATGCGTTCGTATCATTTGAACTACATGATAAGAATATTGAAAATAGGTATGATTTTTTTGTTTATGTAATCTTTGTTTAATTTTTTTGATAAATTATATTTTGAATTAGTTCTTAGATAAATAAGCATATAAAAGAATTTGCGGATAAATGATTTAAAATCCAACATAATTTATGATTATTGTTTAGGATGTATTTGATCGTCAAATGTTGATTTTGCCAGATATAAACGATATCTTAGTTTTATTTATTGTGATCTTCATCGTGCTCATTAACTGCCTAAGAAGAAATGAACGTAAATAATAAATATTTTTTACATAACATAATATGCTCTAAAACTATCTACTTTTGTAAGAGGGGTATATTTTGATTTTTATTAGTATTTAAGACTAATTATCTCTGAGAGTTGTTCCAAGCCTCAAAGCTAGAACTCCAGCAAACATGACCATTAAAAAGGATATCCCTGCAAGATCAGGCGAATTTATGCCTAGACCTGAAGAGAAGTCAACTTTTGATAAATCAAAAGTGCTTTGAACTCCAAGTAAAAGGTTAATCATCTCGTTGCTACTAATTTACTCAATGTTAACTCAATATAGAAATGATCTTTTATTTTTTGAGCTTCAAGCCTCCACTCTTATGCAGTTTTGTAATATTTAGAGTTGTTTTTGAATTGTCTTCAAGGGATTTAATAACTTTAGTTGGGTTTGATCAATGCTTAAATCAAAGATACATGTTTACTCTATTAAAAAGAGATAAAAGGTGATTATCTCAGAGCACCTTGAGGAGGATTTTTTCTACAAGACGAGATAAAAAGGCTTCTCAACCTCCGGCTTTTGGCTGCTAGCAGTCAGCTTAATCTCATATGAATATACTAATTATGTCTATTTGGTTGACTCGAAAGTTTTTAGGCATAAAAAAGCCCTGCTCTAAAGCAGGGCTTTTGAAGATCAGTCGCAAGTGTTTCCTTGTTTCCACTGCGGAGGATCTCAACTCCTCACAAAATTAAATTATCGGAATAGGATTAGGAATAAACCCTTAGCAGGTTGGTTTGAAGATTGGCACACGAGTCCTAGCAACAAAAAAGCACCTATTGGAGTTCTTTCGGTTTCCAAAAGTTCCTATTTTAGATGATGCCAGGACCCAGATTTGGAGAAGAGATCCGCAACAAAAAGTCCCTAAAAACAACCTGCTTGGTATAAACAGATACTAAAAAGGACTATATTTGGGGCATTTATAAAAACTGCCATACCACTGTCATACTATTACCTAATCTAAAACTATAGAAAATCAACTTTTAAGTGTCTCTACTTTAGTTCCTTTTTCTGTAAGTCTTTTAGCATTTGTATTCATTTTTAGTTCTATAATATTTTTCTTCTGCCCTATATTATCTAATATTTTTTCTAAATCATTGCATAATAGTGGTTCTCCCCTACTTGCTATTGTAATTCCTCTTATCTTCATCTCGTCTATTTCATCAATTGCTTTAATTGCCAAATCTGTATCTATTATTCCCATGAACTCTTTAGTAGTGAAAGATGTGTCGCTTTGAAAACAAAAGGACATTTGAGGTTGCAAGCACTTGCAACCTCAAGTAATGCAAATATCGGCTTTTCTTTATACCCCTTACGATTTATTCCTTCTTTATAAGATTTTCTGTAGCCTAAATAAGCTGGTATTTTATAACTTTCAATTCTTTGTATTATTTTTTTTCTTGTAGAGTTAATTTAGACCAGCCAAGATCTTTATATGAAATTATTTCATCTTTCTTTTTCAGGAAATAATACCATTCATCTTTATCACAAAAATCCATAGATTCCGATGATGGCGCGGTTATTACTTCTCTATATTTATCTGGACAAATATTTAATTGGTTGGATGACTTGAGTATATCCAGACTATTGCCGCCTGTTCTAAATTCTATAACCATTTGACTATTATATATTTATATATTGATATGTTCTTAAACGCAAAATAAACACTTAAAATTATCAAATGTATTGTCTGAAAAGATGTTTAATATTATGTTCTTTTGAAAAATAAAATAAAATAATTTAATTTAAAAATATACCATCAAATATATTACTTATCAAGTACCAAGAATTTTTTTGATATAGTTCAAGAAATTCACTGAAATTCTGCGCAGCATCTGAATTGGCCTCGTCAGAAATAACACGAATAATAACCCATGGAATCTCTTCCTGAGAGGCAACTTGGGCAACAGCGGCTCCCTCCATTTCTACAGCCTTTAATCCATCCAAATCTTTGGATAATTCAACCAAAATATTTCGATCTGAAATAAATCTATCCCCAGTTCCGATTAATCCTTTTGTTATTGAACCGAACTCATCAAGTAGTCCATCATTTTTTGCATTTAATATTGCCGAATAAGTCTTTTTTTTCCATTCTTCAGATGAAATTAATCTATCTAATTTAAGTGCTGGAATATAAAATCTTTTAAAAAGCGGTCTTGCATCCATGTCATACTGAACAACTTTATCTGCTATCACTACATCCCATTGTTTAAGGTTTGAATCAACTGCACCTGCTACTCCTGTAAAAAAGATACAATCTATGGGATGATCTTTTGATGAATTTGATATTAACCTTGTTGCTGCTCTAGCAGCACTTACCTTGCCCCATCCACTCCAAGCTAATGAAACACAAAGAGTCTGGGTACTATTAGTCTTATTATTCCATTTACCTGAATAAATCTCCAAATCACCAAATTTTTTAGAGGTAACATCATTTAAATGTTTAAGAGTATTTCCTATCTCTTCGGGCATCGCACTTATTAAAGCAATATGGAAATTACTCATTGTTTTTGTATGCAATATATTAGAATTACAATACATGTTATAGAAAATAATTAATGAACAATGCTTCTCTTGAGTATTTAATAGAAACTTATGAAGATTTTCCCAAAGAAGATATATTATTTAGAGATGTTTTGCCAATTTTAAGAAATCCGGAGAAATTTTCTTCACTTATACAAGAAATGTCTGAATTAGAAATATGTAAAGCAGCAGATGCAATATTAGCCATAGATGCAAGGGGATTTCTATTTGGATCATCACTAGCATTAAAATCTTTTAAGCCTCTTGTTGTCGCAAGGAAGCCAGGTAAACTTCCTGGAAAAATAATAACTAACAAATATTCATTGGAATATGGAACTAATTCACTTTCAATTCAAGAGGATTCGATAAAAGATTATAAATCATTTTTAATTGTTGACGACCTTTTAGCTACAGGGGGGACTGTAGAATCTGTATCTAAACTTTTATACTCGCAAGATAAAAAAATCACAGGATTAAGTATTGTTATTGAATTATCGGAATTAAATGGAAGAGAAAAATTTGACTTTCCTGTGATTTCTAAAATAATGTACTAATAAGAAATTATAATAAAAAAATTTGTAAAAGATTTGAGTCTTGAAGAGGGTATGAAAATCTTAGATGTTCCGCTTCAGCAGCCTCAATTTCTTGGTTGTCGAAAGTCTGTGCATCAGCCTTAAAGATGAAACTTTTAGTAAGACATAACAAAATAAAAAATCAAAAAGGTAAGAAGGTAATCATTTTGTAGTCATTACTTTTTTAGTTTTGGAACTACACAAACTTCTGCTTCCTCAAAGGGGAAGCCGAGGTATTCCATATGCTCTATCAGAAGATAGAATCTATCTCTTTCATCTAAATTGTGTAATTGATTGATTACATCTGTGTTGGTTTTTTGAACTATTTTTCTGAGAGTGGTTAGATCTTCATTCATTGTTTTGCTCCAGTTGTTTTGCGTTGTTATTCCATTCACTAAAACTTGATTGGCAGTTAGGTGGTTCAGGTTCAGGGGTGTATAAACCACGCATCTTTAACCATTGTCTTTTTATTACACCCAGATAAAGTGATCCACTAAATGAAGAGGGACCTTCTTTAAGAAGTTTTATTTGAAATTGAGAAAGTCGTTGTTTTGTATTGAGGTAATCCTCTTCCCAATTACTTTCACTCCACTTTCTTCCATCAAGGTTTTCAGCTGAATTAGGGTTAGTCATCTTTCCTCCGCACTCTGTTGAATAATTCTTCGCACTTTTGAAGTTGTCATCCCCATTGCTTTACCAATACTTCCGTATCCCTCTCCTCTTTCACGCATTTCCATAACTGCTTCTGCTTGTTGAGGTGTGTATTGCTTCTTCCTTCCAAACTTCACACCTCTGTTTTGTGCGATTGCTCTACCTTCAGCAGTTCTTTTTTTTATATTTTTCAGTTCCATCTCTGCTAAGTATCCCATAACTCCAACAACTAACTTCACAAGTTCTTCAGGCATATTTTTCGTGTCTAATCTCCCGTCCAAGCATTTGATATGAACCCCTCTCTCAATCAAATTATTCACCTGAACCAACATTTCCACCATTGATCTTCCAAGTCGGTCTAATTCGTGGATTACAAGAGTGTCTCCATTTCTTAAGGCATCCAAGCACCTTGATAATTCTGGTCGATCTCCGTAATTACTTGTTCCTGTGATTTGGTCTCCAAAAATATGGTTTTCCAAACATCCAGCATCTCTCAAAGAAATAATCTGCCTTTCACCCGATTGATTTTCTGCTGTGGAAGTCCTCCAATATCCAAGAAGTGCCATTCTCTATGCCGTTTATCTGTTGGCATTGTAGAGCATTACGACATATAGTTTCGACATGCCCAGGCACCTGTTGCGGGGTCCATTAGACGATATGTCTTATGTTATGAATTAAGACATAGGCAATGCCTCAAAAATATTGCTGATTTATTCAGTTGGTCACAGAGTCTTGGTATGGAAACTCAGTCACCATCTGATGCCTACTTTTTGAAGGTGGACTTCCATACCACTTCCATACCACAAAAATTGACCAATTATTGTCTCTAACACCCCTGAAATTATGTAAACAATAGAATCATCAGATCTACTGTTAAAACTTGATAGTCTTTCATTGCTATACCTGTGAAAAGACATTAAAAAAGCACCTACAAGGTGCTTGATAATGGTGCCAGGACCCAGATTTGAACTGGGGACACGGCGATTTTCAGTCGCCTGCTCTACCAACTGAGCTATCCCGGCTTAACACCATAATAATCTACCAATTCGTTAGTACCTTATTGAAAATCAAATCGAAATTTTCTTGATTTCTTTGTTCCCTTTGAAAAGTAATTGTAAAACAAGGGTGAATTTAAATTTTATTTGAAAGTAGATTTCATGTCGCAGGAATGTCTTGAATCATCCTAACTAATGTTTTATGAGCATCTGAGCAGTCTTGAAGTACATGATCAAATGGTATCTCTATGTTTTGATCATCAATGTCAAGCTCAATTGATTCAGGAGATAGGCTTGTCATTTTTGCTGATTTAAAAGTTTCTATTTTTCCATAATATTTTGCATATGCATTGACGGCATCTTGGTGATCTTTATTCATATGATTGCATATTCTTGTGCTTGAGGATTTATTGATAGGTTCAGAATTCATCGGCTTTTTGGATAATTAACTCAAGAATTAATAAATAAGATAGGTAGGTTTTAATAAAAATATATTGGAAATTTTATAGAGTTTAATTATTTGTTCATAATAAGGCTTGCAAAGCAATACTCGCTACTCCTGCTGCAGGTGGCCTATTGCAAATTTTTATTGGGATACCTATTTCTTTTTCTCTTATTTTCTTCCAAGTAATATTTTTTGCACCTCCTCCAATGGTAATTATTTTTTTAGGTAGATCAGCACCTAATTCATGAAGTTTTTGCCAACCTCTAGCTTCGATTTTTGCTAATCCCTCTAATAATGCATGCAGATAAAGAGAATCGCTCACTGGTCTTGGTTCAAGTTTAGGTTGTAAATTTGGATCATCGATGGGGAACCTCTCTCCTTTTTTTGATAATGGAAGGAGATCTATTCCCGTTGATTTATGTGGATTAATCTGCTTGCTTAATTCTTTAATATATTCCTGATTAAAAAAATCAAGTAGTATTGCACCTCCTGCATTAGATGCCCCTCCAGATAGCCAGTTTCCAAATATTTTATGATTTGATATGCCTCTTCCTGTTAGGGGTGTGTCCACAAACTTCTTAACAACTATTGTACTTCCAAGTATAGTAATTCCATCATTTTTATTTGGGAAAGTGGCTAAAACACCTGCATTTGAATCTGTAGTCCCTGCTATTACTTTTAGCTTTTTGGGTAAATTTAATTCATTTGCCTTTTGATTGCATATATTCCCCATTATTTGACCTGAAGAAATTATTTTAGGAAGACATTTTAACCATTTTAAATTTTTAAATTTTTCTGGCCATGAATTATTTGATAAGTCCCAACCCATCCTAATGTTATTACCTTCTTCTCCATACTCCCAATTGTTTAGTAGCCATCCACTAAGCCAATCTGCCTGATGTCTTAGGATTATTTCATTGCCATATTCGGCTAAAAGCCTTAGTGCTCTCCCCACACTTCCACTTATGCTAGAGCCAGCACATTCTTTTAAAAAGAGACTATCAATTTCGTTTTTATATTGCGAATAGGATAAGAAATAAGGTAGGGCCTTCCCCAAAGGCACACCATTTTTTTTACATGCTAAGAGTGTTCCAGATGTTCCTGCTATGGAGCAAGAAACTAATTTTTCTTTAAGATCTTTTGGAACTTCTTGAATTAGTTCTTTTAAGCAATATATCCAGTCTTCCCATATCTCTAGACCTGTAGAGTATCGCATTGAAGATGTGAACAATATTTGTTTCTTAGTATTAATTATTGCTATTCTTAAGCCTGTTGTACCAAGATCTATACCAAGTACAAGATAACTAGTCAGCATTGGGCTTTAATTTAAAATCGTTTCATGAATGCTGACTCAATTCTATCGCTTTTTGAGATACGTCTTCCCATGGGAGAAGAATATCTGTTCTTCCAAAATGCCCATAGGCAGCAGTATCCCTATAAAAACATCCACCTCTAATACTTGGTAGGTTTTGAAGATTGAATGTTTTAATAATTGCACCTGGTCTTAAATCAAATTGATCTTGTACAAGTTTTGTTAGTTCATCATCTGAGATTTTACCTGTCCCAAATGAATCCACAAGTATAGATATTGGTTTAGCAACTCCTATTGCATAACTTAATTGAACTTCAACTTTTTTTGCAAGATTTGCTGCAACTAATGCCTTTGCAACAAATCTTGCTGCATATGCTGCAGATCTATCAACCTTAGTAGGGTCTTTACCTGAGAAAGCACCTCCTCCATGTCGAGCATATCCACCATAGGTGTCAACAATTATCTTTCTTCCGGTTAGACCTGCGTCGCCTTGTGGACCTCCAATAACGAACTTCCCAGTGGGATTAACAAGGAAGCGAGTTAATTCTTTAGATGGTTTTAGAGGTAGGTCTTCAGTAGCAGGCTCAACAACAAATTTCCATAGATCTTTTGAAATTCTTTTCTGAATTTCCTCTTCAGAAGTTATTCCATCGATTTCAGATTTGTGCTGAGTAGATATCAGTATTGTGTCTATAGATGATGGTGCTCCATGTTCATAAGACACACTTACTTGGGTTTTTCCATCGGGTAAAAGATAATCAATTAGTTTTTGATGCCTTACTAATGCGAGCTGCCTAGCTAGCCGATGAGCAAGACTGATCGGCAAGGGCATTAGCTCAGGGGTCTCGTCGCAAGCAAATCCAAACATAATTCCTTGATCTCCAGCCCCCACTTGATCTAGTGGATCTGTTGAATGATCTTCTGCTTCATCTACTCCTTGAGCAATATCTGATGATTGCTGATCAAGTGCTACGAGTACTGCACAACTATTTGCATCAAATCCACCAGCACTAGCGCCTTCGTATCCTATTTCCTTGATTACTTCTCTTACAAGCTTGTTGAAATCGACCTCGGCTTTGGAAGTTATTTCTCCAGTTATTAGACATAAGCCAGTATTAACTACTGCTTCACATGCGACTCTGCTGGTTGGATCTGCACTTAAGCATGCATCTAGAACTGCATCACTAACTTGATCACAGATTTTATCTGGATGTCCTTCAGTGACAGATTCAGAGGTGAAAACGTATCTACTCATTTAAAATATTAATCTTTAATATTTTAGTTGCTTGAATGAATTTTTAATTCATTCAATTTTTCTATAAGAAATTTTTTTTCAGTCAGAGTTGGCGGGTTTTTCCAGCCACCAGTAAAGCCTACTACTATTGGTATATCAGCTTGTTTGGCCATCCTTAAATCAGTATCTGCATCAGAAATAAGGGCACATTCCGAAGGACTTAAGTTCATTTTTTTGCAAAGTTCTATAACTGCTTCTGGTTTGGGTTTAGAAGGTTTATTCTCTGCGCTCCAAAGATAATCAAAGATAAGTTCCAATTTATTCTTGAAAATAAATTCTTCAATTCCTTCTTGGGTATCATTTGTCATCAATGCAATAAATACTC
Organism: Prochlorococcus sp. MIT 1011; assembly: GCF_047305235.1. Lineage (NCBI taxonomy): Bacteria > Bacillati > Cyanobacteriota > Cyanophyceae > Synechococcales > Prochlorococcaceae > Prochlorococcus > Prochlorococcus sp. MIT 1011. Next base: position 1,529,021 of record NZ_CP138983.1, on the reverse strand, counting down.
CTTTGGCTTTTAGAGAAACTAATAGATCAAATGCACCTGGAATTAAAGTCTTACTCTTTTGCATATTCGCTCTATTATTAGAAAGGAAAATATCTACTTCATCGAAGAGTTCTTCACTTATTGAATGTGAATGAAACCAATTAAAACCAAATAAATTAAATATTGTTGCTGTAGATATAATATTTTGTTCTCTAGAAGCAATAGCTAGACTCCCATTGGCAGAAAGAGATTCTTTCCTTAATCCATAAATAGAATTTAGTAATTTTTTTAATAAAATAATTTTTAGATTGTTTATTTTATATTTTCTAAATTTATTAACTGCGAATTCTATTCTCGTTTTGGCTAGTTCTAATAAGTACTCTTCACTATTTGATAGAGTTCCATCTTTATCAAATATTATTGCCTTAATAAAACCAACAGAGCTATTTCTTATTAACAGTTCTGCCATCTAGGTAAATGTAAATAATCAAATGGTCATTACTGCAATAGGATCTTCTCCTTCTTCCGCTTGCTCAAGAAGCATTTGTTTGTATCTTGCTGCCATCTCTTCTGCCTTATCAAAAACTTTTTGAGGGTCTGTGAGCATGTCTCCAGGTTCTGGCTCAAGTGCCTTTGTGGAGAGGGAAATTCGGCCTCTTTCAGCGTCTAAATCTATGATCATGACCTTCATTTGATCATTAACATTTAATACTGAGTGAGGAGTTTCAATATGCTCATGACTTATTTCAGAGATATGAAGAAGTCCACTTACGCCTCCAATATCGATAAATGCACCATAGGGCTTAATTCCTCTTACTGCTCCTACAACAACTTCTCCAACTTCAAGACGATTCATTTTTCTTTCAACTAAAGCCCTGCGATGGCTTAAGACAAGTCTATTTCTCTCTTCATCAACTTCTAAGAATTTCAATGGTAGGAAATCAGCAACCAGCTCTTCTTTTGCCTTTCTAGTGCTTATATGTGATCCAGGTATAAACCCTCTAAGACCTTCAACACGAACAAGTGCACCTCCTCTATTCGTAGCAAAAACCTCTGAGTAAATTGTGGCATCTTCTTTTTGTAATTGTCTAACTCTTTCCCAAGCTCGTTGATATTCAATTCTTCTGATTGATAAAGATAATTGACCATCTTCATTTTCCTCGGTCATTATAAAGAACTCTCTAATTTCTGAAGGCTGCAAAACATCGCTTAGGCCCTCGACCCTATTTATAGATACTTCTTGCATAGGCATAAAAGCAGCTGTCTTGGCACCAATATCAATCATTGCTCCTTTAGATTCAAGAGCAAAAACAGTTCCGTTAACTATGTCGCCAGGTTTAAAGTTGTAGTCATATTTGCTAAGTAAAGATGCAAATTCATCAAGAGTGAAACCAGCACTTTCAAGATCACTCTTATTGATTCTGCTTGAAGAGTTATCAGCAGTAGGAATGTTTTTAGGAATATCGTCTTCTTTTAACTCATTAATAGAATTTTCTTCAAATTCTGCACTTACGGAATCTGAGATGGTTTCTTCTGGTATTGATGTTTCTTTTTCAGGATTTTTTTCTTGAACTTTACCTGCTGGATTTTCAGACATGCTTGAATGGCGGTCTGCCTTTAAAGGACAGTGCGATAAAATTACAATATGGCCCGCCGACCAGATTGAAATTAAATTCTACTTTACTGATAGGTCTTTCTAGTTAAAGAATTGATGCCAATTGTTCTTTTTTTATTGGTTTTAGTGATTCAAGGGTTTTCATGAAATCATTTATTCCATCAAATTGTCTATAAACCGAGGCAAATCTGATGAAGGCGACTTCATTAATATCTTTTAAATGTGTAAGAACCATTTCTCCAATCTCAATTGTTTTAATTTCTTTGCAAACTCCTTGATGGAGTTCTAGTTCTATTTCATCAACAATAAATTCAATTTGAGAGCCATGTATTAGTGTTTTTTCACATGCTCTATTTAAGCCGTTAATTATTTTACTACGATTAAACAATTCTTTTGCTCCACTTTTTTTTATAACAGATATTGGTATTGTTTCTACTCTTTCGTAAGTAGTAAATCGGAAGTCGCAATTTAAGCACTCCCTTCTCCTTCTTACACTTCTTCCAGAATCAGCCGAACGAGATTCAAGAACTCGACTGTCTGTATTTTGACAAGATGGGCACTGCATGCAGCCCTTTTCAATAATTTAACTAACTTTAAACATTTATTTGGCTTCTGAGAAGGGGTAGATTAAATAAAAATACTTTTTATTTGAAAAAATATTTAGTTTAAAGATTAAATGAATAAAATTTTTGATTTATAATTTAGACAATAAAAAAAGCCCTGGCATTAATCCAGGGCTTTTTTTATTGTGTTTTACTTGTCGTACTTTGGTGGATCGCGGAATGCGACAGCAAAGAAGAGAGTTACAAGTGCCAATGTAAGGATTAGCGTGTAAGAGAATGCTTCCATCTAGGTTCTCGGTATAAGTAGTGGGTAAAGAATCCTGACTTAGGCCCGACCAGGGACTCGACGGGTTGATTCGTCTCCAAGTTTTTTGAAGAGACCAAACTCGACTTGATCCCCAAGCTCTGGATCGATACCTGAGAATCTGTCGCCAAAGAGAGTCCTTGCAGCGTGCCACCAGTGCCCGAAGAGGAATAACAAGCCAAAACACAAGTGTGCATAGGTGAACCAGGCTCTTGGAGAGCTTCTGAATACACCATCTGACTTGTAGCGATCTCTATCAAACTTGAAGGCTTCTCCAAGTTGAGACTTTCTAGCTAAACGTTTGACTATTACTGGGTCAGTAAATGTTTGACCATTTAATTCACCACCATAGACAGTAGCTGTAACACCAGTTTGTTCAATGGAGTACTTGGCTTCTGCACGACGGAAAGGAATGTCAGCTTTAACGTTCCCATCCTTGTCTTCAAGAATGACAGGGAAGTTTTCAAAGAAATTTGGAATTCTTCTTACTTCTAAGTCATTGCCAGCACTATCAGTAAATGAGATGTGACCTTGCCATCCACTTGGAACTCCATCTCCATTAACCATTGCTCCAACTCTGAAGAGACCTCCTTTAGCAGGACTGTTCCCAACATAGTCATAGAAAGCAAGTTGCTCAGGGATGGCTTCATAAGCTTCAGCTTTTGATGCACCATCATTAATAGACTCTTGAACTCTACGGTTGATTTCAGTTTTGAAATACCCAGAATCCCATTGATATCTAGTTGGACCAAATAATTCAACTGGAGTTGTTGCAGATCCGTACCACATAGTTCCAGCGACTACGAAAGATACAAAAAGAACAGCAGCTAGAGCACTTGCAAGAACGCCTTCAAGGCTACCTAGCTTTAAAGCTCTATAAAGTCTTTCTCCAGGTCTATTGGTGATATGGAATATTCCACCAATTATTCCTAAAAGACCTGCTCCAATGTGATTAGCAACAATCCCTCCAGCATTGAATGGATTAAAACCTTCAGCACCCCAAACTGGAGCAACTTTTTCTACATGCCCGGTTAATCCATACGGGTCAGAAACCCATATGCCAACAGTTGAGCAATGAAATGCGCCGAACCCAAAGCATGTCAATCCAGCTAAGAATAGATGTATTCCAAATATTCTTGGAAGATCTAATGCTGGTTCTCCAGTGCGGGAATCTTCCCACAATTCAAGGTCCCAGTAAGTCCAGTGCCATACGGCAGCAAGCATTAAAAGACCACTGAAAACTATATGAGCTGCAGCAACACCTTCGAAGCTCCAGAAGCCGGGGTCAACTCCGGTTGCTCCGGTTATATCCCATCCGTTCCAGCTGCCTGTAATTCCTAAGCGGGCCATAAAGGGCATGACATACATGCCTTGGCGCCACATTGGATTAAGGACTGGATCAGAAGGATCAAAAATGGCCAATTCATATAAGGCCATTGAGCCGGCCCAGCCGGCTAACAAAGCAGTATGCATGAGGTGCACGGCCAAGAGACGGCCAGGGTCGTTGATAACGACTGTGTGCACCCGATACCAGGGCAATCCCATGGGTCAGGTTCGTATAACGAAGCTGCTTAATGCAGCAAGACTCGCATGATCGTAAATGGTATTGCTTGAGTTAATGCAAAGGATGAAGAGACCTGAAATGACTTTTGACACTATTGGATGAAATTTAGCTTGTTTTCTGTGGCTTGAATTGGCGAATAAGCAGTGAGGGACAAGAAAAAATCAAAAAAAAAAGAAAAAAAAGAATTTTTCAAATTTCAATTGATTTTGTAATTTTAAGTTGTTTTTTTATCCAATTCAGTTTGAAAAAACGAAAATTCAGGGTTTGAATTCACTGGAAATCGACTATTAAAAAAAATAAATGCAAAGCTATTCAAATTCAAATAAATAAAACAGAAGAATGGAATCATTATTTTTCGGCAAATTACAAATTCTCAGACTCTTTGATTCAAATCCCGATTTTTCTGCTGAAGGGATATATAGTTTATTCCAGTAAAAATTGTTCTGAGTAAAAACCTCGGTTATGGAAACCACTAGTTTTGGCTTTGCCGCAAGTCTTTTATTTGTTGGAGTACCAACGATCTTTCTTATCGGTTTATTTGTTTCTACAAGTGAGGGTGAGAAATCAAGCTTTTATTCAGATTCCAGCAAGGGTAGATTGAGTCCTGAGCCTAAAAAGTAATTTAGGAATTTTTCTAAATAAAGATCTCAAGAATTTCTTGAGATCCAAATTGAGAATGAGGTTTTATCTTAGGAGGTATTACTTCAACCCTTTTTTGTTTAATTTAAGAATTAAGATATTTGGTCTTTCTTTCAGATGAGCTCAATAAATAATCATTGGAAATTAATAAAAACTGTTCTTCCTCAGCACACTGATCATGCTGGTGTGATGTGGCATGGGTCCTATTTAAACTTTTTAGAAGAGGGGAGAATTGATGCTTTGGATAAAGTTGGACTTTCATATTCAAAATTATCAAGAAATGGTTTTGAAATTCCAGTGATTTCAATTCAGATGAAATATAGAAAATCTTTTATTCATGGCGAAAAGGTTCTCTTAAATAGTCAATTTAAGCTGGAAAATAAAATAAGACTTATTTGTAAAACTGTATTTTTTAAATCAAATGGTGACATTGGTGCAGAAGCAGCAATTGAACTTGTTGTTGTAAGAAAAACAAATGATTCAATTAAGTTAGTAAGAGAATTACCAGTACAAATTAAAAATATATTATTAATGCTAGAAGAAGGCCCAAAAGTTTAAAGAATTGAATGATTTATGATTTTTCAGTCTATGCCTGGTGATTCTTTTCTTCAATGGAGAAGAAAAATGATATCAATAGGGGGAAGGAAAGTTGATTTTGATTGGCTTTTAGATATAGCGGCTGGAGTCTCTTGGAGTACATTGCAAAGCATTATTTTAAATCCTGATAAGTATATTTCTCTAGAAATCTCAACTGAAGAATTAGAAGTTATATGGAAATCTCATTTAAAAGATCATACCCCACTTCAATATTTGATTTCTAAGTGTCCCTGGAGAGATTTTGAGTTAGAGGTTTCAGCAGACGCTTTAATCCCTAGACAAGAAACAGAATTTTTAATTGATATTGCTTTAAACAAAGTGACTAATATTGTTTCTGGAAGATGGGCAGATCTAGGTACTGGATCTGGTCCTATTGCCGTATCTTTAGCTAAATCTCTTCCTAATTGGAATGGGCATGCATGTGATATCAGTAATGAGGCATTAGATCTAGCAAAAAGAAATTTAAAATCTATTTTGCCTAATGCGAACGTGAGATTCTCTTCGGGAGATTGGTGGGAACCTTTGAAAAGATGGTGGGGAAGTTTTGATTTGGTTTTAAGCAATCCTCCATATATACCCTCTGATTTAATTGAAGAATTAGAACCAGTTGTTAAAAACCATGAGCCTCGCTTGGCTTTGGATGGCGGCGAGGATGGCATGAATGCTTTTCGAAAAATTATCCTTGGGGCATCAAATGGACTTTCAAAAGGGGGTTGGTTAATTCTTGAGCATCATTATGATCAAAGTGAAAAGATAATTGATGTGATGAAGAATATTGGAATGGAAGAAGTTTCTTTTGAAAAAGATTTAAGTGGAACCAAGCGTTATGCAATTTGTCGTAAACAATAAAATGATTAGTGAACAATTTGGAATTTCTGATCTGGCTTTAAAGTTGCATAAGGGATCTTTAGCTTTATTCCCTACAGATACTTTGCCAGCACTTTGTTCATGCCCTAAATACTCAAAAGAAATATGGGTTATCAAGAAAAGGCCTTCAAATAAGCCACTTATATTAATGGGAGGATGCTTGGATGATTTATTTGAGTTTGTACATCCTTGTGCTATCGAAGACGGCTTGAAATTGGCAAATAATTATTGGCCTGGTGCATTAACAATTGTTCTTCCAACAATAGGAAATGTCTCTAAGAATTTGAATTCCAATTCTAATTCTCTAGGTTTCAGAGTTCCAGCCTTAGGACTTGCAAGGGATTTGCTAATTAAAACAGGTCCTCTTGCAACTACAAGCGCAAATATCTCTGGCGAATCACCTGTTAAAGATGCCTTAGAAGCTTCGATTAAATTCCCTGGAATTCCAATACTTGCTCCTGTTCCATGGCCAAAGTCCTCTGGTCTCGCAAGCACAGTTGTAGAATGGAAAGAAGGGGAATGGAATTTGTTAAGGGCTGGTTCAGTTGTTTTGCAATAAAAGGAACGAATGATTTATCTGCTGTTAATTGTTTTGTTATTGCAATCTCTTTTTTGGTGGATTTTTCGATTTCCCATAATGGGTTTTGATTGGATTTATCAATTAAAATTTTTCAACTGCTTTGTTGTTGCTGTTTTAATTTGGATTATCTCTGGCAAGTCCAAATAGATCTCTTTATCTAGGTTTTTAAAATGCCGGCTAACAGATTTGAACTGATGACCTTCGCTTTACAAAAGCGCTGCTCTACCGCTGAGCTAAGCCGGCAATTTTTTTATCTTACCTAAGAAAGTCATCTAAAAGTTAATAACTAAAGGAAATTTGTTGAAAATATTTTGTAATCTCCTTCAATAAATTAATGCCATCTTTTAATTGCTTAAGAATTTTGATCTGTACCTTCTGTTTCTTGAGAATTTTCTTCTAAGGGATCCTTAGGCTCTTTAAGTTTGATTTGTCCTGACATAGTTCTTTTGATTGGTAGGTTTGCCACTAATGCGGTCATGCGATCCTCTGTCTCAAGACTTACTGCGCCTTCGTCAACATCTATTTCGACATACTTTGCTACCACCTCTAGTATTTCTCTTCTCATTTGATCTAAAATTTCTGTACTGAGATCTGATCGATCATGAGCTAAAACAAGTTGCAACCTTTCTCTTGCAGTGCTAGCACTGGCCGGCTGTCTACGTAATAACTTGTTGATAATGTCTCGAAGTGTCATTGCCATTGATTTAGAAAATTTTTGTTTGCATTAGTTTTCTAAATTTCGCAGCAAATCCCGCACTTTCCTCTGCGGGATCAATAAGTGGAATATTTTCTCCTTGCAATCTTTTGGCAATATTTAGATAACATTTGGCTGCTGGTGAATTAACGCTATTTAAAGTTAGAGGTTCCCCTCGATTTGTACTTATAATTACCTGTTCATCCTCTAGTACAAGGCCAAGTAAGGGTAAGGCTAAGATATCAGTCACATCATTGATAGAAAGCATTTCTTGGTTGGCCATCATCTTTGGCCTAACTCTGTTAAGAACTAATTGCACTGGTTTAATAGCATTTGTATTAAGCAAACCAATTACTCTGTCTGCATCTCTTACTGCTGACACCTCAGGATTAGTAACCACGATTGCTTCTTGAGAAGCTGCCATAGCATTTTTAAATCCATCTTCAACTCCTGCAGGACAGTCAATTAAAACGTAATTGAACTGTTCTTTTAACATATCCACTATGCGCTTCATATCATCGGGTTTTAACCAATCAAGCATTCTTGGATTTCCAGCTGGAAGCAAAGATAGATTTGATTCTTGCTTATGCTTCACCAAGGCTTGATCAAGTCGGCATTCCTCTTCTAGAACTTCTTGTGCCGTATATACAATTCGATTTTCAAGACCTAATAGTAAATCCAAATTTCTCAGGCCAAAGTCTGCATCTAAGACAGCGGTTGCTAGACCCTGCCTTGCAAGTGAAATGCCAAGATTTGCTGTAAGGGTTGTCTTGCCGACTCCACCCTTCCCTGAGCAAATAAGAATGACGCGCGTATCTTTCGCCACGGACCTCCTTGGGTTCGACAAACTTTAGTTCGATTTTGATGAAGAAAAAAGCTTTATTGTCAGATCGGTTGCGTTGGGTTTGCTTTTGAAGACATCTCTAAGGCCTTAAGTAGTAATTTCTTCTTATCTATTTGAAAACGCTATTTAGTTTGAGTCCTAAAACTATGTTGTCTCCAGTGGTGAAATTATAATTTCTTCGGAATCTATTCTTGCTTGCTCTGCAAGGCCAAGTTGAGGCTTTTCCTTGGGCCCTCTAGCTACTTTTTTGGCGATTCTTAGTTGAACAGGTCTAAGTTGAAGTGCGGATATAGTTGCTTTAGAGTTGCCTTTGCTTCCTGCATGTGCAATGCCAAGAAGTCTTCCCCAAATCATAATATTTCCCTCTGCACTAACTTGTGCCCCTGGATTAACATCTCCAAGGATTAACAAATCCCCAGGGCTTTCAAGATATTCGCCTGACCTCACAGTTCCTTGATGAAAGTTGTTTTTTGAAAAAGTTAAATTTCTTTCATTTGTTGTTAAGGTTTTATTTGAATGATTTTCAATAATAAATTGAGATTTATAACCTAATGATTGAGAGCTCACTATTGTTTTTGAAGATGTTGAGGAAAAAGCTATAACTTCACAATTATATTGATTAGCAATTGCAATTACTTCCAATATATCTGTACATGAAAGATCGAGATTTTTGCAATCAATTTCTATATTGCTTGGTTTTAAAATTTTCAATTTATTTTTTAAGCATATTTCCCAACTGAGATATTTACTATCTTCGATATTGACGATAATTTTTTGAGGCGTTGAATTCATTTTTACTTATGTTTCTCTTTTAGATTTTCTATCTCTATTCTTAATTCATGTTCTATTTCTTTTGGATAAATTAACCATGAAGATTGATTAGGCTCTATTAACCTTTCAACTAACGGTGAGACTTCCTCTAGAGCTTGTAAGTTTTCCCCATCCCATAAACGTAGTCCATATTTATAAGGATGATAGCTTTTAACTATTTGCTCTCTTAATCCACATGATATGTCTGGTTCAATTAGATATTTTTCTGATAGTACTCTAGCTTTTCCTAGGGCTTCAAGCCTCATCTCTAGGGAGAAGACTGATATGTTTAATGCTTTTAATAAATTTCTATTTATGAAACGTTTACAGAGCTTAGATAGATTATCAGAATTTGAATATTGCCATTTATTAATATGATATCCAGTTACTACATCATCATTAGATAAAAAATCTTCTAGGCTCATTTTTTCATGATTCCATAGCCATGCAGACATGGTTTGATCAGCCCAAACTTCTTTTGGACCAAGCTTTCTTGCCGTTTTGATGATTTGTTCTAATAACCAATTACAAACTTCATTTAATCTATGATTGTATACGCTTCTATACATTAAATTTCTTATTACTAAATAATGTTCAACAGCCATCAAACCTTTAGGGTGTATCGCTAAATTTCCATCTGGTGCGAGTATCATGGCTGATATTATTCGATCAATATCTAACTGACCATATTTTGCCCCCGTCGTATAACTATCTCTCATTAGATAATCAAGTCTATCGCAATCAAGCTGACTACTAATTAAAGAAACTATTGACTTTTGTGGAGCTTCCCTTGATTGAATTAAATCTGAAATTGCTTTTGCATTATACTTACCGTATCTATTAAGTATTATGGCGATTTCTTGATATGAACTTATTAATTTTGCAGTCCATTTTTCATGATTGATTTTGAATATCTCCTCACTTGTATGACTTAATGGTCCGTGACCTATGTCATGTAAAAGAGCTGCACCATAGAGAATGAATTTGTGATCTTTTAATCTAGAATCTAATACAGATAAATGATTTATTGCTCTTCTTGCGATATGAAATACACCAAGTGAATGAGTAAATCTGCTTGATTCTGCACCATGAAATGTTAAATATGCAGGACCTAATTGTTTAATTCTTCTTAATCTTTGAAAGGGGGAGGAATCTATTAATTCCATCACCATTTTTTCCTCTGGTAGTGAGCTATTTAATGAAATAGCTTGATGCAAAGGGTCGTAATAAGTTCTTGTTGACATGACTTAATCAATTTCTTAGCTAATTAATTCTTCTTCTTTTTCTTGACTTTCTTTTAATAGCTTTTCTGATACTTTTTCTTTGTCCAAAGTGGCTTGCATGATTAGCTCTGCATCTAAAAGCCATCTGTCTTCATCAGAACCTGGATTCAGTGGCTCTGGCATCTCTAAGAGACGATCAGGATCTATTCCAAGATTCTGTATGTCTCTTCCGCTTGGAGTTAAATAGCTAGCTACCGTTACCGCTAACCCACTGCCATCACTTAGGTTGGTCAAAGATTGTATTAGGCCTTTCCCAAAAGTTTTAGTACCTATAAGCTCAGATCTTTGATTGTCTTGTAGAGCACCAGCAAGAATTTCACTGGCGCTTGCTGTACCTTCATTGACCAGCGTAACCATAGGTCCATCATAAAGAGTTTCTACCCCAGAGCTGATCGGATCATTTATGGAATCTCGTTTCTTTGTTTCAACAATCGGCATGTCGCTGAGGAAATCGTCGGCAACGGCGAGTCCTGAACTCACAAGACCTCCAGAGTTGTTCCTTAGGTCCAAAATCAGTCCATCTATTTCTTTCTCAGATAGCTCTTCCAATGCTTCCTTGACTTGCTCAGGGACGCCCTCACTAAATTGTGTAATTCTTAAGTAGCCAAACGTCTGAGATTCATTTCTTATCCTTTTAGTTCTGACTGGTCTTAAATCAACACTTCTTCTTTCTAAAGAAATTTCTTTGATTTCATTGTTAGGTAGCTCTAATTCAACAATTACTTGCGTTCCGGTTTCCCCTCTCAACTTTGCAGCAGTTGCTTCAAGTCCTAATTGTTTCGGAGATTGTCCATTGACTTTTTTTAAAATTGTTCCACTTGTAATACCTGCATCCGAGGAAGGAGAGCCTTCAAGAGGAGAAATTACAACTATTTCTCCATCCTCTTTCCTAGCTCCCAACTGAAGGCCAACTCCATTGATTTCACTACCTATGTTGCTTTTTTTCATCGCTTCATAATCATCTGGTCTCAATAGGCGAGTATAAGGATCACCAATTGGAAGAAGCATTGCTTCAATAGCTGAATAGGCTTGTTGAGAATTGTTTATTGGTTTTTCAAGCGCTTTTTGACGAAGTTTTTTCCATTGAATTTCATCAAATTTCTTCGGGGCTAGATAAGCTTCGTTTACTAGATTCCAGGCCTCAATTACCAGTAATTGGCCATCGTTGAGAGCAAAAGCAGGTTGAGTTAAAACTTGAAATAAAATCCCTAAGCTAGTTAAAACTGCAAAAAATCTTTGCAGTAGCTTGGTTAAAGATTTAACAGATGAAAGCATTGGATTGATCTTTTGCGGCGACCAAGGGGCACATCGAGTAAGATATTGGAAAGTACAGTGCATAAGTGGATGGCGAACTCTTCACCGGTTTATGACTGGTTCCAGGAACGTCTTGAGATACAGGACATAGCTGATGACGTCACTTCAAAATACGTTCCTCCACATGTCAACATTTTTTATTGTCTTGGTGGAATAACACTCGTTTGTTTTTTGATTCAATTCGCGACTGGATTCGCGATGACTTTTTATTACAAACCTACAGTAACTGAAGCTTATAGCTCAGTCAGTTATCTGATGACAGACGTGAGCTTTGGTTGGTTGATTAGATCAGTCCATAGATGGAGTGCCTCGATGATGGTACTCATGCTTATTTTGCATGTTTTTCGGGTTTACTTAACTGGAGGATTTAAAAGGCCTAGGGAATTGACATGGATAACTGGTGTGGTTATGGCAGTTATAACAGTTGCTTTTGGAGTAACAGGTTATTCATTGCCTTGGGATCAAGTAGGTTATTGGGCAGTTAAAATTGTTTCCGGTGTTCCAGCTGCTATTCCAGTTATTGGTGACTTTATGGTCGAACTGCTTAGAGGTGGTGAGAGTGTTGGACAGACAACTTTAACAAGGTTTTATAGTCTTCATACTTTTGTAATGCCATGGCTACTAGCAGTGTTCATGCTCATGCACTTCCTAATGATTAGAAAACAAGGAATCTCTGGTCCCCTATAATTTGTAATTATTTGTTCAATAAAATCTTTCAAAAATTTTCTTAAAACATGTCTACTCTTAAGAAACCAGATTTATCTGATACCAAGCTAAGAGCAAAACTAGCTAAAGGTATGGGTCATAATTATTACGGAGAACCAGCATGGCCAAATGACCTTTTATATATTTTCCCCGTAGTAATTCTTGGGACAATTGCTTGTGTTGTTGGCTTGGCAGTTTTAGATCCTGCATTTCTTGGAGACAAAGCAAATCCTTTTGCAACACCATTAGAAATTCTTCCTGAATGGTATTTGTATCCTGTTTTTCAGATTTTACGCGTAGTACCTAATAAGTTGCTTGGTATTGCTCTTCAGACTTTAATTCCTCTAGGCTTGATGATTCTTCCATTCATTGAAAATATAAATAAATTTGCTAATCCTTTCAGAAGACCCGTTGCAATGTCTTTATTTTTATTTGGAACAGTTTTGACTATGTATCTAGGGATAGGAGCATGTCTACCTATTGATAAATCTTTAACTCTAGGTTTGTTCTAGAATTTTTCTTCTAAATCGAGCATCAAAACATCATCGGGCTCAGCTCTCAACAAATGATGCAATAACAAGAAACCAACAATAGTCCAGGTTTGATAAGTTCTAGATTGTTGGCCTACCCATGTACCAGTTGGTCCGTCAAAATATTCTGCCCATTTTTGTCTTGGAAGTTGATTCAATTGACTCCAATAACATTCTTCAATAAGAGCCCTCATTTGTCCCATTAGTAAAACATCAGCTTTTGGGTAGCGTTTTTCGTGAATCAATATAGAAGCACCAAAAAACCATAAAAGGCTTGGCCAGTGCCCCCCATTGTGATAACTCCATGGCCAATTTTTGGGGTCTGAGCCTGTTTTGTTTTGCCATTCTTCAATATCCATTGGTGGATGACAAATTCTCATTGGCATTTGTGCCATTAGGTGTTCACGGTTATGTAGAACCAGACGAAATAATGCTCTCTGCTGGGGTGCTGTTAAAACCCCAAACATGCATGCTAAGGAATTTCCTAAACTGTAAAAACGAAAATCTGGCCTACCAGTTCTTATATTTCCAATTAGATATCCACCCCTATTCTCAAGCCAATCTTGAAGCCAGGAAGGTACTACTTGGGGCTGGACATTGAACTCATTTTGATGTTGATCCTCACCGTATTGCTCCGTAGGTCTTCTCCTAAGAACTTGCATTGTTTTGCTTGTGACCCAATAGTGCTTAAGAAGAAATTGCCGAAGATCATGCACCCACTGACGAGTTAAAACAAGTCTCTGATCAAGTAATCGACTTTTTTGATGTTTTCTGCTTAGTTCCATTAATTGTATGCAGCTTTTTAGACATGCATGCAACAAAACCTCTACTTCAAGAGGAGCCCCCCAAACATCCATAGGTCGATCGATCATAAATGAACAATCTGGTACGAATAAAACTGGATTCCCCTCAAAAGTTGGATGCAAAACCAAATCAAGAAGTAGTTGGACACCTCGTTGAACTTGCTGACTTGTACCAAAACTTTGATCACCACTTTTTCTTACATAAAGCCAACAAAGTACTGGCCACCAAAGGCTCGCATCAGCAGAGGTTATTCTTCCTATAGATCTCTGACCATAATCTGCTATTAGTTTTCCTTTCTCTTCTACAAAACTTGTTGGGAAAACACCTCGAGTTTGATAAGTAGTGCTTTGCAAATTCAGACTTACTGTCAAGAATTTCTTAACTATGTCAAATCGCTTTTGAGTTAGTAGATAAATCATTACTGGGACGTTGTCCCTTAAAAAGATCTCTCCATAATTAAGAGCATCATTTTTTGTTGGATGCTCTAAGGCCGCGACACTTCCTGCGATATCTCCAGAAATTTCAATCAGAGTTTTTTCAAAATGTTCTTTAGCTCTTGCAACAACTTTGTCTTCATTCGAGTTGGGACGAACCCTTTGGTGCTGTTGGCTAAAACGTGCGGGCATTAAGATAATCTGTTGCCATCGCTAAAAGCTAGTTATGGCTTACTCCTTTTATATTAATAGTAAGAGGTAAAACATTTCATTTGCAACTTTGTTGCAAGTAAGTACTCCGAGGGTCTACAATATTTTTCTGCGCAAAAGTGAATCTGGAGCGTACTCAGTTAGCGAAAATCACGAAAGTTTTTTAGTTAAGTGGGAGTTTTACAACATTCGAAGACTAAACCCTTTGGTGCTGTAAGCTGAAAAACGGTCGAAAGATCGAAAATGTTCTTGGCTTTTTAGTCAAAAACATCGCACCTAGACAACTTAAAAGTTTAGGAACTGATGCTTTTATCGCGTCTGGTTCATTTTTGAATCGGATGTAATGCGATAAAGGTGTGAGGTCCCGTCAAAAAGAAATTAGTTGCATGATTTTGTCACTATTTCGAATTGGAGTTTCACGGCTCTAATTCGATTTTCGGTGTTTCAGAGTTAGAGCAACGACGGATCTGAGATCCGGGAAAGTCACGAAGATAAAACTAAGTGCACTCTTTAGAACCCTTGTGAAAATAAGGTGGCAACAATCACAATCAGTACGCCAGTGCTGTTATTAGTGGGAGAAGCAAATCAGACTGAGTAGAATTAATTTTTACAATAGGGCCTGACTACAACGGAGAGTTTGATCCTGGCTCAGGATGAACGCTGGCGGCGTGCTTAACACATGCAAGTCGAACGAACCTTCGGGTTAGTGGCGGACGGGTGAGTAACGCGTGGGAATCTGCCCTCAGGAGGGGGATAACGGTTGGAAACGACCGCTAATACCCCATATGCCGAGAGGTGAAATGAATTTCGCCTGAGGATGAGCCCGCGTCTGATTAGCTTGTTGGTGAGGTAATGGCTCACCAAGGCATCGATCAGTAGCTGGTCTGAGAGGATGATCAGCCACACTGGGACTGAGACACGGCCCAGACTCCTACGGGAGGCAGCAGTGGGGAATTTTCCGCAATGGGCGAAAGCCTGACGGAGCAACGCCGCGTGAGGGACGAAGGCCTCTGGGCTGTAAACCTCTTTTCTCAAGGAAGAAGATATGACGGTACTTGAGGAATAAGCCACGGCTAATTCCGTGCCAGCAGCCGCGGTAATACGGGAGTGGCAAGCGTTATCCGGAATTATTGGGCGTAAAGCGTCCGCAGGCGGCCTTTCAAGTCTGCTGTTAAAGCGTGGAGCTTAACTCCATCATGGCAGTGGAAACTGATCGGCTTGAGTATGGTAGGGGCAGAGGGAATTCCCGGTGTAGCGGTGAAATGCGTAGATATCGGGAAGAACACCAGTGGCGAAGGCGCTCTGCTGGGCCATTACTGACGCTCATGGACGAAAGCCAGGGGAGCGAAAGGGATTAGATACCCCTGTAGTCCTGGCCGTAAACGATGAACACTAGGTGTCGGGGGAATCGACCCCTTCGGTGTCGTAGCTAACGCGTTAAGTGTTCCGCCTGGGGAGTACGCACGCAAGTGTGAAACTCAAAGGAATTGACGGGGGCCCGCACAAGCGGTGGAGTATGTGGTTTAATTCGATGCAACGCGAAGAACCTTACCAGGGCTTGACATCCTGCGAACCTTTAAGAAATTAGAGGGTGCCTTCGGGAACGCAGTGACAGGTGGTGCATGGCTGTCGTCAGCTCGTGTCGTGAGATGTTGGGTTAAGTCCCGCAACGAGCGCAACCCACGTTTTTAGTTGCCAGCATTTAGTTGGGCACTCTAGAAAGACCGCCGGTGATAAACCGGAGGAAGGTGTGGATGACGTCAAGTCATCATGCCCCTTACGTCCTGGGCTACACACGTACTACAATGCTACGGACAAAGGGCAGCAAACTCGCGAGAGCTAGCAAATCCCATAAACCGTGGCTCAGTTCAGATCGTAGGCTGCAACTCGCCTACGTGAAGTAGGAATCGCTAGTAATCGCAGGTCAGCATACTGCGGTGAATACGTTCCCGGGCCTTGTACACACCGCCCGTCACACCATGGAAGTTGGCCACGCCCGAAGTCGTTACTTTAACCCTTGTGGAGAAGGACGCCGAAGGTGGGGCTGATGACTGGGGTGAAGTCGTAACAAGGTAGCCGTACCGGAAGGTGCGGCTGGATCACCTCCTAACAGGGAGACAATTAATTGATTGTGATGTCTAAGTCATTTATTCTTAGGCCGCAATCCTGTCACCTTAAGGTCGATCGGTACCTCAGATTTTAGAATTAATTTTATAATTAATCCTTTAATTTCAGTTCCTAAACTTGTCTAGGTCACACCCAACAAGGTTTCTCCTGGGCCATTAGCTCAGGTGGTTAGAGCGCACCCCTGATAAGGGTGAGGTCCCTGGTTCAAGTCCAGGATGGCCCATTCGTTGTTGGGGGTATAGCTCAGTTGGTAGAGCGCCTGCTTTGCAAGCAGGATGTCAGCGGTTCGAGTCCGCTTACCTCCACTGAAATCCACCCTGGTAACTAAATTCCGGAGAAAATTTTGTAGATGTGACTTAGAATAGTCTATTGAAAAGACCCTAGCTTCTTATCATCTTTTTGGAGTTGATAATATGCTGGGCTCACATGGATTTATCCATGAGAATTCAGTAGAACCTTGAAAACTGCATAGATTAGAAAGAATAAAGCATCTCATGGATGCATAATTCTTGTTTGATTTTTTAGCTTAATAACTAACTAGTCAAATATAAGAATTCATGTTTAATTCTTGAGTAAAAGCCGAGCACAATTGATTTTGTGATTGTATTTAAGGTCAAGCTACAAAGGGCTCATGGTGGATACCTTGGCACACAGAGGCGATGAAGGACGTGGTTACCTGCGATATGTCTCGGGGAGCTGGATACACGCTTTGATCCGGGAATTTCCGAATGGGGCAACCCTTAGAACGGCCAGCTGAATATATAGGCTGGCACGAGCCAACCCAGCGAACTGAAACATCTTAGTAGCTGGAGGAAAGGAAAGTAAATAACGACTCCCTAAGTAGCGGCGAGCGAACGGGGAATAGCCCAAACCGATAGTTTCGACTATCGGGGTTGTGGGACAGAAACGTGGACTAACAAACCTAGAAGAAGCGCTTGAATGGCGCGCCACAGAGGGTGAAAGCCCCGTAATCGAAAGGAGAGTTAGCCTATCTGTATCCCGAGTAGCACGGAGCACGTGGAATTCCGTGTGAATCTACGAGGACCACCTCGTAAGGCTAAGTACTCCTGTGTGACCGATAGTGAAACAGTACCGTGAGGGAAAGGTGAAAAGAACCCCGGGAGGGGAGTGAAATAGAACATGAAACCATGAGCCTACAAGCAATGGGAGCCCGACTTATCGGGTGACCGTGTGCCTGTTGAAGAATGAGCCGGCGACTTATAGGCACTGGCGGGTTAAACCGAGAATGGTGGAGCCATAGCGAAAGCGAGTCTGAATAGGGCGTTTTGTCAGTGTTTATAGACCCGAACCCTGGTGATCTAACCATGGCCAGGATGAAGCTTGGGTGATACCAAGTGGAGGTCCCAACCGACTGACGTTGAAAAGTCACCGGATGAGCTGTGGTTAGGGGTGAAATGCCAATCGAACCAGGAGCTAGCTGGTTCTCCCCGAAATACGTTGAGGCGTAGCGTCTAGTGCTCCAGCAGGGGGGTAAAGCGACCATTTCGGTGCGGGCTGCGAGAGCGGTACCAAATCGTGATGAACTCTGAATACCCTGTGTGTAACTAGGCAGTCAGACTGTGGGGGATAAGCTCCATAGTCGAAAGGGAAACAGCCCAGACCGCCAGCTAAGGTCCCAAAATCAACACTAAGTGATAAAGGAGGTGGGATTGCCCAGACAACCAGGAGGTTTGCTTAGAAGCAGCCATCCTCAAAGGAGTGCGTAATAGCCCACTGGTCGAGCGATCCTGCGCCGAAAATGAACGGGGCTAAGTGTTGTACCGAAGCTGCGGATTTATTTATAAATGGTAGGGGAGCGTTCTATGTGGGGTGAAGCGTTAGCGTAAGCGGGCGTGGACTGCATAGAAGTGAGAATGTCGGCTTGAGTAGCGAAAACATGGGTGAGAATCCCATGCCCCGAAACCCTAAGGGTTCCTCCGGCAGGCTCGTCCGCGGAGGGTTAGTCTGGTCCTAAGGTCAGGCCGAAAGGCGTAGTCGATGGATAACAGGTCAACATTCCTGTACCAGTTATGTTTTGGGAAGGGGGACGGAGAAGGCTAGCCAATCCAGATGTTGGTTACTGGTTCAAGCGTTCGAGGCTTTGAGGAACGGAGAAAACGTTCTGAGCTAAGGCGTGAGTACGAGCTGCTACGGCAGCGAAGTTGGTGATGTCATGCTTCCAAGAAAATCCCTATACCCGTTAAGGCATAACTGCCAGTACCCGAAACCGACACAGGTGGGGTGGTAGAGAATACCGAGGGGCGCGAGATAACTCTCTCTAAGGAACTCGGCAAAATGGTCCCGTAACTTCGGGAGAAGGGATGCCAGCGCAAGCTGGTCGCAGTGAAGAGGCCCAGGCGACTGTTTACCAAAAACACAGGTCTCCGCTAAGTCGCAAGACGATGTATGGGGGCTGACACCTGCCCAGTGCCGGAAGGTTAAGGAAGCTGGTTAGCGTAAGCGAAGCTGGTGACTGAAGCCCCGGTGAACGGCGGCCGTAACTATAACGGTCCTAAGGTAGCGAAATTCCTTGTCGGGTAAGTTCCGACCCGCACGAAAGGTGTAACGATCTGGGCGCTGTCTCGGAGAGAGGCTCGGCGAAATAGAATTGTCTGTGAAGATGCGGACTACATACACCCGGACAGAAAGACCCTATGAAGCTTTACTGCAGGTTGGTATTGTTCTCGGGCTCTGAATGCGCAGGATAGGTGGGAGACATTGATGTAGTGCTTTTGGGTACTACTGAGTCAACGGTGAGATACCACTCTTTCAGAGCTAGAGATCTAACGTTTACCCGTTATCCGGGAAGCGGACAGTATCTGCTGGGCAGTTTGACTGGGGCGGTCGCCTCCTAAAAGGTAACGGAGGCGCACAAAGGTTTCCTCAGGCTGGTTGGAAATCAGTCGTCGAGTGCAAAAGCAGAAGGAAGCTTGACTGTGAGACCTACAAGTCGAACAGGGACGAAAGTCGGTTTTAGTGATCCGACGGTTCTGAGTGGAAGGGCCGTCGCTCAACGGATAAAAGTTACTCTAGGGATAACAGGCTGATCTCCCCCAAGAGTTCACATCGACGGGGAGGTTTGGCACCTCGATGTCGGCTCATCGCAACCTGGGGCTGAAGTCGGTCCCAAGGGTTGGGCTGTTCGCCCATTAAAGCGGTACGCGAGCTGGGTTCAGAACGTCGTGAGACAGTTCGGTCCATATCCGGTGTATGCGCAGGAATATTGAGAGGATTTCTCCCTAGTACGAGAGGACCGGGAGGAACGCACCTCTGGTGTACCAGTTATCGTGCCAACGGTAAACGCTGGGTAGCCATGTGCGGAGTGGATAACCGCTGAAAGCATCTAAGTGGGAAGCCCACCTCAAGATGAGTATTCCCATGGTTTAAACCAGTAAGATCACGGGAAGAACACCCGTTGATAGGCTCTACGTGGAAGTCTGGTAACAGATGCAGCGGAGGAGTACTAATAGATCGAGGGCTTGACCTTCTTTTGCTTTTATTCAAATTATTGCTTTATTCTTTCAGATTATTTTTAATAATATCTATGCAGTTTTCAGGGTTCTATATACAACACTATCCTGGTGTTCATGGCGATGTGGAACCACTCCGATCCATCTCGAACTCGGTTGTGAAACGCATCAGCGGCGACGATATTTGGGGGGTAGCCCCCTGAGAAAATAGCTCAATGCCAGGTAAAATTTTAAAAAGGGGTCCTTATGGATCCCTTTTTTGATGGTTGATTATTTTTGGCAATTTGGACACCAGTGCGTGCTCCTGCCACATAGCTTTTCTCGCAATATCTTCTCTCCGCATCTTTTACAACTTTTACCACCTCTTCTATACACCCAGGCTTGTCCACCATAATTTCCATTAACCCCCTCTAAATCTCTGAAATCACTAAAAGTAGTTCCTCCTTCTCCGATACTTATATTTAAAATTTTGACAAGACTATTACAAAGTCTTTTTAATTCAGGGCTTTTTAAATTTCTACTTTCAGTTTTTGGATTAATACCTGCATCAAATAATGATTCATCTGCATATATATTTCCAACACCAGCAACAGTTTCTTGATCTAATAATGCAGATTTAATTGAACGAGTTTTTTTCTTAAAATATTCTTCTAAATAACAACTATTAAAATCAGCACTAAATGGCTCTGGGCCTAATCTTTTAATTCCAGATACAATCTCTTCTACCGATTGCGTCGATGGTACATGCCACATTTGTCCGAAATTTCTAATATCTACAAAACGAAGTTCTCTTCCGCTTTTTTCTAAAAACCTCACTCTTGTATGTGAGCATGGTTCTATTTGTTTTTCAACTAATTTGAATTGCCCTGTCATTCTCAGATGAACAACTAAATAACCATTTCTAAGCTTGTTTTTTGAAATTAGAGATCCTATTAAATATTTCCCTCTTCTTTCCCAACCACCAAAATAATTATTTTTAATATTACAAATAAAACTTTTCGATCCACCAATACTTGCAATTGACCGATCTTTCAACACTTCTATCTTTTCGATATAAAAATTATTTAGAAGCTTTTCAAGTCCCTTTCTAACTGTCTCAACTTCGGGTAATTCTGGCAAAAGTAATAATACTGCTAACTTGCAGCAGCTTCCAATTCCTTCGCTGAAAATTGGCTGGTATTGGCACCACCATCAACTCCGCTAAAAGCTTTGAAATCACATTTTTCGAATTTGACTGTTACTGGGTACCTCATAGCTGGAGATTTATCTATAGAGACAATTTCTCCAATTTGATTAAACCAGTATGATTCTTGACGCAAGATGCGAACCTTGTCTTTTCGTGCAAAGCTCATCTGACTTCCCTAAATAATTTTAATATTACTATTATCTACCAGAATAGGAGAAATTTGTATATGTGTCACAGACTGTCGCTGGTATTTTGAAGGAGTAGACCCTTTTGAAAATTTTTTACTGCAGATAAAAATAATTCAGATTGATTTTTGGACGAATTTTCAATTAACTTTGAAATATTGAACTTTTAACGATTTTATTTTTTGTGATATCTCAGCCATCTTTAGACCCCACTTCTCTTACTTTTGATTTACCTGATCCTGAGCAAGATGATTTAAGTAATATTGATTTCATTCAGAGATTAGAGAATGCATGGTCAATATGCGAGCAGTTTGATTTGCAAACCGAAATTTGGCGAGGAAGGATTTTACGTGTTGTAAGAGATAGAGAAAAGCGAGGTGGGGATGGAAGAGGTACTGGTTTTTTGCAGTGGTTAAGGGAGATGGAAATTAGTAAAAGCAAAGCATATTCCCTTATTCAATTAGCTGATTCCTCGGATAATCTTGTGGCTGATGGGATTCTTGAAGAAACAAGTGTAAACAATTTTTCAAAGAGAGCTTTTATTGAAACGGCGCAAGCTGAACCTGAGATTCAACATATGATTTCTGAAGCTGCGAATGAAGGGAAGGACATAACGAGAAGACAAGTAAAGAGCTTAACTGATGAATTTGTGGCCGCAACCAGCTCTCTTTTGCCTGTTGAAATCAGAGAAAAAACGCAATCAAATTTATTACCAGCCAAGTTTGTTGCTCCATTGGTAAGAGAATTATCTAAGTTATCGCCTACTCAGCAAGAAGAGATATGCGAAACATTACGAGAAAATCCTGAAATTGATTCAGTAAAAGATATGACGAATACTGCTAAATGGATCGGCAAGTCTTTAGATGCTTCTCTATCATTAAGAGCTTTTCAAAATAAGGATTTAAATTTAGATAAAGCCACTCAAGAAGCTCTCAGGTTGGATTCTTTAGGGATACTTTCAGATGCTTTTGGACAGGCCAAGACCATAGAGAGTTCCATTTTAAGATTTCATTCTGCTTGGAAAAGATTAGAAGGTTTGCAAGAGAGACTATGGGTAGAGTCTGGAAGTAGCACACCTTATTTAAGAGAGCTTTTAGACACGCTTCAAACTCTTACTGGCTCAACTATTAGAGTTTCTCTTGGAGAACTTTCTGGGGGTAAAAGGTTGAGGCTGCAACTTGTTGAGGAAGATTCTGAAAGATTGGAACCTCCATCTCTTGAAATGAATAGATAATTTAAATTTTAAAATCTTGATCACAAAAATCATTAATCAATTTAAATTCAAAATCGTTGTCAGGGAAATACCAGTTTGTCCAGTAAGAGTTGTTTAATGTATTGTTTAATGCTCTCTTTTTACAGTTAAGAGCTAAATAGAAAGATTTATTTTTTTTTGTTTTTGCTTGAGCAATATAGTTTCCATCAAGATATGTCCAATCTGACCAATTGATCATTAATGAACCATATTTTAGCCATTTAGAAGGTTTACTTTCTCTTATTTTTAATTTTATATTAGGATTGATTTTTACAGTATTATTTAAGTTGTTCAAAATATTAATTTCTTCTTTGGTGATTTTGTGAATCTCTGAAATAATTGAAAGATCTTCTGATTTAGATGTTTGATGATAAAAAACTTTTTTACTTGCTAACTTAATATTATTTTTAATAATTACTTCCTTATTGATTGCACTCTTTGGAAGTAAAATAATCTGACCAAGCTCTAGGAAAGAATTAGTTCCTAGATTATTTAAATCAATAATATCTTGTAAATTTACGTTGTAAATTCTAGCAATTTTATAAAGAGTATCTCCTTCAACAACTTTATAAATAGTATTATCATTCTTAAAATCTTTGTCTTTGTTTCTAAGAGGTATTACTATTGCCTTACCTTCTATTATTCTGGTTGCATCATTTAAATTGTTTTTATACATTAGTTCTTTTAAAGGAACTCTATATTGCTTGGATATCTTTAAAAGCGTATCACCACTCTTTGCGATGATCGTTGTTTCTGCATTAACTTTTAAAGTGAAAATTGATAAGAAAAAAATAATACTATTAAGATACAAAAGGCTAATATTTTTCTCTATCTTTTTGATCATCTCTAGTATAAACTAATAATTTATCTCATAGATAATAATTCTATATTAACCTATTAATTTATTAAGTAAAGATAAGTCTAACTTATAAGGTGGATATCTGAAATTTAGATCTAGCCAAAAAGGTCGTTTTAGGACGGATTTGAAATGAGTAAAGTTATCAAAACCTGCTTTGCCATGGTATTTCCCCATACCACTTGATCCGACGCCTCCAAATGGTAGTTCTGGTATCCCTGCTTGTAAAACGACATCATTAAAACAAACACCTCCAGAAGAGGTCATTGAAAGTATTTTCCTTTGCTCGTTGTCATTCCCTCCAAAAAGATATAGAGCAAGGGGTTTAGGTAAAAATTTAAACTCTGAAATTGCCTGGTCCAGATTTTTAATAAGCAATATAGGTAGCAATGGACCAAAAAGTTCTTCCTTCATTAGTGGATCATTTCTATTCTCGATTTTTATAAGAGTAGGGCTAATCCTTCTTTCTATTTCATTGCTTTCTCCTCCATAGATTATCTGGCCATTCTTTTTAGCTTCTTTTAGTAAGTTGTTAAGCCTATTAAATTGGTTTTGATTAATAATTTTCCCTAGATGTTTTGAATCTAGGGGATTATTTCCATAAAAATCATTAATTGAATTTTTTAAATTAGAAATTAATGAATCAAACAGTTTATGCTCAACTAGTAAATGATCTGGTGCAATACATGTTTGACCAGCGTTTAGACTTTTTCCCCATATAATTCTCTTTGCAGTTACTTCTAGGTTCGCACCATCAATAACAAGAGCAGGGCTTTTGCCTCCAAGTTCTAAAGTTACTGGAGTAAGACTTTTTGAGGCGGCTTCCATTACTTTTTTCCCTATGTTTTCTCCACCTGTAAAAAAGACGTGATCAAATTGTTGGCACATTAAATTAGCAGCAGTATTTCCATCTCCTTCAACAACTTGCGTAATCTCTGGTGGAAAATACTTTTCTATAAGAGTTTTTATTAGATTTGATACATGAGGTGCATGCTCTGAGGGCTTTAAAACAGCAGTGTTTCCAGCAGCCAAAGCTCCTACTAGAGGTTGAAGAGTAAGAGAAAAAGGATAATTCCATGGACCAATTATCAGAATGCAGCCCAATGGATCAGGCTGAATAAATGCTTGAGCAGGTCGAAGGGAGACGGGAACATTTATTTTTTTCGCCTTCATCCAGTTGGATAAATTTTTCTTAACCACTTTTATTTCTTGTTTGACAGCAATAATCTCAAAAAACGCTTCTGTTGGAGGTTTTCCTAAATCCTGATGTAAAGCATTTAATATTTCTTGCTGATGATTGTCTAATAAATTTGATAAGACCTGAAGCTGCGCCACTCTCCATTTCTTATGTCTTGTTTTGCCAGATAAAACTTGATCTTTTAATGGATTAAGGAAAAAATTTTTTAATGTCATTGATTGCTCTTACAATTTTGATCCCTTCTAACAAAATAAATCATTAATTGAGGTTAAGTTCATATGAAGATAGTCCGCGAAGTTTTTTGACTAGGTTTTCCACTTCTACATTTCAACAGCAGCAGTCCTGTTTTTCTTATGATTAATTAGACTAGCAATGAAAAATATCAAATGTAAAAAGCATCTTTTTAGCAAAAAAGAAAGAAAAGAATTTTGAGTATTATCTACGAGTTACTTTTTTTAGATGTTAGGCATAAAATATTAATCCTTAGTAGTGAAAGATTGATTAATCATTTGTTTATTATCTTTGCATTCTCTTTGGCTTTTATAGGTGTTGCCGAAGTTATGTACTGGTCATATAAGAAAGATTATCTTCGGGCGAAAGCTAAATATCTCCGAGAATTAATAGATCAAAAAAATGATTTAACTAGCATAAATGAACCTTTTTATACATGTGTATATGAGAAATGGAACTCTGGAGAAATGCCTTTGACAGAGGCTAATACACTGTGTAGCATTAAGTTCGAGCAAAATTAGTGATTTTCATAGCAATTTTAAAATAATTTCGTACTATAATTTGACGATAAATTTTGATTTTCATTGAGAAAATATTTTATGGATAATAAGTTAAGAAGTAGTAAATATTTTAGATATGTATTACTAATTTTCTTTGTTATTCTTTTATGCATTACCATTATTCTTTTTGATGTTAATATTATTAGCGATATTTTTTATAATGTTGTTAGTAGTTTAAAAGCGAATAGTTTTTTTAGTTTAATATTAATATTTTTATTATTTATATTAAGATCTATTAGTATTATAATACCAGTTTTACCTGGGACAATATTTTCTGTTGCTGCAGGCTTTCAGTTCGGTTTTGCCCGGGGTTTGGTTGTTATATTTTTAGCAGATTTTATATCTTGTTCGACATCATTTTTGTTGGCTAGAAAATTAGGTAGAAATTATATTAGTAGATTACTTGGTTCAAAACAAATGGGAAGAGTTGAAAGTATAAGTCAGGATTATCTAGAGAATAATTATTTTCTTATGACGGCTCTTTTAATGTCTGGATTCTTTGACTTTGTTTGCTACGCAATAGGACTTACAAAAATAAAATGGAAAAGGTTTATGCCTGCTCTTATTTTCAGTATAATAATTTCAGACTCCCCTTTTGTTGCTAGTGGTTTTGCAGCAAGAAAGATCAAGGATATTGGGCTAAATAATTTCTTGCAAAAAATATTAGATGGTGAATTAGGTATGATCTCAGGTAATTATCTTTTGCTATTTATAGTGTCTTTTTTAATAATTTTTACCTTAGCAATGATAAATATATATTTAAATAAAAGATCCAATATTATTAAGTAATTTTATTTTTCTGCAAAAAAAAACCCTCAAATATGAGGGTTTTTAATAGTTAAAGGATTTGTTTCTAGCTTTTGTAAGACTTACCTCGATATGTAAGTTGAACATGATGCTTTTCTGCAACTGCTTTTTGCTGGTTGTACTTTAGGCCTCTGTAGGTTAAAGACATTTTACTCTCCGAAATATGCTCAAGTCCCCGTTCCTTGGCTTGAGGCAAACTGCGGCTCATCTTTTGATGAGTTGAACGTTTTTAGTAGTTTTCTACGAAATTATTTTAAACAAAATATTTTCTTCATGGTGTTCAGCTTGTTACATAAAGCTTACTGTCTTCGATAAGTAAGGGATTTTTTGTTTTTATGTTCTTTTTTTAATAGGCCTTGGATTAATAAGATGATTAATAGCGCAAGATTTTGTAAATGAATAAGTTAAGTATTAAAGCGATACGAATAAGATCTCACTTAGAATTTGAGTATTTTTCGGGAGGAATAATGTATGACTAGAAAAAGGGACATAATCTGGACTGCAATTATTGCAACAAAGCAATGGTTCTCAAAGTTATTCAGCAGTGAAGCAGATGCGTTGGTTGATGACTTTAAAAATAATCTACCTCCTGAGATTGGAACTCAATCTTATTCAGGCGATATTCACGATAAGAGAGACTGATTATCTAAGCAAAATATTTGCATGCAAAATGTTGATAGATTTTCTTACTCTCTCTGATTTCATTGCCTGTGAATTCCATTGAACTTTTATACGTCGTAACCAATGTCGACCTATTTGAACGTAAGTAATAGAAATTTTTATTTGTTTTTTATTTCTTCTAAAATATAAATTCAATCCGTAAGAGTAACTAAGTTGTTTTTATGACAAGAACTGAACATGATCTTGAAATTTATTATGCAGTCGGGAATACCAATACTTCTAGGCAAGAGAGTGGAATTGGAGACATAATCAAAAAAATAAATTCACTTGTATTTCAATTAGTTTCAACCAGTACTGCTGTTATTGATACGACTAATCATTTTTCAAATCTTTATCTGTTTTGGGAGAAAAAATATGAGTAAAAACAAAGAAGATGTTACTGTTTTACAGGGAATGACTCTTTTGCTGCTTAAACAACTTTCATTGCCGCCTAACCTGTGTTTTCAAATAATTCTCTATCTCTCTGATCCAGTAAATTTTGTTGGGTATGAGGACTAAAAATAATAGTCTGAAATTTTTATTACCATCTATATGAAGGATCTAAAAATTGGACGGTATAAATTCCAGATGCTTCAAATAAAAAAGGTCTGAAAAAATAACAAAATAGACGAAAAAATGGACATTCGGCTTTAAAGATTTTGATCCTAGTGACTTAGACGTCTTGCCTTTTTTAAACGTTGAAGATTCCCTGGTTTTGTGCTCAAGCGTTGCTTAAAGAGCAGTTTCTGTTTCCTTTTGAGTTGTATTAATTTTAAATTATGATTTGTTTTAGGACATTTGTTACCAGTGATGGCGTTTGCTATTTAATTGGATTGTCAATCCTTTTCCAATGTTTAAGAGAATATTTCTGTTCCCTGTATATTCTTGCCATATGTATTAGAGAGAATAAATAGAACAACTCCTCATACATGGTTCTGTGCCAAAGGAGCATCCACTCAGTGAGCAGGATGCTTTTTTAGTGACTTGAATTGGTGTGTAAATTAAAAGTTGAAGTAATCATGATGTTAAGTTTAAGTGTTTTCCCCAGCTTCACTAACCACTGCTACATCTTTAATTCTTGAATTCTAAAAACTGCTTGAGAACTGTTTTGGCACTAGAAATCCATCTACCTATTCTTGATGAAGAAGTAAGAGATTTAGTTAGTAGATCAATTTGTTCTTGTCTCTCTTTGTATTTTACTTCCAGTTCTTTTTTTGCAATATCAAGGCTTTGGTTTTGAGTTGGGCAACCATTCTCTTTATCACATCTGTCGATACTTGCTTCTAATTCTTCAATATTCATAGTCCTGTACTTGCTGATAAGTATTTGTAAATCATCGGGTTCGGGACGCATGAAAAGGGATTTGTTGACGAACGAAATCTAACTCGAAAAAAACATAGCTAGGATGGGTAAACACACTCGAGTTCGGGCTATTTATACTTATGAGGGTTATCAATAGATCTAACCATTGGATCAATATCTCTCTAATGAGTTGATGTATTTAGTGTTTGAGATTAAGAGCTCTTAAGTATTAGAAGAAGCCGTACCCGACCGTATCTTCCATTTAAAAAATCCATACTTTACATTTATTCACATCAACGCAATTCCAGTAATGACAACTTCTTCCAGTACTGCTTCTTCTCAGGTAATTACTGAGTACGGCAAGCAAAACATCTTTGGCCGTGAGACACAGCCTCAGCTTGTAGAGGACTACACCAGCTATCCAGAGGAAGCAGAAAAGACCAATGGCCGTTGGGCAATGATCGGCATGATCAGCCTTTTGGTTTCATACTTCACAACAGGTCAAATCATTCCTGGAATTTTCTAAGCCAATAACTACTAATAAGTAACTACTAAAAACAATGCAACCATCTAACAAAACAATTCTAGAGAGAAGCATCGGCAGACCAGCCATGATGGCATTCGTTCTACTAACAGGTATCTACCTAACGACCGGTCAACTTATCCCAGGTGTCGTTTAATGAAAAACCAAACTACAGAAACTCCAAGAGTAGAAGAAGGTAAAGTTATTGCTGAAAGACTCAATGGCTACGCAGCATTTGTTGGATGCTGGGCACTAATCGGTGCATACCTAACAACCGGTCAAATCATTCCAGGTGTCGTGTAATGACTACTCAAAACAACAACAGAAATATTGATCCTGAAAAGGTAACTGCTGAAAGACTAAACGGCTACGCAGCATTGTTTGGATGCATCGCTCTTATTGGCGCTTATGCAACAACCGGTCAAATCATTCCAGGATTTGTCTAATGGAAAACAACTACTGGAAAACAGCTGAAATAATGAATGGCCGTTTAGCGATGATGGGCCTTCTTGCAGCTGTAGTCAATTACGGAATAACAGGCTGGATTATCCCAGGAATTGTATAGACCTAACTTTTGAATCTAATAAAAAAGCCTCTTCTCTGTCATTATGGAAGAAACTTTTTTATTCCTTTATTAAGTTAAAACTGGATATTTTTAGTCCACAATTAAGGGGGTGTGATCCATTGAAAAAATAAGTTATAATTGATACAAATACATTGAAGTACTTCATTTTGGCCATATCGCAAAAGGCTTCAAAAAAGGATTATTCGAAAGTTACGATCAACCTGCCCAACAACTTGATTGACTTTGTCGATGAACTCAAAATTGAATGGGGGTTGAAAAGTAGAGAAAGTGTTTTTACACGACTCCTTGAAACGATTTCCGAAAACGATTAAGATAAAATATAGTTTAAAAATTGCTTTTAGATCACTTTGCCTCAATAAAAAATTACACCCCCTTATACCACGGTTTGTAACGGCTATATAGCAACACATCCTTAAGACCATATGAATTCATGCTACTGAGTTCCCCAATGCGTTAATTCCATATACCTATGTTTTGCTTATAGCAATTTAGAAGTAGGCGTTTTAAATAAAATTCTTGTTAATTGAAAAACGTCAAAAAAAAGTTCTTAACCAGACCGCTAAGAACTTTTGTTAGATCTTTTCAAAAGGTTTTGAAAAAATTGTTGATATGGTTTAAATGGATTGAGCTCCACTTAGAAAATGCCAGGAATGATTTGACCTGTTGTTGCATATGCACCAAAGGCTGCAACAAAGCCAAGCATCGCTGCCCAACCATTAAACTTCTCTGCTTCAGGGGTCATGGCAAAAATAAAATATGAACTAAATATAAAGAAGAATTAGTAATACCGTGAGTTTCTACTCACGGTATTTGATTATGGGAATTGATGCTTCTTATAAGTAAAGTTTATTTAATTATCGAGATGATCCGTGCTGAGTGCAATCTTTTCTCTTGCTTTTTTTCTGGCTAAGTGGCTATTCATGCTGGACTAACTAGTACTGCATTAAGAGGCAAGATGCTCATGGTTTAAGGCACGTTGCTTCTATTCCTCTGATTGAAAAAGGACATGACAGCGATATGGTCTCAAGGTGTTTAGGACATCTGAAGAATGATGGTGCAATAGGTCATTATGATTTTTCTTTGCAACTGGATAAGAGAAAAGATATTCACGAATCTTGGAATCAATTATTAATTTCTGAAAGGTTAAGGATCTAATTCGTGTAATGGTTCATCAGACTAAAGTGAGTTAAAACAATAATGAGTAAGTAGTTAATTGAAAATGGATAATAAAGAATATGATTGGATTTTTGTTTATAAGATTCGTGATTCAGGTGACGTGATTTATAAAGTCACTATTC
Organism: Prochlorococcus sp. MIT 1011; assembly: GCF_047305235.1. Taxonomy (NCBI): domain Bacteria; kingdom Bacillati; phylum Cyanobacteriota; class Cyanophyceae; order Synechococcales; family Prochlorococcaceae; genus Prochlorococcus; species Prochlorococcus sp. MIT 1011. The sequence continues at coordinate 1,498,444 of NZ_CP138983.1, read as the reverse complement.
CATCAGAACGAAAAGAAGATGCAGTTGAAATATTTAAGAGAGAACATCCCGATGGATTGATCTGTAGTGGCATCAGGAGAGGTGATTTTAAATTGATACCATTCAAGGAACTACCTTCACATGATCCTTGGGAAGAGATTGCTTCGTAAGTGATATTCAAATCAGACAAAGGGAAACCCTTCACCAAAGAGGAGGCAATTGATCTAATGGTGTCTTTGAGTGCGACTGACGCAAATTCCGAAAAGAAGTGGAGAGGTTTCTACAACTCTTTATCGCAGACAGAACTTCAGGATGAATGGGATGAGTATTGGAAACCTTAATTTCTTCCATTAAAGAAGGGGACGAGATTTTGTCGTCCCCTTTAAGTTAAGCACTTGTTTATCCGTGTGAACAATCCGATTCCCTTTAACTAACCACTTCCCTGACCTATGGGAAGACAAGTGCTAGAACTCCAACCCATTTCTAAGCAAATAAAATTATTGGAACATGAGAGAAAACACCTGTTTTCGTTCCTGTTAAAACAAACTGCCTTGAGAGTTATCACCACGATCAATTCCATCAGGATGAACTGCTCTTGCGTAATTGATGCTGAGACAATGCTCAATTTTGTTGAAGATGCGGCTCCTTATATTCTTGAGGGAAATCAGTCTCTAGATACTTCTTACCCTGCTCTCAAGCATGCATTGGTTAACAAGTTAAAAGAACTCGACAGCAGCAGCTAATTCATATTTCGGTTCGTAAAATGATATAGAGTAAAAGAAATTTTTTTATATGAGTCTAAAAATTAAAATTTATGGTGCTGGTTCGATAGGTAATCATCTAGCAAATGCTTCAAGAAGATTGAACTGGGAAGTTGATATTTGTGATATTGACACCAATGCATTGTCAAGAACAAAGGAACATATTTATCCTTCTAGATACAATGTTTGGGACAAAGAAATTGGACTCTATTTAAATGATAGTGCCCCAAAAAAAGATTATGATCTAATAATTATAGGAACTCCTCCAGATGTTAGGAATAAACTAGCTTTACAATCTTTAAAAGAAAAACCAAAGGCAATTTTAATTGAAAAACCAGCTGGCACTCCAGATTTAAAAGGCTTAAAAGAGATCTTTAAAATATCTAAAAAAGAAAAAATAAAAGTTTTCATTGGATATGATCATGTTGTTGGTAAATCAGTTGAATTTATCAACAATTTAATTGATTCTAATTTGCTAGGAAATATAGAGACTTTAGATGTTGAGTTTAGAGAGAATTGGTCGGGAATTTTCAAAGCTCATCCTTGGCTTGAAGGACCATCTGACAGCTATCTTGGCTTTTGGGAAAGAGGTGGAGGAGCTTGTAGTGAGCATTCACATGCATTGAATCTATGGCAACATTTTGCCCATAAACTTGGGGGTGGAAAAGTTAAGGAAGTAAATGCAAATCTTGAATACGTAACTAATAATAATTTAAATTATGACAAGATAGCCTTAGTAAATCTAAAAACGGAAAATGGATTACTTGGGAGGGTGGTACAAGATGTCGTTACTATCCCTACTATTAAAAAAGCAAGAATTCAAGGAGATTTAGGATATATAAATTGGATATGTAATTCCTCAAAAGGAGCTGATGAAGTTTCATATGGAGAGAATCATGGGTCAGTTAATGAAGAAATTTTTAATAAATCTCGTCCAGATGATTTTATTGCAGAATTAACTCATATAAATAATCAACTGAGCAATACTGAAGATTCATCAATTTCAATTGAAAAAGGCTTTGATACTATGTTGTTAATAGCTGCATGTCATAAATCAGCCCTCGAGAAACGGTCTGTAAATATAAATTATAATTCGGGATATATCTATGAAGCATTATATTAGTTATAATGATGCTTATCTTTAGTTAATAGTTATGTCTTTAGATATACCTGAATTAAACTTTAGGGATCTATTTATTTTTGATCTCGCTAATAATCATCAAGGCTCTGTTGAGCATGGAAAAAAGATAATTAAGGAAGTTGGAGCAGTAGCAAAAAAACATGGAGTTAAAGCCGCATTTAAATTTCAGTTTAGACAATTAGATTCTTTTATACACCCTGAACATATTAATAATCTGGATAATAAACACATTTCAAGATTCAGCTCCACAAGATTGTCAAATGAAGATTTCAAAAAGCTTTTAGATGAAGTAAATAATTTAGGTTTTTATTCAATGTGTACCCCCTTTGATGAAGATTCTATTGAAAAAATAATTGAAATGAATTTTGACTTTATTAAGGTTGCTAGTTGCTCAGCAAAGGATTGGCCTTTGCTAGAAAAAATATCAGATTCTTGCATGCCTGTGGTTGTCTCTACAGGTGGTTTAGAATTGAAGCAAGTTGACAATATTGTAAGTTTCTTTGAGCATAAAGGAAGGAAAATAGCTTTGATGCACTGCGTATCTATTTATCCAATACCAAGAAAAGAGTTTTATTTGAGTCAAATTGATACTTTTAAAAATCGTTATCCAAGTTTAACTATTGGTTGGTCAACTCACGAAAGTCCTGAACAATCATCTCCCGTAATTGCAGCTGTTGCTAAAGGGGCAGAAATATTTGAAAGGCATGTAGGTGTTGAGACTAAGGAGATAAAGTTAAATAAGTATTCGAGTACACCAGCTCAAGTTGATAAATGGATAGAAAGCTACTTGATAGCTAAAGATATTTGCGGAAAAGAAAATTTTAGACCTATTCCTAAAGAAGAAAAAGCATCTTTAGACTCTTTGAGAAGAGGAATTTATCTTAAAAAAAATATAAAAAAAGGAGATGTTTTAAAAAGTAAAGATATTTTCTTTGCAATTCCTTATCATGAAAATCAATTATCTAGTGGTGATTGGACTTCAGGTATTATTGCTAAAAAAGATTACAAATCAATGGAGCCTTGTCTAACAAAAGACTTTAAGTTCCCAGAAAGTCCCGACTGGCTAATATTAAAAACTGCAATACATGAAGTTAAAGCCTTATTAAATAAAGCAAAAATTGTTCTTAATAGTGACTTTGACATCGAATTTTCTCATCATTATGGAATGAAAAATTTTCATAAAGTAGGAGCCTTGATTATAGGATGTATAAATCGTGAATACTGTAAAAAAATAATTGTCCAACTTCCTGGTCAAAAGCATCCTAGTCATTTTCATCGCAGAAAAGAAGAAACTTTTCAAGTCTTGTATGGGGTTTTGGAAACCATAGTAGATGGCCATAGAAAAACCCTTCACCCTGGAGAAATGCAACTAGTTCAACCTGGAGTCTGGCATAGCTTTTGGACAGATACTGGATGCGTGTTTGAAGAGGTTTCTTCTACTCATTACAATGACGATTCGGTTTACAATGATAGAAGAATTAACTCTTTACAAAGAGATCAAAGAAAAACAGTTGTTGATCATTGGGGAAGATTTCAAGTTATAGATAAAAATAAAATTTAAGATAGGATCTAAATGAGAATAAAAGCAGTTTTTTTTGACTTTGATGGGACTATATTGGATACAAACGATATAAAACTTGATACATTTTATGAAGTAGTAAAAGATATTGATAATGGTAAAAAATATTTAAATGATTTGCTTAATATGCCAGATACTGGTGATAGATTTGATATCTTTAAGAAATTAGCAAAAATTATTGATTTTAATAATTCTTCAATAATTGAAAGAGATTTGATTTCAAAATACACATTGATAACTAATCAAAAAATATCAATAGCTAGAGAGGTTGAAGGAGTGTCCTGTTTCATTAAATCTTTGTTTCATGCAGGAATTTTGGTCTTTATAAGTTCTGCAACTCCTGAATTATATTTAAAAAATCTTGTTAATATTAGAAATTTTTCTAAATATATTTGTGATGTATATGGCTCTCCAAAAGAAAAAGAGGACCATATCAGATTTATCATGAAACGAAAAAGAATATTACCTAAAGAAATTCTATATATTGGAGATTCTCAGGTTGATTTTGATGCTGCAATGACTGTTGGATGTGAATTTATAGGGGTTATATTGAAAAATAGTCGTTTTAAAAATAAACCGAAATTCACTATTAACAATTTTTATCAAATTGATACTATATTTGAAGATATAAATTTAACTAAGGAAGATGATAAATAATAAAAAAGTTTTAGCGGTTATTCCTGCAAGGGGAGGTAGTAAAGGTATTAAATTAAAAAATCTTAGAAAAATTCATAATACCCCTATTGTAGTATTAGCAGGCGAAATTGGATTAAAGACTCCTGAAATTGATGAAGTAGTTGTCTCTACAGATAATGATTTAATAGCTTCTGTTTCTAAGGGAAATGGCATACCTGTTCCTTTTAAAAGACCTGAAAACTTGTCTGGAGACAGAATAGGAGATGCTCCAGTCCTTTTACATGCACTTTATGAAATGGAGAATATTAAAAGAACAACTTTCGATATAGTTGTTATGCTTCAACCTACCTCTCCTTTAAGAAAAGTAGAACATGTATCATCAGTAATTCAAGCATTAGAAAAAAATAACTATGACTCTGTTCTTACAATTTCCGAGACAGATACAAAAAGTCATCCTCTTAAACAATTAATATATCAAGATGGCAAAATTAAATTTTATGATGAAAGAGGATCTAAAATTGTTGCTAGGCAAGAACTTTCCCCTGTTTACCATAGAAATGGAATTGCTTATGCAATTAAAAAATCTGCATTAATTAAAAAAGAAACACTAATTAGTAGCAATACAGGGGCAGTTTTAGTTAATGAAAATTGCATAAGTATTGATACTGAATTTGATTTAGAATTTACTGAATATTTGTTTAATGCATCATTTTAAAAAATATGTATTTTACTTGCCAGCCTATTGTGTATAATTTTTAAATATCTTTTTTAAATGGACCTTTATGGCTGCTTTAGGAGACTACTCAAGAAAAAAAATAGGTTTTAAAAATAATTTTATTTCATTAATAAATTTTTTTATGCAAAAGTTAAGCTTAAAATTGCATATATACTTAATCGTAAAATAACAACATTTAATAAATTTGGATATTAATGTCAATCTTAGTATTAACAGCTAAAAGGGTTAACCCATTACTGCTTGAAATTATTTATGAAAAATTTAAGTATCGAAGAATTAAAACAGAAACTGTATTCTATGAGGATGGTCAAGATAAAATAGATACTTTTTTATCAAGAAATAAAGCCGTGATGTGTGCACCTGGTAGATGGATAGAAAAAGATATTATTAAGAAAAATAGTCACATAAAGCTTTACCAGCTTTGGAGTAGTGGCTTTGATAAGTTCAACTCGAAAGCATGTAAAGATTCAAATATAAAAATCTGTACTAATTTTGGAAATAATGCAGTATCTGTTTCAGAGCATACATTACTTTTAATGCTTTCTTTAAGTAAAAAATTACCTGAAATGAATCAAAGAACAGTAACTGGAAATTGGTCTGGAAATTGCAATGGTGCAGAAATGCATACTTTAAATTCTAGAAGTCTTTTCCTTATTGGATTAGGTAATATAGGTAAAAAAGTAGCTAAACTTGCTTTGGCCTTTGGTATGCAGGTATTTTACTTTGATATTAAACGCTCTATAGATTATGAAAAATTAGGTTTGAATTATGTAGATATAAATAGAGGTTTAGCTTTGGCAGATTATATTTCTTTGCATCTGCACGATAATGAATCTACTAAAAATATAATTAATGAAAATAATTGTAAATTTATTAAAAAAGGTTCTTTTTTAATAAATGTAAGCAGGGCCTCTTTGATTTCTGATAAAGCTTTATCATATTTAATTAATAATAATCTTATCTCAGGAATTGGAAATGATGTTTTTAAAAATGAGCCTACAGATGGTACCGAGCAAATATTGAAGTATAAAAATTCTGTTTTCACCCCCCATATTGCTGGTTCTACAATAGAGGCCATCAGTGAGTGTATTGAATTTTGTTGTTCAAATTTAGATAATGCAATAAGTGATAGAAAATTTGAATTTATCGACTTATGAAAAATATATATAAGAGTTTATCTGTATTGAATACCAGATTATATTCTTTTTAGCTTCTATTTCTTTATTATATATCTGTGTAGGAATAAAGCCTAGAATACCATTAATACTTAAATCAAATGTGGAGGAACTTAAAACAAAATTATAAATGTTTGAACCATAACCTTTGTACATATAATTAAATAATTTATATGATTATGAAAGAATGTGATCCTTTTTCCAATAAAGATTAATAAAATCTCGAATTAACTTACTATCATTTAGATTCGCTAATCGTATATGCATATTAATATTATAAATCAGTTAAATACGTTGAAATATATTTAGGATTACTTATGATAGATTTACTTAAGTTAATCGAGAATAAGTTTGAACCAATTTTAATTAAATGGTTTTGGTTATTTAAAAAATCTAACATTGGTTTATTTCTCTCTGTTTGTTTTGCTTGTAAAAATATATTTTTACATTTTTTCTTCATTGCATGCTCACAAATAAATGAGAGCATACATTCCTCTACACCTCTATTTGCTGATCTGCAACTCAATACATAATCCTCTATATTTAAGAAATCATCTTTAATTACAGAACTTAGAAGTCCTATTATACCCATCTTTCCATATTTATCTTCAAGCCTAAAACTCCAAGCGTTGTGACCTTCTTGATTTAGCCAAGTCTCAAAATCATTTTTATTCATTCTTCGAGTTTTAGCATTAAACTGATTAGTTTTATTTAAAAGTTGAACATATCTATTTATATTATTATTAGATATATTTTCAATATATATTTTAGTTTCAAGTGCCATAAGCCAACTTTCTTTATCGCTGTGTTGTGATTTGTTTTTCTTCCTAAGAATATTTTCTTGATATGAAATTGATCTATTTTGATCTTCTACTGTAGTATCAATAAGATCGAAACACTTAATACTATTCAATGTCTTGCAATAAAGACAAGGATCAGGAGGCAGATCTAATACTTGAACCTCAGGTAGATTTGCTTTTATAGAGGCCCGTTCAACTTGATTATCATCTATAAAAATTGCTGAATTCAATCCTAGGTTTAGGTCATTCATAATTTTGATAATATTTAAATGCTTTTCATCCCAATTAATTCGCATAGCAGAAATGTTCTTTCTTGCCAAAATCATCTCTGGATGGTTATCAAAAACTGCCATAGCAATTTCTTCTGAATTCTTGCTTACTAAAGCAATTAATATTCCCTGTTGATTTAATTTTAGAAGTGTTCTTTGAAATTCAGCAAAAGCCTCTCCTACATAGTCATGTCCACCAATTCTAATCTCAGAAATATTACTTTCACCTGCTTCTCCTCCCCAAATTGTATTATCAAGATCTAAAAGTATGACTTTGATTGATCTACCTTTATTAATTAAATCTAAATGATGACTCAACTCACTAGCAGCTAAATTTAAAAATTTTCTTGAGAAAGGATTCTTTGTTAGATACCAATTTTTTTCATCTAGAGAATTACTTACTTGATCTTTCCATGACTGCACATCTAACAAATAAATAGATTGATTTTTATTTGCTAAATTAGCCAGATTATAATTTAAATAAGTAATTATATATGCATTTCCATTAGATAAATAATTACCAGATCCAGAACCTCTACCTTCTCTAATAGAATTAAATGAACAAATTATTGTTTGTTTATACTTACCTGCTATCGCACGAACATCAGCTAAAAATTTAAAAACTGAATCTTTAAGTAAATCTTCTTGTTCCAGACTTGACATCCCCAATTTATTTAAGAAGTAAGTATTTTTAAAACTTTCAACTGAAACCCAAATAACGCATATCCCCCCATCACTTATCTCAACATTAAAAAAAGGCAGTCTATTTAGGTTAGTGTCACAGCTTAAAGAATTTTTTTTATATTTAACTAATAAAATCTGCCTTAGCAAGTCAGTATTAAAATCCGTATAAAAGTTAATTTCAAAGTGCATTGTTTATAATTTCCTTGAGATCAGAAATTTTAAAGTTTTGAAAAAGGCCATCTTCTCCTAGAATTATGGATGTTAAATCCAAATCCGAACCTTTCTTCTCTTTACATAGATTTTCAAGTTCCAAAATAAATGTTGCTGTTGAAAGTGAGTCAAGTATTCCTTCTGGACCAATTATCACATCTTTACAATCTAAATTTATATGATCTTCTTCATTCCTTAATTCATTTATTTCCTCTAAAGCTTGATTTAAGATGTTTTCGATTTCAAGCATCTTATAAATTTCTTTAATCATTATAATAAAAGGAATTGCAAAGAATAATCTTTAATTATCGCTTTTTCGAAGAGTTTAGTTACGATTGGTAACAATATATCCGCATTGAAAATGGTTTAATTTATTAAATCTTTATTAGTTCATTAAACATATAAAATTTAGTCATTTTGAAATTGGTAGAGTAGGTTTTCTCCATTCTTCACTCCAACAATCATTCGTATCCCATCTCTTTAGCTCATATATGCTATTATTCTCAATAAAGGAAGCAGAACCATTATTTGTAGTTAATGAGTAGTCAATCTTAAGTTGGTTGTGAATTTCTAATGTATCTGAATTATACTTACCAAATTGATAGCACATTACTAATGGATTATTTTTTGATATCAAATTTAATTTGATTAACATGTTAAAACTATCATTTATCTCTTTAAATTGTTGATCATATTTAAGACTACTTAACTATGAATGAGAAATACCATGACTCCCAAAATACATACCCATGTTTTTCATCTCATTCATTTCTTCCTTAGTTAAATATAGATTTATCGATATTAAATCGATCTCTTTACCAACAAATTTATTCAAAAGCTTGCTAATAATAATTTTCTTATTGAACTACCAATAATATCTCGTTGAAGCATTCTTTTTATAATTAATTTTGTTCTATCATCGTATCGTGATTCGTCGTTAAAATTTTCGGAATAGAGTTTTATATCAACTTTTTTCCATTAAATTCAAGTGGAATTGATTCATCCAAGCAAATCTTATAAATTAAATTAAAAATCTCTATTTTCTAAATCTCTTTGTCCTAATAAAATATGTATTGCATTTACATTTAATAATTCTCCTTCAATACTATTTATTGGAGGAAAAAAAATAGCACTGAAAGAAAGAGAACTAAGAAAATTAGAACAGTAAAAATGATCTTTATACCCGTTATCAAAAGATATTTAGAAACCATTTTCCGAGTCGCTTTCTAAAAAATTACCTTCTGCTCTTATCAGTTAATTCTTGATTTCTACGAATCTGGTTAAAAAGGCTTTTGCAGCAGATCTCCATCTCCCGATTCTTGATGAGGCCATGAGAGATCGATTAAGAAGTTTTATTTGAGAATTCCTAGCAGTGTTTCTTTTGTTTAATTCGGCGACAGCGATGGATTGGATTTGCTCATGAATAGAGTTTTCGTCTTCGTCTTCCCCGTAATCGATCACTGCTTTTAATTCTTCTCTAGATAAAGCCTCCGTATCTTTAGCGATCATCTCGTACTCATTTTGTTCCAAGCACACTTTTTATTTTTGATTGAATTCGCCTTTTATTTTCTTGATTATTTTGAATTTGTCTAGGTGGATTTGATACTAACTTGAGAATCCTAATTACGTATAAGGAGAGGATATGATTTTTTCCCCAGGCCTCATCTGGTAGTGGCTGTATCGTATCAGCATCCTTCATCAGCAGTTGCCCACAACTGAGACTGCGCTTTTGAGCGAAATGTTTTGGCCTTTTGGACCTACAAATTCCTTCTTTTTTATCAGTGCTCGCCAGCCATTCCCGCTTCTTTTAATAGTTGTCATTTTTTGAGTTAGATCAGGGCAAAGACGTATCAAGCAAATGGTCTAAAAACAACAAAAGTGGACCCAAAATCGGATGTCCACTTTTAAAGATTTACGATCCTAGTGCCTTAGATCGCTTCCTCTTCTCTGGCTCAACATGAATTAAGATTTACACAATAATAAGATAATAAAGATGGTATTCAATTAAAAGATGTTTTAATTAAAATATTAGAAAATTTTAAATACTGAAGATGAAGAATAATGTGAGTTTAAAAAATTTTTTTAAAAATCTATATATGATTTTTTTTAGAAATTATAAAGCTTCTATAATTTTAAATTATCATAGAATAGGTAATATTGACCCTGAGAATCCATTTCATAGACTTCATACTGTATGTTTTCCAATTTTTAAAATACAAATAAAAATTTGTTATATTCTTGGCAAATTTGTCAGTCTGCGAGATTTAAACAATTCAAATTTGCAATCAAAGTTAAATTTTTGTATTACTTTTGACGATGTTTCGAATAGTATTGAAGAAGCTCTTAATTGGCTTAATGAAAATAATATTCCTTTTGCGATTGCTCCCTGTCAGTTGATAACTGAAGATAACTGTGGATGGAGAGATAAGGTGTATTTTATTGAAAAATTTATAAATAAAAAGGATATTAGTGATTTACTTTTTAAGGTTTATAAAAAAAAATTTAAAAAGGATTTTTATGGATTGTCAAAAAGTTCTAATTTGGATCAGGAGAAAATGATAAATGAGATTGTTAATCCTCTTTATAAAACAATTAGCAATGAAAATAAGAAAAAATTCTCAGAAAAATACTATTTTTCAAGAACAGATTTAATATCACTAAAAAATAAATTTCCTAATATGGAAATTTTGAATCACAGTTTTAGTCATGTTGATTTAACTGAGCTAAGTATCAATAAAATTAATAATGAGATAGAAAAATGTAGCAACTATATTTCTAAAGAATTGGGAGTTTTACCTGAATTTTTTGCAGTACCTTTCGGGAAATTTAATACATCTTGTAGTATTGGATTATGTGAATCTTCTCGTAAGCAAAATATAAAAGCTATATTTTGGGTTTCTAATCAAATTAATTTAGATATTGGCTATAAGCCAAATAAAATAAAACAATTCTGTCGTTTTCATACTCCAACTACTATTCTAGGATTTTGTAAATCATTAATTCTATCACTTTTTAAAACCGACTTTTTGCAAAATCTAAACAAAGAAACTTCAGTAGAATCTAAAAGTATTTCCATTTTAAAAAATCCGAATAATGATAAAATAATTGCTTTTGAGGATTTATCAAGACCTATAAAAGACTACAGTGGGTCAGAAAAATTTTTGAAAAACTTTTATCAGGACAACCCTTTTTTGGGATCAAAAAATCATACATTGGCAGAAATACAAAATGATAGAATTATTTCTATAGGTCACAATCTCTTTCTTCCTTTTGAGATAGGAAATGAACTAAAAACTATTAATCTTTGGGGAAACTGGAGAAGTTTATCTGGTAGCTCTAGTTCTGCTTCAGCTCTTTTACTTGTTAGTGCAATGAAAGAGGCAGAAATAACTGCTGCATATAAACCCTCAAGATTTATAGCTCAAACTTTTAAAAAATTGAATTGGTACGAGATAGTCTCTAAAGCATATATTTTAGATATTAAGAATCTCATTAATACATCATATAGTTCCAGTTTTTATGTTTTTAATAAATTGTTTGATTTTTCTGATTTTGCAAAATTAAATAAATCTCAAAATGATTTAAGAATTAATCTTTCAAATGAATTATTAAATTGGAGAGTAGAAAATTATGAGTTAGCAAAGCCAATTTATTTTATTTTAGATAAATCTAAAACAGAAAAGGCATTTTTGATTGCCCAGTATGGTTTTCAAAAATTACTTGTTTTGGATCAAAGGTTTTCTTCAACTGATGCTCTTCAAGAAATACTTGAACAAATCAAATTATGGTGTTTCCAAAATAAAATTAATAAAATTATACTAGAAAGCTCCTGTCTTCAAACAATACAAATTTTAGATTTAACTTATCCAAGTACTAAATCAAATGTTTCATCTTCTTTTTTTTATTTCAAAGATAAACATTCAAAATTAAAGAATAAAAGTATTGTAATAAGTCCTCTTTCAACTGATATCTTTTTGCGTAATTAAATTAATTGATTAAAATTAATTTTTCAAAGGCTTACCTATTTTAAGTCTGTCTGCTTCTCTTAAAACGATGCGAAATTTTTAAAGGTCCGATACTAATAGAAACTGCTCCTATAAAGAGAGCAACTAATATCGCTTAAATCTCGCTCCTATCACTAGCCAATAACTTTCGGCCATGGCTGGTGTTGGAGAGAGAAGGATAGCGGGAAGAGCTATTAGTAAAAAGCGATTCATTGAATCAATTTGAAGTTGTTTATAAGTTGCAGGCTTTATCTAGTTTATAACGACCCCATGTATATTCCGATGTAATACTCCAAGGACTCCCTTCCCATGAATATCTATTAATAGCATCCATTGGTAAAACAAAATATCTTTCACCTTCAATATTTTTTACTCTTTTCTGCATAGGATGATTTGATCTTGAACTCAGTTTCTTTCTGTCTAATGTCAGCATTTTCAATCTTGGGATCTAGCTCAAATGACTTCGACACAAAGCAAAGATGATATATCTATTGCCTCTAATATAAAGAATATATGCATTATAACTGCTGCTATAACTAATTAAAGCATAGTAATATTAGTCTGTTAAACACTCTTCATGTCTTATTTGTGAAGACTTGAGTGTAAGAAAAAAACCGAGTAAAATCATTTATATGATTAGAGATATGGCCATAAAGCAAAAAAGAGCCATTTGGCTCTAGTTTCTGCTCTAATTGTTTTATATTTTGTGATTTGATGAAATTTTTAGCAATCCTTAGTGCCTTAGATTGCTTTCCCTGACTGCGGTTGAGGGTCATGCCCTCGTCGGGACTTGAACCCGAGACCTCTCCCTTACCAAGGGAGTGCTCTACCGCTGAGCTACAAGGGCTTGTGGAAAGATGGGCCGGGTTGGATTTGAACCAACGTAGGCGTAGCCAGCGGATTTACAGTCCGCCCCCATTAACCACTCGGGCACCGACCCGATCCACTAAATGAGATTAACAGGAAACGGTGCCACTTTTCTCGAATTTGTTGGTCCTTTTAGGTTGGAATGGATACGATCATGAAAGATGTTTAATTAGTCAGGAATATGGATGTTTTACTAATTAATGGACCGAATTTGAATCTTGTTGGGAAAAGGGAGCCAACTATATATGGCTCACAAACGTTAGAAGATATTCAAGAACAGTTATTGACTTTAGCGAGTGAGCTTGGAACTAAGCTTAGATTTTTTCAGAGTAATTCAGAAGGTGAGATGATTGATTGCATACAAAATAGCGCTGGTTCTATTGACGGAATATTAATTAATGCAGGTGCTTATACACATACTTCAATAGCTCTTAGAGATGCTTTATTAGGAGTTGCTATTCCTTATGTGGAAGTACATTTAAGTAACATTTATTCTAGGGAAGAATTTCGCCATAAATCATTTCTTTCAGATAAAGCATTGGGCTTGGTTTGCGGCTTTGGAGCAAATAGTTATCAACTTGCCTTGCAAGGTATAGTTTCTTATTTAAAAAAAGCCTAGGTAGCTTATGGATAATTCAAAATCTCATTTTGTTGGGCAATCAAAGATACGCTGGCTATTAAATAAAACTAATGAAGATTGGATAAATCTTGCAATTTCTAATCCAATGGAAATACTTTTGGATCATGCACATTGTGAGCGCAAGGCTGCTGGCGTAGCATTGCAACTTATGTTTCGCTATGTAAGTGAACCGGGTCTTTCAGAGGTGTTAAGTCCATTAGCTCGAGAAGAGCTTGAACATTTTGAGAGAGTTTTATCTATTTTGAATGCACGTGGTGAAAAACTTCAAAAATTAGCATCACCTCCATATGCTGCAATTTTAGGAAAAAACATTCGCAAAGATGAACCGTTGCGAATGCTAGATAGCTTTCTAGTTGCAGGTCTTATTGAGGCAAGGAGTCATGAAAGAATGAAATTGTTATCTGTACATTCTCCTGATATTGAACTTAGAAATTTATATGCCGACTTACTAAAAAGCGAAGCTAGGCATTTTGGAATTTATTGGAAGCTGGCAGATGAACGTTTTGAACGGAATTCACTTACTTCTAGGTTAGAAGATTTAGCTAAGGTTGAATCTGATGCTTTAGTGAAAATGCATCATGAGCCAAGAATGCATAGTTAACTATTTCTTTTAAGTAGAAAGAATTTCCTCAATTAAATGAAAAATTTGACTATTGCGGGTGTAGGCCCAGGAGATCCATCTTTATTAACGATCGCAGCAGTTGATGCGATTCGAGATTCAACGGTTGTTTCTTATCCTGTCTCTTCTAGAGGAGGAGAAAGTCTTGCTGAAAAAATTGCTTCAAAATGGATAACCAAAGATAAAAAAAAAGTTCCTTTACATTTTCCCATGGTTGACGACCAGAACACTTTGAAGAGTGCATGGAGAGTTGCTGGAAATAAATTAATGAGGATGGTTGAGAAAGGCGAAAGAGTCGTTTTCCTTGCTCAAGGAGATATCTCGCTTTTTTCTACAGGTTCTTATCTTTTAAAGGAGTTAGAAAAATATCATCCAGATTGCCTCGTTAAATTAATTCCAGGCGTTACATCTTTTTCTGCAGCTGCCTCGAAAAGTAAATTACCACTTGCTTTTCAAGAGGAACAGTTACTCGTAGTACCTGTTCCGGATTCGTATAACGAGCTAAAGGTTATTTTATCTAATGCAGCTTTGATGAAAAGGGTAGTTGTTTTGCTCAAGCTTGGAAAAAAATGGGAATGGGTCAAACCTTTGCTTGAAGAATTGGGCCTAATAGAAAGCTCTATATTCGCAGAAAGAGTAGGATTTTCAGATCAACAAATTCTTAAGGCCTCTGATCTTTCCTCAGGTAATAGGGCATATTTTTCTTTGCTGTTGATTCGACAAAGTTGGCCTTTGAAAATGCCCTGAAACGTTTAGTTGAATTTTATAAGCTCGTCTTCGAGTAGTTTTATTGCTTCATTTGGAGTGCTGGCTCTAACTAACTTTTGGCGAAGAGTAGAGGCTCCTTGAAAACCTCTACAAGTCCAATTCATATGTTTCCTGGCAATCAAAAGTCCATGATTACCTTTCTTCGAAACAAGTAATTTGAGATGTTCTAAAGATAAGCTGACTTTCATCTTTGCGTCAGGTTCCCTAAAAGCTTTTTGATTTTTAATTTCTGCATCAATTTGTCCAACCAGCCATGGAGCGCCCATACTTGCCCTCCCTATCATTACCCCATCGGCATTAGTGATCTTTAAGCATTTAATAGCATCTCGAGAGTTTCTAATATCACCATTAGCAATGACAGGTATATCTAATGATTTTTTGATTTTAGAAATAGCTTCCCAATTTGCATTCCCAGAAAATCCTTGTTTTCTCGTTCGCCCATGAACAGTTATTAGTTGCGCCCCAGCGTCCTGAAGCCCTAACGCAAAAGATACTGGATCACTGGTGGTTTCATCCCAACCCAACCTGATTTTTACTGTTAATGGAATTGATATGGCTTTTGAAACCTCTTTGACGATTAATTGAGCAAGTTCTGGTTCTTTTAACAAAGCACTTCCTCCTCCTTTTCTAGCAATTTTCTTTACTGGGCAACCCATATTGATATCTATAAGAAATGCACCAGATGATTCGGCTTTGATGGCAGCATCTATCATTGAATCTGGCCGATGGTCAAAAAGTTGAACACCAATAGGTCCACTCTCCTCTGAAAGCTCAATAACCTTCTCTTCCCCATGTCCTAGTTCAAGGCTTTTAGCATTGACCATTTCTGTAAAAAGTAAAGCTTTTGGAGACCATCTGCGAACAAATTTTCTAAAAATCTGATCGCTTACACCTGCAAGTGGGGATTGAATAACAGGACAATTTAATGATCTAGAGGTCCCATTTCCTGATAAGCAAATTGGAGATAACATTTTCATCTTCATAGTAGGCTTGGATTTTTCTCAGTCATCACAAAAAAATCAAGATTTGATTCGTTGCGCTCGTTTCAGGGAAAGAGATCGTTAGGTAGTTAATGAATCCGTTTTTTTGTTAATCTCTCTAGGTAAGTTTGATTTCTAAATCTCATTTTGGAATGGAACTCTTTGCTTATACTTGTAGTATGAAGAATTAATCTTAATTTTGACCTATAAAGGTTAAATAATCTTATGAAAGGTAGAGAATTTTGCCGCTACCAATAGTCGCAATAATTGGACGCCCAAATGTTGGGAAATCTACATTGGTGAATCGCTTATGTCAGAGCCGGGAAGCCATTGTTCATGATGAACCAGGAGTAACTAGAGATAGAACTTATCAAGATGGATTTTGGAGGGATAGAGATTTTAAAGTTGTAGATACTGGGGGCTTGGTTTTTGACGACGATACTGAGTTCCTTCCCGAAATAAGAGAGCAAGCTAATCTCGCTCTTGAAGAAGCCGTCGTTGCATTAGTGATTGTCGATGGTCAAGAGGGGGTTACTACAGCTGATGAGTCGATTGCTGAATTTTTGAGGTCTCATTCTTGTAAAACACTCGTTGTGGTGAACAAATGTGAATCTCCCGAGCAAGGGTTGGCAATGGCTGCTGAATTTTGGAAGCTTGGGCTTGGTGAGCCCTATCCAATTTCTGCAATACATGGTGTCGGAACCGGCGACCTGCTAGATCATGTCGTTACTTTGTTTCCCTCTAAAGATTTAGATGAAGTAAGTGATTCCCCTGTTCAGTTGGCAATTATTGGCCGACCAAATGTAGGCAAGTCAAGTCTTCTTAATTCTATCTGTGGAGAGACAAGAGCAATAGTTAGTCCGATTAGAGGTACGACTAGAGATACGATTGATACTCGAATAACTCATCAGGGTAAACAATGGAAATTAGTTGACACGGCGGGAATACGTAGACGTAGGAGTGTTAATTATGGTCCAGAGTTCTTTGGTATTAATCGGAGTTTTAAGGCGATAGAAAGAAGTGATGTTTGTGTGTTGGTTATAGATGCTTTGGACGGCGTCACAGAACAAGATCAAAGGCTTGCAGGTAGAATTGAGCAGGAAGGTAGAGCATGCGTGATTGTTGTGAATAAATGGGATGCAATAGAAAAAGATAGTCACACAATGTCAGCAATGGAAAAAGAGATTCGTTCAAAGCTTTATTTTCTCGATTGGGCCGAAATGATTTTTACATCTGCGCTAACGGGGCAAAGAGTTAATGGCATTTTTGCATTAGCTACTTTGGCAGTTGATCAGAATAGAAGAAGGGTTAGTACATCAGTTGTTAATGAGGTTCTTACTGAGGCTTTGAAATGGAGAAGTCCTCCTACTACGAGAGGAGGTAAACAGGGGCGTCTTTATTACGGTACTCAAGTAGCCATTAATCCTCCAAGTTTTACTCTTTTTGTGAATGAATCTAAATTGTTTGGGGAAACTTATCGAAGATATATTGAGAGACAAGTTAGAGAGGGTCTAGGTTTTGAAGGGACTCCTATAAAATTGTTTTGGAGAGGGAAGCAGCAACGCGATGTCGAAAAAGATTTGGCACGCCAAGAGAAAGGGGGCTGAAATTAGTAATTTCAGTTTTTATCTATGGATTGGCTAAAAAAGATTCCAATTGGTCAATATGTCTCTGGCAGCTCTAGCTGGCTTCGTGGTATTGATCCTCGGATCAAGCTCTCCTGGATCCTTTTGTTTTTGTTATCACCAATTTTAGCTAACTCCATTTGGAGAATTTCAATCGTTTGTGTTCTTTTATTAATTACAGTTCTTAGTTTGCTACCTCCACGTATTTGGTGGAGGTCTCTAATATTTTTATTGGTTCTCTCTTTAATTTTTGGATTCTTATCGATTGTTTTACCTGCGAGTGAAGCATCAAGTGAATTGACAATAAGATCACCCGATGAAATCCCAGGAGCAATTGTTTTGATCCGACCATGGGAGATTTTTAGTCTGGGGCCATTTAACTTTGGGGGTATTTCATTAGGACCATTAATCGTCGATCGTCGCTCCGCAGAATTAGGTATTAAAACTTCGACTCTAATTTTTACGGTTATTCACAGTGTGAATTTGATGCTAATCACGACCCCTCCTGAAGATCTTGTATGGGCAATAAAGTGGTTTTTAGCACCTTTAACTTTATTAGGATTTCCAATAGATAAGTTGTCATTTCAACTTCTTTTGGCTTTACGATTTTTACCTTTGGTTCAAGAGGAGCTTCAAAATCTCTTTCGTTCAATTGGGGTGAGAGCAATTGAATTTAGAAAATTGGGACTTAAAAGTACATTGGGGTTGTTTGTCACTTTAGGCGAAAGACTTTTGTCTAATATTTTGCTCAGAGCAGAACAGGGAGCTGATTCTCTAATGTCAAGAGAGGGGCTTTGGTTATCATCACAACAACTACGTCCTAACATTGTTGTTGATCCTAGATATTTGTGGATGAATTTAGGTTCGATTTTTTTGCTTTTGATAGCCATTATCTTACGTTGTCTCTATGGTACATCTTAATTAAAAAGAATTAAAATTTGAACGCTGAACGCTATCTAAACCATCCAACTTTTGGAATGCTATATCTAGTTTCACCAGCGAGTAATGGTAGGGATGTATATGCAACTTTATATGCACAGAAAATATTTTTTTTAGTTACTTTGCAACCACGGGGAGCAGCCTTTGAAGTTATTCCATATATGGATGCTCGGCATTATTCAGAAATGCACTTGTCTAAATGTAGGAGAGAAAAATCCTCAGAGATGGATACTTGGCAGGAATTATTTAACCAAACTTTTCTTTGACTTTTGTTGATTTTATGTTGATTGGCTCTGATGAATTTAAGATAATAAAAGATTCTTTACCAGCAGAGGTTCGCTTGCTTGCTGTGAGCAAGGGACATTCTCAAGGATCCATACGTAAGCTTTCTGGCTATGGTCAATTGGATTTTGGAGAAAGTCGTTTACAAGAGGCTGTTCCAAAAAAAAATGAACTTAATGATTTAAAGCAACTTCGATGGCATTTTGTCGGTACATTGCAGAAAAATAAAGTTAGAGGAGTTATTAGAGAATTTGACTTTATACATTCTGTTGATTCTTTGCCTTTGGTTGAACGAATTTCTCGAATTTCAAAAGAAGAGCAAAAAACTCCGAATATATTTTTACAAGTAAAATTTAGGGATGATCCTAAAAAGGGTGGGTTCTCAAAAAAAGATCTTTTGAAATATTGGCCCAACATTATTTCTTTGAATAATATTAATTTGATTGGTTTAATGACAATTCCACCAATTGCGTTTAATTCCTATCAAAGAAAAGATTTATTTTGTGAATGTAGAAATCTTGCAAATCATTTGGGGCTAAAGGATTGCTCAATGGGAATGAGCAACGATTGGCAAGAAGCTATTGAGGTTGGCGCTACTTGGATTCGTTTAGGATCTCTTTTGTTTGGTAAACGTTAGATTTAGTAAATTGTTGAAGATATGAAAAAACTAATAAAAAAGCTTGCCCCTTAAGAAAAGGAACGTTATTTAAGTATATGATTCATCGTTCATTTTTTGAAGATGTATCGATTGTTGGCTTATCCAACTTTTTAACAAATCATCCCGAGAGGATTAACTGGTGTCGCTTATTTCCCGTCTTCGTGCTGTCGTCGCTGGTGATGACTTTTTAGATAGTGATTTTGATGAGCTCGATTACGAAACAAGTGAAGACTTTGAGAATTTCAATAGAGGTAACAAAGGAGCAAGTGGAGAAATGGCAACCATCTCTCAGACCAATCCTTTTGATGGGAGGAATGGCTTTACTTCTTCAAACGTCATTGGCATGCCTGGAATTTCAACAAATGATTCTGAAGTTAGTTTAATGGAGCCTCGTAGCTTTGATGAAATGCCGAGAGTAATCCAAGCTTTGCGTGAGCGTAAAACAGTTATTCTAAATCTCACGATGATGGAGCCTGATCAAGCCCAAAGAGCAGTTGATTTTGTCGCAGGTGGAACGTTTGCTATCGATGGGCATCAAGAAAGAGTTGGAGAAAGTATTTTCCTTTTTGCACCTTCTTGCGTAACAGTAACTAATTCATTTCAAGAGGAAGCCTCTCCTTCAAATATGAGTAATAAGGGTAATGATTTGATTTCCAAGGGAACCTCTTCTGCTCCAGAGCCTGCTTGGGGGGAAACAGTAGCTACAGCTCTTTGAATGATTAAATAGATTGGAAATTTCTATTGGTATAATTGGTCTAGGTAGCATGGCCAAGGCTATTGTTTCACCTCTTTTGGAAAGAGGTGAATACCATCCTCAAAATGTTTTAGGAGTTGTAGGTAGTAGCTCAAGTATTGCACCTGCATTGAATGATCTTCCAAAGGAAGTAAAAGTTGTATCTAGTGAAGATTCCTTGTCTAAAGAGGTATGGAAGGCTCCATTGAAAATATTGGCAGTAAAACCTCAACAATTCAGAAAAATCACAGAATCTTTCTCATCCTTGCAATTGAAAGATCACTTCCCTAAGCCATTATTAATTTCAGTTTTGGCTGGAATTACATTGAAAAGTCTTAAGAAAGCTTTCCCTGGGCACACATGTGTAAGAGCTGTTCCAAACACCCCTTCTCTCGTTGGCCAGGGGATTACTGGTTTAGCTTGGGAGGATGATATAACTTTGGATCAAAAGAAAGTTGTGAGAAAGATTTTTGAGCCTATTAGTGAAATTTATGAGTTAGAAGAGCAAAAGCTTGATTCTTTTTTGGCTTTAACTTCTTCAGGACCTGCGTATATAGCTTTAGTGGTTGAAGCAATGGCTGATGGGGCTGTCGCCGCAGGATTGCCACGACACTTATCCAATCAATTGGCTCATAAAACCCTTTCAGGCACAGCATCCTTGCTAAGAGAAAAAAATTTACATCCTGCTGAACTTAAAGATATGGTTGCCTCTCCAGCAGGTACTACAATTAGTGCTCTTCGACACCTTGAACTTGCGGGCTTGAGATCCGCCTTGATTGAAGCAGTTGTTTTGGCAGCTCAGAAGAGTCGTCAATTGGCTGAAGAGGTTTCGAGTTAGATGACCTAAGAATATTTGCATATAGAGTTTCAAGTGAGTCAATATTTTGTTGAAGTGTATATCTTTCTTCTACTCTCAAACGAGCACGTCTACCCAATTCGTGGGTTAGTACTGGTTGATCGCGTAGAACAGGCAAAAGGGTCCTTAATTGAGAAGTAACTCCCTCAGTGTTAAGTATGATTCCTGCTCCATTTTCTAGCACTTCTCCATCTGCTCCAGCATCTGTCGCGACGCATGCTGTTCCAGTTGCCATGGCTTCGAGTAAAGCGATAGATAGTCCCTCTACAAGACTTGGAAGTAAAAACACCTCAGCTATTTGGAGAAGAGCTACTCTTTTATCTTGATCAGCTTCGTATCCCCACCAAATCACATTATCTTCTTTATTGAAGGTTGAATGATTTTCTAGTGTTGGCCTTAGTGGCCCATCGCCTACTATTACTAGTCGACATCCTTTTGGTTGGACAAATCTCCATGCACGTAGTAAGGCTTCAACATTTTTTTCAGAAGCTATTCTACCCATATAGATAAATATTCTCTCAGAGCCGAGCTTTTCTCTTAATTCAAGTTGAAGCTCGTTTTGTGAATTGGTTGGCTCAAGGGGGTTCCATTTCTTTATGTCAATTCCATTAGGGATTACTTCGAGTCTGCTCTCTTTTACTCCTAGTTTTGCGAGAACCTCTGCTTGCAAGTCTGAAAAAACAATGACTTTGTCATACTTAGCTAATGATGGTGCATAAAGTTGGTAGGTAAGTTGCTGTGTATTTGCAGTAAGATTTCTGAGTTTTGAATCGAAAGCGGGGTGAAAAGTTGCGATCAAGGGTAGATTAAGTTGATGACAAAGCTCAGGTAGTCGAAAATCTAATGGAGAGAGAGTCAGACTTGCATGTACTAAATCAGGTTTAAGTCTTGAGAGAGATTCTCTAAGCTCTCTTTGAGCATTTAAAGAAGGGATTGTATAAACCTGAGATTTTATTAAATAAGGAAGACTTACATCAGGATCATTTGCTAGTAGGGAAGTTTTATTATTCCCATATCTCATTGGGTTATCAAAGTGAATAAAACTGGTTTGATGTCCTCTTTCTCTAAGCTCTTCAGTCGTACTCAGTCCGTAACAGACGTTCCCGCAAAAAGGTGTTTTTTTGCCTAGCCAGGCGATATGGGTCAAACTCTAAAAAAACCGGTATTTCAAACTAGCAGTTAGCCTAAATTTCTTCTCAAACTATTGTAATAGTTAATTAATTTATAAATAAAAATTCTTAACTATTAATTTTTTCCCAATATATTGTTTTACTTATTTATTTAGATCATTAGTAATTATTATCTCTCTCATCATTTGAAGAGAAGTAATTCTTCTTTGTAAATGAGTTTCAACCCAGGTTTCAACAATTTCCAGCAGCTTTAACCAGACATTTTTAGGACCTAATAATTTTCCATTTCTGTGGGAAGGTACTTTTTCAAGTAAAAGTCTTTGAAGTAAAGCAAGTTCAGATGGATTCAGCTCAGTGCGTGCATTAGGCATTGTCCCAATTGCAAAACCTTCTTCAGGAATAAAGCTACACCTCCAGCTCCATTCTCCAATAGGGGGTATAAGTTTGAAGCCAGAATGACAACAGTTTTGAAGTGGTAAGCAATATCCGCCTAAAGCCAATAAATGAATACACGATTGAACGCTTATAGCTAAAGCTTCTAATGAATCAAATTCTTTTTTATGTAATTCATCTAATCTATTTAAATGTATTAAAACCAGTTTAAGTAAATCTTGTTGCGGGTCTTCATTCCCAACCATAATCATAATTAGCTCTGAAATTGCTTGTGCTGCTGAGAGTGTTTCGATGCTTTTTCCAAGGTTTCCATAACTCTTAATAATCTTTATTTGCGTAACTCGCCTAAGATTTTTTTTCCCGACTATGTGTAAATCTAAAAAATTAAAAGGTGATGTTGCTCCTAGTCTACTTTTTGGTTTTCTTGCCCCTGGTATTGCAAGACGAGATATTCCATTTTCTTCACTAAGTATGGTTAAAAGCCTGTCATTTTCGCCTAGGGGTCCAACTTTTAAAGACAATCCTTTCATCCTCTGATTTGAATTCATTACTCCTTTTCCTTTTGTCCTTGGGTGATTTCAAAACCAAAACTTGTTCCAATATATGTTGACCCTGCTTCAATGTGTTCAATTGCTTGATCAAAAGTTTTAATTCCTCCGACAGTTTTAATTGAGCAGCGATTTTTAACAATTTTAGAGACATGATTGGTTTGCTCCTTTGAGACAGATGGACCAAAACCATTACCTATTTGAATTCCAATTGCGCCTGCATCAATTACAGCATCTATTGCCATAGAAAGTTTTGATGAGTTGAAGAGTATATTTGCATCAATTATTACTCTTACTGGAATACCTAGTTCACTTATTTGATTTATTTCTTCAGCAAAAAGTTCTATATTTCCTTCTTTTAATGCAAAATAATTTGGAACAAGATCTAACTCTTCTGCTCCTTTCTCTATTGCATACTCGGCTTCTTTTTGTTTATTAGAAGTTGGGATGAAGCCAAAAGGAAAGGCAATTACTGAGATCAATTTTGTATTACTTTTGCTCCCTAACCTTTCACGTGCAATTGGTAGAGTTGTAAGACTAGTGCATAAGCCTGCGAAGCCACTTTGCTTGGATGCATCACAAACCTGGAGAATCATTTCTTTATTGAAATGAGGATTTAGGACTGCTTGATAAATTACATTAGAAATTTTGGCATGTGCTTCTTCCAAGCTGTGTTTACTCATTTGACTAGTATCTATATTTTTTCTTGGATTACGCCATATCCTCCGTGATTTCTCTTGTAGATGACTCGTAAAGCTGACCCATTTCCCTCTCTAAATAAATAGAAGTCATGATCAATCAGGTCTAATTGGACTCTTGCTTGCTCAATTGTCATAGGGTCCATTTCAAAATATTTGCGCCTTACTCCTGGGCTAGGTAGATGTGGTTCTTTACCTTCAATGAGTGAATGATCTGAGGAAGAATAATTTTGAGTTTCTTCGTTTTGGACTGATTTCGTTGACTGAGTATTATGTACATTATGACTGTTATGTCGCTCTTTGTACTTACGTAATTGTCGTGCAAGTTTATTTGCTACTAAATCAATGCTTGCATAAAGATTTTCACTTCTTTCTTGGGCTCTTATCACTGTTCCATTTGCAAAAACAGTCACCTCAGCTGTCTGTTGTGGCACGCGAGGATTTCGAGCGACTGAGAGGTGGACATCAGCCTCTTGTACCATTTCTTGGAAATTGTGAGTTGCTTTATCAATTTTTGTTTTGGTGTAATCACGAAGTGATGGAGTTAATTCAAGATTGCGTCCATGAATAAGAAGCTTCATTCTGTTTCGCCTGAATCAGTGCCTAATAGCAACTTAGATCTAACCCCTCAACTTGCACAATCTTCTTCCGCTTTTCTTTTTGAACCTAAAAAAATTGTGCCATTTGAGACTGCGTTAGGTTGGCAGAAGGATTTTCAGAAAAGCCTTATTGAGGAACCGTTCTCACCACAAGCAGTATGGTTTCTTGAACATTTTTCTTGTTTCACAATAGGTAGAGGTAGCGACAAAAAAAATTTATTATTTGAAGAAAATAATTCTCCTTTGCCAGTTTTTAGTATTGAGAGAGGAGGTGAAGTTACGCATCACATGCCTGGGCAGATCGTTGGATATCTGGTTCTAAATTTAAATCTTCACAAAAAAGACTTATCTTGGTATTTGAGAGAATTGGAGCAAGTGCTGATTGATGTTCTTGACTTGTTGGGAATAGAGGGGAAGAGGGTAGATGGCTTAACAGGAGTTTGGTGTGAAGATAAAAAGGTTGGTTCAATAGGAATTGGTTGTAAGAGATGGGTAACTCAGCATGGATTTTCACTAAATGTAGATTGTGATCTAATTGGTTTTGAAAAGATAATTCCGTGTGGACTAGATAAAGTGAAAGTAGGGAAATTGAGTGATTGGATACCTGGCATCAAAGTCTGTGACGTTACGCCTCTTTTAAGGGAATCTGTTAAAAGACGTTTTAAATTGAACTGGGAAAAAATAAATCAACCTCTTTAAATATCACTAAAAAAATAACAAATTA
Source organism: Prochlorococcus sp. MIT 1011 (assembly GCF_047305235.1). NCBI lineage: Bacteria > Bacillati > Cyanobacteriota > Cyanophyceae > Synechococcales > Prochlorococcaceae > Prochlorococcus > Prochlorococcus sp. MIT 1011. The sequence goes on along the minus strand of NZ_CP138983.1, from coordinate 1,473,411 downwards.
TTTTTTGGCTATGACAAAAACTAACTCACAAAAAAATATATTTTCTTCTGAGGATGCTTTGGCTTTTTGGATCCCTAATAGGAAAGAGGAACAAGCAATTAATAGAAGATCTCATCTTAATAAGATCACTCAAGTCGACGAGATTTGGGAACTATTAAAAGTTCAGTTAGGGGAGGTATTGGCGGTTGATTCACCACATACTTTCCACCCAGAAAGCTTTACATATGAAGAACTTGCAGAAAATATTTCAATGGCAGCATCTGCTTTTTCTCAGGTCGGAGTAGAACCTGATGAGGTGGTCGCTCTTTTTGCCGAAAATAGTCCTAGATGGCTCATCGCAGATCAAGGTCTTATGCGAATAGGTGCAACAGATTCTGTTAGAGGTGCGACTGCTCCACCAAGTGAACTTAAATATATTCTTGAAGACTCAAATGCGGTTGGATTGATTGTTCAAAACTCCGATGTATGGGAAAGACTTTCGCTTAATGATGATCAAATAAATAATTTGAAATTTGTTCTTCAACTGGAGGGTAAAGCTTGTGAAGGCGTTTTTGAATGGGAGACTTTTTTGAAGAAAGGATTGAATATAGAAAATGTAAGTAAACAGGAGAAAATAATTGATAAGCAACCAAAAAGAATAGCAACCATTTTATATACTTCTGGAACGACTGGTAAACCTAAAGGAGTTCCACTAACACATTCTAATTTATTACATCAAATCAGGTCTCTAGCTTGCGTAGCGAACCCTTCTCCAGGTGCGCCTGTATTAAGTGTATTACCAATTTGGCATTCATATGAACGTAGTGCAGAATATTATTTTTTTTCTTGTGGTTGTACTCAAACCTATACATCAATTAGGCATCTTAAGGAAGATTTGCCAAGGGTTAAGCCAATAGTAATGGCAACAGTTCCAAGGCTTTGGGAGTCAATAAAGTTAGGGTTTGAGGATGCTGTTGATAAAATGCCGAGGCTGAGAAAGACCTTGATAAAAAGTGCGATTTCTAATAGTAAGGCATATAAATTGGCACGAAGAAAACTTTATTTTTTAACTATTCAGAGTGTTTCTAGTTTTGAACAAATAATCTCTTGTATAGAGATTATTTTACGGTACCCCATTCATAGAATTTCCTCTATTTATTTATGGCCAAAAATCCTTACCAAGATTTGTGGAGGAAAATTGAGATTCCCAATTAGTGGTGGAGGTGCAATTGCTCCGCATATTGATTCTTTCTTTGAAGCTTTAGGTGTTGAATTATTAGTTGGTTATGGCTTAACAGAAACTAGTCCAGTCCTCACATGTAGAAGGCCTTGGAGAAATATACGTGGGGGTGCGGGTCAACCATTGCCACAGACTGAGATAAAAATAGTAGATCCTGAAACATTCCAAATAAAAAAACTGCGTCAAAAAGGTTTGGTTCTTGCGCGTGGTCCTCAAATAATGTCTGGTTATTTAGGGAAACGATCTGAATCGAAGAAGGTTTTAGATGCTACCGGTTGGTTTAATACTGGAGATTTAGGGATGTTGCTTTCTGATGGATCCTTAATCCTCACTGGAAGAGCAAAAGATACGATTGTGCTAAGTAGTGGAGAAAATATTGAGCCTGGACCTTTGGAGGAATGTTTGATTGCTAGTCCATTGATTGAGCAGGCTTTGCTATTGGGTCAAGATCAAAAATATCTTGCTGCTTTGATTGTTCCAAGAATTGATCACGTAAAAGAATGGCTGGCAGAGAGGGGTGTGAATTCAAAAGTTGTTCTTGGATTATCTCCTGAAAATTATGAATTAAGACAATCTCTAAAATTGGAAATGAATCAAGCACTAGCAAATCGTCTCGGATCTAGAAGAGAAGAGAGATTATTTTCAATTGCCTTGGTAGAGCCATTTACAATAGAAAATGGCTTGTTAACGCAAACTCTTAAGCAAAAACGTGAAAAAATTATCCAACGTGATTTGAAACTTATAAATGAAATATATGGATTGTAATTTGTTTGTTTGGCCAATTAAATTGACCAATACTATCTTTTACTGAGACTCTATGGGTCGAATCATGATTTATTGATCAGGTGGACTCAATTTCTATAAAACGTTCAATAACTGTCAGAGCAGTTGTAACACCTTCATGGAAAGAGGAGGCTGAGCGTGAATTAAGTAATGCAATATCAGCAATAGATCAGCAACTTGGTGAATTAGAAAAAGAAGGACAACAAATTGTTGATGGTATTAGACGTCAAAGCTCTAATCCCCTTGACCCAAGAGTTCAAGAGCAAGTCGCTCAAGTTCAGAACCAAGTTGCTTCGAAGAGATCAGAATTTGAAGAACAAAAAAGAAATCTTCTGTCACAGCAATCTCAAGTTCGTGAGTTGGAGATGGAACAAATCGTCGAGCAAGGACAAATTGACAGCTTTTGTGATTTAAAAGTTGGTGATAACTTAGTCAGTAAAATGGGTGTGAGTATTTTGGTCAGAGATGGCGTAGTAGAGGCAATTGATCAAGATTGAAATTTGGTCGAACTAATATTAATCCAAAAATAATTTTTGATATTAAGAAGAAATCCACATAAAAAAACCTATCGTTGTAAGGAAACTCATGTAGAACTAACATTGGTATGTATTGATACTTGCAAAGCTTCTAGATAGAAAATTTTGAAGCCTTGCCACAAACTCTCCATAAAGGAAATAGGAACAAATTATGGCCACTTATGACATCTTTATGCCTGCTTTAAGTTCAACTATGACTGAGGGCAAAATAGTTGAGTGGCTAAAAAAACCTGGAGATAAAGTTGAAAGAGGTGAGTCAGTTTTAGTTGTTGAGTCAGATAAAGCTGATATGGATGTTGAGTCTTTCCAAGATGGCTTTCTTGCTTCGATTGTGATGCCTGCAGGCAGCTCTGCACCTGTTGGAGAGACAATTGGATTGATCGTTGAGACAGCAGATGAGATCGCTGCGGCTCAAGCAAATGCACCTTCTCCTTCCCCTCAATCAGGTCCTCAAGAAAAAGAGAGTTCATCGCCTCAAGTTCAAGAAAAACAAGCCTCTGTTGACTCTCCTAAAGCAACAGTAGTTACAAAGGCATCTCCTGCACCTCTTGTTTCGGAATCCTCTGTAAATCAGGATCAGTTTTTAAATGATGGTCGAATAGTCGCTTCCCCAAGAGCTAAAAAACTTGCTTCTCAAATGGGAGTGGATTTGGCAACTGTTAGGGGCTCAGGACCTCATGGACGAATACAAGCTGAGGATGTTCAAAGTGCAAAAGGGCAACCTATAAGCGTTCCTTGGATTGCAGAAAGTAATGCTCCAGCGAAAATCGTTTCTGACGTGCCTCGCATAGAAAAAAAATCTGTTGACTCTGGTAAGCCACCTGCTCCAGGGAAAAGTTTTGGATCTAGAGGAGAAACAATTGCATTCAATACTCTTCAACAAGCTGTAAATCGGAACATGGAGGAAAGTTTAAATACTCCTTGTTTCAGAGTCGGATATTCAATTCTTACTGATGAATTGGATGATCTTTATAAACAAGTTAAACCTAATGGAGTAACTATGACTGCTTTACTTGCTAAAGCAGTTGGCTTAACCCTGGCTAGACACCCCCAGGTGAATGCAGCTTTTAGTTCTGAGGGGATTGCCTATCCTTCACAAATAAATGTAGCCGTTGCAGTTGCGATGGAGGACGGAGGGTTGATAACTCCAGTGCTGCAAAATGCTGATAAGACGAGCCTTGCTGATTTATCCCTACAATGGGCTGATCTTGTTAAGCGTGCGAGGAATAAGCAATTAGAACCGCAAGAATATAGCAGTGGAACGTTTACACTCTCGAATCTAGGTATGTTTGGTGTGGATCGTTTTGATGCAATTCTGCCCCCAGGGACTGGAGCAATTTTAGCGGTAGGAGCTTCATTGTCTAAAGTTGTTGCGTCTAAAGATGGTTCGATTTCAATCAAAAAACAGATGCAAGTAAATCTTACCGCTGATCACAGAGTGATATATGGAGCTGATGGAGCACTATTCCTGAAGGATTTGGCATATTTAATCGAAAAGAACCCTTATAGCCTCTCGTCTTGAGATTTAATTAGTTGAGCTACAATTGATTTTTTCTTACTTTAATCTCATTTGATGTGTTAGATCAAAAAGATAATCTTTTAAGCTCATATAACTATGATTTGCCAAATGACTTAATTGCTCAATCACCTACCAAGAGTAGGCATGATGCTAAATTGATGATTGTTAAAGATGGCCTCGATGATTCTTTAAACCTTGTGCATGCAAAGGTATGGGACATAAAGGATATCTTGAAAACTGGTGATCTTTTAGTTGTTAATAATACGCGAGTTGTTAAAGCAAGATTGAAAATTCGATTGTCAGGAGGAGGGACAGGTGAATTATTGCTAATGGAACCGAGGGGTGATGGCCGATGGCTTTGTCTTGGTCGTCCTGCTAGGCGTATGAGAGGAGGTGATCAATTGTGGTTGCATACGTCACCAGATAATTCTTTAATCTTGAAAGTTATTGATAAAGATGAGAGAACAGGCGGAAGAATTATTCAATTTTCAAATGAGTTTACTAGTTGGACGGAAATGGAAAAATTACTTGATTTATGTGGAGAAGTCCCATTGCCTCCATATATAGATAAGGACAAATCTAGTGGTCATGAGGAAAGCTATCAGACTAGATTTGCTTCGAAACCAGGAGCCATAGCTGCTCCCACAGCGGGCTTACATCTAAGTGATGAACTTATAGAAAATTTAAAAACGAGAGGTATTAAAATTACTCAAATTACTTTGCATGTCGGCTTAGGAACTTTTAGACCATTAGAGAAAGAAGATCTATCTCAGTTGCATTTACATAGTGAGTGGATAGAGGTTACTGAAGAGACCATCAAAGCGATAATTAATTGTAAGGAGGATGGGGGGAAAGTTTTTGCTGTTGGCACTACAAGTGTGAGAGCCCTTGAGGCTGCTTACCTTTCAGGAAGAGGAACTTTGAAGCCGTATGAAGGTAAAGTGGATTTGGTAATTAAACCAGGATTTAAATTTTCCGTCATTGATGGATTGCTCACTAATTTCCACTTACCTAAAAGTTCTCTATTACTTTTAGTTAGCGCTCTAATTGGCCGAAAACGTATGTTGAAACTTTATAAGCATGCTATTTATAACAAATATCGATTTTTTTCTTATGGAGACGCGATGTTGATAACACCGGAGTCAGTTATATAAACTCAAAAGTCAAGCTAATGATGGTTCTTTAATAACGCCTGTAGGAACATTCTCAAACATTACGGATGAGATATATCTTTCGGCAAGGTCAGGTAGAACTACAACGATTGTCTTTCCCGAGAACTCTTCTTTTTCGGCCAGTCTTACAGCTACAGCGGCAGCAGCACCACATGATATACCAACTAGTAGACCTTCTTCTTGTGCTAAGCGCAATGCCATTGCAATAGACTCATCATTAGAGACTTGCTCAACCTGATCTACTACGGATAAGTCAAGATTCTTAGGAATAAAACCAGCCCCAATGCCTTGAATTTTGTGAGGTCCTGGTTTTACTTCTTCTCCATTGAGAGTTTGTGTTATTACTGGGCTATGAGTGGGCTCTACGGCAACAGATAATAATGAATGATTTTTTTCTTGCTTTATGAAACGAGAAACACCTGTTATTGTGCCACCGGTCCCGACGCCAGAGACTAAAACATCAATTTGACCATCGCTATCATCCCAAATTTCAGGACCTGTTGTTTTGAAATGTATTTCTGGATTAGCTGGATTATCAAATTGTCCTGGCATGAAGTATTTTTGAGGGTCGCCATCTGCTATTTCCTTCGCTTTCGCTATGGCGCCAGGCATTCCTTTCGCTGCTTCAGTAAGTATTAATTCAGCACCAAGAACGGCCATCATTCTCCGACGTTCAATTGACATGGACTCAGGCATTGTGAGGATTAACTTGTAACCTCGAGCAGCAGCTGTATAAGCAAGGGCTATTCCAGTATTTCCAGATGTTGGTTCAATAATGACTTTATCTTTATTGAGTAAACCTTTCTTCTCAGCATCCCAGATCATATTCGCTCCAATTCTACATTTGACGCTGTAGGCAGGGTTACGGCCTTCTATCTTTGCAAGTACTGTTGCTTTTGCATTTTTTGTAATCGAATTAAGCTTAACTAATGGTGTATGACCAATAGCAAAACTATTGTCTTCATAGATTCTGGACATTTTTTTAATGACTTAATTAACTAATACTCTAAATCTATATAAGAATCTCGGTAATTGGTTATTTAGATAATCTTTATTAGTGATTTTTTTATATTGCTGAATTAAATCTTGACCATAATTCATCTTCATTTTCTAGCCCTACTGATACTCTTAATAAGTGTTCTGAGACGCCACAACTGTCAGCCCATTTCAATTCTTTAAAGTGAGCCAACTGAACATATGGACAAACTAATGTAAAATTTGTACCTAAACTTGGTCCTTTGTTTACTCTTAATGAATCATAAACCCTTTTTGATTCTTCAATCCCCCCTTTAAGTTCAAAAGATAATAGACATCCATAACCACCTCCTTCCTTTAATAGCGAATTAAAATTTTTACAATGTTGAGGATGTAAAATCTTTGAAACTTCTTTTTTTGTTTCTAATTTTTCTTTCAGCTTTAAGCAAGATGTATTTAACCTTTTTAAGCGATCCTTTACGTCTCTACTAGTTAACTCCAGCTCTATAGCATCTGAATCAGATAGTGTAGATAATGCAACTTTAGGAATTATCTCAGTTAATTCTTTTTTCCATTTAGAGTATGGGCTAATGACAGAACTGCCAGCAAGAATATCTCCTCTTCCAGCAAAACTTTTTGTAAGAGAACTAAAAATGACATCTGCGTAAGGAGTTAAGTGAACATTTATAGATGAACCGATTGTATCGTCAACAATGACAGGGATATTTTTATCTTTGGCTAATTTTGAAACAGATATGAGGTCAATACATCGTAATAAAGGGTTGCTTGGTATTTCTATGATTAACGCAGCTGGATTCTTTTTGTCGATCTCTTTTTTTATATGACTTAATTTTGTTTGTACAATGAGATCACTCCCTTGGAAAATAATCTGAGGTAGTTTGAGTACATCAACATATGGGAAGCCTATTTGAAGCGTCGAAGACGTCCCTTTAATACAATATATCCCTGAAAGAATAGTCGTTAAGGCAGCCATGCCTGAGCGGTGTAGTCGTATTAGACTGCTATGACAATCGTATATATTTGCTAAACGATTAAGAAGTTCGTCTCGAGCACGATGACCATCCGAGGTCGAGGGTCTTTTCTCTCTCCCTAGAACAATTGCCGCTTCACGTGACGACAATCCAAGACCAGTGTGTTGCCAGAAGGCTTTTGCTGAAGGGGAACTCCTTTGGTCAACAATTAGACAGGAAATACCAAGAAAATCTTTTATTTTTGAAGAACAATCCGAACATTTTCGATGACAATATTGTTGTGCACTCAATGCAGAAGCTCTATTGGGATAAGGCCAGCTACTTTGATGTGATTCTCCATGAAACGCAAGTGATTTTCGAGCTACCTCAGCAACAAACGGATGAAACCCAAATCTAGGGTAAATTGCTTTTAATGAATTTATACAGGATGGAGCCTTCTCTTCGTAGTCGATTACATCTTTCCATCTAGGCAATGCAACAGATACGGCATGTGGCCGACTTGGGAGAGGCTCTCCTAAGTCTTTAGCACTCCAGCAAGGATCATTTAGTAAATTTCTTTCAGTCAAGAGATCTTTCCCAATGCTTGATTTAAATCAGCACTTAAGTCCCCAATATCTTCACATCCGACAGAAAATCGAATAAGTGAATCAGTAATACCAATCTTTAATTTTGTTTCTTTTGAAACTGAAGCATGTGTCATTGTTGCTGGATGGCAAACAAGGCTTTCAATTCCTCCGAGACTTTCTGCCATTTTGAAGTAATGAAGACTTTTGCAAAATGAATAAGTTTGGGCTTGGGTTGCGTTAACTGTGGCTGTAACAATTGCTCCACCCATAGACATTTGTCGTTGAGCTAATTCCCATTGTGGATGATCACTCCTAAAGGGATAACGAACTGATTTTATTGCTGGATCCTCGGCTAATTGATTGGCTATTTTAGATGCATTATTTATTTGCCTTTCTAAGCGAAGTGGAAGAGTTTTTATTCCCCTAGTAATCAGCCAGCAATCAAAAGGAGAAGGATTTAAGCCAAGAGCTTTTTGGGCGAAATTTAGCTTGTCTTTCCATATAGCACTCTCGGTGCATACCGCACCTCCCAGTGCATCTGAGTGACCATTGATATATTTGGTCGTGCTAGTTAAGGATAAGGTCGCTCCAAGTTTAAGAGGTCTTTGTAATATAGGTGTCGCAAAAGTATTGTCTACAACAACAGGAATTTGCATTTTATTTGAGAAATGGCAAATTCCCTCAATATCAATAATTTTAAGAAGTGGGTTGGTCGGACTTTCGATCCAAATCATCGCGGGTTTGTGATTTGAAATGACTTCTTGGAAATCGGGCTTGGTAAAGTCTATCCATTGAGTTTTTAATCCAAAACGATTAAAAACTTGTTCAAATAATCTTACCGTACACCCATAAAGGTTCTCCTCACAAAGGATTAAGTCTCCAGACTTAAGTGAGGAGACTATTGCTGTAATTGCAGCTACTCCAGAACTAAATACACTTGCAAACTGACATTCTTCCAGATCAGACAAAACTGATTCAAGAATTCGAAAATTTGGATTTCCTGAACGAGTGTAGTCAAAGCCGCCCTCATTGCCATGGACGAAAGTTGAGGTTGGGAAGATAGGAGGCATTATTGATCCGGTCTCTTCAGAAAAATTTTCTTTGTGATGAATGACTCTTGTGTTTAATCCAGTGCTGAACTCCTTGTCTTTTTTTATTGATCCCATATCCTTTGAGTTGTTTTTCTATAGGCTATAGAAAAACATGGAAAAGCCCCTGAAAAAAGGGGCTCCATAATTAAATTTAATGAGAAATAAGCTATTTGTAGCCCTATACCTTCCTTGAGTAATACTCAACAACTAGCAATTCATTGATTTCAATAGCAACCCATTCCCTATCTGTCTTTGCAGATATCTTTGCCGAGAGTTTAGTTTTATCAAGCTCAAGGTGTGGAGGAACATTCGCAAGACCTGGGAATTCTAAGTTGGCTTGTGCCAATTGCTTACTAGCTTTGTTATCTCTAATAGCAATTACATCTCCAGCCTTGCATTGGTAACTTGCAATGTCAGTGATCCTGCCATTAACAGTTACATGTCCATGGTTTACCAGCTGTCTTGCACCTGGGATGGTAGGTCCAAAGCCAAGTCTAAAACACACATTATCAAGCCTGTTTTCCAGAAGCTTTAAGAGATTTGTTCCTGTGGAACCTTCCTGAGCACGAGCTTTTTTTACATAGCGAACAAGCTGGCGTTCAGAAATACCATAGTTGAATCGAAGTTTTTGCTTTTCTTCGAGTCGGATCGCATATTCAGAGCGCTTGCGACGGGCTTGGCCGTGCTGACCTGGGGGATGAGACCTTTTTGCGGCCTTCCGGGTGAGACCAGGTAGGTCTCCCAAGCGTCGCGTGATCCTCAATCGAGGTCCGCGGTATCTAGACATAAGGGTTTAATTTAGAAAATGTTTACTGGTAAGGGTAATCTGGAAGTAAATCCATCAGCCCTTTATTTACCAGTTCATTATTCTATCTAAAGATGCTTACAAAGATCAATAAAGCCATTGCATTTATTTTTGTTGGTTTAATTTCTTTTTATCAGAAGTGGATTTCGCCATTATTTGGACCGAGTTGTCGATTTATCCCTAGTTGCAGTGCTTATGGGATAGAAGCCGTTGCTAAGCATGGCCCTTGGAGAGGTGGTTGGCTGACTTTGAAAAGATTAAGCAAATGTCATCCTTTTACTCCTTGTGGGTGTGATCCAGTTCCAGAAAAATGAACTCAGAGGTATTGATTTTATATACACGTAAAGGGTGCTGTTTATGTCAAGCACTTGAAAAAAAATTGTCTAATATATGTTTGAAAAAATTAAAACCTTCTATTGTACTTTCCATTGTCAACATAGATAGCGAAAAATTGTCTTTAGATATTAAAATGAAGTATACAAACGAAGTTCCAGTAATAGTTCTTGACTCCAATCTCTTGTTAAAGAAGATTGAATTACCTCGGGTTTCTCCACGTTTAAAGGAAGATATGCTTTTTTATTGGATACAAAAGAATTTGAATATTTTGTACAAAACATCTTAATTAAATAATCATTTCCTTTTATTATTTAATTACTTTTTGATCTCAAAGAGAAAAACATAATTTAATTTTTTTAATTTCTGAAATTCTTATTAATTACTGAATCGTACGTAGATTTATTTTGTGGTGAAAATCATGCAAATCTTTTTATACTTGAAATGATCCTTCATTGATTTTTCATCATCAGAGGTTTGTTTTGTCGCGTTATCTACACACTTTATTGAAAGCAATTAACGTTGTAGTTCCTCCAGGGTTAGTAAATCCAGAGATAAAAAATCTTTCATGTGATTCTAGGGAAGTCCAAAAAGGTGATTTGTTCTTAGGTTTAGACGGTGAGAAAGTTGATGGAGGGACTTTTTGGGCAAAAGCAATTGAGAGCGGTGCTTGTGCGGCCATTATTAGTAAAAATGCTTCTCTTTTGAATCCACCAACTAATGAAGACCCCGTGATTATAATCCCGGACCCCGTATCACTATTTTTGGGCAAATTGGCTGCAGATTTTTGGGGGAAGCCATCTAGTGAGATTTGTTTGATAGGTGTCACAGGTACTAATGGTAAAACGACTATATCTTTTTTAATTGAATTTTTGACTGCTTCGCTTGGATATCCATCCGCCTTGTTTGGAACATTAATTAATCGATGGCCTAACCATGAGGAAACTTCAAAATATACAACTACTTTTGCTGTCCCTTTACAGGCACAACTTAGTAAAGCTGTTCAGGCAGGAGTTGAATATGCAGCAATGGAAGTAAGCTCACATGCTTTATCTCAGAATAGAGTTGCTGGTTGTGATTTTAGTGGAGCAATATTTACAAACCTTTCAAGAGACCATTTAGATTATCACGATTCAATGGAATCTTATTTTGAGGCTAAAGCTAGTTTGTTCCGATCACATTTAATAGAAGATGATCGCCCTAGGTCAGTTGTCAATATAGATGATAAATGGGGTGGATTATTAGCAAAAGAGTTAAACCAAAAATGTTGGACATGCTCATTAAAAGAGAACTCTCAAACTAGAGAGAAACCAGATTTATATATTAGTAATCTTCAAATTATGCAAGATGGGTATAAGGCAAAATTTCATACTCCCTTTGGGTCTGAAAACTTTTTTTCACCACTAATAGGTGATTTTAATTTGATGAATATCTTGCAAGCAGTAGGTATCCTGGTCCAAAGAGGATTTCCCTTAAAAGATCTTTTGGCCGCGTTAAAAAAGTTCCCTGGAGTGCCAGGGAGAATGCAAATGATAAATATGGATGGATTTAAAGTTAAAGACGGCTATCCACTAGTAATAGTAGATTATGCGCATACACCGGATGGTTTGCAAAATGCTTTAATCGCATCGAGATCATTGACGAAAAAAAAATTAATTTGTGTCTTTGGGTGTGGTGGTAATAGAGATAAAGGAAAAAGATCTAAGATGGGAGAAGTTGCTGCTAAGTTAGCAGACTATGTAGTTGTGACATCTGATAACCCTCGGCAAGAAGATCCAAGCGAAATTATTAAAGATATTGCAAAAGGTATAACTTCTGATTCTGAAGTTACTGTTGAGCCAGAGAGGTCAACAGCAATTCAACTGGCTATAACAATAGCCATGCAAAATGACGTTGTTTTAATCGCAGGGAAAGGTCATGAGGATTATCAAATTCTAAAATATCAGACAATATATTTTGATGATCGTGAACAAGCGAGAAAAGCACTATCTGTAAAAAAGACTTTTATATAGACTCTTTAGTCGAGATGAAATTTTTTAGACCAATAACAAGATTATCGACTTCGTTTAAATCTGTAGTGATATGAACGCAAGCTCGAAGCCATTTGGGATCTTCGAGAACTCTAATCCATAAATTCTCTTGTCCAAGATGGTTGACGACCTCTTCAGGAGAAGTGAATCCATTAATAGTAAAACTCACAATTCCAGAAGGTGGAGGACTACTTAAAACAAGTTCAATATTTTTTATTTGGTTTAGTTGCTCCCATAGTAAAGAGCTGAGGCTTTTAATCTTACAAAATCGTTCAGTCTCGTCTCCTTCATTGTTTAGCATTATCAGGGAGCTCCTGAGACCAGCTAAAAGAGGGACACATGAAGTCGCTATCTCAAAACGTCTTCCATCAGAGTGAAAAGGAGTTTTGTTGTTGACATATATTCCTTCTTCAACTTTTAAGCTTTTCCAACCAATTAATGTTGGGCTTGATTCTTCTAGAATTCTTGTTGAAAGAGCAACAGCTCCAAGTCCCTCTGGCCCGTAAGCCCATTTATGTCCTGTAAACGCATAGATATCTGCATTGTCACAAGCACCTTTAATTGGGATGTGACAAAAACTTTGAGCAGCATCAACTAATAAATAAGGTTTACTTGAATGCTCTTTAAGTTTTTTGGAAATAAGTTCAATTGGCATGATTTGTCCAGTATTCCAAAGGAGATGCGAGAGAACAACAAGCTTTGTGTTTTTTTGTAGGTAGTCATCTATCAATTTAAGTACTGATTTATACGTCTCATCTTTTTTGTCATTACCATCGCATAATTTTGATACGGGTAGTATTGAAATTGTCAGATTCTTTTTTCGAGCTAATTCTTTACATGCTGCAACTATTCCTGGATGCTCACAATCGCTAAGTAATAAATTTTCACCATCAGCAAATGGAAGTCCTAATAAAGGCAAAATACATCCCGAGGTGACATTTTCAGTAAAGGCTATTCTCTTAGGATGAATATCACAAATCTCGGCTATAAGGTTTTTTGTAGTTATGACTTCTTTAGTAATGTATGGCCAGACATTATTTGTGAATGGACCTAGGCTTTGAATCGTTTTCCAACTCGAAGTTATTGCATTTAATGATTGAGTTGGCAGTGGACCCTGGCCCCCATAATTAAAATAGTCTTTATTTTGTAGAGCGGGCATATCGTCTTTGAGAAATATTGGCGACATATCTTTTATCTTTTAGTTGTGGTAACTAAGAATATCTTTTTTTTGCAAACTTACCAATTTGAATATGTCTTTTGATTATGTGAACCTTAACGTCTACCATTTTTTAATCATAATATTGAGCAATTTTAAATCAAAGAACAGGTCATTAAAGTATGATGTCTGTTAACTTTTTGATTGGTTTATGAATATCAAAAAAGAGCAAAAAATCAAAGCTCAAGAATGGGTGGTTATGTTTGATGGGCAAATAAAGAAAAGTGAGAAAGATATTGATTCTTATGAGCATCATTTGAAAGTTAACAACCAGAAGAGTGAAGAGTGATTTGATTTTGCTTCCATAGGGCAAATTAGTGAAAATGACATTTCTGTTGGATTTTTGAATTGCGTTTTATTTTAACTGTTTCACTTTTTGTGGTTTTTTACATTAATATGCAATATCAAATTACGTCTTAATATGAAAATTGATTTTGGCCCTATAACTTTTAGCAGGATTGCTAGCATCCTTTTGATATTGGGTTTCTTCGGTCTTTTAGCTTACAATTCTACTCTTTAAAATTTACATGTTAATACTTTGACTGCATAATAAATTGATTTCATGCATAGAAATTAAATAATTGTCTATTATTTATTATCAATTATTTTCTAAATTATTTATTATTTGAAAATCATTTATCCATGTATGTTTTTTGACTTTTTTATTAATGAAATCAAAGATTATATTAGGCCAATTTAATTAGTTTCCATTTGTAGCTCTCGATGCTTGGATTCATACAGTACAATCTTGAAAATTATCGATACAAATGGAAACTTCAACTACTGATCCAACTTTATTGATGCTGATAGGGGGAATAGTTGTTTTACTAGCTGGTTCAGTAGCTTATGGTATTTACTCAACATTTGGGTCAGGCTCAAAAGAGCTCAGAGATACTATTGATGAACACGCAAAAATGCATGAACTAGGTATTGCTCATGGACATGGTGGAAGTTCAGAGGCCTATGAAATGTCTGGAAAACTTCAAAAGGATCAAATTTCGTAAAAATTAAAATTTTGTCAACAGGATATTTAAACTACTGGGATGTAATATTAAACAATCAAGGTTAGAGAAATTGTTTGTTTTGGATGAAGAGAATATCTATTTCATGAAAGAAGATTCATCTTATCAATTCTCATGTTGATAAGTACATTAACCGGATTTGCTGCTGGGGCAGTGCATGTAGTCAGTGGAGCTGATCACATGATTGCAATGGCTCCTTCATCTATACAAAAACCTCGAGTAGCTTTAATCGACGGTTTGGCCTGGGGGATTGGACACTCAGCAGGGGTTTTAATCCTCTCAATATTAGGGATTTTGGCAAAGGACTTAATCAATATTGATTTAATGTCTTCTTATGCAGAGTTTCTTGTTGGTATAAGCCTTTTGATCGTGGGTGCCCTGGCTATTAAGACTTCCTTAAAAGTAAATATTCACATGCATCAGCATATGCATGGAGAAGAAATGCCTCATAAACATTTTCATTTCCATTCACCTGGAAATAAACTTCACAGAAGTCATACTCATGCTGCAACGGGATTAGGAGTTTTGCACGGTTTCGCTGGAGCTAGCCATTTGGTTGCAGTTATTCCTGCATTGGCATTGCCTTTGCTTGGAGCGATGGCTTATTTATTTGCATATTTACTTGGATCAGTCTTTGCAATGGGATGCGTTGTTTTAGGTATATCTTTTGCAACGAGTAAAGCAAATAAAATGTTTTATCCTTTCTTGATGAGATCAATTGGAGGATTATCAATAGTGACAGGTATATTTTGGCTTCAAAAGACTTCGATTCTAACTTTTTAAAAGTCTTTCCCTTATGAATTATACCGCTAGCCTTTTTGCTTTGGGTGGCTTCTTTTTATGGGTTGTTATTGCTACACTGATATGGGCAAGAAGAATGAGAAAACTTAAAAAAGAATATTCTCTTAATAAATCAAAATTCAAAAATTAATTGATACATCATTTTTCATCTTTAGATACATATTTATCAATGAAAATGATTAAAGATTATGTATGATCATTCAACTATAATTAAGAGTAATGAAAGGTGTTTTGTTTTTCTTAGGTTCTATCTTTAGATGGCCCGTTCAAAATACTAAGGAGTTTTTGATTCTGCATTTTTATCTTTTAGGGATATATGGAATAACTTTTTTTCTGAGTAACATAGGCTTAGCAGTTTCTAATCTTATTTTTACAGTTGGTTTAATAGCTCCAATCGGTTATCTCATTTATAATGGTCTCCCTTTAGATTGTCTTGATTATAAATCGGCAATCAAAAGGGAATTAAGTTCTCTAAATTGAATAATAAAGGTTAATTAGGAAGTCAATTTATAAAACTTGTATCACTTCGCTAACCTCTGGAATCATTTCCCTTAGTTTTCTTTCAATACCCATTTTTAGTGTCATAGTGCTGCTTGGGCAACTTCCGCATGCCCCTTGAAGTCTAACTTTTACGATTGGTCCATCTATTTCAGCTATCTCTACATTCCCTCCGTCAGCCATGAGAAATGGTCTTAATTCATCAAGAACCTTTTCAACGTTTTCTGTCGTCAGTGCAAGAGTTTCGTCGCTCATTTCGGCTTACTTAATTTAATTTTGCTTAGCTTAGTTAATTGCAGGATAGTCTGTATGTAATCTTGATAAAGATTTTGTTTACTAAAAGTACCTTAGATTCAGAAAATACTTATGACGCAATATTAGTAGGTGCAGGAATCATGAGCTCAACTCTTGCAGTACTTCTGCATGAGCTTGAGCCGGATTTACGGTTGCTGGTTGTTGAAAGATTATCTTCTGCTGGTTTAGAAAGTAGCTGCGCTAAGAATAATGCTGGAACAGGACATGCGGCCAACTGTGAGCTTAATTACACTCCAATCCAAGACGATGGATCCATGTGTGCTACCAAAGCTTTTGAAATAAATAAATCCTTTGAGCAAAGCTTAGAGTTTTGGGCATCATTGGTAGAAAAAGGGAAATTGATACCAGAAACTTTTTTAAATAAGTTGCCACATATCAGCTTAGTTTTTGGAGATAAAGATATTTCTTTGCTTAAAAAAAGGTTTTCTGAGCTTGGCTCTCATGCCGCTTTTGCTCAAATGGAATTCACCAAGGATCATGATGAATTAAAAGATTGGATTCCATTGATTATGGATGGTCGGCAAAAGAGTGAAAAGATTGCAGCGACAAGAATTAAAAGAGGAACTGATATTGATTTTGGTAATTTAACTCGCTCATATATCAATCAAATTGAAGGAGCAAAATCTATTGAGATTAACTACTCTACTAATGTTGAAAATCTTCAACAAGATACAGAAGGAGATTGGTATTTATCTTTAGAAGCAGGAGCAAAAAAAAATAGAATTGTTAGATCAAAGTTTGTTTTCCTTGGGGCAGGAGGAGGAGCTTTAACTCTTTTGCAAAAATCAGGAATTCCAGAAGGATTGTCATATGCAGGTTTTCCAGTCAGCGGTAAATGGTTGATTTGTGAAGAGGAAAAATTAACAAAAACACATAATGCAAAGGTTTATGGAAACGCAGCAGTCGGAGCACCACCTATGTCTGTTCCACACTTAGACACGCGATGGATAGATGGGAAAAGGTCTCTTTTGTTTGGCCCTTTTGCAGGATTTAGTTCAAATTTTTTAAAATATGGATCAAAATTGGATTTATTCAGATCCATCAAAACAACTAATCTTTTCTCTATGTTGCAAGCAGGATTAGGAAATATTGATTTAGGGAAATATTTATTAAATCAATTAATACAAACAAATGAGGATCGAATAGAAACTTTAAAAAGATTCCTTCCTTTGGCTTCACCTGATGATTGGAAACTTTCTATTGCAGGACAGCGTGTTCAAATCATCAAGCAAACTCCTAAAGGTGGTGTTTTGAAGATGGGGACAGAAGTTGTGACTTCATCGGATGGATCCTTAGCTGCTTTGCTTGGAGCTTCTCCGGGTGCAAGCACAGCAGTATCAATCATGATCGAAGTTTTAAACCGCTGCTGTCATGAAAAAATGAAATCAAGTAAATGGAAGAATAAAATGTTAGAGCTTTTTCCTAGTATCGGGATAGATATTAATTCAAATCAAGATGCACTTTTGGCAATTCGCAAAAGAAACGATTTCTTGCTTAAATTAATTTAAAACTTTAGTACTGGTGAGTTATATTTAATATTTATTCAGAGTTGAATTGATAAATAGAGATCTTGTTGTTTTAATTGCTTCCGAATGACTAATGTGCCCATTTCTCACCTGAGAAACTTCTGCATTATTGCGCATATTGACCATGGCAAATCAACCTTGGCAGATAGGCTTCTACAGGACACTGGCACAGTCTCCTCTAGAGACATGCAAGAACAATTCTTGGACAACATGGATCTTGAGAGAGAGAGGGGGATAACTATAAAATTACAGGCTGCTCGGATGAATTATAAAGCTGATGATGGAGAGGAATATGTCTTGAATCTGATTGATACTCCTGGCCATGTTGACTTTTCTTATGAGGTGAGTAGATCATTGCAGGCTTGTGAAGGTGCCTTGCTGGTTGTTGATGCTAGTCAGGGAGTAGAAGCTCAAACTTTGGCCAATGTTTATTTAGCCTTAGAAAATGATTTAGAGATTATTCCTGTTCTCAATAAAGTTGATTTACCTGGTGCTGATCCTGAAAAAATCAAAAATGAGATTGAGTCAATTATTGGTTTGGATACATCTAAGGCAATTTCCTGTTCTGCTAAAACAGGGGTTGGTATTCCAGAAATACTGCAAGCAGTAGTAGATAGAATACCTTCTCCTGCAGATAATGCTGATCAAGCTACAAAAGCACTTATCTTTGATTCTTATTATGACCCTTATAGAGGGGTGATTGTTTATTTCAGAATCATGAGTGGTGGCATAAGCAAGAAAGACAAGATTTTACTTATGGCTAGTAAAAAAAATTATGAGCTAGATGAAATAGGTGTTATGGCTCCTGATCAAGTAAAAGTAAATTCTCTTCATGCAGGTGAAGTTGGATATTTAGCTGCATCAATCAAGGCAGTTGCTGATGCAAGAGTAGGGGATACGATCACATTGCAGGATAGACCTGCTGAAGAAGCTTTGCCAGGATATACCGAAGCCAAACCAATGGTTTTTTGTGGTTTGTTCCCCACTGATGCAGATCAATATCCAGATCTCAGAGAGGCTCTAGATAAATTACAGTTATCCGATGCTGCATTGAAATATGAACCTGAAACAAGTAGTGCAATGGGATTTGGCTTCCGTTGTGGATTCTTAGGCTTACTGCATATGGAAATTGTTCAAGAGCGTTTAGAGCGCGAATATGATTTGGATTTAATTGTTACTGCACCATCAGTTATTTATAAAGTAAAAATGACTGATGGAGAAGTTTTGATGATCGATAATCCAGCTACACTTCCAGACCCTCAAAAACGTGAAACTATAGAAGAACCCTACGTCCGAATGGAAATATATGCTCCTAATGATTACAACGGAACTTTGATGGGACTTTGTCAGGACAGAAGAGGTGACTTTATTGATATGAAGTACATAACGACTGATCGAGTTACTCTTATTTATGAAATACCTCTAGCGGAAGTTGTCACCGACTTCTTTGACCAGATGAAAAGTAGAACTAAGGGATATGCTTCTATGGAATATCACTTGATAGGTTATAGAGAAAATGATTTAGTCAGATTAGACGTTTTAATTAATTCAGAGCGAGCAGACCCTTTAACGACAATTGTTCATAAAGATAATGCT
Source organism: Prochlorococcus sp. MIT 1011 (assembly GCF_047305235.1). Taxonomy (NCBI): domain Bacteria; kingdom Bacillati; phylum Cyanobacteriota; class Cyanophyceae; order Synechococcales; family Prochlorococcaceae; genus Prochlorococcus; species Prochlorococcus sp. MIT 1011. The sequence continues at coordinate 1,454,416 of NZ_CP138983.1, read as the reverse complement.
TATGGTGTAGGGAAAGGACTTGTTGAGAAATTAAAAGAACTTATTCCAAAACAACAATTTAAGATTCCTTTACAGGCTTCTATTGGGAGTCGAATTATTGCAAGTGAAGGTATTAGTGCATTACGAAAAGATGTGTTGTCCAAGTGCTATGGGGGAGATATTTCTAGAAAAAAGAAATTGTTGAAGAAACAGGCAAAAGGAAAAAAACGGATGAAGTCTATGGGGAAAGTCGATGTTCCCCAAGAGGCTTTTATGGCCGTCCTGAAATTAAATAATGATTAATATATATTTTTAAAATTTATGATTGTTTTGGATAGCTTATTGTGCCTGAATTATTTATAAAAACTGAGACTTCCTGATTAGCATTGTCTTTGGTGATGTTTGTCCATATAAAACCTATAATTATTAATGCTGCAATGGTTATTGAGAGCTCACCAACGGTGAGACCATCATTCTTTAAGTTCATCTTGAATTGTATGTATTCCTTTATTTAAGCAATTTTTTTTTTATTTTCTACCTTTTAAAGCTAAATTTAATTAGGTTTTATTATTTGATCATTGAATATAAGAGATTTTTTAAGAGGAAAGAATTTGTCGACACGATTATTGTTTGCCGGTCTGATGATTCTATCCGTGTATATAGGTATTTCTATTTTTATGCCATTAATAATATCTTTAAAGATTGTACCTAATGGTGAATTTGGCTTGGGGAATCCGATTCTTTCAGCTCCATCCATAGATCACTGGTGTGGAACAGATCGACTAGGAAGAGATGTGTGTATTAGGACTTTGGCTGCGAGTGGAGTTGCCTTACAGGTGGTTTTTGTAGCCGTATCCCTTGCTGTTGTGGTGGGAATTCCTTTGGGACTTTTAAGTGGCTACATTGGTGGGCTTTTGGATAGGGTTTTGGTTCTTCTCATGGATACGCTTTATACCATCCCTGTCCTACTTCTGTCTGTGGTAATGGCATTTTTATTGGGGAGAGGCATATTGAATGCTTCAATAGCATTGTGTGTAGTTTATATTCCTCAATATTTTCGACTTGTTAGAAACCAGACTTCACAGGTTAAATCAGAACTTTATATTGAGGCAGCCATATCAATGGGAGCTTCTCCATTGTGGGTGATAAGAAAGTATCTTCTGAAAAATGTTCTTACCTCTGTCCCTGTAGTCTTAACACTTAATGCTGCAGATGCTGTATTAGTTCTTGGGGGGTTGGGCTTTCTTGGACTAGGTCTTCCTGAGAATATTCCAGAATGGGGAAGTGATTTGAATATGGCATTAGTTGCCTTACCTACTGGTATCTGGTGGACAGCTATCTATCCTGGCATGGCTATGTTCGTTTTAGTGTTGGGACTATCGTTTATTGGAGAAGGCTTAGAGAAACTTATAAGTGAAACTAGCCTGCAGGATTAGATCCTAATTGAGATTTGGAATTTAATATCTCATCTTTTTTGATCTTGGAAGATCGTCGATAATTTCACCTTTTTCATTAAGTTCTGGATATTCTTTGCCTTCGTTTTTGCACCATTTAGCAACATCAGGGTAAGCCCACTCGAAGATCTTTGCTTTGTATGTTTCTTGACTCATACCTTCTCCTGATTCAGGAATTATATTGGCTACTTGACGTTGCCTTAACGCTTCAAATAATAATGCCGATGCTGCAACTGACACATTCAAAGATTCAACCATTCCTCTCATTGGAATATGTATATGCTCATCTACTAGACTTGAAGCCTCTTCACTAATACCCCATTTTTCAGCACCTAAGATAAATGCAGTTGGTCCAGTAAAATCACATTTTCTGTAGTCAATTGACCTAGGATTCAAGTTCGTACCATACAATTTAAAACCTTTATTTTTAAGAACTTTTATTGCTTCGGCGGTCTCTTTATATTGGTTTATTTTGACCCATTTTTGACTGCCTTGAGCGGTGCTATTAAAGGTTAAAAATTTTTCTTTGTTGAAGATTGCATATGCCTCAAGAACACCAACAGCATCACAGCTTCTTATTATCGCTGAAAGATTGTGAGGCTTTTCGACATTTTCAATTAAGACTGTGAGATCAGAAATTCTTTTATTTAGTACTGATTTTAGACGTTCAAAACGTCTAGGTAGCAGAGGCATTTCTAATGGTTTATGGAAAAACTAAAATGGATAATTTGATTTTATAAAAATACTGTTGATTAAAATATTACACAAAAAAAAGCTCCTGACTATTGGACAGGAGCTTTTCTTGTCTTTAGAAATTTAAGTTTCTATGTGATTTAGAAGCTGAAAGCAGTTTCAACAACTACACCAGAATCATCATCACCAGTACTTGTATCTTCTACTGTGAAGAAACCAGGAGTGATTGATACATTGTCGTTCAATGCATAAGTGTAAGAAACTTCAAATCCTGTTGAATCTAAAGAATCACTACCATCAACATCAGTTGTGTTGTATGCAGCACTTAATGTTCCAGGACCAACTTCGTAGTCAACACCGATGAACAAGTCAGTTGCATCAGCACCAGTTTCTGGATCATTTGTGTCATAAGCGACGCTGAATGTTGCATCAATTGACTCTGGGCTGTAGTAGATACCACCACCAAACGTGTCGTATCCAGCTCCAGCATCGCCGTCGTTAGAAGCGATTACTAGACCGCCACCAAATCCGTCGCCGTTATATCCAAGAGTGAAAGTCGCAACATCATCAGCATCATCAGAATTGATACCTGTTGTTGCAGAAGTACCACCAAGAGATACGAAGCTAGCAGAAGCAACTACGCCGTTGTCGTTTGAATATTCAACAGCAACACCAGGCCCAGTTTCGTTGCCAGCTAATGAGTAAGGCATAGCGCCTAGTCTGAAAGCATCTGAGTAAGCAGAAGTTGTTGCAGCAACAACATCATCCTGATCAACCAAAGGACCAGTAGTTACTGAAAGATCGCCAACTGGGAATGAGTAGAATAATGAGTGAACATTAAGAGCACCAGATCCTTCTACAGCACTATCCATGCTTGCTAATGGACCACTAGCATTACCAGTCTCAATACCTGCGTAGAAAAGGTCTTCGCCAGTGAAGCTAGAAGTTACATCAAGGCCATATGCATACTGCATATAAAGCTCTTCTTCTGTGTCTGTTGTTCCGCCGTCAGAAACAGAACCAACAGTGAAATAAGCACCACCAGAAAGAGAGGTGGTTGATGAGAATGCTGTGTCAGCATTAACTGCAACAGGAGCCATAAGGCCCAAAGCTGCAGGAGCTACTAATAAACGTTGAAAAAGCTTCATTGTGTCCTCACACATAAAGATTATGTATCATATTTTACACGGTAGAAAAAACGAGCGAAAGTATCACTTGTTACACCTTTAGCGCTGTCATAGCGAAATGACAATCATTTTCATTTTGTGGGAAAGAGCTATTTTTTATTTCGTTTTGACCATTAAAGATTAAGCACTTTATGATTGTGATTTAAAAGTTTGGAGACCTGGGCAATGTTTACTGTTTACCTTTGAGTAAAAATCTGGCATCCATAAAAGGGTTAGATGCAAGGAAAGCTGCTTTGGAAGTTATTCAAGCAGTTGGAGGAGGGGCGTTTGCAGATTTTGCATTGGATAGGACTTTTAGCATTTATTCATTCAAGTCGATTGATAAAGCTTTAATAACTGAGCTTTCTTATGGCGCAATTCGACAAAGATATTTTTTAGATCGCTGGATAGATTTCTTAGGCAAAGTACCGGCTAAAAAGCAACCTCCGATATTTAGATGGTTATTGCACCTTGGGCTTTATCAAATCTTGAAAATGGAGCGAATACCTCCAGCTGCTGCTATCAACACAACTGTAGAGCTTACAAAAACTCTTCGTTTGACAAAGCTTGCGCCTGTTGCAAATGGTATTTTGCGATCGGCTCTTCGAAGTAAAGAGAGAGGTCTTTCACTACCTAAATCTAAAAATCCCAGTTTAGAACTAGCTAAAAATGAGTCTCTACCTCTTTGGTTGGCAGATGAATTGATTGATTGGAAGGGGGTCGAAGATGCTCAAAAGATTGCACAAGCATTCAATAGTGTTAGTCCTATTGATATAAGAGTGAATAAATTACGTGCAGATATAAAAGATGTAAAAGAACTTTTTGATTCCTTTGGCATTAAAAATCAATTAATTCCAGGTTGTCCTTATGGGTTGGAAGTCCCTGCGGGTATTGGTGAACCTAAAAAATGGCCAGGTTATGAAGAAGGGAAATGGAGTGTCCAAGATAGATCTTCACAATTAATTGCGCCATTAGTAGGAGCTTTGCCTGGAGAAAAGATCCTTGACGCTTGCGCTGCACCAGGAGGTAAATCAACTCATATTGCTGAATTAATCAATAATAATGGTGAAATTTGGTCTGTTGATCGATCATCCCGAAGATCTAAAAAAATATCAGCCAACTCAGAAAGACTTGGAACTAACTGTTTACAACTATTGGTTGCTGACTCTAATGAGTTATTAGAAAAGCATCCTGAATGGAAATGTTTTTTTGATCGAATACTAATTGATGCTCCATGTTCTGGATTGGGTACTCTTGCGCGTCATCCTGATGCTAGATGGAGAATGAACAAAGATAATATCCAGGAACTTGTTTCGCTTCAAAGTCAGTTAATAAATTCGTTGTCACCTTTATTGAAAAGTGGAGGCAAATTGGTCTATTCCACTTGTACGATTCACCCTGATGAAAATTTTAATCAGATCAAAAATTTTCTTAAATTAAGGTCTGAATTTTCATTAGAATATGAAAAACAAATTTGGCCTGGGGAGAAAGGTAATGGAGATGGTTTTTATATCGCTGTTTTATATAAATTAAAAAGTTAGTAAAAGAAAAATGATATAAATATATTCTTAAATAGTTCCTTAATTTTATAAAATAATTAAGGAACTATGTCCAATGGCAATAGCAGTTACAAGCATCCCTAAGATTAGAAATGGTTGAGCGCTGGCTTGGTATTTAACATCAAATTTTAATGGGTCACGTAATAGCCATATATCTTGAAATGTTATTTGAGGAATTATTAGTAAAACCAAAATGACAGATGCAAAATGTTGTCCAATCGCTATTAAAACTACTACCATTGCGAGTTGAAAAATATCTATCATTCCTGCGCTAATACGACTTGCATTCTTAATACCAAAAACGACAGGAAGTGATTCAAGTCCAAGGCTTTTATCTCCTTCCACGCTTTTGAAATCGTTTATCACAGCTATTCCTAATCCTGACAAGCTGTACGCAAGAGTAAGTAGGGCGGTTGTCCAGGTTAAGTGTCCAAAAAGAGCCTGCCCAGCCCACCAAGGAAGAGCTATATAACTTGCACCGAGCGCATAATTACCAAGCCAACCGTTTTGTTTTAGTTTTAATGGAGGTGCCGAATAAATATAACTTACAAATGAACCTCCCAATGCCAGCAAGAGGACTGAAGGAATTGTGTGATGTGCCCATAGATCCAATAAATAGGCAACACCAAGACCAGCTATTAATAAAACCCAAATTTGCAATTTGACTTGAAAAAGGGAAATCGCACCTGATGGGATGGGTCTATTCGGTTCATTAATAGCGTCTATTTCTCTATCAAAGTAATCATTTATTGTTTGGGTGTATCCAGTTAAGAGTGGGCCACTCATGAGCATACAACTTACTGATGCAAGTACGTTGCTTAATTCCCAATGGAAATTCCCACTGGCAGCTGCTCCGCATATGACTCCCCAAAGCAATGGAATCCATGTAATGGGCTTCATTAATTGCAAACGAAGCTTCCATATGTTGTTTGTTTCAGAACCTCCTTTTATTCCAAGGAGTTGCCTAGCATCACTCACTTTTTTATCTCAGGGTTAAGAAACTTCATCTTCAAAGAACCAATGCTTGCTTCCATCATTCATTTTAATTACCACACCAATTCCACCCCTGCCGTCAGTCATTTTATAGTCGATCACAGTGCCTCTTGGGTTTTCTGATAGTTGGTCTATCAAATAAGAAGGTATGCGATCTCTTACACGTTCAATATCAATCTTAATTTTTGAACCTATCCTTGAAAGGGAGGTTGGCTTAGCCATGGAATTAAATTACTTAATTTCGGGCACCTTAACAGTTCCTCTGTTTAAAAATCATGGTTGCTTTAAGATTGATTCCTTGTCTTGATGTTTCAAACGGACGAGTGGTGAAGGGAGTTAATTTTGTTGGATTGCGTGATGCAGGCGATCCGGTTGAGTTGGGATGTAGATACAGCAAGGCTGGAGCGGATGAATTGGTCTTCCTTGATATAACAGCTACACACGAAAAAAGATCTACTTTGGTTGAAATGGTTAGACGAACATCTGAAGCTGTAACCATTCCTTTCACTGTTGGCGGAGGCATAAGTTCATTGAATGGAATAAATGAATTACTAAGAGCTGGAGCTGACAAAGTAAGCTTAAATTCCAGTGCTGTTAAAGACTCTTCCTTGATTTCTCAAGGGGCAAATCGTTTTGGTTCTCAATGTATTGTGGTTGCAATTGATGCAAAAAAGAACAAAAATATCCCTAATAAATGGGACGTTTATGTGAGTGGTGGACGTAAAAATACTGGTTTAGATGTCATTGAATGGGCAGAAAAAGTATTTCAGCTTGGTGCAGGGGAAATACTTTTAACTTCCATGGACGGTGATGGCACTCAAAATGGTTATGACATTGAGCTCACTAAAACTATTTCTGAGAAAGTTCCAATACCAGTAATAGCTTCGGGAGGCGCTGGTTGTTTGAGAGATATTAAAGAGGCTTTTACTCTAGGGAAATCTTCGGCTGCTCTCTTGGCGTCCCTGTTACATGATGGACAATTAACTATAAAAGAAATAAAAGAATATTTAATTAAGGAAAATTTACCTATAAGACCAATTGAATGATAAAAAAATTAATAAGACATTAATTATGCGTTAAAGTTATATTTGATTTAAATGTTTTTGTATATTCATATGAGGCCTGGTAATACTAGAGCTATTGAGGAAATGTTTAATTCAATTTCTTCAAGATATGATTTTCTAAATGATATATTCAGCTTTGGATTGCATAGGTTTTGGAAAAGAAAATTGTTGGAAATTCTTCACCCCACTTTTGGAGAAAAATGGATTGATCTTTGTTGTGGAACTGGTGATATGTCAATACTTTTGGCTAGATATATGAAAAGTTCGAAAAATATTACTGGGTTAGATTCAGCTTCTCAAGCATTATTAGTTGCGAGAGAAAGATCTAAGCAAAAATATTCTTCAATTGAATGGATAAATGGTGATGCTTTACAAACTAATCTCGCATCAAATGAATTTGATGGCCTTTTGATGTCCTATGGCTTAAGGAATCTTTCTAGTTCTTATGCAGGGCTTAGAGAGGCTGTGAGAATCTTAAGACCAGGTGGAAGAGCAGGAATATTGGACTTTAGATCTTTTGAAGGAGGTTCAATACAAGGGCTTTTTCAAAAAATTTATCTAAGTCTTTATGTTGTTCCCATCGCATCACTTCTCGGTTTAGGACAGGAATATTCATACATAAAAAAAAGCTTAATTAATTTCCCGTCAGGGGAAAAACAAATTCATTTAGCACTTTCTGCCGGCTTTAAGAAAGCAGAATATCAAATACTAGCAATGGGACAAATGGGGATTTTATTACTTGAAGCCTAAGGTAAATACCTCAATCTATTTTCAATTCTTTTCTCCTACAAAAACTACATTTACCCCATAATTTAATTTCTCCCTTAGGAGAAGGCACTTTGCAAAAAGGACAATTGGTGATTCCATTTTTATCAGTTCTGCTTGGGTGATTTTCCCAAATTTCTTTTTCAGTTTCTCTTTTGACTAGCTCAATTGGATAATGTTGCCTAATCCTTATCTCCTTTACTTGATATCCATATGATTTTAAAGATTCAATTAACTCCAAACGGTTGTATTGGAGCGCCTGTCGCCACTGTGGATGGCTTGCTCCAATCGTTAGAACTTTATTTTGAATGTTAAGTGGTGTGCAATTCAATGCAAGTTGCTCACCAGCTATTTCTACCCAATCTTGAATCAGGCCTCCTACATTCCCTTTCCATGAAGACTTGATTTCTTCTAAGCATGAATATATTGACTGCTCTCTTTTTGCTTTTGTTTTATGCTTTAAGTCTTCTAAAATCAATTTAAATTAGACACTAATGATGAATTAGTGCTTAAATCTAGCTAATATTTTCTAGTTTGCATAAAAGATACTAATGGGATTATTAGATAGGTTAAGTCGCTTAGTAAGGGCAAATCTAAATGCCTTTGTTAGTGATGCAGAAGATCCGATAAAAATTCTTGATCAATCTGTTGCTGATATGCAAGAAGACTTGGTGAAACTACGACAAGCGGTAGCTATTGCTATTGCAAGTCAAAAAAGATTAGAGAATCAGGCAAATCAAGCAAAAGAGCAAATTCAAAATTGGTTCTCTAGAGCTGAATTAGCCTTAAAAAAAGGAGAGGATGATCTGGCCAGGGAAGCATTAAGTAGAAAAAAAACTTTTCAGGAAACCTTTGAAGCTTTAACAACTCAATTTCAATCACAAAATGGTCAAGTTGAAAAACTTAAAAAAAGTCTTTTGTTATTAGAAAGAAAGATTGCGGAGGCTCGAACTAAAAAAGATATGCTTAAAGCAAGAGCTCAAGCAGCTAAAGCTCAGCAAAAAATTCAAAGTGCAGTTGGTGATTTGGGTGGTAAGTCTGCTATGGCTGCATTTGAGAGAATGGAAGATAAAGTAGAAGCTTTGGAAGCTTCGGGGCAAGCAGCCTTAGAGTTGGCAGGAGAAGATATAGAAAGTAAGTTCGCTGCTCTAGAGGGAGGTGATGATATAGAAAAAGAATTAGAGACATTGAGGAGTCAATTGAAATCAGGTGTTGAAGCAATAGCTTTGCCTCCTTCTGATTTAGATGTAAATGAAGTAAAGACTGTGGAAATCCAAGAAGTTGAAGTTGAATTAGAGGAGATGAAAAAATCAATGGATAATTCTTGATTTTTTTAGAACATATGATTTTTGAAATATGAATAATCAAAAACTCTATAGAGGCGTAGGGGTGATTTCTAGATATCAGAAATTAAATCATTTCTCTACAAGATCTTGGCGATTAAAGTTGAAACCTATTTGTGCTAGCACTGAAATTGAGCTAACAAAATGGATTGAAGAGAAACCAGTAAAAACCAATCAGCCAAAAGCAATGTTTGCTTCTTGCCAAAGATTTGGTCAAGGTCAAGTTGGTCGCATTTGGCACGCTCCAAAAGGAGGGGTTTGGGTTAGTGCAGCTATTAAGAGAGAAGGTCCATATGAAAACAATTCTCAACTTTATGGTTTAGCGGTTGCATTAGCTTTGGTTGAGAGAATTGAACGGATAGGAGTTAATGTCAAAATAAAATGGCCAAATGATCTATTAGTTGATGGTCAAAAATTAGCTGGAATTTTACCTAGATTATTTTTTAGAGGTGGAAAACTTAGATTATTAAGAGTTGGAGTAGGTTTAAACGTTTTCAATAATGTTCCCAAAGAGGGGATTTCACTAAAACAAATCGTTAGAGATAAAAAGATGAATATAAATTTTTGGTCATCAGAAGTTTTACTTGCAATAGAGAGATCCTTAGATCTTTTAGAAAATAAAAATCTTATATGCAGTAAGGTTGAAGAAAGATTGTGGTCAAAAAAATACATTGATAAAGAAACTGGCAATATATGGGATATCAAAGGTATCGACTCAATTGGAAGATTGATTATTTTTAAAGAAGATAAAGAGAAATTCCTATCTACTTAAATATGATTGCCTGAGTTAATTATTAGTAATCTCTGTTACCTTCCCATCTCTAAATCTTGCGATTTTTTTTGCTCTTTGAGCGACATTGTCTTCATGAGTAACTAAGACAATTGTTATTCCTTGACTATGAAGTTGGTCAAAAAGATTTAAAACATCTTCAGTCGTTTTGGAATCTAGAGCACCAGTTGGTTCATCTGCTAATAAGAGTGATGGTTGATTGATTATTGCTCTTGCTATGGCGACTCTTTGTTGTTGTCCTCCAGACAATTGATTAGGTAGATTGGTCATTCTGTTGCCAAGTCCAACTCGATCAAGAGCTTCCTCAGCACGTTTCTTCCTTTCTAAAGAGGGAACGCATGCATAAATCATTGGAAGCATTACATTCTCAAGTGCTGAAACCTCTTGAAGTAGATGAAATTGCTGAAAAACGAAACCCAGTTCTTTGTTTCTAATATCTGCCAGTAAGTCATCATTGAGCTTTTCTACTGCAGTTCCATTTAATTCATAAGTCCCATTCGTAGGACGATCAAGGCATCCAAGTATATTCATTGCAGTACTTTTGCCAGAGCCACTTGCGCCCATTACGGCAATGTAATCGCCCTGGGAAACCTCAAGGTTTAGTTCGTCAAGAGCTTTCACTTTGACTGAGCCTTCTCCATAAAATTTATTTACATTCTTTAGACGAGCTACAGATTTTTTCAATGATTTTAATTGGTTAGCCAATTGAACTTTTACTTGCAAGAGTAATAGCTTCTTGAAGCAATGGAGTTCCGTTTACCGCACTATCAGCAAAGTTAAAGAGAGGGTTTGAAATGATTCCACCAATAGCAGTTACTAGGACACAAAAAATTAATGCTACTTTGAGAGACGACATCCCTTTCATTGACCATTCTATGGATGGGTAAGCTTTCACAACATCAGAAGCTTCTTTCGGTTCTGTTACGACCATCATTTTTATAACTGAGATGTAATAGTAAATAGAAATAACCGAGGTAACCAAGCCAATACTTACTAGTAAGTATTGCTCATCTGCCCATCCAGCAAAAAATAAATAAATCTTCCCAAAGAAACCCAACATTGGAGGAATACCTCCCAAAGAAAGAAGGCATAAACTTAATCCCAATGTAATTAATGGATCTTTTTGGTATAGACCTGCATAATCTGAGATTTGATCACTCCCAGTTCTTATTGAGAAGAGTATTACGCATGCAAAAGCACCAAGATTCATAAATAAGTAGGCTGCCATGTATAGAACCATTGCAGCAAAACCATCTTCAGTTCCGCAAACTAATCCAATCATTACAAATCCAGCTTGTCCAATCGAGCTATAGGCCAACATCCTTTTCATAGATTTTTGAGCTAGCGCTACAACATTTCCCAGCGACATGCTTAGAACAGCTAAAACAGTAAATAATAATTTCCATTGTGTGTCAAAAGCGCTAAAACATCCGACTAGTATCCTTATTGCAAGTGCAAAACCTGCTGCTTTGGATCCTACAGATAAAAAGGCAACGACTGGAGTAGGAGAACCTTCGTAAACATCTGGAGTCCATTGGTGAAATGGAACTGCCGCAACTTTAAAAGCTACTGTAGACAATACGAAAACAAGGGCTAATGCAGATAAAGGTGTTGGAGCACTTATCAAGGATATTCCTATTTCTTTTAAATTTGTAGATCCACTTATTCCATAAAGTAGGGATGCTCCATACAGAAATACAGCGGCTGCAGCCGAACCAACTAATAAGTATTTTAAAGCAGCTTCTGAACTTCTGGCATCTCTTTTGAGATAACCAGAAAGTAAGTAGCTGGCAACGGAAAGTGTTTCTAGTGAAACAAAAACACTTACCAAATCAGTTGAACCACATAGCAGCATTGCTCCAAGTGTGGCAGCTAATAATATTGCTGCGAATTCACCAATAGGACTTCCATTTTGTTCAGCATATTTCCAACTGATTAGCAGAGAAATAAGAGTTGATAGAGCTATTACCCCTCTAAAAGCAATAGCAAGATTGTCTGCGACGAATGCACCTAAGAAAGATTCTTGAATTTCTCCATTCCATTGCAGTATTAGCAAAATCAAAGATGTACCAAGACCTGCATAACAAATTGGAGGAGACCAACGAGCTGAGATCTTTTCACCAGCCAAATCAACCAAAAGAGTCCCTAACATTGCCATAAGAACGACAGCCTCTGGTAGTACTGCTTTGGCATTTAAAGAGAGATTCAGAAGCTCTACAGGCTCGTTTATGAATATTTGAAAAGACAAAAGTTCTCCCATTTATGTATTGTTTTTATGCTGTGTCTGATTTTATAACTCTAGCGAAGTTATGAAATATGCCTTTTTTATCATTTTGGGCTATGCATTTTACTGTTCAGTACGTTAGATAAGAAGGAGGAAAATTGAGCTGATGCCCACTGACCATACTCTGGTAATTGTTGAAAGTCCCACAAAGGCAAAAACTATTAAAGGTTTTTTGCCTAAGGATTTTCAAGTTCTTGCGTCAATGGGGCACATAAGAGACTTGCCTAATAATGCCTCTGAGATCCCTGCAAAGCACAAAGGAGAGAAGTGGGCCACTATTGGGGTTAATACAACGGCTGATTTTGATCCTTTGTATGTCGTCCCCAAAGACAAAAAGAAAATTGTCAAGGAATTAAAACAATCTTTGAAGGGCGCCGCCGAATTATTGCTTGCGACTGATGAAGACAGAGAAGGGGAAAGTATTAGTTGGCATTTAATGAATGTACTTGATCCCAAAATCCCTGTTAAGAGGATGGTTTTTCATGAGATAACTAAAGAAGCTATTTCCAAAGCTTTATCAAAAACAAGAGAAATTGATATGGAATTAGTTCACGCCCAAGAAACAAGGAGGATCTTAGACAGATTAGTTGGTTATACGTTGTCTCCTCTTTTATGGAAAAAAGTTTCTTGGGGCTTATCTGCTGGCAGAGTCCAATCAGTTGCAGTAAGATTGCTGGTTCTGCGTGAGAGAGCCAGGAGATCTTTTAAAAGTGGGAGTTATTGGGATTTAAAAGCAAAATTAGAAAAAGAAGGTAGTGAATTTGAGGTGCAAATGACCTCAATTGGCGGACAAAGAATTGCAAGTGGTAGTGATTTTGATGAATCAACTGGATTATTGAAACCTGGTCGAAACGTTAAATTACTCAATGAAGAAGAATCTAAGGAACTTGCTCAAAAATTAAGTACTGATAGCTGGAAAGTTATAAATGTCGAAGAAAAACCGTCAATTCGTAAACCAGTTCCTCCTTTTACAACAAGCACATTACAACAAGAAGCTAATAGAAAACTTCGGTTATCAGCTAGAGAGACGATGAGATGTGCCCAGGGCTTGTATGAAAGAGGTTTTATTACATATATGAGAACAGATTCTGTTCATTTGTCCGATCAGGCAATTAATGCTTCAAGAAAGTGTGTTGAATCAAAATATGGTGTTGAATATTTAAATAATAAGCCGCGCCAATTTTCAAACAAGACGAGAAATGCTCAAGAAGCTCATGAAGCAATACGTCCTTCTGGTGAGAGCTTTAAAACACCCAAAGAGTCCAACTTGCAAGGAAGGGACCTTTCTTTGTACGAACTGATTTGGAAACGAACAGTTGCCAGTCAAATGGCCGATGCAAGGTTGACAATGCTTGGAGTTGAATTGCAAGCATCAGATGTCTCTTTCAGGGCAAGTGGTAAAAGAATAGATTTCCCTGGCTTCTTTAGAGCTTATGTTGAAGGTACTGATGATCCTGATAGCGCACTTGAAGAACAAGAAGTACTTTTGCCTAAATTATCTGTAGGAGACTGCCCAACAGCTAATAATGTAGAGGCGTTTGGGCATCAAACTCAACCTCCTGCTAGATATAGCGAGGCTTCATTAGTTAAAACACTTGAAAAAGAAGGTATAGGACGTCCATCAACGTACGCAAGTATAATAGGAACAATCGTTGATCGAGGTTATTCAGTCCTTAACAATAATTCTTTGACTCCCAGTTTTACAGCATTTGCTGTTACAGCTCTTCTTGAAGAACATTTTCCTGACCTTGTAGATACGAGCTTTACAGCTCGTATGGAATCTACACTTGATGAGATCTCAACAGGCAAAGTGAATTGGCTCCCATATCTAAAAGGTTTTTATAAAGGTGATACTGGTCTAGAAAATCAAGTTCAGCAAAGAGAAGGAGATATAGATGGAGGTGAATTCCGAGCTGTTTCTTTGGAGGGACTATCCTCCCTTGTTAGATTAGGGAAGTTCGGGACATACTTGGAATCAAAACAACTTGGTGAAAATGGTAAGCCTATAACAGCTACTCTCCCACAGGAAATTACTCCTGCAGATTTGGACGAGGATATCGCAGAGATGATTTTAAAACAAAAAGCTGAGGGACCTGAATCACTCGGGGTTGATCCTGAAACTGGACAGAATTTATATCTATTAAATGGTAGGTATGGTCATTTTGTTCAACGAGGCTTAGTAGTTGAATTGAAGGATCTCGGAGCTCCGAAAGGTAAGAAGAAATTAGGGAATCTTCGCTTGTTCAAAAGTAGTCAATATGGTCTCTATCTGAAGCAAGATTCATCAAAGGTTCAGGTTTTGTTGCCAGAGAAAATAAAAGAGGAAGATATAGACGTTGAGAAAGCACTTGAATATCTGGAAGATAAATCATTAAAAAAAGCTCCAAATCCAAAAAGGACTTCATTACCAAAGAATTTAAAACCAGAGAATTTGACCTTTGAAGAGGCTCTTGGATTAATTCAATTACCACGTCTACTTGGGGAGCACCCAGATGGAGGTAGGGTTCAATCAAGTTTGGGGAGATTTGGTCCGTATGTTGTTTGGAGTAAAAATGGTGGCGAAAAAGATTATCGCTCAATTAAAGGTGAAGATGATGTCCTTCAAGTAAGCCTTGAGAGAGCCCTTGAGCTTTTAGCTGTCCCTAAAAGAGGAAGAGGGGGAAGAACTGCTTTGAAGGAGCTCGGTGTCCCAGAAGGAGAAAAAGAGGCTATCCAGTTATTCAATGGCCCATATGGCTTATATGTTAAGCAGGGGAAAGTAAATGCCTCTCTTCCAGAAGGGAAAGCAGCTGATGATGTCTCTATTGAGGAAGCCATTGAATTATTGGCAGCAAAAAAATCAAGTAAAAAAGTAACATCTAAGAAAAAAAATTCTACAAAAAAGACAACCAAGAAAGATTTGAATTCGTCATCATCTTCAAAAAAAACCAGCACTCGAAAATCACCTTCTACGACTAAAACAGGACGTATAAGAGCTAGTAAAGTTAGGGTAATTAAAACTAAATAAAATTTTGAATATTTTAAGATTATTAGAGAAAATGTTTATTAGATTATTTCTAATAGTTATTCTTTTTCCACTTCAATCATGTTCAAATACTCTAATTGGTGAAAAGTTGGAAAATAGTTTTGATACCAATGAGAATGCAATAATTTCAGAAAAAATAAATAATAAGCCCCAAAAATCAAATGAAATACCAAAAACCAAATCAATAATTAAAGTTGAGAGGCAAGAAAATGGAAAAGATTTTGGGAATACTATTCAAGAAAAAATAATAGCTAATAAAGATAGACTTAGTAAGAAATCAAGCAAACTAGTGAAGAAGACAATCTTTAATCCACAGCCATACAGAATTATTATAAGATTGTCAGGCGCTAATCCCGCCGCCCCAGCTGAGACTGTTACTGAGGCTTTAAGGAAAGCAGGGGTTCAGTTTGAGGTTGAAAAGATCGAACGTTTCGATGGCGGTGATTTGTTAAAGGATAGATCTTTGAAAAGATAAAAATTTTGACTTTAGATAATAAAAACTTTTTTAACAGCAGGTCTGTTTATAAAGCTCCTCTGAGTAAGAGAAAAGCCTTGAAAATTGTTGAGTCCTCTTATTTAGCTGCTGCAACAGCTTTGATTTGGATAGCCCTCTATTATTTACCTATTGGTGGAGCTGTTTTTCGTCTTGCTTTACCGTTACCCTTGGTTCTTCTTCAAATCAGGAGAGGTGTTAAGACAGGGATTGAGGGAGTGACAATATGTGTAATTCTATTAACTGCTTTGATGGGTCCGTTAAGAGGCCCTTTAGTGCTCTTCCCCTATGGATTGCTTTCATTGTGGTTAGGATATAGTTGGCAAAAAGGATGGAATTGGTGGTTAAGTTGGAGCGTTGGAGTGTCAATCGGAACTATGGGTTTTTTAATTAGAGTTTTGGTTTTATCTATCTTGCTTGGTGAGAATTTGTGGGTGATTCTTACTCGTGCTGGAGCAGGATTACTTGAAAAAGGAATAGATATTTTTAACCTTTCTTTTACTCCGGATATGAGACAAGTTCAAGTAGTTGCACTCTTTCTGATAATAACTCAAGAAATCGTTTACGTTCTTTGTTTACACGCTTTGGCTTATTGGATTTTTCCTAGACTCAAATCTTCCATACCCGAGCCACCTGCTCTATTAGAAAATTTAATTTCTCTAGAGTCTAATTGATTAAAAATGAAAGGAGACCACTATGTTTTGTTGCCATCAGGAGTCTTGGCTTTTGGGGATGGTCTGCGAGAGCAAAATGTTGATGAAAGAGTAAAAAGTTGGCAAGAAAATATTACAAATATGGCTTTCTTTTTAATTCTTGCAGGATCTCGAACTGCAGAGATTGAAGGCATTTCTGCTGCTGGTTCGACTCCTGTTTCTAGACGTTATACAGCTGTTGCAGATGCTGAGCTTTTATTAAGAGGACCTTTGTTTCCAAAAAGATGGCCCTTACCTCCTTTGCCTGCAGGGGTCTCTCCTGCATTGATTAGTTACGTTGCCTCAAGGTTCTTAAAAATTAAACCAACTGTCATATCGGCAGGACTTCTACAAAGCCCCCCATTTAGTCATGTTTCCCTCGAGTCTCCCGAGATAGGCCCTGCTAGATGCTTGAGCTCAGGGAATGCGATGGAAATAACTAGAGTTAAATTATTACTTGATGGTGGGTTTAAAATAGGTAAGAAATTAAAAAAATCTCTTTTGGTCACGGAGTGTGTACCAGGAGGAACATCTACAGCTTTTGCAGTCCTTTCAGGATTAGGAATAAATGTTAATGGTCTTATAAGCGGAAGTTATAGAAATCCACCTACAGAATTAAAAAAAAAATTAGTTAATCAAGGACTTAAAGCCGCAAATTTAAAGAAGAAACCATCTTCTGTTGCGCTTATGGCTGCGGTTGGGGACCCATTTCAGCCAATTGCAGTTGGTCTTTTGATGGGGGCCATAGAATCTGGTCAAGATGTTTTATTAGGAGGAGGTTGTCAAATGTTGGCAGTATTGGCTTTGGCATTAAATGAAATTGAACCTAAATTACGATCTGAATTTGTTGGTAAAATTTTAATAGGAACTACATCATGGTTAGTTGATGAAACACTTTCTTCGGCAAAAAATAGAAATTCTTTTATCCATTTAATGGATCATGTCGCCAGTCATTTCAAAGTCAATCTCCTGGGTCTGGCTAGTGGTTATAGATTTAATGAAAGCAATCAAAAAGTTCTTCGAGATTATGAGATTGGTTACGTTAAAGAGGGCGTTGGGGCTGGAGCTTTATCGTTACTTGCTCAAATCAAAGGATTGACTCAGAAAGAAATGGTTGAAAGATGTGATGTAGAGGTTGGTAATCTATTTAAGTCGAAGAATGAAAAAACTTTTCATGGGATTTAATTAATATGAATACTGATCAATTTGGCAGGAGAGAATTTATCAAATATGGATTCATCTCCTCTTTGCTTTTATTATCTGGGTGCTCAACTTCTCAAAAAAAATTAGCTTTGAGAGGAGTTCCTCATAGTTTCCCTGACGAATTTATAAACAGTTTATCTTCAGGTTGGGAATTCTCCCCTATAAAAGATATCGAATTGAAAAAATTTTCTTATAACTCTACTCTTAAACAACAAACAGATTTATTAGTCTTAAATGATGGTTGGATTTCTGGGTTAGCTATTAACTTATTTCAAGAAATTAAAGCAGATGATATTAGAAATAATTTCAGCAAGCAGACTAGTTTTTTTCTCGATGGGTTAGGCGAGGATTATAAAAAAAAGCTTTTACCTTTAGCGGTTAGTCCTTGGGTGATACTTTTTAGGAACGAAGATTCTCTGGCTCTAGAAAATAAGAATTCTTGGAAGGTTATTTTTTCTGGTTCACTTAAAAATCAAATAGTTTTTCCTCATAGTCCTTATCTTCTGATTTCCATAGCACAAAAAATAGATTTAGTTAATGATTTATCAAAAATCAAGAGCCAAGCAAAGTCTTATGATGATAGAAATGCTTTGAATTGGGTCGTTTCGGGTAGAGCCAATGCAGCAGTTTTGCCTTTGTCTAGCTGTGTTAATGCCCTTGTAGAAGACCCTCGTTTGTCAGTTCTTTTACCCCAAGAGGGAAGTCCACTTAATTGGACAGTTCTTGCTTCCCCTTCACTGTCTCCAGAGCCTTTCCCTACTGATTGGTTTAATTCGTTGTGGGGAACTGCTTCTTTGAGACGTGTTATAAGCAAAGGTTATTTGCCACCAACGAGTTTTCCGGACTTGAAGAGAAAAAATATAAATTTCTCCAAAAGGTATCAATCTATCTTCCTTCCAGAAGAAAGTGTTTGGAATAAATGTTGGTCCTTGCCAATACTCACTGCTGAGAGGAAAAAAGACTTGGCCTTAGATTGGAATAACTCATAATCAAACTAAATTTAAATTCAAAAAACTTTTCAAAGACATTTCTAAATACCATAACTAGCATTCTAAAAGTTGTAGGCTCAATAATGTTTACAGGTTTAATTCAGTCTATTGGCACGATTAAGAAAAATAATTTAGGGGTGGTAGTTGATGGGTGCAAGCCTTTTTCTCCTCTAAAACTTGGAGATAGTGTCTCTGTTGATGGAGTTTGTCTAACAGTTTCTGAATTAATGAAGGATTCTTTTTTTGCAAATATAAGCGAAGAAACTCTTAAGAGAACAAATCTTGCAGAAAAAGCTCAGAGAAATGGTTATGTAAATCTTGAACCAGCCTTACGTCTTTCTGACCGTTTGGGTGGACATATTGTTAGTGGACACATAGACGGGTTGGGTGAAGTTATTTCAATTGATAACTTGAAAAATTCTTGGAATTTGAAAGTCTCATGGGATGATTTGAATTTTTGTAGATATATGTGTGATAAGGCGAGTATTAGCTTAAACGGAATAAGTCTTACTATCTCTGAGATATATGTTGATGGATGTGAATTTTCAGTAGCCGTAATACCTCACACATGGTCTAATACATGCTTGAAGTTTTTGACAATTGGCGAAAAGGTTAATTTGGAAGTTGATTTGATGGCTAAGTACGCAGAAAAACTTCTAAAAGTAAAAAATGATGATTCAATTTCCCAACAAAGCTCAGTAATTAATTCTCAATGGCTAAATGAGCAAGGTTGGAATTAATAATTAATAGCTTTATATTTTATTTTCACAATATGCTTTGAAAGATTTATAATTTTTTGAGTGGTAACAAACTTATCGCTCCTGATTCTTTTTTTACATCGATACGAAATTCCTGCCCAGGTTCAAGACCTAATTTTTTAGTATAGGCATGTCCTATAAGAAGATTACCATTGCCATGAACTTTTGTCCGAAACTCTGCTTGCCTTCCTCGTGAAGATCTGTTGCCTGCTCTTCCAGGACCATTTGAGCGAAGTTTATAACCTTTAGCCTCAACAAGAGCACGGTAAAAACTTTTACGTAAAACTCTACCGCTTGGCCCTACATAACCACATCCTTTAGCTATTTCGTCTTCTGGACGGTTGCTCAAAGATCTTGCTTTGTCTAGGAGTTCTTTTCCAACAAGCATTTCAGACAGTTTTAATTAACATAATTCTGACCAATAAGTGGAATTGTGGCAACAAATTAATTGAAAGTTTCTTGCTTAGTATCAATATTTACTTCTCAAAGCAGGTAAAGGATGATGAATAAGACAACCCAAATCCCGTCTACAAAGTGCCAATAGAGCTCTACTGCTTCAAATGGGAACTTGTTTTCATTATTCACTCGGCCAGATGGGATACGTGTTTGCCACCAAATAATCATTATCATTATTGATCCAAGTGTTACATGAAGCCCATGGAAGCCAGTTAATGCATAAAAAGTACTTGCAAAAAGGTTGTCGGTTAATCCAAAAGGCAAAGTAAAGTACTCAAACATTTGACTGATTAAAAACGCCACTCCCAAGGCACCTGTTATGAGAAGCCATTTTTGGCATTCTTTTGATTCATTCTTTTCTAGGAATTTCCCAGCTCGATGAAAAGTAAAGCTACTAACCAGGAGTAAAACTGTATTTAAAGTTGGTAATGGTAGTTCTAATTCGTAAATAGCATCAGGACCAATGGGGTTTACTGCTTTGAAAGTTAGGTATGCTGCAAAAAAACCTGCAAAGGTCATCCCGTCTGCGATTAAAAAAGCTATTAAGCCAAACAAACGAAAATCTTCATGTTCTTCAGTTGAGAGATCTTTCTTGCTTTCTGATGATTGCTCTGCTGGAACTGTCGATGTCATTTCATTCCCTCCTGAGTTTTATTTGAATTTTTTTCTCCATAACCATATGGTTCAAGGACGAGTGGGGCTTCTCCCTTCCAATTCTCAACAGGAGGAGGTGAAGTCGTTAACCATTCAGGAGTAAGTGCATTCCATGGATTATCACCAGCGTCATTCCCGTGGAGGATGCTTTGAAGAATATTCCATAGAAAAGGTAGCGTACTTAAAGCCATTAATAATGCACCCACGCTACTTATTTGATTGATTAATTGAAATTGTGGATCGTATTCGGCAACTCGTCGAGGCATCCCATTCAACCCTAGCCAGTGTTGAGGAGCAAAACAAAGATTAAAGCCAATAAAAGTAATTATAAAGTGAAATCTTCCAAGATTCTCATTGAGCATTTTCCCAGTAAATTTTGGGAACCAGTGATAAATAGATGAGAAGATAACAAATACAGAACCTCCATAGACTATGTAGTGAAAATGAGCAACAACAAAATAGGTATCGTGTACATGAACATCAAAAGGTACTTGAGCTAGGGCAACTCCTGTTATTCCACCTAAAACAAAGTTAATAATAAATCCGCAGGAAAATAGCATTGCAGCATTAAGTGATATTTTCCCTCCCCATAAGGTTGCAACCCAATTAAAAAATTTAATACCTGTAGGAACAGCTATAAATGCAGTAGCGATTGTAAAAAATAAGCGCATCCATGGAGGAGTCCCGCTTGTAAACATATGATGGGCCCAAACAACTAGGCCTAAAACAACTATTCCCATAATTGAAAAGACCATTGTTGTATAACCAAAGAGTGGTTTCCTACTATGTATTGGAAGTATTTCACTTACTAAGCCAAAGGCAGGCAAGACCATGATATAAACAGCAGGATGAGAGTAAAACCAAAAAAGATGTTGATAAACAATTACATTTCCACCAAGACTCGGGTTAAAGAAACCGGTATGAGCAACTATGTCAAAGCTCAAAAGTATTAAAGTCCCCGCGAGAACAGGAGTTGATAGAACGACAAGAATACTTGTACCAAGCATTGCCCAGCAATACATTGGTAGTTGCATTAATTTAAGTCCTGGTCTTCTTAACTTAAGGATGGTAGCGATGAAATTAATACCACCAAAGATTGAGCTTCCACCCAAAAGTAATACACTTAATATCCAAATAATTTGACCGGCGGCTGGAGTAGTAATGCTTAAAGGTGGATACGCCGTCCACCCGGATTGTGCTGCCCCGTTTATGAAATAGCTTGTTATCAACATCAAACCAGAGGGAGGTATTAGCCAAAAAGCAACTGCATTAAGTCTTGGGAAGGCCATGTCTCTAGCGCCAACATAAAAAGGTATTAAATAGTTGCCAAAGGCACCATTTACTACAGGCACGATCCATAAAAAAATCATGATTGTGCCGTGGAGAGTTAAAACTTGGTTGTAAACCTCTCTAGGCATGAAATCTGAGAGGGGACTGATAAGTTCTACCCTTATTGCTCCAGCTAAAGAACCTCCAATTAAATAAAACAAGAAACCACAAACTAAATATTGAAGTCCAATTACTTTGTGATCGAGACTAAAACTCAAATATTTTAGCCATCCAGTTGGTTGAAGCTTTTCTGGAGGAGAGTTGCTTGGTTGAAGTGAAATAGTCATAAATTTATATTGATTCTTTAGAGTTTTCTTTTAACCAAGTATCAAAGTCTTCTTGTTCATCAACTATTACGTTTGATCTCATTCCACCATGATAAGGGCCACACAATTCTGCGCAAACAATTGGAAAATTACCTGCTTTTGTAGGAGTGAAATTTAAAATCGTTGGCTGACCTGGGATTACATCTTGTTTAAGTCTGAATTGAGGCACCCAAAAAGCATGTATTACATCTTTGGATTCCATTTTTAAACTAACTTCTCTCCCAACTGGAACATGAAGTTCGCCAGAAATAATGTCTCCTTTTGGATAATGAAAGATAAAAGCAAATTGCATTGCAGTTAACTCAATTGGTAATGAAGTTGAATTGTTTGTAGATGAAGACTCAATTGGCCCTGAACCGATACCCCCCAAACTCTCTCGGCCTGATTATCCATTTGCCCACTGTGATCATGCATTAAAGGTTGCATTCCACCCATTCGATCATAAATATCGTAGCTATATAAACCTACAAACAAAACAACGACTGCAGGGACTGCTGTCCAGAAAATTTCCAGAGTAATATTACCTTCTAAATTAATCCCATCACCAGTTTCTCCAGGCCTACGACGAAATTGAATAAGACTATAAATTACTAAAGCAGTCATACCTATGAAAAGGATGCAGCCAATAACGAATAGGACTTTATAGAGTTCATCATAAACAGGAGCATTCATGCTCGCGCTAACGGGAAGCATATCGACGTTGTATGCAATCCACACTCCTGCTACGCCAAGAATTAAACTTGATGTGAGAGTTAAAATGGCCGACAGTTTCGGCAAGAAGATCTCCTTTTCTATTTATAGGTTATGGGCAAAAGTAATTAATGTATCGGCTAATTGTTAATTCAAGATGAATAATTTTTTTTTAAAGAGAATCTTTATGTTGCAGTCCGTTTATTCAGGTGACGTGTACAAAGTAATCGCTACGTTGAATTAACAATTATCTTGATGGATTTTTGCATACGTGCAGGTTATTTATCCACCAAAGCCACGCTTTAGATTGGGCCAGCTTGCTGCTCATGTGGTAGTTGCACTAATCGCTCTTGTGGTGATTGGAGGAGCAACCAGAGTAATGGAGGCTGGTCTCGCTTGCCCAGACTGGCCTCTGTGTTACGGATCTTTTTTGCCTGGTAGGCAAATGAATGTACAAGTCTTCTTAGAATGGTTTCATCGCCTAGATGCCTTCTTCGTAGGGATTGTTTTAATTACTCAATTTGCACTGTCTTTGCTTTGGTCAAAAACTTTACCTAAATGGCTTCCTTGGACCTATGGATTCTTAACTTTGTTAGTTGCTTTTCAGGGTTTTTTAGGGGCTTTGACAGTACTACAACTATTGCCATCTTTAATCGTCATGGCTCATCTTGCAGTTGCATTTATTCTTGTTGCGATCATGAGTGGTGTCACTCAACAATTACTTAGCCCTGGTAAATCAATTTTTCCACTTTGGCTTCGTTCTTTTGGATTCTTATCTCTTTTTTCAGTAGTAGCTCAGTCTTTACTAGGTAGTCGCGTGGCAACCTCTTGGGCAGCTCAAAGATGCTTGGATTTGGGAGATTCTTGCAATCTTTTAGGTCTTCATCGAGCAAGTGCTCTCCCAATGAGCTTTTTGTTGATTTTATTCGTAATTGTTTCATCTTTTCATAGAGATGTTTTTATTAATCAATGGCCCTATCTCTTGACAATTATTTTTTTGAACATCTCACAAATCTTTTTAGGAGTTTTTTCGATTCACCTAAGGATGAGTGAACCTAGTCTTATCATTGGTCATCAACTAATTGCCTGCTTATTAGTGGCCGTAATAGCAGCATTGAATTTTAAAGGTAGAGGAATTGATGAATCTTCCCCATCACTTTTCACAAATCAATCAACCTTGGAGACATGTCATGGTTAGCTCTACATCAGATTTAATTTCACAGCCAGTCAATCGTGAAGAAATCGTTCCCTCCAGAAAGCGTATTAAACTACCAGCTTGGTTAGAGGTGGCCAAACCAAGATTAATTCCTTTATTACTTGCTACCACAGTAGGTGGAATGGCTCTTTCGGAGGAATGGCCATTACCCTCTCCAAGATTGGCGTGCACTTTAGGTGGAGGAGCTCTTGCAGCAGCAGCAGCAGGAGCTCTTAACTGCTTATGGGAACAAGATCTTGATAAAAGAATGAAACGCACCAGTAATAGAGCATTGCCCTCTGGTCGCCTTTCTCAGTCTTCTGTTTTTATTGGAGCAATTGCTTGTACACTTGCTGCCTCAGCACTTTTAGTAAGTGGAGTTAACTGTTTAGCGGCAGGACTTACTCTTCTAGGCCTTTGTAGTTATGTTCTCTTATATACAGCATTCTTAAAACCTAGAACATCTCAAAATATAGTTTTTGGAGGAGTCGCTGGAGCAATCCCCCCTCTTGTAGGAGCAGCAGCGGCTGCAGGACATATTGGATTGGGTGGTTGGTGGCTATTCTCTTTGGTAATGGTTTGGACACCAGCACATTTTTGGGCCCTAGCCATATTACTCAGGGACGATTATAGATCTGTTGGCATACCTATGCTTCCAACAGTAAGTGGTCCTTTCGTTACAGCAAAAGCTATATCCGTGTATGCCTATCTAACTGTATTTCTAAGCTTTTTAGGATGCTTTGTCTTGCCTGAAGGAGGCTTGTTGTATGGCATCCTATTACTTCCTTATAACTCTAGACTTCTTCAATTGGTTTCCAGATTAAGAGATAATCCAGAGGATTTAGATCGAGCTAAGAGTTTGTTTAGGTGGTCTATTCTTTATATGTTTGGAGTTTGTTTTTTGATTGTTATTAGTAGATTACAGGTGTCAATTGTTTTCAATGATCAGTTAATAGACTTAATTAAAGACTTCTCTGTAGCATTTTCGTAAGTCTATAAAATAAAAATTAAAACTTTATGACCTTGGTCTCTAATACTAATTAGAATTTGTTAGAAGATGTCAGCTTGTTTCTTTAGTCGATCTATTTTTAGATGTTTTTCATCCAACTAAGAGATTTGTTTAAGTCTTATGGCCCGGTTAGGGCTTTAGATGGACTGAACCTTAAAGTACCTAAAGGTTCTTTGTATGGTTTGTTGGGCCCAAATGGAGCAGGCAAAAGCACTGCAATAAGAATTATCTGTACTCTCCTGGCTCCTGATTCTGGTCATGTTGAAGTGGGGGGACGTGATGTCTTACTTGAGGAAAAAGAAATTAGGCAAAGATTAGGTTATGTAGCTCAAGATGTTGCAATCGATAAAATACTTACAGGTAGAGAGTTGCTTCAGCTTCAAGGAGATCTTTATCATTTAGATAGCAAATACAAGAGAAAGAGAATTGACGAATTGATTCAGAGATTAGATATGCATGAATGGATTGATAGAAGATGTGGTTCTTTTTCGGGAGGGATGAAAAGAAGACTTGACCTAGCTTCAGGATTGTTGCATGAACCAGAATTATTGATTCTTGATGAACCTACTGTTGGGTTGGATATAGAAAGTCGATCAGTTATCTGGGGATTATTGAAGGAACTAAGAAAAAAGGAAACTACTATTCTTTTAAGTAGTCATTATCTCGAGGAGGTAGATGAATTAGCAGATGAGATGGCTATTATTGATAAAGGAAAAGTAATTGCTAGTGGTAAACCAGATGATATGAAAAAAGAACTTGGTGGAGATAGAGTTACACTTAGGGTGAGAGAGTTTAGTGATGAAGCAGAGGCTGAATCTGTAAGGAAATTAATTAGAAATATTAATGGGGTATCTAATGTAGTAGTGAATCAAAAACAAGGTTATTCTTTAAATTTTTTAGTAAAAAACAATGATGTTATCTCAAATTTATCGAGTCATCTTTCAAAAGAAAATTTTGAAGTTTTTGCACTTTCTCACAGTCGACCAAGTTTAGATGATGTTTATTTGCAAGCTACTGGGAAAACCCTTATGGACGCTGAATTAGAACTTGCTGGTAAAAGAGATTTTAAGCTTGAGAATAAGAAGTCGATGCGTTAACTGATCGTATTAAACCTGAATTATTAAAAACATGATTACTACTAATCCATCAATTCCTAAAGAAAAGCAATCTAGAAATGATCTGAATCAAATGTTGCAGGAGATTTCTGCCTTAACATGGAGGCTTTTTATTCAATTAATTCGAAGACCTTCAACATTATTTGCTGGAATCCTTCAGCCTTTGATATGGCTTTTGCTTTTTGCAGCGTTATTCTCTAATGCCCCAATAGATTTTTTGCCTGGGAGCAGTAGCTATGGAGAATTTCTTGGTGCAGGTTTAATAGTCTTTACTGCTTTTAGTGGAGCTCTTAATGCTGGACTCCCTCTTATGTTTGACAGAGAATTCGGCTTTCTTAATCGATTATTAGTTGCTCCATTAAGTAGTAGGAGTTCAATCGTAATCTCTTCAGTAATCTACATAACTACTATCAGCCTTTTGCAGAGTTTTGCAATAATGGCAACCTCTGCTCTCTTGGGTTATGGCTGGCCAAGCCTGGGAGGTTTCCTTCTGATAGCAATAACCTTATTGTTATTGGTGTTTGCAATAACTGGTCTAAGTCTTGGATTGGCCTTTGTATTGCCAGGACATATAGAGCTAATTGCGATTATCTTTATAGCGAATCTACCTGTCCTTTTTGCTAGCACAGCATTGGCTCCCATCTCTTTTATGCCTGAATGGCTTGGATGGATAGCATCGATTAATCCATTAACATTTGCGATTGAACCGATTCGAATGGCATATCATAATTCTGTAGATCTGAATTTGATTTTAATTAATGCTCCTTATGGAGACGTAAATGGTTATTCTTGCCTGGCAATTTTATTTTTTCTTACAATCGGATTGTTTTTTCTTATTAGACCTCTTTTAAATCGCAAACTTGCTTGATAATCTTAATTTAGTGATTTAAAAGAACCTTGGAGTCTCGAAAGTATCAACTACAAAAACAAATTATAGAAGCTCTAAAGGAAAATGATAATGATTTATATTCTCTACTGAAATCTCAGTGGGCCCACCGTTTTGGAGTAGAAAGTTTGGAAGAATTAAAAAACTTAGATTTAAGCCAGTCGAATCAAAACCCTTCTAATTTAAGTAATCAAAAGATAGATCTATCACAAGAAAACTCTTTTGAGGGTGATAAAGAAATTATTCTAGAAGATGATGATAATAAGGGAAAAGGAATCGAATCTAAAAAGTTTGAATCGCCAAAGGATGATAATGATGAAGCATTTAAAATCAAATCATATGAAATAGTTAATAAAGAAAGAATTGAAAGCAAAGCTAAAAATTCATTTAAAGAAATAAATCAAAATGAAATTAAAGCTTTGATTCCTTTACCTCCTAAACCTAAATATAGTTATCTTAAGAAGTGGTTGTTAAGAAAATAAGTACTAAATTGTTTGATGAATTTTAATTTTTATTGAATTTGAGAGTGTAGATCTTCTCACTTGCTTACATCATTCCTGGCATTCCCATTCCGCCCATTCCGCCCATTCCACCCATTCCACCCATTCCACCCATTCCACCCATTGGGTCTCCGCCTTCTGCCCCTGGAGCTGCCGGTGGCTCAGGTTTGTCTGCAATCACAACTTCAGTTGTGATTAGAAGTGAGGCTATTGAGACAGCGTCTTGAAGGGCAAGTCGTATTACCTTTGCAGCATCTAATATTCCTGCTTCTAGTAAATCAACATATTCTCCAGTTTGTGCATTGAAGCCTTTACCTAATCTCTTGATATCTGAAACAACAACATCTCCGTTAAATCCCGCATTTATAGCTATTTGTTTTGTTGGAGCCGTTAAGGCTCTTTTTATAATTTCAACACCAGTCCTTTGATCACCTTCTAGATTTTTAGATAAATTTTCAAGCCCTTCACTTAGTTCAAGGAGAGTTGTTCCACCACCAGCGACAATACCTTCTTCAATGGCTGCTCGAGTTGCATTTAGAGCATCCTCAATTCTGAGCTTTCTGTTCTTTAGTTCAGTTTCAGTAGGAGCACCAACTTTAATTACGGCTACACCCCCTGCGAGTTTAGCTATTCTTTCGTTTAGTTTCTCTTGGTCATACTCAGAGTCTGTTTCATTCAGTTCTCTCTTGATTGAGGCAATGCGATTAGATAGTTCGGTATTTTGATTGTCATTTGCAACAATTGTTGTGCTGTCTTTTGTAATTGTTACTCTTCTGGCTTGACCTAGATCAGAAATTTGAACTTTCTCAATACTCATTGCTTTATCTTCGCTGATTAATGTACCGCCAGTTAGTACGGCAATATCTCCTAGTGCAGCTTTTCTCCTCTCGCCAAATGAGGGGGCTCTAACTGCTGCGACCTGTAAGACACCGCGGTTTTTGTTTACTACTAGCGTAGCTAATGCTTCACCCTCTACTTCTTCGGCGAGAATTATTAGTGGTGTTCCATTCTTTTGAACAGTTTCCAGAACTGGAATAAGATCGGCAATGGATGAAATTTTTTTATCGGTAATTAATATTGAGGGATTTTCAAATTCACAAATTAAGCGATCTTCATCAGTCACAAAATATGGTGAGCTATAACCTCTATCAAATGCCATCCCCTCAGTGATGTCTAGCTCAGTAGCTAGAGATTTAGATTCTTCAACTGTTATTACTCCATCAAAACTGACCTTATCTATCGCATCTGCAATCATTAAACCTATTTCCTCGTCTCCACCAGCACTTACTGTTGCAACTTGCTTAATGGCATCACCACTAACTGACTTGCTTTTTCTCTTGAGATCATTAACGATTTGAGCCACAGCCTTTTCCATTCCACGTCTTAATTCGATTGGGCTGGCTCCCGCTGCTGTATTTCTCAACCCTTCTTGAACCATTAATTGAGCTAAAACTGTTGCAGTTGTTGTACCATCACCAGCTTTTTCTTTGGTTTTTGAAGCGACCTGTTCAATGAGCTTTGCTCCTATGTTCTCAAATGGATCTTCGAGATCTATTTCTTTCGCAATTGTTACTCCATCATTAACGATATCTGGTGCACCAAATTTTTTTTCAATAACAACATTTCTACCCTTAGGTCCAATTGTAACTTTTAAAGCATTGGCTAAATTGTTTACTCCTTTTTCTAGAGCACCACGTGATTCGTCTGAAAAACTTAGAAGTTTTGGCATATTTGATTTGAATTAAACTTAATCTCCCATAGGAATCACACATTAGGGGAGGCTAAATAAGTGGGGAAAGCCGAATCGTAATTCGCAAATTGCTCCCAATTTTTGCAGAAGGTAGTTAGTGTCATGATATGAACGATCCTGGGGCTTTATTTTTTATTCTCATGGCTGGGTTGGCCGGGACTATGACTTTGATTTATTTTCCTTTGAGGATATTTCTTACAGCTACGGCAAGAAGCAGAAGGTTGAAACTATTGCAAAGAATAAGAAGATTGAGAGATGAACTAGGACAGCCTATTTAAAATTGACATCTGCTTAACTCATGAGTTAACCATCACTATTGCTAACTCTTGAAAAGCTAGTTATAAAACTGCATCTGAGAGAAAAACGGCTTGATTTTGAAGACAAATCCTAAAACTAAGTTCCTACTAGATTTGCGATCTCATATTCAAGAGTTTCGACTGAAATTCAAAGTGGAGAATATAAAACAGGTTTAGCCAGGCAAGACGATGGATTCAGAAGTTTTTTAGATCAATACCCTAACTACAAAGCATGGAATCAAAAATTTGAAGATATTGGTAAATCAGCTTTTCAGGCTTACAAAAATAGAAGCGCTTTAACAGCAATTATTGAATCAGCTGAAAATGGGGATTTCGGAAACGATCCTTGTTTAGTCATCAGCGAGGTCTCACGTCTTACTAGGGAGCCTCAAAAAGAAGCCAATAAACTACTAAATCGAATATTTGATGCTGGCTTATCAATTTACGTTTCTGAGTTGGGAGGGCAAATTTATACAGAAAAAGATCAGACCGTTTATTTACTATTTCAGATTTTATTTTTAGCAGCTCATTCTGAAAGCAGAGAAAAGAGTCACAGAATCAATGGCTATCACAATGAAAAAATACAGCGTTTTTAAAAAGGAGACTTTTCCGTTCACTTTAGAGAGAGGAAACATCCAAGCCAAAAGTGCTTTTATCCCTTTTGGCTTGATTTTTCAGAACAGACAAAGACATTCTCATTCAACAAAAGGGCCGGGTGGGCAAAACAGATTTGTGATCTATCCCTAGAGATGGGCGCAACTGAAATTTCTAAGCGCTTACAGAAGCAAGGAATTAAGTCCTTAACGAATAGGAGAAAACCATTGAGTGTCCATTTCATCGCGGACATTCTTAAAAATCCAGCACTTATTGGTTATTTCCAGCCAATGCAAACTACTAAAACCGAATCAGGGGGAATGTTGGTTAAGAATAGAGAAGAGGCCATAGAGGGAGTTTTTCCATCATTAATAACGCCTGAGCAATTTGAAAAGATTCAGGCTACTAGAACAAAAAGGTCGAGGAACAAATCAGCTCCAAGACCCAGAGAGCGAAAAAGATGGTTATTTGGTAATTCCACTTTTTGCAGAGAGTGCGGAGAAAAAATCTCTTTCCTTTCAGTTCCAAAGCCCAAACTATCTGATCCAAATAATCATTATTACTACTTGCATTGCAGCGCAGGGTATAACCGAGCCGAAGAAATTTGTACTTGTAGAAAAAGGTTTAATGCAAAAAAAGATGGAGTTGATTTTGAGCTAGATATTTTAAAACGACTGCAAACTTTTAGATGGGCTAGTTATTTCAACGATGAGAAATACGAAAAGTCTCTCAAAGCTGCAACTGCAAAATCAATGCGGTTGTTGAACAAACGAAATGAATATAAAAGGGAAGTAAATCGACTTAGAGAAAATCTTGATGAATTACTAACTGCTGAAGATATTCTGCCTGAAGTTATTAGTCGCATTGGTGTTCTACAAAAGCGAGCAATCGAGAAATATGAGACCGCCAATGATGATTTCAACTCTGCAAGAAATGAAGAATCAACTTTAAAGTCAAAGAAGCGAGGAAAAGAAATTGAAAAAGATATTCGACAGCGAGTTGATAACTTTATAAAAACAGGACGGTTTGATCTTCAGCAAAGGCAAGAATTTTCAAGATGGTTCTTTGAGACTGGATTAGTAGTTGATATTGATTTGTATACAGGTCGCTTTGAGATAGGAATCGGCAGAAGAGAAAAAGGTGTTTTAGTCGAAGTCGATATGCGTCTTGAAGATATTGCTGCTTTCAAAAATGATGGAGCAACTTTTGCTGATGAAAATGGTAACCCTCTAGATATGGATCACTTCATACAGCACTACAAGGAGGTTAGAGCTGGAGAAGAAAAAAGAAGATTAGAAATGGAGGCATCTAAGAAAAAACCGTTAAGAGATCAACTTATTAGGGACGTAAAAGCGGCATGATGGATTTATGAGCAAAGACAACACTTTTAAATGGTTCCTCCTGACCTACCTAGCAATTCCAATATTTCTCATAGTTGCTGTCTATGGATATTTGATTCTTAAGTAATGGATGATTATTAATTAGCCATATTATTTTCAGTTGAAGTTTTAGTTTCATTGGCATGGAGGTTTAAGGGATCCGTCCATCAGACTGAAGCTCATCCGTAAATCCAAAAGCTAGTGGACTGGTAAGACGGTCAGGGAAAAGGACACAATCCAAATGATCTTTTCCTAAATAGTCAAAAAATGTAGCTCTTCCAACGACATAAGAACGCTTACACAAACCGTTATCAGGGAAGAAGAAACCTTAAGTTCTTTTGCCATGTTGGTGATGTAACTCTTGATTTATTTGTATCGCACGCTTTTTCAGGATGCAGCATCCTTCGATACTTTTTCAGCAGGTATTGCTGTATTAAAAAAGTAGAGTATAGGCTTATTTAACAGCAGCTACTTTTTGTTTTTGATTAACTAACGATGCGAATCCGATACAAGCAAACGCTAGTAAGCCTAAGACCAAAAATGATTTGGCGAGAACAATTTCTGAAATCTCAAGAGTCATTTTTTTTAACTACAATCTATAGATATATTGTGAGTTAATTCATTTAATGAAAAGTACGAATTAGACATATAAGAGTAAGTAAAGAAGAGATCAAGGATATTATTCTCAACGCCTAATGTATCCGAATTAATTATTTGAGCGACAAAAAAGCACAACTGCATTTGTTTTGAGTATTAGGCTCCAGTGACACTCTTTATTAAAAATGTTTATATGAGTCCGCAATCTTTATAAGGTTATCTGATTTTTATAGGTGTTTTTAATCAATGAAAAACTTTCTGCAAAAACTTTCTGACTATTTAAAAGAGATAAGTCAGAAAATCGTTGAACTTTCAAAGAAAATTAGCGACAAAATTTCTGAACTTTTTAAAGGAAATCAACCAGTTGAAGAATCTAAGTCTGTTAAAGAGACTCAGCCTGCCGAAGAAGCTCAACCTATTGAAGAGACTCAACCTGCTGAAGAGAATCAGCCTGTCGATGAAGCTCAACCTATTGAAGAAGCTCAACCTATTGAAGAAGCTCAACCTATTGAAGAAGCTCAACCTATTGAAGAAGCTCAACCTGTTGAAGAGAAAGAAGATAAGTCTCAATAAATTCTATTAATTCCGATTTATGAGTGATCCTTTAATCTTTTAAACAAGCAGGCATTTGTCATAATCATTCCTTTGTAATCATCAGGGAAAGATTTCATCCATGTAGGAATTGTGATTTCCGAAGGCAATGGGTTTTCCAAGTAGAAAATCACTTCCTTCGATTCTTGAAGCACTATGTGTGGTGGTAGCTTCTTTGGTGTCATGGCTCAATTTTAATCCGATCAAGAAATTTTTTCTCTAGATTGAATTGGCTCAAACTTAATCCTTTTGATTTGATCTTTTTCCCAAACCCAGTAAACAGGATTTTTCTTTTTAGCTATTTGCAGATCTTTTCTATCTCTTAAGCTAAGCAGGTATAAATTCATTTTCAGGATTAAATTTTTCATCTCTTACGGCTTGGTTTAGGACAATACTTCCTTCTTTATTAGAGATTGATCGATGATATGTACCGATAGGAATTTGAAGCGCTCCCATGGCGCGGTTTAAAAAAAATGATGTGATGTGGCTCATCCCATTCAGGATTGATCAAAGTAAAAATACGACTACCTTCAATTACTAAATTGTGATCAATCTGATGTCGATGTAAGTAATATTGTTCAAAATCTCCATCATCTGGTGGTGAGATTGCATTGCCGTGATGAATGACGACATCAGAGCCATTGGATCCTTTTACTCCTGCATCGAAAAACGATACTTGAGGTGTTTCACGAAAAACGTGAGTAGGAACAAAATTTAAACGCATTTCAACTCCTCCTTTACTGTTGTTTTCAAGGTCAGTCAAAAACGAAATCAAATCTCTGCCTATAAAGGTTTCTAAAAAGGTTATCTAATAAATGATTTTCAACTGCTTTTTTCTTATTCTTCTCAATTCTGCAAAGATCACAGTTTTCCTTTTGAGGAATAGTGAATGGAGTGAATAGTCTCATAAGACCTCCTCTTGCTACACCTTTGGTCTAATCCTTCTTTTTATTGGATGGGAGTAGGAAAACACTACTTAAATTGTCGTAATGCCGGCTGTACATTCTTATTCTCATTTGTTATATTTTTCTATACGTTCGCCCCAAGATTATGGGGTGCATGAGATGGAAGTAGGGAACGGGATTTCCAGTAATTGAATAGGTCATGAACAACCTAGCTTTAACTAAAAAGCGTATTGAGAAGGCAGAAAGGCTTCACGCTGCTCAACTTGCAACATTTAAGAAAGGAGTATTTACTTCTTACAAACCTTCAGTTTTTAAAGAAAGACAAAAGCAAGCTCGTGATGAAGTTGCAGCAATGGATTCTTAATTCAGAATTTAATTGTTGACAGTCGATCGCTAGGGGGCAATTAGCCCCCTTTTTTCATGCCATAGAAAACTGCCTGACAGTAGTAGGACTAACGCCGTAAATATCAGCAATCTTTCTCCAGCTCCAGCCGTATTTTCTATACCTGTTAATTCTTGTTTTCTTGGTATCTAACGCCCAGATAAAAAGCATTAGTGGAACCATGAGCACAGCGAAAAGCCATGCACATACGCATGTAACGGATGTCATTTATGGAGTGTTCCGAGGCGTGAAAAAATTGTAAAAAAATTAACCATAGTGTCCCAAAGTTTGAAGCCTTGACGCTAAAGAAATGGTCGGCCCTAGGATGACTGATCCACATCAGTTTTAAAAAGTAAGAACCTAATGGATGAGAAATGGCAACCAACTATCGATCAAATTAATGGGCCTATTAGTAGAACTTGGGATTTTATTAGTGACGAAGCTACAGAATTAATGGAAGAACTGCAATGTCCTCCTGAGTTCCTAGCTGAAATGTTGAAATCAATAGCATCGAAATTTGAGGAAGGTGGAAGTGCCACAAATGAATGGAACGAGAAAGTAAAAAAAGGGTAAGTAGTAAGTATCGTCATTACTACTAATTAATGAACCGCTTCTTACTACTCTCCCTAACCGCAGGGCTTCTCGTATGTAAAGAAGACTAAAGTTGGATTTACATTTGTTAAACAAGTGAATCTTTGAGAATCATTACAAGGGAACAAGTCTGAGAGTTATTGAGAAAGTGTAAATGTAACTACTTTTTTTAGACGCTCCCTAGACAGCCTTTGCGATCCGAAATAACCCATGAATCTCGGTCCAAGAAGGACCCGCAAGATTATAAATTATTCTTTTAGTTCATTCATAATTAATTGCCAACCAAGAGTGGAGGCATTGGGGGTGAAACTTGTTCGTTGTTCACACATAAATCCATGATCAGCATCTTCGATTTCTACATAACTCAATCTGATTTCAGAAGGATCTTCTTCTCTTAAAGCCTGTTGGATAGATGTTCGATCAGTCTCAGGTATTAATGGATCACCAGTTCCACAAATACAAGTTAATTTCCCTGAGGTTTGACTCAATAATTCCAAGCTTGGAGGGCCTCCTCCTGGTCTAGTTGTTGCAACACCAGCTCCATAAAAATCAAAAGTTGTATCGACGTTAGGGAGTGTTGATGTGATTAAAGCTGCATGACCACCAAAGCAAAATCCCACAACAGTTATTCTTGATTGGCTGTACTGCTGTTTTAACCAATTCAATGCAGCAGTCGCATCATCGAGAATTTGGCTGGTCGTCGTTTGTTCTTTATGCCGACGCCCCTCTACCAAGTCATCTTCGCTATATCTAAGATCTAACTCTGGAGCTGTTCTAGCGAAAAGTGGCATTGCCAAAGCAGGAATACCTTGTTCTGCAAGTCGATCGACGACGCTTCTTACCCAACTATTAATACCAAAGACTTCTGGTAGAACAAGAACGACATGCTTACTTTCTTTCTGAGGATTATTCCACCAGCAACGTAATGGCACTGGACCTTGTTCTATCTGTACCCAACGTCCCTCCATATCTCAATTAAATAAAATTCTTACTTGAGCATGAATGAAAGTAGAGAAAAAACAAGTAATCAAAAAGCAATTGCTACAGGTTCAATCCCTATCAGCATCGGGTAATTGAAAGAGACTATCTAGCTGATACCTTTTGCGATTCAAAGCAAATCATACAACTTGCCGGATTAGCTAACGATTCTCAATACAACTCAAGAGGAAAGAGAACTTTTCAATAGAGTGCGTTGATTATTAATTAAGCACTTTTGTTTTTAGCTGAAACTTTTCGGGCTTCAGTTCGTGCAAGTGTCGCCTCAACTTGAGCAAGAACTTTATCTAGTTCATCAGTTTTTATTAATGATTTTTCAGCCATTAATCTGAGTTTTTTAAGTTCTTCAGAAGCTGATTTCATATCATCTCTTTGCAATAATTTTTGATGTTAAAGGGGTGTCAATAAATAAATAAGTAAAAGTTAATGTAAAAAAGGCTAGCAATGCGCTTAAAAATAAAAACAGGATGAATAAACCTGTAATTGATTCAATATGTAAAAAATCAGCAGCCTTTATTAGTTCGTTACCAGTAAAACCCATGACAAAATAATCTAACTGATTCTAAAATAATCATTTTAAAAATATACGATGTAATTAAAAATTTATTAGACAGAATAAAAAAACATATTTCAATGTGCCTTATAATCTAATTCCAATTTTCAAATGCTAATTGAATAAAAAATCAAGTTATTTATGTTCAAAAAAAAAAGTCCTCTCCATGGGATAGAGAGAACTAAAAATGCTTTATTAATTTCATTATAAATATGATTAGATTAATAGCTACTTTTCATATGGAATGAACATATCAAAATATACATAATAAATAAATTTTAAATACTTTATCATGTAAGCATTCAAAATTCAGTTGATTAAATTTTTATATTAATCATCTTTACTTGGCTGGCTTTTCCCAATCGCTGGAGCATTCACACCATCAAAATTAGGACCAACTATTACTCCTACAATCGCAAAAAGTGCTATCGAAATAACACCCGCCAAGACTGCCGTCGGAGCAGGTGTGCCAACTAATGAAGCAATAATCATAAGTCAATAAAATAATTAGAAAGAAGCTAATTTAGCAAAAGCTTTTTAGTGCTAGAAAAAAGAGATATGTAATTAATATGTATTTAAATGATTTTAAAAATGTAACAAATGATAGATTGACGACTCTTTTTTGTATAGATAAATCTTTTAGAAATCGATTTAGATCAATTCTACAAGAGCTATTCTTCAAAAGAGGAACTAATGAATATAAATACTTACGAGTAAGCCGATCTATTATTTTTTATTTAATTAATTTAACTTAATCCGACTTTTTTCATTTATTGATGGGTCAAATCCAAACATTACAAGAAAGCTTATCCGTTTTTCATTTGCTTCTATTATGTTTTAGTCCTTTGCTTCCTTTTTTATATTTTGAATTAGTTTCTAAATTACTAAAGAAAGACGATGACGATGACGATGATAGAGGTAGTGGAATCAATGTATTAGCTTATCAAGCTTGAATAAACTAAGTAAAATAATTCTTATCTTTATTACTAAATTCCAAGAACAATAGGTATATTTACTGTAATTATTCTTGCTATCTGGTTGACAAATTGATACCAAATAATATGTTTTAAAAACAAAAATATTAATTACTTAAAGGTTAAATCAAAAGATCGATGTTTACAAGATATGATTACGATTCATTTAATCTGAATTAATGAAATCAACTCAAGATAGATATTTTTATTGCTTGGAAAGTTGTCACCACCATGAACAAATTGAGACTCCAAAAAGAATTTGTTTAGCAGCTTTAACAGATGACCCTTTTGACAATCCAAAAGTAAGTATTGTTCAGCCTTAAATTTATCAAACCAAAATATATGGCTTTTGATTTTAAAACTGTAATTGAAGATTATTGTGGAACAGGAAAACTCTCAGAGGAAGAAGTTGATTTCTTAGAGATAGAACATATAAAAACAATGAGTACAATTAGTGAAATATTATCGCCATCAATTGCCCATTGGAATATTTGCGAAGCTTGTAATCTTGAACAAGGAAGTTACTGGATTACTTGTAATGCCTCAATCCTTGATAGGATTCGGCCTGTTAGAACTGGAAAGCCAAGAGCTTACAAATTATTTGATGCTCTTTGTCAATATAAGCTTTATAGACCAGATATATAATTCAATTGAGTAAATGTAGTGTTCATGGTTGAAAAAGATTTTTAATTAACATATACCTAGTTAGTACATACTGGATGAAAGAGATAATCTAAAGAAAAAATTATCACTTACATTTTTGATGAAAATATGAACTATTCAAATTTCTAAACGGATGTAGTTTATTAAAAATACAAGTTTGATAATTATGCTTTCCAGAGAAAATGCTCATGAAGCAATAGTAATTATGTTCGAGCAAGCAGTAAAGCGGATGGAAGAACTAAATGAACCTGGCAGAAGTTGCCTTTACGAAGAATATAGAGAATGGATAGAAGGTCTTGGCGATAAAGGGAAAGGACAAGATGCGATGATCTTTAAATATATGGGCAATCCCCAGATCAACTAAACATTTATTTTACCCAAGCAATTTGAATTAAGGAATGAATCCTATAAATTCTTTCAAAAAATGGTTACTAAATATATTAATGCCTTATATAGAAGGAAAAAGGAAGAAAAAAGAAAGGGATAAAGAATGAATGATCCTGGGAAATAGATTAGAAGTCTGAAATATATGTATGACTAAGATCAATTGTTTAGAAGATTTATGCGTTAACTTTAGAAAGTAAATAGGTTTTCGAATGAACTGCCTCAATTCCTAGGCAAAGAACCTAGCTTGGTTTACTGTTTTTATTAGAAGATGACATTCTCTGAAGCTTTTTAATCATTCCTGATATTTTTAAGATTCCTAAGGGAACTAAAACAAAAATCGAAAATACTACTGCCAATTTATAGTCATCCATGGAGAAGAAATTCTAGTTAGCCATCATAAAAAATATAAAAGCACCACCAATTATTATTTTTGCAGCAATACCGAAAGCAATTATTTTCCCAAATCTAATTTTTGATTTAAGTTTGGTGGTATTAGTTTTAGCTGGATTAGTGGAATTTATTATAGAAGTTCTTCCAAAAAGTGTTTGCATGATTATCGATCAAAATTATCTAAACAAACTAACAACTTTGTAACTTGGTTGAGATAAAGGTAACTAGCATCGAACTTCTTTTCTCTAATTTTGTAAAATAAGGTGATTTGTTTTGTATTATTTTTGTTTGAACAGGTCTCCCTTTTTACAGGTAAAGTAATTCATCAACCCTTTCCAATTGTTTTTACTATATTTAAGTATAAAAAATTCTTCTAGACTTTATTCACATGTCATTAATATTCTTTTACTGCTTATCAATTTCACTTATATTTTTAATATTTTTTACTTTTATATCAACTTTTATAGCAAAAAGAAAACCTAAATTTGTTCATCAAATTCAAGTAGAAATAGTTAAAAATCATTTAGAACAAATATACAATCTGAATACTTTTAAAGACTCAGTGCATCAATAATTAAATTTTACTAGAAACAATCAAAATGAATGCTCAAGATAACTTTAATATTTTTATTTGTGCCTTAGATAATAAGAAAAAAGAATTAGCAGTCATTGAATTTCTTTGAGGAGTAAAAAAATATTGATGCTATTTACGATGTAAGTGCTAGTGATTTCATGCTGTTGACATTTTCTAATCCTTCTTCCCATACTTGATCATTGCAACAGGAAGTCCAACAGTAAAAGCAACTCCGATAACAAGAATCAAAATCCCTAATGGAGAAAAAATTTCAACACCAAGTCCATTTTGAGCAAAAAGCATTATTTAGAGACTCCTGCAGTAATTAGAAACATTACCTCCTTCATTGCGAATAAACTTTTTTTGAATCTTTTCGCCAGCAAGGAATCCCTTATTTGAGTCTTTAAGCGAATAATATTCAGCACAGAAAAGTTTTGCTTTATTTACTTTGAATTGAGGAAGTAATCCGACAACAATCGCAACCAAAGCTGCTGTTGATGTTATGACGCAATACCTAATTATTTGAGGACCTTTATGTGGTGACATAAAAAAGTGGCAAACTGATACCAAAATAAATCGACTTCAACCGAGAATTTATAATGTGTTAATAGATAATAATGAAATTTCTATTTAACTCCTTTATAAAATAGGAATCATTTTCCCCCCACCAAAATCATCATCATCATCATTATCATTTAAAAATCTCTATTTCCAATATCCTCTATAAAGTTAGCGAGTACGACGGTTAACTCATAACCATTCCACCATCAACTTGAATCGTCTGACCGGTTATGTAAGCAGCTGAAGGATCCGCTGCTAAAAATTTCACTGCTCCTGCAACATCCTCAGGGTTACCGAAGCGCCCAAGCGGAATCGCAGAAAGGATTGATTCACTGTTCAAATCTTTTGTCATATCAGTTGATATAAAACCTGGAGCAACTGCATTTACAGTAATTCCTCTGCTTGCAAATTCTTTTGCAGCACTTTGTGTAAAACCAACTACTCCTGCCTTGGCTGCAGCATAATTTGCTTGCCCTGGGTTGCCCATCAACCCAACCACAGAAGTTATATTGATAATTCTTCCTTTTTTTTGCTTCAACATTTGCCTAGAGACTGCTCTTGTACAATAAAAAACACCACTCAAATTAAGGTCTAAAACTTTCTGCCAATCGTTAGTTTTCATTCTCATTAAAAGTCCATCTTTAGTTATCCCTGCGTTATTTACCAGGACATCAATTTGATTGTTTTTATCCAATACTGTTTTTATTAATTCATTTACCGAGTTTTCATCAGAAATATCTGCTTGAAGAGCGTATGCCTTACCTCCCAAAGAGTTTATTTCTGATACCACTTTATTTGCATTCTCAAAAGATGAAGAATAATTGATGATTACTTCAGCTCCTTCCTTTGCTAAAAAAATTGCAATTGCCTTCCCAATACCCCTGCTGGCTCCAGTTACAATTGCAGTCTGACCTTCAAGTAATTTTGATAATGTCATAATTTTATGGTTTTAGAATCGTTAGAGTCGAATACTTATTTCATTTAACTTACTATTGTGCTACTTGCTTTTTGGAAACACTTTAAGCTCAGAAGGTAAAAATAGTTATTTTTACTGGTTGAATATGTTTAACGAATAATCAAAGGAGAGGGATTAGTTGTGCATTTGTTAATCGCTGCCGCAGGAAGTGGAAGTCGAATGGGTGCTGATAAAAACAAACTCCTTTTGAAAGTTGCAGGTAAGACGGTTTTAGAGTGGACTTTGAAAGCAGCTTTCGACTCTAAGACAATTACTTGGATTGGAATTATTGGACAACCGAAAGACAAAAATTCTATATGTTCAATTTTTGATGACACAGTGAATTCAGTTCAATGGATTAATGGGGGATCAACAAGACAACAGTCAGTTCAGCTTGGATTAGCTGCCCTTCCAATGGATGCCGAGTCTGTGCTGATTCATGATGGAGCGAGATGCTTGGTGAAATCATTCGTTTTTGATGAAATCTCAAAGATTGTTTCCAAGGGGCAAGCTGTTATTGCAGCATCTCAAGTAACAGACACCATTAAAAAGGTCGATAACTATGGTGAGATTATTGAGAGTCCTCCGCGTTCAGATCTATGGTCTGCCCAGACACCTCAGGGTTTTCCCGTGAACAAACTGAAGCATGCTCATAGTGAAGCAATCGCTAAAGGATGGAATGTAACTGATGATGCATCCTTGTTTGAACGCTTGGGATTGCCAGTAAAGATTTATGATGCTGGGCCTTCAAATATTAAAGTGACAACCCCATTTGATCTAGTAATTGCAGAGTCTTTATTGTCTAATTTAAAAGGCTGAGACTTCCCATGTCGCCATTCAATATGGCTTGACTACCTAGTGGAAGTGATGCATTCCCACAACAGTGTCCAATGGGCAAATTTGAAACAATTGGAATTTTAAGGTCTTGTGTTCGATCTTTGAAAATATCTAGAAGCTTAAACGTCTTTGATGCGTCGACGTCCTTCTCATTATCACAGTGTATGAACGAGCCAAAACCTAAGCCAGATAGCTGTTGTAGAACTCCCGCCAACCTTAAGTGAGTTAGCATTCTGTCAATTCTGTAGGGAGCCTCTCCAATATCTTCGATGATTAGAATTGATTCTTTAAAACTTGGTAGATGTTGAGTCCCAATTAAGTGAGTCAGTACGGTGAGGTTGCCAACTATTAGATGCCCCTTTGATATCCCGCCTCCTAATGGGTCTCCATAAATATCCGGTACAGAATTGCCAAACAAAATTGATTTAAGCCTGTTTTTACTCCATTCTGGCTCGGCCCCCAACGTTGTGATAAGTGGACCATGAACACCTCCTTGAAATCCACCTGCGAGCCGTGCAAGAAGTATGGAAGTTAAATCAGAAAAGCCAATCATCCAGCCTTCTTTCCATGGTTGCTTTTTTTCAAGCAATCTCGCTGATCCCCACCCACCTCTAGCAAAAGCTAAAAGAGGATAATAGTTCTTTGAGTGTAAGTTATTAAATCTAACTTCATCATTACCTGCTAAATACCCCCAAGACCTATCTACTTCATCGAAATCGTTGCATATTAAACCCCAGTCCTGAAGGACTTTTATCCCGGATTGTAGATCTTCTTTTTTATTTATTGGCGAACTTGCGGCAACTATTTGGAAAAGATCGCCTTTTTTAAGCGGGTAAGTCATTTAGGAGCTTTGCTAAAGAGCTTGCTTAAATAAGCCTGCTTAACACCATCCCAAGAAGTAAAAAACTGCCAATTCGAACTTGATTTCTGAAATGCGAACCTGAAGTCTTAATCCCTTTTGGTTTTGAATTTAATAAGATTACTTCTCTTTGCATTGCTAAAGTTGATATCAGCCAAAAAGGCCAAAACGTTAATCCTAAATTTGCTTTGAAAGCAGCAAGAGCTAAGAGAAAACAGGTTAAAAAGTAGCAAAAAGAAACTGTTTTTATTGATTTTTTACCAAGACTGATAGCACTGCTGTTTAGACCAATTACTTTGTCATCAATCTCATCGGCCATTGCATAAACAGTATCAAAGCCAAAAGTCCAAAATATTGTTGCAAGCCAGCAAAACAACAATGTTACTCCTCCTGCCAATGAAGATTCGCTTGCGGCCCAGGGAATTAGAACTGAAAATCCCCAGCAAATAGAAAGAATAAGTTGAGGAAATTTAAACCATCTTTTTGCTGATGGATACAGAAGAATAAAAGGCAATGAAAATGTTGCAAGTTGAAGGCATAAATTTCT
This sequence comes from Prochlorococcus sp. MIT 1011, assembly GCF_047305235.1. NCBI lineage: Bacteria > Bacillati > Cyanobacteriota > Cyanophyceae > Synechococcales > Prochlorococcaceae > Prochlorococcus > Prochlorococcus sp. MIT 1011. The sequence continues at coordinate 1,411,625 of NZ_CP138983.1, read as the reverse complement.
ACTTTCTGTCGGGATAGAAAGAACTATGATAAGACTAAGAAATAACATTAAAATTAGTAGTATCCATGCAGCCTTAAGAGATACCTTGCTATTAGCCAATGGTCTTTCTTTTGTTCTTGTTACCTTCTTGTCAAACTGTTGGTCCCAAATATCATTAGCAATACATCCTGCACCACTTACAAATATTCCACCTGAAATTATTAATAGCAAAATAAATACAGATGGTGGGGCTGAGGGGGCGAACCAAAGAGACCAGCAAGCGGGTATTAGAAGTATCAATCTTCCGCTGGGTTTATTCCACCTAAGAAGTTGAAAATAATATCTCATTTTTTTTGTAAAAAGATTACTCAAGAAAATTCAAATTGCTAATCATTTATAAGGTCTTCTCAATGGGGTGCTGAGAGTGTCAGAGTATTGAGGTTAAACCTACACGTGTATGTTAGGTGACTCAATAAATAATTCCTCTCAAAGGAATTCTATTGAATTGGATCTTGGGGAAAATCAAGATACTGAATTATGCCGTATAGCAACAATTGATATTGGCACTAACTCAACTCATCTCTTAATTGCAAAGGTTGAGCCAAAATTAAATACTTTTAGTATTGAACTCGCTGAAAAATCAACAACACGACTTGGAGAGAGAGATCCTGATACTGGAGAACTTACATCCCTTGCTATGAATAGGGCTTTTGCAACATTAAAGAGGTTTAAGGATTTATCAGAAAGCTATAAAGTTGATAGCCTTATTATTGCTGCTACAAGTGCTGTTAGAGAAGCACCAAATGGGAAAATCTTTATATCTGAAATAAAAAAGAAGATAGGCTTAGATGTTGAATTAATAAGCGGAGCAGAAGAAGCAAGATTGATATATCTAGGTGTACTTTCAGGCATGCAATTTGGGAATAAACCCCATCTGGTTCTTGATATTGGAGGAGGTTCGACAGAATTAATCCTTGCTGATGGTTCTGAGGCACGAGCATTAACAAGTACAAAGATTGGAGCAGTAAGATTACAAAGAGAATTTATTAAAAAAGATCCTATATCCTGTCAGACTGAATTGTTTTTAAGGTCATTTATTAGAGGCTCTATGGAGTCTGCAATTGATAAAATATCAAAGAGGATTGAAGTAGGTGAAAAGCCAGTCTTAGTAGCAACGAGTGGAACTGCAATGGCTATTGGGGCATTAATCTCTAATAAAGAAAATCATATTCAGTCAAAATTGCAAGGATATAAAATCCCAAAAAATAATTTAGATATTATTGTTAGTCAATTAATAAAAATGACACCTTCTGAAAGGAGTCAGTTATCCTCATTAAGTGAAAGAAGATCAGAGATTATTGTCCCGGGGTCTTTGATTTTGCAAACTATAATGACTATGGTTAATGTTAATGAAATTGTTTTAAGTGAAAGAGCTCTTCGTGAAGGTTTGGTAGTTGATTGGATGTGTCGTAATAATTATTTAAAAGATCAGTTGAGCTTTCAAGGTTCAATAAGAGAAAGAACGGTCATACATCAATCGCGAAGATTTGGTGTTAACTCAAAACGATCAAAAAAAGTTTCAGAATTTGCTCTTGCTTTTTATGATAAGACCCAAGGAGTTTTGCATAATGATAAGGGTGAGGGTAGAGATCTTTTGTGGGCAGCAGCCAATCTTCACTCCTGTGGTAAACATATAAACATAGGTTCCTATCACAAGCATTCGTGGTATTTAATCAGGCATGGTGAGCTCTTAGGCTACTCCCAAGCTGAACATTTAATGGTCGCTGCTATTGCTAGGTATCACAGGAAAAGTTTTCCTAAAAAAAGACATGAATCTTGGCAATCTTTGATAGATGAAAGTCAAAGAAACCTGGTAAGTGAGATGTCTTTACTTCTTCGTCTTTCATGTGCTTTGGATAGAAGACCAGAACCTTTGATATCAAAGATAGTTATTGAAGCTAATAATAAAAAAGTTAATATAGAACTTATTCCTAATGATTTAGGTCGAAATTTAGATCTTGAGAAATGGAGTTTAAATAAGGCACTTTTACTAATTAAGAAAATTAAAGATGTTGATATAAATATACTTTAAAAATATAGTTTTGTTTCTAATAAAAATATATTACTTTGCTGGGGATTGAACGAATCATTTTGAAGATTTTGAATATATTTTAATGCAATAATTGAAGTAAACAAACCCAGGAAGCCAGATAAAATAACCATGAAAAATGGTTTTAAATGTCTTTTTTCTTTTGTATTTTTCTTTTTAATTAATGAGGTAGTTTGCGGTACATTTTTTTTCTTCTCATTAAGTTCATCAAGAATAAAACTTGTATCCAAGTTTAATTTCTCAGCTATTCGTCGAACCATTGCTCTAATAAAAACTTTCTCAGGAAGTGATTGCTCATTTCCTTCTTCCAGTGCGACCAATTGTTCTTTTCCAATTCTAAGTGATGAGGATAAATCCTCTATTGAAAGATTTCTGCCTTGCCTGGCTTCCCTTAGGAATTCACCAACTTTTTGTAAGGGTGATTTTTTATCTGCGATATAGGAATTATCGCTTTTGATGCCTTCACTTTGTTCCAATTAAAAAACTTTTGGTTATTAAGTTTATTCTAAAGGGTTTGTAAAGTCGTTTATCTCGAAAAAAACAATTTATATCTGTCTTTGAGTAATTTTAAAATAGTTTTCTTAATTATTTCACTTTAGATAGGTCTAAACAAATGAGAATGTGTTGGACTATAAAGCTTTGATCTTTTATATCCCACCTTTAATGTTGGACTTATTATATATAAGGTTGTTCTAATTAATTTTTTTTCTTTAGTGGTTTTTGCCATTTCGGTTAAAGGTATTACTTTTATCCATTCGTCTGGCCAAGTTACCCTATAAGCAATAGCTACAGGAGTATTCGCGGGATAATACTTTATAAGTATGGATTGAACTTCTTCTACATATCTTGCACTTAGGTAAAGACATAAAGAAGACTGAATAGATGCGAGTTTTTTAAGACTTTCCTTCTCTGGTTTCCCTGTCCTGCCATCAGCTCTGCTAAGTATTATTGTTTGGGTTAAATCTGGAATTGTTAGTTCGAATCCTAAAGTTGCTGCTGTTGCTTGATAGGCACTTACTCCAGGTATTACCTCTACTTCAATTCCTTCATCATTTAATCTACATATTTGTTCTGATATTGCTCCGTACAAGCAAGGATCACCATCATGGAGACGAACAATTTTTTTACCTTCCTTATGCTTTTTAATCAAGATCAAAAGTATCTCTTCTAGAGTTAATGAACTTGTCTTTATCTTTTCACAATCATCTTTAACAAGTTTTGTTATTTGTATAGGTATTAGAGAGTCTGTCCAAACAAGAACATCAGCTGTTTTTAGTCTTTGTTGAGCTCTTATAGTTAGTAAGTCTAAAGCTCCTGGGCCTGCTCCTACAATTGAAATCGGATTCATTGATTCCTCCCATTCATTAAGGAAGGATCAGGGAGTGCTTTTTTAGAAATATAAATTCTCCATAGTCCTAATAAACCTGCACTAATTAAAAATAAGCTAATGAATTGTGCGATTCTTAGCCCTCCCTCACAGAAAGGTGGAACCCCTCCCAAGCAGAGAGGATCAGTTCTTAAGGCTTCTATCCATAACCTGCCTAAGCTGTAACTGATTAAATATAAGCAACTTAAGCTACCAGAAGGTAGTGTAAGTTCTTTTTTATTTGCCTTTCTAAAAAGAAAAATCAGTATGCCAAAAACAAAAATATTCCATACTGATTCATAAAGAAAAGTAGGGTGAAAATAATCTTGCGTTAAGAAAATTTCTGGCCTAAATCTATAAGGTATAAATAATTTCCAGGGTAAATTTGTAGGTATCCCAAAAGCCTCATTATTAAAAAAGTTTCCCCATCTACCTATTGCTTGGCCTAATGCCACTGATGGGACCAAAACATCTATAACATCCCAAAAAGGTTCTTTTCTCCATCGGCAAAAAAATATAATGGATATTGTACCCATAATCAGTGCTCCATGAATTGCAATTCCTCCTCCCCAAATTTCTATTGCACTGGGAATAGGAATATTTAAGTTCAGGAAATTAATAGAACTCCAGAAGTTTTTGCCAGTGTAATTTCTCCATTCAAATGCAACATAATAAATTCTTGCACCAATTACAGATGCAAAAACTAAAATAGGAAGTAAATCGTTAATAAGGCTTTTTTTTAATCCTTTTTTTGAGGCCAAATCACCTGATAAGTTAAGACCTACTAAAACTGAAATAGCTATTAGCAATCCATACCACCTTAATGAAAAGGGCCCCAGTTGAAACAACTCAGGCCCAGGTGATCTAAGCGCTAAAAAAATATGTTCCATCAACTATTTGAAATTATATTCCTTCAGCTGCTTGAACCTTTTCAACTTGTTTCTTTTTGAGAACCAGCATTATTTGTGACAAACCAACACCTATAAAGAAAATTATCATTCCAATAACTCTTGCTTTGCTTTGTAAAACTATTTCTTTATCAAGCTGACCAAATCCTCCAACATTAGGATCTTCCGTAAATTTCCCACCTTTCTCAATAGTGTCACCTTCTTTTACTAATAATGAAGTCCCTGCTGGAATATTTTCTTCAAAACTTTCTCCTTCTTCATTCCTTAGATTAATAATTTGTGTTCCATCTTCATTAGTTTCGATTGAGGTTATTGTTCCCGAATTGGTTGCTGTAAACAAATTGTTATTACTCTTGTCACCAGTTGGATAAACTTGACCTCTCCCTCTATTTCCTCCTACGTGAATTGAATATTTTCCAAAGTTATAATTTTTATCTTTTCTGGGATCAGGCGAGAGTACAGGGAAGACAATCTCTCTATTTTGATCACCAGGTAAAGGGCCTACTAAAATAATATTTTCTTGTTCCTCGCTGTATTGAGTGAAGTAAACACCTTGTGTCTCCTCTTTTATTTCATCAGTCCATCTTTCTTGAGGAGCAAGTTTAAATCCATCTGGAAGCATTACAACAGCTCCAACTTGAAGAGGAACTTTACTTCCATCTGCTCCAATTTCTTGCAGATCATTTTTATAAGGTATTTCTACGACTGTTTTGAAAACACTATCAGCAGCAACTGCCTGAGGTACTTCAGCTCTTGTTGGCATACTCGCTACGTGACAATTGGCACAAACAATTTTGCCAGTTGCCTCTCTAGGATTTTCGAATTTTTGTTGAGCCCAAAATGGGTATGCCCAACTTGGTTGAGGTATTAAAAATATTAAAAATCCAAGAACAAATGAAAAGAAACAAAGTTTTAATGAACGACTCATGGTTTTAGAAATGGTATTGAAGTTTTTGTTCATTTATTTATCAACCCCACCAAGGATCAGTACCAGTTCGAAAATCAGTTTCTGTCCACTGACTTACTAAAACTTGATCATCCTCGACTGAGACATGAGCTATGGCTAGTGATAAAGGGGCTGGACCTCTTACGACTTTCCCCGTCGAATCGTATTGACTTCCATGACATGGACACATGTATTTATTAGCTCCACTATTCCATGGAACTACACAACCAAGGTGAGTACAAATTGCATTAATTCCATAGCTGGTAATTGCATCCTCACCTTCGACTATTAGGTAAGTAGGATCTCCTTTAAGCCCTTGAACCAAGCTTCTATCTCCAACTGGATGAGTTGATAGCCAACCACTCGCAGTAACAACATTGCCTAGCTCATCCTTTGCATTTGATCCACCACCACCACCACCAGCCCTGTATGGAGTGAAGTATTGGGCTACTGGATAAAGAGCCCCTAAAGCAACTCCTGTAACTGTTCCAAAGGTAAGCAGATTCATGAACTGCCTTCTACCCATTGAAGGCACATCTGCAGTTGTCATTTGTGTCATTACAGACGTTCACCTATATACAGATATTAGACCAGAATGGACACATAAAGGGTTATTAATCTCTGCTAAGACTAGGTTTTGAAATGAGTTTTGAATTTAATTCGTCAAATTCTGGTGATTTCTCTGCTTCAATTCCATTGGAAGTAGAAGAAGTCATGGAGTGCTTAAGAAGGCGCTGGGGAGTAACATATGATTTGCGATTGTTAATAAAAAGAGACCGAATTTATTTGCAAATGATGTGGGGATTTATGGAACAACAGTCTTTCCCTATGGATGAGGAGACCTTTCGAGACCATTTAAATCGAACCTTAGAAATTATTAACCGAGGTGGTCAATCAGATTTTGTTAGAAATTGGTTGGAAAACGTTCAGGGTAAACCAAGACTAGGAAGAGCAATCACATTACCTTTGCCTATGGATCAAAGGATGGACGAATTTGTCCTTTGAGATTTGTTGTTAAGGCGACTAACCCAATTCCAACAAAAAATAAAAAAGTTATCGATGTTGATAGAAGAAGCATAGTTATAGGATCAGTAGATGGGGTTAAAACAGCTCCTGCAACTGCTGATGCCATAACTACTAATCTCCATGCTGACAACATTTTTTCCCAAGAAATAATTTCTAAGAAACCTAAAATCAATTGCAAAATTGGTAACTGGAAGGCTAAACCAGTTGAGAGCATAAGCAGAAGTACGAAATCTAAATATTTTTCTATTGACCAAAGTGGTTCAACAACATCGGCGCCATAACTTATTAGGAATCCCAAGGCGGCTGGTATCAAAGCCTTCCATGCAAAGAAAATTCCTAAGAAAAATAAAATTGCTGAACCTGCTACTGATGGTGCGATCAAAAGCTTCTCTTTTTTAGTTAGGCCTGGAAGTATGAACTTTAAAAATTGGTAAAGTATAAAAGGGAGAGAAATAGTAAGACCTCCATAGCCTGCAACTTTTATTGAAGTAAATAAAAATTCTCCAGGTGCTACTTGTAAAAATTGTATTTTTCCTGCTGGCATCTCTAAAGCTTGTACAAGTTTTCTAACAAATAACAAGCAAAAACCTGATGATAGAAGAATTGCAATAAGACTCTTAAGGATCCGTTGGCGAAGTTCTTCAAGGTGATCAACAAAAGGCATGTCAAAGGATTGAGATGCTTCAGTTGAGCTAGCTTTTCCCTTTATCCTGATAGGAGGAGGCGCTTTTAAAATATTTTCTTTTTTGTTTGAGCTATTCAGGTCGATTTAGATTGATAATCTTATTGTAGTTTAAAATTTATTTTTACAAGTATGTAAGAAATTTTTATAGCAATTTTAGAAAAATTAAATGGAGAAATTATTTTTATTGGCCAATATTGATAGATTTTTTATTTGTTTTTTGTTGGGTCAGGCAAAATAAAAGGAGGGCAATCATTTAGAGAAGATTCACCATAACTAGCATATTCTTTGTAGCCTCCCATTTTCCCATTGGTTTTCATTAAAGCGCTGGTAAATGCCAATAAAAGGAAAACTGTTGGAGCTCCAATAATTAATGCTGCTCCAAATGCGTAACCAATTAAGAATTCGGGGAAAGAATGATTACCTAGAAACTCATGAGTGCCTAGCAAAAAGTCAATCATTTTTATCTTGTCTAATGAAGCTGATAGTAATTCATTGAAGTTCACTTGTGGTGAAAATATTTCTCTGCTCTTTCTGCTTTACCCCAAAGCACCTTCCCACCTCTATGGCTAACCGTTCCAGGTAAGGCTCCTGATATCCTTTGAAGATTTTCAATTGGAACCATTATTATTGGAACTATTTTATTACCTCTAGCTCTGCTAAAAAAAGAAGCAAGGTCAGCAGCTAATTGAATATCTTTTTCATCCACAGGTCCATTGGATGATTTAAGTACAACGTGGCTACCTGGTGTTTCTTGAGCATGAAACCAAAGATCTCCTTTTTTACCTTTCCTTAGACTTATTAATTCGTTTTGCCTGTTGTTACCTCCTATTTGAATTTTTAAACCGCTAGGACTTTGGATCTCTTTTATATTTGATGAATGTTCCTTCCTTCTATTTGATTTAAACTTGGATGAATGTCTTTTAAGGTAAATATATTCTTCTACTTCTTCTTTAAGTTCAATGATTAAATCTAGTTTGTTTTTATTAGCCTCATTATCCTTATTCATTAATGAATCTAGAAACAACTCACAATATTCAATCTCTGATATTTTCTTCTTATGAAATTCGATTCTTTTTAGAATTGATTCTCTAGATCTTTTTTTTCTTTTAGCTTCTTTGAATAGATTCTGAGCCTCAATTATTTGCTTCTTTGAGGGAGCTTGTAAAGAGAGAAGACTTTTAGCCTTATTTTGCATAGTTATATATTCAGAAATATTTTTAATTAGTAATTTCTGCACATCCAGCTTTCTGATTTCATGATCTTTTGAATTTGCTAGATCTTGTTTCAATTTATCTCTAATAGAATTTATTTTCCTTTCTTCAATTTTATTTGAATAATAGATGCTAAGGCTAAGTCCTATTTTTGTATTTATAGCTTTTGAGTTCCCTTCTCCCCAAACAACAAAATCTGTTGGTCCTTCGAAATTAATAGTGTAATTATTATTCTCAATAGCTAATAGCCACTCTTTCCATCTTTTATATATAGCTTCCCATATTTTTAATTCAATAGTTGTTACTGATTGATTTATTATATTAATTGCATCGTTGTAATTATTACTGGCAACTTGTAATGTTAAAGCAGGACTTATTCCTTGGTAAGTATCTTTAAGGCTATTTTTAAATGTTGATGGAACTAAGCATATATTATCTTTCCATGAATTGAATGATTCAGAGAGTTCAGGTAATAAGCCTTTAAGACTTGGAGGAGATGTATAGATATCTCCAGTTCCTATGGGTCTTAATCTTGATTGACTCTCTTTTATTTGTTTCCCAAGAGTAATTACTTTATTATTGCTGTCTAAAAGTAAAATATTACTGTGCTTACCCATCAATTCGACTATCAATTCTTTCTCTATTTCTTTACCAGGTCTACTAGCAAATTTAAACTTTACTATTCTTTCAAAACCAGTTTGTGTTATTTCTACTAAAGCTAAATTGACTAATAAATGTTTTAGTTGTTTTGCTAATGTACTTTTTTCACCATATCTTTTTGGAGGTGCTATTGATACAATTCTTGGGGAATCAGCAAGCCAACTTAATTCTATCCATGTAAGTTTTTCTAGTGTTCTGAAACCTAATTGCAAAGTATGTGCATCAATTTGCTGTGCATTCTCAAATCGACTTGGAACTATTTCTTGGCTAAGTTCAAATACAACCGCTTTTAGGGTTGTTAAGTCCATTATTTGAATTGGAACTTTGTTCATCTATTATCCTTTTAATTTCATAAATAATTTAATTAACCTTTGGTAGGTAAATTAGATAGGATTTTGCTATGTCAATTTTAGGAAATCTTACTGTTCTTACTGGCCCAAGCGGAGTGGGTAAAGGAACTATTGTTAGGAAAATCCTAGAAAGCCATAGAGATGTATGGCTTTCTATTTCTGCTACTACACGTCAGCCAAGATCTGGAGAAATTGAGGGAGAGCATTATTTTTTCTTAGAAAAGAAAAAATTTCAAGAAATAATTGATAAAGAAGGTTTTCTGGAATGGGCTTCATTCTCTAATAATTTTTATGGAACTCCCAAAAAAGTAGTTAAAGAAAAAATAGAAAAAGGAACTAATGTCCTTCTTGAAATAGAATTAGAGGGTGCTCGACAAATTCGAAAGTCTTTCCCTAATGCATTTCAAATATTTTTAGCACCACCTAATTTATCTGAACTTGAAAAAAGAATTAGAGGTAGAGGGACTGAAAATGAAGAATCTATTAGAGATCGTTTGGCCATAGCAAATAAGGAACTTATTGCGAAAAAAGAGTTTGATGCTGTAGTTATTAATGAAGATATAGAAAAAGCCTTCATGGAAATTGAAGGCTTAATGGGATTAAAAAATAAAAACTAATTAATAGTTAATATCTTTAAAAAGACATTGGGTGGAAAAGTAAGTCTGGAACAAATCTATTAAATTCAACAATAATACTTGCTGTTATAGTGATCCAAATCGCTGCTACGACTGGAGCTGATCTAAACCATTTAGTACGAAATAATTGAAACATGATTGAAAAAATTAAGTGATTTTTTTAAGAAGATAAATAATCTTTTAACCTCTTGGACCATTAAGTGAAACATTATTGTCTTTTTCCCTGAGTTCTCCATTCTTGCCCTCTCTATTGGCTTGAAGAGGCCACGCAGCTCCTCTTTTTAAGCATTGCCATGCTAAATCAGTATCAATAATGATTTCATATTCTGCAGCGTTTTTTTTGCCTCTAACAGCTCTTACATACTCCCTTCCTGACCAACCAATAATACCTGCAATATATATAAACATTACTCCAGGAATAAGTAGATCTCCTTCATGACCTCGGTTAATCCATGCACCCCAAGGCTCAATAGGAGGACCAATTATTAAATGAGGGAGCCCATCATCTCCGCATAAGGCTTTGCTATATCTTTCAAATCTTTTTATGGCCTGATCTGTGGAGGCTGTGCTTGCTCTCTCTTGGAAACGGGGATTATCAGCGCAAGATACCAAAGCAGAAGCAGTGAAATCTGTAGGAGCTCTATCAGCATTTAGTGCTGGGCCTGGCCTTGCATTAGCTATTGGAGCTATTCCTAAGAAAAGAAATGCTGAAAGTAGAATTGATAAAAGACGACTCATGAGTTCTGATTTTTATCTGTTTCCCTGTTTAAATGGGATTTCAATACTAAACTTAATTGATTGCTGGCTATAAATGTCAATAATTTTATCCCTCGAAACAAGTTGTGACGAGTCTGCAGCGGCTTTAGTTTCTGATGAAAAAGGAAAAATTGATCTGATAGGTAATGAAATTGCTTCACAAGTTGAAGAACATGCTAATTGGGGAGGCGTTGTTCCTGAAATTGCTTCAAGAAGACATTTAGAAAACCTTCCATTTTTAATAGAAAAAGTTTTTGCGAAATCAAAACTACAGATAAAAGATATAGATGCAGTAGCCGCAACTGTTACTCCAGGATTAGCCGGTTCACTTTTGGTTGGATCAATTACGGCAAGAACTTTAGCTAATTTGCACCAAATTCCATTTTTAGGAATACATCATTTGGAAGGACATCTTTCATCAATTTACTTATCGGCAAATCACCCTAAACCTCCTTTTTTAGTCTTATTGGTAAGTGGAGGTCATACTGAATTAATAAAAGTAGACTCACAGCATAAGTATCAACGTCTTGGTAGAAGTCATGATGATGCGGCTGGAGAAGCTTTTGACAAAGTCGCAAGATTGATGGGGCTCTCATATCCTGGAGGCCCAGCAATTCAAAAAATAGCTGAAAATGGAGATCCAAAAAAATTCTTATTCCCAAAAGGTAGAGTCTCTAAACCTGGAGGTGGTTTTTATCCATATGACTTTTCTTTTAGTGGTTTGAAAACTGCAGTTTTTCGCCAGATAGAAAAGCTCAAGTCAGAAAACAAAAATTTACCAATAGAGGATATTGCTGCAAGTTTCGAAAACGTAGTGGCAGAGGTTTTAGTTGAGAGGAGCCTGCGTTGTGTCCTGGATCAAGGACTAAATTCTCTTGTCTTGGTCGGAGGGGTTGCAGCAAATAATCGATTAAGGAAAATGATGAGTTCCCAAGCATCTCAAAATTCAATTAAAGTAGCTCTTGCTCCTATGGAATTTTGTACTGATAATGCGGCAATGATTGGGGCGGCAGCTTTGTTAAGATTATCTTTAAGCGATACTCAAAGTTCAATGGAATTAGGCGTTTCAGCTCGATGGCCCTTGGAAAAATCTGATTTGCTTTACGATCTTAATCCTCCTTTTTAATCAATATTTTGAAGCTTTTTTTCTTATGTCTTTAAATCAAGGAAATCAATCAAATAAATCAACGAGGCCTGCAAGTTCAAATGAACTTAATTCTTGGAAAAGAGGGTTCACTCCACAAGCTGAGATATGGAATGGACGCATTGCTATTGCAGGTTTGATTATTGTATTAACTATTCTTTTAGGATCTAATTTGATTTTTTCTAGCTAGAAAAATTGATTGATTTTATACTAAATATCTAGTCTTATTTTATGAGTGTCATTTTGCTTATTTAGTAAATGTGGTTCCTATCGATGGATTTTGAAAAGAGAGTTATTGGTTGGTGAAAAGACGGTAGTTTTTATCGGCTTAAACCCCTCAAATGCTAATTCATTCCAGAACGATAGAACTCTCATAAGGATAGTTAATTTTTGTTCTAGATGGAATTACAAGAATATTTATATAATTAATTTATTTGGATTAATTTCAAAGTCTCCTTTCCAGTTGTCAAAAAGTAAAAATCCAATCGGTGGAAATAATGATCTGATTACTTTAACAACATTACAATTTTGGCGGAAAAATATTAATTGTGATTTGTGGTTAGGCTGGGGTGATAAAGGTCAATTAAATGGACGTGATCTTAAGGTTCTAGAAATAATTAAAAATCTTTCAAATTTCAAGTCAAACGAAAATTATTCTAAACGTATTTTAAGTTTGGGCCTCAGCAAGAAAGGAAACCCTCTTCATCCTCTTTATATGCCTAATGAATCATTCTTAAGACCATTTGGCCAGTAATTTTTAAATTGTTTTGTCAGTTATTTTTTAAATTAGAATATATAAATAATATTTGGATTGAAAGGGTTGCTATTGTAGAAGAATGTCTAAGTAGAATTGGCTTATTAACTTATTTATTTTCTTAGGTAGATTTAATGGATACGCTCTTATGTCTTCATTGCTAGTTATTTATGACTCCTGAGCGGCTGGGCTTGCTCTGGGGGATCACAGTTTTTTCTGGAGCTGGAGCAAGATTATTATCAGTAATAACAGGACTTCCTGGAGTTGTTTTATTGTTGCTTTCTGGCTTGTTGATTGGGAGATCAGGTCTTGGATTGGTTGAACCTTTAGATCTTGGTAAGGGGTTGGAGACAATAGTTGGTTTATTGGTAAGCCTTGTTTTGTTTGATGGTGGTTTAAATCTTCGATTTCCAGCTGGGCCAATTAAGTCTATAGTTTTAAGAATTTCTTCAATTAGATTAATAATTTCATTAGCAGCTGGCTTCCTGGCTGCTCATTGGTTTGCAGGACTTGGTTGGTCCGTTGCTGGAGTTTACAGCGCAATTGTTCTTGCTACCGGACCAACTGTTGTAACTCCATTAGTTCGACAAATTCGACTTGCCTCGCCATTAAGTGATGTCCTTGAGGCTGAAGGTTTGATACTCGAACCTATTGGGGCAGTGCTTGCGCTTTTGTTATTAGAGCTTGTTGTTGGAGATTTGCATGGCTGGAGGGAGCTGCTCTTTGGTTTGCTTTCAAGGCTTGGAGGAGGTGTTTTGATTGGATCAATTGCAGGCCTATTGCTTTCAGAGGGTTTAAAACGCTTACAATCTGAGCCTTATGTCGGGATCAGATTGCAACTAACTCTTGGTGTTATCTTCTTGCTTTATGGAGTGTGCGAATGGTTATTACCTGAATCAGGGTTGCCGGCATCTGTTGCAGCTGGGTTTGTTGTGGGTCAAAGGCCCTCTACACAGGCGAATGAACTTGATAAATTAATTAGAGAATTAGCTCAATTAGCAATAACTATGCTTTTCCCTTTGTTGGCGGCAGATGTCTCATGGGGGGAATTGAGCCCTTTGGGTTGGGGAGGTATAACTTGCGTTCTTTTTTTGATGATAATAGTGAGACCAATTGCCGTATCGATAGCGACTTATGGATTGCCTCTTGATAATAAACAAAGATTGTTTCTTGGTTGGTTGGCACCTCGTGGAATAGTGACAGCAGCTGTTGCTTCTTTATTCTCTATTCGATTAGAGCAGGCAGGTGTTTTAGGAGCTGGAAAACTACAGGGATTAGTTTTTTTGACAATATTAATGACAGTAGGCATACAAGGTTTAACAGCTCAACCGTTAGCAAAAATGTTGGGCTTATTAGACGAAGACAAAGATCTAAATGAAGCGACTAATTCGGGTTCTATCTTTACTGAATCTTGAGAGTAAAACCCAACTTTGAACTAAATCAGGCCCATTAAGAGTTCCAAAAAGTGCAGCTCGAAGGCTTTTCATGACAAGACCTTTTTTCACTGAGCAGCTTTTTGTAGCTTTATTGATTAAATCAAGAGCTTCCTCTTTGCTAGATAATGAAGCATCAAGGCTTTCCAGCTTTTCAAGAACAAATTTTAAAATTATCTTCGCTTCGTCTAGTTCCAATTGTTTCTTTCCGTCATTACTTAATTTGGGTTCTTCGAAAAAAGGTTTAGCTTGATCAACCCCATCATTTATGAGAACCATAGATGGTCCAATTAAATCTACGAGATGAATCCCCCATTCTTGACTGGGAATATTCCATCCATTCTCTTGAAATAAAGGATTTAAATTATTTAATAGAGTTTCAGCTGACATTTCATGTATTACTTGAGAGTTGAGCCAGTTCAATTTGTCCCAATCAAATTTTGCTGATGCTTTATTAACCTTTTTAAAACTGAAAATCTCTGAAATTTCTGAAATTTTGAATCTTTCATTAATGCCCTCTGGTACAGACCAGCCAAGAAGAGTCATGTAGTTTGCCATTGCTTCAGATGTATAACCCATTTTCTTAAAGTCAGAAATTGAAGTAACCCCATCCCTCTTTGAAAGCTTTTTACCTTCAGAATTAAGAATTAAAGGAGTATGAGCGAAAACTGGTATTTTGAGATCGAGAGCTTCGTAAAGAAGAATTTGCTTTGCTGTATTTGCTAGATGATCCTCTCCCCTTATTACATGGGAAATTTTCATTGCTGAATCATCAGCTACAACAACTAAATTATATAAGGGGTCGCCAATTGAATCTGCTGGTGCTCTTCTCGCGATTACCATGTCACCGCCTAAATCTTTTCCACTCCAAGTCATTTCCCCTCTAATTAAGTCATTCCATGAAATTAATTTTTGATCACTGATTTTGAATCTGATAACGGCTTCTTTTCCTGCGTGTATGAATTTTGATTCTTGTTCTGGAGTTAAATTTCTATGTCTATTATCATATTTTGGAGCTAAACCATTTCTCTTTTGAGATTCTCTCATTTCATCTAGCTCCTCTTCTGATGCATAACATCTATATGCAACACCTTTAGCTAGAAGAACTTTGATAATTTTTTTATGTTCTTTTATTCTTTCACGTTGAATAATTGGAGACTCATCCCAGTTTATTCCAAGCCATTGGAGACCTTCGTAGATATTTTTTACATATTCTTCTTTTGATCTTTCAATATCAGTATCTTCTATTCTTAAGAGAAAAGACCCACCTTCTTTTTTTGCAAATAGCCAATTAAAAAGTGCTGTTCTAGCTGTTCCTAGATGTAGTGTTCCTGTTGGACTCGGTGCCAATCTTACCCTAACTGTCAAAGCTCTAATTCGATTGTGATACGGGACCGACGGGATTCGAACCCGCAACTTCCGCCGTGACAGGGCGGTGCTCTAACCAGTTGAACTACGGTCCCATTTTTAGGCTCTAAAAAGGATCCTATCTTTCAAATGAAATCCTTTGCATTAACTCAAAGAGTATCATCCTATAAATGCCTTCTAGTCAACCAACGATTAATATTGTTGACTTTAGAACTATTTTTGGATGATCTTTCATCAAGCAGTCTTCCTATTAAGTGAAAGATGCTAGTGAAATAAAATCAAACAAGTAGATGAATTTTAAGGACGGAAACCAGCAGGCTCTATAAGCCTAACTTGATTTCCACGAGCTGTGAACTCGCGGCCTTGGTCGCTTTGCACTACTACTCGGCCACCTGATTTTACACGAATAACTCGAGCCCTGACCCAGCCTAATGCGGCTGACTCAAGAACTTTTACGACATCGCCAGGTTGAAGATCCAACTCCATTCTTTAAAAAAGTAACTGCAAAAAAGGTTTTCGAACGCGCCGTGGAGGACTTGAACCCCCGACATCAGGTTTTGGAGACCTGCGTTCTACCAACTGAACTAACGGCGCATTTTATATACCCTTTAAGTCATTGTTAACCAATGACCTTTGATTGAGGAGGCCGAAACCTCAGCGGTCGAAGCGCTGCTTTACGCGTGTGGCTTTGCCCACTCGCTCACGCAGATAGAAAAGCTTCGCTCTTCTTACTTTACCTCGGCGTTCAACCTTAATGGATGCAACTTGAGGACTGTGAACCAGAAAAATTCTTTCAACTCCTATCCCTTGAAAAATTCGCCTTACTGTGATTGTTTGATGAATTCCTCCATGACGCTTTGCTATTACAACACCTTCATAGGGCTGGACCCTTTCTTTATTACCTTCACTTATTCGGACTCCAACACGAACAGTATCTCCAACATAGATATCTGGAAGTTTTTTAGTTTGTTGTGCATCTTCAAAAGTTTTTATTATTTCTGCAGGAGAGAGCGTTTTGCTTAAAATTTTCTTTCCTTTAGGTTTTGTTTCAGAAGCATTTTCTAATCCAGAATCTTCTGGAGTACTTGATTCATCTTCAACTTTTACCTCTTCTGATGAGGGTTCTTTAGAATCAACGGACATCACCAATTACTCTTAATTTGGCCGAACTTATATTGTAACCGCTTGTTTCTCAAATTAAAAATTTTTGATGCATCTGAATTTTTTTATCCTTACCAACTCATAACTTTCCCACCTGGCTTTTATTAAGAGTCATAGTTTGCACCTTAAGAAAAAATGAGTTTTTGAGCCTTTTCTCTAATATGGAAATTTTATTAAAGAAAAGAATTTTTTCAATAAAAAAGTCCCTATCCATTTGATAATTTGCATATTATTAATTTGTTAATGACAGGCAAATTTTGAGGTTTTTACTTTTTCCTTAAACAATGAAACTTTTCTCTGATCTCCTTTCCTCATCAAATTCAAAAATTACTGTTAATAATGGTCCTGTTATTAAACAAGGTAGAGGAGTTGAAATTAAGTCTTCAAGAGAGATAGAAATTATGCGTAAATCTAGCAAAATAGTTGCAACTGTATTAAGTGAAATTAAAGACTTAGTTCAACCCGGAATGTCTACTTTGGATCTAGATAATTATGCAGAAAAACGAATAAGAGATCTTGATGCTAAGCCAAGTTTTAAAGGATATCATGGCTTTCCAGGTAGTATATGTTCAAGCATAAACAATGAGGTTGTTCATGGTATACCAAGTAAAAAGAAAATTATTAATGATGGAGACTTACTCAAAGTAGATACGGGAGCTTTTTATAATGGTTACCATGGTGATAGTTGTATAACTATTTGTGTAGGA
Source organism: Prochlorococcus sp. MIT 1011 (assembly GCF_047305235.1). Lineage (NCBI taxonomy): Bacteria > Bacillati > Cyanobacteriota > Cyanophyceae > Synechococcales > Prochlorococcaceae > Prochlorococcus > Prochlorococcus sp. MIT 1011. The sequence goes on along the minus strand of NZ_CP138983.1, from coordinate 1,394,426 downwards.
AATACTTCAGATGAAGCAATTGAACTTAGTAGAGTAGCGAAAGAAGCTTTGATGCTTGGAATAAAACAAATTAGACCACAAAATAAACTTCTTGATATTGCAGGAGCGATAGAAGATTATGTGAAAGATAACGGTTGTAGTATTGTCGAAGATTATACGGGACATGGTGTAGGAAGGAATCTTCATGAAGAACCTTCGGTGTTTAATTTTAGAACTAATGATTTGCCAAATGTCACTCTTAGAGAAGGGATGACTATTGCAGTTGAACCTATTATCAATCTAGGGTCTAAGTACTGCAAGACACTTCGTGATGGCTGGACAGTAATTACAAAAGATGGAAATCTATCTGCTCAGTGGGAGCATACTGTTTTGGTTACGAAGAATGGCTTTGAAATACTAACTGATAGAGGGGATTGAGTATCTTAATTAATGTGATCATTTGAATAAATTTTCTTTATAAATCTTGAGTACGATATTCTAATTGATTCAATTACTGGCATTAATAAATACGTTATAGGATTAGGAGATACTATGATTAAATAATCCTCTTTTTCTGCTTTTTTTATTATTTTTTTTGCTACAAATTCAGGGCTCAAAACTCCTTGTGGATTTAATTTTGACTTGAAAGGACCTAATATTAATTTTTTGATTATAAAATGAGATCTTTTTTCTATTAATAATTTACTTTTCTTTAGACTTACAAGCTCACCTATTAGACGTTTCGTTATTTCATATACTGGACTAAAAGCTATTTGGATTTCAGCTTCTGATGTGTTTACCCATACTTCCTTTGAATTGTACTTGTTTAAATTATTATTAGACAGTGCTAATTCCTCAAATATTTCTATTAATCTCCAATGACTAAGTGAGTTTATTTCTATCGCTTTATTTATTTCATTTGAATCAATCATTTCTTTTGGATTGAATCCATGGTTAAGTATTAAAATGTCAATATTAGCAAGGCTGTTTGAAAGGAGTTCTTCTTTACCACAGGACCAAGTGATCCACTCATTTGGTGTGCTTTCAAAAGACTTATTATTGGATTTTTTGTTATGAGTTAAACCAACTATATGAGCCCCTTTCCCTTTCAGTACTTCAATAAGATACTTGCCAAGGCTTCCATTTGCGCCAGTTATGGCAATTCTTAAGCCCTTAAACCTTGAGTCTTCTGACAAGTTTTTCTTCATTGAGTTATGTTGATTGTATCTCTTCCTAAAAATTACAAATCATTAGAGAGTTTTTGTCTAATTAGAATTTTATGGGGATTTAGTGTTGAGAACTTTTTCAAAAAGCCTAAACTTATAAAGTTATTAATCTCACATCAGGTCTTTAATTAATGAGCAAGACCTTTCTAATTGGATCATGTGAACCATTTAGCGGTAAGTCAGCATTAGTTCTTGGCTTAGCAAGAAATTTAATTGCTTCAAATCATTTGGTTAGATTTGGTAAACCACTAGCCACAAGCCTTGAATTAAATGTCTCTGAAAGAGGAGACATTCAAGATATGGTTGATGATGATGTCAGGTTTGTTGGAGAGACATTGAAATTAGCTGTTGAAAATTTAATTCCTTCTATTCAATACTTGGCTGCCTCTACGGCTAGTAAGAGGATTGAATCTAAGTTATTAGACCCCGGGATTAAATTTGATGAGTTCAAGCTATCTCTTGATTCTTCTGGTGAGGTTGTCAATATCCTGGAAGCAGCAGGTAGTTTGCATGAGGGACTCTTGTATGGATTAAGTCTCAGTCAACTTGCTAAAGGTTTAAATGCTAAAGTTCTACTCGCTCATTTTTGGCAAGATAGTAGAAGTATTGAAGCTCTATTGGAGGCTAAGAATCAACTTGGAGATCATTTAAGTGGTGTTGTTTTAAATGCTGTTAACCCTGATCAAATCAAAGATATTAAAGAAAATATAGTCCCTTCTCTTAAGTCACTAGGATTAGATGTCTTTGGGGTGATGCCTAGGTCCCCTTTGTTGAGGAGTGTCACTGTTGAAGAATTGGTGAGACGTTTAAATGCTCGAGTTGTTTGTTGCTCTGACAGGCTTGAGTTGATGGTTGAAACATTGAGTATAGGTGCGATGAGTGTTAATTCTGCAATGGAGTTTTTTCGAAGAAGGCGCAATATGGCAGTAGTTACTGGAGCAGATCGAACGGATATCCAATTAGCGGCTTTAGAAGCTTCTACTCAATGTCTAATATTGACAGGTGCTGGAGAACCACTACCACAATTAATTAATAGATCAGAAGAGTTAGATGTTCCATTGCTAAAAGTTGATCGAGATACGCTTTCAACAGTTGAGGTCATTGAGCAAGCATTTGGTCATGTTCGTCTTCATGAAACAGTCAAAGCTACTTATGCTTTTCGTTTAGTTCAAGAACATTGTGATGTTGATCGAATCTTTAAAACTTTAGGAATTTCTTCTTGAGTTCATGAACAGTGCTACCTTTAAATTATCTGAATTAGGATGTCCTTGAGTCGATCACTCGATCTTCCTGCATTGGGACGAGTTGATACTCTCGCTCAGGAATTAGCCTTGTTAAAAAACGAGGGGAAAAGAAGAATTGCTTTTTTAGGAAGCAGACATGTGCCGGTCGTTTCGATCCATATAGTCGAATTAATAGCCCGGTCTTTAGCTCAAGAAGGTCATTCGATAATTACATCAGGCTCTCAAGGGGTCAATGCGGCAGTAATTCGAGCCGTTCTTGATGTCAACCCCTCTCTCTTAACTGTTTTATTGCCTCAGTCTCTTGATAGACAGACTGCAGAGGTTAAGGATCTTCTTGGGAGTGTATTACATTTAATAGAAAAAGAAGAAAATAATGATTTGCCTTTGCCAATGGCAAGCAGTCTTTGTAATCAAGAAATTATCAATAGATGTGATCAATTGATTTGTTTCGCATTCCATGACAGTGAAACACTATTGAGTAGTTGCCATAGTGCTGAAGATATGGGAAAAATTGTGAGTCTTATGTTTTTTGATTAATTTATAATCAAAAATAATTATCTATTTGTAGATATTTTTTAAGCCTGCAAAATATCTTTTAAGTATTTTTTTAAGCAATTTGCACTTTTGTTCATAAAATGATGGTATTAAACTCAAATTCTTATGCCTTCTTCTTATTCTTTTGATGTAGTTTCAGAATTTGATCAGCAGGAATTAGTAAATGCTATTGATCAGTTGAAAAGAGAAGTTGATCAAAGATATGATCTTAAAGATTCAAAGACTAAAATAGATATTCAAGAAAATGAATTATCTATTGTGTCTCTTAGCGAGATGACAATCCAAGCCGTAAAAGATATCTTGTTACAGAAGGCTACTAAAAGAAATTTATCATTAAAGATTTTTGATTTTCAAAAGATTGAAACAATTGGTGGAAATATGGTAATGCAAAATATTTTGTTAAAAAAAGGATTGTCTCAAGAAATTGCAAAAAAATTAAGTAAGTTGGTTAGAGATAACATAAAGAAGGTGACTGTCTCAATACAAGGGGAAAGCTTAAGGATTACCGGTAAAAACAAAGATGATTTGCAAACTGCAATTAATTTGATTAAGAAACAGGAAGACGATCTGGATATAGCCCTCCAATTTGAAAATTATAGATAGGAAATAAATAATTAAAAACTTTAATTGCTATTATTCTTATTATGGAAAAATCAATACAGAAACTTGCTAAAAAAGCAATTGAATTCTCTAATAATTCAAGAAAAGAATTGGAAAGAACATGTTGGATGATTGTCCATGAACATAAGCACGGCGCTATGCCAACAGAATATGATATTAGAGAGATTGATGAAGAACTTTATTTGGAGGTTTTAAGAACTGCTAAAGAGATGATTTAGGTAAAAAAGATTTATGTCTTTATTTGTAAAAGAAGTCTTTTTGATCAATATTAAAAAATAAGGTAATTATTTTTTCTATCTAACAATCTTCACAATATTCTCTAAATCAACATAAAATTATTTCAAACAAATTTTTCTATGACAACTCCATTTCGTAATGTGACTCCGAATGGACCTGGTGGCACAACAACTCTTCTACTAGTCCTCTCCTTTACTGGCTTTTTACTACTTACTCAAGCATTTTTTGTTGTTCCTGCTGGGCAGGTTTCAGTCGTGACAACATTAGGTAAAGTAAGTGGAGGATCTCGTAAGCCTGGTTTGAATTTCAAAGTTCCTTTTGTTCAAAATACTTACCCTTTCAATGTTCAGACTCAAGTTAGACCTGAAAAGTTTGATTCATTAACTAAAGATTTGCAGGTTATCTCTGCTACTGCAACTGTAAAATATGCGTTAAAACCTAGCGAGGCTGGACGAGTATTTAAAACCATTTCCTACAATGATAGAGAGATTTATAACAGGATTATTCAACCTTCACTTTTGAAAGCTCTTAAGTCAGTCTTTTCAAAGTATGAATTGGTAACTATTGCTAGCTCTTGGAGTGATATTTCAGAATTAGTCGAAGAAACGGTGGCAGATGAACTCAACAAGTTTGACTACGTAGATGTTCAATCTCTTGATTTAACTGGTTTAACAATTGCTGATGAGTATCGAGCAGCAATCGAAGAAAAACAAATTGCTGAACAAAAACTATTAAGAGCTCAAACTGAAGTTAAAATAGCCGAGCAAGAAGCTTTAAGATATGACACTTTGAACAAAAGTCTTGATGATCAAGTTCTTTTTAAATTGTTTTTAGATAAATGGAATGGTGAAACTCAAGTTGTTCCTTCTTTGCCAGGTAATACCTCAGGAAATGTCCCAGTTATTGTAAGCGGAAGAAATAGATAGTAATTAAAAATTACTAAAAAAGTCCAATTTAAGTAAAACTTGAATTGGACTTTTTTTATGAGATTTCAGAGAAGATTTCTTGAAAAGCTTTTATTGTCGCATTTATATCATCTTCAGAATGAGCAAGCGATGTAAAACCAGCTTCAAATGCACTTGGGGCTAGATAAATACCCTTCTGAAGCATCAGTCTATGAATTTTACTGAATAGTTCAGTGTCAGCAGATTTGGCTTCCTCAAAGTTTCTAATAGGGCCCTCACATAAGTAAAAGCCGAACATAGCGCTAATGCTCTGTCCATGAATGGGAATATTTGATTCTTTAGCAGCGGTAAGGATCCCATCCAAAAGCTTTTTCGTAATAGCTTCTAATTTTTCATATGTTCCTTCTTGTTTAAGGAGTTCAAGAGTTTTAATACCTGCTGTCATGGCAAGAGGATTTCCGCTCAAAGTACCTGCTTGATACATTGGACCGGATGGGGAGACCATTGACATGATTTCTTTACGGCCTCCATAAGCTCCTACTGGAAGGCCGCCACCAATTACTTTCCCCATAGTCGTCAAATCAGGAGTAACTCCAAAACGCTCTTGTGCTCCTCCATAGCTGATTCGAAAACCAGTCATCACCTCATCAAAAACCAGAAGAGCACCGTTCTCTTGAGTTACCTCTCTTAATCCTTCTAAGAATCCTGGCTCAGGTGTTATGAAGCCTGCATTCCCCACAACAGGCTCCAGTATGACTCCTGAAATAGCATCAGGGTTTTCAGCAAATAGTTCTTTGACTGCTTCAAGATCGTTATAAGGGGCAGTAAGAGTATTAGCTGTTGTACTCCTTGGAACACCCGGTGAGTCTGGTAGGCCGAGTGTCGCTACGCCTGAGCCTGCCTTCACTAAAAACATATCTGCATGTCCGTGATAGCAGCCCTCAAACTTGATAACTTTATCTCTTCCAGTGAAGGCTCTCATTAAACGGAGCACAGCCATACATGCTTCAGTGCCACTATTGACGAAGCGGACCATTTCAACGCTCGGTACGGCATCTATAACCATTTCAGCGAGCTGGTTTTCCAGAATACAAGGTGCTCCGAAGCTCGTACCTTTTTCAAGTGTTTCTTGAAGGGCTGCTATTACCTCAGGGTGAGCATGGCCACAAATCGCAGGCCCCCAGCTGCCTACATAGTCGATGTATCTGTTTCCATCAAGATCCCAAGCATAAGGACCTTTAACTCGATCAAAAACGATTGGATCCCCTTCAACAGATTTGAAAGCTCTTACAGGTGAACTGACTCCACCAGGCATTAAATTTTTGGCAGAGCCAAAAATCTCTTCAGATCTTTTTGTGTTCAACGCGTCTGTCACAGCACCTCAGCTAATGAGCTCATAAACACAGTTCGCCATAATGGCCTAAAAGTGACTGATTCGTCTAAATTTTTGAATCTGTTCAGCATCTGGTTATTTTTTTTAATGTTTAAAAGATCTATATTCCTCATTGAGCTTAATCGTAAACACAAGTGCTAGACAAGCTTTCTTTGAGGTGATGCCCTTTGAAATCAAAAAATTTTAGCTAATTGTAAATATTTGATTTGTTAATTCTGTGATGATTTGAAAATAGAAAAAACCTGATTTTTTAAAAGAAAAATTCATTTTCAGTCTCTGATGGAGGCCAGCTAATGTCGACAACTACAGGCGCATGGTCACTGGGCTTTTCTCTAGATCTTGGTTCTTTGTCGATCCAACAACTATTGGCACAACTAAGAATATCTTCTGTTAAGTAAATATGATCGATTCGCCAACCCTTGTCCCTTTCCCAGGCTGAATGGCGATAATCCCACCAAGACCAATTTTTCTCTCCAGGCTCGAATATTCTAAAAGCATCTTCTAATTCCCCTCCTAAAGCATCTTTAAGTAAGTTTCTCTCCTTAGAAGAAGCCATTATTGTTTCTCTATATTTTGTTGGTGTATGTATATCTCTATCTTCAGGGGCAATATTAAAGTCTCCTAGTAAACATATAGGTGTATTATTTGAATTTATAGTCCTTAGATAAATCTTTAGACATTCTATCCATTGTTCTTTATAAATAAATTTATCTGAATCTAATGCTGATCCATTTGGAACATAAACATTAATGATTCTAATATCATTAATTTCAGCGCTTATAATTCTTTTTTGCTGACTTATTATAGATGCATCTTTATAGTCAGAGATTACAGGGTCAAAACCAATCTTTATATCACTAATTGGAAATCGACTTATTATTGCTACTCCGTTGTATGACTTTTGCCCAGAGATTGAAACTTCATATCCAAGTTGTAAAAAGATTTCAATTGGAAAGAATTGATCTTCTGTCTTTGTTTCTTGTAGGCAAAGTACGTCAACCTTATTTGTGATGAGCCACTCTTTGACGTGATCTATTCTTGATCGAATAGAATTTACATTCCAAGTTGCAACAAGCAAGACTTTAATTTTTATTGCTTAAGTTATTATCATGTAAATTCAGACGAAAGTTTAGTTTTGAATAAAACTCCACGTTTTTTTCATAGTCAATTTTTTTTGGCTTTCGCTTGTTTCACACCAATTTTAATTACGGCCGAACAAGTTATTTCTTCTTTAAGGGTAACAAAAATTTCAGAAATAAAAAATTATTCAACTGATGAGAAAAGAGATATTTATAGTACTTTTGATTCAGAAGATCAAATCGATCAAGGTTTACCTATTGATCCATTTGATTTAATGAATCGTCTTAAACAAGTAGAAGCTATGGATGATGCCACAACTCCATCAGATGCACTTGATGAAGCACTCAATGCTTTTGATCAGTCAGAGTACGAAAATGTCCCAAATGAATAAAATCCCAAAAAGTATTTGTCGGATTTTAGTAAATTTAAAATTAGACACTAATGGTCCATTTATTAAATAGATGCAGAACCATCCCATCCCCTTGGTCACTGATCCATTGCAATACAGAGCAATCGGAATGGTTAGAGGTATTTACAAGCCTCAAGATAATGACAACTTTACTCGTGGAGCTCTTATTGATTCTAAAGGTAATGAAATAGATTCAGTTTTGCTTGGAAGAGTTATAACTTTGGTCCGTAATCATGTCTCACTAGAAAAACCTCATCTCTGGGTCGTATATCCAAGATGTAGGAATAATCAAAATCTTCATTTGCAAATTACAGGTATTTGGGAACCTAGTACTTTGAAAAAAGATCTTATTGAGAAAGAGAGATTGAATAAAGCTTCAATTCCTAAAGTTGATTCCGATGATTTGTCCGAAGGTGATGATTATTTTTCAATAAGAGGAGAATTGGTTTTTACTAAGCCAGAAGATAAGGAAGTAGTTATAAAAATCCGTCAAAAGCCAAGAAATCAGCAAAAGAAAGCCTTGCCTTTTAAAGTTAATCTCAAAGGTGAAGTACCTATTAATTATTTAAAACACTTTATTAGCCTTAATGTTCGTCGTATAGACTATCAACTTTTGATTGAGGATTTTCAAGTTATAGGGCCTATTACTCAACAACCAATAAAAAATAAAATTAGAAAAAATCTTAAAAACTAAAATTAGACTTAAAAAAATAATTCAAATGTATTTTGTCTTTAAAACTTATTATAAATATATTCATAAATGAAATCTATTTTTATTGATTGTAGTCTTGGAATATCTGGAGATATGTTGGCATCAGCATTATTAGATTTAGGTGTTCCTCATTCTATTTTTGCAGATAATTTATTAAATTTAAAGATAGATAAAAATTATAAATTAAAATTTAAGCAGGCTGATAGTGATGGAATAAGGGGAATTGTCTGCATAAAAAATGAAAGTGAATTTAAAAAACTATCTAGAACTCTTAATGATATTAAAAACTTAATTCAAGATTCAAGCCTGAATGATTATGTGAAAAAAAAATCTATTAGGGTTTTTGAAATTCTTGCTGAAGCAGAAGCGATTGTTCATGGGAATAAAATCTCAGATGTTCATTTTCATGAACTAGGTTCAATGGATTCAATACTTGATGTTGTTAATGTTTGCTCCGCTATAGATTTTTTAAAGCCATACAATATTTATTTTTCAAATCCACCTTCGGGGAAAGGAATCGTTTCCACTTCCCATGGCCCTCTGCCCGTTCCAGTGCCTACAGTGCTAGAGATAGCGAGGCAAAAAAAAATCTCATTAATGGTACTTGATGATAAATATTTTGGTGAGATAACAACCCCTACTGGCATCGCATTGATAGCAACTTTTATAGATAAGTTTGCCAAATCAGATCAAATAAATATTAAAAAGATTGGTATTGGCTTAGGAAGTAAAAATATTTCTCGACCTAATTTCTTAAGAGTTCTGTTGATAGATGAAAATGATGATTATCTAGAAAATAATAAGCCTTCTTATGAAACTATAATTTCTCAGGAAGCTTGGATTGATGATTCTACTCCTGAAGATGTTTCGGTTTTAATCGAAAGATTAAGATCTGCAGGTGCTATAGATGTTATTTGTTATTCGGTCGACATGAAAAAAAGTAGAAAAGGTATATGTATACAAGCTATTCTCTACCCCAATTATAAAAATTTACTGAGGGAAGTTTGGTTTAACTATAGTACAACAATTGGAATAAGAGAAAATAAGATTAGCCGCTGGATACTACCAAGAAGAATAGTAAGTCATGAAACTAAATTTGGGAAAGTTAATGTTAAACAAACGATGAGACCAAATGGTCAGATTTCAATAAAAATAGAACATAAAGATTTGACTCAAATAACTTTAAATACAGGGATTCCAATAGAAGAGATACGTCAGAAATTAATAGTAGAATTATCAGAATTTTATGAATTAGATGATTGGTCCTTTTCGTAATTAATTTTAATATGATTCAATTTATAAAAAATAATTATGTTTTTGCAATGATCTCAAAAATCAATATTAAACTTCTGATAACATTAATTTGTTTTACATTTCTTGGAACTTCAATATATGGAAATTTTGAGTCTTTATCTGATCAGACAATCTCTAGGCAAGAGATCTTATGGCTATTAGGAGGAGTTCTATTTACTTTTTTTAGTATAATTATTAATGCATATGCATGGAAATTTTTAATAAATAATATTGTTATTAATCCTACTAATCTGAAAATAATAAAAATATTTTTAGCTACAAATATATATAAATATCTACCTGGAGGAATATGGCATTTTGTATCTAGATTTAATACTTTGCGAACTGAGCTCTCAACTGAAAAATCAGTAGAATCTATTTTCTTAGAACCATTATTGATGCTGGTCGCAGGTTTAATTTTTATTCCGTTTGGGAGCTTTAATATTGCTATAAATATACTTTGCTGGGCATCTACTTTATCCTTTTTACCAGGATTTAGAAAATTTTTAGTTAAAAAATTGAAGGTAATGAAGGCAAATTTTTTCAGTAAGCTTGATCATGTGAAAGACGGAAAACAGGAAAAAAGTGATAACAATGTATTAATAAGGATGTTTTATCCTTACAAGGCACTATTCGTAGAGATCATATTTGTTTTGTTTCGCTTTCTGGGCTTTTTATGCTGTATGAATGCATTTTCTATAGGGGCATTGATTTCTCAAGGTGAATTGATATCTATCTTTTCTTTGGCATGGGTAATTGGTCTTATAGTACCTGCTGCACCAGGAGGCTTTGGTGTCTTTGAATCTGTGATTCTATTTACTCTAGGTTCAGACTTGCCAGAAGCATCTCTCTTGGCTTCATTGCTTTGTTATCGTCTTGTTTCAACAATCTCTGATATATTCGCAGCTATGATTTATCCAGTTAAAAAATTATTTAAAGTTTAAATATCTACGTTAGTTTTTTCTGTTATTTAAGCTTGGTATTAAGGCCATACAGGCTATTAACCCAAGACTAATTATTATTAATGAAGGTAAGATAGATTCTGCTACTCTTTCATCTCCAGCGTATTGAAATATTCGTACTGAAAGCGTATCAAAATCAAATGGTCTTAATATAAAAGTAAGCGGTAATTCCTTTATTGTGTCAACAAAAACAAGTAGTGCTCCTACAAATATAGGTCCTTTTAGAAGTGGCAAATGTATTTTGAAAAGGACATCTGACCAGTTCTTCCCAAGATTTATGGCTGCATTATCTATATTTGGTGAAATCCTCTCAAAGCCAGCATCAAGCCCACCTTTTGAAACAGCAAGAAATCGAATGCTATAACCCCAGATTAGCAAGCTTAATATGTTTATTTGCCATACACTTCCTTTAAAGGAAAGAAGAGAAAGGGCTAAAACAGAACCAGGAATTGCATAGCCAATACTGGATAAGAAGGTCAATATATTGAGCCATGGATAATTTTGCCATCTCTTGGAAATTGATAAAATCAATGATATAAATATAGTTATTAATGAAACAATTAAAGCTAAACTAAAGCTTCTAATAGTTAATCCAATTAAATCTGTATTAAAGCCTTGATTCATTTGATCAATATTTATTAGTGCCCATGTAATTGGAATGCCCAATGTAAGCATTGGAGGAGTAAAGGTTATGAATTGAGCAAGGAATAGATTTATACCTTTTAATTTCCATTTTGGTGAGTCTCCACTAATTATTTCGTCTATCCATCGTTTACTCCTCTCTCTTGATTTACGCTCAATTGCAATTAATAGAAAAACTAAAGTCAGAGTAAATAAAGCAAGAGCAATGGCACCTGAAGGCTCACCTTCTTCTACCCAACTCTCAAGTATTCCAGCAGAAATACTTGGAATATTTAAAAGTTGAACGGCACCTAATTCATTAATTATTTCCATCGCCATTAAAGCTAACCCAGCAGTAATTGAGGGAATTGCTATTGGCAGAGATATTCTAAAAAAACTTTTCCATGGACCTATCCCAAGAGTTCTGCAGGCCTCAATTTGCTTCCTGCCACCTTTCTCAAAACTTTCTAAACTTAGTAGAAATACATATGGATAAGTTGTGAATGACATTATTACTACACCCCAAAACATACCGGTTATTCTGATGGAATTTATACTACCTAGGTCAATGAATGTAGCTGCTAAAAGATAAGCTGGAGTTGCGAAAGGAATTAGTTGGCAAACTCTAAGAATTTTTCTCCCTTTGAAATGGCAATTGGCTAAAATCCAACCATTAGCTACTCCTAAAAATCCTCCGAGAGTTAGAGAAAGAATCAATAATAATAGTGTTCCTTTTATCTCATTAATATTGTTTATCGTCAAAAAGATAGCCCCTTTTTGAATACCGAGAAAACCCTCTTTTACGAGACTAAATAACGGCCATAAAATAAAAAATGTTAATAGGATTACTAGTAACTTTAATATGTATCGACTATAATTTGATCCCATTAAATTATAGACAAATTTAATATTAGTTTCTTTTTCACAGTCCCTTGCATTGGATTTGATGTTGTTCAATTTATTCTTAAAAGTTGCTATATGTGGTTATTTGTCAATACATGCATTTAATTGAGAGAGCATTTTCTCTTTATCTAATTCTTTTCCAATAAAGACAAGTTGATTATTTCTTTCTTTTCCCCATTCGCTATCTTCAATAGAGATTCTTTTACCAGCAAGGTGAAAGAAATGTCTTCTCTCGCTTTCGCTGAACCAAAGGATCCCCTTTGCTCTGAAAACATTACTTTGTAATTGATTATCTAGAAAATATTGGAATTTCCTAAGAGAGAAAGGTTCTTTAGTTTGAAAAGAAACAGAGAGAAAATCTTCAATTTTATTATCTTCTTCTGAGTTAACATGTCCATGTTTATGTGCATGAGATTGATTATGAACCGATTCTTTTTCATTTATTAGGTCAGTTTCGAATAGTCCTACGCTTAATAAGAGATTAAGAGGAATATTCCCTTTAATACTTTTTAAAATTCTCACATCGTTTTTTAATTCTTTTAACTTTGATATCGCTTCTTCTATATTTTTATTAGATACTAAATCACATTTGTTAAGAAGTAAAATATCACCATAGATTACTTGGGATCTACCTATTGAACTTTGTAAGGCAACATCATTAAAGTTTTCAGCATCAATTAAAGTTATAATAGAGTCTAATCTTGTTTGATCTCTTAACTCACTTCCAAGTAATGTCATTGCGACTGGTAGAGGATCGGCTAATCCTGTAGTTTCAATAATAATATAGTCTAACTTCTTGTTGACATTGATTAACTTTTCTATTGCTTCAACTAATTCACCATTTATAGAACAACAAATACATCCATTACTTAGCTCTATCATTTCTTCTTCGGTCTTAATTATTAACTCATTATCAATTCCTATTTCACCAAATTCGTTTACTAATACAGCTGTCTTTATGCCTTTCTGATTAGTAAGGATATGATTTAATAAAGTTGTTTTTCCTGATCCTAAGAATCCTGATATAATTGTAATAGGAATATTAGTTTTGGAAGCCATATATTCTTGAATATTAGATTCATTAGTGTTCATTTTAATGGAAGTAATTAATGATACATTAGGTGTTGATTAATTTATCAATAGACTCAGCAAGCTTGATGTCGTTATTAGTAATTCCACCTTTATCATGAGTACTTAGATTGATTTTAACTTTATTATATGTATTCTGCCAATCAGGATGGTGATCCATTTTTTCAGATAAAAGAGCAACCTTAGTCATAAAGCCAAATGCATCAATGAAATTATCAAATTTAAATTCTCTCTTTATCGTTTTATTATCTATTATCCAAGAAGGATTATTTTCTATAAAATAATCGAGTTGATTTTGCTCTAATAAGGAAGTCATGAGTTTTTTATATTTAATTTTAATTTAAATCAAAATCACCAATTGCATGCAATTGTAATGACCTTGATTTATTTGATGTTCTATGTTCCCATATATAGATGCCTTGCCATAAGCCGATTTTTAATTCACCATCAACAACACTGAAGCTTAAATTATTCGAAGTAAGCATTGTTCTGATATGAGCAGGCATATCGTCTAACCCTTCTTGTGAATGTAGATATTCGATTTTTTTACTACTTCTGTTGTTTGGATAAAATCCCTGCTCTGGGACAATAGCTTTCATGTATGTTGATAGGTCTTTAAGAACATTAATATCCGCATTTTCATTAATAATTAAGCTACAGCTTGTATGCTTTAGAAAAACAAGAAGTATTCCTTTTTGAAACTTTTTATATTGGATCCAATCATTAATGTCTTTTGTTATATCAGTAAAACCTTGTCCTCTCGTCTCAAAATCTAAAGTTGATAAAATTTGTTCCATTACTAATAAACTGTATGACCTGACTATATTAAACACTCAGGTTTGTTTGTTTTTAATTAAGTTAAAGTATTTTAAATTCGATCGTATAAAAAGATGTAACCTTTTTGATTTTTAAATAATGAATAATTTTATTAAGAACTTATGATTTAAATTATTTTAAATTGATGAAATATGGATCTATTTTCATCTATTGGATATTAGAATTACACAAATATCAAATAGAATACTTTGTCAAAGTCTGCTTGGCAGCTTTTGGGTGATTACCTAAAACAAACGCAGTTATTGGGATCTATACAAAGCACTCTCTACTGGGACCAAAATACATCTATGCCTATAGCAGGTTCAACTTGGAGAGGTGAGCAATTAAGTCTTTTAGCTAAGCAACTTCATGCAAGACAAAGTTCCGAACAGTTCGAAATTTTAATAAAAGAAGCAAAATCTGAACTTCAAAATTTAAAAGAGAAAGACGATTTTGAATCAGAACTTATGAAAAATAGGTTTAAAAATATTGAGTTGCTTGAGCAAGATTTCAATAGGCAAAAAAGATTGGATCCTAACTTGGTTGTTGCGCTTGCAACCGCAAAATCTGAAGGTTATATGTGTTGGCAGGAAGCTAGGGAACATAATGACTTCAAAAGTTTTTCTCCAGCTCTCAAGAAATTAATTTCACTACGAACAGAACAATCCAATCAGCTCTCTGAAGAAAGAAGTTGCTGGGAGACACTTGCCCAACCTTTTGAACCGAACTTAACGATTAATCGTGTAAGCGAACTATTTGAACCTTTACAAAGAAGATTGCCAGAATTGATTCAGAAGGCTGCGACAATAACTAATAAAAAGAGGGGAAAATGGGATTTAGCAAATAGCGACCAAGAAAAGCTCTGTCAAATACTTTTAAATGATTGGTCTAGGGATCCTTCTAATACAGCTATAGCCAAGTCCCCTCATCCATTCTCTATAACTTTAGGTCCTGATGATTACCGAATTACGACTCGAATAGTTAAAGGTCAGCCACTTTCTTGCTTATTAGCTACTGCCCATGAGTGGGGACATTCCCTTTATGAACAAGGCTTGCCTTCTGAAAGTCACCAATGGTTTGCATGGCCATTAGGTCAAGCAACTTCTATGGCTGTTCATGAGAGTCAGTCTCTATTTTGGGAAAATAGAATTGCTAGGAGCTTTTCATTCGCAAAGTCTTTTTGGCATCATTTTGAGAATGCAGGTGCTCCAATTCACTCTGGAAATGATTTATGGATCAATCTAAATCCATTTACTCCCGGGTTGAATCGAGTAGAGGCCGATGAACTTAGTTATGGCTTGCACATAATGATTAGGACTGACTTGGAAATTGATCTTCTAGAGAGAGGACTTTCTGTGGACGATCTGCCTAATGAATGGAATAAAAGGTATTTGAACCTTTTAGGTGTCTCGCCAGGAAATGATATTGAAGGATGTTTGCAAGATGTTCACTGGAGTGAGGGGATGTTTGGTTATTTCCCTTCTTATTTACTTGGTCATCTTATTAGCGCTCAGTTAACAAAAACTCTTGAAGAAGATTTAGGAAAGATTGAAAATATTATTGAATCTAATGAAATAGGTAAAATATTGGGTTGGCTTCGCAAAAATGTTCATCATCATGGGAGAAGTTTGGATTCCGAGGAACTTGTAAAGAAGGTCTCTGGAACAAGATTGTCACCAAATTATTTTCTTGAATACTTAGACAATAAACTTGAAAAGCTTTCTAGAATCTCTAATTAAAATATATATTTATTATGATAAAAATTAAATAAAGCATATTTTTTTTTTGAAATTTTTCTAAATTATTTGCCAGAACTTCATTTGCATTTACTGCGTTGATTTACCATGTAAGAACATAAAAAAATACTATGGCTAACCTTGACCAAGCACCTAGCAGAACAATGCCTAATCTGCTTCATGTCTTGCCTGCGTTTGCTAATGAATCTGAACATAGAGTCAACACAATCGTTGAGTTGAATTCAAATACAATAAATAAATACGAGCTTATTACTGAAACAGGGCATCTAAAGCTTGATCGAGTCGGATATTCCTCTCTCGCCTACCCTTTCGCTTATGGTTGTCTTCCACGTACATGGGACGAAGACGGCGATCCATTAGATATCGAAATTGTGAATGTTACAGAGCCGTTAGTACCCGGTTCAATTGTTGAAGCAAGGATTATAGGAATAATGACCTTTGATGATGGGGGTGAAGTTGATGACAAAGTTATTGGCGTAATAGCCGATGATAAGAGGATGGATCACATAAAAAGCTTTGAACAATTAGGAAAGCATTGGATTAAGGAAACAACTTATTATTGGGAGCATTATAAAGATCTTAAAAAACCAGGAACTTGTACTGTAAATGGCTTCTTTGGTGTTGAAAAAGCAGTTGAGATTATCAAATCTTGCGAGAAGCGTTACTTATCTGAAATAGATCCTAATTTAATTAATTAACCTGTTTGAATGATTTAGGGCCTTGCAGATTTGAAAATCTCTTCTAATATTTCTCCTGCGCCACGGCCTTTTAATTCATTAGCTAAGTCTATTCCTATTCCCTCTGCAGAGCTTACGGATCCTTTTTTTATATCTCTAATTAATCTTTTACCATCTAAACTTGCGACCATTCCTTCAAGAATTAATTCATCGTTGTTAATTTCAGTTCTAACGCCTATAGGAACTTGACATCCTCCTTCAAGCTCTCTGAGGAAAGACCTTTCTGCTAAACATCTTTTGGATGTTGATTCGTGTTCAAGTGTTTTTAAAATATCTAGTACCTCTTGTTGACCACTTACACATTCAATGCCAAGTGCTCCTTGTCCCACAGCATGGAGAGAAATATCTGTTGGAATTAACTGATGTATTCGATTAGCAAAACCAAGTCTTTGCAATCCAGCAGCTGCCAAGATAAGACAGTCATATTCTCCTGAGTCGAGTTTTTCTAATCGTGTAATAACATTTCCTCGTACATCTTTGAAAACAAGATGTGGATAATGGTATCGCAATTGAGCAAGCCTTCTTAAGGAACTGGTCCCCACTACAGAACCTTCTGGCAGAGTCTCTAGTTTGTGAATTTGATTTTTCTCATTAACGACTAACGCGTCTGAAGGATCCTCCCTTTCTGTTATGCATCCAAGTATTAATCCATCTGGAAGGTTCGTAGGTAAATCTTTAAGTGAGTGCACTGCAATTTCGGCATGACCAAGAAGCATTTGAGCTTCAAGTTCTTTGGTGAAAAGACCTTTATCACCTATTTTTGCTAATGCTACATCAAGTATTTTGTCACCCTGTGTAGCCATTGCTTCGATAGTGATAGCAAGATCAGGATGTGCTTTTTGTAGTTCATCTCTTACCCAGTTCGTCTGAACCATGGCCAGCTGGCTTCGGCGAGAGGCGATGCGCAGTTGGTCTAGTTTCATTAGCAAATATTTTCTATTTCTTTACCTTAAGCAGTCAACCTGACCAAATTAAAATTCTTGGAAAATAATTTAATAAGGTTGATGTGAATTGAAATCTATGATCTTACCAATATTTGTATTTGTAGCTAGGGAAAGTATGGGTTGTAGTTTTATTTTTTTAATTTAGCTTGATATATTCTTTAAGTACTCCGTTTCTATTTGGATGACGGAGTTTTCTGAGAGCCTTAGCTTCTATTTGCCTAATCCTCTCTCTGGTTACATCAAAAATCTGTCCAATTTCTTCAAGGGTTTTCATCCGCCCATCGTCTAACCCATAACGAAGTCTTAGAACATCCCTCTCCCTGGGACTTAATGTGGCGAGAACACCCTCTAAATCTTCTCTTAATAGGGTTTTTGCCACATCTTGTTCAGGATTTTCTATATCTGCTTCAATAAAATCACCAAGTCTAGAATCTTCTTCTTTACCTATAGGGGTCTCAAGAGAAATGGGAAGCTGAGCGCTTTTAGCAATAAATCTCAGCTTCTCAATCGTCATTTCCATACTTTCGGCGATTTCTTCTTCGGTTGGTTTCCTCCCAAACTCTTGACTTAAGACTTTTGTGGTTTTCTTGATCCGCGAAATTGTTTCATATAAATGAACAGGCAAACGAATTGTTCTGCTTTGATCTGCAATTGCTCTAGTAATAGCCTGTCTGATCCACCAGGTAGCGTAAGTTGAAAATTTATATCCTTTCTCATGATCAAATTTTTCAGCTGCACGGATGAGACCAAGACTTCCTTCTTGTATAAGATCTTGAAAAGACAACCCTCTATTCATATATTTCTTGGCAATTGAAACTACTAATCGTAGATTCGATTGCACCATTTTTTCTTTTGCTCGTCTACCAAGCATCAATCGCCTGCGGAAGCGAGTTAATGGCATTTCTGCAAGAACTGCCCATTCTTTCACTGATGGGAAATGTCCATTCTCACTTTCAAATTGAGCAGCTTCTTCCTCTAATTGAAGAAGATCAGCTATCTTTCTTGCTAATTCAATTTCTTCGTCTGGCCTGAGAAGCCTTATTCGACCAATTTCTTGTAGATAAACCCTAATTGAGTCTTCTGTGTAAACACCCTTTGGCCCTATTTTTATACTTGCTAAAGCTTTAGCTGCTGCTTCTTGAGCACTCGATAGCATTGAGGCGTTGTCATCATCATCCAGATCAATATCTGCTTCAGGTACTTTATTTGCTTCAGCAATCAATTTATCCGCCTCTAGATCTAAATCAATTTTTAGATCATTTGAAGATTCTTGAGGAAGAGTTTGGGTTTCTTTAGTCACGTTTACCTTTGCGGCTGTTTTTTTAATTTTTTTTGAATTGTTTTTAGTTTCCTGATTAAGAGAAATATTTCTAGATGTCTGTTTTTCCTTTAACATGATTTCTCAATGGTTTTGTGGTCTGTTGGAGCACTCAGGTTATTACCCGAAAAATGGTCAGAATCTCCTAGAGATAATATTTCAGGAAAAACTATTTAATTTGTAAAAATTCAACAAAAACACTCTAATTTGAGATTGTCCTTAATCGTGATAAATCTTGCGAAAAATCACATGACATCAATACGGACTTGAAATTATGAAGGATGTTTTGTTGAGGGATGGAAATGTGTAGGCAAGGATGTCAGGGGATTTCTCAGACCGGCCTATCTAAGGAAGGGATTTTCCCTATCCTTGATAAAGCTTCTAGTCTTCCCTCTGGGCGGAATGTTGCAAGTTCCACAACAGCCATAAAGCTGTTCACAATCCAATGTTAGAAAAAATTTCTGAAGTCGGCAAGTATTAAAAATGATATGAATCCTTTTGTATTTGATATTTGGTTACATGTAGGTCGTGAAGGACGATGTTTCTCTTATCAAGATGGAAAAAATTTAGATATTGATTTAGGCGATGTTGTGACAGTGCGTCTGAAAGGTCAACCCATGCAGGGATTGGTCGTTAAGAAGAAAAAAAATATAATTTTTTCAAAGGAGAATTTAAATACTATTTCATTGAATAATGTAGAAACATTGGTTCAAAAAGCAGCTATCAAAAAAGAATGGAGAGAGTGGCTAGAAGAAATTGCTCATAAATTATACGTAAGTGATTTTCAGATGCTTAAGACCGCGTTACCTCCCGGTTGGTTGGGAAGGTCGAAGTTATCGAATAGATCAAAAAAACTTTGGTGGGTAAAATTATCCAATAATAATGATGGAAAGATATCTAGTCGACAGAGTGAATTAAAGACAAATCTTCTATTAAATGGAGGAGGGAAATGGCAAAAAGATTTGGAGGCTGAAGGATTTTCTTCAGTATTGATTAGAAACTTTGTCTCATCTGGTTGCGGAGAAAGAGAAAAACGCTCCGCTTTTTTTAAATCTCTTGGTGATGAAGAATCCAATGAGAAAAAAAGATTTAAGATGGAGGATCCTCAACCTTTAACATTAGAGCAAAAATTAGCAAAAGAAAAATATGAGTCTCTTTCAAATGGTTCAGCTCTTTTGCTTTGGGGTATAACTGGTTCTGGTAAGACTGAGGTATACCTACAAATTACAGCACTTGAATTATCAGCAGGTAGACATTGTCTTATACTTACACCTGAGATTGGATTAGTACCACAATTAGTTGATCGCTTTCAAAAGAGATTCGGATTAAATGTTTTTGAATATCATAGTAATTGTTCTAATAAAGAGAAAATTGAGACATGGAAGAGATCTTTAGACACTAAAACACCTAGTGTTTTTATTGGTACTCGCTCAGCTGTTTTCCTGCCATTATCTAACTTAGGATTGATAGTTCTTGATGAAGAACATGATAGCTCTTATAAACAAGAATCCCCAATGCCTTGCTATCATGCAAGAGATTTGGCAATTCATAGAGCAGAAAAATTCGGAGCCAAAGTCATACTTGGAACAGCAACTCCATCTTTAAATGTTTGGAAAAATATAAAACCCAACGGCAATGTGGTTGTTGCGAAATTAAACCAACGGGTCTTGAATCGTAAATTACCAACTGTTAGTGTTGTAGACATGCGTGCAGAGTTAGCTAATGGAAATCGAAGCTTAATAAGTAAATATCTAAAAAAACAACTTTTGAATATAAAAGAGAGTGGGAATCAAGCTATTATTCTTGTCCCTAGACGTGGATATAGTAACTTTCTAAGTTGCCGTTCTTGTGGAGAGGTCGTTCAATGTCCACATTGTGATGTTGCACTAACTGTACATCGTTCCAAAGAGGGGAATCAATGGCTACGTTGTCATTGGTGTGACTTTCGTTCGAGAATTACTGATAGATGTGGAGAATGTGGCTCAAATGCTTTTAAACCGTTTGGGACTGGGACACAAAGAGTTATGGACCATTTAGAAAGAGAACTAGAGGGTATGAGTTTATTAAGGTTTGATAGGGATACAACTAGAGGTCGTGATGGCCATAGATTGTTGTTAGAAAGATTCGCTGATGGCGACGCCGATATTTTAGTAGGAACCCAGATGCTTGCTAAGGGTATGGATCTGCCAAAAGTAACTCTTGCCGTCGTTCTAGCAGCAGATGGTTTATTATATCGTCCTGATTTAATGGCTACCGAAGAAACTCTTCAACTTTTCATGCAACTGGCTGGTCGTGCTGGACGTGGTGAGCAGCCTGGGAAGGTTGTAGTGCAAACTTATTGCCCTGACCATCCTGTTATTCTTCATCTGATTGATGGGAGATACGAAGAGTTTCTTAAACAAGAGGAAAGAACAAGAAAAGAAGCTGCGATGGTTCCGTATAGTCGAGCTTGCTTATTAAGGTTTTCTGGAGAATCTTTAGAGTTGACGTCAAAAGGAGCATTTCATGTCTCCTCAAAAATTAGGAATATTTGCAGTGCAAAAGATTGGAAAGTGGTCGGTCCAGCGCCTTCATTGGTTGAGAGGGTCGCAGGGAAAAGCCGTTGGCAACTTCTTGTGTATGGACCAGAATCAAGTCAAATTCCAATTCCTAATGGACCCGAATTATGGAATGACCTACCAAAAGGAGTAAGCCTTTCTATTGACCCTGACCCTCTTCAACTATGAGTAGTCTTATACTCATTATGGTGGTAACTCAGGGAACCCAAATCCCATTTGGAGGCGAAATCTCTGAAGAGAGAGGCTTAGTAAAGTCAACAAAATTATCAAGATAATCCCAACTGAAATTTGGTTCCATTTCCAATTTGAAACCTCCAGTTGATTAAGTTGTCCAATCTCAAGGGGAAAGAACACTGCACCTTTTTTAAAAGTATGATCTACAGGTTTGGTTTTGAAATTATTTTTATTGCCAATATCATGAGTAATTATGTGTATTTTTAATCCAGGAATTTTTGGAAATCCTCTCAAATCAAAATAAATTTTTAAATTTTGTCTAGTGCCAATTAACCAGTTTCTGTTGTTTGTAATTATTTCAGGTTTATTTATATTGAATCCGCTAGTCTTTGAAGCAACTATAACTGTTTGCTGAAGTAATTTATTTGCTTCTTCAAAACGAATAGTTGGTGATTCAAAATGCTTCTTACCATCATGAGTTTGGAGTTTTAAGATGCTATGTTCTTTAGTAAGATTATCTTCAAATTCCGTCAGCCATGGAATTGATTCACTAGAATTACTCTCTATATCAAGTGAAATTTTTAGTCGATCTGGACCCGTAACACTAAAGTTTGTTGATATGTCAACACAACCACTCAAAAGGAATGTTAATAATAAAATTATTAATGAAGTGATTATTGAGAATCCAAGGTCTAGACTTTTTGTTGGACCAGTTGGAGGATGATTAATCCTCTCCTTCTTCTTTTTCGGTTTTCTAAATGACGATTTTAGAGATGGCTCCATCTCTAGCTTTGGTATCTCTATCGACCAGTTTGACGGTCTTGGCAATTGTGGAGCATCAAGTATTGATAAAAGCTGTTTAGCTTGTTGACGGACACTTTCTTTTTTATTATGGATTAATGTTTGACAAATACTGATCGCCTTTTGTTCTTCACCTTTTCCCATGTAGGCAGTAACTATGATTAGTCTAAGCTTTCCTCCAATTGAGGTATCTGCTTGGGAATCTAGTAGCAAAGGGTCAACTATCTTTATACAAAAATTGTAATCACCTTTCTCAAGGGCCGCTTCAGCAGCTTTTATGGCTGAAGCTATATTTGACATTTAACCTCTACCCATAACCATTGTTCCAATACCTGCATCAGTGAAAACTTCTAATAGAAGTGCGTGAGGGGTTCTTCCGTCAATGATATGAGCAGCATTAACACCTTGTGCAAGCGAACGAATACAGCATTCAACTTTTGGTTTCATACCTGCTTTAACTATCCCTTTATCAATTAACTCTCTGGCTTCCGATAGCCGTATCTTTTCTATTAAGGAAGAAGGATCATTTTCATTCATTAAGATACCAGGAGTATCTGTTAAAAGGATTAATTTTTCGGCAGCTAGTGCTGCTGCAAGCTCTCCAGCAACAGTATCAGCATTGATATTGTGTGATCTGCTATCTGAAGAATTGGCTACGCTAGAAATGACTGGGACGTAACCTCCTTCGAGAAGAGGGGTTAATATCTTTGTATTTACTTTTGCAACCTCTCCAACAAGACCATGACTTCCCCCCCCAAGCGTTCTTGCCTCAATAAGTCCGCCATCTATTCCACATAGTCCAACAGCCAAGCTTCCGTGATTGTTGATACCACTTACTATTTGTTTATTTACTCTTCCAGCAAGAACCATTTCTACTACATCCATTGTCTCCGTATCAGTAATACGTAAACCATCAAGGAAAACAGGCTTTATTCCTAATTTCCCCAACCATTGGTTTATTTCTGGGCCCCCACCATGAACGACTACTATTTGTACGCCAACAGACGAAAGAAGAGCTAGATCTCTAAATACTGCATTCTGAAGTGCTTTATCCGCCATAGCTGAGCCACCATATTTGATTACGATCCTTTTGTTTGCAAAACGCTGAATATAAGGGAGCGCTTCACTTAAGACAGAAACTCTTACTGAATCTTTTTCCGTAAAGGGTTTATTGAAATTTTCACTGGAGTTAGCTTGTTGGTCTTCTCTATTCATTTTCTTGTGGATTTTCTTCTTGTTTTTGTGGAAGTAAGGTTAAATCTAATTCACTGGATGTGGGACAAAATAATTCAGCGCACAAACCTTTAGCAAAGAATCTTCCTAAACGTTCTTTTTGAGCGTTCCATCTTTCTAAAGATACAGCAGCCATCTTGAATCTCATTCGTATTCCGTAATTACCATCTTTAACCAATTCTTCTATTTCTAAAAGTTGAGGTGGATTGTCTATGTCCCAAAGCTTTAATACTCTTAGAGAGGCTTCAAGCTGACAAGATTGACCATAGCGCCATCTGGTCACATCTTTAACTAGTTTTCCTAGCTCTTCAGGAGCTTTATCTCTTTCTGAAGCAAATTTACTTGGAGGGACTACTCTTAAGGCAGGTGGAACTTCAGTCGTTTTTAGTGATATTCCTATCAGGAAAATAGGTACTCCGTAGAAAAAGGTTGGGACACTGAGGTTTGTTGCATCAGTGAAATAAGCGGTTAGGCCAATTAGAGAAAGGGATGCTCCTCCGATAGTGATGAGGTTTGCTGGTGAAAGAAGTTTATTCATGAGTATGATTTTGGCTAAAATCTGGGGCAGATGGGTTTTCAGGAGACAGTCTCATGGCCTCACACCAAAAACAATTTTCTGAGTTAAATGAACTTGTTGAAAAATTAAACAAGGATAGATCTTGGATCCTTGAACAATTAGATAGAGGCAGCTGGCCAGAATTTAGACCTGATTTGGCTGCTTTGGAGAGAGAATTGGGTCAACTCTTAACCAGGGCTACAGAATACATTGAAGAAAATTGTTGATTTTTTTTAGAATGGAATGTCATCTGTATCAGGTACTAATGGAGAACTGTCCCATTTGACCCCCTCGTTATTTAAGTAATTTGCGGAATCGCTTTTTAGATCTGAATGGCTTTTAGAGGGTATTGAAGAAACAGCTTTATTAGAAGAAAAGGGATGAATTCTAGAAAGTGTAAATTCAGCTCGCTTTTCTTTAGTCCCATCCTGTCGAGGAACAGTATTCATTCTTAATCGTCCTTCTATTACTAATTTAGAATTAACTTGTACTGTATTTTGAAGTTCTTCTGCTAATTTCCCCCAACCAACCACTTTTAGTGCGCACGGAGGGTCATCCGCACGGAGGCTATCAAATTCAACTTCTATTTCAGCTAGTGGAGTTTTGTTGTCTTGGGTAAAACGAACTGTTGGAGCTTTCTTGACCAGGACCTCAAGCATGCAATGGTTCATTTTTTTCTTTAGTTATTGTGGTTTATCTTGATGGATATAAGGAAAAAATGCCAGCCACATCTTTGGTTGTTAACAGGAACAGTCGAAGGTCATGTGTTTGCTAAGTCTTTATTGAAAGATGGCTGGAAAATTACTGTAAGTGTCGTTTCGGATAGAGCTTCAACCCCATATAAAAATTTAAAATTAGAAGAGATATTAATAGGTGCCTTAATTACTGAGGAAGAGATTCGGAATCTTATTTTAAATGAAAGACTTAATCAAATCGGATTTCACTGCGTAATTGATCTAACTCATCCATTTGCTGTAAACATTACAGGTTTAATTTCAAAGGTTTGTAAGGAACTAGATCAACCATTTATAAGATATGAAAGACCCATAGAAAATATTTCAAATGCATTCTTGATAGAAAAATTTAGTGACTTGGAAAAATATGATCTAAATAATAAATCTATTTTGCTCGCTGTAGGTGTAAGACATCTTCAGGAAGCTATAACTTTCTCTAGGAATTCAGGGGCTAATGTTTATACCAGAATTTTAGCTAATCCCGAAAGTATAAGAAAGACTTTGTCTTCATCAATTCGAAAGACAAATTTTGCTGTGCTAAATCCTTCAGTCTCTAGTAATGGAAAAATTGAAAAAGCACTTGTTAAAAAATGGGATATTGATGGCGTCATTTGTAGGCAATCAGGAGGAGGAAATGAATTATTATGGCACCGAATTTGTATAAGTATGAATATTAAACTTTGGTTGTTAAAAAGACCTTGCGAATTTAAACATATTAATTCCATAGATAATTATGAAACATTAATTAAAAGATTAAAATCTATTAACATGGAATAAAAAGTATTTAAGATCATGACTTTATCAGATTTTAATCAAGGAATTTATTTTGTTATAACAACTGAAGTAGATAAAAAAAATGCATCAAAATTAGCTGATCTACTTTTGAAAGAGAAATTAATACCTTGTGTAACTTTCAAAAACGTTGAATCACATTTTTGGTGGAAAGGCGAAATCAATCAATCGAGAGAAGTACAATTGATGATCAAGTGTAAAGAGGAAAATGTAAATAAGGTTTGCAATAAAATTTCTGAGTGGCATAGTTACGAATTACCAGAAATAATTTATTTTCGTGTTTCAGCTAATAAAAATTATCATCAATGGGTAAATTCTATTTGAGTTTTCGATGTTTAGGGTTCTAAATGTGAACTGATCAAATTTAAAAGATCAGTATTTGATCGAGATCCTAATTGTGTAACGATGTGACCTGCACAAATAGATCCAATTCTTGCAGATGTTTCTGGTTTTAGACCATCTGCAAGTCCTTTTAAGAAGCCTCCAGCATAAAGATCTCCTGCTCCTGTGGTATCAATAGCCTTTCCAAAAATGAAAGGATCTATATTTATTTCTTTGCCACTTGAAATTAGAATAGATCCTTTTTTGCCAATTGTAATTGCTGCTAGATCACATGTTTTTTTCAATTCTTCAATAGCTGTATTTAGAGAAGAGGTCTTGTACAAAGCTTTTATTTCATCTTCATTGGCAAATAATATATCTATATGATTTCCAACTAGTGTCACGAAACTTTCGCGGTGTCTATTTACACAAAATGAATCAGAAAGTGATAAAGCAACTTTTCGACCTGCATTTTTAGCTATTTCTGCAGCTTTAATAAATGCGTCTTTAGCAGCTGGGTTGTCCCAAAGGTAGCCCTCTAAATAAAGTATTTTTGCTTCCCTGACTGCTGAGAAATCTAGATCTCTAGGTTCTAGTAGAACTGATGCGCCCAGATAGGTGCACATGGTTCTCTGAGCATCTGGAGTGATAAAAATTATGCACCTAGCAGTAGATGGGCCAACGGATGAGGTAGGAGTCTTGAAAATGGTCCCAGTCGTTGAGATCTCTTCTGTAAAGATCTTTCCTAGCTCGTCATTTCTTACCCTTCCAATAAATGCTGTCTTCCCCCCTAATTCGGCTATACATGCTAATGAATTGGCAACAGAACCACCTGACCTCTGAATTCTATTAGTGGTTATTTCATAAAGTTCTTTAGCTTTGTTTGCATCAATCAAGGTCATTGAACCTTTGCTTAGAGATAGTCTTTCAAGGACGGAATCATCTGTTGTTGTTAATACGTCTACAATTGCATTCCCAATACCTACTATGTCAAGTGAAGGATTGCTTGTGTTATTAGTCATCAAGTTAATTTAAAAATCATAAGAGCATAACTTCTACCTTCTTAAGAATTCAGTAGAGCTCTTTTCGGTCCATGAATAGGATCTTCAATAACAATTGTTTGATCTCTATTAGCGCCTAGAGAAACTATTGCTATGGGGACTTCCATAAGCTCTGCAAGAAATCTCAAGTAACTCATTGCAGCAGGAGGAAGGTCTTCTAGGCGACGACAATTTTCGGTAGAGCATTTCCAGCCAGAGAGCTTCTTGAAAATGGGGGTACATTTTTCAAAATCTTCAACACTACTTGGGAAATAATCAATTCTTATGCCATTCAACTCATAAGCTACACATACCTGAATTTCATCAAGTTCATCTAAAACGTCTAATTTAGTAATAGCAAGACAATCTAATCCATTTACCTCAACAGCATATTTTCCAATTACTCCATCAAACCAGCCACATCTTCTCCTTCGTCCGGTAGTTGTTCCAAACTCACCACCTCTATCACAAAGCTGATCATTAATACTTCCTTTTAACTCAGTTGGGAAGGGCCCCTCTCCAACTCTGGTCGTATAGGCTTTTGCGACACCAATAACTCTGTCTATAAGAGTAGGGCCCACTCCCGCACCAATGCAGGCCCCCCCTGATACTGGATTTGATGAAGTTACATAAGGGTAGGTGCCGTGATCAAGATCTAAAAGAGTTCCTTGGGCGCCCTCGAATAAGATGTTCTTCTTCTTTCTTGCTGCTTGGTGAATAGTTCTATTGCAGTCAACAATATGTTTTTCGAGCTGGTTTCCATAATCAAGATATTCTTCAATTATTTCATCAATAATTAATGGTTCAATTCCATAAATCTTTTGAAGGAGTCCATTTTTTTCGGCTAATGGAACCTTTAATCTTTCTTGAAGCTTTTCCCTGCTCAGTAAATCAATAATTCTTATCCCATTCCTTTGGGATTTGTCAGCATAAGTTGGTCCGATTCCTCTACCAGTAGTCCCAATTTTTTGGAGGCCCCTTTTTTGCTCCATTGCCATATCTAGAAGCCGATGATAAGGCATCGTTACATGAGCAGTTGAGGCTAGTTTTAGTCCTGAGATATCAATATCGTTATCTTTAAGCATTTTTATTTCTTTAATCATCACTTTTGGATCAACAACTGTTCCTGATCCAATAAGACAAATCGTATCCGGATACAAGATCCCAGAAGGAATTAAATGCAATTTGAGAACTTTGTCCTCTACAACAATTGTATGACCGGCATTAACACCACCTTGATAGCGAACAACTACATCTGCGGAGCGACTCAGTAAATCGGTGATTTTGCCTTTACCTTCATCACCCCACTGAGCGCCTATGACTACAACATTTGCCAAGGAAGAAAATTCGGCTCGAAACCGTTTTACTTTAGAAGAAATTACATTTGCAGATAGCCATACCCTGAGTCAAAGAAATGAATTAAAGATTATCTTTAATTATCTCTAACTGCCAATTCCTCTGCTTTAGAGAGTTCTTTGTTTAACCTGTCCTTGAGATTTTCAGGAACTGGTCTGTTCGCAAAAGTTTTGTAGTGACCTGATAAAGCATTTAAAGCAGTTTGCATAGTTGTGAATGTCGTGGATGTATTTATTTGAGATCGATTTCTATATCTTGAAATGTAATCGCTTATTAGAAAAACAGCTTCTTTTTCTTGCTCTGATAGCCCTTTTTCTTCTTTAGGTAAAGTTATGGTCTCCTTTAGAACTGAAGAGACTGAAATAGTATCTTTAGCAAAATCGCCAGTCATGAATGTTTTAGCGGCGTTTACTTCTGAAGCAAATTGGAAGAATATGAGGCAGAAGCCAAGGCATATAGCCAAAGCTGCCCTCACCAACCTGATGGAGAGGTGATGAAAGGCAGAAATCATTTTTTTTTTGCAGTTATCTAAGACTCTAGAGTCCATTGGGCTATATTTATAGTTTTTCAGTATTAAATTCTTCAGAAAGTTTTTTGAAAACTGAGTTTGCATCTATTGACTCTGTGGTTTTTGTCTTTCTATTATGTAATTCAACCAGTCCGGAGCTAGCTTCTCTCCCAGCAACAATTCTCCATGGGATGCCAATAAGGTCTGCGTCTTTAAACTTTATTCCAGCTCTCTCATCCCTATCATCAAGTAGAACATCAACTCGATTTTCTAATAATTTTTGATAGATATCTTCAGCTAAATATTTTTGTTCAGTATCTTTTATATTGGCAATAATAATTATGACTTCAAATGGGGCTATTGATGCTGGCCAAATAATACCTGAGTCATCGTGATTTTGTTCTACTGCTGCTTGAGCTAATCTGGAAATACCAATTCCATAGCAACCCATCCAAAAGTGGTCTTCTATACCTTTATCATTTGTAAAAGTAGCATTTAATGACTTTGAATACTTTGTACCTAATTGAAATATATGACCTATTTCTATGCCTCTGCATTCTTGAAGTTTTTGTGTTTTATCATGTATGCATCTGTCTCCAGGCTTAGCTTTCCTAATGTCGCATATCAGTTGCTGAGTATTAATTAAACTCCAGTTATAAAATATTTTATGTTCATCCTTGATATTGTTTCCACATATAAAACTTTTAAGATCTTTTACAGAATTATCAGCAATTCTTAAGAATTGCTTTTCCCATTCTTTTGCTTTTGATAATAAATGATCGCTAAGATCAGGACCTATAAAGCCAAATGGAATATTAGTAATACCTTGCTTTAGAATATCTTCATTAGAAATTATTCTAATATCTAGTACATTTTGTTTTAATTTATGAGATATTTCATTTGAAAGTTTAATATCATTTATTTCTTGGTCCCCCCTAATACTTACTAGTACTGGGTATTTTTTATTATCATCACATGTTGCTAGATAAGCTAATACTTTGATGATTTGACTTGGATGGAAATTGTTGTGGTTACATAATTCCTCTATGCTTTTTTGATTAGGGGTCTCAATTATCGAAGGTTTATTAAGTTCTAATGATTCTCCTTCTTCGATAATGGAAACAGCTTTTTCTTGATTGGCCCCATACTTACCATCAGAACTTATTAAAATTAAGTCTTCTCCTGATTCTGCTGTAACCATAAATTCTTGAGATGCTGCACCTCCAATGGCTCCACTGTCAGCGTCGACACAAACAAAATCTAGCCCACATTTTGTAAAAATGTTGTGATATGCATTTCTCATCTCTGAATAAATTTCTTGAAGATCTTTCTCGTTCGAATGAAATGAATAAGCATCCTTCATTATGAATTCTCTACTTCTCATTAATCCAAATCTTGGCCTTATTTCATCTCTAAACTTTGTTTGAATTTGGAATATATTTATTGGTAATTGTTTATAAGAGTGAATTGTTTGAGCAATTATTTGAGTAATCACCTCTTCATGAGTTGGACCCAGTCCTAATTCTTTACCTTGTCTATCTTTAAGGCTGAACATAATACCTTCTCCTTTTGTATATGATTTCCACCGCCCGCTTTTTTCCCATATTTCTGAAGGTTGCAGTTGAGGGAGAAGAGTCTGAAGGCAACCTTTCTTTGATAACTCCTCTTCAACAATTAAAGTTATTTTTTTTAGAACCCTCCAAAGCAATGGCATGTAGGCATAAATACCTCCCGTGAGGCGTTTGATGAAGCCTCCTCTCACCAATAACTTATGTGAAATTATATCTGCTTCAGCAGGCACGTCTCTGAGAGTGATCAGCATTAGGCGGGAGACACGCATGAGCCTAAAATGTAAATCTTTATGAGATTAGTACTCTGAGTGTTGACCGTAAGAATATCCATATTGATTGTGCGGGAATCATGTTGTTTTTTTAAAGTGTTCAATTGTACATGGTGTTAATTTGATTAGTCTGCTAACTTCTTTGACATGTTTTTTTAGAAGCTTTCTTTAGCAATGTTTAACGGGTCAGTAAATTCAGGAAAAAATGGAAGAGCAGAAGAGTCTTTAGACAAAGTGATTAATACTGCTTCTAACACAAGTGATTCATTATTGACTATCGACGAAGTTCAGAAAACATTGAATAGATCTAGAGCCTCTGTATATAGATATACAAACACTGACACTAGGAATCTCAACCCTCCATTCAATCCTAGAAAACTAAACACTGAATTTAGAAGTGATCAAAAAGACCAATTACTTTTTCATCCCAATGAAGTTGCAAGATTTGCAAAAGATATACTCAGAATTAAGGAAGTAACTGTAGAGATACTTAATTCGCCATCTTCCGAAACTCAGAAGATTTTAAGTGCAATACTCGATGAATTGATAATAATAAGAAATAAACTTGATGAACAATCTGATAAGGATCAATCTATTCCTAATCATTTAAAAGATATTGATAGAGAGGCTGCTTAGTTATTCATAAATGTGAGATAATATCTATATAATTATAAAAAAATTCTTTTTAATTGATTTTTACAAATTTTACTAAAGGTTTATCTATTCCAAGCTCTACATGGATTTAGAACCACATTTAATTAAGAAGCAATCTTCTGAGCTCGACTCTGCTTTGCTTGACAAAGAAAAAGATCAAGTCTCTTCTGATGATGAAGATCCTTACAGTTTTAATAGTACCTCAAATTCATTAATTGGTCTGGCAATAGTATTTGTAATGCTTGGTGTACCATTATTAGCTGTCATTACTGAAAGCCCAGAAACAACAAAAAGCTTATCGACTTCAATAAATCAAAATGGACCTGAGTGATCTTCCACCTTCACCATCTCCTGGATTAGTAAATCTAGTTGTTGAGATTCCTGCTGGCAGTAGAAATAAATATGAATATTTCAGCTCTGCAGGAATTATGGCTCTTGATAGGGTTTTGCATTCTTCAGTGAGATATCCATTTGATTATGGATTTATTCCAAATACTCTTGCTGAGGATGGGGCGCCGCTTGATGCAATGGTTGTTATGGAAGAACCTACTTTTGCAGGTTGCTTGATTAAGGCAAGACCTATAGGAGTTCTTGATATGCATGATTCAGGGGCTTACGATGGCAAACTTCTATGTGTACCTACTGCAGATCCAAGACAAAGAGAAATTAATACTATTAAGCAAATAGCACAGAACCAATTAGAGGATGTGGCTGAGTTTTTTAGAACCTACAAAAGCTTGGAAGGGAGGGTAATCGTGATAGACGGATGGAGAGACTATGATGCTGTTGATGAATTATTAAAAAGCTGCATAGAGGCATATCATTATGATATGAAACGAAAATAACTAATTTAAGCTTACTTTTTTGGATAAAATGAATGTTTCTATGCTTTTAAAACTTGAAATTATTTAGTTACTCTTCATGTTCAACATGTCGCAGAGCGATTAAGTGGCTTAAAAATAATGATATTGCCTTTAAATTAATTGATCTTTTAAAATTCCCCCCGTCTAAGGAAATTCTTATCTCAGCTAGTGAGTTGTATGGGGATAGAAAATATCTTTTAAACACAAGTGGGGTTATGTATCGTTCTATTGGTTCGGATGTTATCAAGAAAATGACTGATAAAGAATTTTTTGAGCAACTTTGTATGGAACCTAGATTGATAAAGAGACCTTTTTTGTATAAGTCTAATAAATGCTTTTTAGTTGGATTTAAAGAAGAAAAGTGGGCTGAGAAATTACTTTTAAATTCACATGAGGGCTGACATTGACTTAAAATGAGTAGTCTTTACAAATAAAGTAAACTATACATTTATTGTTGAGAAACAAGTGCAGAAAAACCATTCAGACTCGAGTAAAGAAACTAAAAATAGTAGGTGGTACTCTTTCTTTGATACGTGGGGACCGCTTTCTTTAACTGTTCTTTTATATGTAGGTATTCGTCATTTTATAGCAGAAGCTAGATATATACCCTCGGGCTCGATGCTGCCAGGATTGAAAGTAAATGATCGACTCATTGTTGAAAAACTTTCTTTCCGTAAACGGTCTCCTTCCCGCGGAGAAATTATAGTTTTTAACTCACCATATTCCTTTGATGAAAAATTGATAGCTGATAGAAAAAAACAACTTCCTTCTAAATTTAAATGCTCATTAATAACTTTTCCATTGATTTCTTGGATACCTACTTTATCAGACCGTGCTTGTGATGCTTATATCAAAAGAGTAGTAGCCGTAGGAGGAGACCATCTTTTGATTAATGGTAAGGGAGAGATTGTTTTGAATGGTAGATCAATTAACGAACCATATGTCGATTACTTTTGTCCAGATAAACCTAAAATTAGTCTATGTCATCCTTTGACTACAACTGTTCCAAAAGGACAGGTGTTCGTTTTGGGCGATAATCGAGCTAATAGTTGGGATAGTCGTTTTTGGCCAGCAGGTGGGTTCTTGCCCCAAAAAGAAATTATTGGCAAAGCAACCTGGCGTTTTTGGCCTTTTAGTCGTTTTGGTAAACTTGATTAATGAGCCCACAATCTATAACTTTCCCAAATATTTTTTTATCTTTGAGCGGTTGATTAGTTGCTGTCGTTAAATGTTTTTCTTGATTAAATTGGTACCATTCTTTGTCGGGATCAAATAATAACCAACGGTTACTATTTAAACTTAATTTTTCCTCTGCTTGATTCAAGAATTTAGATGGACCAAAACTAATTTTTTCCCATAATTTCTCCACTTTCCACCCTGACTTCCTCACTAGTTGATCCCAGAGCAAAGGTAGAACAATATTATAACAACTGATCCCCTTTTTCCTTTTATTTGCAGGTAGCTTGGTCTCGAAGTCATCTGTGGGAGTGGAGTGAACAGATATTGCTGCTAAAACATTATCCTCTAACCCTTCTATGAGTGAGACTCTATCTATGGGAGATCCTAATGAAGGCGTTACGCTCCATCCAATATCAAAAGGAGAAAGACTTGAGTTGTCATTAACTAAATGCCACCAAAAAATAGTTGCCATTGGCTTAGAGGACGCATTTTTAAGTATTGAAACGCCCTCAGCTGTTGAAATATTCATTAACCTTAGTGCAATTTCAGGGTATTGCTTATGAAGCTCAAGTAATTGGACCAGAGGGATGATTTCGCTTTCAACAGGATCAAGAGGCCAGCCTGCTCTAAGAGTCTCTACACTTTGCCTAGACATCCCTCCTGCTTGTAGTGATTTATCTCTTGGTGCAATTAGTACAGGGGATTTTTTCATTTCTCCAAGGGTAAAACCTTGCTTAAGAAGCTCTATAGGAGGCATGAAATCATCATCACTTAAACCAACGGCTCCACTTTTTAGTAGCTCAGCATGTTTCGAAAGATTAATTCCCTTCCCGCTCAGGCTGAAACCTCCCCATAAGTGTATTAAAACCTCACTTTTTATAGCCTTTAAAGAAATAATTGACTCTATTTGATCTTTCCATAAATCACCTCTAGGCAGGATGCCTAATTGTCCATATCCAGAAAATGTTGCTTTTTCTATAAGTGTATAGATAGTCTCTTCTTTACCATTAAAGGGAGATTCCAAAAATGAATGAGGATCAACAAGACAAGGGGCTAAAAGCATGTTTTTAGCTTTTTGAGGCTTGATTCCTAAAAGTTCTGCATTTTGAAGAGCCTTTCTACCAAATGCTTTTATTACACCATCTTTGATTAGAACATGTTCTCTCTTTAAAGATGATCCAGCCTTTTCAAGGACCTGAATATTTTCAAAGAAATAACTACTAGACATTAAATCAAAGTGCTCCGGCAGCGGTTGAGTCGATAATCCCTCCCAAGTGTGAAGTGATATTTAGACAGGTGATTTGATCTGGTTGGCCTTTTTCCTCTGAGAGATCAATGACTGTAATGCCACCATTACCTTGCTTTATCATCCAAATTTTTGATGGCGTTAATCCTAAAAGATGACAAAGAATAGTTTTGTTAACTGCATCATGAGCGACAACCAATGCGGTTTCCTCATTTTTTAGATCTTTGCATATCTCATTCCAGCCGGCAATGGATCTCGTAGACACTTCTGTTATGTTCTCTCCCTTTGGCATTTGAACTTTTTCAGGAGAGATCTTCCATGTTTTAAGAAGATCTGGCCAGTCTGACTTGATCTCAGATTCCAATTTTCCTTCCCATTCACCGTGACCGATTTCTATGAGGTTATCTTTTAGAGAAATTTCGATACCCGGATGTTCGTTTAGAATTATTTGAGCTGTTTCTTTTGGCCTTGATAGAGAACTACTAAAAGCTTTTTGTATAATATTATTTTTTAAAAATTCACTTGCGGCCTTGGCTTGGGATTCACCATTCTTATTTAAGGGGATATCAATTTGTCCTTGGAATCTTCCCTGTTTATTCCAATCTGTTTCACCATGCCTGACTAAAATAATTCTTTTTTTATAACTTTTTTTTGGGATACTAGGGTCTAAATGAGCGATATTATTGAGACATTGAATTTGTACTTGTCTATCTTCCCAATTATTAAAAGCAATATTACAAATTGAGATTGAGGTATTGTCTAACTTCAACCTTCTAAATCCTTTTGATGGCTCATTAATTAATTTCAGTATCAAGCATCTAAGAATTGCATTATGGGCAACTATCAAAATAGTTTTATTAGAGCCTGAATGTGAATTAAATAAGTTTTTTAAGAAATTTTCAGCTTGATATAAGAGTTCTTTAATTGGTTGAAATTTTGTACCATCATCTCTATTGATGGTTAGTTCTTTTGGCTTTTTTTGCCAAATAGCAAGCTCATCTGGGAAGTGATTTTTTATTTCATTTTTTGTTAAACCACTCCAAGGCCCAAGGTCAACCTCTAGCAGCTCATCTGTATAAGTTGCTTGAATGTTACTTTGATGTTGATCGATAATAATTTTTGTGGTTTCTGCGGCTCTTTGCAAAGGGGAACTATAAATTGCATCTATAGGAATAGTAGAGATTGTCTTTCCAGCAGCTTCAGCTTGTAATTGTCCTTCTTTAGTTAATATTGAAAGGTCGTTTCTTCCTTGAATACGTCCTTCCTGGTTAAAACTACTTAATCCATGACGGACAAAAATTAGACGCAATGTCATTAAATAAAGTGTCTTCTAGATAATTATGGTATTAGCCATGAGGGCAATCTAATGTTCTTTTAGTAAAGATAGAAGTCTTTCTCCATGTGAGTCTTAACAAGTTGATTTTATGAGACAAGCCAAAACTGGATGGAAATGGGCTACTGCGCTATTTTCATTGCTTTTAACTGTTCTGATATGGCGACAAGGTTTGCAAGAAAGCTTTGAGCGACCTTCAGTCGCTCCAAAGATTTCATTGATGCAAACTGAGATGGCAGTATCAGCTTCTTCATCTTTGCCTGAAACAATAAAAGATGTATTTTTAGGTTCAGACCCTCAAGAAAAGCTATATCAAGCTCTTAAAAAGATTCCTTTGGAAGAACTTGAGGATAGGCAGAGACTGTTATTAGGAGTTCTGGAAGAGTCTGAGGATGAGCAAAAATTAATATTGAAAAAAGATTTTAAGGATAAAAATTTTGAAAAGGTTAGAAGCTATACGTTATATACAAAAAAAGGTAATGAAATAAATAAATTTCCTGAATTTAATGAGATTAAATTAGATCCTTTACTCTATCAAATTTCATGCTCCTCTCTTGGGTACCCGAATGAAAAGTGTATTAATCAAAACTATAATTCACGAATTTCTATAAGACTTTTAACTTCACAATTGCTACCATTTTTTGCTTCCTTTATAGGGATTATATTGCTAATTAGGTATGCTTTTATTTTCTTAAGAAAGAAAAATACTCAATGGCCAGAGATAATAGCTCCTCCTTTATCACTAATAGATATGACTATACTTGTCTGTGGAGGCTTCGTTGTTATTGGTGAAGTTGTTTTCCCCGCGCTAATAATACCAATAACTGATTTATTATTTAATAATTTATCCTCTCCATTAAAACAGTCGATAAGAGTATTAATTGGTTACTGTTCAATGACAATAGCTCCTTTATTTATTATTAGATATCAATTAAAGGGTCTAATAATTCCGGAAATCGATGGAGGATGGTTGCAATGGAAAATTAAACCTATTCAAGAAGGAGTTTTTAAATCTATAAGTGGGTGGTTAATGATTATGCCTTTAGTGCTGCTTATTGGGTGGTTAATGAATGAGATTATCGGTGACCAGGGTGGAAGTAATCCTTTGTTGGAACTTGTTTTAGGTAGTGATGAATTTTTCCCGTTGTTTTTGCTTTTGATTACAACTGTTTTTTTGGCGCCTGTTTTTGAAGAGTTAGTTTTTAGAGGTATTCTTCTGCCTGTATTAGTATCCAAAGTTGGCAAAATCTCCGGAGTTTTATTAAGTGCCTTGATCTTTGCTTTAGCTCATTTAAGTGTAGGAGAATCACCTCCTTTATTTGTTTTAGGAATTGGTCTTGGCTTAATGAGATTGAGCTCAGGAAGGTTATTCCCTTGTGCTCTTATGCATTCTCTTTGGAATGGCGTCACTTTTATTAGCTTATTATTAGTAGCTTGATATTAAATAAAAAAAAACTTCAGTATTCCATCTCTTGCAGTTACTTGATCAAGGTGTTTGACTTGAATTGCTTTTGATTTTTGATTTGGTTAGTCGCACTCTATATAAACAAAAAGTAGGACAATTTCAAAAAAAGAAGTTGCCAAAGGGGTTGTTAAACGGTGTTTTTTCATCAAAACAGGTTCAACGAAAATTTCCAATTCAAGCTGCTTTTCATATCGCTTTAGATGGCGCATTGATAGGCATACTCATAACAGTGGCGATAGTGTCATCCATAGCTCTGCACTCTCAATATTTATGGACTAAGTCTTTTTCTAAACTTGAATCCACTAGAGACTTGAACCGAAGGTTATTGGAATCAACTTCAATTATTGAAGGTTACCTATTGAGAAATCAAAATTTGTCTAGATATTTAGTTCCTACTAAAGCGGAAGATCTTCTATATGTGGATAGACCAAAACCAGAAGAAACTAAAAAATTATCTGATAAAACATTTAAAAGTAGGTTATTTGAGAGAATATCTTCTTCTCAAGTTAAGTCAGGTTATTAATAATTTCCATGAGACGTATTAATTCTAGAAAAAGGAGAAAGACTTTTAAGGTCAAAACTCTTTCTCCACTATCTCAGTCTAGGCTTAGAATTGTCTTTGTTTTATTATGCCTAGGACTTGGGACCCTTTTTTTAAGAGTAGGTTGGCTTCAACTATTTCAGTCTGATCAATTAAGATCACTAGCACGCGAGGTTCAAACAGACAAAAAGGTCCCTTTAGGCACACGTCGATCTATTTTTGATAGAAATGGAAAGCTTGTCGCAATAGATGAGAAACGTTTTAAGGTTTGGGCTCATCCTAGATATTTTCATTTTCCTGGAGATTCATATGGGATAGTGCGTAAACCAGTTGAAGTGGCAAAACTTCTTTCTATTCCACTATCTAAAAGTGTTGATGAGATTTTAAACAAATTAGGTAATTATTCTTCAGGGGTAAAACTTGCAGAAGGGATAACACAAGAGAAGGCTAATGCAATTAAGAAACTTGGAATAAGCGGTATCGATTTGGAGGTCTATCCTCAAAGGCTTTATCCTCATGGGTCACTTTTTGCAAATGTAGTTGGTTTTCTGGATTTAGATAGAAGGCCTCAGGCCGGACTGGAATTAAGTTTAGATAGCGATCTTAAACGTCTTGAGAAAGCAAGTGCAATTAGAAGAGGGGCGGATGGAACACCTTTACCCATAGGTGTTCAGCGTGGGGTATTCGATGAGGATCAATTAAATCTACAACTAACATTAGATGTAAGGCTCCAAGAAGTAGCCATTAAAGAAATAAGTAAGCAAGTGAAGGAATGGAATGCAAAAAAAGGTGTGGTAATCGTAATGGACATTGATACGGGAGAACTTCTGGCATTGGCCTCAACCCCAACTTATGATCCTAATAAGTATTGGGATTATTCACCATCTCTTTTTAAAGAGTGGTCTGTGCAAGAATTATTTGAACCTGGTTCTACCTTTAAGCCAATTAATTTGGCATTAGCACTCGAAGAGGGAGTTATAACCCCCAATGGAGAAGTAAATGATGATGGCCTGATTACAGTTGGAGGATGGCCTCTATCGAATTGGGATCGAAAGCCTAATGGAATACTAACTTTCCCTGAGGTATTACAAGTCTCTAGCAATGTAGGGATGGTAAAGATCATGAAGAAATTGAATGCAAATAATTACTGGCAATGGTTAAGGCGATTAGGTATAGATGAAATCCCAGAAACTGATCTTCCAGGAGCAGTCGGCGGCCAAATAAAATCAAAGCAGATTTTTGTAAATCAACCGATAGAACCTGCAGTAGCTTCCTTTGGCCAAGGTTTTTCTATTACACCTCTTAAACTAGCCCAATTGCATGCTTTGATTGCTAATGGAGGTAAACTGGTAACGCCTCATATCAC
The DNA here is from genome assembly GCF_047305235.1 of Prochlorococcus sp. MIT 1011. Taxonomy (NCBI): domain Bacteria; kingdom Bacillati; phylum Cyanobacteriota; class Cyanophyceae; order Synechococcales; family Prochlorococcaceae; genus Prochlorococcus; species Prochlorococcus sp. MIT 1011. The sequence goes on along the minus strand of NZ_CP138983.1, from coordinate 1,355,065 downwards.
TAAAGGACTCAAAGGTGATTATGAGGCGTATTTCAATACTCCGCCTGAACCTAGGCAGATTTTATCTCCAGAAGTGACAAATACTGTTCTTGGATGGATGGAAACAGTTGTGTCTTTTTATGATGAAAGTGGTATTGAGGTAAATGTTCCTGGTTATCGAATTGGAGGGAAAACAGGAACCGCACAAAAATCACAGGATGGTTTTAATTATAGTTCTAAAATTTGTAGTTTTGTCGCAAGTCTTCCTATCGATAATCCTCGTTATGTTGTTTTGGCAGTTATTGATGAACCCCAAAAGCCAAATGCTTATGGATCTACTGTGGCTCTCCCAGTTGCAAAAAGAATTATTGAGACTTTGCTTGTGATAGAAAAAATCCCTCCAAGTATTGATAAAAAAGAACATTTAGCTATCAAAAGCTAAGAGATGGCTAAATTTTCCCAAAAGTACAAATTAAGGGGTGAAATCTATAAAAAATATAGCTAGTCTATGACATATGAAAGACGTTTTTATTATGGATTCCCTTCTTAAACAGTTATCATCAATGACTGTGGTGGTGGCTGATACTGGTGATCTTGAAGCGATCAAAAAATTTCATCCCAGAGACGCTACAACAAATCCTTCTTTAATTCTTGCGGCTGCGCAAATACCTGCTTACCAAAGTTTGATTGATAAAGCACTTACTTCTTCAAGAGTGATTTTAGGTACCAATGCGTCTAGCAGTGATGTGGTTAAAGAATCTCTGGATGAACTGTGTGTTGTCTTTGGCAAAGAGATTTTGAAAATAATTCCTGGCCGTGTTTCAACAGAAGTTGATGCAAGGCTAAGTTTTGATACTGATGCCACTATTGAAAAAGCAAGAAAAATAATTGCTAAATATAATGAAGACGGCATCTCTAACGATCGGGTTTTAATCAAAATTGCTTCTACTTGGGAAGGGATAAAAGCTGCTGAGGTATTAGAAAAAGAGAATATTCATTGCAACCTAACGTTATTATTTAATTTTTATCAAGCAGTTGCTTGTGCTGATGCAGGTGTAACTCTTATCTCTCCTTTCGTTGGTAGAATTTTAGATTGGTATAAATCCGCTACTGGAAGAGATTCTTATCCAGCAATTGAAGATCCAGGAGTAGTTTCTGTCACTAAAATATTTAATTATTTCAAGTCAAATAATTATAAGACAGAAGTCATGGGTGCTAGTTTCAGGAATATAGAGGAAATAACTGAGCTTGCAGGATGTGATTTATTGACGATTTCCCCTAAATTACTTCAACAACTTAATGAAACATATGCGGATTTGCCAATTAAGTTAAATGCAGAAAAACCTGTCATCGTTGATGAGACAATTCATTTAGATCAGACATCTTTTGAATTGATGATGGCTGGAGATAAAATGGCTACGGAAAAACTTAATGAAGGAATTAGTGGTTTTAGCAAAGCAATTGATAAATTAGAAAATCAATTGAATGAAAGACTTGAGTTGATTGAAGGAGGAATCGCTCTAACTTTATGAGCTTGAATTTTGAAAGAGTAATCTCTTGATTACTCTTTTTGCAATGTCTTCATAATTCATTTCACCGGAAAGAATTTGTGCAATTCTTTTTGGAGCAGTTTGTCTTTTTACTCCTAATTGATATCCAGCTTTGGGAAATCGATAAAATACTTGAGAAATTCTTTTACCCCAAGCCATCGAATTCCCCCAATTTTTTTGAATTGTTTTTGTATATGAATCTAAATCATTGATATCTCCATCTAACCAATAAAGAAGGCATTTTGCAGCCTCGAATCCACTCATTAAAGCGGGCCTTAACCCCTCTGCTAAAAAAGGATCACATAATGAAGCAGCATCTCCAACTAAAAGAATTCCCTCTCCATTTAATTTACTGTGGCCATTCCATACTCTTAACTTTTTTTCTTCACCAATTACTTCAGAAGTGTCTAAACCTAAGTCAGGAAGAAATGATTTAAGTATTTCTTCAACAGAAATTGAATTTTTATTATCCAGAAAAGTTCCCATCCCAATATTTACTGCATCTTTTAATGGGAATGCCCATGCAAAACCATTTTTTACTAGGCCAAATTCGAATCTAGCAGTTTCATCCCTTAAATTTCCCTTCCTTTTAACTCTTCCTGAGTAAGTGGAGGCAAATTTTTGTTGATTTGGACCTAAATTAAAAGTTTTAGGCCATGGCGATTGAGACCCATCAGCAATAACAACTGCTTTTGCCTCTACTTGTCTCCCGTCAAGAGCGGTAATTTGCCAAATATCAGAGATCTTTTTTATATTGACTACATTAAAAGTAGTCAATAAATTGCAACCGGCATTTAGTGCTTGATCTAATAAGAATGAATCTAGTTTTTCACGTTTGACAATCCAAAAAGGAGAAGATCCAGATAGTTCAGCGACTACTTTGTCGGCATTGCACCAACTAAACTCTACATTTGTTATTACTTCGTCAACTATTGGTTGAAGGTTAAAAGGAAACCAATTTTGTACGGCGGCAGACATCCCACCACCGCAGATCCTCTCTGGAGAGGAAATACTTTTTTCAAGAATATATACGTTTTTACTTTTAGTAGCAAGATGAAATGCTGTAGTAGTGCCTGATGCTCCCCCTCCAATAATGGCAACATCAATAAGGGTCAAACTTTTAAAATCTCAGCTTCTTTTTCTGAAAGTTTTTTCTCAATATCTTTAATAAAATTGTCTGTTTCTTTCTGAATTGTTTCTTGCTCGTCTCTGCTTTGATCTTCGGAAAGATCACCATCCTTTTCAGATTTTTTGATTCTCTCTATGGCATCACGGCGTATATTTCTTAGAGCAACTTTTCCTTCCTCTGCATATTTGGATGCGAGTTTGCAAAATTCTTTTCTACGCTCTTCAGTTAAGGGAGGGACATTGATACGAATTATTTTCCCATCATTGTTTGGAGTAAAACCTAGGTCACTTGTAGCAATCGCTTTCTCAATGGAAGCTAATGAGCCTAAGTCGAAGGGTTGAATTGCTATTGTTTGAGAATCAGGAGTAGTGATAGTTGCAAGTGACTTTAGTGGAGTGTCAGCTCCGTAGTATTCGACTGATATTCTGTCTAATAATGAAGTATTTGCTCTCCCCGTCCTTATCGTATTGAAATTTCTTTGAGCTGCTTCAACAGATTTGCTCATTGTGGTTTTTAGCTCTTGGTTTGACATTTAGATAAAGTTATTGCGAATTGATTATTAAAAAGTTCAAAAGTTTAGTATTAACTTGAATTAGATATTCTTGATCCAATTGGTTCTCCTGAAATTGCCTTAGCAATATTCCCAGGTTGGAAAATATTAAAAACAACTATAGGGATTTTATTATCTTTGCAAAGAGCTATAGCAGTGCTATCCATTACTCCTATTTCATTTGCTAATACATCTTGAAAGGTGAGATTGTCATATTTGACAGCATCAGAGAATTTCTTTGGATCTCGATCATAAACCCCATCAACTTTCGTAGCTTTGAAAACAACTTCTGCGTTAATTTCAGCTGCCCTAAGAGCAGCAGTGGTATCAGTTGTAAAAAATGGATTGCCGCATCCACCGCCAAAAACTACTACCCTTCCCTTTTCAAGATGTCTTATTGCTCTTCTTCTTATGTATGGTTCTGCAATTTGTTGCATATCAATAGCAGATTGAACTCTTGTAGGTACTCCAGCTCTTTCCAATCCGTCTTGAAGTGTGATTGCATTCATTACGGTCGCAAGCATCCCTACATAGTCAGCAGTGGCTCTATCCATGCCTGCTGCTGATCCTTTTAGGCCTCTAAAAATATTTCCACCGCCAACCACAATTGCTATTTGCGTGCCATTTTCAACCACTTTCGAAACATCTTTGGCAATAGATTGAACAATTTCAGGATCGATTCCATAAGGTTTCTCTCCCATAAGGGCTTCACCACTGAGTTTTATAAGTGCTCTAGAGTATGTCATTAAAAATTCATAACAAATTGACAGTAGCAAGTCCTGGGAGAACGTCTTTATATCTGTATTGGATCCCTTGCGATGGAAATATTTTTAATATTATAAGTTAATATTCAATGCCTTCTTGTGCTTTTACTCCCTGCTCCCTAAAAGGATGGTGGATTAATTTCATTTCTGTAACAAGATCAGCTGAATCAATTAATTTTTCTGATGCTCCTCTTCCCGTCAAGACCACATGTGTAAGCTCGGGGCGCAAATTTATTCCATTTATAATCTCATCTTCATCTATATATCCAAGTTTTATTGCAACAATGATCTCGTCTAAAATTATAAGTTTATAATTTGGGTCTTCAATATAAGAGACGGCCTTTCTCCAGCTCGACTTAACTAAATTTATATCTTTATTTCTATCTTGTGTTTCCCATGTGAAACCTTCCCCGCATGCATGAAACTTTAATTTTTCCCCAAATATTTTTAAAGCTAATGACTCACCTGGCTCCCATCCACCTTTTATAAATTGAATTATTGCAACTTTTTGGTTATGGCCAAGAGTTCTTAATGCTATCCCAAGAGCTGCTGTGGTTTTCCCTTTGCCTTGTCCAGTATTAATTATTATTAGACCTTTTTCTTTATTTCTTTCTTTTAATCTTTGTGTTTGAACTTCTTTCCTTTTTTTCATCCTTTCTCGATATTTTTCTTCGGTAATATTTGGTATTAAGTTTCCACCCATTCCTATACTTTCTGCACTCTTATCTAGGTTATTAAGTCTTGAATCTTCTTTGGAAACTTTATTTTTCATTTCGTTAGCTTAAATTATATAATTTAAGCTAACGAATAATTTATAGAAAAGTTATAGCTATAAATATTAATTATTCTTCTTGTTGATATTTGACTCTAGATAGAGCACTATCAACAGCAATTTGCTGATCTCTTTTTGTTATCCAATGATGATAGGTTTTTGTATGTATTGACACTGAGTGACCCATCATTTTTGCAGCTACAGTATTTGGTAGGCCTATTAAGATTGTCCTAACTGCCCATGCATGTCTTAAATCATAGGGGGTAAAAGATATTTTATATCTTCTAAATTGTTCAGATACTCTTCTTCCTATATGTTGAAGAGTTGTCTCTTTTAGATCTGTTTTAATATCTGGGAGCAAAGATGAAGTATCAGTTATCTTGTCTAGCTCAAATAAACCAACCCATTCAGGATGAAATGGCCAAATTTGATGCTCTCCTGTTTTTGTATTTGGAAAAACTCGAAGTATTTTATCCCCATCTTTCTTTAAACAAGATAAGTCACTAAAAAAGACTTCGTGATTTCTAAGCCCATAGGTTGCCATTAACCCAAAAACAAATCTCCATTTTGGATTTGGTATTAATTGAAAGCTATTAATGATTTCTTCATCACTAGGTAATTCTCTAAAATTAGATTCATGTATTCCATAACCACTTTGAAGTTGTTTCCAGTTCTCAGGTAGCTTTAATTTAAGGTGTCTAGATAGAGCACTTAAAGCAATTCCACATTGTTGCCTGCTCCTTGAATTTTCTTTATAACTTAAAAGGATTTTCACTAGAAGATCCTCGTTTAATTCAAGAGTAGATTTATGACTTAATATCATTAATCTGTTCATGTATGGTTTGTAAGCAGACTGCCAAGTACTTATCATTCCTGCAGATGATTTGCTCCTGGATGTATCAGAAAAAAATTGTCTTTTAAAGCTTTCTATTTCATTGCTTACTAATGTTTTATTAGTCTTTGTTGATGAGAGGGCTTTTTCTTTAATCCAATTAGACCAGCAAAATTGATTTTTTTTAAGTTGAAAATCAATTAATTCTATAGCTTTTCTAGCCTCTTCTAGACCGGTAATGTTGTGTGGAAGTTTAAGACTTATTCTTTGAACTTTAGAAAGATTATGAGATTTCTTATCTGGCAAAGAACCACGAATGTTTAAAACTTTACCCCTTTTCTCAATCCTTAGATTGATTCCCTTTGATTCAAGGTCTTGGTTGATATCTAGTAACTTTTGATTCTCGTCCATGATCCTGTAAATTTAGTTAGCTTTACTTTGATATGGGTTTGTATAACCTTTTATAAGGAGTTTTTTCTAAAATGGCTCGGGTTGGTGTCCTCTTATTAAATCTCGGAGGTCCTGAGAGGATTAAGGACGTTGGACCATTTTTGTATAATTTATTTTCTGATCCAGAGATAATTCGTTTACCAGTACGTGCTTTTCAAAAACCTCTGGCTTGGCTCATAAGCTTGTTAAGAAGTAGTAAATCACAAGAGGCTTATAGATCGATTGGGGGAGGATCACCTTTACGTCGTATTACCGAGCAGCAGGCAAGAGAACTTCAAAGCTATCTTAGAAATATAGGAATAGACGCTACTACTTATGTTGCGATGAGGTATTGGCATCCATTCACTGAGTCGGCTGTAGCTGATATGAAGGCTGACGGTGTTAGCGAAGTTGTTGTTTTACCTCTTTATCCTCATTTTTCTATAAGTACAAGTGGATCCAGTTTTAGAGAATTGAAAAGATTAAAAGATGGTGACTCTGAGTTTGCAAAATCATCAATTCGCTGTATTCGTAGTTGGTTTGATCACCCAGCCTATGTTTCTTCAATGGCTGAATTAATAAAGAAACAAATCTTGGCTTGTGATTTACCCCAAGAGGCCCACATTTTTTTTACCGCACATGGTGTTCCTAAAAGCTATGTAGAAGAAGCCGGTGATCCTTATCAGGATCAAATACAGAACTGTTCACTTTTGATTATTGACCAGATTGAAAATTCGCTAGGATTTAGTAATTCATTCTCACTTGCTTATCAAAGCAGAGTAGGTCCAGAAGAGTGGCTAAAACCATATACCGAAGAAGTATTAGAAAAACTTGGGGAATCGGGCGTTAAGGAACTTGTCGTGGTCCCAATAAGTTTTGTCAGTGAGCATATTGAAACTCTTCAAGAGATTGATATTGAGTACAAAGAAATTGCTCAGAAAAATGGAATTGTTAATTTTAAAAGAGTTCCAGCCCTTGATACCTATCCGTTGTTTATTGAAGGATTGGCAGATCTAGTTTCTTCTTGCTTAAACGGCGAGGGGATTAGTTTAGAGGAGGCTTCAAAGTTGCCTGAAAGAGTAAAACTTTATCCTCAAGAGAAATGGCAATGGGGTTGGAATAACAGCTCTGAAGTTTGGAATGGAAGAGTTGCAATGATTGTTTTTCTTTGTTTTATGATGGAATTAATAATTGGGGGTGGACCTTTACACCAAATAGGTTTGCTTTAAAGACTTAAAATTACTAATTGTTTTGACTAATTTGATAATCAGCTTGCTATTAAAACTTAGAGAATTAAATTAAATCTTTGCTTAATTTAGTTTAATTGAAATTATGCATACTAAGATTTATTGTTAGTTTAGATTTTCTTTTGCCGTGACCCTGACTTCTACACCTAATCAAATAGGAGATTCAGGAACGCAAACTCAAAATGAGATGTCAGGAGCTGATGCCTTGATGGATTCTCTTCGTAGGCATGGTGTAGATACTATTTTTGGTTATCCAGGCGGAGCGATCCTCCCAATATATGACGCGGTTTTCAAAGCAGAACAAGAGGGGTGGTTGAAACATATTCTTGTTCGGCATGAGCAAGGTGGAACTCACGCCGCTGATGGTTTTGCTAGAGCGACTGGGAAAGTAGGTGTTTGTTTTGGTACATCAGGTCCTGGGGCTACGAATCTAGTCACAGGAATAGCTACTGCTCAGATGGATTCAGTACCTCTAGTCGTCATTACAGGACAAGTCCCTAGACCTGCTATTGGTACTGATGCTTTTCAAGAAACAGATATTTTTGGGATAACACTTCCAATTGTTAAACATTCATGGGTCGTAAGAGATCCATCTGAAATTGCAAAAGTTGTAGCTCAAGCTTTTCTTATTGCCTCATCGGGCAGACCAGGACCTGTTTTGATTGATATACCAAAAGATGTTGGACAAGAGATGTTTAAATATCTTCCTGTTGAGCCAGGTTCAATAAAACCACCAGGCTTTGAACTGCCATTCGCGCCAGAACACAAAGCCATAAGTGCGGCCCTAGATTTAATTGAAAATGCTGAGCAACCACTCCTTTACGTTGGTGGGGGAGTTATTTCTTCGGGGGCACATGAAAGTCTTGCAGCCATTGCTAATAGATTTCAAATACCCGTAACAACAACTTTGATGGGAAAAGGTGCGTTTGATGAACGCGAGCCTTTATCTGTTGGGATGCTTGGGATGCATGGAACAGCTTATGCCAACTTTGCTGTGACTGAATGTGATTTGTTGATTGCCATTGGAGCAAGATTTGACGACAGAGTTACAGGTAAATTGGATACTTTCGCTCCTAATGCAAAAGTAATTCATTTTGAGATTGATCCGGCTGAAATAAATAAAAATAGAGTAGTTGAAGTCTCAGTATTGGGTGATGTTGGAATAAGCCTTGTAAAATTATTAGATCTCAGTAATCAAAGGAAAATAAATCCAAGAACTTCTAATTGGATTGAAAAAATTAAAAACTGGAAAAATAATTTTCCTTTGACAACTCCCCCTAAAGAAGGAGAAATTTATCCACAGGAAGTATTGATTGCGTTAAGAGATTTGGCGCAAGATGCTTACATCACGACTGATGTGGGACAACATCAGATGTGGGCAGCTCAATATTTGTTGAATGGACCAAGACAATGGATTAGCAGTGCTGGACTTGGAACAATGGGTTTTGGAATGCCTGCTGCAATGGGAGTCAAAGTTGCTTTGCCTAAGGAGCAAGTAATTTGTATCGCAGGTGATGCAAGTATCCTCATGAACATTCAGGAACTTGGAACAATTGCTCAATATAAGTTGAATATAAAAGTAATTATCATCAACAATCATTGGCAAGGGATGGTTAGACAATGGCAAGAAAGTTTTTATGATGAACGATATTCGGCATCTAACATGTCAGTTGGGGAACCTGACTTTATTTCGCTATCAAAGGCTTTTGGGATTGAGGGCATTGTGATTTCTGAAAGAGAGAATCTAATTCCTGAGCTTAAGAAAGCAATGGCGAATGAAGGACCAGTTCTTGTTAACGTAAATGTAAGAAAAGGTGAAAATTGTTACCCCATGGTGCCACCCGGAAAAAGTAATGCTCAAATGGTTGGTATACCTGATATTAAGAAATAATTTAAAAAGTTTTTTATGAATAAAATTTTTTCAAAGATCTTAATATTATTTATTTCTTTTTTATGTTTTTATTCGGAAGTTTTTGCAGCTGAAATTTTGCAAGTTACTAGTTCGTCTGTTTTGCTGATCGGAGATCATAATCGTACCTATACTGTTAAATTAGCATGTACAGAAGTCAGCCCAGAGTTAGAAGAAAAATCTGTTAAGTGGCTCAAAAAACAACTACCAAGACATACAAAAGTCAATCTAAAACCTAAAGGATCAGTCGATGGTGTGCTGGTTGCTAAAGTTATTCCTTTTGATAGCAATGTTGATATAGCTGAGAAATATATAAACGAGGGATTAGCCAGAGAAAAATGCTAAATTAATTATAAAATTCTATTAACCAATGATTATGAATATATACAACTCCATTGTCTTGAATTGGTTTTATCTCTTCTGAAAGAATTAAATAGTTTTGGATTTGAGAATGTGCAGATTCTATTTAGATTTATTTGATTTTGTTTAATACCTTCTTTAAACAATTGTAAAATGGCGGCAGCTTGTATATCAATAAGTATTTTATTAGGGTTGGAATCTTCTTTGAATAAGGGAATCATTTCTTCTCCTTTGATTTCTCTTATGTATAAACTTTTTTCCATAAAGCTGCTACCTGTAAGTTGAACAATTAAACCTTCAACATCTTTTTTTTCAACTTGATATTTATCTCCTGTGATAGAAGGCCCTATGGCAATAATTAAATTATTTTTCTTAGAACCGATTTCTTCTAATTTTTTTAATGTCTTTGAGATTATTTGCTTTTTAATACCTTTTAATCCAGAATGACAAGCTGCTATATTTCTGGTCTTTATATCAGCGATAAGTATAGGAATACAATCTGCTGTGTATATCCATAAGCTTTGATATTGCTCTTTCGTTATTAAGCAATCAGCAATTTTAGGCTTTAAATTTGATTTATTATCTACTTGAATTACTTTATCACTATGTACTTGCTGCGCATAATGAATATTAGAAAATAGATTCAGTTTGTTTTGTAATTCCATAGGCTTATTATTGTTTAATCTTTTCGTGAAGAATGCATGTGTGAAACTATTTTCTGTTAATAGATCAGATTGAAAAAAATTAATTTCCTTATAAGTTAATAACCTCATATTTCTAAGATACTCTTTATGCCGAGAAATCTATTTGAACTTTGTAGTTAGAGTAAATTGTTAAATTTCTCCAATATCCTTTAGCATCCAAAAACCGTCTAGAGAATTTTCTTCGGGACTTTTTTGAACTGAAATAAATTGAAGTCCATCTGCCTCTAGTTTCGTATTTAGAAAATTATTTTCAATAGCTTTTTTTGCTTCTTCTTCAACATCAGTAACTAACCATCTATCAGCTTGTCCTGCTTCCAAAATTATTTGAGTACCTTCTATTAAAAGCTTTGCGGGTTCAAGTCCCCCAAGCCAAGCGGCAAGTGCTAAGGACCTTTTTTGACTAAATAGCCTAATGCCTGGGATAGAAACATTTTGATTGATTGAATCTTTTATGGGAATTAAATTGGAAAACTCTATTTTCCATTCATCAGCTTCTCTAAGTGTATTGAGAGAAAGTGAAGCAAAGCTCCAAGAATCTCCCCTTACTTCCTCCGGTAATGGTATGGCTTGGTTTGTGATTGGGTTTGATGGAGGGGCAAGATTAACGCCTGTATATCCTTTTTGCTGAGGATAAAAAGTCCTTTCTCTGTTTATAAGCCATTCAATCAATGAATATGTTCTTCTGCTGGAAATAAGTTCAATTCCGATTTGATCTGCTGCACGCTTTATCATTGTTTTCATAGAGGACCGCCAACAGCGAATAACGGAAGGCTTATCCCAACCTTGTGAATAAGCTTCTTCAATTGCTTCTTCTAATGCATCTTTTAACCAGATAGAATTAACACTTGATGCTGGACATATTTTTTCCCATTTAAAAGTTTTTATATCATTGAAATTATTTGTAGATGTAATTAATAACTCCCATCTTTTTTTACCATTTTCATCAATTATGGGGCGGGAATAAAAATCTATTTCCCAGTCTGCTTTTTTTAAATTAGATTTTTTTGAATCAATCACAATTTTTTTTCTTCAATAGAAATTTATGAGGATAGTTTTTTTTCTTGTTCTTCTTTTTTATTATCAACTTTTTCTTTATTCAAACTATTTCGAGCTTTAACTGCTCGCTCATCCGCTTCTTCCATTACTTTTGCTTTGTCAGTAATAAGCTCTCCGGGAGGACCCTCCAAAAGAGCTGTATTCAATCCAATTCGTCCCCGTGAAGGATCTAAATCAGTTATCAAAGCTTTGATAGATTCACCTGTTTGAAAAACTTCTCTAAGGCTTCTCATGCTTCCGTTGGTCACCATTGAATGATGCAATAATCCACTAACGCCCTTCAAATCAACAAAGAATCCATAAGGTTTTATGGTTAATATTTCACCTTCTATTAATTGTCCAATTTCTAATTCCGAAAATCTTGAAGCAATTGCAGCTTTCTTTTCGGAGAGAACAAGTTTTCTTCTCTCAGGATTTACTTCTAAAAAAGCAGTGTTAATTGTTTTTGAAACAAGAGATTGATGATCCTCTCCATTTTCAAGTTGTGACCTTGGAATAAAACCTCTTAATCCTTCGAAGTCGCAAGTAACCCCCCCACGGTTAAAACCATTTATTTTGACTCGGATGACTTTCCCTTCTTTTGCAAGGTTTTGAACTTTGTCCCAGCTTTTTCTTAGCTCTAATGCTCTGCAACTAATTGTTACCATCCCATCTGCATTTTGTTCCCTGGTAACAAGCACTTCGACTTGTAAACCTTTGGGAAAGCGCTCTTTTAAATTTGTAATTACACCCAGACCACATTCATTTTTAGGCATAAATCCAGGAGCTTTGCCCCCTATGTCTACATAAATGCCATCACTTTCAATTGCAATAACTGAACCTTTTGCAATTTCTCCAGTGGTGCCGATTGGTTGATTCTCTTCTAATGCTGCTAAAAATTCGTCTTCATCAAAATCAAATTCATCAACTGTTCTACTTTTTTGTTCAAAAATATTTTGATCTTCAAAAGCCTCAATATTTTTATAGTCGGAATTATTTTCAGATCTCAGAACATCTTCCATAGTCGTTGCTTTGAAATTATCGGTAGATTCTTCTGGAATTAATTTTTTCTTTTCAGGAGCTTTCTTTAGGTGAAAAATTTCTTTTTGATCTAGAACGTTTTCCTCAAATCTTTTATCTTTGGATTGATTTGAAATATCTTTCTCAGATGATCCTTTATCAATGATGTTTTCTTCAGTCTTCCGACTGATGTGCATAACCTGTAATGGCTTCCGCGGAGCATTTGCTGCCGGTCTGGGGGGAGTAGCTTTTTTAGGCTGAGAATCTGACCCGGCCATAATACCCTTGTAATAAGTTAAACATTCTTACAGTCAAGGGTAAGTTGTTTTTTAATTATTAGGAGATTTCTATCATTTTTCAAACTCGTCGATTTGAGCATTTGACCTGGCCTGAAGCGTCTAAAGCCGCTTCAGCTAAAGGATCTACATTGGTTTGGCCTTTTGGGGCATGTGAACAACATGGACCTCATTTACCTTTAATTACTGATACTTTTTTTGCTGAAAATATTTTATTTAAGACACTTGAAAGTTTGCCAGCAGAAATGCCGATATGGATGATGCCAAGCCAGTCAATTGGCTTCTCTCCTGAGCATCAATCTTTCCCAGGAACTTTATCCTTATCAGCAGATGTTTTACTTTCACTAGTTACTGATGTCGGTAAGCAAATAGCCACTATGGGATTCACAAGATTAGTCTTCTTTAATGCTCATGGAGGACAAATAGGGCTTTTGCAAGCTGTTTCAAGGCAACTAAGGATTCAATGTCCTTCCTTAGCCGTATTGCCTTGTTTCCTTTGGAGTGGCGTCCCAGGTTTAGATGAGCTCCTACCTCAGAAAGAAGTTGAGGAAGGACTTCACGCTGCTTTGGCTGAAACAAGTCTTATGTTGCACATGGATAAAGATTTGATTCAAAATGACTCTTATCTAGAAAAAAAAGAAACAGATCAAGAAATAATTTCTACTCCAAAGGGGTGGAGCCTTGAAGGTGCATCACCATGTGCATGGCTTACAGAAGATTTGAGCTCATCTGGAGTTATTGGAGATGCTAGTGCTTCAAATTCTGAATTGGGTGCCGCTTTGGAAAATGCACTAATAGATCATTGGAAGTCCCTGTTTATAAGCCTTTTGGGGAGTGATTGGCCGCCAACTATGTCAAAAAGACCTATTTCTAGCAGTTAAGATGTGGTAACTGAACTACCATTTTGCAATTAATTCTGTAAGATCACTCAGATTGATAAATTTCTAATAGATCTATGCAAGCTCTTGCATCCGACAATTTAACCGTAGAGAAAGAAGAGTTATGTGCTGACTCTCTTCCGGATTTCACCTCAGAATCCTACAAAGATGCATATAGCAGAATTAATGCAGTTGTAATTGAAGGTGAGCAAGAGGCTTATGCGAATTTTCTAGATCTCGCAAAGTTGATCCCTGAGCATGCAGATGAACTTGTGAGATTAGGGAAGATGGAGAAAAAGCATATGAATGGTTTTTGCGCTTGTGGAAGAAATCTTGCCGTAAAGCCAGATATGCCTTTTGCGAAAACCTTTTTCTCAAGACTCCATAATAATTTTTTAGAGGCTTTTAAAGTTGGAGATACAACTACTTGTCTTCTGATTCAATGCATTTTAATTGAATCTTTTGCAATATCTGCTTACCACGTTTACATCCGCGTTGCTGATCCTTTTGCAAAAAGAATTACAGAAGGTGTTGTTCAAGATGAATATTTGCACTTGAACTATGGTCAAGAATGGCTCAAAGCTAATCTTAAGACGGTCAAAAAAGATCTTATGAAGGCTAATAAAGAAAATTTGCCTCTTATAAAATCAATGCTGGATGAAGTTTCAAATGACGCAGAAGTACTTCATATGGACAAGGAAGAGTTAATGGAGGAATTTATGATTGCTTATCAAGATTCCCTTCTTGAAATAGGTCTTGACAACAGAGAAATTGCTAGAATGGCTCTTGCAGCAGTGATATAAAGGTTTTTAAATTTATATTTTTTCACCTTCATCTATTCCTCAAGAACTTTAAGTTCTTGAGGAATTCTTTTTTTTGTGACCTTGGTGGTCTAACCTTCATTCTTGGATAAATATTTAGTTTCAATTTTGACCTTGCTTGCTTCCAAATGTTTGGGCTAATTGGACATTCAACAAGTTTTGAAGATGCCAAGCGAAAGGCATTGGACTTGGGCTATGACCATATTGCTGAAGGGGATTTGGATGTTTGGTGTACTGCTCCTCCTCAGTTGGTAGAGCATGTGAAAATTGTAAGTGCGATCGGAAAGACAATTGAGGGAGCTTATATCGACTCTTGTTTTGTCCCTGAGATGCTAAGTCGCTTTAAAACTGCAAGAAGAAAAGTTTTGAATGCGATGGAGTTAGCTCAAAAGAAAGGGATAAGTATCACTGCTCTTGGTGGATTCACATCAATAATCTTTGAGAATTTTAATTTGCTTCAAAATCAACAAGTTAGAAATACGACACTTGATTGGCAAAGATTTACTACTGGTAATACTCATACTGCTTGGGTTATTTGTAGGCAGTTAGAGCAAAATGCACCTCGAATAGGAATTGATTTAAGTAAATCAAAAGTTGCTGTTGTCGGAGCTACGGGTGATATTGGCAGTGCCGTGTGTAGGTGGCTTACAAGTCGAACTGGTGTCTCAGAACTTCTCCTAGTAGCTAGACAGCAAAAACCTTTAATTGAACTTCAATCTCAACTTGGAGGAGGGAGAATTCTTAGCCTTGATGAAGCTTTACCCGAGGCAGATATTGTAATTTGGGTTGCAAGTATGCCCAAAACCTTAGAAATTGACCCATCTAAAATTAAACGACCCTGCTTGATGATTGATGGCGGATATCCTAAAAATCTAGGTGAGAAGTTTTCAGGACCTGGTATACATGTCTTAAAAGGTGGAATAGTTCAATTTTTTAAAGATATTGGTTGGAGCATGATGGAGTTAGCTGAGATGGACAATCCTAAAAGAGAAATGTTTGCTTGTTTTGCTGAGGCAATGATTCTTGAATTCGAAAACTGCCATACAAATTTCAGTTGGGGTAGGAACAATATCACTCTTGAAAAGATGGATTTTATAGGCCAAGCCTCTCAGAGGCACGGATTTTCTGCTGTTGGCTTGAAAACAAATATTCAGACTTTAACCGTCTGAATATTTGAATATTTGGTTATTTTTCTATGGCTAGACGTTTTCTTCTCGAATTTGAAAAACCTCTTGTTGAATTAGAGAATCAGATTGATCAAATCAGAGAATTGGCAAGGGATTCAGAGGTTGATGTAAGTCAACAACTTCTGCAATTAGAGACTCTTGCTGCAAGAAGGCGAGAAGAAATATTTAATGCACTCACTCCAGCTCAAAAGATTCAAGTAGCTAGACATCCTCAAAGGCCTAGCACACTTGATTACATCCAGATGTTTTGTGATGACTGGGTCGAATTACATGGAGACCGAAACGGGACTGATGATCAAGCTCTCATAGGAGGGTTGGCTCGAATCGGTGAAAAATCTGTTCTTCTCATTGGACAACAAAAAGGTAGAGATACAAAAGAGAATGTTGCAAGAAATTTTGGCATGGCAAAGCCTGGAGGCTATAGAAAGGCTTTAAGGCTTATGGATCATGCAGATCGCTTCAACCTGCCAATAATCTGTTTTATAGATACTCCTGGCGCTTATGCAGGGCTCATAGCGGAAGAGCAAGGCCAGGGAGAGGCAATCGCAGTGAATTTGCGAGAAATGTTTAGGCTTAAAGTTCCCATAATTGCAACTGTCATTGGAGAAGGTGGCTCTGGGGGCGCTCTTGGTATAGGTGTTGCAGATAGGTTGCTTATGTTTGAACATAGTGTTTACACAGTTGCAAGCCCTGAAGCTTGTGCTTCGATTTTATGGAGGGATGCTGGTAAGGCTCCTGAGGCAGCATCAGCATTAAAAATTACTGGCCCTGACCTTATGAAGTTAGGAATTGTTGATGAGGTTCTAAAAGAGCCTTCTGGGGGGAATAATTGGGCTCCGCTTCAGGCTGGAGAGACTTTGAAAAATGCTCTTGAGAAGCATTTATCCGAATTATTAGCTTTATCCACTAGGGAATTAAGAGACAATAGATATTCCAAATTTAGAAAAATGGGAAAATATTTGGAATCTCAGTCTATCGAAAGTGAAATTTCAGTTTAAAGTTTTAATGTTTGCTTCTAACTTTCTTGTCAACAGTATTAATTACGGGTGCTTCTAGAGGAATTGGAAGAGCAACAGCTAAAGCTTTTGCTGATTCTGGATGGGATTTACTACTCTTAGCCAGATCTGAAGATGATCTCGAAAGACTTGTCGAAGAAATTGATAATAAAAAAATCAAGGTTTTCTACAAATCAATTGATTTAAGTAATCCCCAAAATATATCTAAGGGAATAGTTGAATTAATGAATAATGGTTTTACTCCCTCAGTTTTAATAAATAATGCTGGAGTCGCTTGGACTGGAGATCTTTTGTCTATGCCACTTGAAAAATGGGAATGGATTATGCAAATGAATCTCACCAGTATTTTTCAGGTTTGCTCTGAAGTGGTTCCGTTAATGAGAAAAAAAGGAGGATTAGTTATCAACGTTAGTAGTCATGCTTCTAGAAATGCTTTCCCACAATGGGGAGCCTATTGTGTCTCAAAAGCAGCTTTGGCAAGTTTTACCAAATGCTTAGCAGAAGAAGAACGTAAGAATTTAATACGAGCATGCACACTTACACTTGGATCAGTAAATTCATCTCTTTGGGATTCTGATACCGTCGGTATGGAATTTGATAGGAATTCAATGCTTTCAGTTGATCAAGTGGCATTTGAACTTTTACATCTTGCTAATCAGCCAAGTAATCAAATTATTGAGGATATAACTCTGATGCCTTCTTCAGGAGCATTTTGATTTTTGGCAGACTGGTAAATTACTCATTAATTTTGTTCTCTTATCTTGCGAACAAGAGATTCAACTTTTTTAAGATCTTTAATACCTGGAGATACTTCTAGTCGACTTGAGGCATCAATCCAATCTGGTCTAATTTTCGAAAAGATTTCAGGTATTATTTCAGCTGATATTCCACCAGCTAAGATCCAAGGAGCTTTAAAAGTTTTGTTGAATAAGAACTCTTTTGGCACTCTTTTCCCAGTCCCTCCAAGGGACTTGTTATCCCATGCGTCTAATAGAATAGCATCAACATCTTTCTCGTATTGACTTATAATTTTTAAATCATTAATGGATTTTAATCTGAAGGCTTTCCATAATTTAATTGTTGGAAATTCATTCTTTAATTCACGACAATAATCAACTGATTCATGACCATGTAGCTGGATTACTGATGGTGGATTCGATCTATTATTTATACATTTTATTGTTTCTAACTTTTCATTTGCAATAACAAATACTTTTTCAATTTCTGAAGAAACTTTTTCTACTTCATTAAAAATTTTTATACACTCTTCTTCAGCTACAAAACGAGGCGAATTTTTAACACCTATAACTCCAATAGCATTTATTTTGAATTGTGCGATAGATTTTGCTTGTGAGGTCGTTGTTATGCCACAAATTTTGATTGCTGTTGATTTTTTAGAAGTAGATTTTCTGATCATTATCAGAACTTTTATTAGGATTGATTGAAATGGATTTTACTGAGAACTTGGAGGTCTTTAAACTTGGTTAGTTGGGAAGTTATGAAAATCAAAGGTATCCCTTTAAGGATCCATCCTAGTTGGTTTTTGGTTTTCTTATATTTTACTTTGTCAGCAAGAGATCAGTTTGAGACGCTTTTGGATGGTCAAGCATCTATGTGGAATGGATGGCTTATTGGTGCTTTTACATCAGTTCTTTTGTTCTTATCTGTTTTATTGCACGAATTAGCTCATTCCTTTGTAGCAATGGGAGAAGGTCTAAAAGTTAGAGACATAACACTTTTTTTTCTTGGAGGAATGGCAAATCTTGAAAATGAATGTCAAACTTCAAAAGGAAGTTTGAAAATCGCAATTTCAGGACCAATTGTCAGTCTCTTATTAGCTTTTTTAATGATTTTATTAAGTAATAATTTGTCAGTATCAAATATTATTTTTTCTAATTTATTTAAGCAGGTTGGGAGTCTTAATCTTTTGATAGGAGTATTTAATTTACTTCCGATAATTCCTCTTGATGGAGGTGTAATATTAAAATCTTTAATATGGTATTTTACAGGGAGTAAAAGGAAAGGTATTAAAGTTGCAATAGCCTCTGCAAGATTAATTTCTTTTCTTTCTATCTTTATTGGTATTTTTAGTTTACTTAATGGCAGATTTTATGTTTCAATTTGCTTATTAGTAATTGGATTATTTATTTTTACTTCATCTAAGTCACAGAGTCAAATTATTAAAATTCAAAAGATATTATCAGAATTATATGTCAATCAAGTCTGTGGTCGATCATATAGGGTTCTGGAAGATGATTCGCCTGTGAGAGTTTTATCTAAATTTAATTCATTAAATAAAGATAATTTTTCTAAAGAAGAATGGATTCTTTTATTTAGAGAAGGTAGATGGGTTGGTTATGTTAACGAAAAAATCTTGAAGAATATTTCTGTACAAAATTGGGATAAAAAGTTTCTTTATGAGTTTTCATTACCTATTGATGATTTACCATCAATTAGTGAAAAAGAATCATTATGGAAGGCAATAATTAAATTAGAAAAAACAAAAGAGGCAAGACTTCTTGTCCTTTCAGTAGCTGGTCTTCCTATTGGAACTTTAGATAGAGTAGATTTAGGGAAAGCAGTACTTGAAAACATCGGATTAAATATTCCTGATCAATTAATTAAAGTTGCAAGAAAAGAGAATATATATCCAATTGGTCTGAATCTGCCTACCATAGCAAAATCAATGATTTCGTTTGATCTAGAAGAGGATCAAAATTGATGTATTTTTTCGAAATTATCTATAGCTAAACGATTTATCATTTCTTTATCTTTTTTATCTAATTTATAATTAGAAAACTTTAGATTTGGCCAGGTTTTAATTAACGATTCTTTTAAAAACTTTATAATTTTATCTTTTTCTTTAATTTCATTTTTTATACTTGGTGGACCAATATTAAAGACTTTTTTCCATAATTGTTTTGAAGGCTCCATTAATATCTCTCCATGCTGAAGTAAGTGTCCCTTTTTCCAGTACTGAGCACTACCAATATATTTGTTTTTGTTTTCATCAACTAAATCAGCCAATGTTGAATTAGAAAAACAATTACTCGTAGATATATTTACGGATTGATTACCAAAAAACAAATCCACCCCAGCTTTTTTTATTCCATTTTTTAGCCATTGAGTCGTCTTTAAGTATGATTCTTTTTTCTTCCTGGGTGGGTCTTTCCATATTAGTGCGTAAGTCAGCCCTCCGCTATGAAGAACAGCGTTTCCGCCACTGGGCCTTCTTACAATTTTTAATTGTTCAGTTTTTAAAAGTTTAAGCCATTTTCTGGGGAGTTCTTTTTGATGTTTGCCAATCGATAGCCAATTTCCATCCCATGTATAAAAACGTATTGCCATAAAAAAATCTTTATCAGTAAATGACTTCTCTAGCAGGAAGAGATCAATTGCCATTTGCTCTGGTCCACTTAATTCAAGAGGATCTAAATAAAGGACTTCTTCTTGAGTATTCATGTTGATTTTTAGTTATATGTAATAAAATCTTTTAAGAAGCAATTTAAATATCATGAACTTTTAGTCTAAGGATAGTTAAAACTGTTTAATTAAACTTTGACGAAAAGTATTCTGATAAAAGATTTATTTAATTTCTTAGAAAACTTATTCTCTCAAAATTCTACTTTGACTTCTTTTGCTGCATTTATAAATGCAGCAAAAGAAGTCAAAGAATTGATTCCCTTATTAATTAAGTTAATATGAAAAAAATTGGGGGATTTTCATTTAATTTTGGGACAACCTCAACTAATTGAAGAGCCAGTCAGAAGGGAGCGTTCAAGAAAAATCAGGAAGAGCATTCCTTCTGCAAATAAAAAGATCGATACTTTTTCTAAAGTTTCTGAATTTCAGAAAGAAGAAGTTAGGCGAGAACTTTTATATAGTTATGTGGGATTAATTTTGAAATTTGGATTATTGATTGTATTTGCAACTAGTCTCGTGAACTTAGGACTTGCATCTCATCAACGTGTTAATAGAAATCTGGAGTTGTCATATCTTTTAGAGAAAGAATCGAGAAAACTTCAAAAGTTAAGACTACGCTTTGATGAAATATTTACTAATGGTGGAGAACAAAGTTTTTTTAAGGAGCAAGATCAGTGGATTACTCCAAATAGTGTCAGAGTTATCTGGCGATGAGTAACTTTGCTTCCCTTCGGTTTAGATTTGTCTTTGAAAATTGATTAAAAATAGTTTTTACTGAAGAAGATGGCTCTAGTTCAAGCGGCACCAGGAACTGTCTTAATTACTGGAACAACGTCAGGAGTTGGACTGTATGCAACAAAATCCTTGGTAGAGAGAGGATGGAGAGTCATTACGGCAAATAGATCTTCATTGAGAGCTGAAGCTTCTGCCTCAGCAGTTGGCTTGCCTATTAACAGTCCAAGACAACTAAAACATATACAAATTGATCTTGGCGATTTAGATAGTGTTCGCAATGGGGCTAAAACTCTTCTAGAGGATTTGGAACAACCATTAGATGCTTTGGTTTGTAATGCTGCTGTTTATCTCCCACGTTTAAAAAAACCTTTGAGATCTCCTCAGGGATATGAAATATCAATGGCAACTAATCATTTTGGACATTTTTTATTAATTCAGTTGCTATTAGAAAATCTTAGTAAGTCATCAAGACCAGTCTGGAAGGGGAGGTCTTGGGGGGTGGAATCATCTAGGGTAGTTATTTTAGGAACTGTAACTGCTAACAATAAAGAACTTGGCGGGAAAATCCCAATCCCAGCTCCTGCTGATCTTGGAAATCTATCTGGCTTTGAAGAAGGGTTTTGCGAACCCATATCAATGGCCAGTGGTAAACGTTTTAAACCAGGTAAAGCCTATAAAGACAGTAAGTTATGCAATATGATTACAACCCAAGAATTACATAGGCGATTTAATTCTTCTCCAATTCTTTTTAGCTCTCTTTACCCTGGATGTGTAGCCAATACAAGATTATTTAGAAATACTCCTAAACTTTTTCAGTGGTTGTTCCCATGGTTTCAGAAATTAATAACTGGCGGTTTTGTAAGTGAGGCGCTAGCTGGCGATAGGGTAGCCCAAGTCGTTTCAGATCCTCAATTTGCTATTTCTGGCGTTCATTGGAGCTGGGGTAATAGACAACGCAAAAATAGACAACAATTTTCACAAGAATTGTCCGATCGAGTGACAGATCCAGTGACTTCTAGAAAAGTTTGGGAATTATCTATGGAATTAGTTGGTCTGAAATAAACCTTCAACTAGTTATTTAGTCAAATCCAAGTAGATCAAATATTTCACGGTCTTTTAAAGGTTCTGCTTGAAGAGGCTCAACCTTGTCGATCATCTTTTGTGCTAGTGAAAGATATTCATTTTGACATTCAAGTACACCATCTTCTGAGGAGTCCATCTCGAAAATTGTGCATTTCTTAAGTCTTGATCTACGTATTGCATCAACGTTTTGGAAATGAGCCATAGTTTTTAGCCCTGTTTCTTTGTTGAATTTTTCTATTTGATCCAATTCTGCAGAACGATTAGCAATCACTCCGCCAAGGCGAACTTTGTAGTTCTTCGCTTTAGCGTTAATTGCAGCAACTATTCGATTCATCGCAAAAATAGAATCGAAATCATTAGCAGTAACGATTAAACAATAGTTGGCGTGCTGTAGTGGGGCTGCAAAGCCTCCACAAACAACGTCTCCAAGCACATCAAAAATAACAACATCCGTATCTTCTAAAAGATGATGCTCTTTAAGAAGTTTGACCGTTTGACCTGTTACATACCCTCCGCATCCTGTCCCCGCTGGTGGCCCACCACTCTCAACACACATCACACCATTGAATCCTTCAAACATGAAGTCTTCAGGTCTTAGTTCTTCGCTGTGGAAATCTACTTCTTCAAGAATATCGATAACAGTGGGCACCATCTTATGTGTGAGGGTGAAAGTGCTGTCATGCTTAGGGTCACAACCAATTTGAAGAACTTTCTTGCCAAGCTTTGAAAACGCAGCTGACAAATTTGACGAAGTAGTTGATTTTCCAATGCCTCCCTTGCCATATACAGCAATTACTAGAGCGCCTTCTTGTATTTGAACTTTTGCATCCTGTTGAACTTGGACACTACCTTCCCCATCAGGTTTACGAGCTAAAGTCGATGTCATTAATCTTTTTCTTTCGAAAGTCCTTGATTTATATTCTTGCAGGCAAATATCTCTTTAGGAAATGTTTAGAGAATTCGAAACATTTGATATTAAATATATATCTTGAAACGAGAATATTTACACATTAACCGTGCTGTATACGTACTTTTACTCATGTCATGTGCTTTTTTTGTGGATAAGGAATTAGCACTTAGATCTATTGCGGTCTCTAAGCGCTATTAACTATCGCAAAAGCAAAAGTCACCGTAGTAAGACATTAGGTAACGAAAAAGTAACTAAATGCGAAAGAGATTAAGTGTTTGTTGACGGTTTACCCATTTTGGATGCAGTTTAAATATATACATGTATTAAATTTCTATGAGCGGTGCAACGCTCCTTAAAGAATCTGGTCCAAAAGAAGTCTTTTGCGGGTTAACTTCTATTGTTTGGCTCCATAGAAGAATGCCTGATGCTTTCTTCCTTGTGGTGGGTTCTAGAACCTGTGCTCATTTAATTCAAAGTGCAGCAGGTGTGATGATTTTCGCTGAGCCGCGTTTTGGCACAGCTATTTTAGAAGAACGAGATTTAGCTGGATTAGCTGATGCTCATGATGAGTTAAACCGAGTAGTAAAAAATCTTTTAGCTAGACGTCCAGAAATTAAAACCCTTTTTCTTGTTGGTTCTTGCCCAAGCGAAGTTATAAAAATAGATCTTTCAAGGGTTGCAGAAAACCTGAATATCGAACTTAAAGGTCAAGTAACTGTATTGAATTATTCTGGAAGTGGAATAGAAACAACTTTCACGCAAGGCGAAGACGGAGCATTAAAGGCTCTGATTCCACTGATGCCGAAGAGCGATCAAAAGAAATTACTTTTAGTTGGAACTCTTGCAAATGCTGTGGAGGACCGTTTAATAAGTATTTTTAATCGGCTTGGAATAGATAATGTTGAAAGTTTTCCACCTAGGCAGTCAACAGAATTACCTTCTATTGGTCCTGAGACCAAAGTCCTTCTTACTCAGCCCTATTTAACTGATACGGCAAGAGAGCTTAAAAATAAAGGTGCTGAAATAATTGAAGCTCCCTTTCCTCTAGGTGTTACGGGTAGCACATTGTGGATTCAGGCCGCTGCAAATTCATTTGGCATCGATAAATCCATTGTTGATTCAATATTAAATCCACTGATATCGAGAGCAAAGAAAGCTTTGGAGCCTCATGTTGAGAAACTTTCTGGTAAGAAACTGTTCCTTTTGCCAGAATCTCAATTAGAAATACCTCTCGCAAGATTTCTAAGTAATGAGTGTGGAATGGAGATAGTTGAAATAGGAACGCCTTATTTAAATAGAGATTTAATGAAAGCAGAAATAGACTTGCTACCTCCTGATTGTCGTATTGTCGAAGGACAACATGTAGAGAAACAATTAGACAGAGTAAGAGATAGTTCTCCAGATCTTGTCGTTTGTGGAATGGGACTTGCCAATCCACTTGAAGCAGAGGGGATATCAACCAAATGGTCAATTGAAATGGTTTTCAGCCCAATTCACGGGATTGATCAAGCTTCAGATCTAGCAGAATTATTCTCAAGGCCACTTCGCAGGCATGACATTTTAAATCCTACTAAAACTCTTACATCAAACTAATTTCATGGAATTAACTCTCTGGACATACGAAGGACCTCCTCATATTGGGGCGATGAGAATCGCTACGTCTATGAAAAAATTGCATTATGTATTGCATGCACCTCAAGGAGATACCTACGCTGATCTTCTTTTTACGATGATTGAACGCCGTGGGAGTAGACCACCTGTAACGTATACAACTTTTCAAGCTAGAGATTTAGGAGGTGATACCGCTGAACTTGTAAAAGGGCATATAAAAGAAGCTGTAGATAGATTTAATCCAGAAGCTCTTTTGGTTGGCGAAAGTTGTACAGCCGAATTAATTCAAGATCAGCCTGGTTCGCTAGCGAAAGGTATGGGGTTTGAGATCCCAATTGTCAGCCTCGAATTACCTGCCTATAGCAAAAAGGAAAACTGGGGTGGCTCCGAGACTTTTTATCAAATCGTAAGAACTTTACTTAAAGATCACTCGAAAGAATCGAAACAAACGTGGCAGGAAGAAAAAAGAAGACCCAGAGTAAATCTTCTTGGCCCAACTTTGCTTGGTTTTAGATGTCGAGATGATGTTTTGGAAATACAAAAACTACTTGGTCAGTATGGGATAGACGTCAATGTTGTGGCGCCATTAGGAGCATCACCTGCAGATATATTGCGAATCCCCAATGCTGATGTCAATGTTTGCCTTTATCCAGAAATAGCGGAATCAACTTGTATTTGGCTTGAAAGAAATTTAAATATTCCTTTTACAACAACAGTTCCTCTTGGTGTTGGGGCTACTCAGGATTTTCTTAAAGAATTACACAAAGTGTTAGAGATGGAAATCCCTCAATCAGTAAACGAATCTAATAATTCGAAATTAACCTGGTACTCGAATTCAGTGGATTCGAATTACCTAACAGGAAAAAGAGTCTTTATTTTTGGAGACGGAACACACGCTCTTGCTGCAGCAAGAATTGCTAATGAGGAGCTTGGTTTTAAAGTTGTAGGTCTAGGAACTTATAGTCGTGAAATGGCTAGGAAAGTTCGTCCAGCCGCTAAGGCACTTGGTTTAGAGGCATTGATAACCAATGACTACTTAGAAGTAGAAGATGCGATAAAAGAAACATCTCCAGAACTAGTCCTTGGCACACAAATGGAGCGACATAGTGCAAAAAGACTTGGTATCCCATGCGCTGTGATCAGTACACCAATGCATGTGCAGGATGTACCTGCTCGGTATAGCCCTCAAATGGGATGGGAGGGGGCAAATGTCATTTTTGATGACTGGGTTCATCCATTAATGATGGGACTTGAGGAACATTTGATTGGAATGTTTAAGCATGACTTCGAATTTGTTGATGGGCACCAAAGTCATCTAGGACATTTAGGTGGGAAAGGAAATCAAAATACAAATAAAGAGGCTATAAAAACAAACTTACAAGATTCAGTAATTACAGAGGGCGATCTTATATGGACGCATGAAGGTGAAAAAGAACTTTCAAAAATCCCATTTTTTGTAAGAGGTAAGGTAAGAAGAAATACAGAGAATTATGCTCGTCAGGCAGGATGCAGAGAAATCAACGAAGAAACTCTTTATGACGCCAAGGCTCACTATAAAGCCTAGATTTGCTTCTTCTAATTACGCCAATGAGAATTTTCTTGGCTTGATTTGATTAATCTCCAAACATTTCTTGATATCTTCTTAGCAATGAGACCACCTCTCTCAACTTTTGAAGAGCCTGGCCTTACGCCTAAAAGTTTTGATACTTCTGTAGTGCTAAGTGGAGCTCCTGTTTCTATCGCTAGAGATGTTAGTTCAAGTCTTTGACGAAGCTCATATGTATCACATTTTTCATCTTCTTTTAACCAATTCAAGTTATCAATACCTTTATCAGACAATTTTTTCATAAGACCTAATGAGACTAAGCCAAGCGCTTGCTCCGGATTGATTTCGGTATTTGATTTATTGTTCTTTGAATCCTTTGGCTGAGGTACAGACATTCTTCAATTAGATCTATATATATTGAATTTATCGGCTTAAATTCAGCATGCAAGTCTAAATTGCTAGCTAAAAAGGCAATCTTTGAGGTAATATCCCGCCCATGACAAGATTCGCCACATTTGAAAATAATGAAAGGCGACAAGGTGGCAGCCAGAGAATTACTGGTGCAGAAGTAAATGAATATCTTTCTGGAGATCCAAAACGTGTCATAACAACCGATTCAGAAAAATCGTTGGTTGCACGTCAAGCAAGTCATGTTCAACAAATTGAATTAAGAACATATGTATTCTTAGATTCTTTGCAACCTCAACTTGCGGCTTATATGGGAACGGCAAGTTCAGGCTTCTTACCCATACCTGGCGATGCTTGTCTTTGGATGGAGGTTTCACCTGGAATGGCAGTTCATAGGGTTACAGATATTGCATTAAAAGCCAGTAATGTTCGATTAGGGCAAATGATTGTTGAAAGGGCATTCGGATCACTTGCTCTTTATCACAGAGATCAAAGCACAGTTATACATTCAGGAGATGTAGTTTTAGATGCTATAGGTAGCACAATTGATAAACGAACTAATCCCGAAGTTACATGGACTGAAGTCATTCGCTCTATTACTCCTGATCATGCTGTTTTGATCAATCGTCAAAATAGAAGAGGCTCAATGATTCAATCTGGAATGAGTATGTTCATTCTTGAAACTGAACCGGCTGGTTATGTATTGATGGCTGCAAACGAAGCAGAGAAAGCCTCAAACATCACAATTGTCGATGTTAAAGGGGTTGGTGCTTTTGGAAGATTGACTTTGGCTGGAAAGGAGGGCGATGTTGAGGAGGCTGCTGCTGCTGCAATGAGATCTATTGATTACATAAATAGAAATTAATTACGTTTAATTCCAATAGCTTTCAAAAGAAAAGGAGCTAATGCTCTAGCAGCTTTTCCTCTACTTCCATGTTTTGATAATTGTGAATTATTTAATTCTCCGTAAGTGCAATTAGTTTCACGAACCCAAAATAATGATTCAAATTCCCCATTTGGATAAGCAGGCTTTCTTAAAATTTCTCCCCAGCAAATACCAATTGTGTTTTTAATTAATTCTCCACGATTATTACAAAGCACCATGACGCTGCAGACTTTTGCACTTCTATAAGGGCTGTCTCCCAGAGCCGCAAGAATTTTTTCTATCTTTTTTTCATTAGTTTCAGCAAGTCGCGCAGAAAATATACCTGGTGCATTTCCAAGAGAATCAATTTCAAGTCCTGAATCATCAGCAATGGTCCAAGTATTAGTTAATTCTGCTGCGGCTTTTGCTTTTAGCATTGCGTTATCCAAATATGTTTTTCCTGTCTCTTCCACATCTAGAGAACTAGGTTGTTTTTTAACTTCAATTGGGAGAGGTCCAAGCATTGCTTCTATCTCAGCAACCTTCTTTGGATTACCACTAGCTATGGTTATTAGTGGCTTTTTCAAATCGAATAATCTAATTAGTTTTTTATAGTCTTACAGGAAGAAGTCAAAAACAATAGTAGTTGAATTTTTTAGAAGATTTTGAGACAGTTTTGGGTGAACATTCCAACCCTGACATAGCCAGGAAGCTGTCTCGTGGGTAAAAATAACTACAGAGACTTGTTTACGCAATGCAATATGAGTATGTCCTAACCATTAATCGAACAGCGTTACTCAACTGTCGTAGCAAGGGTGATAAGCTGAGCTTATGAATAGGACTAGAAACTGTAATCAGATCTATTAGAAAACCCTCTTGACTAATTGCTCTTTGACGGGCCATTGTCCCTCCTGAACATTCCATCCCTCTACTGAAATAGGACATGGCTAGCGAAACAATGGGTATTGCTCTCGGCATGATCGAGACACGCGGATTAGTACCAGCTATTGAAGCTGCTGACGCGATGACCAAGGCAGCAGAAGTGCGCTTGATTGGTCGTGAGTTTGTTGGTGGTGGTTACGTAACAGTTTTAGTTCGCGGAGAAACTGGTGCTGTAAACGCAGCAGTTCGTGCAGGCGCAGACGCTTGTGAGCGAGTAGGTGACGGACTGGTTGCAGCTCACATCATTGCTCGTCCTCATCGTGAAGTTGAGCCAGCTTTGGGCAACGGTAATTTCTTGGGTCAGAAGGACTGATTTTTGACTAAGTCCCAAGAGGAGAGGACTTTTCAAATTTTCAACCTTCTAACTAATTAAAAGGAGCTATCAATGGCTAAAAAGTATGATGCTGGAGTTAAGGAGTATAGAGATACTTACTTCACTCCTGATTACGTCCCCCTAGATACTGATCTACTTGCATGTTTTAAATGCACAGGTCAGGAAGGTGTACCAAAGGAAGAGGTTGCAGCAGCTGTTGCAGCTGAATCATCTACTGGTACATGGTCAACAGTTTGGTCGGAATTACTTGTAGATCTTGAATTCTACAAAGGCCGCTGTTATCGCATTGAAGATGTCCCTGGAGATAAGGATGCCTTCTATGCATTTATTGCCTACCCATTAGATCTTTTTGAAGAAGGATCTATAACTAACGTTTTAACATCACTTGTTGGAAACGTCTTTGGTTTTAAAGCCCTGCGTCATCTTCGCCTTGAAGATATTCGCTTCCCAATGGCATTTATCAAGACCTGCGGCGGACCACCTAGTGGAATAGTTGTTGAACGTGATCGTCTTAATAAATACGGTCGTCCATTACTTGGTTGTACCATTAAGCCAAAACTTGGTCTTTCAGGTAAAAACTACGGTCGTGTTGTTTACGAATGCCTTCGTGGCGGTCTTGACCTAACTAAAGATGATGAGAATATCAATTCTCAGCCATTCCAGCGTTGGAGAGAGCGTTTTGAATTTGTTGCTGAAGCTGTAAAGCTAGCTCAACAGGAAACTGGTGAAGTTAAAGGTCACTACCTGAATTGCACAGCAACTACTCCTGAAGAGATGTATAAGCGTGCTGAGTTCGCTAAAGAACTTGACATGCCAATCATCATGCATGACTACATCACTGGTGGTTTTACTGCTAATACAGGTCTTGCTAATTGGTGCCGTGAAAATGGCATGCTTCTTCATATTCACCGTGCTATGCATGCGGTTATCGACCGTCATCCTCAGCATGGTATCCACTTCAGAGTTCTTGCTAAGTGTTTGCGTCTATCTGGCGGAGATCAACTACATACAGGAACAGTTGTTGGAAAACTAGAAGGAGACCGTCAAACAACTCTTGGTTATATTGACAACCTTCGTGAATCTTTTGTCCCTGAAGACCGTACTCGCGGTAACTTCTTTGATCAAGATTGGGGTTCTATGCCTGGTGTATTTGCTGTGGCATCTGGCGGTATTCATGTTTGGCATATGCCAGCATTGCTTGCAATCTTTGGAGATGATTCTTGTCTCCAGTTTGGTGGCGGTACTCATGGTCACCCATGGGGATCAGCTGCTGGTGCAGCCGCGAACCGTGTAGCTCTCGAAGCATGTGTTAAAGCACGTAATGCTGGTAGAGAAATCGAAAAAGAAAGTCGCGATATCCTTCTAGAAGCTGCGAAGCATAGCCCTGAATTGGCAATTGCTCTTGAGACATGGAAGGAGATTAAGTTCGAATTCGATACAGTTGATAAACTCGACGTTCAGTAAAAAAAGATAGAGGTGACATTTTAGTTACCTCTAACCTTTTCATTTCACTAGTCGATAACTATCGACTTTTATCCATTCACTAACTTAAGTTCACCATGCCTTTCCAGAGCACAGTAGGTGACTATCAGACAGTCGCCACCCTGGAAACATTCGGCTTCTTACCGCCGATGACCCAGGACGAAATCTACGATCAAATTGCTTACATCATTGCTCAGGGCTGGAGCCCAGTTATTGAGCATGTTCATCCAAGTGGTTCAATGCAGACCTATTGGTCTTATTGGAAATTACCTTTCTTCGGTGAGAAAGATTTGAATTTGGTTGTAAGCGAGTTAGAAGCTTGCCATAGAGCATATCCTGACCATCATGTTCGTATAGTTGGATATGACGCATATACACAAAGTCAAGGTACTTGCTTTGTGGTTTTCCAAGGCCGCTAAATTAGTAGGCTTTGACAAATTTAGCCCCGAAAAACTTTTGGGGCTAATAATTCTTTAGAGAATTTAATTTTTTTTTGTAACCTCTCCATTGGGTTGATATGGCAAAACAAACAAGTCGACAATTAGTTCTTGATCGCCGCCAGGCTCTTAGTCAAGGAGGCAAAAATGCATCTATCAAAGGCTCTACTCCTAATAGAGTACGTTCTTCTGGTGATGCGAGAGCTACGAGGACAGACTCAGCTTTTGTCAAAACCAATAAATCTGTAACTAATTCAAATAATTCTTCTTCTCAGTCAAGTTCAAGTAGTTTTCAATCAAGTACTTCTGGGAATTCAAATAGTTCAAGATCATATAAAAGTTCAGTAGCTCATTCTAGTCGTCAACTTGTAATCGCCAGACGAGAAGCATTATCTCGTAGAGGCAAATCTGCTGATCATACTAAAGATATAACTAGAGTTGACGTTGAGAGGAAAAAGTTTCAAAACGCTCCTTCTTATGAGTCAAAAAAGGATGAACATTGTTGTCCAGAATGTGAGCAAAAAGCTATAGAGGAGACTAGTAATACAATTTCAAAGCCAGAAATTAGTTTAACGTTAAACAAAAGAACGACTAATCATCGTTCAACTATCAAAAGAAAAGCGATTACGAATTCAAGTAGAGCTTTTGTGTTGGCTCGTAGAGAAGCATTATCAAAGCACGGTAAATCAGCTGGGAAACAACCAACAACAGCTGCGTCAGTAGCTCGTCAAGGTAATCCAGATTTGACCACTAAAGAAATAGCTCAACGTGTTAGAGAACTTAAAAGCAAAACTGGTGCCACTGGATCAAAACGCACTTCAGTAACTCGTCCTTGTGGTCCAAATAAGAATGGAGCAAAGCAAAATGCTAATGCCCCAGATGCTCATTGGAAGGTTGGTATAAGTGAGACATCTACTGGGCAAATTGTTACTGGAACGCAGGCGAATAGATCTATAAAAACCACAGGTAATGAGGCAAGCACATGCCGTTCAATAACCGGTACCCAGTATTTAGGTTCAGAAGTAATTGATTCTTTCTGTAATGGATCAAAGACACCTATAAGTCAGCCAGCAAAAGTAGCTGTTACAAGTACTAGTCATGGAAATCTTGTAACTGGTAACGAGGTGGGTAGATCAGAGAAAGTTACTGGTGATGAGCCTGGAACCTGCAAAAACCTTACTGGTACTGAATATATATCTGCTAATCAATCTAATAATTACTGCGGAGGAGTTAACCCTTCACCTTCAAAAATTGGCTATAGCCAAACTATAGAGGGTCAAAAAGTTAGTGGAACTATGACAGGAAGATCAGGTTTGGTTACAGGAAATGAGGCAGGATCAAATAAAGGTTTAACTGGTGATCAGTATTTAGGTGCTGATCCTCTACCTTCTGGTAGACCAGCAGCAAAGGTTGGTTCTCTAGAAACAATTCGCGGAAACGGTGTAACTGGTACTGATGTCTCGAGAAGAGATAATGTTACTGGTAATGAGGCTGGTAGTTGTAAGAACGTGACAGGAGATGAATATGTAGGTTCTAAGCAATTCGATTCTTTTTGTGGTGCCAAGCCTGCTCCAGATCCGGCAAAAGTTGGTCTGAGTGTTACCAATAAAACACAAACAGTTAGTGGAACCATGACAGGTAGATCTCCTCTCGTAACAGGAGATGAACCTGGTACTTGCAAAGCAGTTACAGGTACACCCTATGCAGGATTGGATCAAGCAAATCAATGGTGTGATAATTCTGCGTCATCTGAGATAGAGGCTAGAACCCCTAGGCAACTTGGTACTCCTGCAGCAAGATTGACGGGTCTGCAGCCTGGTATAGGTGGAAAGATGACAGGTGCTCATAAGGGTGCTTGTGAGCCTTTAACAGGAACTCCTTATGTGGGAGGAGATCAATTGATAGATAATTGTGGGGTTTCCAATATTCCTGAAGGTTATGCCCATCAAGAAAATGTTGAGAAGGCAGCTGCATGGACCAGTTTTAGCGTTAAATCTCCAGCTAGACAGGCTCATATTCAAAATGAAATTAACTCAGGTGTCACAGGTACGAGCTATGAAGATAGCTCAAAAATTACTGGCCCATTTGACATGGCTGCTAACAAAGTGACAGGTACCGAGCAATTTCGCTTTGACAGAAAACCATCAAATTCTCAGAATAACAAAGTTGATGAAATAGTTAATGAAGAGGCTAAGCAACGACCAACCTCACAAATAACAGGAGAAGGACAATCCGCTGGATTGAACATAACTGGTGATGATTGGGCTAGAGGAGAGCATGTCACTGGAACTGAAGGAGCTTCTGCTAAGCGTAGAAACCCTTCACGCCCAGGGGGGATGAATGCAATGAAAGCATCTGAATTAAAGAGAAACCAAGAAGTTCTCGAACCAGATTTTCTAATCACTGGTTCTAGTGGTAATACAAGGGAAGGCCAACTGGTAACTTTCTCTGGTGGAGCAAGAGGTTAAATAGAAAATGGCCTATCGTAATTTGGCCAAGAAATCTTTTCGTGGGCCAACGGCTCCTATGAAGAGATTCGTAGAAATAGAAACAAAAAAGTCTAAAGAAATTAAAACTATTAATTGGAGTTCTAGTTCTACTGGTAAAGACCATCAATTAACTAACTCAAAAGAAAATGAAAAATTAAGTCAATATGAAAATTCAGTTAAAGGAAGATTTGACAATATTGTCCCTCTCCTTAAAAGAGTTTCAAGTTTTCAGAATGATTTGGACTTTATTGAAAAAGCCCAAAATTTATGTCGAACAGAATTAGGATATGAATTGCCATTACACATCCTTGAAAAGGCTTGGGTTGGAAATGTTGATATGCGTTCATTATTTGCTTGGTGTGTATTCCAATCACATCAGTTGACAAGTAATGAGTTTTTCAACTCCGATCCATTAGAAGGCTCTTTAAATAGTCAAGATGCTAAAGCTTTCCAGGCTTTCCTTTATGACTGCGGATTTCATCTTTTAGATATAACTCCATGTGCTGATGGTCGATTGGCTCATGCAATCTCTTTTGCCTTACGGATCCCTTTCAGCTCTGTACGTAGGCGATCTCATGCAGGTGCTCTATTTGATATTGAAAAAACAGTTAATCGTTGGGTTAAAACTGAACATAGTAGATATAGAGAAGCTTCACCAAATCCTTCTACTGAACCCACTAGATATCTAAAATCAGTTGTTTATCATTTTAGCTCTGTTGATCCTCTTCATCAAGGATGTGCAGCTCATGGTAGTAATGATGAACTGGCTGCTTCAGAAGGTCTACAAAGATTACTTGATTTTAGGGAAGCAGTTGAAAATAGTTTTTGTTGTGGTGCATCCGTTGATTTGCTTTTAATTGGTCTTGACACAGATACAGACGCGATAAGAGTTCATACGCCTTCAAAAAATAATGAAGTTGATTTGAAATCATGGGTTTGTGCTAATGAAATTTATAAGGAGACTCAATTCTTAAATACTCAGGAGGGTCTTCAAAAGATTCAAGAAAAGGTGAAATGTGTCTGCCCAGGAGAAACAGATCCAGGCATGGTTATGTTTCTTACCAGACTTATTTCAAATAATATTTCTCAAATTGATTATGTGAAAAACTTTCACGATGGAAGTTATAAAGATGCGGGTCATGCAGAGAGATTTATTGGAGTAGGTATTGGCTTTAAAGAAATTCATTTAAGGAATCTTACATATTTTGCTCATTTGGAAACTGTTGAACAAGGTGCACCTGATCTTGATGTTGGGGTGAAAATTTTTAAAGGTCTTAACAACTCACGAAACTTACCAATCCCAATTGTGATTCGTTTCGATTATTCTGGTAGTGTTCCACATGCAAGAGATAGGGCTTTAGCTGATTGTTATAGAGTTAACGAAGCTATTAATTCTCGTTATCGAGATTTAATAGATGATGGCTCTCTTCACACATTTCTTACTATTCGAGATAGAGATAAAAAGGCTCCTGCAGAAGTTGTAGGTTCCTCGCTTAATCCAATCCTTCAGGAGGCTCACTAAATGCTCATCTGTAAAGTCCTTAAACCACTTGTCTCAACCAATCGTATTCCAGGCTTTGAACATAAGCATTTACAGGTTGTATTGGATGGTAGTTCCCAAAAAGTTGCTGTTGATGCTGTTGGTTGTAAACCAGATGATTGGGTCATATGTGTAGGAAGTTCTGCTGCTCGTGAAGCGGCTGGAAGTAAGTCTTATCCAAGTGATTTAACAATTGTGGGCATTATTGATCATTGGGATCCAGAGACACAACAACAGATCTCCGGAGGAGCAAAATAATGGAGATCATGCAAGTGATGGGACGTTTGGTTTGTACACAGAGAGTGGAAGGGTTAGGACATATGCATTTAAGAATATTATGTAATAACAAAGGTAAAAGACTTGTAGCAGTTGACCCTGTCGGCGCGAGAGAAGGGAATTGGGTTTTTACCGCAACAGGAACCGCAGCAAGGTGGGCATGCCCAGACGGTAATACTCAAACGGATTTAACTATTGGTGGGATTATTGACCATTGGATACCTGATGATTAATTTTGCCGCTCTTCAATAAAGCTTAATTTTATAAATTCATAAATTATGACTAACTCTTCAAATCGTCGACCAAAAAGTAGTAATAAAACTATTAAGCCTAAAGATCAAGTAGTTGATATTACTCCGATCAATTCAACTACTCAAACAAAAACTTCTACGAAGATACAGTCTTCCTCAACCGGAAAAACATCTAGTACTAAAAATAGTCCTAGCGCTAAAAATCTATCTAATGGCTCTAGAGGTGCTGGTTCAAATAAAAAAATAATCGGAAACGATCAAGGTTTTGAGAGTAATTCAAACTCTGGTATTGCATTAGGAATGATAGAGACTCGTGGATTGGTACCAGCAATTGAAGCGGCTGATGCAATGACGAAAGCTGCGGAAGTTAATTTGATCGTTAAGGAACTCGTTGGTGGAGGATATGTAACCGTAATGGTTCGAGGTGAGACTGGTGCTGTAAATGCTTCTGTGAGAGCAGGAGCTGATGCTTGCGAGCGGGTCGGGGATGGATTGGTTGCTGCCCACATTATTGCCCGACCTCATGTCGAGGTTGAGCCAGTACTGAAAAGTAGTGGAGCAAAAAGGAGAAGCTGAGTAAGTTTAAATTTTTAATTTTTTTCTTCAATTAATTCACGATGTAGTAGTTTTTATAAAAGATATGTTTTTTTCATGGAAGGATGGAGGCAAAAAAAAAGACCAGAGTGTCTAGAAAAAAGATTTGAATTTCAATCTTATGAAAAAAATAGAGATTTTCTCGATGCCTTAGGTGATTTTTGTGAGGAGGTCAATCGTTTCCCAGATATAAGTTTTGGGAAGACCTATGCAAATATAACTATCAGGCCTTTAGAAAATAATGAGAAAGAGGAAATATCAAAAGATGACCATGATTTCGCAAGTAAAATAGATTATTTAAATAAACATCAAGAAAATTAATTTTCTTCTTTTGGTTGTTCTAGATCTCTTTTGATTAATGCCATTAGATAAGAGGGTGTTTTATATCTTCCTGGCAAACAACGATTAAGAGTCTCCAAATGACTCCAGCAAACTGTTCTTTGAATTTGATCAGAGGTACGTCCTTGTTGCAAGAGCCTCCTAAGTGCTTTGCAGTAGAGAGGGTATCCTGCTTCTAGTTCGCCAATAGTCAACTTGGCAGTGGACATTGTCTATTGCGAATCAATTATTAATTTAGACAATAAAGGGGCCAATTAGCAAAGTGGCAAGCTCTTTTTTCTTCACAAAGTGGTTTTTATTTTTCGTTTCCTAGCCAAGCAACGCAGTCTACCTCAATTTTTCCTCCCTTAGGAAGATTTGATACTTCAACGCATGCCCTTGCTGGACTAGCTGATCCCCCAAAGGTTTCAGCATAAATTGCATTTACTTTTGCGAAGTCATTTAAATCAGTTAAATAAATGGTTGTTCTTATTATATTTGAACTTTCGCCACCAGCGGCTTCAACAACGGCCATTAAATTGTTTAAAACCTGTCTAGTTTCTTCTTCTATATTTCCATTCCCGATCATTACCCCAGTTGAAGGGTCTAGAGCAATTTGTCCTGAGCAATACAACCAGTTTTCCACTAAAACAGCTTGATTGTAGGGGCCAACTGGTTTAGGCGCGGAATTTGTTTCAATTGCTTCTATAGCTGAACTTTTCATGAATGATTAGTCTTGAATTAAGAGTTTTGATACTTAAATTAGAATTTAACATTTCCAACTATCTTTGTGCCTTCTTAGCATTGTAAATTCTTCGACATTTTTTGCTCTTAAAAATAAATTTGTTTTTCTTTCTTCGGAGATTGTTGATGGGAGACTAGATATTCCCTTCTGAAGCTTATCTTGAACTCGTTTTAATCTTTCAAGAATAGAAATATTGTTAGACTCTAAGGTTAATGCCCATTTTAAATTGTTTTCTGTATATTCATGAGCAGAGTATATTTTAGTGTTTTCTGGTAGAGAGTTAAGTTTATACAAACTTTCAAACATTTGAGACGGAGTTCCTTCTAGAAGGCGACCACAACCCCCACCGAAAATAGTATCTCCAGGAAATAATATATTATATTTAGCGTTTTTCTTCGTTACATAAAAAGCTATGTGGTTGTTAGTATGACCATTTACTTCGATGACTTTAATCTCACTATCCAATAAATGAAAAATATCATTATCATCAACCGAAAATGTTTGAAAAGGGATTCTAATAAGTTCTTTTTTTGATGCAATTACCTTTGCATCCGGCCATCTTCTTATTAACTTTTGTGTACCTCCAATATGGTCATCGTGATGATGTGTTTGAAGGATAGCTTTTAAAGATAGCTCTTTTCCTAAAAGCCATTTTTCTACTGGATCTGATATGGAAGGATCTACTACTACTGCATTGCAATTGTGGACCCATACCCATACGATATTGTCCTGTAAAACAGTAATTGGGTGAATAGTGAATTCGCTTTTTTTCTCTAACATTTTTTATTTAAGTAATGGAATAGTTAGAATCCACCTCAATAGTTATTGACATGTTTACTGTTGCATTAGCGAAAGGCGCCTTATTGAAAGAATCAGTCTCAATGTTTTCGAACATTGGAATTGATTTCTCTGCTGTTTTAGAAGATAGCAATCGCCAATTGATGGTTCCGTCAGCTTGTGGAGGTGCTAAAGCTCTTTTGGTTCGTAACAGTGATGTTCCTGTTTACGTATCTTATGGGCAGGCGCAACTAGGAATAGTGGGTTTTGATGTGTTGAAAGAGCAGAAGTTGCAGGTTTCTAATTTAGTAGATCTTGGCTTTGGAGCGTGTCATATGTCTGTTGCAGTTAAATCGAGCAGTGGTTATCTGAGTGCTTCTGACTTGCCACCAAACTGTCGTGTGGCAAGTAAATTTACAAACTGTGCAAAGAATTTTTTTGATCAAATTGATTTACCTGTCCAATTAGTTCATTTGAGTGGATCGGTTGAACTAGGTCCCATAACAGGTATGGCTGAAGCAATCGTTGATTTAGTCGCAACTGGTCGTACTCTTAGAGATAATGGTCTTATAGAAATTGAAGAACTTTTCAAATCAAGCGCTCGGCTTGTTGGGCATCCACTATCCCTAAGGCTAGACAGAGGCCCCCTCCAAGAAATTATTGATTCAATTCAAACCCAATCTCAGACCAACCTCTTCCCTGATGGCAAAAAGTGATTTTCGAAGAGTTAAGAAACTTGGTAAGTATTTAAAAAAGGAAAGAAAACGTTTAATTCTTATACTTTTTATACTAATACCTGTTGCTTTGGCGGGTGCTATTCAACCTCTTCTCGTAGGTCAAGCTATTTCTGTTTTAAGAGGAGAAGATACGATACCTTTTTTTGATAATTTATCTAATGAATCATCAATTAGCCTAATAATAGTAATTCTGTTCATAACAGTATTACTTAGACTTGGATTGCAGGGTTTTCAGTCATACAATATACAGGCTGTAGGGCAAAGGCTGACTGCTCAAATTAGGAATGATTTGTTCTCTCATTCAATGTCATTGTCATTGCGTTTCCATGACAAAATTCCTGTTGGTAAATTACTAACAAGATTAACTAGCGATGTTGATGCCTTGTCAGAAGTTTTTGGGAGTGGTGCTGTTGGAGTTTTGGCTGATTTTGTGAGTCTGATAGTTATATCAATAACGATGATTTTAATTGAATGGAGGTTGGGGTTACTCCTTTTGATTATTCAAATACCTGTTACCATCTTTATCCTTTGGTTACAAAAACGTTATAGAAAACAAAATTATAAAGTTAGAGAAGAACTTTCTCAATTGAATGCAAACTTTCAGGAAAATTTGCAAGGCCTAGAAGTTGTTCAAATGTTTAGAAGGCAATCGTTAAATGGTCAAAAATTTTCCAAAACTGGAAGTAATTATAAAAATGCAGTAAACGGCACAATTTTCTATGACAGTAGTATTTCTGCGTTTATTGAATGGGTCTCATTGGCGGCAGTAGCCATGGTTATTTCTCTGGGCGGTTACATGGTTACTGCTGGAGCTATGGGATTAGGTACTCTAACGACATTCATTCTTTATTCACAAAGATTATTTGAACCTTTAAGACAATTAGCAGAAAGATTTACACAAATACAGGGAGGGTTAACAGCGGTTGAAAGAATAAGTGAATTGCTTGAGAAAAAAATAGAGATTTATGATCAAGTTGATCAGAAAGTAGAAAATAAAAAATTTATAAATTCAAATAAAACTGTTTTTGGAGAAGTCTTGTTTGAAAATGTAAGTTTTTTTTACAGAGAAGACGAACCGATAATAAATGATTTAAGTTTCAAGATTAAAGCTGGAGAACATGTTGCCCTCGTAGGGCCAACTGGTTCAGGTAAGACGACTTTGATTAGATTGTTGTGTAGGCTTTATGAACCTCAAAAAGGAAATATATATATTGATGGTCAAAACATTCGAAATATATCTATTCAGTCACTAAGGAAACAACTTGGAGTCGTTCTTCAAGATACTTTCCTTTTTAGTGGAAATGTTTCGGATAATCTTCGTTTAGACTCTTCAATCGATAATCAACGCTTAAAGGATATATGCAGTGAATTAGGACTTGATAATTTATTGAGAAAACTCCCCAATGGATTAGACACTTATATCAGAGAAAGAGGCGGAAATCTTTCTTCAGGAGAAAGACAGCTTTTATCTATTGCAAGAGTCGCAATAAGAGATCCAAAAGTATTAATTATGGATGAAGCCACTGCTTTTATGGATCCGTCAACTGAGGCAACCTTGCAAAGAGATCTTGATAGGTTATTAGAGAAAAGAACAGCGCTTGTAATTGCGCATAGATTGGCAACAATAGAATCATCTGATCGAATCCTTGTAATGAGAAAAGGAAGGCTAATTGAGCAAGGTACTCATGAAGAGTTGAGGGCTTTGGGTGGACTTTATTCTCAACTTTCTGAATTGCAAGAAAAAGGTCTAGCAACAATCTGATGGGTATTTATTTATGATAAATCTTGGATCAAAACAAATAGGAATGCCAGGGTGGAGGAATCAAAATATTCTTTCAGATGAAAATTTAAAAAATATATATGGACAAAAAGCTCTTCAATACTTTAATGAAGACAATTCATCCCTCTTTGTTTTTAGTGATTCAAAATCTTTTGATTTAATTGAACTTGAGCAACTTTTGCAAGCAGTTGGATGGGGTAGAAGACCTCTCAGAAGGGTAAAACGAGCTCTAGATAATAGCTTGCTTAAGATTGGTCTATGGCAACATGATCCTAAATTTCCAAGATTGATTGGATTTGCAAGATGCACAGGGGACGGAGTTATTGATGCAACAATATGGGATGTAGCTATCAACCCTGTTTATCAAGGATATGGATTAGGGAAGCAACTCATGTCATATTTGATGAGAAGTTTAAAAAGAGAAGGTATTAGTAGAGTAACTTTATTTGCTGATTCTGATGTGATTACTTTTTATAAAAGACAAGGTTGGAATCTAGAGCCAAAAGGTAATAAATGTGCTTTTTGGTATTCAAATTAATTGATTCATTGTTATTGTTAAATTATGAATAGTATTCTTTTGATAAATTATCTATATCATGACCTTGGCGCCATTTTTTTCTTAAGGATGCATTTCTAAGTGCACGTTTAATTATATTTGAATTTGACCATTTTATATCATCTGTATATAAATTTACTCCTATCCGCCTTGCTTTTGCTATTTTAGTAATTCTTGTTATTAACTCAAGGTCTTCCATTATTTTTAAGGAAGAGTAACCTCCTGTACGGTGATAAAGATTTTTATGTATTAGCAAACCTTGATCGCCATACGGTCGTTGTAAAAAATGACTTCTTAATGCTACTGCGAATTCTAAAATTCTAAATTGTAAGTTATATTTTTTGATTTTAAAGTCAAAATACCAGGCAAAGTTTTTTGATGTTTTAGTTTGCATTATTTTTAGTAATTTTTTTACCCATACTTTATCTAATCTGCTATCAGCATGAAGGAATAGAAGCCATTCCCCTTTTGCCTGTGAAGCGCCTATTCCTAATTGCAAGCCCCTATTTTGCTCAAGACTATTGATAATATTTATTCCTTGTATTTGTGCAATTGAAATAGTTGAATCCCTGCTCCCCCCATCCACTATTGTTAAATCAGAACTATAAGGCCATGCTTTTAAATCAGCCAAGAGAAGAGGAAGATGATTTGCTTCGTCTAGAGTTGGTATGATAATGCTGAGAGTTGGAAGCTTTTTTGATCTAGCCATGGTGATAAGTCAGAAACATTATCAAGATCATTTTTAGTTTGAAGTAATTGATAATCTATTTGATTTAAGGAAGCTGATCGAATTGTTTCTTGAAGCACTTTATTGGTTCCCCAACTTATACCAGAAAATGGCCAGGTACATTGTGGACTTAAAAGTTTATTTGATAATCCTATAAGCCAATATCCTCCGTCAGTTGAAGGGCCTAAGACCATTTCTTTATGAGTAAGTAATTGAATAGCTTCAATTAAGTCGAAATGTGAGATTGATGGTAAATCAGTTCCAATTAGTAGGATAGGATTTCGAATTTTTTTGTGAGAAATGGTTTTTTCAGAATGAGTCTTTAAAAACTGTCTTTTCATTTTTGTTCCAAGATTTCCAGCCCCTTGAGTCTCAATCTTTTGGATTTTATTTCTGTGTGCCCATTTTTTTGCTGCCTGAATTCCAATTCCATCGATGGCAACTTTTACATCTGCAAGACCTTCTTTTTGAATCTTTCTAGCAACTTTAATCGTGTGATTTGTTAGCTTTTCTTGGATCTTTGCGGCGTGAAGAGCTCCTATATCCTCTGATAAACGACTTTTACATCTATAAATTGCGTGCCATCTTGTCATTAAAACTATGATTGGTTTTTTGTTTTTCTTCAATCTTGCTTTTGTTGCTATCCGATCCATTGGCAATGATTTCAGGTTTTTCGATGCTCTTGAATTTTAAGTTACTATTCATTTCAACTTATTAATGTTTGTTCTGTAAAAAATAAATCTATTTCGTGTCCATTTTGCTAATTCATAATGGTATTTCATTTCTTTGACGTGACGATTCAATTTTTACAACTGGATTCCCAGATTTAACAATTTCTGATTCAAGTTCTCGCTAAACTCATAATCCATTAGGTAATGCCTGTGCCCTCTCGGAATGAGCTATGGACGAAGGTGCAGCAATTACTGCAAAAGACTTTAAGTAAACCTTCATATGAAACATGGATACGCCCAGCTGAATTCCATGATTTCAAAGATGGATGCCTAACCTTGTTGGCACCTAATAGCTTCTCAAGTGATTGGTTAAGAAAAAATTATTCTCATAAAATCGAAGAGTTTGCAACAGAGATTTTTGGCCGTGAGGTAAAGGTTTATATAAAAGTTAGAGAAGAATATTCAGAAAACAAAAGTAATAAGAAAAAGACTTTTTCTGATATGGAAAATAATGCAATTTCTACTAGAGATAATTCAAAAGTTAAATCTAAGCAAGCGCCAACAAAAAAATTTTTACCTAGTTTGAATCTCCGCTATGTCTTTAATAGATTTGTTGTAGGACCTAATAGTCGGATGGCTCATGCTGCTGCAATGGCAGTAGCCGAGGCTCCTGGTAGAGAGTTTAACCCATTATTTATTTGTGGAGGGGTTGGATTAGGTAAAACTCATCTCATGCAATCCATTGGCCATTATAGATTGGAAATAGATCCACAAGCAAAGGTTGCATATGTTTCTACTGAGACTTTTACTAATGATTTAATTGTTGCTATAAGAAAAGATGGAATGCAAGCTTTTAGAAATAGGTATAGAGAAGCTGATTTGATATTGGTTGATGATATTCAATTTATAGAGGGAAAAGAATATACACAGGAGGAATTCTTTCATACTTTTAATGCTTTGCATGAGGCAGGTAGGCAAATTGTTCTTACAAGTGACAGGCCTCCAAGTCAAATACCTCGTTTGCAAGAGCGATTGATTTCAAGATTTTCAATGGGGCTAATCGCAGATATTCAAGCGCCTGATTTAGAGACCAGAATGGCAATATTACAAAAAAAAGCTGAGCATGAAAGGATGCGTTTACCAAGAGATTTGATTCAGTTTATAGCTGGAAGATTCACCTCAAATATTAGAGAGTTGGAGGGGGCTTTTACTCGAGCTGTCGCATTTGCCTCTATTACTGGGTTGCCAATGACAGTCGAATCGGTGGCACCTATGCTTGATCCTACTGGACAAGGAGTTGAAGTTAAACCTAAGCAAGTCTTGGAAAAAGTTGCTGAGGTCTTTGGAGTTACTGAGGAGGAAATGCGTAGTCCAAGTAGGCGTAGACCTGTAAGTCAGGCAAGGCAGGTCGGCATGTATTTAATGCGCCACGGTACTGATCTAAGTCTGCCTCGAATTGGAGAATCTTTTGGGGGAAAAGATCATACAACAGTTATGTATGCCATTGAACAAGTAGAAAAGAAGCTTTCAAGTGAACCACAATTGGCCAGTCAAGTTCAAAAAGTTAAGGATCTTCTTCAAATCGATTCACGAAAACGTCGTTAAAGAAAACATGTAACGAGAATAAATTTCTAATTAAACTGTATAGGATTTTGATCTAGCCTATTTCTTGTAGGTATTGGAGGACCTTGATCACTACCATCAATAGTTGCTGTACGTTCAAGAGCTTGTCTTAACAATCTTCCGGATAATAAAGGCATATCTCTTGGAACTGAAATTCTATCTCGGAGGTAGCGTAATGACGATGCACTATTCTTCTCTGGAATGCAATCTTTTTTTGAAATCATAGAAGTTAATGCTGCCCTTAATGGTTGATCAAATGATTTATTTTTCATTGGGTTAACATCAATGATTCTTTCTTTATGTTTGATAACTCTCTCTAAAGCTAATGCCTCAAATTGTTGTTTTGATTTTTGATCAACTTCGAAATCTACTAGTTCTAATTGCCCTAATCCAGCACCCACATCAATTTCTTTGGAAAATAATTGTTGGTTTGCATTTGAATTAGTAAAGCAGCCTCCCATTTGAGGGGGTAAATCATGAGCATGAGTATGGAAATCTCCTTGAGTTCCTCTATATTCCTCAAGTTTTTCAAGATTTTTAAGCCATGTATTTATAAAAGGGTGCTCTTCTCTCAATGAATATCCTTTGTAGTAAGCCAATGAGGCATTCATTCTTTCAACATATGGAATGAAAATCACATCTGCTGATCCAGGCTTTTCACCATTTACTGTTGAGATTGGTGTTAGCCATCCTGAAGCATTTTTTTGGAGTTCATTTTCAAATTTTTTTGCAATATTTTTGAAATTATCTTTCTTTTGTACTTCTTGGGCTTGGAAAAGAGAGTTGCGACACAACCAATTACACCAAGATGAGAATAATTCTCTTTCAAGTGCCCTATGTTTGAAAACTTTCTTCTCATTTAGAGATTGACCTAGAGGCCCATAAATTTCTTCTAACACAAATAGGATCTCATCACTTTCTGTGATTAAATGATTTTC
Organism: Prochlorococcus sp. MIT 1011; assembly: GCF_047305235.1. NCBI lineage: Bacteria > Bacillati > Cyanobacteriota > Cyanophyceae > Synechococcales > Prochlorococcaceae > Prochlorococcus > Prochlorococcus sp. MIT 1011. The sequence continues at coordinate 1,310,789 of NZ_CP138983.1, read as the reverse complement.
AATTTCTATTGCAGGAAGCATTCCTGAGGGCACTTTTTTTAAATACCATCTTTCCTTTTCTCCGTAGCAACGCATGGTTACTTTTTTAATCCGGTAAGGAATTTTTTTAAGCTCTAACCAAATCCAAACTTTTTGGCAATAAGGACACCAAGCATGATTGTCTCTGTAAAGAGTAACAATTGCCTCGGACTCATCTTTATTAAAAAGACGAAGTGAGGAATATGGGTTGTTTAACCCATTGATTTGATCAATGGGGTCAGCTGTATATATTGCTAATTCTTCCCAACTCATTGCAATTCTGGTTGGATTCATTTATTTCAACGAGAATAGAGAAATAATACTAGGTTGCAAAATTGAAAAGGTCTTTTGATTTAATTGTCATTGGTGCAGGATCCGGTGGATTAGCTGCTGCAAAGAAAGCAGCCAGTTATGGAGCATCTGTAGCGATTGTAGAGGGCGATCTTGTCGGAGGGACGTGTGTAATAAGAGGTTGTGTTCCTAAAAAATTATTAGTTTGTGGCTCTTCTCTCTTAGAGAGTTTTGTGTCTGCACCATCTTATGGTTTTGATTTTGATAATTTAAAGATTAAATCAGAGACTTTATTAGCTAATGTTCGCAAGGAAGTGCAAAGGCTGAATGAATTACACGAGAATTTTCTAAGTAAGGCTAATGTTGAGCTTTTTAAAGGTTGGGGTGAGTTTAAAAATTCAAATTGTATCGCAATTAGAAATCGAATAAATGGAGAGACTTTAAATGAACTTGATGGAGAAAGAATTTTGATTGCAGTAGGAGGTAAACCTCAAAGACCAAATATCGAGGGTGCCTCTTTAGGTTGGACAAGTGATGATATGTTTCTTCTTAAAAGCTTTCCGAAAAAAATTGCAATTGTTGGTGCAGGCTATATTGCTTGCGAATTTGCATGCATATTGCATGGTTTAGGTGTTGAGGTTAATCAATTAGTTCGAGGTGATCGGATTTTAAGAGGGTTTGACTTTGAACTTTCTTCAGCATTAACCGAGGCAATGATAAGTAAAGGAATTGATCTAAGATTTGGTGAGAATGTTTCATCAATAAAAGGAACTCCTGGATCTTTAATTATAAAAACAAATACAGGGAAAGAGTTTGACTCGAATGGATTGCTTTTCGCTACTGGTAGAAAGCCATTCTTAGAGGGGTTGAAGTTAGAACAAGCGGGTATAGAAACTCTTGAAAATAAAATTAAAGTTGATAGTGAAAGTAAAACAAATATTTCTAATATCTTTGCTATTGGAGATGTAACTGACAGGATCAACTTGACACCTGTCGCAATTGATGAGGGTAGAAAGTTTGCTGATAGAAGTTATAGAAAATCAGCTCAAAAGGTTAACTATGATTTTGTTCCTTATGCTGTATTTAGTCAGCCTGAAATAGCTTCAGTAGGCATAACTGAAGACAAGGCTATCCAGTCGTTAGGAAAAGATAAAATTGAAGTATATAGATCAATATTTAGGCCCTTGTCTAAATCATTGCCAAAGACTGGTCCTAAATGTATTTTAAAGCTTATAGTTGATAAAAATAATAATAAAGTTTTGGGATGTCACATGATTGGTGACAATGCATCTGAGATTATTCAGATGGCATCAATCTCACTAATGCTAGGAGCTAAAAAATCTGATTTTGATAATACAATGGCACTCCACCCCACAATAGCTGAGGAGTTTGTGACAATGAGATGATGTTTGTAAAGAGATCAGTTATTAGAACTTTTTCTTAGCCTTAACCAGTAAGCAATTGTTTTATATATAATTATTATTATTGATAATGATATGGCTATAAAAACTAATTCTTTGAATGCTGAATGTAAAGTTGGTAGAGTTAGAGGTATTATTTTGTCTGCAATGTAAAGCATATATAATCCTAATAAAACACCACCTTCTCCTCTACTTATTATTCCTTTTGTCCAAAAAATTGGCATGCACGCAAATGTAGTAATTACCATGATAGGAATATCCTTAGTTATAAGTATATTCTCAACCACCAAACCACTACCTCCAGATAATACAGAACAGCTACTTAAAACTAGTAATTGATTTAACAAACAACTTCCAATTACGTTGCCTATTGCTAGATCAGTTTGACCACGAATAGCGGCCACTAATGACGTAATCAACTCAGGTAAAGAGGTGCCCAGCGAAACTATCGTTAACCCAATTATGGCTTCGCTTACACCTAATAATCCTGCAATTGTAGATGCGCCTTCTATTAATAGCCGTGATCCAAGAGTTAGCAAGAAAATACCACCTAATAATTTCACGCCTGCATTTAATAAACTTGTTGAGTCTTTTTCTGTATTGATTTCTGGCTCTGCTTCTTGGGTTTTTTGAGGCTCCTCTCTCGCTGTGCGAATTTCCCAAGTGGTATTTATTATCAGCGCAACTATCAAAGCTACTCCAAATTGCCAAGTTATCAGCTCTGAAGCTGCCATCCCCCAAACGGCAGTTGAGACTGCTAAAAGAAGAGGAATGTCTCTCCTTACAAGACGACTTTCAACTCTTAAAGGTCGTAAAAGTGCACTGCCTCCGAGAACTACCATCACATTGAAAATATTGCTGCCAATAATGTTGCTCAAAGCCAGACTATCTGATCCAGAGAGGGAGGAGTTAACACTCACAAATAGTTCAGGTGCACTTGTCCCGAGGGATACTATTGTTAAACCAATAACTAGTTGAGGGATCCCAAGGATTAAGGCTAAAGCGACAGATCCCTGAATAAAGAACTCTCCACCGCCAAAAAGTAAAAGTATCCCAGTAATAAGCTCTGAAAATGACAATAATATTGATGGCATAATTGAGTAATTTATGGAGAAACTAAATTAGTGAATTAATTTATATTATTTTCATTTGGTATTATCGTAATATTTTAGCTCTTTATTGATACTTGAAGACTTATAGATCAAGGTTGCATAAGATATACATTGAAAAAGCTTTAATCCTGTGATTACTTCTGTTGATAAAATCTTATTATTAAAGCCGGATGATTGGCATCTGCATTTGAGAGATGGAAAGATTCTTAAAGGTGTTTTAAGTCATACAGCAGATGTGTTTTGTCGTGCAATCATCATGCCTAATCTTGATCCGCCAATAACTACTATAAGCCAAGCACAAGAGTATAAAAAAAGAATTATCCAGTCTATCCCTGAGGGTGTTTCTTTTACCCCATTAATGACAGCGTATCTTACAGATGATATGCCTGCGGAGGTCTTAGAGATAGGCTTTAGAGAAGGTGTCTTTCATGGAGCAAAGCTCTATCCAGCTAATGTGACAACTAATTCCTCGTATGGGGTTACAGATATAAGTAAAGTCGACAATTTATTTGAGACGATGGAAAGAATTGGTATGCCATTATTGATTCATGGAGAAGTGACCGATTTCAATGTTGATGTATTTGATAGAGAAGCTGTCTTTATTGAGCGACACCTTGAACCATTATTACGAAGATTTTCATCACTTAAAGTGGTTTTAGAACACATCACGACCATTGATGCAATTGACTTTATAGAAAACAGTGAGTTTGATATAGCCGCTACAATTACACCTCATCATCTACATATCAATCGAAACGCAATGTTCAATGGTGGGTTAAGGAGTGATTTTTATTGCTTACCCACAGCTAAACGTGAAATTCATCGTATTGCTCTAAGACAAGCTGCTACCAGCGGTAAACCTTGCTTTTTCCTTGGAACTGATTCAGCACCTCATACCCGTAGCTTTAAGGAAAGCTCATGTGGATGTGCGGGAATCTTTAATGCCCCTTTTGCTTTGGAAAGCTATTTAAAAGTTTTCGAAGAAGAAAATGCTCTAGATAGGTTTGAAGCTTTTTCAAGTATCAATGGAGCAGCTTTTTATGGATTACCTTTAAACACAGAGAGAATAACATTAGTAAAAAAAAATATTTCCGTACCTCAAATGATTGACGTTGGACTAGATGGTGATCCCAATGATTTTGTAAAACCATTTCATGCAGGAGAAACTCTAGGCTGGGCAGTAAGGGACTTTAGTGAGATGGGTGAGTGATTCCTCTAATGATTATTTAACTCTAGATATTCTTAAGAGTACTGATTTAAGCACATACGTTTACGCTAATATGTGAATGGCTTAGAGTTGAAACTCTAGCATTGTAACAACCCTTGCTATCACTGGGGAGTGTGGCGGAATTGGTAGACGCACCAGACTTAAAATCTGTTGGCCGCTTTTTGGCCGTGGGGGTTCAAGTCCCCCCACTCCCATGATCTTTTCTATCTCGATTGTGTGTTTAGTACCTTTAGGCTTAATGGGTGCTGTTAGTCCGATAATTACATTATCTGCTTATGCGGTATTGGGAGGGGCGTATTTATTCGTAGTTCCTTTATTTCTTTTTTATTGGATGAATAATCGTTGGAATGTTATGGGAAAGTTAGAACGCCTTTTTATATATGGACTTGTGTTTCTTTTCTTTCCTGGAATGGTTTTGTTTGCACCGTTTCTTAATTTAAGAATGAATGGGAAAGAGGAGTCTTGAATCTTGACAAGAGCACAGGTTTTTCAAATAGGTTTGCTTGTTTTTGTTTTAGGCGGCTTGGGATATGAAGTCTTTCATTTACTTGGATTTGAATCAATATCAGCTGGTATTGCAGCACAGTCAATATTAATTTTAATTATTTTTGCATGGACCGCTTCTTACCTATTCAGGGTCTTTTCTGGAAATATGACTTTTATGGAGCAACGTAAAAGATACAGAGAGGCTTATGAAAAATTGACTGATGAAAAAATTAGAGAAAAGTTTGAGGCCATGACAGAAGAAGAAAAAATTGAATTACTAAAAACAGTTGAGGAAGAAAGTATTGAACAAACTTAAGTTTTAATTACTAAATCTCAATAATTTTTTACTCTTAGGGATACAAAAATGATAAAAAAGATAGATACCCAAGGCTTAGAACATTGAAAAGTACAAATATTAGTAGGTCTTTTTCCAAAATAAAAAAGGAGAAAAGAATTGCATTAATGCCTTTCCTTATGGCTGGTGACCCTGATTTGGAAACCACAGCAAAGATTTTGTTAGAACTTCAAGCAAATGGCGCTGACATGATTGAGCTAGGCATTCCATACAGTGATCCTTTAGCAGATGGACCTATTATTCAATTAGCAGCTTCTCGAGCTCTCTCTGCGGGAACTTCTCCTGACAGGGTTTTTAAAATGTTGTCTGAATTGAGAGATCAATTGACAATACCAATAATTTTATTTACTTACTCCAATCCACTTATTAATAAAGGGCTGGAAGAATTTTGCTTACAAGCTTCGGGAGTAGGTGTCTCAGGGCTTGTCGTCCCAGACCTTCCTTTAGAGGAAGCAGAGAAACTTTCTGAGATAGCTGAATCTAATGAAATTGATTTGGTTCTATTAGTTGCTCCAACTACACCCAAGGATCGTATGAAAAAAATTGCAGAGACTTCTAATGGATTTACTTATCTAGTTAGTGTTACTGGAGTCACAGGAGAAAGGTCTTCACTAGAAGAAAATGTTGGTACTCTTGTCAAGCAACTAAAGTACTCTTCATCTAGTCCGATTGCTGTTGGCTTTGGAATCTCGGAAGTAAAACATATTCAACAAGTTAGGGAATGGGGAGCTGATGGTGCAATTGTTGGTAGTGCTTTAGTTAAAAGAATTGCTAATGCCTCTATAGGAATGAAAGTTGAAGAAGCTGGTTCTTTTTGTAAAGAACTTAGAGCAGCAACTAACTAATATTTTTATAAATAGCAACAGATCAAGCTGAATATTGAATTCTTTTCTATGTTTTATCTTGAGAAAAAGTATCTTTATTTAACTTGAAAATTATGGATCAATTTGTCCTTTGGGGCTCATACTGTGAAGATGCTCTAATAAAGAGAACACCTTTTAGGGAAGAGCATCTTAATAGACTCTCATTACTTAAGGAAAAAGGTATATTAATAACATTAGGACCGACAAAATGTAATAGATATGTTTTTGGGATATTTAAATCTGAGGACATTGAGCATATAAGAAGTCTTATCAAAGAGGACGTTTACTGGAGAAAGGGAATATGGACTGAATTCGAAATTCACTCCTGGACCCAAGCTTTTTGAGCTTGTTCCCATACCCAATTAGCTACAATTTGATCGCCATTTTCTCCTAATTCATCTTCATAACCACTCATTATTCCTATCCCTTGTCTTGTGATCTTCGCTATTGCTTCTGGGTTGTCAATTCCATTGCGCTTTAATGATGAAATCTTTAGATTTTTTGATCTTCTAATTATGTTCCCGCCATTCATGTGACATCCAGCACAGTTGTGCTTGAAAAGATTCCCCCCTGAATTTACCTCAAGAGCATTTAGATCTTTTGGCAAACTTAAATAAAAAAATGTGCAGCATAAACTGATTAGAAAAAAAACTCTTAATTTCCTTTTTATAAGCTTGTGAATTTTAGTTATTGAAATTAATTTTTGAAAGGTCCTCACAAATTTCGTCAAGAAGATCAAGTTGTCCAGAAGAATTTAATTCAAGGCTCTTCTTTATTTTTCCTCCTTCTTCGTTTTTCCATAACTCTTCAACTTCACAAAGTCGATTTGCAACTTTTGGAATTCCTCCAGAGCTAAAATCTTTTTTTAATGAATCAATTAAAGTTGGCATTCTCGATGAAGGGAGATTAAGACTCTGACAAAGTTCTGATTGTGTTCTTCCTGTTTGTCTCAACCAATCTTTGATAAGAAGTACGAGATCTTCTTCTATATCTTTTGCCCAGTGCTGTTTGCTCATAGAGGAAACCATTTATTCAGCTTAGATTGTGCTCTGAATTTTATTTCTGGAGTAATATGATGTTGCCAAAGACTAATTATAGCTGTAAGAGCTACTAGATCATCGCTAAAACCTGAGACAGGAATAAAATCGGGAATTAAATCAACAGGAACAATTAAATAAGTAAGTGCTCCTATGATGGATACCCTCACTTGGGGAGGAGTTGAATTATCTATGATGAGTTCATATCCTTCTAAAGCAGGTTTTGCAATTACTCTGCCTGCTCTTAATAAGATCTTTTTAAGTACTCCTTCGTCGATAACAGAACTTTCAAGTACCTCTGCTTCAAAGACTTCTTTATTTGAGTTCCTTGAACTAACCACAATTAAATCCTTGTCTCTAAAAGACCAGTTTGAATGCCTGTCTTTCTTAATTTTCTTAATGCGCGTTGAACTACTTGTCTGCAATATTCTCTGCTGCAATTCATCTGTCTCGCTACCTCAGCAAGCGTTCTCCATTCGTTAGATCCATCGAGGCCAAATCGAAGACTTAGTATCGTTCTCTCCTTAGGTGTGAGATTTGACTTATCCAATAACGACCAAGCTGACGCACTTCTTTCTGCTAATTCAGCTAGTTCCATAGGAGCCACTTCCTCACTTGGAAGAATATCGACAAGCTCAGATGGATCTGCTTTTGATTTGACTGCCCCTTGCAAACTAACTGTGATACTTCTCAACTCACATGCAAGTAATTCTTCTACTTCCTCTAAAGGAATATTCATTTGTATTGCTATTTGGTTGGTTGAGGGATGAACCCCAAGTTCTTGCATTAGTCGTGACTTAGCAGCACGAAGTTTTGTTAGCTTTTCATTTATGTTTACAGGGATTCTTATTGTTCTACTTTGCGTTGATAGCGCTCTATTTAACCCTTGTCTAATCCACCAGTAAGCGTAAGTTGAAAATCGATGACCTCTTTTGGGATCGTATTTCTCAACAGCTCTTGTTAACCCTAATGTGCCTTCTTGAATTAAATCTAAAAGGTCCAGACCTTTACCTTGATAGCGCTTGGCTAGATTTACAACAAGCCTCAAGTTTGCAGTGATCATTTGATTCTTGGCCCTTTCCCCTGCTTTAAGTGCTTTTTTCTCTGCGCTTGAATATTCGCACTTTGGTCCATTTCCACCAGCTTGTTGGCAGCGTTCATTAAGTGCAACCATTGCTTGAACTTCTCTACCCATTGTGAGTTCTTGCTCTGGTGTGAGCAATTCGTGTCTTCCTATTTCTCCAAGAAAGTCGCTTAATGAACTCACGATTTATTCCTCCTTATATTAATAACCTAGAGAGAAATTGTTTACTTTCAATAGGCGTAATAAAGTGTTCGGAATTTATTATTTATCTTTTATCTATTCTTATGGCCTTCACTAGCTTAATTAAGCGAGAAGAAGTTTTGTGTATTTTTTACTTGGCTATTTTAAAATGCGTCTAAATAAATTTTTTTCAATTAAAACATCTCAAAACCCTTTGATATTAATGACTTTTTAAAGTGGTTTTTTGATTTATAAAACTCTTTAAAGATTTTTGAGTCTCGAATAATTATTTTCAAGTGCTATCCATAATTTTAGAGAAACGACAAATTACCAAAGATTTAAGAAAATCGGTTGATTTGTTTTTTTCACTTTCAAGACTTTTTAATGAATTTAATCCTTAGTTTTTTACCAAAGAAACTTATTTAGAAGTAAATAATTAATATAAGAGTTTGTTTTTTGCTACTAATTTCTTCTTGGAGCGCCTCTTCTTTTAACTAAAACTTTTAGAACATCTTCCCATGAAACATTTTGATTGGCTAAAGAAACTTGAATATGGAAAATTAGATCTGCAGCCTCATTGGCAACTGAAGTTGGATTTTTATCTTTACAAGCCATAATAAATTCGGCTGTTTCTTCTCCTATCTTTTTTAGGATTTTATTATCGCCTTCCTTCAGAAGACTATTTGTATAGCTTCCTTCCTCAGGACTATTTTTGCGACTCTCTATGACATTGAATAATTCACTACAAGCATCAGATGGAGGGTAAAGAACGTCTTCATTTGTTTCTAAATTTTTAAAAAAACAACTTCTTTTTCCTGTATGGCATGCTATTGAACCAATTTGTTCAATAGATAAAAGTATTGTATCTGAATCGCAATCAGTCCTAATTCCTTTCAATTTTTGAAAATGACCGCTCGTCTTTCCTTTGTGCCAAAGTTCTCTCCTTGAACGACTCCAATAGTGAACTTCACCAGATTCTAATGTTTTCGTAATGGATTCCTTGTTCATCCATGCCATCATTAAAATTGAGCCATCGACCCAATCTTGAGCTATGGCTGGGATTAAGCCATTTTGATCAAAATGTAGATTATCTATAAAAAGCATTTTTAATTAAGCCAATTAGGCTTTACAACTCTAATTGTTTAAATTTAATACTCTATTGGTTTTTTATTCATCTTTTTATGACGATTAAAGATATTCCTTTTAATTGCTCAAAGCATTTTAAAGACTATCCATGCTCTCACCGTCAATGGAAACATAAAGGTCACTGTCGTTATGTTCATGGATACAGTCGAAGCTTTACCTTTTGTTTTGCTTCAAATACACTTGATGAAAATGGCTTCGTTGTAGATTTTTCAAGTCTGAGAACTTTGGAAGAGAAGTTAAGAGAACATTTTGATCATACATTTCTTGTGAATTTTGATGATCCTCTTCTTGAAACATGGAAAAAACTTCACTCTGAAGAAGTACTAGATCTTAGAGTCATGAATAATGTTGGAATGGAATCAACTGCTGAATTGGTTTGGGGATGGGCTAATGATTTATTATTTTCAAGAGAGAACGGTAGATCTTGTTGTTGGAAAGCAATAGCGCATGAAAATGAGATTAATTCTGCTAGTTATACCTCCTTCCCTGAGTGGTTTAAATATTGATGTTCTAAACTTTTAGTTGATATGCAATTAGCTTCCTCAGTTTTTATATCTCTAGGTGAAAATTAATTTTGATTCTTTCTTTTCTATTTTTATAGTGCTTCCTTCTTTATATTTGCCTTTAAGAATATATTTTGCTATTTCACTCTCTAATTCTTTTTGAATGACTCTCTTTAAAGGTCTAGCGCCATAGCTCGGATTATATCCAATTTCAGTAATTAAAGATAGAACATCATTATTGATCTCAAGCTCCATTCCTTTTGCTTCCAATCTTTCTCTTAAACGATTTAATTGTAAGTCAACTACTTTGAGTAGAGTTTCTTTTTTAAGTGGTTCGAAATTAATTATTTCATCAAGTCTGTTTAGGAACTCAGGCCTGAAATTTGATTTTAGCTCTTGATTGATAAGTTCATCTATATTTGTAGACAGACTATTCGTTATGTCCTTATCAGTGATTAATTCGCTTCCTAAATTACTGGTGAGAATAATAATAGTATTTTTGAAGTTTGTTGTTCTTCCCTGCCCATCAGTTACTCGTCCTTCGTCAAGTATCTGTAGTAATACATTGAAAACATCTTTATGTGCTTTTTCAATTTCATCGAAAAGCAAAACGCAATAAGGTTTTCGTCTGATTGCTTCTGTTAATTGTCCACCTGCTTCATAACCAACGTAACCAGGAGGAGCGCCAATTAAGCGACTTATAGAGTGCTTTTCCATATATTCAGACATATCTATTCTTATCAGGGCATTTTCACTGTCAAAAAGTTGAGAAGCCAAAGCCTTAGATAACTCTGTTTTCCCCACGCCTGTCGGTCCTAAAAATAAAAAACTTGCGATTGGTCTGCTTGGATCACTAAGTCCTGTCCTAGACCTCTGTATCGCAGAAGATATTGATTGAACGGCTTTATTTTGACCAATAACTTTTTTATGTAGCTCAGTCTCTAGATTGAGTAATTTCTCAATTTCAGTTTGAGCAAGTCTTTTAACTGGGATAGATGTCCACTTAGCAATTATTTCAGCTACATCATCGGCTATCACCTCTTCTCTCAAAAGTGATTTCTCGGCATTTTGAGAGGAATTTTTCAAATTAAGTTCTTTAGATTTTAAATTTTGTTGATAATTTACAAGTGTGCCGTATTCAAGTTCAGCAGCCCTGTTGAGGTCATAATTCCTTTTTGCTTTTTCTATCTCTAGTTGTACTTTCTCAATTTCTTCTTTAAGTGTTGAAATTTCCTCGATTGATTCTTTTTCTTCTTTCCATTTTTTGTTTACTTCAATTTGATGCTTTTTTGACAAGGCTAGTTCTGTAGTAATTAATTCGAGCCTCTCTTGACTTGAAGTATCTGACTCACCTTCAAGAGATAATTTCTCCATTTCAAGTTGGATGATTTTTCTATCAATCTCATCAATTTCTTCTGGTTTTGATGTTATTTCCATCTTTAAACGTGAGGCTGATTCGTCTATTAGATCAATAGCTTTATCAGGCAAAAACCTCTCGGGTATATATCTATCACTCAATATCGCCGCAGCTATTAGTGCGTTATCAGAGATACGAACACCATGATGAACTTCATATCTTTCTTTTAATCCACGTAAGATCGAAATCGTATCTTGGACTGAGGGTTGTTTTACAAGTATTTGCTGAAATCTTCTTTCCAGCGCAGGGTCTTTCTCAAAATTTTCTCTATGCTCATTTATGGTTGTTGCTCCAATACATCTCAATTCACCTCTAGCAAGCATTGGTTTTAGGAGATTACTAGCGTCCATTGCGCCACCACTCGCACCTGCGCCGACGACAGTATGTATTTCATCGATGAACAAAATTATTTTCCCTTCTGAATCTGTGACATTTTTAAGAACTGACTTAAGTCTCTCTTCGAACTCACCACGGAATTTTGCACCTGCTATAAGTGCTCCCATGTCTAAGGAAATCAGTTGACGGTCCTCAAGTGCTGTAGGAACATCTCCGTTGATAATTCTTTGTGCTAAACCTTCAATAATTGCTGTTTTACCCACGCCAGCTTCACCAATTAATACCGGGTTGTTTTTAGTCCTACGGCTAAGTATTTGAATGGTTCTACGAATTTCCTCATCTCTTCCAATTACAGGATCTAATTTTCCATCTCGAGCAGCAGAAGTAAGGTCCATGCCATACTTTTGAAGAGCTTCGTAGCTATTTTCAGCATTTTTTTGGGTCACTTTTCTGTCACCTCTAATATCTTGTATAGCCTTAAAGAGACTATTTTTTTTAATTTGATTTTGTACTAATAACCTATTACAAACTCTCTCGTCATCAAATAGGGAAATCACTAAATGTTCACTTGAAATAAAATCATCTTTGAAAGAGTGTTTAATATTTTTTGCTCTTGAAATTGACAATGATATATTTTTACCAAAGAATATTGATTCTTGTGTCTTTTGCATTTTTGGTTGATTTTTTATAAATTTATCTACTTCTATGATTAGGCTTTTTATTGAACCGCCAGATCTCTCTATTACTTTTATTGCGATTTCATTTTTATTTAGAAGAGAATAAAGAAGATGTTCTGTTTCTAAATTTTGATGATTTTGAGTTAAGGCTAAATCTTTTGCATTTATGATCCCCTGCCAAGCAGCTTCAGTGAAATCATCAGGATTTATCTTCATCCTTAAAATTAATTACCTAATTTATTTTATGCAAATCCTATGATTCTATAAATATATGAAAACCGACCTTTTCTTACGTATTGAAATATAGGTTTGGTTAACTCTTGGGACCTTAAGAACAATTAATTTGATTTTTTATTCCTTGAGTTTACTTTCTGTAAACTATGATTCATACTTATTAGTAGTTTAAGATAATTTAAATTTTTCATGTGTGGAGTATAAATACTTTTTAGAAATTAAAATTAAATCCCTTAAATTTTTACTTTGCAAACACTTATCTTTTTATAAAAATATTATCTTTGATGATTTTATCTAAGCTTCTAGATATATTTTTTATCAAAAAAAAGACGGGGTCTCCCCCATCTTTAACAAATTCTTTTATGGATTTAATTTACTACGATTTTACCAACCATTCCAGCACCTCTGTGAGGCTCACAGTAGAAGTCGTATGTTCCAGCGGTACTAAAAGTTCTCTCCCAAGACTCTCCTGGAGCAAAAGCTAGATCTGGATGACTTAGATCATCGTTTCCGTCAAAAACGGCATTGTGAGGAGCTAGTTTGTTGTTCACAAACTTAACAGTGTCACCAGCACTTATGTTTAAAGTGCTTGGCTCAAAAGCAAGCATTCCTGCATCGGTTCCTAGCTTAACTTCAACAGTTGAAGCGTTTACATTGGATACACCAATTACTAGGAATGTAAAGAAAGCAAATAAAGCTGTTGAAATAGAACGAATCATGAAATTAATTCTTCTTTTTTTTTAATTTTACTACTTTAGCTTCTGTTTGACATTTTAGTGTTTAGTTAAACCAGAATTATGTAAAACTTGACCTAGTGTTTTGGCATAGCTTATACCTCCAAAGCTTTCTGGAGATGTTACGGGCTCATGAATAAAGTGTTTTTGTCTCAGGCTAAACCTATCCCAATTTGTGATTTGAATTGGCAGTAAAATAGTTAAAAGCTCAACAAGCCAAATCCAAAGAGGGATTTGAGGGACTTTTCTCATTCCTTTCCATCCTAAAAGCGTCTGAATTGCAACATCAATGCTTATGTAGGGTTGCCCTAGAACGAATTTTTTTATTTTGCTTTTTGGAATGGATTGCTCAGGTTCGAAATTAGAAGTAACTAGATGCCCGCAAATGAAAGCAATATCTGCTGCGTGAATAAAATGAAACCTTGAAACTACTTTTATCCATCTAGCTAGCCAGATCCATTTAAATGCATCTTTAAGGCCTTGTGTAAGATAACTTGTTGGAAAATTACTTTTACCGTCTATACGCCCGCCGAATACTAGTGTTGGGAATACAGCTATGATTTTTCTTGATAGTTGGTGAGTTTCAAGCTCTTTTAGGCATTGTGCTTTCGTTTGTATGTACTCTGTTCCATGAGTAAAGGCTTCTGGTAGCAAATTTAAATTTTTATCAAGTACACTTGCAGTTGAGAAATAAATGATTTGTTTGATATTGGAAGGATTAAGTAGATTGAGCAAATTCTTTACTGCATCAATATTTACTTCTTTCGCTCTTTTGGGATCACCCCAAGCAGTTGCTGTATGAATAACTCTGTTGACTTCTGAAATTTCTTTTTTGAACTTATTTGATTGTCGCAAATCTCCAACTAAAACCTTAATCCTTGGATTTTCTAAATTTATTGAAGTTATTTTTTTTGGATCTCTAACCCATAAAAATAATTCTGAATTTGAGTTTTTTATTAGCCAATTTGCTATGTATTGCCCCACGCATCCACTTGCTCCTGTGATCAGAATTATTTCGTTTTTCAAGATGAAACTTTTATAAGTTCATTGACATTTTTACCAGCCTCGAAAAATACTCTTGCATTTTCTTCTGGTGTCCCAGGAAGTATTCCATGACCAAGATTAAGAATATGTTTTCTACCCTTCGCTTTCTTGACTACATCAACAATTCTTGATCTGATCGCATCAGGAGTACCAAACAAAAGTCCCGGATCAACATTCCCTTGGACTCCCACTTCTTGAGGCAGTCTTGCTAGTCCCTCTGCCATGTCGACAGTCCAATCTAAAGATACTATATCTACTCCAGTCTGTCCCATCCTTTCAAGAACTCCTGCACTGCCTGAGATGTATAAAATCATAGGTGTGTCTGGATGCTTTTCTTTTACTAAATTGACTACTTTTTGTTGATAAGGTGCTGCAAACTCATCATAATCCTGTGGACTTAATTGTCCTGCCCATGAATCAAACATTTGGACTACTTGGGCTCCGGATTGGATTTGGTAAGACAAATAGTTAGCAATTGATTCTGCAAAATGATTTAAAAGTTGATGCAGTAGTTCTGGCTCTTGGAATGCCATCGCCTTTATAACTGCATAATTTTTGCTGCTTTTCCCTTCTACAACATAGGCAGCAAGAGTCCAGGGAGCACCAACAAAACCTAGAACTGCAGCATTGTTTCCAACGCTTTCTCTTAACCTTCCTAAAACTTCACCGACAAAAGACATGCTTTCTTCTGGTTGAAGGGGCTTAAGGTTTTTTACTTGTTTGAGGTTTCTTATTGGGTCATTTATTAAAGGCCCTTTGCTTTCAACTATGTCAAAGTTAATTCCCATTCCAGGAAGAGGAGTCAAGATATCTGAAAAAAGTATTACTCCATCAGGTTGAAAAGCCTTAAAAGGTTGCATTGAAATTTCATAAGAAAGATCGGGGTTTTCGGATCTTTCTCTGAAACTTGGATGGTTATCACGTAGATCGCGATATACCTTCATGTATCTCCCCGCTTGGCGCATCATCCAAACCGGTGGCCTTTCAACACTTTCTCCGCGAGCTGCACGAAGGAGTAGAGGAGTAGTTTCGTTCATTATTTTGTCCTTTTAAGCGAAAAACTTACAGGAAGCAGTAACTTGAAAATCATGAAATACGTTCTCTGCAAAAGTTCGTCATGCCTTTTGAATTTTTACATCCAGACGACAGTTGAAATTAGGTTATCAGGCAAGGTTGAAACATTTCTATTCGCGGAGGGTTAATTCTCGTTAGATTTATGCTTTAGAACTAGAACGCTAAGAGGCGGGAGGCAAAGATCTATAGAATTTTCATAGCCATGGATATTGTATAAGTCTGTTGATTTTCCTCCCATATTCCCTAAATTTGAGCCTCCATATTGACTCGCATCTGTATTGAAAATTTCTTCATAAAATCCATTAACAGGTACACCAATTCTGTAATTAGAGTGGTTTTGAGGGGTGAAGTTTGCCACTATTACTAACCATTCACCATCGGTCTTTTCTCTTCTCATAAAACTAATTACTGAATTTTTATTGTCATCGCAATCAATCCACTGGAATCCGTATTCATCAAAATCATTTCTCCATAAAGCAGGTTCTTTTTTGTATAAAGTATTCAAATCATCTACTAATTTTTGTATTCCTTTATGTGGTTCATGATTTAGAAGATCCCATTGCAAATCATCCCAAACATTCCATTCTTGGCGTTGTCCAAATTCCATTCCCATAAATATTGTTTTTTTACCTGGATGTGTCCACATATATGCAAGTAAGGCACGTGTATTAGCATACTTTTGCCAGTCGTCACCTGGCATTTTATGTAGGAGATGACTTTTCCCGTGAACAACTTCATCGTGGCTTAAAGCAAGCATAAAGTTTTCAGTAAAGTTATAACAAATGGAAAAAGTAATATTGTTTTGATTGAATTGCCTAAACCATGGGTCAATTTCAAAATAATCGAGCATATCGTGCATCCAACCCATGTTCCACTTGAGGTTGAAACCAAGTCCATCCATATCAGTTGGCTTGGTTACGCCAGTCCATGTGGTTGATTCTTCGGCAATTGAAAGTGCACCAGGAAAATGTTGAAAAAGAACATGATTAGCCTGTTGTAGAAATCTAACTGCTTCGAAATTTTCATTCCCCCCATCTTCGTTAGGTATCCATTCACCTTCTGGACGAAGATAGTCTTTATAAAGCATTGATGCGACTGCATCAACACGTATTCCATCGATATGAAACTGATCAAACCAGAAAATTAGATTTGCAACTAGAAAATTACGAACTTCATTCCGACTGTAATTGAAAATTAATGTTCCCCATTCTTTGTGTTCTCCAATTCTGGGATCTGAATGCTCGTATAGATGACTACCGTCAAAATAAGCAAGACCATGCTGATCTTTAGGGAAGTGACCTGGGACCCAATCGAGAATAATACCTATGCCCTCTTTATGGCATGAATCAACGAAGGCACGAAACTCATCTGGTGAGCCATATCTACTAGTAGGTGCATACCAACCAGTAACTTGATATCCCCATGAGCCATCAAAAGGGTGCTCTGAAATTGGCATAAGCTCAATATGAGTGAAGCCTCTTTCTTTGACATAGGGAATTACTTTATTTGCCAATTCTTTGTATGTAAGCAATCTTGAGCCAGGCTTCATATCTGCTGCTGGGACGGGAGCCCTATGTTCCCCGTCTGAGTTGATAAATGGATCATCTGAGGAAGCGTGCATCCAGCTGCCTAAATGCATCTCATAAACGGATATCGGTTGCTCAAGAGGATCTCTATTGTCACGCTTGGATATCCAAAATTGATCATTCCATTGAAACGAATCGATCTTTGATATTACTGAGCTTTTTGCAGGTCTTACTTCATGTTGAAAACCATAAGGATCGGCTTTCTCGTAGCAATGTCCTTTTTCAGTTCTAATTTCATATTTATATAAATCACCATCCCCTAGACCTGGTATGAATAATTCCCATATCCCTCCTAAACGTTTTTGCATAGGGTGATGTCTGCCATCCCATGAATTCAGATCACCAATAACGGAGACACTTTTTGCATGAGGGGCCCACAAGCAAAACATAACTCCTTCTTTTTTATCTATTTCAGTCAGGTGGGCCCCCATCTTTCGCCAAATGTGATGGTGGTTTCCCTCTGCGAAAAGATGTCTATCAACTTCACCCATCCACTCTTTTCGGAAGCTCCAGGGATCATGTTGAATATGTTCAATTCCTCCTCTGTTTACTTTTATTTGATAATCAGTGCCAGGATTTTTTTCTACAACTCCTTCAAAAATCCATTCATGGTTGGGATTTTGCAGCTGAAGCCTTGTCTCTTTTGTTATGAGTTCAACCGTAGTTGCCTCTGGCATCCATATTCGTATTACCCATTTGTCTTTAAACGGTTGAGGACCAAGGATAGAAAAAGGACTTTCATGTCTGCATTCAGAAAGTCTTTGACCGTCATCTTTCAAATAATCTAGAAGAATAGAGACGGGCATGACTTATGGCTGAAATAGCTAGTTAGCTTAATCCTCTGTCAGTAAATATTGAACCCCTAAGAGGAAATAAGTGATTCAAATTTAAGTTTTGAATTCGAAAGTAAGAGCGAAATTGTAGTCACTAAGCAGTGAGGGCTTGGTCCAGCGCACAAATATTGACACTGTCCTGGATTTACTCCAATTGCTGGCCATCCAGATCCCGAGATTGAAATCCTTAAACGATCTCCTTCTTTAAATGTGGCTAATATTGGTTGTAGTCTTATTTCTCTACAGGTTTTTATATCTTTATCAAAATTGCTAATTCTGAGGACCCCAGTCGAAAGTTGAGTAGCAGTATTTTTGATTTCACTTGGAATTATTGATAACGCAACGAACATATCAAAGCTTTCCCTGTCACATTTTGTTTCTAAGTAGAGAGTTGGAATACCCTCTATCCTCAAATCTTTTGACATTGGAGGTGTTGTAAATACTGCAACATCAGAGCGAGTATCGATATTGAATCTGTTCGCTTCTCCAGGCGTATCACTTAGATGCCCTCCGATAGCGGGTACAGGCCTCCATGGGTCATGAACCAAATTCACCTCGCAATCTACTTTTGAAACAGAATGAGTGGCTAAGCCACCTTCAGAATGACTTATCGAGGCTAAACCTTCGCTACAGAGATTCCATGTAGGAGTTTTATTTTGATCCGAAAGCTCCCAACTATTTCTTGTAAGATTCCAGAGATTGATTTGAGGGAAAGGAATTTCTTTATTTTTTTCTTTTAAATGAGAATCAAAAAAATTTAACTGAGTGCGTTGTGCACCCTCCCACCATTGAAGATGAGTGGCAGGACCAATGATTAATTTAGGATTACCTCCTGCCTTTGTTGATTTTTCAAAAATATCTAAAATCCCTCTTAAATGGGGATCCCACCACCCCCCAATTAGAAGCAAAGGTTTTTTTAACCAGCTATTTAATGGCTCATAAGTTTTCCATTGAGGATTTTTGCTAGAAGAAAGATTTAGCCATTTATAGGCCATCCCTTCTGGATCATTCTTTTTCAGTAATCCATGACCATTAAATAAATATTTTTTTGATTCAAGATTTTCACGAATTTCGTGCCAAGCTTCCCAATTCTTTTCTCTTTGTGCCTTTTGGGCTGCTAATTGCAAACCCCATCCAATTCCCAAGTGCCACCAAAAGGCTCCTCCTTCACAACTCCAATGTTCATTTTCTGAAAGCCCTGTCATTGCAGGGATAATGCAATCAGGTGGATAAGTGCCTTCCTCTGCAATGAGCTGTGTTAATCCTTGATATGAAAACCCATATGTACCCAGAAGACCATTGCATTCAGGCAAGGATCGAACCCAAACATGAGTTTGACTTGTGTCTGAGGTTTCTTGACTAAATCCTTTAAATTGACCTTCAGATCCGCCTTGACCTCTTACATCTTGTATTACAACTAGATAGCCATTGCTAGCCCACCAAGAGGGATGAGCATATGTAACTGTAGAAGCAATTTCTCTTCCATATGGCTGACGCATAAGTAATGCAGGCCATGGTCCCTCCCCTTGTGGTAACCAGATTCGAGATTTGAGTAATGTTCCGTCTCTAAGTTTTAAGTCTTCGTCCCTGTACTTTATTGAAGTCATTTGTGGCTTAAAAAGTTTCAGGGCAATAAAGACCTCTTACATACATCGAAAGTATCTCAGCATCAACTTCGCTTATATTCTTTTGAACTGAGATTTTTTGAATAGATTTTGGTGAACTAGCCGAAATGTTTTCTTTATTTAGGTTCCTAAATCTTTTACAAATGGATTTTGCTTCATCAGGATTTCTTTTTACACCATCAAGAAGTCTTGATTGAGCCATTGCACCTTGATTAATGGCAAATGATGTAAATATTAGGGTGATTAGTAAACTATTCATTTGCTCAAGTTTAGCTAGTTTCTTTTTGATTATTTTTATTCTATTACCTAATTCTTCTTGGGTAAATTAAATAATTGCTTTTTTAGCTTTTTCTATTAAAAAGTTAGCTTTGCTTAGATCTATTAATGGAATTCGTCCTGTTCTTAAATTTCTTTCAAAACGACCACTCTTTTGAACTAGCTCTTGAGGAGTAAGTCGAGAAAGTGCCTTGTTAGAAATCAATCCTGAGTGCATTAGCAAGGCTGCTTCGTTAAGTTCAATATCTAAAGTACATATAAAATAGGCTATGCATTTAAGTCTTTTTAGATTGCGAATACTACCCAGACTTCCATAGATTAGATTATTAATTTCTTCATCACTAATAGATAATAAAGAATTCCAGGTCTTTATATTATTTGATAAGAGTATTTTTTCCTCTTGATAAAAGCTTTTAGGAAGATTTTTTAATAATAACTTTTTATTCATATGGATCTATTGAGGTGTTTTCTTTAAAATCAGCCTCGTTCGATAAATCTTCACTTGGAGAATAATTTCTATCAGGTAATTCTATAATCTTTGATTCTTTTAAATCATTTATTATTTCACCAAGAATAATTGGTTTACTTATTCCATCTCCAGCCGATTCTATCTTTCTTAGTCTGACCTTAACCTGAGCACCATTTCTTCCTCCCCCTTTTAAATTGCCTGCAATTTGTAGCAATGTTGGCTTGATAGCTTCTTTAGGAAAATCGTTTGAGGCTTGAGCAACAACTAAATCAAAGCCATTATCATAAACAATAGGAGCATATTTGTAACCTTCTACATTAAAAGGAGGCGTATAACTTTGCTCGAAGGCCCAGCAACTAGCAGATAATAAAAGTGTGAAAATTGTTGTTCCAGTCAGCCGGAATTTAATACCCCAGTTAAATAAATAAGCCAAAACAGTCAAGATGCCAAGTCCTGAACCTCCCCAGGCTAGCCATTTTGTTACATCTTGGATAACTTCAATCATAGACATAGGCTGGTTTCTCCTGAATTGATTCTTTATAGTTTGTTAGCTCCCCAAGTTTGAGAATAATGTTTCATGGGAGATGAGTGGAACTCTAAAAGATTAAAGCGGTGGGGGCTTGCGGGAACCTTTGTGGCGTTGGGTGGTGTTTTGATTTGGAGCGGGGCAGATCTATTAGTAGGCAGAACTATAAGCCGCTTCTCACCTCAAATAGAAAAAACATTATCTAATTCTTTAGGTCATCCTTTGGAAATAGGAGCCTATAGAGGCCTTAGGCCATGGGGAGTTGCTCTGGGACGAACAAAGTTGCTTCCAGGTGAAAAAGATTCTTCATCAGTCAATATTTCAACTTTAACCATTAAATTTGCACCTTTTGCAAGTTTATTAAATTGGCAACCTGTTGCAATATTTAATCCAAAGGGAACAGAAATCATACTAAACAAAAATAATAAAGGTTCTTTTTGGGTCTTACCATCATCTGATAATTCTAAATCAAATAATTTTCATCTAAGATTTAATCTGAAGGGCTCAACTAAAATTGTATTTAATCCTGGTGAAAAGACATTATTTGCCAAAGGGAATCTTGCTCTAAATCTTGCTAAGAAAAAAATTTACGGTGCTATTAATTTAAATTCTAAAAAGCAGGGAAGTCTCTATTTTTCTGGGAAGGGATATTTGGATGGGTTAGAGTTTCAAACTAAAGTAAGAATTAACAAATTTAGACTTGGTTTCTTGCAGGGGATTTTAGGAAATGATTCAAATATTATTTCAAAGGGAAATATTAATGGTAAAATCAATTTAGCTATAGAAAAAGGTTTCATAAAATGCAAAGGTGATTTAATTGCAAATAATCTAAGCTTAAGAGGAGGGGTTTTAAATGATATACTATTTTCTGATAAATCAAGAATTAAATGTGATAATAAAAGTTTAAATATAACAGATTCAAATTGGCGATATGGTTTTTGGGATATATCTACTTCAGTTGAAATACCATTTTATAAAAAAGATGAAACTCATATAAAATCTTTTAGTTATATAAAAATCAAAGATTTTGATCACCAACCTCTTTCCTTGAAGTTTAAACTACCAATTTCTATAGTTGATAGACGCTTTATTCCTGGTGACTTAAAAGCTAATATAAATTTAGAGTCTTTCCCTTTAGGTGCATTAAATCCAATATTAAATGCATCATTATCTGGTAAATTAAATACTAATGGTGATTTTTATGGCCCCCTATCTTCACTGAATTCTAATATTGACCTTTCTTTAGATAATCCACAAATTAATGGTATTCGCTTAAGGGAAAAATGGAAAGGTTCTTTTATTCGAATTCCAAATAAAAAGAAATGGGGTAGTTTGAAAATGAAATCAGAAGGGGCTTCCATCCCTGGTGAACTTCAAATAAACTTAAACAAAGACGGTGATTTTAATGATTTAATTCTAAATAGATTAGGCGGTAAAATAAGTCTAAAACCTAAATCAAATGCTTTTGAATGGGATGCTAATAAATTCAGATTAGATAGAGTAGAAGTGGCTTTCCCTCCAGAGAAAAGTTTTAAACGTATCTTTGGGGAAGTTTCAAGTAATGGAATAATTTCTTTTGATCCACTATTTGTTAATGGTGACTTGAATTTGGATAATTTCAGATTGTTAGGTTTTAAATTAAAAAATGCAAGTATTAAAGGTCAAGTTAAGAATTCAGAAACCAATCTAAAAGGTGAATTAATACCATCTAAAAATGGAAAGATTAAATTTGATATTAACAGTGGATCAGGATTTTCTTTGTTAGCTAAAGTGAATGATGTTAGCTCTAGTTGGATTACTGCTACAGCTTTAGAGTTTCCTAAGTTAGGATTGAAGTACTCAGAGGCAGTTGGCAAAGCTGAAGATTTAGCGACATTGATGATTGGTGATACTAATAGTTCGATAGATAGTCAGTTAGAAGCTTTAACTAAATCTAAGGATTCATACAAGGAAGAGATTACTAAGAAAAATAGTAAGAGTATTATTAATCCTTATGATCTAAATGGAAATGTCAATGCGGATGTTAAATTAAGTGGACCAAGACTATCTGATTTAAAGTTAGAGGCCAAAGCATTTGGTAAGGTTTGGACAAGCAAACTGAATATCATAAATTCTAAAGATATACGACCTTTTAAAGCAACTTTTAATGGGGATTTAGGTTCAGCTAATGGAAGCTTTTCACTAATTGATTTCAACTTTTCATTATTGTCTTTGGTGGCGCCGATTCCTTCAGCAGTAAATGGATATTTTGGTTTAAATGGTAAATATAGCTTAATTAATGGAACCCCAAAAGTAACTGCAGATCTAATTATTAAGGACACAGTAATTGATGATAGAAATATTATTTTAGACAAAGGAAATATTTTGCTTAAAGATAATTATCTTGAATTTGATATAGCTCTAAGGGACCTATCTTCGATAAACCCAGTTCAATTAAGTGGAATTTATCCATTGAAAAACTCTGACCCTATTGATCTAAAAGTCGAAAGTCATGGAGATGGATTGGTCTTTCTAACAGGTCTAACAAAAGGAAATGTTTCTTGGACTTCTGGATCTGCTGATCTGAGCTTGCTAATTAGTGGGACCCCTGAAAAGCCTGTGGCGAATGGTTTTTTTGTTTTGAATAAGAGTGATCTACTTTTACAAAATAGAGAAATTAATAATTTGAATAGCACAATGGTTTTTGATTTTAATAGACTTGAAGTTCGCGAACTCACAGCAAATATTGGGCCAAACGGTCTCATTAACAGTAAAGGAGGAATTTCGTTATTTGATTCTCAATTAAGTGAAATTGAACCATTGGTGCTTTCCATAGAGAAAACACGAGTTAAAACAGCATTTGCCGATATAAGAGCTTCATCCAAGATTATTGTTAAGGGCTCTATTATTAAGCCTGAATTGGCAGGTGAAGTATTTATTTCAGAAGGCTCTGTTTTTGCTAAAAGAGCTAATAATCAAGATAAAAATACATCTGAAAAATCTGATCGTCTTAAAGATACCAAGGTTAAAAGTATCCGTAGATTCCCTGAGCAAAACTGGAGCCAGAGTGAACCTTTGGTTTTATTTATTCAAGATGAAGATGCTCCTGCAAGCCGAATAGTGAGAGGTGGCTTTCCTCGTGGATTGGAAGCCATTAGCTTTGATAATTTTAAGCTGGTACTTGGCCCTTCATTACGATTGGTATCTCAACCGTTGGCAAGTTTTGAAACGAATGGATTTCTTTTCTTAAATGGTGCTTTTGATGAGACACTTGATGTTAGTGGAGTCATTAAACTTGTTAGTGGTTACGTCAATCTCTTTACGACTACTTTTAATCTAGATCAAAGTGAACCTAATGTAGCCGTATTTGTACCATCTATGGGATTAGTTCCATATGTTGACGTAACTTTAAAAAGTCGTGTCCCAGATAATGTTAGAGACGTAAGCAATTTTTCCTCCAATGGCATGGCATCATTTGGTATTGGAGGATCTCGTTTTGTAAATGTCGAAGTAACGGCCTCTGGACCTGCAGATCGAATTAGTGAAAACTTTCAGTTAAGAAGTACTCCAACTTTGGGAAGAAGTGAATTGTTAGGACTCATAGGAGGTAATTCGCTTGCAACTCTAGTAAGTAGTGGAGGTAATGGAGATGCTCTCACTAGCTTTCTAAATAGATCTTTTGCTTCGTATCTTCAAGGTAATATCAATGGATTTTTAAGTGATAGGCTGCAAATATCTTTGTATCCTGCATATATAAATGGATCAGATTTAGAGGATGATGCTAGTGAAAGTAGTTCAAATACTGATCAAGAGGATACGAATTTGACAGGCCAACAAGCATGGGTAACTGAAATAGGAGTTGACCTTAATGATAAAATTAATTTTTCAGTTCAGGCTGCTCCTAATCGACAAGATATTCCACCGAAAGGAAATATTACTTTTCAAATGAATCCCAATATAGGTCTACTAGGGTCTTTTGATAAAGATGGGAATTGGCAAAGTCAGCTTCAACTCTTTTTTAGATATTAAATAAATGAATAGTTGAATAAAATGATTTAAAAAAGTGCTCAGTTCGATAGATTTTTATCTTCTTTTATTGCTTGATTCGCCATTAAAGGAATATTTTAAAGATAGTGAAAAATTAACTTTGATTACATAGTTGATCTAAATCAAATGAGTACAAACTTTTCAGTACCTGATCCTACGTCCCAGCTAGTAAAAGTAGCTGAGAGTGCAAAAAAGGCTTCTATTTTGCTTGGTCAATCCACTAATGAACAAAGGTGTAAGGCTTTGACTGAAATGGCAAATGCCTTGAATGCTAATGCTGATGATATTTTAAAAGCAAATATTCAAGATCTTGAAAGATCAGAAAAAGAAGGGTTGAATCAATCACTTTTATCAAGACTTCAGTTAACAAAAACTAAACTCAAAGGATGTATTGACGGGGTTCTAAAAGTTTCAAATCTCGCGGATCCAATTGGTAATAGACAACTTCATAGAAAATTGGATGAAAACCTTATTCTTGAGAGAGTGACAGTTCCATTAGGAGTTTTAGGAGTGATATTTGAATCGAGACCAGATGCATTAATACAAATAGCATCTCTTGCTGTTCGTTCTGGTAATGGAGCTTTATTAAAAGGAGGAAGTGAAGCAAAAGCCACCAATCAAGCAATAATGAATTCTCTTGATAAGGGGTTAAGCAAATCAAATGTGGGCTCAGGAGCGTTGTCTTTACTCACTACACGTCAAGAAAGCTTAGGCTTGCTTCGCTTGGATCGGTTTGTCAATTTGATAATACCCAGAGGTAGCAATGAGTTAGTCCAATTTATTCAAGAAAATACACGTATCCCTGTCTTAGGGCACGCTGATGGGATTTGTCATCTATATGTAGATAATTCTATAGATATTGCTAAAGCTATAAGTATAGCTTTAGATAGTAAGATTCAATATCCTGCTGCTTGTAATGCAATTGAGACATTATTAATTCATGAAGATGTTGCCGAGATGTTTTTGGAAAAAGGCTTGCCAATTTTTTCTAGTGCAGGAGTTACTCTTAAGGGAGATGCAAAAAGTCAATCTTTAGGTGTTAAAAATAAGGCTGATGAGGCAGACTGGTCTACAGAATATCTTGATTTAATTCTTTCAATAAAAATTGTTCGTAATGTAGATGAAGCTATTGAACATATTCGTAAATATAGCTCACGTCATACGGAGGCGATAGTTACTGATGATAAAGAAGTTGCTGAAAAATTTTTAAGTTCAGTTGATAGCGCAGGTGTTTATCATAACTGCTCTACTCGTTTTGCGGATGGTTTCCGATATGGATTTGGAGCTGAAGTTGGAATAAGTACTCAGACTCTTCCACCAAGAGGACCAGTTGGATTGGAAGGCTTAGTTACCTATCGCTATTATCTCAGAGGTGATGGTGACCTTGTTAAGGATTTCGCTTCTGGAGATAGAAGCTTTTCTCATATTGATCTACCATTATGAGTCAATTTAATAATTTAAGTGTAATTCATATTAAAGATATAAATCTATGGGCCCATGTAGGTGTTTTAGAAAGTGAGCGAATACATGGTCAAAGCTTTCTTCTCGACATTAGTTTTTGGTTGGATTTGGATGAGTCATCCAAGCTTGATCAATTAGATAAATCAATAGACTATAGCGAAGCAATTAAAGCTGTTAAAAAACTTTCATTTGAAATCAAATGCTTAACGATTGAATATTTTAGCGATCAAATTTTAAATCTTCTTGAGTCTCTATATGGTCCAGTTCCAATTCATATTCTGCTGAAAAAATGCTCACCACCAATAGATGGATTTACTGGAAATGTTCTAATCGAAAAGAAAAGGAATTTCTTATTTCCTATTAATTAATTGGATAAAAACAAAAGACCAATTTTTCTTATTCATGGTTTGTGGAACAATCCTAAATTATTTGAAAAATTAATTAAAAAAATAAAAGAAGATGATTATGAATTGTACAGACCACATTTGCCACATAAATATGGGAAAACATCTCTTAGGCGCTTAGCTCTAGATCTTGATTTTAAGATTAAGGAATTAGTGGGACCTGAAATCGAAATTGATATTGTTGGTTTCTCAATGGGTGGATTAATTAGTAGGTTTTGGCTACAAAATCATGATGGCTTTTTAAGAACTAAACGTTTTTTTAGTATTGGCACTCCTCATTTTGGTACCTATACAGCTCAAATGATTCCTTCATCCTTGATGCCAGGTATTGCAGAGATGAAAAGAGGAAGTAATTTATTATCTCAATTAAATAATGACTTGACTTCTCTAGAAAAGATTGAATGTACTAGCTTTTTTACAAAATGGGACTTGATGTCATTCCCAGGGTGGCAAGCAAAACTTTCTATTGGTGATTCTTATCACTTACCTGTGTTGACACATAAAGAATTGATAACAAATTCTAGTTCTCTAGATATTTTAGTCAAAAAGATTTTTATTAATAGCTAATTAAGACCACTATGTCTTATTAGGGCATCAGTAGAGGGATGTCTTCCTCTAAATTGTTTGAAAACCTTATTGGGTGAACGACTACCGCCAAGACTAAGAATTGAATCGCGATATTTTTTACCAATCTTTCGAACTTCATCCTGATTGGCAAGACCTGCCTCTTCAAATGCTGCAAAGGCATCAGCACTGAGTACCTCAGCCCATTTATAAGAGTAGTATCCAGCTGCATAGCCACCAGCAAAAATATGACTGAAGGCACAGAGAAATTGATCTTCTGGAATTGGATCCATCACTGTCGTGTTTTTTGCGATTTCTCGTCGTAACTCATCTGGGGAAATTTTTATATCTTTATTCCATTGACTATGGAGTTTTAGATCAGTAAGAGCAAAATGTATTTGCCTTAAAGTCGCAAGCCCAGAATTAAATGTTCTGCTTAGCCTCAATTTATTTATTTCCGATTCTGGTAATGGCTCTTTCGTTTTCCAATGTATTGCTATATCAGAAATTGTTTGATCCTCTAAGCACCAATTTTCCATAAATTGGCTTGCTAATTCGACAGCATCCCATTCAACGTTATTAATACCGGCGGCTTGAGGGTAATCTACAGTTGTCAGCATATGTTGTAGTCCATGACCAAATTCGTGGAAGAGAGTTTCTACTTCTTCGAAACTCATCAGGCTGGGTTTGTCCGCAATAGGAGGTGTTTGATTGCAGACTAAATAGGCTACTGGGAGAACAACATCATCTTTCGTCTTTTGATTTCGGCATAAACATTCATCCATCCATGCACCTCCTCTTTTTGTTGCAGGACGACTGAAGGGATCTAGATAGAAAGATGCAATTTTCTGGCCATCTATATTTTTAACATTGAAGAAACGAACATCTTCATGCCATAAAGGAGCTGTATTACTTGCTTCTTCAATGTTAATTTCAAAAAGTCTTTTGCACAAGTTGAATAGACCATTAAGAACTTGATCTAAAGGAAACCATGGCCTGAGTTTCTCTTGGTCGAGATCGTATTTTTCTTTGCGTAGAACTTCAGCCCAAAAACTTACATCCCATGGAGACAGCTCAAAATCTTCGTTTTCTCCATTTCTTTTGGCACACTCTCGAAGATGTATAAGTTCTTTTTCAGCATGAGGCATTGCAGCCAATCTCAATTCCTCTAGTAACATCTCAACTGCATTTTCACTATCCGCCATCTTTGTGGCCAAACTAATTTCACACCAGTTTTTATATCCCAATAGTTTTGCCTGTTTGTTTCTGAGATCTAAAATTTCTTCAATTATTTTTTTGTTACTAATCTCTCCATCGCTAGCTCTGCTTACAAAGGCTCTATAAACTTTTTCTCTGAGACGTCTATCTTTTGCATAAGTTTGAAAAGGAATGTACCTAGGCATATCTAAGCCAACTCTCCATGGGCCATTGGATGCTGATGGATTATTACCTTCTTCATCTTTGTCACCAGACTCCTTTGCCGCAAGAGCCAATGTTTCAAGTGCTCTTTCAGGAAGCCCCTCGACTTCTGACTTGCTTTTTAATAAAAGACTCCAATTCTTAGTCGCATCTAATACATTGTTGCTAAAAGTAGTTGATAATTCAGCTAATCGTTCACTGCGAGAATTAAATAGTGCTTTTTCATTAGCTCCTAAACCAATTCCTTTGTTTCTCATCGTTATTAATTCTGTCTCAATTATTCTGATTTGTGTTTCATCCTTTATGTTCCCATGCTCTTTCAAATTTGAGAGCGCCTTAAAAATGACTTCGTTTTGAGCAAGTTGATTACTAAATCTAACGATTGTAGGTTGCTGACTTGAATGAACCTCACGTAATTCGGAGGAATTGCATACTGCATTCAGATGACTTACAACTCCCCAGCTCCACCTGAGCTTTTCACCAATATCATAAAGCTGAGGCATTACATCTTCCCAACTTAGAGAGCTTTTGGTTGGTAATTGTTTTTCGAGCTGTTCTTCTAGTTTATTTAATTCTTCATTTAGTTCTTTTATCAGTTTGGGTATATTTTCAGTTATCTCGTTAGGGGTGATTTTATCGTAATCAGGAAGACCTTCACCTTTTAATAATGCTGTTGGCTTAATTGAAGTCATTTTTTAGATTCAAAAACTAACTGATTGGTACAAGGTTATTGGTAATTAATGATTGTGCGAGAGCATTTGTTGATACCTCATATAAATCAATAGCTATCCTTGGCCAAAAACCTATTACTAGTGTAGGAACCAAGAGGCTTAAACCTATCGAAAGCTCTCTCGCATCCATTTCTTTTACTATCGATAAAGCAGGTATTCTTGGGCCAAAGAATACTCTTCTACACATTGAAAGAAGGTAGATAGGAGTTAAGACAAGTCCAATAGCTGCTAAAAGGATTGTTATTGCTCTAAATAAAGAAGTGAATCCTTCTTGACTAGTTATGCCTAGAAAAACTGTGATTTCACTTATAAACCCACTCATCCCTGGTAAGGCAAGTGATGCTAAAGAACTGGCCAAGAAGAATGCAAAGGTAATTGGCAAAGCCTTTGCAAGACCGCCCATATTCGGGATTGAAAGAGTATTGGTTCTTTCATAAAAACTACCAGTAACAAAAAACATTGCGGCCGCAATCAGTCCATGGCTAATCATTTGGAGCATCGCTCCACTGATTCCAAGTGCATTAACTGCACCAATTCCAACAAGAACAAAACCCATATGACTTACAGAACTGCAGGCTATGCGCCTTTTTACATTGTCTTGAGCAAAAGCATTTAAAGCACCATAAATAATATTTACTATCCCAATGATGATTAATGCTGGGGCGAGTATTAAATGAGTATCCGGTAAAATTTGGACGTTAAATCTAATGAGAGCGTAACCTCCCATTTTTAATAAAACACCAGCTAATAACATTGAAACCGGAGCATTTGCTTCCCCATGCGCATCTGGTAGCCAGGTATGAAGTGGAAAGATAGGAAGCTTTACTCCAAAACCAATTAAAAAACCTAGATAACAAAATATCCCAAAATTACCAGTAAAAGATTTGGCTGCGATTTCATTTAAATTAAAGGTAAATTGATCTCCAGAAAGAGCTAAAGCAAGCCCACTAATTAATATTAAAAGGGAAGCTAGAGCTGTATAAAGGATAAATTTTGTTGCTGCATATAGTTTTCTTTTCCCTCCCCAAATTGCAATCAGTAGATAGACAGGAACAAGTTCAAGCTCCCAAGCTAAAAAGAATAGTAAGAAATCTTGTGATAGGAAAACTAAAGCTTGGGCTGAAGCTTGAATTAGTAACAAAGCAAAGTAAAGCCTTGTTTTTTGTTTTACTTTCCAACTTGCGGCTGCGGACAAAAAAGTTATTAGACCGCTTAGAACTACTAGCGGTGCAGATATACCATCTACACCTAATGACCATTCGAGTCCTATGGAAGGAAGCCATTGAAGTCTTTCAACTAACTGGAGATTTTCGCTACTTGGATCAAACAAATTGGCAAAAGCCAATACAATTATTAGAAAATCGGCTAATAAAATAACTAGGGCTATGTTTCTTGGCAGATTAGAGTTTTTACTATCTTGCGTTGGGAGGAAAGGCATTATCAATGCTCCAACTATGGGTAGGAGCACAATGAGTGAAAGCCATGGAAATACTGTCTGAGAATCAATACTCATAGGCAGATTGGCATCCATAATTTGGGGCAAGTCAGCCATAAAGCTATCAGTTTTTGTTCGTTTTCATGAGTAGAACTACCCAAAGGTGTTTGAAATACATTCGCTCCCTCTGAGTTGGAGGCTCATTAAAGGAGCACGACTTGCTACACCAGCAGCTTCCCAGGCTTTGACCATTGCGACACTGACTTCTCGGCCTTTAGTCGCTTTGCACAAGGCAAGAATGCTTGGACCTGCTCCACTAATTGCACATCCTAAAGCTCCGGCAGCCTTTGCTGCTTCTCTTACTTCTAACCCACCTTTGATCAATCCCCATCTGTATGGTTCATGAAGCTTGTCATGCATGCCATCTGCAATTAGATCCTCATTTCCAGTCCTTAGTCCTTGAAGCAGAAGCGTGAGGGCTCCTAAATTGATTACTGCATCATTTACTGGAATGTTTTCTGGCATGACACGCCTTGCTTCGCTGGTGCTAAGGCGAATAGATGGGATTGCAACTACTGCTTTTATTGATTGATCCCAATCACAGCGGACTACGCGCCATCTGTCGTTTGCAGTTTTAGCTGTTACGCAAAGACCTCCTATTAAAGACGGAACAACATTGTCTGGATGACCTTCTATATCTATTGCCAGCTCCAATAATTTTTCCTTAGGCAAAGGGTATCCAGCAAGTGCATTAGCTCCAACTAATCCTGCCACAATTGCTGTAGCACTGCTTCCAAGCCCTCTTGCAGGAGGCACAGCTAATTTTACTCTTGCTTCAAGAGCAACAGGCTCAACACCTGCAGTTCTCCAAACTCTTTGCGCGGCTCGATAAAAAAGATTCTCAGGGCCGCCTCTTAAATGATTACCTTCAGTACTTTCCATTATTAATTCAAACCTTTCAGCATTACCCTCAATTCTTTTAATAGTGAACTGATTGGAAAGATCTAATGCTGCACCAAGGCAATCAAACCCTGGACCAATATTTGCTGTAGTAGAAGGAACTTCTACTACGACAGTTTGTCCTATTTTTGGCGGCCCCATGTTTTTATCCTTTAGCTAAGTCTCCCATTTGATTCGGCACTTAAGCGTGCTCTGCAAGCTGAACTGAATAATGTCGCTTCTGGATCTTTAAGAACAATCAATGGGATTTCCTTTAAATAAGATTGAAAGCGACCCTTATTACTAAATGCATTTAGGAAGTTAGAAGAGTTTATTCCATCGAGGTTTTTTTCGGCTGTTCCACCTGAAATCCATAACCCTGAAGAGCAAAGTTCCTGTAAAGCAAGGTCTCCAGCTGCAGATCCGTAAGCATTTAGCCATAATTTCAAAGCTTCAGACATTAATTTGTCTCCATTATTTGCTTTTTCCCAAACAAGTGCGGGTAAATCTGTGAAATCTGATTTGTCACTATCCATTTTTTTTAAAGTTCTCTGAAGTGGGTGGTTTTTATTTATTGGATCATCCAATTTCCATCTAGCAATCATTCCAAGGCCAGTACCACTGACTATTCTCTCAATCGATACTCTTTGAATATTTAGCTTCATTTTTAGCCATTTCACTAATTCCCATTCGTTCTCAGTCCTTGGGGAAAATTCCCGATGCCCCCCTTCACTTGGAAATATAAAAATGTTTGTAGGCGTAATTAATCCTCTGGACATTCCTAAGCCTGTACCAGCTCCGATAATGGCAACTAATTTTTGATTAGTTTTGTACTCAGATTTTAATGTTCCTTGGATTACTTCATATTGGGATTTCTTGAAAAATGGTATTCCATATATTAAAACTGAGAAATCATTAATTAATTTAATATTATTTATTTTTGAAAGCTTAGATAATTCTTCTGTTTCGATATTCCATCCTAGATTTGTAATCGTAACTTTCTGGTCTTTTATTGGGCCTGCTACTCCAATACATCCATATTCAGGGAGTGATATATGATCTGGTAAATGTTTAAAAAAATCTTTAAATATTGAGTAAAAAGATTCCCATTCTGAAGAAATATAGTATTTTTCAAATAATTTTTTTGGATAGTTCTCGTTTGAATAAACAGCTAATATAGTTTTTGTCCCTCCTAGGTCTCCAGCAAGTAAATTCATTAGTTATTAAAATCGTTTTTGATTTAGGATTGATTAACTTGTATACCTTTTTTGCTAATTGATTCGTCAATTATTAATTTAAACTTATCTATACTCATATTTCCAAGATCTTTACCTTCTCTTGTCCTTACTGAGATTTCATTATTCTCTTCTTCCTTATCTCCAATAATTATCAAGAAAGGTATTCTTTGCATAGTATGTTCTCGTATTTTAAAACCGACTTTTTCATTTCTAATATCAATTTCAGTTCTGAAGCCAAAGTCAACTAATTTATCTTTAGCACTAAAACATGCTTCATTATTTCTATCAGTTATGCCCATAATCATTATTTGAACAGGTGATAACCATGTAGGAAAATTTCCTGAATAATTCTCAATTAATATCCCAATAAATCTCTCAAATGAACCTAAAATAGCTCTGTGAAGCATTACAGGTGTTTGTTTCCTTCCTGTAATATCGATATAATTTGCATTGAGCCTTTGAGGCATGGAGAAATCTACTTGAATTGTTCCGCACTGCCATACTCTGTTGAGACAATCTTTTAGGGAGAATTCAATTTTTGGACCATAGAAGGCGCCTTCTCCAGGGAGTAGCGACCATTCTAATCCTTTTGAATCAAGTGCCTCAGATAAGGCTTTTTCTGATTTGTCCCAGATATCATCACTCCCAACCCTTTTCTCTGGTCTTGTTGAGAGCTTAATAAGAATTGAATCAAAGCCAAAGGTTTTATAAACCTCAAATACCAAATCAATAAAATTTTGGACTTCTTCTTGGATTTGTTCATCGGTACAAAATATGTGTGCATCATCTTGAACAAAATTTCTTACCCTCATTAAGCCATGCAGTGCACCAGAAGGCTCATTGCGATGACAAGAACCAAATTCAGAAAGTCTAATAGGAAGATCTCGATAGCTTTTTAAACCTTGATTGAATATTTGTATGTGGCATGGACAATTCATAGGTTTTATTGCATATTCCCTGTTCTCTGAAGTTGTAGTAAACATATCTTCTTTAAATTTATCCCAATGGCCTGATTTCTCCCAAAGACTTCTATCTACTACTTGGGGAGATTTAACTTCTTGATAATCATATTTTGTAATCGTTTCCCGAATAAAATCTTCTAAAATCCTATAAATAGTCCACCCTTTAGGGTGCCAAAAAACCATACCGGGTGCTTCTTCTTGTGAGTGAAAAAGTGAATACTTTTTCCCTAATTTTCTATGATCTCTTTTCTCAGCTTCTTCAATTCTAGAGATATATTCTTTTAATTCTTTAGAGTTTTTCCAAGCTGTTCCATATATTCTTTGTAGCATTTCATTGTTAGAGTCTCCGCGCCAATAAGCCCCGGATACTTTCATTAGCTTAAATACTCTTAGATGCCTTGTATTTGGCACATGAGGACCTCTGCACATATCAATATATTCTTGATGTTTGTATAACTTTATGATTTCATTTTCAGGGATATTTTTAACTATGTCTAGCTTGAAAATTTCACCTCTATCAGTAAAAACTTCCGTTGCTTTCTCTGGACTAACTATTTCAACACCTACATTATAATCTTTGTTAACTAACTCTTTCATCCTTTTCTCAATTTTGAGAAGATCATCAGGAGTAAAGGTATCTTTATAAGAAATATCATAATAAAAACCATCTTCAATTACCGGCCCTATTGCCATTTTTGCTTCGGGGTATAATTGCTTTACAGCATGTCCAAGAAGATGAGCGAATGAATGTCTAATAATTTCTAGTCCTTCATCATCTTTAGATGTAATAATCTGTATATGAGAATTTTGAGTTATAGGAATACAAGTATCAATTAATTCCCCATTCACTCTCCCCGCTAGCGCTGCTTTTGCTAAACCAGGACCAATTTCTGATGCTATTTGGTCAATTGTGACAGCGGAATCATATTTTTTTTCAGTTCCATCAGGTAATGTAATTATTGGCATAATTTTCTACAAACTTGAATAAAATCCTAGAGCTTCTTTGACTCTATTTAATGTTAACTTAGAAACTTCCTCGGCAGTAAGTTTGCCTTTATTTAGTATTCTTTTTAACTCCTCTGGATCATTCATTAGTTCTTTATACTTTTCTTGAATAGGTTTGAGAACGTTAATCATTGCCTCTGTAAATTCTGGTTTGAATTTACCCCAGCCCATTTCTGCACAATACGCTGCTGCTTTTTCTCTTCCTAGGCCAGAAATTATTGAATAAATTGTTAAAAGATTATCCGCTTCAGGTCTTGAGGGATTTCCAAATTCTAGTCCTAATTCTGAGTCGGTTTTTGCACGTTTTATTTTTTTAGTAATTACTTCTGGATTGTCTAATAAAGTAATCCTACTATTTTCATTTGGGTCGCTTTTACTCATTTTCTTTGTTCCGTCAGTCAGGCTCATGACTTTGGAACACTCTTTCAAAATTAAGGGATTTGGAACTTTAAGTATTGGATTCTCTTTTGTTCCGAATTTTGAATTAACTCTTTGAGAAGCAATATCTCTCGCAAGCTCCAGATGCTGCTTTTGATCTTCTCCAACAGGAACCAAATCAGCGTCATAGAGAAGAATATCCGCTGCCATAAGTACTGGATAATCTAATAATCCAATAGATACATTGTCGCCTTGTTTAATTGACTTTTCCTTAAACTGAATCATTCTCTCCATCCAGTTTAAAGGAGTTAAGCAATTTAATATCCAGCAAAGCTCGCTATGGGCGCTTATCTGACTTTGAATGAATATTGAGCATTTATCAGGATTCATCCCACAAGCGATATACAAAGCCGCTGTAGATAGAGAATTTTGATGAAGAGATTTTGGGTCATGCGGAGTGGTTATCGCATGAAGATCAACAACGCAAACAAAAGTTTCGTAATTTTCTTGTAATTCAACCCAATTTCTTATTGCACCAAGCCAGTTACCAATATGAACATCTCCTGTGGGTTGAACACCAGATAAGACTCGCTTCTGATTCACTTATCCTTGCTCGCTTGTATCTGTGGAATCAACTTCATTTGAACTTGCTGCTGTTGCTTGATCATTATCTTTTTCTCCAGGATCTTGAGTAACATTTTTTCCCTGATCAGTATCAGCGACCTCTTTCTCTTTAACTGGTTTTTCTGGCCTTGCAAAAGGGTTGGGCTTTGTGTTGACTGAGTTGTTATTTTCACCGTTATAGTTTCCGCTGTTACCCCTTCTTCTTTGGTCATTAGCAGGCGCTTGAGACCTATATTGGTTGACTAAATTTTCAAGACTTCCATCTTCAAGCATTTGCGCAAGAGTTCTTACTGCGAAACCTAGAACAGCGACAGTAGAACGAAGATTAAAGGCTTCTTGTAATGATCTGGCTGCTCGCATTTCATTATCACTTAAGCGAATACGAAAGCCTCCCTCTCTATTGTTAGGACCTCGGCCACCTCTAAAGTTATTACGACCATTTTGTCTTTGGTTTTGGAAATCGCCACCACCTGACTGATTATTGGTGTAAGAGTCACCCATGAACATATTTGCCAATAGGGGCAAGTGTGACGCATAGCCGGTACTTTTGCGACATATTTGAATATCTTGATTAGCACTTTCACATCTAAGGATATTGATTCCAGCGGAATGATTTGATTTCTTTAGGCATAAATTTTTCTTTTTAAAAACGTAAAACCTTCTTTCTTTGCGGTTATTAAGGGGAAATTTGCTTTAAAATGAAAGTTAGCTAAGAAGAAACTGTATTTATTGAAATCGTGGAAAATCATTCATTAACAAAATCTCCTCTCTCCTTGCCTTCTTTTTCGATTCCGAAAATTAGTCTTTTTATTGGGCTAACTATCACAGGTCAATGGGTTTTGAGTGATGTGGCCCATATTCCTGGGGGTGGACTTGGATTGCTATTAGGCCTTGGTTGTATTTTTTATTTTTTAAAACCAGGGAAGGTTTCATTTGATGCTCCCTCAACTGTTCAAGGATGGGTAAGAAGATGTCATGACGTTTTAGAGAATTTTGAGTACTT
This sequence comes from Prochlorococcus sp. MIT 1011, assembly GCF_047305235.1. Lineage (NCBI taxonomy): Bacteria > Bacillati > Cyanobacteriota > Cyanophyceae > Synechococcales > Prochlorococcaceae > Prochlorococcus > Prochlorococcus sp. MIT 1011. The sequence continues at coordinate 1,274,045 of NZ_CP138983.1, read as the reverse complement.
ACTTGAGGATGGAGAGCAAAGTGAAAGAAAAAAAGAAAGAATAAATTCCTTGCAAAAAATTATTGATAGAAGCGAAGATCAAAGCATTGGTTTCTTGAAAACAAAAGGCGTAAAATTGCCTGATAAAGAGCAATTGGAAAAAGTTTTAGGAATAAAAAATCAAATAAAAGTTTCTTTCCCACCATCTCTTCCGGTAAGAGATCGAAATTGGATTTTGCCAGATTTAATCCAAGAACAAGATTTTATTGTTTATTCTTTGGCACTTCCAATGAGCGCAGCTGATCTTTTGTGGATTAAAAATATCCCTACAGATCAACCAGCCTGGCTAATGGTTGCCAGTAAAGAATCTACTGATTGGTCTGATGAACGAAATGCATTGGAGGCTCAATTACCTGATAGATGGACTAACAGAGTATTGAAATGGGATGGATCTCAAACAGAAATGGCAACGGTTCTTTCTCCCATTAAGAAACTTCTTGAAAATCCAAAGAAGAATACAGACATTACCAAGCAAAGACTTTTGTCTCGATTGCATACTTCTTGGCAAAAAGATTTAGAAAAATTAAGAAGAGAAAAATTCAAGGTTATTCAAACAAGATCTCAGTGGATAGTTGCTGGTATCGTTTTCGCCTCCCCTGTAGCCTCAACTGATTTGCTTGCAGTTGCAGTTGTTAATGGCTTGATGATCAAAGAAATGTCGAAAATATGGTCTTCCAAAATGAAGCCAGAATTACTTGAGGCAGTCTCAAGACAACTAGCAATGGCTGCAATCGCTCAAGGAGTTGTCGAATGGAGTGGACAGTCGTTGTTGAGCTTGGCAAAGCTTGATGGCTCCTCTTGGGTGGCTGCTGGAACAATTCAGGCCTTGAGTGCTGCTTATTTAACCAGAGTGGTTGGAAGATCGATGGCTGATTGGATGGCTCTTAATAATGGAGTAACTCAACCTGATTTAGAACTTATTAAGCAACAAGCTCCTCAACTGGTGTCAAAAGCTGCTGAACTTGAAAGAGTTGATTGGGTGGCTTTTTTAAAGCAATCAAAAGAATGGATTCAGTCTCAATCTATTAATTACAAAGTTAAATCATTTTAAGTTTATAACTGTTCTTCTGGTATATCTTTGACTTATATTTAGATAAGACATTAATATTTTCTAATTTCAAATATATGTTTAATAAAAAGATTTTTTCTGAGTATATTTATAAGAAAAATAAGATACTTAGTTTATCTCTTTTACTTGCTTTAAATATTTTATTCTCGACAGGATGTGTAAATAAAAAAACTTATGGACCAAGCTATGAAAAGCCTTTTGTTTTAACTACTTTTACAATTTTGGCGGATCTTGCTAGAAATGTTGCTGGGGATAGACTTTTAGTTGAATCAATAACGAAACCAGGGGCAGAAATCCATAGTTATCAATTTACACCTAGTGATATTGTAAAAACTAAAGGAGCAAAACTGATTATTGAAAATGGTTTAGGTCTTGAAGCATGGTTTTCGAAATTTATGAGTAGTACGGGTGATGTCCCCAAGGTGAAATTAACTGAGGGGATAAAGCCATTATTGATAGATGGTGATGCTTATGCAGGCAGGCCAAATCCTCATGCCTGGATGTCACCCAAAAGAGCTATGAATTATGTAGATAAAATAGTCGATGCTTTTATTAAAATCGATCCTGATGGAGCTCTTGAATATTCATCTAACGCTTCAACCTATAAAGCTAAACTTGAATCGCTTGATAAAGAGCTCAGAGATTCTTTATCCTCTATTCCTAAAGAAAGAAGATTTTTGGTGACATGTGAAGGAGCCTTTACTTATCTGGCCCGTGATTACGGAATGAAAGAGGCATATTTGTGGCCAGTTAATGCTGAAAGTCAAGTAACCCCAAGGAGGATGGTGAATCTAATAAAAAAAATCAAAGAGAATGAAGTCCCAACAATTTTTTGCGAAAGTACTGTGAGTGCAGAAGCACAAATGGAAGTTGCGAAATCAAGCGGAGCTGTTTTTGGTGGGACCTTCTACGTTGATTCACTCTCAGATCTAAATGGTCCTGCTCCTACCTATATAGATTTACTAAGGCACAATGTTCGATTAATTACTAAGGGCCTATCCATTTCAGAAGTGAAAAAATAATGAACCCAATTTTTAAAAGCCATGAGAAAGATTTTATGCGTATTGAGGCAGACCAAGTTTGTGTTGACTACAACGGTACAGTTGCTCTCTATGACGCTAGTTTAAATTTAAAGGCTGGATCTATATGTGGTCTTGTGGGGATGAATGGTGCAGGAAAATCAACTTTTTTCAAGGCTCTGATGGGTTTTGTTAGACCTTCAAGGGGAAAAATCAGGATCAATGGTATAAAGGTTAATCAAGCGCAGAAGGAGCAATCGGTTGCATATGTTCCACAAAATGAAGGGATAGATTATTCATTCCCCGTGAGCGTTTGGGATGTTGTGATGATGGGCAGATATGGCGCTATGAATATTTTTCGAATACCAAGAGAATCTGATAGAAGAGCCGTTATTCACGCCCTTGAAAGAGTTGATCTTTTGGATCTCAGAGAGAGACCAATAGGATCTTTATCAGGAGGACAACGCAAAAGAGCTTTTCTTGCAAGAGCAATTGCTCAGAGGGCATCAGTACTTCTTTTAGACGAGCCTTTTTCGGGAGTTGATGTACCTACTGAAAAGCTTATGGCTGAGCTATTTCTTCAGTTTCGACAAGAAGGACACACTATTTTGATTTCTACTCATGATTTGAATCATGTGAGAGATTTTTGTGATTTTGTTGTTCTTATCAATAAGACTGTTCTTGCTTATGGTGAAACCTCGGAAGTTTTTACTTCAGAAAATCTAAATAAAACATTTGGAGGAATTCCACCAAATCCTTTATCGGGGCCGACTTCAAGTAAAGATTTTGTAAATGAGTGAATTTCTAATTTCCATTACGCCAATTGATTGGCTATTGGATCCATTAACTCATGACTTCATGAGAAGAGCTTTAATGGTTAGCGCATTAGTGGGAGGTGTTTGTGGACTTTTATCTTGTTATATGACCTTAAAAGGTTGGGCATTAATGGGTGACGCAGTTTCCCATGCGGTTATGCCAGGGGTGGTTGTTGCTTATGCATTAGGGCTCCCTTTCTCCTTAGGTGCTTTTGTTTTTGGAGTTGGTTCAGTTGCTTTGATTGGATTCGTTAAGCAGAAATCCAGAATTAAAGAAGATACAGTAATAGGACTTGTTTTTACTGGTTTTTTTGCATTAGGCCTTGTATTGGTTTCAAAAATAAAAAGTAATATTGATCTAATGCAAATACTTTTTGGAAGTCCTCTGGGGATCTCTCGTTCAGATGTAAACCAGACTTTAATAATTTCGTTTATTGTTATATCTATTTTGCTTATATTTAGAAAAGATTTAATGCTTTATTGTTTTGATGCTAAGCATGCTAGATCTATAGGAATTAATACAGGTATACTTCATTATTTATTATTAACTTTATTATCTCTATCAGCAGTAGTTGGTTTGCAAACTGTTGGCATTATCCTCGTAGTAGCAATGCTTATTACGCCTGGTGCTACAGCATATTTGTTAACTGATCGTTTTGATCAGATGACTTTATTAGCAGTTATTAGCAGCTCATTCTCAAGTATTCTAGGTGTCTATATAAGTTATTGGTCCGATATCGAAACAGGTGGATCTATCGTTTTAGTTCAAACATTAATATTTCTAATAGCATTTTTATTTGCTCCAAGATATGGAATATTTAAAAATCAATCTCTAATAAAAAATGATTAATTTATTACAACTATGAGTAACCTAGCTTCTGAACAGAAATGGAGTTGGTGGCCACTTTTACCGCTCTATCCTTATGGCAGAAAAAGAACAATATTCAGGGAATTAGTCCCAAATCAGATTTGGAGTTTTGAACAACTTCAGGGAATTTATTATGTTGCTGTCCCTGTGAGGTTATTAGTTGTAAGAGTAAAGAATGAATTGATGATAATTAACCCTCTCCCCCCGACGAAAGAATTGCTGAGTGATATCGACGTACTTGTGAAAAAAATTGGTCCTGTAAAAACTATAGTTTTACCAACGGCCTCTGGGTTGGAACATAAAATTGCTCTACCTGCATTGGCTAGAGCTTTTCCTGATTCAAAAATATGGGTTTGCCCAGGTCAATGGAGTTTTCCATTTCAATTGCCTTTTGATTGGTTGGGAATTCCGTCTAAAAGAACAAATATTTTATTGGCTGATGGATTTCCTCATAGTGATTATTTAGATTGGATTCCATTGGGACCAATTGATATTGGCTTAGGACGATTTCAAGAAATATCTTGTTTTCATAAACCATCAAAATCTTTGTTGGTTACTGATGCACTTGTGGGTATTGAGGAGACTCCTCCTGAGCTCTTTGATTTAGATCCTACGCCTTTATTGTTTCATTCAAGAGAGAAGGGGTCTGAAGAGCTAATTGATACGCCAATTGCAAGAAGGAAAGGATGGCTTCGTTTGGTTCTTTTTGCTTCCTACTTAAGGCCTGAAAAGTTGGAGATACCAAAAATAAAAGAAATTTTTGAAAACGCTTTTAAACCAAATTTAAGAAATAAAAGAGCACATTTCGGCATATATCCTTTTTCTTGGCAGAAAGGCTGGGAGTTGTCTGCTAAAAAACTTGTTGGGAAAAACAATCCTCTGATACAAATTGCTCCTGTAATAGAAAGGCTGGTTTTCCCTAGAGGACAAAAAGCTTTAATAACTTGGTTAAATAAAGTTGAATCTTTGCAAGGTCTTTCTTGGTTAATATCTGCTCATTACAGCGGGAAAGTTAGATTTTCAAAAAATGAAGTAACAGCGTTAAAAAATAAAATTAAAAAATCTGATTGGGCTACAAGTAAGAGTGATTTTGGATTTTTAAGTTGGTTAGATCAAAAATTATTAAAAATCGGCGTAGTACCAAAAGACCCTCTGAAAAAATTTAGTGATTAAATTTTATCTGGGTCGACTGACATCTCTTCATCAGATAAGAGTGTTTCCTCTAGCTGTTTCCTTTGCTCCATTTGCCTTAAGAAATAACCTGTCATCATTGCAGAGGCTAATAAACTCGCCAAATTATCCTTGCTAGAAGTAACTTTTACCTCAAATTGCTCTCCTGGAAGCATTCCAAGTAATCCTTGAACGTTGTGTCGAATTATTTCTTGGATTTCTGGACTTGCAGATTTTGCAACTCTTTGTAGAACGTCCGCAGGTTGGTCTTGTAAGTACTGAATTAGAGCATTTGCCTCATGAGCCTCATTATTGTCTGTAGCTAAAAATTCAGGATTAAACATCCAGTTTTTTACGTGTAACTACACATTATCGCAAAATGTACTCCAATAAAATTTAATTTAGGTTATGGGAACCGAATAGGTCCTATTTTTTTTAAAGGCCAGTACCTTACAAGTGCCGTACCAATAAGATTTTTTTCTGGAAGAGCTCCCCATATGTGAGAGTCCAAACTGTTATTTCGGTTGTCTCCTAAAACCCAAAGTGAATACTCAGGTACATTGGTTGGTTTCATTTCATATTGGATAGGTTCTTTAATCCAAGGTTCATTTATTTCTTTTTCATTTCTATATAGTTTCCCATTAGTAACTTCTATTTTGTCTCCAGGTAATCCAACGACTCTTTTTATTAGCGCTGATCCATCACTGTAACCCGCTTCTGTAAGTATTTTTGGAGGTTTGAAAATAACAATTGTATTTAAATTTAAATGTTTATTTAGTTTATGATTAAGTCTTGGGGTTATTTTTTCTATCAATATTCGATCTTGAATTTGCAAAGTTGGAATCATTGATCCAGATGGAATCCATCTGGGTTCAACTGCTTGCCATCTTAATAAAAGCGCAATTAGTATCCAAACCAACAATCCTTTCCAATTATTTTGGGTTTGATTTTTTTTTGATTCAGTGGATGTCATGAATTTTCTTTGTTTTAGTTTCTTGTTGGAAAGTTCTTTACAAAAATCGAAGTAGTTTTTCTTTTGGCAATTTCACTAGCACGTTACAATTTTTTTATTAGTTTAGAGCTCCTTAAAACTCTAGTAGCAAAGGGAGTGAAATATTTTGTCCTTTGCCCCGGCAGTAGATCAGGCCCTCTTGCATTAGCAGCAGCAAGTCTTTCTAAAAGGAAAGAATTAACTCTAATAACATCAATTGATGAAAGGTCAGCTGCTTTCCTTGCTTTGGGAATAAGTGCAGCTAGTGGACAAGTAAGTTGTGTCATTACAACTTCTGGAAGTGCTGTCGCAAACCTTTTGCCGGCGGCTGTTGAAGCAGATAGGTCATGCCATCCTATCTTGTTCTTGACTGCAGATAGACCTTTACGATTAAAAGAATGTGGAGCGAATCAAGCAGTTAATCAACAGGATTTTCTTAAGTCTGTTTGTAGACATTTTGATGAATCTCCAAAAGAAGGAATTCATTTAATTTCTAAAGAAAGACTGACATCTTTAATTAATAAATCATTCGAAATGGCTTCTAATATTCCTGGCCCAGTTCATATTAACCTCGCTTATGAAGAGCCTTTGCATCCTTGCGAAATTGATCAGAAGAAAGTTCTTGATGGATGGGTCCTTGAAGGATTTTTAGAGGAAAAAATTACTTCAAATAAGATTGAGGCTGTTCAAAATTCTCCATCTTTAAAACTACCAGTATTAGATCCATTTTCTTTAGGAATAATTATTGTTGGGCCATGGAGAGGGAAAGCAAAACAACTTGTTCCTTTTAGGAATGCATTAAAGAAATGGCAGAAATTAACTGGATGGCCAATTTTTGCTGATCCACTTTCTGGGGTTGAAAATCATCAAGAAGGTTTGATAAATCACTGGGATCTTTTTTTCTCAATAGGTTTATTTGAAAAAATCAAAGAGATTCAAGTTTTACGCTTGGGTCCAATGCCACCAAGCAGAGAATTACACACTTGGCTTGCAAAACCTGGAAAAGTTCGATTACTTATTACGGAGGGAGATTGTCGAAATCTTGATCCAATAGGTGGATCAACTCAATTTAGTGAAGGGTTTTCTTGTTGGATTAATAAATTGCTTGAGGGTAATCCTACAAACCCAGCAATAGATAAAAAAATTGTTAGTCAAAAATTGACTAAAGAGCTTATAAAATATGATTCATTTATCCATGATTGGCTTGATAAAAGGTTATTCAGGAATGGGTTAATTACTGAACCTGCCTTAGCTAGATTACTTCCTCGCTTGTTGCCAACTTCTATCCCTGTGATGCTTGCTTCAAGTAGTCCCATAAGAGATTGGTTAAGTTACTCGGGAGAGGGGGCTTTTCTTAGAAGGTGCTTTGGCTTTCGGGGGGCATCAGGAATTGATGGGACACTCTCAATGGGTATGGGATTATCAATAATTATGGGAAGGATGATATTGGTAACTGGTGATTTAGCTCTTCTTCATGATACAAATGGTTGGTTATTTTCTAAGGATAAAAATATTAGTCTAATCGTAATCATGATTGATAATGGAGGAGGGGGCATATTTAATCAATTAAATATAGATAGAATCCAAGAAGGAAATTTTGAAGAAATTTTTCTTATGCCTCAGCAAGTTTGTCATCTTACACTTGCTAAAGCCTACGGATTGAAATATAAGCAAGTTGCTTGTTTGGATGATTTAGAACAAGCAATTGAATGGAGTTTTTCTTTGTCAACAAATGTATTGATAAGAGCTTGTACTAACTCTCTAGAAGATCATAAATTGAGAGTAAGTTTACGTGATGACTTAAAAAAAACATTATCTGAGAATTTATCAATTTTTGACTAAGTTTAATTTAAAAAAATGACTTTAAAACCTGTTAATTCTAACAATATCTCAAGAAGAGTTCTCCCTGGGGAAATTATTACCTCATGGGCCTCTGTTGGTGAATACAAAGATATCCTGCTTGACATAAGTCCGGAAGGAATTGCTCGAGTTGCGATAAATCGACCTGAGAAAAGAAATGCTTTTCGACCTCAAACAATTTCAGAACTTTGTGATGCATTTATCAGAATAAGAGAAGATCCGAAAATCGGAGTGGTCTTATTTACAGGGGTAGGACCTTCCAAAGATGGAAAGTTCGCTTTTTGTTCTGGAGGAGATCAGGCTATACGTGGAAGTGGAGGATACCTAGGGGATGATGGAATCCCGCGTTTAAATGTTCTTGATTTGCAACGTATAATTAGGAGTCTTCCTAAAGTAGTTATTGCGCTTGTTCCTGGTTTCGCAATCGGGGGAGGACATGTTTTGCATTTGATTTGCGATTTGAGCTTAGCTGCAGATAATGCAATATTTGGTCAAACAGGACCTAAAGTTGGAAGCTTTGACGCAGGGTTTGGTTCAAGTTATTTGGCAAGGGTTGTAGGTCAAAAGAAGGCCAGAGAAATTTGGTTCCTATGTAGGAAATATGGAGCGAAGGAAGCATTGGATATGGGGTTAATAAATGCCATCTCACCAATTAACTTGCTCGAGTCAGAAGGTGTTAAATGGGCTAGGGAAATACTTCAAAACAGTCCAACCGCTATAAAGTGTTTGAAATTTTCTTTTAATGCTGATACAGATGGATTAGCAGGTATCCAAGAGCTTGCTGGCCAGGCAACACATCTTTTTTATACGACTGATGAGTCAAAGGAGGGAAGAAATGCTTTCATGGAGAAAAGGGATCCTGATTTCTCCGAATCAAAATGGCTTCCATGATTTTATTTAGTTTATCCCAAAAATAAATCTTTCTTTTTCATGAATAAAATGCGAATACTTTTTGCTGCTGCTGAATGCGCCCCAATGATAAAGGTTGGAGGTATGGGTGATGTTGTTGGTTCATTACCTCCTGCGCTTAAAAAACTTGGACATGACGTTCGATTAATAATTCCAGGTTATGGAAAATTATGGACGTTGATGGATATTTCTCCTGAACCAATTTTTCGAGCCAACACAATGGGTGTTGACTTCGCTGTTTTTGAAACAAGGCATCCCTCTAATGGGTTGCCAATTTATTTGATTGGACATCCATGTTTTGATTCTGAGCGTATTTACGGAGGAGAAGATGAAGATTGGAGATTTACTTTTTTTGCTAGTGCAGTCTCTGAATTTGCATGGAACTCATGGAAACCACAAGTCCTCCATTGTCATGATTGGCATACTGGAATGATCCCAGTTTGGATGCATCAAGACCCCGAAATTAGTACGGTATTTACTATTCATAATCTCAAGTATCAAGGCCCATGGAGATGGAAGCTTGATCAAATAACTTGGTGTCCCTGGTATATGCATGGTGATCACACCATGGCATCAGCAATGTTGTATGCCGATAGAGTGAATGCAGTATCTCCAACTTATTCAAGGGAAATTCGAACATCTGAATATGGAGAAAAATTAGAGGGACTTTTAAATTATATTTCTGGAAAATTACGAGGAATATTAAATGGAGTTGATCTCGATGAGTGGAATCCGGCAGCGGATAATTCATTGCCAGCTAAATTTAGTGTAGATAATATTTCTGGTAGAGCAATTAATAAAAGAGTCCTGCAAGAAAGAATGGGACTTGAAGTGAATCCAGATAAATATCTAATGGGAATGGTGGGTAGGCTTGTTGATCAAAAAGGTATAGATCTTTTATTACAAGTAGCTAATAGGCTTCTTTCTTATACAGATTCTCAGGTCGTTGTACTTGGGACGGGTGATCGCAACTTAGAGTCATCTTTATGGCAACTTGCGATTGAATATCCTGGTCGTTTTTCTGTTTTCCTTACTTACGATGATGCATTATCTAGGCTCATTTATGGAGGAGTTGATGCATTCCTAATGCCTAGTCGCTTTGAACCATGTGGTATCAGTCAATTGTTAGCTATGCGTTATGGTGCTATTCCGATCGTTAGAAAAGTAGGCGGTTTAGTGGATACAGTAGAACCTTATAATCCGATGAATGAAACAGGTTCCGGATTTTGTTTTGATCGGTATGAACCAATTGACTTCTATACAGCATTAGTTCGTTCTTGGGAAGCATATAGACATCAAAAAAGTTGGAAGGAGTTGCAATTAAGAGCAATGTCAAATAAATATAGTTGGGATAGATCCGCGAAAGAATATGAATTAATGTACAAAGACGTTTGTGGAATTAAGGAGCCTTCTCCTGATGCTGCTGAGGTTGAAAAGTTTTCTTACGGCCAAGACGCAGATCCTTCAAGGAAAGGCACTAAAATAAAATTATAGGATTTTTGAGTATTTAGATTACTTTGCTTCTATTCAAATATTTGTATGGATGTTACTTTTAAGGATTTAATTGAACTGTGGGGGAAGCCAGATAATCAAAAGGAAATAGATCTTAATTTACCTATTGGTCGTATATCTACTGATTCGAGGGCAATTGAAAAGGGTGATTTCTTTGTCCCTTTGGTAGGTAATAAATTTGATGGTCATGATTACTTAGATATGGCTTTTGATCTTGGTATACAGGCAGCAGTAGTTTCTGAAAAATATAATGGTTTGGTACCAACTGAGCTGTCTCACTGGGTGGTTCCAGATACTCTGTACGCCTATCAACAGATCGCATTGCTTCATCGAAGAAATTTAAGTCTTCCTGTGGTTGCTGTTACTGGCTCTGTTGGTAAAACAACTACAAGAGAACTGATTCGAGCAATATTGTCTCCTCTTGGTAAAATTGTCTCGAGTAGAGGGAATGAAAATAATGATATCGGTGTTCCAAAAACTCTGCTTAGAGGGTCGGAAACAGATGCTGCATTTGTTCTTGAAATGGGTATGCGTGGTTTTGGTCAAATTGCACGTCTCTCTCGAGTCGCTGAACCTGATATCGCTGTAATTACAAATGTAGGACAAGCTCATATTGGCATTCTTGGTAGTAGAGAAAATATTGCAAAAGCTAAGTCTGAAATCACCTCAAACCTAAGACCTGATGGTGTTGTGATTATTCCTTTTGGCGACTATCTCTTGGAAAAAGCTTTGTTAGAAAAATGGTCAGGACGTATTGTTCGAGTAGAGATAGAGGGCTTTTCACTGAATTACTCAGATTGTAATAATGAGCATTTTGCTTTTCAAGATATTGAACCAGATTATATTTCTCAAATTGACATGCAAAATAATTTCATTCTTTTTCAGGGAAGAAAATTCAAATTGCCCCTTGAAGGAAGACATAATGCTATGAATTTTCTTCTGGCATTAACTGTCGCAACAGAATTAGGACTATCAATAAAGAATCTTGATCAATTAAAAATTAATATGCCAATGGGAAGAAATAGATTAGTTAATTGTGGACAATATTTAGTTTTAGATGAGACTTACAATGCATCTCCTGAATCTGTTATTGCATCTCTAGAGTTATTGGTAAGCAAGCCTGGCAGACATTTTGCAGTTTTAGGCACGATGCTTGAGTTGGGCTCTGAGAGTATTTCACTTCATCAGAAAGTTCTTAACAAAGCCATTGAATTAGGTCTTACTGGTATTGTTTTCGTATCTTGTGGGGATGAATTTAATATCATAAAAAAGACAATCAAAGAATTACCAAATCATGATGTAGTAAGTACCCCAAAAGATGCGGCTATGTCACTATTGTCATGGCTTTCACCGGGAGACAATATTTTAATTAAAGGTAGTCGTAAGTTGGAATTAGAAAAAGTATTACCATATTTACAGAAATAACTTCGCCGTTTTAGTTAATCAGCCTTAGTTCTAATAATTGCTTTTGATCTTTCAACTACTAAACTTTTATCAGGAATATCTTTACTTATTGTTGAGCCTGCACCAATGGTTACATGTGACCCAATCTTGATGGGCGCAACAAGTACTGAATTTGCACCGGTTTTTGAATAATCTTCAATAATTGTTCTATGTTTATTTTTACCATCAAAATTAGCTGTGATAGTTCCTGCTCCAATATTAATATTTTTTCCTAGAGCTGAATCACCTACATAGCTTAAATGATTGATTTTTGTTCCTTCACCAATACAACTTTTTTTTATTTCTACAAAGTTTCCTATTTTAGAATTTTTACTTATGTTTGATTCCGGCCTTATGTGAGCGAATGGCCCAATTGATGTGTTACTCCCAATCTCTGCTTCATTGATGAATGAATGAATGGCTAATACATTCTCCGCAAGTGTTGAATTTGTTATGACACTGCCTGGTCCTAAATGACATCCATTGCCAATATTGCATTTGCCACGAAGATGAGTTTGTGGCTCAATAATTACATCTGTGCCAAAGATTGAATCCTCACTAAGCGAACAACTAATCGGATCAATAAATGAAACTCCCTTGCTCATCCATAAGGATTTAAGCTTTTCTTGGATGTAATGTTCGCATTCAGATAGTTGAAGCCTATTATTAATGCCCTTAATTTCAAATGGATTATCTACCTCAAAATGTAATGCTTTTTTAAGTAAACTTATAGTATCAGTTAGATAAATTTCATTTTGACTATTTTGGTTAGATAGTAAATTTAAAACATCTGATAATTGTTGCCAATCAAAACAATATATACCCGCATTTATTAATTTATTTTTTCGCTGTTCATTAGTGCAATCTTTCTCTTCGATGATGTTTTTTACTAGTCCTGAATCATTTGTGAATACTCGCCCATATCCTGTTGGATTTTCTAAACTTGAAGATAAAAAAGTTACACTCGCTTTGGATTCTTTGTGAAATTTTAAGAGTGAACTTAGAGTTTTCTCCTTTAGCAGTGGAACATCGCCATTTAATACTAAAAGTTCTCCATTAAATCCTTGTAATTTAGGAATTAATTGCTGGATCGCATGTCCTGTTCCATTTTGAGGTTTCTGAAGAACAAAATCTAAGTTTTGATGATTTTTCAGAGAGTCCTTTACTAAGTTAGCTTGATGTCCTACAACTATTAGCTTACGGCTTGGCTTGAGCCCCTCGGCAGAAGACAAAACCCTATCAATAAGTGATTTTCCTGCTAATGGGTGAAGAACCTTAGGCAGCCTACTTTTCATTCGCGTACCTTTTCCAGCCGCTAAAATTGCGATGGCAAGCATTAGAGTACTTTTTTGATGAAATCTAATTGCTTTATAGCTATTGCGCAGTATTCCATCGCTTTCTCCATGATGAAGTGTTTATTAATTGACTTTTAGATTGCTCAATTTCTCTTGTTGAAATAATTTCTTTAGAGATTCCTCTCCCCGTTGGATCTCTGTAAGGAATTGATGAACGCGTAGCAAGGTGTTCTATTTCCCTGGTGCTTAATTCTTTAAATTGACAATTTTCTGAAATAAAATGTGCTTCTAATTCCTTTCTCATCGCAACTGTTCCTGAACTCCATTTGTTTTGATTATCGATTAAGGGGACTATTGAATAGATCTTTAAGCCAGCTCTTTTAAAACTTGCTCTAATCGAGGCAGCAGTTGAATATGTAATCAAGCGGCCTTTGATAGATAGCTTTTCGGTTAATACAGAAATAAATTCCTCACTCCATAGTTCGGGACACTTTTGTGGGGAAAAAGGATCAAGAAGAATTAAATCAAACTTTAGAGAACCTTTTAATTCATAAATCTTTTGTCTTGCATCTCCCCAGTGAATATTTCCTTCATTAAAACCGTCATTCCATTCCCCTGATTTGTTTATGCAATTAAAAAAATGTAATAGTTTTGGAGACCAAGTTTTCTGAAATATTTTTTGATTGAGAGCAAGATTTAAAGGCCTTTGATCAATTTCAAGCCCATGCCATTCAATTTTTATATTGCTTTGAAATAACTTCTCGAGAATACATCCTGTGTTATACCCCAATCCTACGCAAACATCTAAAACAACTATTTTCTCAGTAGTAGAAAATTGTTCTAATTGAGCTGGCAAGAGATATTTACTAATTGATTCTCTAAGTGCTCCGTCCTTATCATGAAATCCTTCTTCATAGCTCAAGCTGTAAAGACTTAAACTCCCATCTTTTGTCGTTTGAATTCTGTAATCATTCAATTTTAAGAAGAGCTAATTTTTTTGTTGAAGTCTTTTTAGATCATCCCAAAAATCTGGATATGAGATTGCTGCTACTTCGCCACGTCTTAATGTCGAATTAGAAATAGCCATTATTGATGCTATAGCTAAACTCATTGCTATACGGTGATCATCTTCGCTATCAAGCTCACATCCTTCTAAAGGATTTCCTCCATGGATAGTTAGACCATCTGGATGTTCCTCTAGATTGGCTCCCATTCTTTTTAATTGCCTGGCCATCACATCTAAACGATCAGTTTCTTTTACTCTTAATTCACTTGCTCCTTTTATCTGGCTGATACCGTTACAAAAACATGCTGCAACTGACAATATGGGTACCTCGTCTACTAGCCGAGGCATTATCTCATCATCAATCTTAAAGGGCTTCAAGTTTTCTTTATAGTAAACTTTAATGTCTCCAACTGGTTCGCCGGCTACATCCCTTTTGTTTATTATGTTGATATTTGCTTCCATTGCCTCTAATACGTCAAGTATTCCAGTTCTTGTTGGATTTAGACCAACATTTTCAATGATTAGTTCTGATCCTGGGATAATGCTACCAGCAACTAGCCAAAATGCAGCGGAACTAATATCACCGGGGACAATAATTGATTGACCTTTTAGATCTTTCCCTGGGGAAACAGTTATATGCCTACCCATTTCACCATCTACCTCTAGATTAGCTCCAAAGGCTTTTAACATTCTCTCACTATGATCTCTTGATCTTGCTGGCTCTATAACAGTAGTTGAACCTTCTGCATTAAGAGCAGCGAGGAGGATTGCAGATTTTATCTGCGCACTTGCCACTGGTGTGCCAATTACGGCACCCCTTAATTTACTCCCCATAATCGATAGAGGAGCGAGGTCTCCGTCATGTCTTCCAGAAATTTTGGCCCCCATCATTTTTAATGGTTGTCCTACTCTTTTCATTGGCCTATTTCGAAGTGATTTATCTCCTGTAAGGATGAAATGACGATTTTTTTGACCAGCTAATAATCCCATTATTAATCTCATGGTTGTTCCTGAATTTCCACAATTCAAAATATCTTGAGGTTCTTGAAGACCATTTAGTCCAACGCCATTGACTTCAACAATTTCTCCTTTTTTAATTGGACTAATCTTTACACCCATTGACCTCAAGCATTCAGCTGTGCTTAGGGGATCTTCAGCAGGTAAAAGCCCCTCAATTATCGTTTTCCCTTTAGCAATAGAACCGAATAATAGAGAACGATGTGATATGGATTTGTCTCCAGGCACTTTAACTTTCCCAAAGAGTTCCCCTCCTTTTTGAAGGTTTCTTAAAGAATGATCTTTAGTAGGAACTTTCAATTAAAAAACAATGAATTCTCTTTATTTTATTTATTGATACGCTTTATTTCTTATTTATGAATTGTTTATTTGTTTTTGACGCATTAGTTCATCGATAACGTAACCAAACAATTCTGGACTGGGTTGGGTGTTTTCTATCTCTGATAATCCTAATTCGGCCCATCTTTCATCAACTTTGTCTTCAAGTTCTTTTGGCCTTGTTAATGGTTTACCCCATTCATGATTTTTTTCTGGACCAATCTTTGTTGTTGCATCAATAGCTAATCTTCCTCCTAAGCCGATATGTTCACTTGCAAAGTCAAGGGAATCAAAAGGGGTATTTTCTAGTACAAATAAATCTCTTTGAGGATCAACCTGACTGGATAAGACCCAAACCACTTGTCTAGGGTCTCTTACGTTAATGGTCGAGTCGACAACAACGACAAATTTTGTATAGGTGAATTGGGGTAAAGCACTCCAAAAAGCCATTGCAGCTCTTTTCGCTTGTCCTGGATACGCCTTGTCAATTGAGATGACTGCTAATTTGTAACTCAATGCCTCCATTGGAAGGAAGAAATCAACAATTTCAGGGATTTGTTGTTTAAGTATTGGTGTATAAATTCTATTCAAAGCTATTGCTAGCATCGCCTCCTCTTTTGGAGGCCTCCCACTGAACGTTGTTAAAAATATTGGTTCTTTTCTTTGGGTCATGCAGTGGAATCTTATCAAAGGTGAGGACTCAGCTCCTCCATAGAACCCCATATGGTCTCCAAAAGGACCATCTATCATTTCCTCTCCAGGAGATATTGATCCTTCCAAAACTATTTCACTGTGACTTGGTACCTGAAGATCGATGGTTTTGCATTTTGTTAATCGAACACCTTCCCCTGCATATAGACCTGCAAAAAGCCATTCACTGAGCTGTACTGGAATAGGAGTAGCTGCAGCCATAACAAGAAGTGGATGAACTCCTATAGCAACGGCAACTTCTAGTTTCTTATTCATGGCAACAGCTTTGCGAAGATGCCTGGCTCCTCCTCTAACACTTAACCAATGGACTGTCATGCTTTTGGCAGATTGTCTTTGGAGCCGATAAACGCCAACATTTGGGACGCCTGTTTCAGGATCTTTTGTTATTACCAGGCCTAAAGTGATAGCACCTCCTGCATCCTCAGGCCATGGTCGTAAAAGTGGTAAATAATTTAGATCTAAATCTTTTTCACCTATTATTTTTTGATGACATGGTGGTAAGAGATCAATGTCAGGACGAGCTTTAAGTAGGTCCCAAGCAACTGAGGCAAAAGCTTTAGTTGCTTTAAATCCTTTTGGGGGTCTCGGTTGCTGAAGAAGTGCTAATTTTTTTCCTAAATCTTCCAATTCTTCTTGCTTCTCTAATCCCATGCTCCATACGACACGTTCCATTGTTCCAAGTAGATTTACAGCAACAGGCATTGATGAACCTTTTACGTTTTCAAAAAGTAGAGCAGGTCCTCCCATCCCCAGAACTCGGTCACTTATTGCTGCAATTTCTAAATCACTATCAACCTCACCACTTATTCTCTTTAATTGACCTTTGTTTTCCAAAAGAGAGAGAAAATCTCTAATGTCACGTGTAAGAGGTTCTTGACGAAAGAATTTCATGAAGGTCTGCACGATTAACCTAATTATCTAGTTACTGTGACGCAAGTTATTAGCGTTTGTGGAAATGAAACTTTCTTATTATTCTGTAGCAGCAGATGTGCCAAGTGGCATTATTCCTGAATCTTCAGTTGTAATTGATGTTCTTAGAGCTACAACAACAATTGCTTGGGCTCTTGAAAATGGTGCTGATTCAGTACAGGTGTTTGCAGATGTTGATGAACTTAAGAATGAGGCAAAGTCTTTTTTTGAAAAGGATAAAATTCTTGTAGGGGAGCGAGGAGGAAAAAAATTAGATGGGTTTGACTTAGGAAATTCTCCATTGGGAGTTTCAACCGCAAATGTAAGAGGCAAAAGAGTTTTCATGAGTACTACTAATGGAACAAGATCACTTCATCGTGTTAGGGAATCCAAAATTTTATACACAATGGCACTTCCGAATAGAAAAGCTATTGCTGAAAGATTGAAAAGTGATAACCCAAATGAAGTTTGGATTGTAGGGAGTGGATGGGAAGGCTCTTACTCTCTTGAAGATTCTTTGGCCGCTGGAGCTTTAGCCTCTCTTTTAATGGATCAATTAGAGTCCGTACAAGTATTAAATGATGAATTGATGGCCTCTATCGCATTGTGGAAAACTTGGGAGAATGATGTTGAAGGATGTTTACGTATTGCAAGTCATGGACAAAGACTTGCAGGAATAGGCAATCATGATGATGATTTCGCTTGTTGCGCCTCTTTGGACAATCTTTCTGTTATTCCAAAACAGACTGAGATGGGCGTACTTCGCTCAAGCTAACTTTCAAATTATTTTTCTTTTTTTAACTCAGTGTCAGATTTCTTGGCTGCGGCCTTACAGCTAACAAGTACCTCAGATATAGATGCAAATCTCAATGCGGCAGAAGAACAAATTGAGTTAGCGTCAAGACGTGGGGCTGATCTTGTTGGACTTCCTGAAAACTTTGCTTTTTTGGGTGAGGATCAAAAAAAACTAAAAATTGCATCATCAATTTACGAAAAATGCAATAGCTTTTTAGTCACAATGGCAAGAAGATATCAAGTCGTTTTGCTTGGAGGTGGTTTTCCTGTCCCCGCAGGTGATGGAGAAAGAACTTTAAACAGAGCCGAATTGTTTGGAAAGGATGGTCAATCTCTGGCTAGATATGACAAGATTCACTTATTCGACGTTGATCTCCCTGAAGGTAACACTTATAGAGAATCTGAAACAATTGTGTCTGGAAGTGAATCGCCACCTGTTGTTGATGTGCCAGGTCTTTGCAAAATCGGACTCTCAATTTGTTATGACGTAAGATTCCCTGAGCTTTATCGAGATTTGGTAAATAAGGGTGCAGATTTATTAATGATTCCCGCCGCTTTCACTGCTTTTACAGGTAAAGATCACTGGCAAGTTTTACTTCAAGCAAGAGCTATAGAAAATACAGCTTATGTTGTTGCACCAGCCCAAACAGGTCGCCATTATGGCAGAAGACAAAGTCATGGACATGCGATGGTTATTGATCCATGGGGCACGGTCCTGGCAGATGCAGGGGTGGTTCAAGGAGCAGCGATAGCTCCTGCTGATAAAGAAAGAGTTGAGAGAATTAGAGGGCAAATGCCCAGCCTTAAACATAGAAAAACAGAGCTTTTTATTTGATGTTTAAAGATCAATCTTTAAAGTCAAAATTAGCATTTTTTACTGGACTTATTTTTTGTTCCAACCTGTTTATTACTTTACCGCTCAAATCTGCTAGTGCGCTTGCTGCTTGGGCTTTGACCAGTAACGGTAGCCTTAAATTAAGAACTTCTTCTGGGACTAAATTAGATGCTTTTTATCAGTCATCAACTATAGATAAAGGTGAAAGGGTATGGATTGATTTTCCTGGAGAATTAAGCAGACCTAGAACTATTAAAGGGAATGGATCAGTTAAGGAAATTAGACTAGGTAAACCTTCTATGGGTAAAACAAGGCTTGTTATAGAGTTCTTACCCTCAGTTGAATTAGAACACTCAAAATTAAGATTAATTGGTACTTCTCCATACAATTGGGAATTGAAATTCGTTGGTTTAGAAAGTAATTCTTTTCGTTCTATTGAAGAAGGTAATATCTTAAGAAACTCAATAAAAAGAACTTATGAAAAAATAAAGATTCAAGATTTAGATATTTCTACCTTGCCTAATGTCCCATATGGAAAGTATGAAGTTGTTATAGATCCTGGTCATGGGGGTTCAGACCCTGGTGCGGTAGGAATAAATGGGTTAAGAGAGACTGATATCGTTTTAGAGGTCTCAAAGAGTGTTTCAGAATTTCTAACAAATAAAGGGGTTAAAACAATACTCACTAGGAACTTTGAGAGAACATTAGACTTGCAACCAAGAGTTACTAAAGCTAATAATTCACAAGCTAATGCTTTTGTAAGTATTCATGCAAATGCAACAAGAGGGAAGCGAAAAGATGTAAATGGATTA
This sequence comes from Prochlorococcus sp. MIT 1011, assembly GCF_047305235.1. Taxonomy (NCBI): domain Bacteria; kingdom Bacillati; phylum Cyanobacteriota; class Cyanophyceae; order Synechococcales; family Prochlorococcaceae; genus Prochlorococcus; species Prochlorococcus sp. MIT 1011. The sequence goes on along the minus strand of NZ_CP138983.1, from coordinate 1,254,652 downwards.
GAGACTTATTATTACTCTGGTTATAAAGGCTATTCTTTAGCAAAAAATATTCAAAAACAGATTTTAATTTTTTCTCCGCAAAGCCCTGATAGGGGGGTTCGTAGATCTCGCTTTTATGTGATTAGAAAAACTTCCATGCCTGCAGCTTTGGTAGAGATTGGATTTGTTACTGGTATGTATGATGCAGATTTATTACGACAAAAAGCTTACAGAGATAAAATGTCTTTTGCTATTGCGAAGGGAATACTGAATTATCTCAGGGTTTCTAATTAGGTATGCATCTTGGAATATTTGATAGTGGTGTTGGAGGCTTCACAGTTTTAAAAAAGGTTATTGAATTATGTCCCAATACTTCATTTATATATCTGGCTGATACGGCAAGACTTCCCTATGGATTAAAGACAACCAATGAAATCAAACTAATTGCTGAAGAAATATCATCTTGGTTTAGGCATCAAAATATCGATGCTTTTTTGGTTGCTTGTAACACAACAAATGCAATAGCCTTGGACGTTATAAAGAAAAATTTAGATGTTCCTGTTTTTGACTTGATTGGTTCTGCAGCCTCAACAATCGAAGAATCAAAGGTGGGTGTTCTTGCTACTCCCTCTACAGTTAAATCCAAGGCTTATACAAATGCGATTTTAAAGTTCAAGCCAAAAACTTTAGTAATAGAACAACCATGTCCGGAATTTGTTCCGATGATTGAAATGGATAAAATTGATTCAGATGATCTTATTGATATTGCAATTAAATATTTAAAACCTCTTTTAAACCATAAAATTGATTCTTTAATTCTTGGCTGTAGTCATTATCCTCTCATAACCCCTTTACTCACAGAAATACTACCGTCTAGTGTTAAATTAATAGACCCTGCTGAGGCTCTTTCTTTAAAATTAAGGTTGTTTATGGATTCAAAAATAAGTGATTTTTCAGAGAAAAAATTTTTAGTTGATTCAAAGTTTTATGTAACCTCCAATCTTAAACAGTTTCCTTTTAAGGCCAAGCATTGGTTAAACGTGTTTCCTGAAGTTAATCTCGTTTCGCTGCAGAAGAAGGGTTGTGTCTCTTAATATTAAAAAGTAGAGCGGTTTTATGACCACAGTCACGGAAATTCTTCAACCTGTAGAACTTGATCTAGAAGCATTGCTTTTAGATCTTCGCAGCCTTATAGGTGCTGGACACCCTATCTTGCAGGCGGCTGCAGAACACCTTTTTAGTGCTGGAGGAAAACGTTTAAGGCCTGGAATAGTCCTATTGATTTCAAGAGCCTTGACATCTGAAAAGGATCTTCCTTTGAAGCATCGAAAGTTGGCCCAAATCACGGAGATGATTCATACTGCCTCTCTTGTTCATGATGATGTTGTTGATGAAGCAGATACCCGAAGAGGTGTTGAAACTGTACATAGTCGATTTGATCCCAGGATAGCTGTACTTGCAGGGGATTTTCTATTTGCACAAGCGAGTTGGCATCTAGCAAATCTTGAGAATTTAGATGTTGTTAAATTATTAAGCAGGGTAATTATGGATTTGGCTGAAGGTGAAATAAAACAGGGTCTAAATAGATTTGATTCTAGTCAATCATTTGAGAGCTATTTAGAAAAAAGTTATTGTAAAACAGCTTCACTTATCGCTAATAGCTCAAAGGCTATTGGTGTTTTATCTGATGTAGATCAAGAGAGCTTAAATTCACTTTATTTTTTTGGAAGACAATTAGGATTAGCGTTTCAAGTCGTAGACGATATTCTTGATTTTACTGGTAATGATGAACAATTAGGAAAACCAGCGGCCAGCGATCTTCAGAGCGGTTACCTTACGGCACCTGTTTTCTATGCTTTGGACGAGAATCCAACTCTTAGCGAACTTATTAATGGAAAATTCTTAAAAAAAGATGATCTTGATAAGGCTCTGTCTCTGGTAAGGGATTCAAATGCAATAAAGAAATCAAGAGAATTAGCAGAAAAATTTGCTTCTGAGTCTAAAGATTCAATTTCTTGGTTACCAGATTCATCATCAAAAAAAGCATTACTTGAATTGCCTGAATTCGTTATTAGCAGGCTCTATTAACTTAGTAATCACTCAATATTTTCTCAATTTCTTTTAAATGATTTATTTCGTTTAAACTTTTGCTTTGTTCAAAAAATTCTTTTTTTGGTTGCGCATCACTTTTTTCTTTTAAAAAGAAAACAAAACATCCTGCCTCTAGTGCTGAAGATACTCCAGAAATTGAATCTTCAACAGCCCAGCATTCTTTAGGCGTAATATTTAATTTTTTAGCAGCTAAAAGGTATGGATCTGGGGCAGGTTTCCCTTTTTTTAGTAGTTTGTCATCGCCAAGAACTCTAATAGAAAATAAATTCATCCATTTATGAGGCGCTGTTTTTATCTCGACAGATTCATGGCTGCTACTTGTGACTAACGCCATCGGAATATTTTCTTTATGACACCTTTTGACCAAACTCTCACCCCCTGGCATTGCTTGTGCGGTGAGAATGAGCTTTCTTGAGATGGGTTTATGTAAAGCTAGTAATTCTTCTGTTCTAACATCCATAGAAATCATTTTAACTAGTTCATTTGCACAATCAATTCTTCTTCTGCCTCTTAAGAGCTTTAGTTGGCTTTGAGTTAGATTTAGATCAAAAAACGAGGCTGTTTCTTTCCATGCCTGTCCATGTAAGGGTTCTGAATTAATTAAAACTCCATCAAGATCAAATAAAAATGCTTTAGGGAAATCCCAATTTTTCTTCATTGTGAATTTGTTTTAAATAAGAGTCTCACTATTCAAGCCTTTTGCTCAGAAATAGCTTGAATGCAATAAATGAAAAGTTGTTTTTATCTTTCATGAATTTAGACAATTCTAACTCTATTGAGTCTGTTCTTCAGGAGCAGAGAGTTTTTCCTCCTTCTGAAGACTTTGCCAGTAAAAGTAGAATCTCATCTTTTTCTAAGTACTTGGAAATGTCTGAGATAGCTAAATCAGATCCAAATAAATTTTGGGGTGATGCAGCTAGAGAAGAATTAAATTGGTTTAAATCTTTTGATAAGGTTCTGGATTGGTCCAATCCACCATTCGCTAAATGGTTTGATGGAGGTAAAATTAATATTTCTTTTAATTGTTTAGATCGCCACTTAAATACTCAAGCGGCTGACAAACTTGCGTTGATTTGGGAAGGAGAGCCAGGTGATCAAAAAAAATATACTTATAAACAATTGCACAAAGAAGTCTGCAAAGCAGCCAATGCACTCAAATCTATTGGTATTGAGAAAGGGGATCTTGTCGCTTTGTATATGCCTATGGTGCCTGAAGCCGCAATTGCGATGCTCGCTTGTGCAAGAATCGGAGCACCACATTCAGTCGTGTTTGGAGGCTTTTCATCTGAGGCGCTAAGAGATCGATTGATTAATGGTGAAGCGAAAGCAATAATTACGGCAGATGGTGGCTTTAGAAAAGATAAAGTAATTCCTCTCAAAGATTCTGTTGACTCAGCATTGGAAGGTGGTGCTTGTCCAAAGGTCGAATCAGTATTAGTCGTTCAGAGGACTAAAAAAACTATTTCTATGGATGATGGTAGAGATTATTGGTGGCATGAAATTGTAGATAGTCAATCTGAAGAATGTTTGCCTGAACAAATGGATAGTGAGGATTGCTTATTTGTTTTATATACCTCTGGTTCTACAGGCAAGCCAAAGGGAGTAGTTCATACAACTGCTGGTTATAACCTTTGGTCTCATTTAACTTTTAAATGGATCTTTGATATTCGTGAAAATGATGTTTATTGGTGTACGGCTGATGTGGGTTGGATAACGGGACATAGTTATATCGTCTACGGGCCACTATCTAATGGAGCAACTACTGTTATGTATGAAGGAGTTCCTAGACCGTCAAATCCAGGAGCTTTTTGGGAAGTAATTCAGAAGCATAAAATTTCGATTTTTTATACTGCTCCAACCGCTATAAGGGCCTTTATGAAAGCGGGAGAAAAGATTCCTAATCAATACGATTTATCTAGTTTGAGACTTTTAGGAACTGTTGGAGAGCCAATTAATCCTGAGGCTTGGATCTGGTATCGAGATGTCATTGGAAGGGGGAGATGCCCAATAGTTGATACTTGGTGGCAAACAGAAACGGGAGGTGTAATGATTAGCCCACTTCCTGGCGCGACTCCAACCAAGCCTGGATCAGCAACTTTCCCTTTACCTGGAATTGAAGCTGATGTCGTCAATTCAGACGGGGACTCTGTAGCTAGTAATGAGGGTGGATATTTAGTAGTCAAAAGACCATGGCCAGGAATGATGAGAAATGTTTATGGAGATGAAAAAAGATTTAGAGAGAGTTATTGGGAGTATTTAAAACCTTCAGATAATAGCTATTTATATTTTGCTGGTGATGGAGCTCGAAAAGACGAAGACGGTTATTTTTGGGTTATGGGTCGAGTTGATGATGTTATAAATGTCTCTGGTCATAGGCTTGGTACAATGGAAATAGAATCAGCCTTAGTAAGTCATGAGTTCGTCTCAGAAGCTGCAGTTGTGGGTAGGCCTGATGATTTAAAAGGGGAATCAATAGTGGCCTTTGTCACTTTGAAAACTGGAGCAGAGGCAAATAAAAATATTGATGCGCAATTAAAAGAACACGTCGTTAATGAAATAGGACCTATTGCCAAACCTGATGAAATTAAATTCACTGATTCTCTTCCTAAAACAAGAAGTGGAAAAATAATGCGAAGAATTTTGAGAGCACTGGCTTCAGGTGATGAAATAAAGGGAGATACAAGTACTCTTGAAGATAGATCAGTTTTAGATAAATTAAGAAGTTAATATTAAATTGCCCAATTAGCTATTTGATCGACCAAAAAATCAATTTTTTCATATTTTGAAGAATTTTGGAAATTAGATTTCAGTAACTTTTCTCTTAGACCTACGCCTACTGGGGTTAGATGATTACCGTCAATTCGCATGATTTTAGACTTATCAGAATTTCTACCCCTTAATGATTTTAGTAATAAATTATTTTGATCTAGATTATCATTTTTAAATTTGATTAATAGATTATTTCTTTGCTCATAGTGTTCTCTAATAAGAGTGAATGTTTCAGAGGGACTTGGACTAAATTCAGTTTGGAAATTTAGCCTCTGAGACATTTCCCCAAGCATAGGTATAGATTTATCTGCCTTGAAATTATTAAAGCTTATAGCTACTAAACCATCGCAATTCCTACCTCCATCCGGCGCGAGCAAATGTAATTTGCAACCAAGACTATGACCCAATCTTATTGAGTTTGGTATTATGCTAACTTTTTTTTCAAGAACTTTTCGAGAGTGACGGAATTGCTTCCATGCTTCATTCGCTTGAAGTTGATGATCAAAATTAGGTATATAGCTCCATGCATGTACTGCAAAATTTCTTTGCAAAAAACCAGAAATAAGTCTTTTGTACGTAACTTCTGGCTTTATTGAAATATAGCTACCTCCAATTATTTCTATAAGACCAACTGGCCTGGACGGCCATTGACAAGAAACATTATTTATTCTTCTAATAGTACTCATCGATGAATAATTACTCTAGAAAGAGAAATAGATAACGATTATAAGTTAAATAAAAGAATTTTTATTTTTAATTTTCTGCTAAGTTTTTATTCAACTCTGTTTTTTGATAATAATAGAGGCATGACTAATTAATTTTAATGTGAAAGAAAAGCAAACTCATCAGAAAGAGAGTGAACAGCTTGATTTCCTAAATGGAACAACTAAAAAAATTGCTAATAAAAAAGAGGAAGAGCTAGGAGAAAAAAGTTCTTTGAAACCAAACGAAGAACGGCCTGAAATTTTAAAAAAAGAGAATTCACCTGAGAATATCTTAATTTTAGATACTGAAACTACTGGCCTTGATAATGAAAAGGATGATTGTCTTGAAGTGGGTTCGATCCTTTTTAATGTCAAAAATCGATCTGTATTGGCGCAACAATCCTTCCTGTTACCAGTTGAAATAAATAATGCAGAAAAAATAAATAATATTCCTGCTGAAATAACTAGATTGGCTCAACCTCTATCTGAAGCAATTAAATATTTTGAATCTTTGGTTCGAGTATCAGATGTGATTGTTGCTCACAATGCAGAATTTGATATGAAATGGTTTGGTCTTAATAAATTACCTCAGATTGAAAAACAATGGATTTGCTCTATGGACGACATAACTTGGCCAGTTGATAGACAATTAAAGACTCGCCCTTCTGTAAGAGATCTTGCATTGGCTTATGGTGTACCAGTCTGGAATGCACATAGAGCTTTGACAGATTGCATATATTTGGCAGAGGTCTTTAAAAGATGTAGTGAACTTGAAAAAATGTTAGTTAGAGCGCTAGAACCAAAAGTTCTTCTTCGTGCTGAGATCTCTTATGAAAAAAGGCATCTAGCAAGAAACGCTGGTTTCCGATGGAATGATGCAATTAAGGGTGCCTGGTCTAGAAAAATGAGTCGTAGGGATATGGAAAAATTAGAATTCCCTGTGCATGAGGTTGACTTTCGTGATTAAAGTGGATTTTTCATAAAGTACTCATTCCAAATCTTTCATATATGTTTAATGTATTGAGTAATGAGTTTTCCTAGAGTTTTCTCCATGATTGATTTATGAGAAAATATCTCACTAAAGGAAATATAGTTGGTCAGTTTCATCTTGTAGAAAGTAAAACTGACGGTAACGAATTAAAAAAGCGCCTGAGACAATGGCAGCACTCGAGAAGTTGGGCTCGTTTGATTTGTGAAGCGGAAAGAATGTGGACTCTTGAATCAAGAGAACTAAAACGACTCGGGGCTATGGAATTAATTCAACTCCAAAATGAAATGCCTTTTAATGTGAGAAGAAGAGTTAATTATTGGTTGATTAAATATTCAGGTGTTACCCGGCTAGAGGATTAGGCTTAATCCTCTAGCCGAATTTAGTCTTACTAATTTTTTTAGCAAAAATTACGCAATAAATATTATTTTGAGGTTTACGTTAACAATTACTATTAAACAAACAAAAAATAATTTTGCTGAAGTTACTTTGACAAATTTCAAGAATTTAAGAGGGATGGTAGATCTTTTGCCTTCTCAGAGTCATTGCTGGCAGACGGTCGAATCAATTGCACTAGAACATTTTAATCGAGCTGGGCTTCAAGAAATTAGGACACCGATTATTGAGAAAACAGAATTGTTTTCAAGGGGTATTGGAGAAAATACTGATGTTGTAGGTAAAGAAATGTACAACTTCGAGGATAGGGGGGGGCGCTCTTGCACTTTGAGACCTGAAGGTACAGCTTCTGTAGCAAGATCAATTATCCAGCATGGATTATTAAATAATGGGCCTCAAAGGCTCTGGTATAGAGGACCAATGTTTAGATATGAGCGTCCTCAAGCAGGAAGACAAAGGCAGTTCCATCAAATTGGAGTTGAATTTGTTGGATTAGCATCTGTTATGAGTGAAGCAGAGGTTATTTCAATAGCTTGGAACTTTTTAAAGGATGTTGGTCTGAATGATTTGACTTTAGAAATTAATAGTCTTGGAAGTAATGAAGATCGAAATATTTTCAAAGAAGAGTTAAAAGATTGGCTTACACAGAGATTTGATTTATTAGATGAAGATTCTCAGAAAAGAATTGATGTGAATCCCTTGAGAATATTAGATAGTAAAAATAATTCTACAAAAGAACTTTTATCTGAGGCTCCTTCTTTAAAGGACTTTTTATCTAATGAAAGTAAAACTAGATTTGATTATTTACAGGAGTTACTAGATAATCTAAAGATCCCATATGAAATCAACAATAATTTGGTAAGGGGACTTGATTATTATTCTCATACAGCTTTCGAAATAACAAGTGATCACTTAGGCTCTCAAGCAACTGTATGTGGTGGTGGACGTTACGATGGGCTGATAAGAGAGCTGGGAGGGCCTCAAGCCCCCTCGATTGGCTGGGCTATTGGGATGGAAAGGCTGATAATTCTTGCTGGCGATAAAATTTTAAAGTCAAGATCCCCAGATATTTATGTGATTCATAAAGGTGAAAAAGCTGAGAAACTAGCTTTGGAAATTACTTGTCAGTTAAGATCTTCCAACTTAATGATTGAATTGGATTACTCAGGTTCATCTTTTTCAAAACAATTTAAGCGGGCAGATAAAAGTAGGGCTAAATGGGCCTTAGTTATAGGCGAGGATGAGGCCACTAAGGGTCAATTATTGATGAAGAAATTAAGAGATAAACAAAATGATGAGCAGAGTAAGGAATATATTTTTTCAAAGGAGGATTTAGATCAGTTAATTAAAAAGTTGATTGCTTGAAAAAATGATGGATTGTTTTAAATGAGATCTATTAAAATACAAAAAATATGTTGTATTGGCGCTGGTTATGTCGGCGGCCCAACCATGTCTGTTATTGCAGATAAATGTCCCGATTTAGAAGTTAGGGTTGTTGATATCAATAAAGAACGAATTGATGCATGGAATGATTCAGATCTAAATAATTTACCAATATTTGAACCTGGATTAGATCGGATAATTTCAAGAACAAGAGGGCGAAACCTTTTCTTTAGTACAGAAATGGAAAAATCAATATCTGATGCTGATATGATTTTTATATCAGTTAATACTCCAACAAAAACAAAAGGTCTTGGAGCAGGACAAGCAAGTGATCTTAGTTGGGTTGAAGCTAGTGCAAGGCAAGTAGCTAAATATGCAAAAGGACATACGATAGTAATTGAAAAAAGTACTCTTCCCGTTCGTACTGCACAAGCAATAAAAGAGATACTTAAGACAACAAATAGAGAGAATCAAAAAAATGAAATCGCAAAAACTTTTTCTGTTTTATCGAATCCTGAATTCTTGGCTGAAGGTACCGCGATTAATGACTTAGAAAAACCTGATAGGGTTTTAATTGGTGGAGAGGATTCTGATGCTGTAGATGCACTGGTTAAGATTTATTTGAATTGGGTTCCTGGTGAACAGATAATTTGTACTAATTTATGGAGTAGCGAACTTTCAAAATTAGCTGCTAATGCATTTCTAGCTCAGAGAATTAGTTCCATAAATTCTATTTCAGCCTTTTGTGAAGCTACTGGAGCTGATGTTCAGGAAGTTGCCAAAGCAATAGGAACAGATAAAAGAATAGGGAATCAATTCCTTAGTGCAGGTCCTGGATTTGGTGGGAGCTGCTTTAAAAAGGATATTTTGAATTTAGTTTATTTAAGTGGGTATTTTGGTTTGCCAGAGGTTGCTGATTATTGGAATCAAGTCGTGGTACTCAATACTTGGCAGCAAGATAGAATTTATAAAATTGTCCTTGAGAAGCTTTTTGGCACCGTTAATGGAAAAAATATAGCAATACTTGGTTTTTCTTTTAAGGCAAACACCAACGATACTAGAGAATCTCCTGCAATAAGAATTTCCAGTGACTTACTTGAAGAAGGAGCAATTTTATCGATTTATGACCCTAAGGTTTCATTTAAGAGAATAGAAGAAGATTTTGAAAAAATTTCATTTAATAATCAAGGAATTTGGAAAATGGCCAATTCCATTCCAGAGGCATTGAAAAATGTTGATGCAGTTTTAATTCTTACTGCATGGGATGAATTCTTTGGACTTGATTGGAATTATTTGGCTTCTTTGATGAGATCACCGGCTTGGGTTTTTGATACAAGATCTGTTGTTGATCGAAAAGAAATAGAAAATACATGCATAAATCTATGGAAGCTGGGTGAAGGGAACTAAATTTTTCGTCATAAAAAAATAATATGTCTATAATCGATGCTTAAATAAATCAAATTGATTTGAAGTCTTTAACTGATTTAATTTTAAAAAACATAATGCTATTTAAATTTCTTTTCAAGAAGAAGAAAAAACTTCATGAACAATCTGAAGAAACATTTGAAATGAAAAATTGGATGAACTTAACAAAGGAAGAGAGACTTGAAATAGATTTTAATGAAAAGAATAAAATGATGAGAAAGAAGAAGGCATTGTTAGAATCAATAAGAGAAGAATATATTAAAATAAAAAAGGAAAAATAATTAATATTTAAGTATTAGACTTTAAATAAAAATGCTCAAAGTTATTTATTAGAATAATTACTATCAACTATTGAATTTTATGATTTGGCCTCCAGTAAAAGCATGGACTAGCAAGGTATATATAAATGATCAAGTTCATTTCGTCGCAATTAATTATGGTGGAGAATTGCTTAATAGATGGGTCGTTCTTATGTCTGTACTTGACTCGAATGTGATTGTAAAAGTTTCGTGGTCTCAAATAATTGATTTGTCTAAATGGGAGGCTGGATGGGATGAAAAAAATTATCTAGAATCTTCTAAATCAGTTAATAAGAAAAATGATAATAAAACTAGCAAATCTTCTCGTCTATCCACTGACTCTGGTTTAACTATTCCTATAAGCGAGCATAGCATTAGGCCTTGGTTTTACTAGATTTAAATAATATTTTATCTAACATTTTTAATACTTTAAGTATAATTTTTTTCTTATTTGCTTTTAATCTGACGTTTTGAGCTTTCTTTGGTTGGCTTTTTACGTTAGAAAAAAGATACCTGTTTGTTTGAGAATGATAGAAGCATCAATGTGGCTATCACAGAAAGAAGCTAGTGAGGTTTTAAGAGTAGATGAACAGTCTTTAGAAGTGTTGAGAGAAAGGGGTTATCTAAAGCCAGGATCTCACTGGAGAAGTTCAAATGATCCTAAGCAATTACCCTGGAAGCCAAAAGTTTTCTATTTTATAAGCGGATGTAAAGAAGTTGTTGAATATTTGCAGAAAAATGATGATTCTTTTACTCAAAAAGCAGCTTAAAGAAAAAATCAAGAGTTTCTTGAATTCGGTATTTCAGGATTGAAGATTTTTAAGCCACGAGAATTTCACCTTTACAGTCTTTGATCGAAGTCTCCAAAATTGGATAAAGAGAAATCATTTTTCCGTATTCAGCCGATGTTCTATAAACATTCGCTTTCTCTCTATAGTGGTCTTCTGTCTCCATCTCTAGATTATTAAGTCGATTGAAGTTCATGATTCATTATCCAAAAGGATTTAACTATTTAATAGTTATAAATAAAGAGACTAAATTAATCTTTTATATTAATTACATATTTGGATGTATTTATATGGATTAAGAGACTTGATTGGTCTCGAATGCCTGATATAAATTATTTTTATGTATCAATTAATTCTTTAATCAAAAAGTCTAAGATAGGCAATTTGCTTGATTTTGTTTGTTATCTCTCATTGGCTGTCTGTTTTTGTATTGTTTAAAACCTCGTCTTTTGGATATTTTTTTATTTGGATAGGATTTGAATAATAAAAAAAATTTACAGATTCTTTCTCTTGCATGAGTATTCGATGAAATTGCAGTATTCTCTGTTCGGTTTTGAAAAATAGAACTTCTAATGCAGACCTATGGAAATTCAGCAGTCACCTACGGGTGGTGGGCTGGTAACTCAGGGGTCACCAACCGTTCAGGCAAATTTATTGCTGCTCATGCCGCTCATACCGGTTTGATTGCTTTCTGGGCTGGTGCCTTCACGTTATTTGAATTAGCTCGTTTTGACCCTTCTGTACCTATGGGTCATCAGCCTTTAATTGCTCTTCCTCATTTAGCAGCTTTAGGTTTGGGCTTTGATGAGTCTGGGGCTTTTGTTGGTGGTACTGCAGTCGTTTCAATTGCTGTAGTTCATCTAGTTTTGTCCATGGTTTATGGCGCTGGTGGATTAATGCATTCATTGCTTTTTTCTAGCGATATGCAGGAATCTTCAGTACCTCAGGCAAGGAAATTTAAACTTGAATGGGACAACCCTGACAACCAGACTTTTATACTTGGACATCACTTGATTTTCTTTGGTGTAGCTTGTATTTGGTTTGTTGAATGGGCCAGAATTCATGGAATTTATGATCCTGCTATTGGGGCTATTCGTCAGGTTGAATATGACCTTAATTTGAGTCACATATGGGATCATCAGTTCGACTTCCTCACTATCGATAGTTTGGAAGATGTAATGGGAGGTCATGCTTTCTTGGCATTCTTAGAAATTACTGGTGGAGCATTCCATATCGCTACTAAGCAAGTCGGTGAATATACGAAGTTCAAAGGATCTGGTCTTCTTTCTGCAGAAGCTGTCCTTTCATGGTCTCTTGCTGGTATTGGTTGGATGGCAGTAGTTGCAGCATTCTGGTGCGCACAAAACACTACTGTTTATCCTGTTGAATGGTTTGGCGAACCATTGGCACTTAAGTTTGGTATTTCTCCTTATTGGATAGATACTGTTGATCTTCCTAACGGAGCTCATACTTCACGTGCTTGGCTATCAAACGTCCATTATTACTTTGGATTCTTCTTTATCCAAGGTCATTTATGGCATGCTCTTCGGGCAATGGGATTCGATTTTAAACGAGTAACTAATGCCTTAAGTAATCTAGATACTGCATCAGTATCATTAAAATAGTTAAATAAATTTAACTTAATAAAAAAGCCCCACTTGTTTGGGGCTTTTTTATTGGGCTTAATTAATCAATAGGTCAGTAATTACAATTAGAATCGACAATATCTCTTAATATTTTAAAATCTTTATTTCTTCGATTACTAATTAGTGATTTATCACATATTTACTAATGATTAGAGCAAATTAAATGTTTGATTGAGATATGATAAGAATCAAATTTACTTGTGATGTTAAATATTCATATGGGATATTATTTTTTAGGAATTTTCATTTACTTCCGTAAGCTTGTTTATAGATGAGTTTGTCGTTTTTAGGCTTGGATGACCTATATAAAACTAATGCAATCCCAACATTAGTACTTTCCTTGGGCCTTCTTGGAATCATAGGAATTCTTCTGACCCTTGGTAGAAGATTAGATTCTGCGATGAAGTTAGAAAGATTTGGTATTCCGATAGCACTTTTAGTTGGAGCATTAGGTTTTTTAATTGGTCCTTATGGACCTTTTTCATTATTACCAGAAAGGGTTCTGGATACATGGATGCAATTACCAACGCCATTGCTGACTTTAGTTTTCGCGACCTTAATGCTTGGAAGACCAATTCCAAGCATTAGTGCTATTTGGAAACCAGTTGCTTCCCAGGCCTTATTGGGACTTTTACTAGGCTTTGGTCAATATGTTGTTGGTGGGATAATTGTGTTGTCATTTCTGCTTCCTTACTTCGGGGTAGATCCACTGATGGGATGCATTATTGAAGTTGGTTTTGAGGGGGGACACGGAGCTGCTGCAATAATGGGAGATAGTTTTATGAAGTTAGGCTTCCCTGAGGGCCTAGATCTTGGGTTCGCAATGGCAACTGTAGGTTTACTTGCTTCTACTTTGCTAGGTAGCGGTTTAGTCGTACTAGGTAGGTTTTTGGGATGGCTTGTTCCAGCCGAACCAGAGATCAAAAATGATTTAAATGACATTGAATTGGAATTTAAACCAATTGAACAAATTAAGTTGCTTTTATATAATTTTGCTCTAGTAGGACTAGCTGTTTTAGTTGGAATATTTCTACTCTATTGTTTAAGATTATCATCTAATTATTTGAGTGATATAAGTAAGCAAGTTATATTTGCTTTTCCTGTATTCCCATTGGCTTTGATGGGTTCATTCTGTATAAGATCTTTATTGGAAAAAACTGGAAATACTAAATTAGTCTCATCACTTTTTCAACGTGAGATTGGCATACTTTCAACAGATTTACTAATAATCACAGCTATGGCTGGATTGAATTTACCTTTATTGGTTAACTACTGGGTTCCAATAACGATTTTAGCCATTGGTGGATTAATTTGGAATCTTGCAGGGATGTTGATTTTTTCTAGATTATTTTTTAGAGAAGAATGGTTTGAAAGAGCAATAGCAGAGTTTGGAAATTCAACTGGAGTGGCAGCTAGTGGATTATTACTCTTGAGATTGGCTGATCCTCGAAACTCTACTAATACGCTTCCTGTGTTTTCTATTAAGCAATTATTTCTTCAACCACTTCTTTCTGGAGGCTTAATTACGGTAGTAGCACCTTTGTTTATAAGTAATTTTGGTCTTAAAGGATGGACAGAATTTTGTGTATTAATTTCATTGTCTTTATTCGTTGTCGCAATATCTTTGCAGTCAAAATATACAAAAGCTTCAGCATGACAATCAACATACTTAATTAAAGTTATAATTTATATAAATATTAGATTTAATAAACCATTTCCCTGCTTTAAATGAACCGACAAATTTACAATGATATTCCTCCTCAAGAATTAAAAGAAAAATGGTTTAAAAGTCATCTACTTGGAAAAGAGGTTGAATTAAGAGAGCTCTATGAATTACCTCAGGATCAGTTGGATTTGGTCATGGCAGAAACTGCAGAATTTAGGAGCGATATAGGAAATAGAGATAGAAATCTAGGTAAATTTTGTACAGCTGGGTACTTTTTAGAGTTATCAAGAATCATTGACAAAAGAAGAGCATCAGAATAATTTTCTACTTTATTTCCCGAAAATCAGAGGCTTATTTTGTTTCCTCCATAGTTCATTTTTTTTCATAACTATTGGATATTTCTCATGCGTGAAATAATAATTTAACCAACTTCGTAAATATTGGATTTCATGGTTTTGATCAAAGTTTTTTATATCCGCTATTCTAAATTGCCTTACAAATGGCCAGATAGCCCAATCAGCTAAGCTTTCTTTTGCATCAACGAGAAATAAAGGTTCCCCTTCGGTCGCAAATTCTTTTAATCTGTTATTTAAAGATAAAAGTATTTTCGTGGCAGCAGCTCGATGAGTTTCTGCTTCTTCAAAATTGAATCTAGATGCATATTTAAACCGATCTAAATGATATTTAAATTGATTATCATTTGTTTCTATAAGACTAAATATTTCTTTAGACTTTTCATTATTATCACCAAACAATTTATGTATATAAGATCTTTCAATACTCCATTTCATAATGTCTAAACTCTCGTCAATTACTTTTTTTAAAGTAGTCTGTAATACAGGTACAGTTGCTTTTTTAGAAATTTCAATTAGCTCAATAGGCTTATCCTTTAGTTCGACCTCTCTTAACTCCACTACCTGATTTGTATTTAATAAAGCCCATCTAGCTCTAATTGCATAAGGACATCGTCTAAAGCTATATAAAATATTGTGCTTCATAATTTTCCTGTTAAAATCATCATGAGCCCTATACCTAGATATGATTAGCCATTCTCATAAACCTTAAAAGAATATGCTTCATATGTATATCTTTTATTATTTTTTTTGGAAATTATATTTTACTATAAGAATATAATCCATTTTTTTATATTCCAAACACTTTATTTCTCAAGAATATTAAATCATGTCAGGATTTGTTTATTTAATGAAAAATGGAGATTTATATAAACTCGGGTGCACTGCTAATTTGAAAAGTGAGGCTAGTAAGATGAAACCAGGTGAAATAATTTCTTCTTTCAAAACTAATGATCCCAAATCTTTTGAAGTAAGATTGCTTAGGCTTTATAAGAAGAAGAGAATTCCAGATACGAACTATTTTCGTTTGTCTGAATCAGAAGTTAATAATTGTAAAAAACATTTAGAAGGTAAAAGTAATTTTCCAAAAAGCTTAAATGATGAGTTGAGAATAGGATTAAATGGATCTTTATTTTTCGCGGCTATAACTTTTATTGTTTCATTCCTTATTAATAAGATGTATATATTTAGTTTCTTTCTTTCAGTACTATTTGCCTCTTTCCCAATGTGGTCACTTGCAATTCTCGGTAGTTTTGGTGGTTATGATACTGATGACCTTACACTTTTCTCTACAACCTCTAACAGATTGAAAGGCTTTTTAATAGCTATTTCGATGATTTCAGTTGCATATGTTCTATATACTTTCTCTCGCTCTTCAATTGCCTTTTAATTTAAATAATTATTTATAGATTATATACATATAATTTATAAATTCTTGCTTAATTATAAAAATATAGCTATAAAGATATTTAATAGGTAACGACCTTTAGAGAGAATGAACATTTCTGATTATCTTCAATTCTTAGAACCAATACAAGACCAGCTAAATAAGGTTTACTCAATCGCTTCATTGGCTCTTACGGTTTTGGTTTGTCTGTGGCTTTTTAATTTTATAGTTGGTCTCATACAAAGAACTTATTCAGTAGGTAAAGCTATAGGAAGTTTTTATAGAAATTATTTTCATAAGTATCTTCGTAAGGCAATTCTGGGAGTATTGAATACATTTAAGAAAACCACTAATCCTATTTAAAAAAAGTCCTTCATCATTTTCCCTCATAGTGTTGTTTCAAGTTGACAGTTTAGTGCTATTTCAAAAGGAACAGAACTGTTTGGCAAATCAAGTAAATTAGAACAAATATTTGCAATATCATTTGACTGTGTCATATCTTTTTTGGGAAAATGATTTATTTGTTTTGTCATATCTGTATTTACCCAGCCTGGGCAAATAGCTGTAACCCTAATACCTTTTTCCCAGCCTTCATTTCTCATTGTTTGGCATAAGCTCATTAAAGCGAATTTACTCATTGAATAGCTAGCTAAGTTGCCTTTAGATCGCTTTCCACTCATCGATACCAAGACAATAATTCGTGCTGAAGTACTATTACTTAAATACTTCCAGGCATCTTTTGTTAATATCCATGGCCCCATTACATTAACTTTCCATAGTTCTTCAATATCTTGCACATCATTATCATTAAATATTAAATTTGTTCTTTTAAATATTCCAGCACAATGAATAATAGTATCAATATTTCTAAAAGTTTTGACTGTTCTCTCTACCCATGATTTTGATGAAGTTTGATCAGTAGCATCATAGTTATGAACTAAAAAACTTTCTGGATTATTTAATCTTGGATCTAAGCATGTATTTATTAAATCTTCTTTATTCCTTACCCCTAAGCTTAATGAATGACCTTCTTTAAGTAATTTTAATGCTATCGCTTTTCCTATACCTCTAGTTGCTCCACTTATAAGAATCTTTCTCATTTATTATTAAATATTAATGCTTTAAATAATAAATTTAATTCTCTACCATGCATGTTCATTAAGCCTTGCTTTATAGCCCAAGGTGATTTCCTGAACATTTTCCACATTGCGGATACTAATTCTTTAAGACTAAGTGTATTTGTAAGGAATCCATACCATTGTTTATTAGGTAAACTAAAAAATTCTACAAAGAATCCCCTTAGCAACTCCTCTTCAAATCGCATCAATTTTTCTAATCCAAATTTATAAATAGCTTGTTTTCTTCTAAGTTCTGATGGCCATAAGACTTGCCATCCTTCCCTTGCTAGTGAAGCTGAGGATGCTTTTTGATCTTTCATTGCCAATGAAAGAGCTTTGGCAACCTTAGGAGCTCTCCTTAAAAGGCTTCCAACCATGTATCCGGATGCGGGGTGTACCATCCCAGCAGAACCGCCGAAACCAAGAACCGGTTGTGATAGATCAGGTATAGGCATGTTCATTGGCAAATATGAACCATGCTCTTCATGCTCAAGACTTTTTATTTCTAATCCCCGAGTTTCTAATCTTTTTTCCAGTCTTCTTTTTAACTCATCAAGAGAGACTGGAGGAAATAGACCCAAGGATGTTTCTTCTAAGAAAAATTTTCCATCTCCCATATCCATAGCGTATAAAAATGTTGGAGCTTCTTTCCTCTCGTCTGGATTCAAGTGGTCACAGCGATAATCCATCAGAACAAATTGACCTTTCTCGACAGGGGGTTCGTTGAACTTCCCTACGATGCCGTAACAAGTTTGAACGGCTACTGGGCCTTGGTTCGGAGATTTAATAAAAACGGGTTTGTAACCAGTTGCGTCAATTACTAAACGAGCATTAAGCTTCTTACCATTGGAAGTTTTAACTGTGCTGGTTAATTGATTGGTTTCTAAGTTAATTGCTGATCCTTTGTGCCATTCTATTCCAGCCTTATTGCATTGATCTAACCAATAAGCTTGCAATTTGTTTTTATCAAAAAGCCCATAATCTCTATTATGTTTAGTAACTTCATTCTTTTTAGAATTTGGATCCTTGTCTCCTTCCCCAAAATAACTAATGGTATTTATCCATCTATGTTCAAGTAAATGACTTAGACCAAGGTCGTCAACCTCTTCACCCCAAATACCATAGGTAAAGGGCCAAGGTTCTTCTGGAGATTGCTCCGATAAGATTTCAATATTTAAGTTTTCACTTGCTAATGCTGCCGCTATTGATAAAGCGCCTGGGCCTGAACCTAGTACTAGAGCATCTTTTAATGCACTATTCCTCATAGCTCCCCTTGAGGAACATTGTCGTTTCCGTTTACTTGGAATCGAAAATTAGCATTTAATTTCTTAGAATAAAATCTAGTTATTTGACTGCTTCCCAGGAATCCCACTTTAAACACCTATGCCTATAGAATCAAGAATAGCTTCTGATGGGATTAACAATGAATTGTATTAATGTTTTTTATCAACTTAAGGGTTTTATTTTATTTTTAAGTATCTATGAAGACTTTTTCAATAAAAATTGAGATAATAAATAATTTAATTTAATTATAAATTATTAAATATTAAAATTAAAATTAAAAAATTATGACAGAGAAATTAAATAGTTTCAAAAAAGGTAAATCTTTAACTATTTTTATAACAGGGGGCTCATCAGGTATTGGTTATGAAGCAGTTTTAAATTTAATTTCCCTTGGTCATAAAATAATTTTACCATGTAAAAATATATCTAGAGCGAATGAAGTCTTGATTAATATATTTAATCAATTACCAATTAAATTATCTAAGAAAGGAGAGATTTCTACTCCAATAATGGATCTTTCTGATTTGAAAAGTATTGACTCGCTATGTTCTGAACTTAAAAAAAAACGTTTAAAGATAGATGTCTTAATCTTAAATGCTGGTCTTCAATATACAGGATCAAAAACACCTAGAATATCAAAGCAGGGAATTGAATTAACTTTTGCAGTCAATCATTTATCACATTTCTATCTTACTACAAAGATTTTATCTTTGATGGATAGAAGTAAAGATCCAAAAATAATTATTACCTCATCAGAAGTTCATAACCCTGATAGTGCTGGCGGGAAAGTAGGAGCAAAGGCCAGCTTAGGAAACTTAAAAGGATTAGAATCTGGTTTGGGATTTGAGATGGTTGATGGGAATAAATTTAATGCTGATAAAGCATATAAAGATAGTAAATTATGCAATATTCTTTTTGCAAAAAAGTTAAGTACTTATTTGATGAGTAAAAAACTATCAATGCCAGTTATTGCTTGGGCACCAGGCTTGGTAATCTCTAGAAATAGTGGAGGATTTTTTAGGTATAGTAGAAAATATAATCAATTAGGACAAATATTATTTGCTTTTTTAGCTAGAGATATTTTAAGAATAACTATATCAAATAAAAAAGCCGGTTTAATTTTAAGTGATTTAGCTTGTATCTCTAAATATAAAAAATCTGGATTTAATTATTATAGTAATAAAATTATTTCATCAGGTAAATTTATTTTTGAAAAATCTGATATCAGTAAGGATGCCCAAAGAGAAGATTTATCTGATCATTTATGGGATTTATCTAATTTTCTAATAGATAAGATAATTAAATAAAAATCTCTTATTTATTCAAATGAATTGTTTGGGTTGGATATGCGAAGCTAATATTTTCATTTTGGAACTTCCTCATGATTTCTAGATTGATTTCTTGTTGTGCTGACATTGCTTGAAGATAATCACTAGTCGGAATGTAATAGACAAGTTCAAAATCAAGACTACTATTTGCGAATTCGATAAAATGACATCTGTCGAAGATCGCATTTTCAGTCTTGTCAACGATATTTTTAATCATCATAGGGATGTTTTTTGCTTGCTCATATGTAGTTTCATATACCACACCCAATTTATGAACTAGTCTTCTTTTATTCATTTCAGCATAATTTGATATTACTCCATTTGTTAATCTGCTATTGCTCATCACTATTGCTTCTCCGTTAATACTTCTTAAGCGTGTAGATCTAACACCTACGCTATCAACTTTTGCCCAGATTCCATCAATATGAATAAACTGTCCACTTTGAAATGGTTTATCAAGGAGGATCGTTATGTATTCGAAGAACTCTTGAACTGGCTCCTTTAAGGCCAGGCCAGCACCAATACCTCCTGCACTTAATAGAGCCCAAATAGCAGCCATTTGGACACCCATATTTTGAAGATAAAAAATAATTCCAAGACTCCAAACAGATGCCCCAACCATTGGACTAAGTGAGCGAATCATTTCACTAATAGATTGATCATTGATTTTGTTTGCCCATCTTTGGAGTATTTTAAAAAATACTCTATTTACAAATCTGACTATATAAATAAGGCATAGAAACTTACTAATACCTATAAATGTCTTATCTACTATTCCACCAATCAATAAAACTTTCCATGCAACTATGAAACTTAAGATCAACCCTAAAGGCTTAATAGTCTCAATTAAAAGATTCGCTATGTAGTCATCTGTTTTGCTTTGCGTGGCGGAGGTTATTCTCCTTAAAACCTTTTTTAGAATTTTTGGACTTACTAAGGAAATAATGCAACCTATGCTCAACGTAAGTAGTGAAATTATTATGTTTTTATACAAATCATTCATGATTCCATCTTTCTTTTCTTCAGACTGCCTGATAAAAATGATTTGTCTAGATATTTTCTTATTATTTAATTTGAAAATGAATTTTTTAAAATTTTACTAACCTCTCTAAATTCTTTTCTATTAGAGGTCTTGCATAATTCACATATTAGACTCTCCGTAGTAGATGCTACTGCTCCTGATAATATAAGCCTTAAAAAAGCAGTATTGTTATCTATTTCATTCCTGCTTCCGATAGCATCCCTTGGAATTAATATATTGAACCCTTTCTTTAAAAGATCAATCGATGTCTGAAGGATACATATATGACTCTCAATTCCACAAACTATAATATTTTTGAAATTATTTTTATTTATATAATTAAGAAAGTTCTTATTCTCGCTACAGCTAAATTCCATTTTTTCAAATTTAGGGTATTTATTATCACTTAAAATTGATTCTAAAGTCATTCCAAGCTTTAATGGATTTTGTTCCGTAATAGCGATATTAACATTGAGTAAATTGCATGTATCGATAAGCTTTTTTATATTAAATATTAATAGTTGACTTCCTTTAATATTATTAATAAGCTTTTGTTGAACATCTACTATGAGTAGTAGAGTTTCATTCTCTAATAATGTTTTACTATTATTATTTAATTTCTTTTCTGTAGGACATTGTCTTAAAAATTGATCCATTTAGAATTTCTTTTTATCTAATTTAAATATAAATCATTTAATATTCTTAGACATCATTTACAACTAAAATGCGTTCATGGAAGCCTCTGTGCATTGCAAGCTTTTCTCATTACGCTAAACTATTGAGAAAGCAAGGCTGATATTGGTTTCACCCTCTTCCTATCGTACCCACCCTTCTCCTTTTGAGTCAGGACTTCGTTCGGATGGCAAAAGAATGACCCCTCAAAGGAAAAAGGTTCTTTCTTTATTTGAAGAGATTGGATCTGGAATTCATCTCAGTGCGGAAGAGGTGCATTCCAAATTGACAATTTCTGGAGAGAAGGTCTCTCTTGCAACTATTTACAGAACTTTAAGACTCTTGGTTAAAATGACCTTCCTTAATGAGCTTGATTTAAGTGAGGGGGGTAATAGGTTTGAATTGCTTAGTCATGATCATCCAGATCATCATCATTTGATTTGTATTCGCTGTGGTAGAACTGAAGAGTTTGAAAATAATGCAGTGATTAATGCTGGTAAGGCAGCAGCTAAAAATTTCGGATTTAAATTATTGGAATCATCGTTAAACGTAAGAGCATTATGTCCGAAGTGTCTTAATAAAGAAACACTGGCTTTAAGCTAATTCTCCACCACAACTAGAACCAGCTCCAGCAGTACAGCCAAAACAATGATCTCCTGTTGAAATAGGATTATCCTTTAAAGAGACAAAAGGAATTAATAGATCGTCCAAATGTTTAATGTCACCATTTCTTCTCATTCCAAGTTGTTGGTTGAAATCACAATCATATAGATAACCTTTCCAGTCAACACTCAAAGTGTTTCTACACATTACGGAGTTAATGTTTCCAGGATTATGATTATCTTTAAGTAATTTATTATACTCTTTTAGTTTCCCAATTATCTTTAAATAGTTTTCATATCTATTAATTGGCATATTGGCTAACACAAATAAATTGGAGAAAAAAATACCAAACCTTTCTTTTAGTTCTAGTCTATAAGTATCCTCTAATTCTTTCTGGGATGGTGGAAGTTGTGGACCACTTGGATTATAAACAAGATTCAAAAGTAAACCTTTATCTTTTATTCCATAGCCAAGTGAGTTAAGCTTTTTAAGAGCTAATATGCTTTTTTCAAAAACACCTTTACCTCTCTGTTTGTCTACATTACCTTCGAGATAACAAGGAAGGGATGCTGTTATTTGTACTTTATTTGAGGCTAAAAAACTAGCTAAATTTTCATAACCTTGCTCTGTAAGTATTGTTAAATTACATCTATCCATAACTTCAACATTGAGACTACGTACTTCTTTTACTAATTGTTTGAATTTAGGATGAAGCTCGGGTGCACCTCCAGTAATATCTAATAGCTTAATATTGTTAGCCTTTATAACTTTAGGTATAAGTTTTATAATATCATTGCTCATCATTTCTGTTCTGCTGGGACTAGAATTAACGTGACAATGACTACAGGCTTGATTGCATTTATAACCTATATTTATTTGCAAAGTGTCAAGATAGTCTCTTTTTATTTCCGGGAACTTTGTTTTTTTTATTTCCATAGAGATCTAAATATAACTAACATATTTTGCCATTATAGTTAAAATATTTTTTAGGTGCAAATATTTTATTAATAAGTCAAAAGTTAATAGCTAATTGCTTAAACCACTCTATATATTCTTTTGGACCATCATTAATAACCATATCGAATTTTAAATCATCATTAGGATCGCTAATACCTTTCATGTCAATTCCATTAACTCTTGGCCTTAATACCTGATCGTTGGAGCTGTTAACAAATACAACTAGATTCTCTTTCTTATATGATTCTCCCAACTTTTGTATCAATGTTAAGAAACCTCTATCACTACCTCCTCTCAGCCATGAATTATCCTTATTATCTTTAACCGAGGTTACAGTATCACCAACACCTATTAACAATGGCATTTGATCGCTAGGAATTTTACGCTTGCATAGGTCTATTAATTTATTAAGTGTCTTTGGGGCATTTCTGACGTTGAAGTTTTCACCGAAAGGATAAACGCCGGTTTTGTTTGATATGTATTTATTTAATAGAAATAAAAGACCTGCTTCTTTTATTGCACCCTTGATAATAAACTGAATATCTGTTGTACCGAATTCATTTTGAGTTGCATATTTTATTATTTCTCTACCATTTTTTAATCCTAGATTTGGCATCAAATGAAGATAAAAAGATTTGTCTAAGCCACAATTTTTAGATTCTTCTATTAAATTATTCATTATTTTTACCATAATTAATTGTAAATCTTTTATTTTTATATAATCATTTTTCACGTAGCTAAGAATTTCATTAAAGTTTAAAGTTGGAGTAAAGCGGGTATCACAAACAGCTACATTGATAAATTTATTTCTTAAGTCATTTGATATATTTGGTAGGAATTCTTTTAATTCATTAGTTAACATTGAGCGCATTAACTTTGGAACTTTTGCTAGAAAGTTAATCTCATTATCCTGAAGGCCTGGATAGCATAAATTACTATATCTATCTTGAAATTCAACTCCACATGCAGCGAGGCCAGGTAAGTAAAATCCATTTTCTTTTGCTGTTGTTTTTGAATTAAGTGCCTTTTCAACTAAACGATTCACGCCTCTTCTGCCTTCATGCTCACCGCAGGTTAGAACTGCAAACTTCTCTCTTAATCTTGCAACGTCCTTCACGTATTCTTTGTCTATCTCTCTTTTGAGTGGGTCTTGAACTAGTGGAATACATACTCCGTCAAGATCCTGAACTATTAGAATATTTTTTTCCTTTATAATAGTGCTAATAACTTCTTCTTTCGTCTTGAACATTTTAATAAAAGAAGACTTTAAATATTAGTTTACTCTAGTTCAAATGAATATACACTTTTTTGATAGTTCTTATTCCTAAATGAGTATATAGATAAATATTCATTATTATAAAAACGCTTTTTAAAAGTTTCTTATTATTGTATATAATGCAATCGAATGAAAATAAACTGTGTTTGAAAAGAATTTAAGTAATAGCTTCTTTGATGAGCCTTATTCAACTGAGCCTTTAGCTAAAAGAATTAGAGAGGTTTTGAATGGAAAAGTAGGATTTTATAGTGTCGGCTTGTATCCTGCTTCTCTTGCCTACAACTGTGCATTGCAAAATGAAGGCTTAAACATTCTTTTAGCACCTAGAGACGGTAGAGAACTTTTCGGGGCTTTTTCTGATATTGATCTGTCTGAAATGGATAACGGTATAAAAAATAAAATTGAATCTATCGCAATTGCAAACTCTGATAAATCAGGAAGATATAATACTCTTGAAGACTTAATAATTAACTGTGAATTAGTTCTTTTGAGTTCAAATAGTAAACATATAATAAGCGATGTTGATTTAGCATTTAAGCTCAGAAAAAAACTTAAACGAGATAATGTTTTAATTGCATGCCTGGTTGGATCATTTTGCCATGACTACAATTTGAATGAATCTTTCGTTTTGTGTGAAAAATTAAATAATCTAGCTTTTTTTTCAGGGTTTCATCGACACGGAGCACTTCGTAACCCATTAGATAGCTTTACTGCTAATTTTTGTCATCCAGATGCTATGAATGCAATATTAGGTGCCAAACTATTAAATAAAATTTCACCTAATATTCAAGTTTCTGCAGGTATACATAACGTTGAAGGTCAATACATAAAAGCTGCTAAAAATATTTCTTCAATTTTGGCAGGTTTTGCTCATACTTTTCATAAGAATAATCCTGGATTACTGCCAACTTTATTAACTCTTTTATTAGATCAATGCCTGGATCAGGCTGCTTATGTTTCTATGAGTCGAGCAGATAGAGAGAGCTTATATACAAAACAACCCTTCCCTATCACTGAATTAGGATATGGTGTTCAACGTATAGAGGCTTCTTTACAGAAGGATGGAGATTTTGTGCAGATAAGAGATCATACTTTTTGTCAGTTGACTGCCATGGTTGCCGACGTGAGAGGGAGCATGATGTTGCCGGTAAGTGGTAAGCCAACTAGGAATTTTCAAGCTGGTCAAGTCCTCGCTGAGAAGATGATTGAGTATGGGAGGTGTCCAGAAGATGTAGACGAGTTTATAGAATGGTGCGCAAAATCTGGACTAAAGCGCGGAGCTTTAGAAGGAATAAATTCTTTAAATTATTGGCCACATATCTTGAAGAAATATTCAATTCCTTTGAATAACTCCTCAATGATAAATCTTTTATATATGTGTATAATGGGTCCTAATAAAATGAAGAAATATGTTTATAAAGTTATGACAAGTACTCGTGAACTAGCTAATTATTGTCAAGAGTCTGTTAGATCTTGCCAGAGCAAAAAAATATCTGATTCGCTAAATAATTTTCATTTAAAGTCTTCAATTGATTTTGTTACCAAGTCTTTAATTGATGATGATAGATCTTTTTTCGAATTAAGTGATATTGACTTTGGCAATCAAATAGAATCAGTAGACATTCCAATTTATAATAAGGTTATTGATTATATAGAAACTTATTTAATAAAGTCTGATTTGTAGATCTATTTTATGGATTTTAAAAAAATTAATTATATTACACAAAATTTTTTTTATAAAAGTAATGTCTTAAATATAGACTTAGTAGATTCTGGTTTTATAAATAAAACTTACATTATTGAATATTTAAGTAATGGTAAAAAGTCTAAATTTATCTTGCAGTGTCTTAGTAATATATTTGAATCTTATGATATATTAAATATGAATCATAATTTAATAACGGATCATATTAAAAATAAAATAAAAAAAAACTTAATAGATTTCGATTGCCGTAGATTCGAGGTCCCAAGTTTAATTAGGTGTGATTCTAATAAGCTTTTTTTGTTCCCTTATGATTCCGGTTATTGGCGAGCGATGGTGTATATAGAGGATACTTTTAGCTACGATATTTTAAAAGAAAAATCAATTGCTTATGAAATAGGCCTTGGTCTTGCTAAGTTTCATTTAATTTCCTCCGATCTAGATCTTACAAAAGTAGCTAATAGTATTAAAAATTTTCATAATACGACGTTCTATTTAGATCAATTTAATATAAGCATTAAAGATTATAACTTTATAAAATTAGATGATGATTTAAATAAAAGGACTCAAAAATTAATTATTAGTTTGTCTAATCATATTATATATGTTAGATCTTTATTAGGATCTTTAAGATATAAATCAATTGATCATAGTGTTATACATGGTGATCCTAAGTTAAGTAATTTTCTCTTTGACATTAAATATAAAGACGTTGTTTCTTTGATCGATCTGGATACGGTCTCCTCTGGTTATTTGCTTACTGATTTGGCCGATTGTATTCGTTCTATTTGTAATATGGCCGGCGAGGATCCAAGTGATATAGAGAATGTCTATTTTGATATTAATTGCTGTAAGTATTTTCTCAATGGCTATTTCTCAATACCACATCAAAAGGGTGATTACTTCTTTGGACTCATTCCCGAATTTATTTACTTGATAATATTTGAATTAACTATTAGATTCTTAACTGACTTTTTACAAGCAAATAGGTACTTCAAAATAA
Source organism: Prochlorococcus sp. MIT 1011 (assembly GCF_047305235.1). NCBI lineage: Bacteria > Bacillati > Cyanobacteriota > Cyanophyceae > Synechococcales > Prochlorococcaceae > Prochlorococcus > Prochlorococcus sp. MIT 1011. Next base: position 1,227,793 of record NZ_CP138983.1, on the reverse strand, counting down.
ATTATCAATCGCAGAATCTATATAGAGCAGAGGTCCAATACCGATTACTTTCTAATTTCGTTACTCAAATTCCTATTTTGTCAAATTCACTGCATGAAATTGGAATTTCTTCAAACTCAACTTTTGTCTCAGATGTACAAAAAATTGTTTAGGGTTTTCACAAGACCCATCTAGTCACTAAAGTAAAATTGATATTTATTTTTTCTTGTGGCAAAGGAATTAACTCATAGGGCTGATGAGCTTAAACAATTAGGTTGGAATCAGGAAGATTTGTATAAATATATTGAATTATGGGATTACAGACAAAGGTGGGGCTCTATCAATTTGGAGAGGGAAGATCGGTTGTTTTTAAGAAAAGCAGAATCTTTATTGCCTGAGATTTCTAAAAAGAAAGTTTCAGTTAAAAAACCTCTCAAGGAAAAGTCATATTATTGCTGGATTCAGTTTTTCCTGAACGAAATGAATAACTTTGAGTCAAATGCAAACTTAGATGATGGTATGAGAGGGGTTTGGCCCATTTTTCTAGAGGAAGAACTTCGCGTAATCGATTATTTTGAACCAGTCCTAGGATTACCAGATACTATTAAAGCTAAATTAATTGCTCCTATTAGAGAGGATTTAGTCAAAACAGCTTTGCAGATCTATAAAGACTCAGTTATTACAAAGAAATTTGATTTCCAAGGAACTTTGGCTAATGCCAAAGTAAATGGTGAAAACGCTAGTTGGCGATCTCTAAGAGATAGTGATTATGAAGGTAATAAAGATTATCAAATTATTGATAAAGCATGTGTTCATGAATTTCGTAAAATAGTAAATGAAAAACTTTTGTCATTTATTAAAGAAAATTTGCCATCATTAGCTGAGTCGGATAAGTCTTTACCTCCTAATGATTGGATTGATTAGGTAGCCATTTTTCAACTTATGTGGCTAAAAAGAAAATAGAGATAATTAATTCTTTGACTTCCCAACGTTTTGAAACGCTTCAATTGCATGCAGGACAAGCCCCAGACCCTGCTACCAATTCAAGGGCGGTTCCTATTTATCAGACAAGTTCATATGTTTTTAACGATGTAGATCATGGTGCAAACTTATTTGGCTTAAAGGAATTCGGGAATATCTATACCCGTTTAATGAATCCTACAACTGATGTTTTTGAGAAAAGAATTGCGGCTCTTGAAGGAGGAGTCGCTGCTTTAGCTACAGCATCAGGACAGTCTGCACAATTTATCGCAATTACCAATTTCCTTACGGCTGGAGATAGTTTTGTGTCAACTTCGTTTTTGTATGGAGGTAGCTATAACCAATTTAAAGTTCAATTTCCTCGTTTAGGAATTAATGTCAAGTTTGCTGATGGGGATGATGCAGAGAGCTTTGAAGAACAAATTGATTCATCTACAAAAGCAATTTATGTAGAATCAATGGGTAATCCTAGATTTAATATTCCTGATTTTGAGGGACTTTCCAAATTAGCTAAATCTAAAAACATACCTTTAATTGTTGATAACACTCTTGGAGCTGCTGGTGCTTTGATTCGACCTATTGAACATGGTGCAGATGTAGTTGTTCAAAGTGCTACAAAATGGATAGGTGGTCATGGGACTAGCCTTGGAGGAGTAATTGTTGATGCAGGAACTTTCGATTGGGGAAATGGAAAATATCCTTTAATGAGTCAACCCAGCAATGCTTATCATGGTTTAGTTCATTGGGATGCTTTTGGATTTGGTAGTGATATTTGTGGAATGCTTGGAGTTCCTACAGATCGAAATATTGCTTTTGCTTTAAGAGCTAGGCTTGAGGGCTTGCGAGATTGGGGCCCTGCAATTAGTCCGTTTAATTCGTTTTTATTACTTCAAGGATTAGAAACTTTAAGTTTAAGAATAGAAAGACATTGCTCTAATGCTCTCTCATTGGCCAAGTGGTTAGACGAACATTCAAAAGTTGATAATGTTAGTTATCCAGGATTGCCTACGGATAAATATTATTCAAGAGCCTCTACTTATATGACCAATAGAGGAAAAGGTTCCATGTTGATTTTCTCTCTAAAAGGTGGTTTCGATGATGCTGTAACTTTTATAAACTCTTTAAAACTTTCGAGTCATTTAGCAAATGTGGGCGATGCGAAAACATTAGTAATTCATCCTGCTTCAACAACTCATCAACAATTATCTCCTGATGAGCAGTTATCAGCAGGTGTTACTCCGACCATGGTTAGAGTTTCAGTTGGAATAGAACATATTGAAGATATTTTAGACGATTTTGAGCAGGCCCTTAACTTAATTTAATTTCTCAAGTTGGTATATAGCTATGGCTTTAATACTTCCTCGTAGTTATCATAAAATATCCTCAATTGAAAAAAATCATATCTCATGGATTGAGCCTGAATTAGCAAAAAGACAGGATATTAGACCTCTTAGGATTGGGATATTAAATATTATGCCTTTAGGAAAACAATATGAATTTAATTTATTGCACCCGTTGGGACTGTCGCCTCTCCAAATAGAACCTATTTGGATAAGATTGAAATCCCATTCATATAAAACATGGGATTTAGAACATTTGAAAAACTTGTATATTTACTGGGAGGATGCAATGTCTCCAACGCCTCTAGATGGTTTGATCATTACTGGGGCACCTGTGGAACATTTACCGTTTGAAGAGGTTAATTATTGGAAAGAATTAGTAAGTCTAATTGAGGAATCAAAATTAAAATGTGCAAGTACCCTAGGCTTATGCTGGGCTGGTTTCGCTATGGCATATATGGCTGGAGTTGAGAAAAATATTTTTAATAAAAAGCTTTTTGGTGTATATCCAATGAGAAGTCTTGTTCCTAGCCATTCTTTAATGGGAACACAAGATGATGAGTTCTTCTGTCCTCAAAGTAGACATGCTGGTTTACCTGACATTGAAATGGAAAAAGCAGAAAAGGAAGGCAAGCTAAGATTATTGGCCTATGGGGAAAAAGTAGGATATACAATTTTTGAAACTCCTGATCAAAGGCAATTAATGCATTTGGGACACCCCGAATATAATGTTGACCGATTGAAATCTGAAATGGATAGAGATAAAAAAAGAGGTGATGTTCCTCCGCCAGAAAATTTTGATTTGACTAAATCAAATACTTCATGGCGATCACATAGGAACTTATTATTTCAACAATGGTTGTGGTTCTGTTATCAACGTGTAAGCCTAAGTGTTTAACTTAATTGAATTTTTTATGATATTGATTCTCTGAGATAAATATATTTAACTATTTTAAAGGTGGCATTAAATTTCTTGGATCATGAATGCCTTTTAATTCTGTTAATGTTGGAAGCCAATCTTTGAAAGCTGTTGATAATTCTCTTTTATGCCAAGGTAAATGAGGGTGTATTTGCGCAAGGTGAACGCCAGGGCATATGAATTCTAGATTATCCCAAGCCTCTTCCATCCATTTGAGGGTTAATTTTCTTTTTGATTGATCGTAGGCGTCCCAAGCCCCATTAATCCAAGGTTTCCAAATCGCTTCACGATGGATAAATGAAGTATCTAGATCAGTTAAATGTGTTATGCCTCCCAATTGTTGTGAAGCTACATAACAGCTTTTGTTAGGTCTTTTATTGATTAAATCTTGAATGATTTTTAATACTTGTGGATTATTCTTTTGCCAAGCAGGACCTAGTAACCCAAGAACTTCAGAATGGTTTGAATTATTATTTTTATGATTTCCCAAGCTTAGATTTGGTAGAGAAATCATATCGTGGACTTTATTAATTGTTCGATTTCGCGAATATGGCAATCTTTCTAATAAGTTTATTAATGAGGACTCATCATCAGTATTTATGGGTTCGCCAATTGCATGAGCAAAAATATCTTCTCCATAAATCCATTGAAAGCTGAGTGAATTAGGCCAACTTTCGGCTTGATTAATACATTCTGAAAGCTGGGAAAATGAAAGGTTTGCTGTCCAGCTTAATAGTGGTCTTAATGGCTGAGTTTTTAGCTTTACTTTTGTGATTATGCCCAGAAATATTGCGGCTCCGCAAAGGGCTTTCCATTCTAAATATGATTCTTTTTGTCTGGTTGGTCGTAATAAGTGAAATTCCTTACCATTTCCCCAAAATCCTTTAATTTCTATGATTTGATCAATTGCTAATCCTCTGTTTCGACTAAGTGGACTTATTCCACCGGTCAAGATATACCCTATGCCTGTTTTTCCGGATAAACCAATTGGGAAACTTCTTTTATGCTTTTTTAAAAAACCTGATAATTCTCCCATTGTTACCCCAGCTTCAATTTCTACGTGCTTTTTATCTAGATCAAAAGATATATTTTGGTAGTTTTTCCTTAGATTTAAAATCCAATGTTTATCTGCTGCCGCTCTGCTTGTAGTCCCTCCACTAGAAACTAAAAAAGGATTGGATGTGTCTTCCGATGATTTCAGAAATTTGAATAATTCTGGGTTGACTGTTTCAAAAACTCCAAGGACATCACTGTCATTGGAATTTTGGTTTTGTAGTGTTATTAAATCTTTAATAATCTGCTCCTTTTTCTATACTGAGTTTCTTAACTTGATATTTTATAAAACTATATTCAATTAAGTAGATTACTAGGTGAAAACATTTTGATTTCCTCGGCTTCAACTAAAGATAAATATCCATCTAATATTGGAATTGTTTTATGCGGTCATGGGAGTAGAGATCCTAATGCAGTAAAAGAGTTCATTAATGTAGTAGATAAAATAAAATCTAGAATACCTAATATTCCAGTTGCATTTGGATTTCTGGAATTTAACCGTCCAATAATCAGCGAGGCCTTAGATCAACTTAGAAATATGGGAGTAGAGAGAGTAATTGCTTTGCCAGCAATGTTATTTGCTGCGGGACATACTAAAAATGATATCCCCGCAGTTTTAAATAAATACTCTTCTGAAAAGGGACTTCCCATCCAATATGGTAGGGAGCTTGGTCTGAATTCTTTGATGATTGGAGCAGCAGGAGCAAGACTCCAAGAAATAATTGACAGTAATCCAACTTTTCCGCTTTCTGAAACATTGCTTGTCGTAGCGGGGAGAGGATCTTCAGATCCTGATGCAAACTCAAATGTTTGTAAAATCACAAGGATGCTTGTCGAAGGATTTGGTTTTGGTTGGGGAGAAACCGTTTTTTCAGGAGTAACATTCCCTCTAGTTGATCCTGGCTTGAGACATTCTCTTAAACTAGGCTTTAAAAGAGTAATTCTTTTACCCTATTTTCTTTTTTCTGGAGTTTTGGTAAGTCGTGTTAGAGATCATTCTTTGAGAGTTTCAAATGATAATCCTGATGTGAAGTTTTTAAATGCAAGTTACTTATCAGACCAAGATTTAGTTATTGATACTTTTATGGAAAGAATTCAGGAGGTTTTGAAAGGAGAAAATTTTATGAATTGTTCCTTATGTAAATATCGCTCTAGTTTATTAGGTTTTGAAAGTGAGGTTGGATATGAGCAGATCAGTCATCATGATCATGTTGAAGGTTGTCTAGACATTTGTCTAGATTGTGGCGTTGAGGAATGCAAATGCAAAAATAAGAAGGAAAGTTTCTCAGGAAATACAATACACGAGCACTCACATGAACATTTTCCTTATCCACATGCTGAGCATCCTTTAGGACCTGTCACGCTTAGCTCTTTAAATCAAAGCCAAATATAAAAAAAATAGGTTTAAATTAAAGAATCAATTGTCTCTTTCTTGACTGCGACGCAATGGACTCGTTATTTATACATTTTTTTAATGTTTAGTTTCAGCTCTTTTCCCCAAGTGGTTTCCACAGCTAGTGAAGAGTTTTCCACTAAAAAATTCTAAAACCCTAGCTTTAGCGATGAACTTGTGGGATTTATTAGAAATTTTAATAGTAATTTACACTTAGTGACCTTGGAGGGATAAAACTTTTTCTTTTGATTAACTTTATCGAGAAGTCTTGCTATTAAGTGAGTCTAGTCATGTCTCATTTTTGTTGTATAGCTTTTCTTTATCTTTGACGTTTTGCTGAAAATTTAAGATCCTTATCTCATAGAAATTGAACATTTTAAAAGGAAATGGAGTTTAATCAAATTGAAGCTCGTATTGAGGGAATAGAAACCGACGAGGTTAGATGTTGTGAAAATGATTTGGATCTTATGTCGATAAGTCTTGAGGCTGAGGTGCCTGAAGCTCTATACGTCGGTATGAAGGATTTTATTAGTGGAAACGAGAAATGGGATCAATCCAAGCTTATTAGCTCAGCTATTGCAAATTTTCTTTTTCAAAATGGTTCTGATGATAGGGCAGTTGCAGAGAAATACTTAAATGATATTTTTAACCTTTAAAGTCAATAATTGCCTTTTCACAAGCTCTTTTAGTTATTGCCATCATTGTTAAGGTTGGGCTTTGCCAAGATGAAGTTGGCCAACAAGCCCCATCAACAACCAATACATTGCTACATTCCCATACGCGATTCCAATTGTCTACAACGCTATTTTCTTTATTATTTCCCATTGGTGCTCCTCCTACCTCATGTATGTAATAACCAGGTGGTGGAGCATCGTTTCTTATGGCAACAGATTTATTTAGAATTTTTTTTGTAAATGGAATATTTAGGATTTCATTTGCTGGAATAATAGTTCCATTTCCAGAATTGATAATCAGTTCAATCATTCTGTTCATTTCTCTGACCATTTGGTGTTCATTTTCACGCCAAACTATGGATATGTGTGGGATAGAAATATCGTATTGATCTGTGTTCTTTGAGAGAGAAACAGTGTTTTTATTATTTGGAAGTACCTCTCCATGACCGATAAGGAATCCCGTTTTCGTATCTTTGTATTTTTTTAAGAAATCTGGTGGTTCAAATCTATCTATTCCTCCCCAAATCCCATATCCTCCAACAAAGTTATATTTACTTGATCGGTCTCTGCCAATGGGAATAAAGAAGCTGCCTGCTCCTGTTAAAAGACTTTTATTATCTTTATTAGAATAATTAGTTAGGTTCTTATCGATTGGGACAGTAAAAAACCTACATGTTGATATGTGGTCCATTAAGTTCCTTCCCAGTGATTGGGAGGGATCGATTAGACCATTTGGATTATTTTTTTCTTCTGAACTTAGTAGAATTCTAATCGTTTGGATTGTTGATGAACATAATATTATTAATTTACTTTCTATTTCACTTCTTTCTCCAGTGCATTGGTTGACTATAATAATACTTTTTGCAGCATTTCTGTTCTTATTCAATACTAATTTTTCTACAATATGATTTGATAGCATTTCTACTTTTCCTAATCTAATTGCTTCTTTTAATGTGCTTCCTAAGCTACTAGATCTGGGCCATATTGTTTTATCTTTATTAGCCCCAAAGCCTCTGGAATGTATAAATGGAAGATTTAATTTTTCTTTTACATTGGAGGCGAACTTTTCTTCACTTTCTGTGAATGGGATTCTGCCAATATATTCACCATTCGGCAGTTGATTTAGATCGTCTTTGCTACCATATATTTTTAGAAACTTTTCTATATCTGAGTAATGTGATTCAATATCTTTATAACTAATGGGCCATTCCAGGTTGTATTCTTTTTCTTTTGAGGCTTCAAAATCTTCTTTGGCTAATCTTAAAGTTATTCCACCCCAGGTCAGGCTTCTTCCCCCAACTTGATTCCCTTGAGTCCACATAAATGGGGCCTTTGGTGGGTGTGTGTAAGGATTTGCTTTCTTGTTTGCGTACAATAACGGATTTGATTTCCAGAACCCTGGATGTTGTGGTTGATTTTGATAATTACCAGTTGTAACTCCTATTAGTCTACGAATCATATTGCATGGCTCTGTTCCATTTGCTCTATTTATTTCAAGCTCAGGTCCTCTTTCAATTACTAATACTCTTACGCCTGCCTTAGCCATTGTTAGAGCAGCCATCCCTCCTGTTGCTCCAGAACCAACAATGATTGCTTCATATGGCTTGTTAATCATTTCTAGTAAATTGGATATTTAAGGTTTTGTAAGATTAAGTAAGTACTATATTTTAATATATAAAATATATATTAAAATATAGTAATGTTTCATAGCTAGTTAGGAAAATTTATTAATTTATATCGTTATTCCTAGCTCTTTTGAAACAGCAGCATTGAATATTCTTGTTAGTCGATTTCCAAATTCAAAGTTTAATTGTTTATTTATTTTTAATTTGTTTCGAATTCTCAGAAGAGAGTATAGTTATGTTTGCTTTAGATCTAAATATATATTGAATTCAATATTCAACTTTTATACCCATTCTGAATTAAAATATAATCATTAGTAGATATTAGAAAGTTATGTTTAAACATCTTCTTCTTTTTGTAAGCGCGATCCTATTTTTCTTTTATTCTCTTCCAACTTATGCTGCTTTGGACTATGGGAAGCAAACCTTGATAGGAGCTGATTTCTCTAACACTGATTTAAAAGGTGCTACTTTCTATTTAAGTGATCTCCAAGATGCAGACTTTTCAGGCAGTGATCTTCAAGGAGCTAGTTTTTTTGATGCAAAGCTTGAAAATGCCAATCTAAGTAATACAAACATGAGAGATGTAACTATGGATGCGGCTATACTTAACGGTGCAAACCTTTCAAATAGCATATTAGAAGGTGCTTTCGCTTACAATGCCAAATTCGAAAATGTTGTTATTGATGGTGCCGATTTTACTGATGTATTGATTGCTAATGATGTTAAAAAGAAGTTATGTATTATCGCAGATGGGACAAATAGCTTCACTAATAAAAAAACAAGTGAAACATTAGATTGTTAGCAAATAGTAGTTACTTAAGAAAGATCATAAATATATTATCAGGATTTTAGTTTTTTTAATAAATCATCTTTTAAGATTTTATATCTATGTAATGCACTTACATAATTTAAAAGAGGTTTATATTCAATTTTAATAATATAATTAATATTTAGGCGATAAATATTTTTCGGTTTATAAAATTATTTCTCTAGATTTTGATTATTACTTTTGAAATGCTTTATTCCAGCAATGAGATGCTATGCCAAGAGACATTAGCACCTCAAAAATCTCTTGATCATTTCGTATTTGACTTATTGTAGATGCCTGAGAGATATCAAAATAGAAATAAAATAAAGCTACGAAAAGGAAATATAGACTATACCTTTTTTCAGGGAAAGCATCAATAGAGGGCCAAGCTCTCCATCCAATCCAACCAAGAAAGAGACAAGAAATTTCGAAAGATGGGTCTAAAAGATAATGATGAAAAAAGTGAATATTATGTATGCTAGTTTCTCCTTGACTATTTATTGCTCTTATAGAATCCAGTCCTATCCCGGTTATACGCTCTCCCCAACTTATCTCTTCTCCAGCGACAAAGAAACAAATCAAAGCCAAAATCAACCATGCCATCCATTTTTTATTAATTCCTATTCTTCTGCGTTTAAAAAGAATTATACTTGAACATATAAAACCTATAAAATATCCAATAAATTGTATCCATTCCAAAGGGCCATCTTCGCTTCTAAACCAATCAAACCAACTCATTCCTACTATGTCTCTACCATAAGGAAATATATATATAAAACCGTAAATAGATAATAGATAAATAACAGGGAAAATATCTACAGCTGGATCAATACTTCCCCAACTTGTGTAAATAACTTTTGGCTTAAAAGGAGTGAATGGATTAAGGTGCTTAAGAATAGAGATCATATTAGATTAAAGATAATATAAACCTTATTATAAATTCTTAATCACTCTTATACGGTATATAACTTATTTGTCATTTATAAACAGATAAGTTATTTCTAATATATAGTTTTATTTTTTTGTTTTGAGCCTAGTATTGAATTGTTAGCTTTTCAAGCATAGTAGTTTTTAATTGTCAAAAATCCTTTTTCTAAGTAATGGTCATGGAGAAGACCTCTCAGGGTCTCTTATGGGTAATGCATTTAAAAAGCTTGGACATGAAGTAAACGCCTTACCTTTAGTTGGCCATGGTGAAGCTTACTTAAATGCAGGTCTAAAAGTCCTTGGAAAGACTAATTCATTTAGTACAGGTGGGATGGGCTATACAAGCCTAAGAGGTCGAATTCTTGAGTTGATTCAAGGCCAGATAATTTATCTAATAAAACGTATTTACCTTTTATTTTCGATTTCTTCTAAATATGACTTTTTAGTTGTAGTTGGGGATGTGCTCCCTATTACAGTTGCATGGTTAACTGGATTGCCAGTAGCAACTTATCTCGTAGCATATTCAAGTCACTATGAAGGAAAATTAAAATTACCTTGGCCTTGTTCTATTTGTTTATCTAACGATAAGTTTTTTAAAATTTTCACGAGAGATAAGCTTAGTGCTTATGATTTAAAAAAACAAATATTTGGCAAAGTTGAATTTATTGGTAATCCTTTTATGGATCCATTTATAACTAAACATCAAAGTCTTCCAAAACATAATAAGCGTTTGGGAATATTGCCTGGCAGCAGAATGCCCGAGGTGGGAGATAATTTATGTCTAATACTTCGAGTTATCGATTATATTTCGAATCTAAGATATGAAGATTATGATATAAGTTTTGATGTTGCATTGGTTTCTTCATTAAATGACTCTCTTTTGAAAAATATTATTACTCCCTATGGATGGAAATTGTGTTATCGATCTAAAAAAGATCATCCATTAAAATTAATTAAAAATAATGTCGTTGTTAATATTTATAGGAATTCATTTGTAAAAGTTGTTCAAAGTAGCAATGTTTTAATTAGTATGGCTGGAACTGCTACTGAGCAAGCAGTACTTCTTGGAAAGTTAGTTATTCAAATAGAAGGGAAAGGTCCACAATTTACTGCCACTTTTGCTGAAGCACAGAGAAGATTATTAGGCACTAAAATATTTTGTGCTAATGGCTCCGTTCTACAGAAAAAATATATGATTGAAACCTGTAAATTGATTCTTGATTTATTAGATAGTAGCTCTCAAGATTTCTTTTTTAATGAGAAAGATAATAAATTAATTTCAGAAGAAAAGATCATTGAAAGAGTATCAGAAACTATGGCTAAGTCAATAACAGATTCTTTTTTTAATTATTAAAATATAAGTTCTAATTAAAATTTTTTCTTTTTAAATTAATATGGTATTGCTAATATCTTTCGGGATCGTATTGTGTCCAAGAAGATTTTAAATTATATTCTTTTTTAAACTTTTCAGCTATCTCTTGCAACCTTAATATGTCCACTCGCCATACATTGTAAATACCAAATCTACGCAATTCTTTTGGTTTAAGTAATTTCCAATGACTTAATTTTGCAGTTGCATTATCTATTAGAATTAATACACTATTTGAGCCTTGATGACTTCCGATTTGATGACCTTCCCACCCGATTCTTTTCTCAATAGCCAATCTTTCTGATAAATTAATAATATTAACATTTGTGTTAGATTCATATAAAATTACTTTATTTGTATAAAAGTGAACAGATGGTTTTTTTATGCCCACCATCGCTATCGATTCATTAGACTTCCTTGAGTTAATTATAAACTTTGAGGCTTCTCGTAATGGCAATTGTCTATTGATGTCGATTAATCCAAATAGAGGATTGATGGCTAATAATTGAAAGAATATAATTGGAATCTGAAATATCAATAAATTAATTTTAGATGATGTCTTTGAAGCAATACCTATAAAGGAAGCAAATAATAAACAAATACCTCCTCTTTTTAATATTCCACTGCTAAGAAGTTGGTTTGATAAATTGTTCATTTCATTATCATTAATTGTATTGAGGAAACTTAAATCAGGTATGAAAATCGGCAATAAAAAAATAAAAGCGATCAAAAATATAAATAAAATAGATAACCACCAGCAGATATTATATAATCTACTTTTCTTGTTTTCTTGATTAATCTCATAATTTTCAACCTGCCCTATAATTATGGCAGCTGCAGGTATTGCAGGAAGCCAATAACTTGGAAGTTTAGTACCCGATAAAGTAAAGAATATAAAGACGGATAAGAGCCAAGATATTGAGAAAACCAATAAAGAATTTGAGGGTTTAAGAGTTCTCTTAGGGAAATTTCTTGTTATCTCTTTAGAACCTTTTATCAGCCCTAGAATTAACAGAGGAGTAAACGGTAAGGAAGCTATTATTGACATTAAGACAAAAAAGAATATACCTTCTTGATGTGAATTTACAATACTTGTGTATCTTTGAAAATTGTGATATCCAAAAAAACTTTTAAGAAATAAATTTCCTTCTAAAATATATTCAATGATGAACCATGGCATACTTATACCCATCGCAATTAAAATTCCATACACAGGCTTTATGTGTCGTCTTATTCGATCAAAATCATTTTGAAATAGACCAAAAATAAATAGTGAAAACATCATCAAAACAATTGCTACTGGACCTTTTGCAAGTATTGATAAGCCTAAAACTATCCATGCATATACCCATGAATTTGGTCTAGGTTTTACATAACAACGCCATTGCAAAAGCATACTTAAACCAAATGTCCCGCAGAGTAAAGCATCTGATACTGCTGTACGACTCCATATCATGACAAAAGGAGAAAGAGCAAAGGAAAGTGCAGTTACAACTGCAGTTCTTCTTTGATTATTGTTTTTCTTTTGAGGCCATCTCAATAATGTTTCTCCTAGAATTGTCATCAATAAAAGAGAAGATATGGCCGAGGGAAAGCGAGCTGAAAAAGAACCTAAAGGATCCCATGATGATTGATTAGGTATTGAATAAATTAAACCCATTAACCAATAAATTAATGGCGGTTTATCAAATCTTGGTATTCCGTTCGAAATGGGTGTTAGCCAATTGCCAGTAACACTCATTGATCGTCCTGCTGCAGCAAATTTTGCAGGTGTTTCGTCTATTAATCCAGAAGCCCCAAGCCCCCAAAAGAAAAGGATTATTCCAGCAAATGCTATAAAAATGAGACTTACGAAGTCACGTTTACTAAAAGAAAACACTTAAATTTTACTGATCCTCTTTTATATTAATAACCAATTTTAGATTCATTTTTTAAAAGTAATAAAGAACTGGAAATTATCTGTGCTTGAAATTTTATCAAATAGGCCCTCTTAATCATATAACCACTTAAAGAATTTGGAACTATTGCTTCGAAATAACTTTCCACTTGTGTAGATCGAAATTATGTTAATATTAGAGTCTGGTATTATTGGACATTTCCGTTTGATGACCGAAAATGCTAATAAAAAACAAAATTATTTGTTAAAGTTTTAGAAACTATGGGAAAATAAAATAATCAATAACTTAATGATATAAATAAATATTTTTTAGAGTTTAAAGTTGATCTCTTTCAAATGTCTTAGTGATCTCTTTTAAAAATTCTACTATTTGAACATTTGTATAGCCAAGCTCAGTTCTCAGCCCTTTGCAAGATGAGGTGATTTCTTTCCAAATGTCTGCTCTTACGATAGCTTCTCTGTCTTTTAGGTAGCGCTCTTCTCTCATTTTGATTTGATTGAGTGATGTATGGCTTTCTGAGTTGTATTAAGAAAAATAATCTAATAAATATTTGAGATTACTAGATTATTTAGATCTATATAAGATCAATTTCTTAAAAATCAAAAAAGTAATTTCGGCAATACACTAACGAAAAAATAAAAAAATCATGGACAGTTTATAATTCTTGTCGATATTTAATATTTGTTTTTCTTATGTTAAGAGTCTTAAAAATAAATAAATTTAAAGATTGCATGCTTTTGAGCCCCATTCCTTTGAAGCCTAAAACTTGCCGTATAAATAAGAGCTTTTTCTTTATCCTATGAATGTATAAAACAATAATGAGAAAGATATAATCTCCCCCACTCTCCATATAAGAACGGAGAGTGGGGGATTCGAACCCCCGATGGAGTTGCCCCCATGCTAGTTTTCAAGACTAGAGCCATAAACCACTCGACCAACTCTCCACCTAAAATTTTACATCATTAGCTTAGGATTTTTACAAGTAAATTTTGAAAAAAGCAAAAATCTATAAGTTGAAAATATAGTCAATGCAATCGTTTTTGGGAAAACTAATTGAATTGTGGAATAGGCGAGAATTGGGTATTTGATCGTTAAGAGCGTGATGCCTGACTAACTAGATCAAATAGAAAGTGTATGTGAACCTTTTGAGCTAATAACAAAATGAACTCGGCTAATTACTGCTTTAAAAAGTATTTTCGCCAGAAGTAGATATTTTAGGCATTTCTAATACACAATTCCATCCTGTTCTATCTGAGCGGTTCACTCAACTACTCAGATAGAACAGGATGGATTCACCAGCCAGAGATGATTCAAAATATAACTAAACGAATATAAGAATAGTTGATATTCCTCCATATAAAAACCGACAAGAACATCCTCAATGGGACATAATTCCTTATAAGAACAGATGAGATCTTTGCTGTTAAAAATTTGATTAAATAAATGAGCAAAGACAACACCTTTAAATAGTTCGTTCTTACCTACCTAGCAATTCCAATATTTCTCATAATTGCCGTCTATGGATATTTAATTCTTAAGTAATGGATGATTATCAAATAGCCGTATTATTTTCAATTCTCATTTTAGTTCCATTTGCAGGCGGTTGAATATCTGGCATGGTGAAGAAACTTCAGAAGATGGCTAGCAGAAGCAATGTTGAAGCAATTTAAAAATCTGTTTCCATTTATCTCTGCGATTGGAGTTTTCTTCTTGGCTAGTAATTCGCCAATGTGGAATGAAATGAATCAACCCAACTCAGTCGAAAACGGAATCAAATCTTTCCCTGTAGAGAGTTTTAAATAGTTGATCTAAAAATGGATTTTCAGCTTTTGTTCTTCTACTAGTTTTGATCCTGCAAAGATCGCAATTGTCCTTTTTGGGAATGGTGAAAGGAGTAAAGAGTTTCATAAGCCCTGCTTGCTACACCTTTCGTTTACTCCTCCTATTGATAAGAAGGGAGTAGGAAAGCACTACCTCAACCGAACATCGGTAATAGAAAAAATTTTTTACTCTTAAATGTCATCGAGTTGAGTGCTCAAACCTTTTTAAACCTAAGTTTTTATTGCATATCACAATAGAAATTATGAAAATTTTTGCAACTTCACTTTGTGCATTGGTTTGATTACTATTAATTCTTTTAATTCAGTTTTAGAGAGAAACTCTTGGATTAGACCTTTAAAAAATTTCAGAACCTATAGATTCTCTAACTGCGGAAATATCAATGATGTTATTTGTGCAATAATTTCAGACATTGGTAATTCACATTCATGGCAAGCAACAAGAGCCCACAATCTCGTTTCCTTGGAGACCTTCCAATGGAAGGTGGTATTAGTCAAAAAGAGAAATATCGTTATGTCGCTCACTTGATGTTCTTTATTGGATGTGCTTTGTTTTCCTTTGGGATTTGGGCTTTGTCAGGTTTTACTGCTTCAAGTGGCGCATCAGGACCATTTCCTTTCTAAAAAACGACTTCATAATTGATTCCTGATAATAGACTTAAAGTAAAGATTATTTAACCGACAACTTAGTAATAGTATTTTCTCTATCTTCAATAAGTGTTAGGAGCCATTTTGACCCTAATGCTCTTGATATACTTCTATTTTTTAGCAGTTCGCAAATTCTTTTATAAAGTTTGTCTGATTCAATATTTGAATTGAACCATTTTTCGAACTTAAGAATTTCCTCAGGGTTTTTACAAGCTCTAAGTTGATCGATAAGTGCATCAGTAGTATTTGTGCTACTTATCTTTATTGGTTTATTAGTCGTAGTCATTTAAATTTTAAGAAACACAAGACCTACTTAATAGTTAGCCAACATTTCTGATTTGGACCATTATCTTTAAAACTTCTTTGAAAAGAAAATTATTCTATTAATCCATTTACTATTTATATATACATCAATATATCCGACGGATTCAAGATTATCTGACTTTCCTTAGGAGGGTTTAGCAAGTGGCAGTAAGCATTTATCAGAATCGCACCCAGCTGGTCCAGCTTCAGAAAGTTCCCCTTGATCATATCGACTAAGAGCATCAAAGAAATCACAAGCTTCTCTTCTTTCTATGACCTCTGCTTGCAGCTTTGTATAGCATTCTTCGTTAATAGGTTCAAAAGGAAGTCTAGGGAAGGTTGCATTCGCATCAAATCTTGCCAGCAAAGCGGCCGAAATATAACCTTTATTTTCATCTATTGAGCTATGCAGAGCTTTAGCTAAATCCTCTATCTCATTCTCTCTAAATTCAATTGTGGCAGAGGTATTGTGGTCTGTGTAGTTAGTTTGAACTTGCATATAAAAATCGAATTGTGCTAGAGCTGAGAAGTTATTTATATCTATTTGATCCGCACCAGGTATGTTTGCCCAACTTACTTCAGTCGGAATTTCAACTAGCCACTCAGTACATTTTGGATCAAATGGATTGTCTAGTAGTTTTCCATTCTCATCCTTATCTGACTGAGAAGGAACGATTGTGTAACCATAATCCATGCAAGCTAGAGCGACTGGATCGTTCTTGCGAAAAGTGATTCTTCTTATAAAACGCTGAGCTTTTGGAGGATGCCATCCTGGTGAAGCCCCAGTTAGGAGACTCTTTGTCCCCGCGGGTTGAACTGTTGTACAACGACTTGGACGACGGATATTATGTCTATCACAATAATCAAATACTGTATCGTTGACGATTTTTCTCCATCGACTCAAAAAAGTAGCTTCTTGAGTTTTAAAATCTTGCCCTTCTTTTGTCTCAGGTCGCCCAGCTTCCCACCATTTCAACCAGGGTGTCCCGAATGCATGAACAAAAAAGTCAAAAAGGCCTGTGAAACTTACCCCAACAATGGGATCCCATTCACGACTTTTTCTGTATCGCTCTACTTCGAATCGATGGTTAAGTAGACAAGCAACTGACAAAGCTGCTGCTTTAAAGGCATCTTCTTGTTGATTGATGTCTAATGGATCAATTTGATTAAGATGGATTTCGGCAAGATTACAGTGAAAATCTGAGCCTAAAATTTCACCACAAGGATTAAGTCCATATCTACTGAGTCTGTGAAAAAGTTCTTTATCATCGAATGGACCGTAATTTGATTGAATCCATTTGGAGGCTTCTTCTTTGCCTTGGTCGCAATATATATCTATAAATTCATTCCTTAGTTCTACTGTTGAAAGTATATCTGCGTTAGAACGGGCAATTGCTTCTGGTGCAAATTGAATTGCACCTTCTCCTGAATGAAATTGCTTGATAACGGCTTCGACAAGAACTTTTAATTCAGGTTTAGTGTGGTAAACACGAGTATGGTTTGCCATTCTTAAGGCATCCTTTTCTGGATCAATACTCCAATTACCATCTGAGTCTTGCTTCCACAAATTTTCTTTAGCGCCAGCAGCGTCTAAATCTTGCGAAGAAAATTGACGCATACCTGCACTTCTTCTGATATTGCCAGCAACGATCGTGACGGCAGCTTCGTCTATGAGGAGACAGCACTCAATTGAGGTTAGTTTTCTTCCCCTTGCTTTATTTAAAAGATTTGCCACACGAGGGTATAAATCTTTTAATTTGACTGGGTTCGCCATGCCTCCGAAACCTTTAAGTGATTCACCTGCTGGTCTTACATCTTTTAAATCAATAGATACATTAATGACTTTGGAATTGAAACTATTGTCACTACTTAATTCAAGGATTTTTTGATAGCTATCAACCCATCCACGTCTACTATCTCCTACTTTTATAAGTACATTATTCTCTTGGATAGAGAATGTAGTTTTTTCATTTCTTTCTCCAGAGGGAGTCAACCCAATATCGGAAACACTTTCAATATTTATTGTATTGATAACCTCTGGCAGCTTATCAATTAAGTGAGGTTCAATTATTGCGCCAGTTCCGCAACCCATCATGGCTAAATCCATCATGAGTCCAAAGGCTTGCCAATCAACAAGATTTGTTGAGGTGCAATTGTAGGCTCCAGAAAAATTCTTTTCTTTCTCAATCCATTCTGTTCCTCCTATCCAAAGCCACCTGCCTGAAGGAAGAGCTTTCTTCTCCTGTTGCATTCTTTGCATTAAATTTATTTCTGCCTCGTTTAATCCCCCAAGCTTTTTAAGACCATCAAGGTTTCTTTTATTTACTTGTTCCCAGCTTTCACGACCTGCGGGAAGTTTTCTACTATATGTTCTGTAAAAGACAGGATTAGCTGCAGGTGCAGTTATTGGAAAATCAGTAGTAACATTTTCTTTTCCCGATGCTGAATTATTCGTTTCGGGCTGGCTTGTTGCAATTGTCAAAATCTTTGTATCCCTTTGGTAAGTACTACGGTAACGCCATGTATAGCGTTAGCAAGTTTTTTTAACACCATCTACAGGGCTCCAAGGAAAGAATCAATTTTTTTGCTTTTAGTAATGAATAGAACACCTGAACCTGAACTCATGCAAAGCCCTTCTCAGGTAAGGGCTTATGCAGATGCGGATTTCTCTAGAAGCGATTCAATGGTTGTGAAATCACTTGAAAAATATTTAAACAAAGTAGGAAGAACTCTTAATAAAAGTGATTTGATTTTTGATATTGCATGTGGGCCTGGAAATATTGCAGAGAGAGTTTCAAAAAATTGGCCCTTTGTAAAGATTGTGGGAATTGATGGCTCAAAGGAAATGTTAAATGAAGCAGAAAAGAGACTTTCTAAAAGCCTTACGAAGAATCTCTCTTATGAATTGATTGACATTAATTCGATAGCCTCAGATGGTACACATTTTCCTTTTAAGGCTGATGTTCTAGTCAGTAATAGTGCCTTGCATCATTTTCACGATCCTTATTGTTTTTGGGGTGCATTAAAAAAACTTGGTAAAACAAAGTGTATTCATATTCATCGTGATTTAATAAGGCCTGCTTCTGTTGAAAAAGCATTTGAGCTAAAAGAAAAACATCTTTCAAATTCTCCAGAAATTCTAAAAAAGGATTTTTATGCATCTCTCAAAGCATCATTTACAGTTGAGGAAGTATCTCAACAGCTAGTCGATGCAGGCTTATCTCAATTAGAGCTTTTTCAAGTTGATGAGCTTTATTTTGAGATTATTGGGTGTATTTAATCTTTTCTCTCAACAATTGAACAATCAAAAACAATAATGAAATCAACTCCCCAAGACAAAACTAATTTAGATCCAAATTCAGAAGAAGAACTAACGATATCTTTAAGTAAGGAGGTTGGTAAAAGAAGAAATTTTGCGATTATTTCCCATCCTGATGCTGGGAAAACCACTTTGACAGAAAAACTTTTGCTTTACGGCGGAGCTATTCAACAAGCAGGAGCAGTAAAAGCAAGAGGAGAGCAGAGAAAAGTTACTTCTGACTGGATGGAGCTTGAAAAACAAAGAGGCATATCAATCACATCAACTGTCTTACAATTTGCTTATAAAGAAAAGACCATTAATTTATTAGATACCCCTGGTCACCAAGATTTTTCGGAAGATACGTATAGGACACTTGCCGCTGCTGATAATGCTGTGATGCTTGAGGATGCAGCGAAAGGACTTGAACCTCAAACAAGAAAGCTTTTTGAGGTTTGCAGAATGCGTCAAATACCAATTTTTACGTTCATCAATAAAATGGATAGGCCAGGTCAAGAACCTCTGGAATTATTAGATGAGATTGAGTCTGAATTAGGATTATCAACCTTTGCAGTTAATTGGCCAATAGGAAGTGGTGAGCTTTTTAGAGGTGTTGTAGAGCGTGCAACCAAAGAAGTTGTTTTATTTTCTCGAGCGGAAAGAGGAAAGCAATCTGGGGAAATAAGGTTGAAAATTAATGACCCTGAACTTAAAAATTTAGTAGAAGAAGAACTATTGACAAAAGCACTTGAAGAAATTGAGATCCTTGATGAGGCTGGTTGTGACTTAAATCAAGAATTAATATTATCTGGTGAATTAACTCCTGTGTTTTTTGGATCTGCAATGACCAACTTCGGGGTTAGGCCATTTTTAGATAATTTTCTTGAGTTATCTCAGGGACCCGTTGCTCGAAATAGCTTTGATGGACCAATCGTTCCTACAAGAGAATCATTTAGTGGATTTGTATTTAAATTACAAGCAAATATGGATCCAAAACATAGAGATAGAGTCGCCTTCGTGCGGGTATGTAGTGGGAGGTTTAAAAAAGATATGACAGTTCAGCATGCTAGGACGGGTAAACAAATCAGACTCTCTCGTCCCCAAAAAATTTTTGGTCAAGATAGGGCAGTTGTTGATGATGCTTACCCTGGGGATGTCATTGGTTTGAATAATCCAGGGATGTTTTCTATTGGAGATACATTATTCATTGGTCCAAGAGTGGAATTCGAGGGGATCCCATGTTTTAGCCCCGAGATATTTAGTTGGTTAAGAAATCCAAATCCCTCAGCTTTTAAGAACTTTAGGAAAGGGGTCAATGAATTAAGAGAGGAGGGAGCGGTTCAAATTCTTTACGATAAAGATCAAAGCAAAAGAGATCCAATTTTGGCCGCAGTTGGTCAGCTTCAGCTTGAGGTAGTACAACATCGACTTGTCAGTGAATATGGAGTGGAAACCAGGCTTGAACCAATGGGTTATCAAGTCGCCAGATGGGTAAAAGGGGGATGGCCGGCTTTAGATGAGGTTGGAAGAATTTTTAATTGCAAAACGGTTCAGGACGCTTGGCTTAGGCCAGTACTTCTTTTTAAAAATGAATGGAATCTAAATCAGCTAAAAGAAGATCATCCTGAAATGGAATTAAACTCAGTTGCTCCTGTTGTCAGTGGTGTTGATCCTGTTTCCCTCTAAAGTATATTAAAATCTATTTATTAAAGAGAGTTTATAAATCTTTTTTGAAAAATCTATGGAGCCTGGTACTAATTCACAACCAAATTCAAACTCACAAGATCCTTATTTGATACTTGGAGTAAATGAGGGTGCAAGTTTTGATGCTATTCAAGAAGCAAGGGCCAAAAAGTTAATAGAGGCAGGAGATGAACAAATCACAAAAGCAAAGATAGAAGCTGCTTATGATTCGTTGTTAATGGTAAGTCTCAAGTCAAGACAACTTGGTAATGCAAGTAATGAAGCTATAAATGCTTCAAAGAAAGAAAATAAATCCAAGAAAGTTGGTGATATGGGGGCTGGTTCTCTTCTGACTAGGTTGAAAAATTTAAATCTTCCCAAAAACGAGGCATCAGCATCTAATTTTTTACCAAGCTTAGAGTTGCCCTCTGGACAAGAACTAAATATACGGATTTCTTTTGGAATATTGGCTTTTTTGCTCGTTTTAATTGTGCCTTCTGAAAGTGTTGAATTAATACTTTCATTCTCAACAATAGGCTTATTTATTAGTCAGTCTCGAAGAGGTAGACCTTTCTTTTCCTCTATTCTTTGGTGCATACTTCTTCTTAGTATTGGACTTTTATCTGGTGCATTACTTTTGGGTGGTGCTCAGTCATTTATTGATAACGCTGGATCATTGTCTTCAGATAAATTTGAGGCCATACCAGCAGTATTTTTACTTTGGTTAGGAGTGATTTTCCTTGATTGATCCTTTAATCGATTAAAGATGTCAATTCGTCCTTGTTAACAAGATAAACATTTTTGCAGAATTGACATGTAAGTTCTGCTTTCCCATCCTCCTTTACCATGTTCTGAAGCTCTTCTTTTCCTAAAATCTTCAATGCTGATAGGCTTCTCTCTCTTGAGCATCTACATTTAAAACGAACTTCTTGAAATGTGCTAATAATATCTGAATGTGATTGATCAAGGTCAGGAAAAATTTCTTCAATTAGAGAAATAAGGTTAGTTCCTTTTTTGTTTAATAGTTCACTAAAAGAGTTGATTTCTTTACATCTATCTTCAAGTAGGGCTATCAATGAATAGTCTCGTTCTGCTTTGGGTAATATTTGTGCTAAAAGTCCTCCGCTACAAACTATTCCATCCTGATTAATTCTTTCTCCAACAAATACAGCTGATGGAGTTTGTTCAGAATGTAATAAATAGGAAGCGATGTCTTCACCTATCCCTCCATTAATTAATTCAACTGTGCTGTTGTGTGGCTCACCTTTCCCGTCGTCTCTAATAACGTGAAGATAGCCAATACCTGTTGCTTTTTTAAAATCAAATGTATAGTTATTGCTTTTATTTTTAATTAGGTCTAATTCAAGACTTGGATCGCCAACATAACCTCTCACACTTCCATCTCTACCCGCATCAATAGTTAATCCTTTTAGTGGTCCATTTGAGCTTACCCTCAAAGTTACCCTTCCATGATTTACTTTCATTGAGCTTGCAAGCAGGAGGCTTGCACTCATGGCCCTACCTACAATTGCAGAAGTTAAATATGAAAGAGAATGTCTTTCTTTTGCTTCTTTTGTTGATTCTGTTGTTGATACGGCAACTAGCCTGATCCCTCCTTTCGCAGCAGTAGCTCTAACTAGTAAATCTGTCATTGATTAGTTGAATTGATTACTCAGGGATAAGCTGACCATTGTTTAACTCATAATTGTCGGTATTCAAATTTTTAAAAAGTTCGGGTTCATGTGTAACTATTAGGATAGTTTGCTTGTCTTTAAGCTTTGCGAGTAATTCTATAATTCCGTTTCTTACTGACCAATCTAAACCTGCTGTTGGCTCATCCAATAAAAGTACTTTTGGACTTCTTAATAATTGAACAGCAATAGCTAGTCGTCGTTGTTGTCCACCACTAAGAGATTCTGGCGGCTTCTTTAAATCTAAGTTGATCAACCCCACTTTTGTGAGAACGGAAACTAGTTCTTCAGTCGTTAACCTCTTATGTCCAATGCGTAATTCTTGAGCCACCGATAATCCAAGAAAATATCTTTCTGGAAATTGAAAAACCAATCCACATAACCACCTGCGCTGACGTGCATTTAGAGTTTTGTTGAACCATGCTATCTCTCCTTTCTGATATCCAGATATACCGCTAATTATTTCTACTAATGTAGTTTTTCCGCTTCCACTGGGTCCTCTAACTATTGTGATTTTTCCAGCATTTGATTTCAAACACAAATCTTTAAGGATTGGCTTCTCTGCTGTTGAGGGATGGTAATAAATATTTTTTAAACTAAGCATTATTTTTTATTGAGGCTTTGATCAATTAAATAAAGATTTTTTAATTTTCTTTAATCAATTTACATTAGATTATGTTTGATATCTTTTAGTTTTTCTTTTTTAAGATCTATTGTTTATGGAAGTTCGATTTCGTGAAGTTGATCCTTTCAATTGTTGGATATGGCTTAGATATTCAGATGTCCCAAGTAAGGGAGAAAAAGAATATGTCGATGGTATTTTTGATTCTTGGTATGTTTTAGGCAGACTTGGTGGATTTAATTCTGAAAATTTGCAAACACACGAAATGGGTTCTGACATCAGTTGGATGAGCTATGAAAATGACGATACCTCCTCTAGTCTTCCATCATTAATGCATAATCTTGGAGAATTTGAATTTAATGAGTGCTGGGCTAGATGTTGGGTCGATTTAGGTACTTCTGACCTTATTGCAATTGATGTTTTGATAAATGTGCTAAAACAAATGGATGTTGATGTTCTAAAAATAGAAGAACTAATTATCGGAGGAGTAAATCAAGATTGGCCAGTAGAAGAGCATCCTGATGCAATTTTCTCTTCAACAAATTAATTTTCTATGGCTGAGAAAAGAAGATTATTTATAAATCCACATCGATTAAGTGATGAAATCGATTCAAATGGAGAGTTGATATTGACCTCTAATGAATCACATTATTTATCTAGAGTTATGAGGATGAGATCGAAAGATCTTTTAGAGGTTATTGATGGAAAAGGTCATCTTTGGAACGCAAAAATTGTTGAAAATAAAAATATAAAACTTACCAATGCTTTTGATAAACCCTTTCAAGTCGTTCCAAGAGAGAGACCATTAATAGGCATTGCTGTAGTTATTCCTAAAAAGGGGTTTGAAAACTTTTTACAAATGAGTTGTGAGATAGGAGTTGACATTATTCAACCATTAATTTCAAAACGATCAGTAGTTAAAGAATGTAGTAACGAAAAAATTATTAGATTTCAAAAAATTATTCATGAAGCCGTTGAGCAATCTGAAAGACTTTGGAGTCCAAAACTAATGCAGGTCTTGACATTCCCTAATTGGATAAATGATTTGCCTTCCGAAGCTCAAATAGGATTTGCCACAACACGCATTCAAAACTTGCAAGATTGTGTGAATTGGTTAAAAGAAACACCACATAAAGTCAATCAAGTTTGGGTGGTAGTTGGCCCAGAGGGAGGCTGGAATAAAGATGAAGAGGCATTAGCTTTTGACTCTGGCTTGTCTGGGGTATCTATGGGAGAAACTATTTTGAGGACATCAACAGCTGCCGTAAGTGCCTGTCAGTTAATGACTTCATGGAGAAGACTTAAATCATCCCTTTAAGATTGAATATTTTTGATCATAAAACCGTCTATTGTTTAGAAATAGGCATGCTGGTTAGGAACGATGGCTAACTTCTCTTCTATAAGCGGTATTTGGATTAATGCTTTTTTGATTAATTTCTTGTTGATATTTGTAGGACATAGGCTTCCATTTTTAACTAAGAAAGGATGGATTCATGCTGGAATACTTGGAACACTTTTATTAGGATCTATTGGTTGGAATGGTTGGATATCAGTTTGTGTCTATCTCTTGTTGGGAACTTTAGTTACAAAAATTGGATACAAAAATAAGGCTTCCCGTGGGATTGCTGAAGCAAGAGGTGGTCAACGTGGCCCTGAAAATGTATGGGGGTCTGCAGCAACAGGTTGCTCACTCGCCTTATTAAGTTGTCTTTGGCCAAATTTTTTAAATTTATTCATGGTAGGTTTTGCTTCTAGTTTCAGTGCAAAACTTTCCGATACCTTTTCAAGTGAAATTGGCAAAAGATTTGGTAAAAGAACTTTTCTAATTACGACTTTAAAGTCAGTATCACCAGGAACAGAGGGGGCAATAAGTATTGAAGGTTCAATAGCTGGTTTGTTAGGTAGTTTTATTATGACTGTTTTTATGCTTAATCTATCGATTATTTCTGGACTATCTGTTGCTTTTATAGTCTTCTTCTCTGGTTATTTAGCAACATTTTTGGAAAGTTATATTGGAGCAGTAGTTCAAAATAAGATTGATTGGATGACTAATGAATTAGTTAATTCTATCCAGACATCTATAGCCGCTATTATTTCTATCTTTTTATATTTGAAGTTTGTTTGAAATATTTATTTTAAACCAGCCCAATTCTTCAGTGCTGGCCATTCGCTAATTTGGTCATAAATCCATTTATGACCCTTAGTATTTAGATGTATTCCATCTGATGAGAGTAATTCTTTAAATGATAATAGGTTGATCATTTTATCATGGATAGATAAAAACGGAACATTTAATTCTAAGCAAGCTTCTTCAATTTTATTTTCATATTTAGAACAAGCTTGATTTGAATACCAAAGACATTCTGCAAAAGGCATTGAGTCTTCATTAACAGGTGTTAATCCAAGAACCATTATATCTACTTCATTCTTAATTTCGTTTACTAATTGTTTTAAGCCAAATTTAAAAGCATCTTCGGAAAGTTGGGGCCTGCCATCTTTTCTTCCAATTCTAGCTGTATCATTTAATCCAATTGATAGCAAAATACCTTCAGGAACTTTTCTCCTTAACTCTCCCCTTGATGCCCACTCATTCTTATATCTTATAGCAACTTTCTCTAATCCATCTCCTCTTATTCCAAGAGAATAAATGATAGGTGCACCATCTAAATTTAACCAGTTTTGTCTTAATCTCTCAGACCATCCCCCTCCCTCTAGATCTCCCCATCCGTAAACCCCACTATCTCCAATTATGATTAATTTTTTCTGATATTTATTCATAAGTCGATATGGTGAATAAAATAACTAACTAATGAAATTGTTGGTTGAATTCTTTAACCAATAATTTTGAGTAGTGTTAAATAAAAATTCTCCTGACATTGTTAATAAAGAGAAAGTAGCAGTTATTATAATGACTTGTGCCCAATCGAATGAGCTTAGTGATTCCTGTAATTGCCACCCTAATCCTACTCCTCCGACTGCACCTATAATTGCTGTTTCCTTTAGGATTACGTCACTTCTATATGCTCCATAAGCTAAGTAACTATTACTTTGGGGGGCTAATATTCCATAAAGTGTTGCTGACTTCTTGCTTGAACCATTGCTTTTAATTGCTCGATAAATATTTTTTTCTTGATTTAGTATATTATCTGTAAGTAATCTTCCCATGACACCCATATGTGTAATTCCTAGTGATAATGCGGCTACAGATATATTAGGAGTAGTAAAAAGAAGAATAAGTATAGTGGTCAATGGAGGAGGTATCAATCTAAAGAAGATCCAAATAAGATTTTGAACTTTTAGAGGGAATTTACCTGGGAATAATACTAGTAAAAGTGGAGGTGTCCCTATTGCAATCCCAGACGCAAAAAAAGTTATTAAAATTGTTGTAATGATTAGTTTAAAAAGAGGTAAGGTATTAAATCCATTTCTTATCTCTACGAATGAAGGTAAATTTAAATACGAGAATCTTAATGGAGTAAATATCTCAAAATTTAGATTATAAAGCCAACTAATACCTAAGGACAGAGATAGTGAAAATATTGAGATTGAAATTAAGAAAGAATTTTTCAAACTAATATTTTCAGATAAATAACTTCTTAAATATCTTATAAATTTCTCTAATAAAATCATAACTAACCAAAGCATCCACAAACAAGTCCACATTTCATTGAACTCAAAGGATTTTATAGTTAAATATAGTTCTGTTCCTATACCTCCTAATCCAAATATTCCAAGTAATGTTACACCTCTAATTGCACATTCAAATCTGTAACTTCCATATGTAGATACGATAGGTATTAACTTTGGTAGTAGAATAGTTATAAATGAGCTTATAACATTAGATCCAGTTTTCTTAATTGCTATTAGAGGTTGTATGTCAAAACTATCTAGTTGCTCTGAAATTACTCTTGCTGTTAAGGCTGAATAGGGAATGACTATAGATATAATTGCCACCCAAATATTCAAACCTAAAATTTGTATAAATAGCAGGCCCCAGACTACTTCATGTATTGATCTTGGAATTGCTAATGAGTATTTTATGAATTTACCTAAATAAGAAAATTTAGGAATACTTTTCCAAAATAAATCTGTAGATAGTACACCTAAAAGAATTCCAATAAGCATGCTTATAACCCAGCTGGTTAAAGCAGTAGCAATTGTTATTTGAAGTCCTTCCCATGCGCTTTTAACTACTTCTTGATTGAACGATGGTTTTATTGCTGAGCTTATGAATAGTAATATGATATTTAGGCCCCCAATATGAAGTCCTTTGATGATTTCTATTAGAATGGGAATGTAGGCTATTGATGGGATTAATGTTAATAAAGTTGATACTGGTTTTATTAATTTCATTGTGAATTAAAATAGCCAATCAAGCTCTGATTGATTGATATTATCAATTTCTCTATCTATTACAATCTCTCCATCTTTTAACCCAATAACTCTATTGAAATTATTTATTAAATTAATTTGGTGAAGACTTATAAGTATGGTCTCAGGGATTTTAATTCTAAGATAATTTTTTTGATTAATAAATAAATTTAAGATATTTTTTGATAATAGAGGGTCTAAATTTGAGAAAGGTTCGTCTCCAAGAAGAATCTCTGGTTCTTGTCTTAAAAGACGTGCAATTGCTATTCTTTTTTTTTGCCCACCAGAAAGTTTATTTATATTGGAATAAATAGTTTTTTTTGGCAGAGAGACTGCTGCTAGACATTCTTGGCATAAACCTTTATCTAAGACTCCGAGGAGATTTTTTAAAGCCCATATGAAATTGTGTTTACCTAGTGCACCGCAGTTTATATTCTGAGCGACATTAAGCTCTTCTATCAAAGATAAATCCTGCCATATAGTTCCTATTTTTGACGACTCAATATTTGAAATATTGTTAATGTGAGAACCTTTCCATATTACATCCCCTTCGTTTGGGATTAGTGATCCATTCGCGATCGAGATTAATGTACTTTTGCCAGAGCCACTCTTGCCAATAAGCGCTATTTTCTCACCTTGATTTATTGTTAAACTAATACCTTTTACTCTAATACTTTCTTTATTGCTATGGCTTATATTCTTTAATTCTAGTAACTTAGTCACTTAATCTTTCCAATTTTTCTACCTACCTTTTCTATTTTATTATAATTCTC
Source organism: Prochlorococcus sp. MIT 1011 (assembly GCF_047305235.1). Lineage (NCBI taxonomy): Bacteria > Bacillati > Cyanobacteriota > Cyanophyceae > Synechococcales > Prochlorococcaceae > Prochlorococcus > Prochlorococcus sp. MIT 1011. The sequence goes on along the minus strand of NZ_CP138983.1, from coordinate 1,199,600 downwards.
ATTTTTTGATATTATAAATTTCTTTGCGCTAAATAAGTCGAGAATTTGTTTTTGTTTTTTTGACTTTTCATTGAAACTTAAAAATACATTTGTAAGCTCTTTCGTAAAGCCTTTTTTGAACTTTTTATCTAGGTTTCCTTGAGCAAGCCAATGATAATTATGATAAGAAGGAGTCTTCCAAATCACAAAGACCTTTGAGGGGGCCACGCTTCCTCTAACAAGATTTCTCTTCCATACTTCTTCGCTAAGAGCACCTGCCTCATATGAACCACTTTGCACAAGCATTAATGTTGAATCGTGGCTACCACTAAAGCCTGGGCTTGCACCTTTGAAATCTTTAAGTTGAACACCTGCTTTGTTTAAAAAATATTGTGGCATCAATCTTCCTGATGTTGAACTTTCAGAGCCAAAAGTAAAACGCTTGCCTTTTAGTGTTTTTAAGTCATTTATGTTATTTATTTTTTGGATTGAACTTTTTTTGTTTGCAATAAAAATACTATGGAATTTTTCATCAATATCTCTTTGAGCTATTACCTTGGATCCATTGCTTTGAAGTCTTGCTTGTACACCCGTTAAAGCACCGAACCATACTAAATCTAAATTCCCGGTCCTAAAAGCTGTTACAGCTGCAGCATAATTAGTAACTGGTTTATAACGGACTTGAACATTGAGCTGCTCGCTTAATTCAGAGGTTAATACTTTATATAGACGATTCAGGTGCTCTGGGTTTTGATCTGGTATCGCCCCAATGCTAAGTATTTCCTCTGCTTTTAATGAACCAATATTAGATAAATTAAATATTGATAAAAGAGCAGTTGTTATTTTCGTGAACTTTATTGATCTTGGCGCTTGATTCATTTTTTTTTTTTTTAATTTAAAAATCATTTAATAGTCTTTCTAACCTATCAACTCCATCGTTGATCATTTTATTTGAAGCTGCGTATGAGATTCTTATGCATTTGTCATCTCCGAAAGCAATCCCTGGAACTATTGCTAGACCAACCTTTTCTAGTGCCAATTTGCAGAAACTTATTGAATCGATCTCCCCTAGATTAATTTCTGGGAAAACATAGAAAGCTCCATTGGGAGGGACAAATGAAATATGTTTTATTTTTTTTAGTCTGTCTGTTATTAATAACCTCCTTTTGTTATAAATTTCTGCCATTTCATGAACGCAATCTTTTGAGCCTTGAAGTGCTGCAATAGCTCCTTTTTGAGCAAAACTACATACATTGCTTGTACTTTGACTTTGTAAAGCAATGGCTTTCTTTATCACCTCTGCGTTTCCTGTTAAGTATCCAATCCTCCAACCAGTCATTGCCCACGCCTTTGCAAAACCGTTGACAGTGAAAATTCTATTTTTTAAGTCTGGTGAGATTTTCGCGAAACTATGATGAACTTGATTTGGAGAAATAAGAAATTCATAAATTTCATCACTCATTAATAAAATTCTTGGATGCCTTCTTAAAAAATCGGAAATAGTTTTCATCTCTCGCTCAGTTAAAACACAGCCAGTTGGATTACTTGGAGAGTTAATAATTAATAACCTTGTTTTTTCAGTTACTTTTTCTTCTAGAGAATTGATATCAATTTTAAAATTATCTTTAGTTGAAGATTTGATTTTAATTGGCTTCGCACCAGCCAAAAGGGTTATTTCAGGATAGCTAAGCCAATAAGGTGAAGGTATGAGGACTTCATCTCCTGGATTTAAAACTACTTGAAATAAATTGTATATTGCTTGTTTCCCTCCATTCGTTACTAAAACATTGTCTGGTTTCGTTGGCACTTTATTAATAGTTGATTGTTTTTGCGCAATAGCCTCTCTTAATTCAGGATCTCCAGCGGCTGGTCCATAACGAGTTTTCCCATCTTTTAATGCTTTTAGAGTTGCATCGATAATAAATTCAGGGGTATCAAAATCAGGTTCCCCTGCGCTTAAACTACAAATATTTTTTCCTTCATCTTTCAAAGCCTTAGCTTTTGCGCTGATCTCAAGAGTTAGAGAAGGTTTTATTGAGAGAGCTCTTATAGATATCTGTGATTTGTCAGTCATCTTCGAAGCATAACTTCAAAATGTATTTCTTAGATTCACTTTTAAAGTGAATTGATCTAATTACAAATTTACTACTTAATCAGATACTTGCATGCCTTTGATGAACATAAACTTTGTAATTGCCTCTAAAAACCCTAAAGAATTGTCTGGATTTTATGCCAAAATCAACTCTGACAAGGCATGCAAAGGTTTTAATGCTTCTCATTATTTTATTTCGTTAAGTAATCGATCCAAAATACATTTTTATCGACCTAATGAGAATCATGAATGGCAAAGGAAAGGAAATTCAACCTCATTATGTTTTCAAGGTGAACCTTCTGAAGATCCATCAAAAATGATTGAAACGTGGATTTCTGAGATATTAAAAACAGGAGGTAGTGTTATGGGCAAAACAAAATTGGTGAACTTTGGAGCTGAGCAATGGATTCTTGATCCAGAAGGTAATAAATTCCTGATTTTAGTGCCGTACCTTTCAAAAGGATCAGATTTGGATGCTCTGATGTGAAAAAAAATAGCGCCCCTGATAAAGACTTTTCTGAAGTTTCTAATTTAGGCAATCCCATAAGCAAAATCGTTGTATCACGTGGTAACCCTTTCGCTAAGTTGATGATTGTTGGCGAGGCTCCGGGAGCAAAGGAGGAGGAGTTAGGAGAGCCTTTTGTGGGAAGGTCTGGAAAGCTACTTGATAAGTTGCTTCAAAATGCAGGAATCGATATCAGACTAGATGTTTATTTTTGCAACGTGGTCAAATGTAGACCTCCAAAAAATAGACGCCCTACAAAGACAGAAATCCAAGAAAATCTTCCCTGGTTATATCAACAAATCAAACTTGTAAATCCAGAAATTATACTTCTTGTTGGTGCTACAGCCTTACAAGCAATTTTGAAAATTAAGTCCCCTATAAGCATTCTCAGGGGTAAATGGATTAATTGGGACGGAAGACTTGTTATGCCTATTTTTCATCCAGCTTATTTACTTAGAAATCAATCAAAAGAGGAAGGATCTCCAATGAGTTTAACTAAATTGGATTTTTTAAAAATCAAAGAAAAAATTGATACTTTAAAATAGCCCTCAAATATGTCATTCTTGTTTATTAAAGAGGCTCAATTGTTAACCCATGATTGCGACCCTGGAAAAAGATAAGAAAGAAAATAATGTTTCACAGCGTTATAGCACCAGAATTATTCGTAGAGATACTAGACCTGTAATGGTTGGAGATATTGGCATAGGAGGGGATAATCCAGTTCGTGTTCAGTCGATGATTAATGAAGATACGATGGATATTGAGGGTTCAACTGCCGCAATTAGAAGATTGCATGAAATAGGATGTGAGATTGTTAGATTAACGGTTCCCACTCTTGCAAGTGCAAAAGCTGTTGGAGAAATAAAAAAACTTCTAGCTAGTACTTATCAACCAGTTCCATTAGTAGCGGATGTTCACCACAATGGAATGAAAATAGCTTTAGAGGTTGCTAAGCATGTAGATAAAGTTCGTATCAATCCAGGATTATTTGTTTTTGAAAGACCTGATCCAAATAGAACAGAATTTACTGACGCGGAAATAAAAGCAACTAAAGATAAGATTATTCAGAAATTTGAACCAATTGTTAATACTTTAAAAGAGCAAAATAAGGCACTTAGGATAGGAGTTAATCATGGATCATTAGCAGAGAGAATGTTATTTGCATATGGAGATACACCTTTTGGGATGGTTGAATCAGCCATGGAATTTATTCGAATTTGTGATTCATTAGACTTTCACAATATTGTAGTTTCAATGAAGGCTTCTAGACCTCCTGTCATGCTCGCTGCTTACAGAATGATGGCTGATACTATGGATAAAGAGGGATTTAATTATCCTTTGCATTTGGGTGTAACTGAAGCTGGAGATGGAGATTATGGGAGAATAAAAAGTACTGCTGGAATCGGAACATTATTATCAGAGGGGATTGGAGACACAATACGAGTTTCCCTTACTGAGGCACCAGAGAAGGAAATACCGGTTGCTTATTCAATTCTGCAAGCAGTTGGACTGAGAAAAACTATGGTCGAATATATTAGTTGCCCTAGCTGCGGTAGAACATTATTTAACTTAGAAGAAGTTGTGGCAAAAGTTAGAGCAGCTACCATCCATTTGACAGGACTAGATATAGCAGTGATGGGTTGTATCGTTAATGGACCTGGAGAGATGGCAGATGCAGACTATGGTTATGTAGGTAAAGGTGTTGGAACTATTGCGCTTTATAGAAATAGAGATGAAATCAAGAGGGTACCTGAGGATGAAGGGGTTCAGGCCTTAGTTGATTTAATTAAAGAAGATGGTAAATGGGTAGACCCTTAAAAACAGAATATAAATTTTAATTGTTTTATTATTAGAAAAATTATTTGATAATTATGTTGAAGATATTTTTAAAAATATGTTTATTATCAGTTGTTTTACCTGCTCCATCTTTTTCCTTTCAGGCAAATTCTTCTACTTTGATTACTAATAATCCAAAGGAGATTATTGATCAAGTATGGCAAATTATATATCGCGACTTTTTGGACTATTCAGGAAAATACAAAGCAGAAGATTGGATTAAATTAAGAAAAGAAATTCTATCAATTAAATATTTTGATAATGAAGATGCATACGTTGCAATAAAAGATATGTTGACAGGATTGGATGATCCTTATACAAGATTTTTAGATCCTAAAGAATTAAATGAAATGAGAATAGATACAACAGGTGAATTGATGGGAGTGGGTATTCAAATATCTCTTGATCAAGTTACTAAGCAAATTGTAGTTGTTTCTCCAATAGAAGGAACTCCAGCTTTTCTTGCAGGAATAAAACCTAAGGATATAATTGTTTCTATAGATAGCAAGTCTATCGAAGGTCTGAGTATAGATAGTACCGTTAAACTTATTCGAGGCAAAAAAGGAACTAAGGTTGAATTAGGTATTCTTAGAGACGATGAGTTATTAAATTTCTCATTGATACGAGATAGAATTGAAATTAATGTGGTTGATAGTCGAATAAATAATACAGTTTTAGGTGCGAAAATTGGTTATTTAAGGTTGAAACAATTCAATGCAAAATCTCCAAAAGAAATGAGCTTATCTATTAATAAATTAGAAAAACAACAACCTCTTGGTTATGTATTAGATCTTAGAAGTAACCCAGGCGGTTTGCTTGAGGCAAGCATTGAAATAGCTAGACAATGGATAAATACAGGAATAATTGTCAGTACTAAAACAAAAGATGGTATTACTGATATTAGGAAAGCAAAAAGCAGAGCTTTAACCAACAGACCAGTTGTAGTTTTAATCGATGAAGGATCTGCGAGTGCTAGCGAGATTCTCTCTGGAGCAATTAAAGATAATAAAAGAGGAGTATTGGTTGGGAAAAAGACTTTTGGTAAAGGACTAGTCCAGTCTGTCAGGTCTCTTTCTGATGGCTCAGGTCTAACAGTTACAGTCGCTAAATATTTAACACCAAGTGGTAAAGATATTAATAAAAATGGAATAAAACCTGATATTGAAGTAGATCTTTTGTTAAATGATGAAAATAGATTAACAAATTCAGATCTAGGAACTTTAAAAGATAGTCAATATGTTGTGGCTGAAAATATATTGCTTAAAAAGTTTAAAGTTGAAGCTAATAAAAATTCTTATAACCCCTTAAAATCTAATTTAGACTACGCTCTGAAAAAATAATTAAAACTTATCAATTCTCCTATATCCATACCAGTCAGGAATAAGTTTTTCATTTCTCTCTTCTGGATCTGGGATTAAATTTATTTCCCAATTTTTTATTTTTATAGGATGCAAATCATCAACTTGTTCCAAATAATTTATCGCTGAGTAGTCATCATTATGTTTATTTTTTAAATTTGATTCCCAATTCTTTTTGGCTTTATTTTTTGCCTGAATAGCTTTTTTTGCGACAATTAGATTGAATTCATGTTCTTCATACATCTTTTTAGGATTGTACCCACCTAAATTAACAAACCAAAGTTTTAAGTCTTTTATTTGGGGGTTATTTAAATTATCTTTATTAGATTTAGTAATGACTATTTCATAGCCATCTATATATTTAATACACTTATAACTATCAATATGAAGCCCGCTAATTTTCCCTAACCATTGTCCTCTAAGTTCTGGGAATGTGTCTTCAATTGATTCCCCTATAACCCATCTTACATCGTGTATTTCTATATTACTTTTTAGACTTCTTCCTCCTAAAACAACAATAAAAAGAGATAAATTCACACTTGAAATCAGTTACTCATATCAAGCATTTTTTTTAGTGGCTTATAGGCCATTAATCTAATTTGTTCGTCCATGTGCAACTCTGGATTCATTTCTTTTAGGCAATTTAATACTTTTTCTAAGGTATTCATTCTCATGTATGGGCATTCATTGCAACTACAACCATCTAGTCCAGGTACTTCGATATATGTCTTTAAAGGGTCTTGTAATCTCATTTGATGGATTATTCCTGGCTCAGTTAGCACGATAAATGTATCTTTCTTACTATTTTGAGAATAATTCAGCAATTTGCTTGTTGAACCTATGAAATCTGCTAAATCTAAAAGATTCTCTTGACATTCGGGATGGGCAAGAACTTCAGCAGTTGGATTTTTGATTTTTAATTTTATAAGTGATTCTTCATTAAAAGTTTCATGGACAAGACATCTGCCTGGCCACAAAGTTAATTTTCTGCCACTTTGACGTTCAACCCATCTGCCAAGATTCCTATCTGGTGAAAATAAAATAGGTAAATCTTTGGGTAATTTGTTTACCAGATCAACTGCGTTACTACTAGTACAAATTAGGTCACTTTTTGCCTTCACCGCTGCACTGCAATTTACATAGCTAATGGCAAAATGATCAGGATGCTTGTCTAAGAATTTTTGGAAGTCATCAGGTTGGCAATCATCTGCGAGTGTGCATCCAGCATCAAAATCAGGAAGAAGAACAGTCTTATTTGGACTCAGGATCTTTGCTGTCTCAGCCATGAAATGAACGCCACAAAAAACAATGACGTCAGCATTTGTCTCAGAAGCTTTTCTGGATAATTCAAGTGAATCTCCAATAAAATCTGCAATATCCTGAATCGCAGGCTCTTGATAGTAATGAGCAAGAATTATAGCGTTTCTTTTTTTACGCAAAAAATTGATCTCATCAATGAGATTTTTGCTTTTATTTGAGACTGATATATCAGTCTTGTAATAGGAAACAGTAGTAATTAGTTTCCAATTCAATGTGTTGGGGCAGTATAGAGGGTAATTTCCAAAAAAATCTGACAGATATCCGAATTGCTATCGCTGGGGATTTACATGGCTCATGGAGTCAGGATGATTTAGATCTGCTTTTGGAACTGAATCCTGATGGCGTTTTATTTGTTGGCGACTTGTCCGATGGTGATTTAAGAATTGTTCGGGGAATAAATAAAATTTCTATACCCACTTCTGTCGTACTGGGAAATCATGATAGAGGTAGAGACGGATCTGGTAATGTTTTACAAGCCCAGTTGGATTTGTTAGGTGAAAAGAATTGTTCATGGAATTTATCGAAATGGGCATTAAATGAACTTTCTGTCGTTGGAGCTAGACCTTGCAGTGGTGGGGGAGGCTTTTTCTTAACACCAGAAGTTAAATCTGTATTCGGGGAGGTGAGCCTTGATGAATCTGTCTTTAGGATTGTTTCTGCCGCCAAGTCAGCACCATTAGATTTTCCTTTATTAATACTTGCTCATGCTGGACCAGTAGGTCTTGGATCAGAGGCTTCTAGCCTTTGTGGCAGAGATTGGAAATTGCCCTCAATGGATTGGGGGGATAAAGATCTTGGTATCGCAATTGATCAAATTCGTAAATTTAGAGTTCCAGAATTAGTCGTTTTTGGCCATACTCATCATCAATTAAGAATTGGGGGGAATCGAACTAGAAAAACTTTTGCTCAAGATCTGTGGGGGACTTCATATTTAAATGCAGCGTGTGTTCCAAGAAGAGGTATTGATTCTGCAGGTGAGAATTTGTGTCATTTTTCTTGGGTTGAGTTCTCTAATAACAAGCTCGTTCATGTATCTCACAGATGGTTTAGGAATGATGCATCAATTGCATATAAAGAGATTTTATTAAACCAAGAAAACTAGTATTCACTATATTTTTATTTTCTTCATCTCCAATTGACTTTAACTTTGCTTATTTAAATCAGGATCCTTAAATTTTCTTTCTGCAATCAAATAAGCACCAATTGCAGAGCCTATAAATCCCAAAATATTTCTCATTAATGGCAAAATATCATTAGTTCTTGTTACCACAGGAGCAATGCCAAAAATTCCAAATAGAATTATCCAAAGAGGAGAGAGGAGCAATAGCCATCCTATTGAAAATGATTTACCCCCTTCTCTTGGAGAAGCCGCAAAACCTGCAATAACCCCCCCCAATAAAGAGGTTAATAATGTCCATTGCCATTGTTCTTGAGGTAAGCCAGGTACTACTTCGCAACCGCCACGGTCTAAACAGGTTTCTACAGCTTTAATTGAAGCTAAGATCGCACCATCTTCTCCGTTATCCCTTACATAAAATTGGTTTCCAAATCTAGTTTGCAGCTCCACCCAAAAGATTCTGGGCATTAGGGCAAAATATGCATCTCCAACATTGAAACTAAGTAAATTACCTCCTCTAGGGTCAGCAACTATTAGTAAGCTTGTTTCATCAAGACCCCAATAGTCTTTGACAGCTAGGCCAGGGGTTTTCTCATATTGTGACAATACCCTTATTTTCCATCCAGTTTCTTGTTCATAAGAATTAAGTGAGGTTTCTAAATCTAATCTTTGTTTCTCACTTAGAGCCTTTGCAAGATCGATTATTGGTGTTTGTTCTTTTGGTAATAGTTCAGGATTATCGTAAGCAAATGTCCTCCCTCCCATTGAAAACATTATTACGAGTCCTAGGCAATAAATTATGGCTCTTTTAAATGATTTCTTCAGCATGTGCTTGATTTTCTCTGGATGTATTCTCCATCATGATTGACCCCACCGCGAGATGTCCCCAATGGTTAATTGATCGAATCATAAATAGTGGCGGTTTTATTAGTTTCTACAAATATATGGATTTAGTTTTAAATGATCCTGAAAATGGATTTTATTCAACTGGAAGATTGAATATTGGGAGGGATGGAGACTTTTGTACTTCTCCTTCTTTGGGTAATGATTTTGCACGTTTATTAGCTATTCAAGTCGTTGATTGGTTTCTAGATTTAGAGAAGTCAGGAATTGAATCTGAATTGTTTTCTCTCGTTGAGATTGGACCAGGAGAAGGAACTTTGTCTAGAGATTTGGCAATTGCTATTGCTGAAATTTCACCCGCTTTAATCAGTAAAATCGAGTTTGTTTTAGTTGAATTAAATGTAGGGATGAGAGAACGACAAGAAAAAGTAGTCAATAATTTAGAGGGTATTTATTGTCGCTGGTGCGATTTGGAAGATCTAATTTTAAGGCCAGTAACAGGTGTAGTTATTGCTAATGAAGCTTTAGATGCTTTTCCAGTAGAGAGATTAATTTTTACTGGAAATAAAGTCTTTAGACAAGGAGTTGCTTTAAGAAAAATAAATGATGAATATTTTTTGGAGTTTGTTGATCTCAAGCCCACTTCACCGATTATGGAGTTTTTGCAAGAATCGAATAGTCTTTTAAACATTGAGTTTCCACCAAAGGATATTTGTGATAGATGGGTTACAGAATGGCATTGTGATTTGCCAACTTGGTTTGGGAAGTTGTCTAAGGTTTTAATCAATGGCACATTATTGATTGTCGACTATGCGATGGAATCGAAGCGGTATTACAATTCAAATAGAAAGGACGGTACTCTTATTTCTTACAGGAATCAAAAAGCAAATACAAATATTTTAAAAGATCCAGGCTTGATTGATTTAACAGCACATTTATGTATTGAATCAACTATTAGTTATGCCTTGATCAATGGATGGAAGTTTATGGGTGAGACTAGGCAGGGACAGGCTCTATTGGCATTAGGACTTTCAAGATTACTATTTTCTCTTCAAAATACAAGTAGTCAAGATTTGTCGGCCGCTTTAAATCGAAGAGAGTCATTATTGAGACTTGTTGATCCAATAGGGCTAGGGGAATTTAGGTGGTTAGCTTTCCAGAAGGACAATAGTTATGATCTGATTTTAAGCAATCGTTTTCTTCAAGAGCCCATTAGCTAAGTTTTTGCAAGCATTCATATATTTCTTTATTAGAGATATCGTTAAACAATCTCACATCACCAATTGTTAAGGGCATAACGAAACTGACTTTGCCGTTTTTTACTTTCTTGTCGCCTTGAAGTGATCTTAGAACATTTTCTTGTTCAAGCTTAGGCCACTTTGTTGGTAAACCTGCTTTATCTATTAGTTGATTCTGTCTTTTTGCGTCACTTTCTTCCCATAGTCCTCTTTGAACCGCCAACTGACCGACTGCGACCATACCCATTGCTACTGCCTCACCATGAAGCCATTTACCATAGCCACAAAGATTTTCGATTACGTGGCCAAATGTATGACCATAATTTAAGAATGCTCTAATTCCACTTTCCTTCTCATCTTTTACAACAATTTCTGCCTTAGATTTTGCAGAACGCTTAATTACTTCTATTAGCAGCTTCTCATTTATTCTTGAAAAATCAGAGATATTTTCTTGCTTTTCTAAAAGTTCAAATAGTTCTAGGTCTGAAATAACACCATATTTTATTATTTCAGCCATCCCTGCTCTGAACTCTCTTGCTGGGAGTGTAAATAACGTTTGGGGATCTATTAACACCAATTTAGGTTGATGAAAAGCACCGATAAGATTTTTACCTTTTGAATGATTTATGCCCGTTTTGCCACCAATAGAGGCATCAACCATGGCAAGCAAAGTTGTAGGTATTTGGACTACATGGATTCCACGCAACCAAGTGGCAGCTGCAAAACCAGTCATGTCTCCAATCACACCACCTCCAAGGGCAATCATTAATGACCCTCTCTCTAACCGGGCTTCATAAGCTGCGTCGTGGATTAAATCTATAGAAGATTGATTCTTTTGGTCTTCTCCTGCTTTCAATATTAGAAGTTTTGGATTGAACTTACTTTTGATCAGACCTTTAATTATGCAATCACTATAGTGATCTGAGACTTCCTTATTGGAAACGACTAATACTTTTAGTCCATCTTTAAAACCAATTTTACATAGCTCATCTCCTATACATTCAAGACTCCTTTTCCCTATAACTATTTCGTATGGGTTGCTAGTTAAAGAGACTTTAATATGGAGGTTGTCTTTATTCACAGTTTGAGTATGTAAGATTTTTTGATGATTTACTATGTTAAACCAACAAAATATGGAAGCAATTATATGGTTGACGAACTCATTTTGAAAACCAATTATATATGTTCTTCATTGTTAAGTATTTATTCCAGGATCATAATAATTAAATTGTGGAATATTCTTTGGGTTGTGAATCAAGGATGTTTTTATTAAAATCATAACTCATTCATTATGTTTGTTTGTTTGTACGAAATTTATGTTGTTTGCCTGCAAGTGCACAAATCTCTAAAAATGAGGTCTTGAACTAATGATTGGGGTCGTCGGCGGAGGACAGTTGGCAATGCTTCTTGTTGAGGCTGGAAAGAAAAGAGATGTTGATGTCATTGTTCAGACGGGAGCTAAAACTGATCCCGCCGCCAAAAAAACAAATCACGTAGTTCTGCATAATCCCACTAATGCTGAGGGCACAAAACTTCTTGCGGAAAAGTCCCGCATGATTACTTTTGAGAATGAGTGGGTTGATATACCAAGCTTAATTTCTCTTCAAAACAATGGAGTTTCTTTTGTCCCCAGGCTTCAATCTATAAAACCTTTAATTAATAAAATAACTCAAAGAGAGTTGTTGAACAGTCTTGATATTCCATGCCCTGATTGGTTACCTATACCCTTAGAAAAATCATCGGAAATTCAGATTCCTTCCGATTGGGAATTCCCATTGATGGCAAAAGCTGCAAAAGGTGGATATGACGGCAAAGGAACTAAAATTATTAAAAATTTAAAGCAACTTCAAGAATTTATTCAGGTTCAAACGAAGGAACAATGGATGTTAGAGAAATGGGTTTCTTTCGATAAAGAATTATCAATTGTTTCTAGTAGGGATTCAAAAGGAATTGTTCGATGTTTGCCAATTGTAGAGACTTTTCAATCTAAGCAAGTATGTGACTGGGTTCTTGCTCCAGCTGACATCAAACATGACGTTGAGCTTATGGTGAAGAACATCGTATCTTCTTTACTGGCTGAGTTGGACTATGTTGGAGTTCTAGCTATTGAATTTTTCTATGGATCTGAAGGATTACTTGTAAATGAAATAGCTCCAAGAACTCATAACTCGGGTCATTTTTCTATAGATGCTTGTAGTAGCAGCCAGTTTGATCAACAAATTTGTATCGCTTCTGGTATTGATACTCCTATCCCTGAAATGCTTGTAAATGGTGCTTTAATGGCAAACTTGCTTGGTTTGCAAAGCAACTATCCTATATCACTAACTCAGAGGTTGGATGATTTAAGGGGTATTCCTGGTGTGAATGTTCATTGGTATGAAAAAGAGGAAGAAAAAAAAGGTAGAAAGCTTGGACACGTTACTTATCTCTTGAATAATAAAGATGCTTTGTCTAGAAAAAAAGAAGCATTAGATGTTTTAAAAACCATTAGGTCAATTTGGCCTACCTCTTGATGCTGTTTGGTTTAGATTGAATAAGTACTGCTTTGTTGGTAAAGGCCTTCTAAAGTGCTCTGATCTGACTCTCTTTCGATATGGGGAAGCTGTCGTGAAAGTAACGTATACCAGCTTGTTCTGGAAACGAAGCTCCACTTTGATTCCCCCTCTGGTTCTTCCAGGTCGATGCTTCTTGGGCCTTACGGCAAAGCGGTACTAACTATTAATTCAACGGGTTAATATCATAAATTATTTAGTAAAAATTTAAATAACTAAGTATCTAATCTTTTTTTTGAAATACCCTTCGTTTTGGACAATACAAACAATTGATATTAAGAGGCTAATCCTTTAGCTTGCCGTACCTTTCTCAGTAGTTCATGATCTTCTCGTCCTCTTTTATCAAGAATGGCTATGTCTTTTCTGGCTTTTTGATCAACTTTTTGAATATCTTCTCTTGCTCTTTGATCGAGAAGGGCAACATCTTTTCTTGCCCTTTGATCGATGTTCTCAAGGTCCGCTCTAGCTCGCTGATCAACATTCTCAAGATCGATTTTTGCTCTTTCAACCATACTCTTCATTGAGTCGACCATCATTGTCAAAGCTGCGGGAACCTGCCTCTCGGATGTTGAAAACGGGGACTTTTCATTAAGACTAATACCAGTGTTCGCTTGATTCGAAGCCATAGGTTTAATTAAAATAGGCTCCCATTAATTAGAAGCCTTTCTTTTCTCCTCTTATTATCTCTTTTTATTAGCAAAAAAAAAAAAAAATCCTCTGAAGAAAAACGAGATGTAATAGAAGTTTGATTATTTTGCTTGAAAATCTCATTTCTCTTCGTTAGAGCTCTTTTCGACCTGTTATAAAATCTAGATTTAATAACCAATGAATTAGGATCCAACGATCAATAATTAATTATGAATTTGCATCTCATAAACAATACTCATCCGATTTTGATAAAATGGAATTAAAATATTCTGATCTACATTATTTAAATTTATAGTATTTCATTTTGGATAAAGCCTAGCTATTTTTTCTTTTTGACTCTCTTTTTCTAATTCTTTTCTTTTCCTATCCTTGTATGAATCTTTATCTTCATTAAGTCTGAAAAAGACGTAATAGAACATAATACCTGTGAATATGAATCCTATGAATAGTATCCAGAAACCAATTAATCCTGTAGGAGATAAATAGTCAATAATAAAAGAACCATTGTTCATTTTTTTATATAAAAATGAATTCTAGTATTTTATCTAAAAAAAATTAGAGAATGCAGGAATAGCAGAGTTTTGAAAAACCTTAATTTATTGTCTTTAAATTAGACTGTTCATTGCAGATCAATGAGAATTTTTACGCATTAACACATCATGAAAATTAATTAGAATTTATTATATTATTTTTGTAGAAATGGAAGAAACCCATAACTATGCAATGAATCTTGTAGTTCCACTGATGGGAATTGCTCCGCTGCTAATGGTTTTTGTATTTAAAGGCGATAAAAAATCAAAAGTTAGAAAAAGTTGGACTAGATCGACTAATTAGAATTAAATATATAAGATAAATATTTTCTGATTTTAATTAGAACACTAGGAATATATATTATATCCCATTAAACGGAGTAAAATTATTTTTATACTATATTTTCTCTTAGTTGATTTATTTTATTCATATACCTATAGGTTTATAAGTAATCTTAAAGAATATAAAGTTGAGGAATAAATCAAAGCTTCAAAAAATTAGTTGTTCGGTTTTCACTCACGGAAATCTGTTTCGCACGCTATATTAAAAAGTGTTACTAATAATTTTTTTAGTTAATCGGTTTTATTGATGCATTTTGATGGAAAAGAAAAAAACTCAACAATTTGCTAAGTTTTTTCTTAAAGACTTAAAAATTAAAACTCGCAGTTACCAGAGTGAAAAAAATTTAGTTACTGAATTAAATTCAGTATCAGCAAGCTGATTTATTTTTATAAAATACCACTTATCATTTATGGTAAGAACATTTCTTGAATTCTAGATTTTTTATCTCAACCTTCAACAAAGTATTTTTACACATTCCTGAAAAGTAATTAGCAAATCATATACAAATAACTACCATAGTGTTTTATACCTACATTTTCGAAAAATAAAGACAATCTAAAAAAAAGAATAGAAATTTTAAATATATGCTAAACGTATTTTAGATTCTTTTTAGGGACATGAACAATCCCATTCAAAGAAAAAAAAACTCTTAAATGGAGTTCCGATGGAGAACTATCTTCTATTGATATGGCAAGGATACTGCAACTTCTTGCTAATAAGGAATTAACACAATGTGTATTAGCATGTGATGCTAATAAAAAATCTTCGGAGATACTATTTCATTTAAAAGATCGTCGATAAGTGCATTTACCTAAAAAAGTTTTGTTAATTTATCTAGAAATCTAATCGTTGAATAGTATCTTTAGTTACTACTTATTTAAAAAATATGAAAACAGCACAAGACAGATATTTTGAATGTTTAGAAGTTTGTATTGAAGATGAGCAGGGAAAGTCTTGTCGTCAAGTATGTGCACCTATTTTGAATGATGATCCCTTTGATCATCCTACAGTTCCAATTACTAGTAGTAAGTAAATATTTAGCATGGAAAATCAAAAAATATATAATATTAAATAGAGTAAAAATCTTTAATAATTATTTTTTCTTATTTAATCATATATTAATAGACACTTTATTTATTGGAAGTTCAATTTATATTATACATTAGCTATGATATTTTATATTTTTTATAAATTATGGATACACCTATCTCGCATATTAATTTATTCAATGCAATTCTAGCTTTATATGTAATTGGTTATCAAGTCTCAATATGCTGTGATTGGAGTTGGATACCAATGAATAAGGAAGACTATCAACTCCCTTATCAAGACAAATGGAGCAGTATTGGATAGTAAATAACTTAAGACAATATTCTTGAAGTTATCTTATCTAGTGGAAATAAGTTCCACTAAAATTTATCAAATTATAGAAAAATAAATTACTATATATATAATTAACAACTCAGTATAATATTAGTATCATAATTAGAAAAGTTTAAACGATATTTTTACTAACAATATTTAACTATGCTTATCATATATTTTGAACTACGTGAAATAGTCCAAATGAATACCCTCCAATAAGTATCCATCCAAGTATGGCTGAAATTATTGTGGATCTTCGATTATGTCTTCTTATTGCGTTCTCTATCATTTCATTTACATCATCTCTGTTTATCAACTTTGTTGATTTTGGATTAGTAGAAGTCATTTTTTTATGTAAATTTGATGCTTAGAGATGAATTTAGAAATCTTTCCCTAAAAATTCAGCTTTAGGACTGAGTTCCATAGAGGAAACAAAGGTTGATAATGCCATTAGCTGCGATCTTGGGGGAAAGCTAAAAAAATTTGTAAATATTTGTTAAGACTATAATGGATTTTTTTTTAGATTGTGTAGGTAAAATCACTTTAATATGATTTTTATCAAAATTATAAGTCTGCAAGCAGAAATCTGGCACCTAGAAAGTGAATTTCTTTGACCAACAAAAGTTCAATTATAAATTTTATTCCATATATATCCAATCAACCTTATGAGAAATTTTTATTGTTTAACTATTTAATATATTAATCATCATCTATATATATTCATTTTTCAATTAATTCTGTTTCAATTAGTATCTTTAATAATATATATTTTTAAAATATATTCTTCATATTAATTTTTTTTAATTAGATATGCAAAGAGTAAGTTGCGTTAGGAATTCTATTAATATAGGTTGTAAATTAAGTTAGAGATAGCTTTTAGAATAAATCAAACTTTATCAAACCATATAAATATCAAAAAAATATTAGGTAAATCAACTATATAATTCCTTGTCTAAGTTGATTTTAAGTAGAGGTTATCAATCAATTAATCAGTAAATTATTAATTATATTCATTATTGTCCTTTTCATTCTTTTCTAAGAGCTTTTTTGTTAGGAAAGGATATGAAGCTTGATGTTTTTCCTTCCATTCTTTGTGTTCTTTTATTTGTTTTTTTAACTTTTTTAGACTTTCTTTTTCTTCTGGGTAAACCTTCTCTAAATATTCGGGACTTAAATTTATGTTACCTTCAAATTCATATACCATCTCCTCGAATGACTCGCATATTCCAAGTATATCTGCCATGAAATCCTCAAACTCATCAATATTTATTTCTTGAAGAACTTTTCTTAATTTACTTTGACTTGTTTCTTCAGGCTCCCATTCTTTTTTTAAAACATGAAGGAGATTGAGTTGACCAATCCTATCAAGAAGATCCCATTTGGAGGCATCATCAGCTGAATAAAAATAAGAGCCGTCCCCAGATTGATAGAATTTTCCTCTTTCTTTATCCATTTAGACAGAAAGATAAGTTTATTAGATCTTCTCTAGTGGTTTTAAAGTAGTAAAAAATTTGATTCATTTATATTTCAATAAATTTGAGTTTTTTGCAAGGTATTTAAATTTTTTATTTTATTAACAATATAAGGATAGCACTTCTTCTGACATCATTCTATCTTTCTGATTATTTTTAGATTTATTTCCTTAAAATATTAACTTATTATTCTAACTGATTAATTATTATTTTTAATCAAAGAAATCTAATGGAAAAGGACCAATAGTTTTAGAGGTCAATGAATTATCATAGTGTTGACAACTAATTAATATCCCTTCTCCTAATCCAAATTCAATTCTAGCGTGAATTTCACCTGTTTTTTGATTGGCTTTTAAGAATATTGGCCCTTCTGAACTAGGCAATGTGACGCATTCCATCTTATTGCATTCAAATTTTTTTTCTATTCTCCTAATTATATTCATTCCTATTTCTAATGAAGGCGACATAATTCCTATTGTTAACCAATCTGATTCATTAATAATACTTCTCAACTCATGGAAAAGTTTTTCTGACTGATTTTTATTTAGTTTAGGAGCAGATCTCAATTTATCAAGATCTTCTAATTTGCAGATTTCAATATCTTTACTAGACATTTAAACAATTCTTTTAATTATTTTATCAGCTAGATCAATCTTTTTCTGCTATTAAATTTAATAATATAAATTTTGATTCATTTATTAAAGTATTTCTAATTAAATTCTTTAATAATTCTAAATCTTGTTATTCACAAACAATACTAACTAAAGATTTTACTTAATAATAATTTGTTGTTCATACAGATATTATTCTTGTTCCTTTTTAGTTCTTATAAATCAATTTATTTGTATAGGTATTTAATTTAGATTGTTCGATTCTTTTATTCTTCTAGATTCATGGAGAATTTCCAATTCCTTATAGACATCACGTAATGTTTGTTGTATTTGATCTGTTTTGTCAATCGCGCCAAGCGAGCTCATGGCTTTTATAAGGCTTTCTTTCGCCTCTATTAACCCTCGACATTGAGTGCTGCCAGCTTCAGAGGACATCTTATTAGGTTGTTTGTATGAAGTTATTATATCTATTTTTTCAAATTTTTTAAATAATAATTTTTTTGCTTCTTCAACTTCACTTTAGATTCTTAGGCTTGACGAAGCCTCATTTTTTAATTAAAAACAAAATTAAGACTATATTTATTGATGGCAAAAGTAGAAAACTTAGAAGCCCCTAAAGGATGGCTTATTGATCCTCACAATAAATGGGCTATTCATTTTGATTTTAAAAAGGTATCTAATGAATACATCGCTACCGATTTCACTATTGATATGTGGGGAGTTGTTCCAAAGGGCAAACCTATGAAGTTTAAAAGCAGAAGAAAGGTCACAAAACAAGATTCAGAAAAGACATGGCAGCAATTGATTGAAGCTAATTGGGTTGAATTTAATTGTGAAAAGAGCAAGACTTCCTGAAATTCTTCTTTGGAATGTGCATTCTGCTTTTTATTAGTTAACATAAATACGTTTGTTTTTTTATTTTCAAATTGCTAAATACTTTCCATAAAATTATTAAGTTGTCTCTTATATTCTCTGCTGTCATTACTTCATGGACCTCAATTCTCTTGTTGTCAAGTACGAACTTTAATTTAGAAATCAAGGAATTAATAACTCAAATGTATTTGAATCAAAAGAATTTTATTTTCAATGTAAAGGATTTATCAGTTATATTAGTAAAAGACGCAAATGAACGTTTTTCTGAAAATAATCATGGAACAATTAGGATAAAAAATGCAAGAAAAAAGATTAATAACATAGATCTCTAGAAATTTTCTGATAAATTGACGTTTACTACCATTGATTTTGTAATTATTGGAGCTTGAATCTTTTACCAGTTTTATCACTATCGCAAGTCTATGAGTTCGTTTGCCCAATTGTTTGTCTTTTATATTTCTCTTTCTATCTCTTCCAGGTTTAATACATTCTATTTACCTATATTAATATAGGATCATTTTTGACCTTTATTTCATGAACCTTCTAATCAGATTTTTGTCGTTTAGCTTTTAGATATTATTGCTTTAACTAAGATATTTTTTTGAAAAATATGCTTACTAAATATACTGATTATGATGAAAAAATTAAATTACTAAATTTTTTTTGGAAATCCCCTTAAATTGTTCTTAGCTTACTATTATTATAATTAAGTTGAGATCATTAATAATGAAAGATATATTATTTGATTTGAATAATATAAGGTTTGAAATTTCTTTTAAATCTTTTGATGAACTTCGCCGAATTCTATCTTTTTATAAAAGAAATAATCTCTATAAAATTAATATTCCTTCTAAAAATAGCTTAAAAAAAGGTTTTCTATTAGACTCAATTAAGATTTCAAAAGATGAGTTTCCAGGTATAGATATAATTCCTCATTTTAGTATCCTTCATGAATTTAGAAAAAATAGGCTTAATACTCAAGATTCATTTATTAATTTTCTTAAGGTCGTAAATCATTTAGGTTGTAAGGAAGTTCTTCTTATTTCTGGTTCTCAAAAAAGATCGACATTAGACTCTTTGTCAACTTTGTCTTTCCTTAAATGTAATCCCCTATTAAAGAGTGAAGATATTGCTATTGGAGTGGCATTTAACCCTTACTTACCCAATTTTTTGTTTAAAGAAGAGATTATAAGATTAGAAAAGAAGCTCGAATCAGGTCTAGTCAGCTCTATTTGGATTCAATTTGGTACGGATTATAAACTTCTAAAAAGTAGAATTAAAATATTAAAAAATATAATTTATTCTACTAAACAAAATTACTCAGAAGAACAAAATATAAAGCTTTTTGGTAGTATTTTAATTCCATCTAAGCAATTTCTAGCTAGATTTAAGTTTCGTCCTTGGAAAGGTGTTTATTGTTCAAGTGAATTCTTAGACTCAACAGACTTTGCTAATAACGTTGTAAAAAAAATTTTAATAGCTTATAAAGAGAATAATATCTTTCCAATAATTGAAACCAGAATTTATACAGATGAACATTTGAAAATATTAAAAAACAACTTTCTTGAATAAAAATTATTATTAAATTTAAATTAATCTCTTTATCTGCTTTTCACGTTATTTATATTTATTTTCTTTTATAGCCGTTCATTTCGGTAATTGAATTAATTATCTTCTGAAATAAGTGTTTTTCCTACCATATTTGTTTCATGCTAAAACACGTGCTTGATTCTGCTTGCGTTCCCCTTTTTTTCAATTATTGCGTTGCACTTTTTTTTGTTTGTGGATTCTTCGCGGTCGAAGATAAATTCCATTAATTTGTTTAGGAACGTATAAATGAAAATGTTCTCATCAAGAAAAAAAACAGTACAAAAGCCTGTCATTCAAACAAATTCTTTTGCAGCTGATACCATTCTACTTAGGAGAGGGGCAGAGGCTACAAGATATAAGGCTGCGGCCTTGATGATGTTCGTTGCTGGATTCAGCTTGCTAACTTTGGGTACTTGGGTTCTTAATGGATTTAATTTCCTTACATTTACGAACTAAAAATCCTTTTTTATATTTTTTATATACTTTTTGTGTTTTAATTAGTTTAAATTTTTATAATTTTACTACACTTTCAATAGTTGATTTGGATAATATTTATTATCCTTGAGTGTTATAGCCATTGTAGTTTTGAATTTAAAATGTCAAATTCCTGGGATAAATATTTTTCACACTATTCAGACTGGGATGATGCTCATTGTTTTAATGTAAGACTGGAACTCAAGTTTGAGGATGAAATAAAGAGTCTGGGATATGTTGAATACGTTAATTCCAACGATATGTTTATATTAGAAAACGAAATTTCTAGTAAAACATTCCCTCAAAGTAAAACATATACTAAAAATAAAAATGAGATAAAAATATCTTTTGAAGTACCTTACGATTGGTCAATTGATACAGATTGGGAGGACAAAGCTCTTGTTCTCCTTGGACTATCTGAAGAGTGGGTCATAGACTCATCTGTTGAAGACAATTAATAAGTCCTAACTGAAATTTGTTTGATTAGAATTTATAAAATTTTGATTTATGTCTAAGAGTAGAAAATAAGTGCAAGCCCTTTTTGAGTGAGATAAAATTCTTTTTCTTCTCTACTTAGATCCATAGCTAATTCCTCACCCTCTTTAATTGCTTGCTCATATGGAGGTTTTGAAGGAGAAATTCCTTTATAAATTGCTGCTATCCCTAAAGGTGTTGCATTCCATGCGAAATTAGCTGTTTCACCAATAGGAGGCTGATTTAAGGCTTCTTCTAGGAGATTAGATGAGTTTGATTTTGGGCGAGTTGTTGTTGTTGTCATTTTTATATTTAAGATTTCTTATAAAAAAAACTTGTTGGGTGATCCTTAGAAGAACTAATACTTATACTTTCTAGTCCATTGATTTGCTTTATGCGTGATTTTTGTTGATCTCTGCATTCTTTGAATGTTTTACTATTTGAGTTTTTTTTGGATTTAGATAGATATTTTTCAATTACTTTAGAAATATTTTTATTGTTTATTCTGAATCATTTTTTGAAACGTAATAAATTGTTTAAACTGTTCAAATAACTCTTCGTTATGTTTTCCTTTTGGTTCGAATAAATTATCTTCTGAATGATTTTTATAATTATTTGTTTTATAACTTACACCTTTGTCTGATATTAACTCATCTAAATTAATATATTTGAATGATGATTTATCCAGATTACTTTTTTCGCTAAAAAGGTTCTTTTTATTGAAATCATTAGAATTAAGAACATCTAATTCATTTCTAGCAATCAAGGCCTCCTCAACTAATATACCAACCACTTTTTATTGGCTTAGTTTTTCTTTAATTGCAATTTTGGTTATCGTTTGATGAGCATTTATTGAGGGAAGATAGCCAATCCTTTTCCTTATGGAGGGGATACATATCTATATAACAGAAAATTTAACTTACTTTACCTATTGGTTGAATTTCAATTGGTTTATTTATTTCTTGACGTATTATTTTTATAAAATCCAATCATCTAACATTATTTTAGCTTTCTCCAATTCATTATTAGCTTTATGCTCATTAATTTTTCTTAGAGCTGAATATGCCATCTCCCCTTTTTCCCAGAAATGAACTCTACTCATAAAGCCTAGAAGATTAGATTCACCACCAGAATTTCTATGTTGTTTAGGCATTTGTTCAACAAAAAGAGGTATTTCTTGATTTGAGTTTTTTGGATATGTACAGTTCCAGAATAGACTATTACAGTGCTTTTCTATAAAAAAAAAGAGATGGTTAAATAATCCTTCAAGGATTTATTTTTAAATAAATTGAGTATTTAGGTATATTAATTTGACTGGAGCTTTTTAATGTTTTTTGTCTTCAGGAAACTCTGGTTTCTCTTTCTTTTTTCTCCTCCCGTCAGAAAGCTCTAGTAAAGTTGAAAGTTGTTCATATACTGATCTTAGTGATGACAATTCGGGAAGCAAACCATCGTTTCTCAGATCTTCGTCCATGTATCTAAGTTCTTGCCGCACATAGGAAAGAATAGATTTTGCTTCATCTCTTTTAGGACCAGCCATATTTTTTTTTCAAAAGATACAACAAAATAGAACTAAATTAAGATTTCAACTGCGTTTCAAGACAATGTGTTCATAGTTAAAATCTTTTCTCTTTTAAATTAAATTAGATCATATTGTTTTCTGATTTCATTTAATTCTAATTTTTTTCAATAAATAAAAGTAATAAATAGAAGAATTATATATTATTTCATTAAAATATAATTCATTGAATTCTATTATTTAATGATATCAGATCTTGTCATTATTGGTGGTGGTGCGGCTGGTTTTATGGGAGCAATCACTGCTATTAGTAATGGTCTTAGATCTGTTGTTATACTAGAGGGCACACCAAAAGTACTTGAAAAAGTTAGAATAAGCGGTGGTGGTAGATGTAATTTAACTAATTCATGTTGGGATATATCTGATTTAGTAAATAATTATCCTAGGGGAGATAAGCAACTATTAGGATTGTTTAATAGATTTTCTACTGCAGAGGCATTTGATTGGTTTCAGAATAAAGGACTTGATCTTAAAATTGAGAAAGACGGACGTGTATTTCCTTGTTCTGATTCTTCTGAAGACGTCATAAAATGTTTAACAGATGTTGCGAAAAGATCAGGTGTAAAGGTATTCACTAATTCACATGTAAAGAAAATAATCATAAAAAAAGTGGGTTTTAATTTATTTGTTAAAGGAAACAATGTTTTTGAATCAAAAAATATTTTGATTTGTACTGGTGGTCATCCTAGCGGACGCAGATTGGCGAAGAGTCTTGGGCACTCAATTATTCAACCTGTTCCATCCCTTTTTTCATTATCTACTCCTGAAAATTTATTAAGATCTTGTTCAGGTGTAACTTTAGATGTTCAGATTAAGCTTACAGTTAATAAAAAAATATATACTGAAACTGGTTCTATTCTCATAACTCATAAAGGCTTTAGTGGCCCTGTTATTCTTCGTCTTTCTGCTTTTAGTGCTAGAAATCTACATGCTAATAAATATAAGGGTGAGTTAAGAATAAATTGGCTTTGCATGACGGAATATGAGGTCAGGTCAAAACTTGATTTATATAAATTAGAAAATGGTAAGAAGGTTGTATTAAATAATAAACCCTTCAAAGATTTGCCAAGAAGCATATGGCGAGCACTTCTATTAAACTTAAATATTGATAGTCAATTAAAATGGGCGGATTTATCCAAATACCAAAAAGATTCCATAGTTAAATGTTTGATAATGAAAAGTTTTTTAATAAACAGCCGTGGTCCTTTTGGCGAGGAATTCGTATCAGCTGGGGGAGTATCACTTAAGGAGATTAATTTCAAAACTATGGAAAGTAAGATATGTGAGAGTTTGTTCTTCGCAGGCGAGGTATTAGATATTGATGGTATAACTGGTGGTTTCAATTTTCAACATTGCTGGACTAGTGCTTGGGTTGCCGCTAATGCAATTTCGGCTAAACAAAAAAAACTTACTAGCCTTTGATGTTATGCAAATAATTTATCCAAGCGAAGCAATCAAGGCTGGTATTGCAATCAATATTATTCCTACAGATGCCGTAGCCGCCAGGAGAGATGTGCTCACAATAAATAACTAATTAAAAAAAATTTTAATATAACGTTTGTAATCTTGTTGTGAGTATTAATACTATTTTCAGTGATTTATTTATTCGTTTTTTTTAAGTTGCACAAAAGGCCCGATAGAAAAATATCCCTTGAGAAAAGTTTCACACTTAATATTTGTAAAAATGCCAATTCGTTTTCCTCGAACTAATTCAATTCTTTGCTTGTCGAGCAACGGCCAATGCTTGAGTATTAATACTTATCCTCCTTCTTGGAGCATTTTTTATCCACGCTTTATGTCCCTATGTAATTAAAGTTCACCTTGATGAATTTAGGTTAAATTGCTTAGTTCCATTCTCTTTAAAACAGTATTCAAGGATTTGGCCATCCTTCTTTTAAGAGTTTTTACTGGTGCGCTTCTGATCCATCATGGATTTGAAAAATTAAATGACATCAATAATTTTGCTGACGCTTTTGTTCGTCCCCTTCACTTGCCTTTTCCTGTAACTCTCTCTTACTTAGCTGCTGCTTCAGAAATAGTTGGGAGTTGGTCATTGATAATTGGTCTTGGGACAAGGTTGGGGGCATTTGCAATCTTAGGGACAATGAGTGTAGCGATTTATCATGCTTTGGTTACTTCAGGTTTTAATATTTACCTTTTAGAATTACTCGCTCTGTATTTTTCCTCTGCTATTTCAATAATTCTGCTAGGCCCTGGCAATTTATCGGCTGATTATTTGATTAACGAAATCTTTGTAAATAAGTTAAACCCTCTTGAAAGTATTTCTATTGAAAAAGGAAATTTAAATGCTGAAATTAAGAACAAAAAAGAAATTACTAATAAACCAAAGCAAGAGAAATTTTTTGACTTTCCTTTCTCTAGTTTCTTGTCATCATAATTAATAATTATTTATTTTAAATCAGTTTCCCTTCTTTTCATTGACCAATAAAACCACATCCAGGTTGGTAAAGTAATAAAAAATCCAATTAAAAATATATAACTTTTTGTAGTATCCCAAGAAGCTTTGTCGCAATTTTTTTTGATTTCACTAGAGTTTGCTACTTTTGAACTAAGGGTTCTACAAATATTTAAACCATGAAAACTAAGAGTGCCATAAGTTATGGCTGTGGGAACAGTAGCAAGAAATATTGCAATTATTAAATTGCCTAGTCTGAGATTTAGGTCTTTTCTTCTTTGATGATCCATATATATATTCTTAACCATCTCTTGGTTATATCCCAGTATATTTCTTATTTTTTTACAAAAAAGGAATTATGCTCTCTTCGCAATCTTTTGAATTCATTGAGCTGACATATATATAGATTGATTTTGGCAAAGTTTTAAGTAATCAATATTTTATAAATAATTAATTGTGTTTAAAAACTGTTAATATAGTCGAACTTTATAAACTTTGTAAAAATTTAGACGCTTACTATACTTATCTTAAGCTATATTAAAAGATTGAAGCAATTTAATCTATTTTATAATGTCTACTAGTAAGAGAGAGGAAGTTAGTTCTCACTTGCGTTATATCAGGCAGGAGCTTCGAGACTTGGATCAAATGCTTGGTCAGTATGGGTTGTTACCTGAGTTGTCTGAGCTTAAAGAGGTATATAACTCCTTAGATGCTCTACATCAACTGCTTTCAGGTAAGGTTAAAAAGAAACCTAAACCTGAATTTGATGATTAATAAAATCAATTAGTCTTTTAATAGTATCTTGAGCTCTTTCTTATAGGATTCATAAAATTAATCTTTATATATTTAACAATATTCATTTAGGCTTGCAGAAAAAAACTACTAACAATATACAAATAAGAAATCTTGTTAAGCTAATGCCTGAAGAAATTTGGAAAATTCAGTATAAGAAGTGGAAAAAATTAAAACCTTATAAAATTAGATTGATTGATGATGGCCCTAAAAGTCAATTTCAGGCGTGGCTTCTGTATTCGATGTGGTCTGAATGGTTGGATTTGAAAGATAGAAATGTATCTAAAAATTCAGAAAAAGGTATTTCTTCATGGGCTGATGCTTGGGAAGCATAATAATTGTTTTCATGTTGTTCTTTAGGTTTGATTAGAAAAATAATTTTTTTCTAATATGTCATTAATAATTACTTCTTTCACAAATACTTGAATTACTACAGCCATTGGAATTGCTAACAACAATCCTATTGGTCCAAAAAGAATAGTAAATATAAACTGCGCGGTAATTGTTAGCCCTGGAAGCAACTTTACTTGTTTGTGCATTATTGAAGGTGTTATTACGTAGCTTTCAATATTTTGAATAACTATATATAAGCCTAAAACAGCAAGTGATTTCCATGGAGTATCTAGTAATGCAACAGAAAGAGGGAAAATAGTACTAATTGTTGGTCCAACATTTGGAATGAAGTTTAAAAGACCTGCAATTAAAGCATTAGCAATTACTAATTTTATTCCTAATAAATAAAGTCCAATAGAAGCAAGTATCGCTACACATATTGAGCTAAGTACAACTCCAACCATCCAACTACTTAAGGCATTACCACATGTCAACAAAATAGTTCTTGCACGCCTTCTGTAAAATGATGGAACTAATAATATAGCAACTTCTCTATATGAATTTGGCTGCAACGTTATCATTAGCGCAACAGAGACTATGAAAAACAGTTGAAGAATTCCTATCCCAACATTGCTGATTATATTTATTAACTTTGTAATACTATCTGTTACGCCATTAGCTAGTGTGGAACTGTCTGGGATAATACTAAGCTGTTTTGTTAGGAGTGATCTGTCAGATAGATTTGGGATACTATCTTTATATATAATTTCTGCAAAATCAAAAAATGTATTAATTAAAAGCTCCCATAGTTTACTTGCCGCTGATGGTATTTGATTGATTAATTCTTGAAATTCACTTGTGAATTGAGGTATTATTATAACTATTAAAACACTTGAAAATAGTATTATGGATATTATTGTTATCCCTAAAGATATCCATCTTGGGATATGACAGGAATCATGAATTTTACCAGTAATAGTGCAAAGAGCCATTGCTATAACTATCGAAGCAAAAAATAGTATGAGTATTTCTTTTAAGCTCCATAAAATCAATATAGAAATTATTGAAGCTGTAAATGATAGTAAAGTAGTTAGTTTCAATGTTAATATTTAATTATTAGTCAATGAATTTGAATACCTTATAGAAAAACGGATGAATCTTTCAAATTCTTTTTCTGAATTCCAGTTGTATGTAGACGTTACTTCTTTAATATGATTCTCTGAAATAGACAAATTAATTTTTTTTGCTAGAAGCTCACCTTCTTTATCAATTAAGTACATTTTTTGTATCGATTTAAAATTCTCTAGTGTGATTGTTTTGGGATTGAAAAACTTATATACTGCTTTACCTTTTTTGCCATCTAAGTCCCTGAATAAACGTATTTCAGGATGGCCTTTTTCGTTCTTCCCCTTAACGAATTGAATCGAAACAGCATCCTTGATTTCAGTCATCTTTTCTTTAGATGTTATTAAAAGATATGAACTTGTTGAAAACTATAAGGGATTGAGGTTCTTATTTAAGATTTTAATTAATGATAGTTTTAGGCTTAGACCACTAAGGTCAATCGAATCTATATTTTTTCTTTTATTAAGTTCATATTCATAGCACTTATCGTAATAATCCAGCATGGCTTCACAGGCTTTTGACCATTCTTTTTTCTTAATCGCAAGCAATGCTTCTTTTGTTCTTTGTGGCCCTAATCTTTTTTGTATTCTCTCTACAGCGCTTTCTAATTCCTTTTGAGAGTTTTGACTATAAAGATTGACTAAATTTTCTACACGTTCATTCTTCGTCTTTATTATTTCAAGGATGGGTGCTTTTTGCATTTGCGAATACAACATATTTGGTATGCGACATTTCCCTAGATTAGAACTTTCAGCTTCTAGCCATATCTCAATAGTGTTGTCATTTTTGTGAAATTCATCAAGCGACTCTGCAAGGATGTTCTCAAATTGTTGAGTTGTTGGTTGCTTCTCCATGCCTAATGACCCAAAGCTACTTCCTCTATGATTAGCAATTCCTTCTAAATCAATGACATGTATATTTTCTTTATTGATGTGATTGATGAGATCGGTTTTCCTTGTACCTGTTTTACCTCCAATAAGTCTTATGGGTAAAACAACCTCAAACTGATTTAAAACCCATTTTCTATAACTTTTATATCCACCTTCTAATAAATAGGTCTTAATTCCAATTGTTCTTGCAAGCCAAGCAAAAGCAGCCGATCTCATCCCACCTCTCCAGCAGTAAATTCGTAATGATTTATCTTCCCCCTTTCTTTTTGTTATTGCGTTTATTATTATTTCCAAAAGTTTTGAAGTGCTTGGAAGGGTCACTTTTAAACCAATTAATACAGCTTTTAATCGACTCTCTCTCTTATAGCTTTTCCCTATTACTTCTCTTTCCGTATCAGAAAACAAAGGAATATTGATAGCGCCTGGCCAATGACCTTGTGAAAATTCGCTAGGACTCCTTACATCAACAATTGGACTGGTTAAATTCCGAAAATCCGTAACGGGATAGCCTGAATTGGTACGTTTCTCTGACATAGTATTAGTGCTCAGGTCATTTTAGGCCAGCAGTAGATCATGACTGAAGAAAAATCACATCCAAATAAAGAAAGCATAGAGGAGTTCTTGGAGTCTTTCATAATGGCTTCAGAAAGGAAACGACTTGGCTTATTAAATGTTTTAGAAGAAAGAGTTGAGGATCTTCTTTCCTTAGGACCATCTTTAATGTCTAGCTTTGAGCCAGGTTCCTGCGACTGGGCAGCTGGTTTTATTTTGCAACTCATTCATAAAACTGATGACAACTTCATAAAAAAAAATCTCAATTGCGAAGACCTTTCATGGTTCAATGCATCTTCAGAAGTTGGGTTTGATTATTCGCCTTTACAGCAATATTTATTAAATGAAAGTTATGAGGATGCTGATCGTTTCACAAGCTCAAAACTTAGAGAGCTAGCAGGAGAAAAGGCTGTAAAAAGAGGATATGTTTATTTTTCTGAGGTTGAATTAATACCTACTATTGATTTGTCAACTTTGGATAAACTATGGATTTTGTATTCTAGAGGTAAATTTGGTTTTACAGTTCAAGCAAAAATACTAGATTCAGTAGGTGGAAGATATGACAAGCTTTGGCCTCGAATAGGTTGGAAAAAAGATGGAGTTTGGACTAGATATCCCAAAGCCTTTAATTGGTCAATTGAAGCACCAAATGGTCACATGCCATTAGTTAATCAGCTTAGAGGTGTTCGATTGATGGATGCCTTGCTAAATCATCAAGCATTAAAAGATCAAACCTAACCATTTAATGAGGAATGTTTAATTTTTTTCATCGAATACTATTTATGACTTAAATTTAATGTGTATTTTTTATTTATAGACTAATTCTTTGATCAGAAGATTAATTTACTAAGAGTGTTTTATTTGTGGAGTCTTTTAAAAATTGGGCTGTATTTATTCACCCCTCTACTTTAAAACTAGCATCATTTGTTGAAACTCTTTTAGAGCCTGTAATCTGTAAAGAAACTGCAAAAAAAATTGAATTAGGTTTGCATGAGGCTCTTGTTAACGCTGTAGTACATGGAAACTTATCCAATCCCAATAAAGTTGTTCGTGTTAGAAGAATTCTCACTCCAAATTGGTTCATTTGGCAAATTCAAGATGAAGGAATAGGTATAGTTAAAAATAAAAGGCAAAGTTCTTTACCTCTAGATATTGACGCTAATAGTGGAAGAGGAATATATTTAATTCATAAATGTTTTGATGATGTTAGATGGAGTAGCAAAGGGAATAGACTTCAGCTATCACTAAAGAAATAATGCTTTAGTGACTTTTACATCCTTTATCTTTTATCTCTTCTCTTATCCATAATATTGCTTGATTGAGTAGGTTTTCTATTTCTATTTCGTCTCCATCATTAATTAACTGTGAAATTGCAGAAATAATTAATTCAGCACTTCTTCTTTGTTTGTTTCCCCTGAATTCATGCCAATTATAATTGTCAAGACTGATTTCATTATGAAGATCTTTCGCAAGAGACTTGGCTTTTTCTGACCAAATGTGTTTATCTTTTCTGATCATAATACTAGGTTGTTTATAAGTGTATGCTTGGGCATCTTTTTAAATTAAATTGGTTTATTTGCTTTCCATACTTTAGTCATGAAGTGTGATTCAGAAGTTATTGATGTAAACCCACTTTCATCTAATCTTAAATTTATATCATCTATTATGTAGTCTCTGTAATAAGGTTCATGAAAAATTTTATGAAAGTTTTCCATAATTGAAGTGAATTTTGGAGAATCTTTTATCTGTATGGAATCCGCAAGGACAAGAGTCCCGCCAGGTTCTAATAATCTAAAGCATTCGTTCAAAACATTTTGTCGAGCATCTCTAGGAAGCTCATGAAATAGGAAAACACAAGTTAATCCTTGAAAACTGTTTGATAAATAAGGCATGTTTTCTGCATTTCCTTTTGTCAGTTGTACAAGATCACCACTTCTCGAACTTAGATATTTACTAGCCTGTTTTAGGTATGAACCAGATAAGTCCAGACCATAAAGTTCTACTTCAGGTAAGGCACTTTGTATTTGCTGGAGAGTTCTTCCGGTCCCTGTGGCAATGTCTAAAACCTTTACTTTCTTTGAGCTTTCAGACAAATATTTCTTTAGACCTCTTTTCAAAGGAGACAAAATTCTTCTTCTCATCGAATCGGCTGTTCCATTGAAAAGAATCTCAACTTGTAAGTCGTAAATCTCAGCGGAATAATCACTTAAGTATCCATCTGTTTGATGATGAAAATTTTGAAGATAGTATTTTGGGTAATCTTCCTCTTTAATATCTCGCGGGATTTCTCTTGTTTTATTCTTTTTACGTCTTTCCCACGTTTTGGGCATATCAAGCCAAATTAAAGGATATTTCTTTGCCCATTCCAACCAAGGGGCTTCAAAAAGTTGAGATTTTGGATAAATTCCTGCCTCTGCTTCTTGCCAATCAATTCTTTCAAGCTTTTCCATCGATCTTCTAACTTCTTTTATCAGCACTTGATCGACTGGGAATTTACCTGGAGCAGCTTCTGGTGCGAAAACTTCCATTAATTTTGTACTCAACTCTTTATGAGCTAAGCCGGCGATCGTTTTCCCCTGTTGAAGAGTGTGATAAGCAATTTTTTTAAGGCTTGGCGTCGCCATGAACCCTTGACAGAATATTTTTTATTATCTAACAGATTTGATTGATTAGTGACCACTTAACTAAAAAAAAATTAAGGTCTATGCACAATTTGTACGTAGACCCTAATTTTTTGAGTTCTAATAATTAATCTAAGGATTTATTTTAGGCGTCGTAGTACATAGTGAATTCATGAGGATGAGGTCTTTGTCTTAACTGTTGAACTTCTTCGTATTTAAGATCTATCCAGTTATCAATGAAATCGTCAGTAAATACTCCTCCTTCAGTTAAATATTTGTTGTCACTTTTCAATGCCTCCAATGCATCATTTAACGAGGAAGGGACAGTATCTATTTTTGATAATTCTTCTGAAGGAAGTTCAAAAAGGTCAACGTCAACCCCATCCCCAGGATCAATTTGATTCTTGATGCCATCAATACCTGCCATCATCATCGCAGAAAAAGCAATATAAGGATTAGCTAATGCATCACCTGATCTGAATTCAAGCCTCTTTGCTTTTGGACTTGGTCCTGTCAAAGGAATTCTTACAGCAGCTGATCTATTACCTTGTGAATAAACTAAATTAACTGGTGCTTCAAATCCTGGTACTAATCTTTTGTAACTGTTGGTAGTTGGGTTTGTAAATGCAAGGAATGAAGGGGCGTGTTTAAGAATTCCTCCTATGTACCATTTAGCCGTTTGAGATAAATTTGCGTAAGTACCTTCGCCATAGAATAAAGGCTGACCACTTTTCCATAAACTTTGATGAACATGCATTCCTGTTCCATTGTCGTTAAAGACTGGCTTGGGCATGAAAGTTGCAGTCTTTCCGTATTTTTTGGCTACATTCCGGACAATGTATTTGTAAATCATCACATTGTCTGCAGCGTTGATTAGGGGGGCGAATTTCATCCCCAATTCATGTTGTCCAGCACCTGCTACTTCATGGTGATGTTTTTCAATAGGTATTCCAAGCTCACCCATTAAAAGAAGCATTTCAGATCTCATGTCTTGCGCTGTGTCATTGGGAGAGACGGGGAAATATCCTTCTTTAAGTTGAATTTTGTATCCAAGATTGCCACCCTCCTCAACTCTTCCTGTGTTCCAAGGGGCTTCTATCGTATCTACGCTATAAAAACTCCCACCTTCCCCTGAGTTATATCTAACGTCATCAAAAATAAAGAATTCTGGTTCAGGACCGAAAAATGCAGCATCTGCAACACTAGTGCTCCCTAAATAGTCCAATGCTTTTTGTGCCAAAGCTCTTGGACATCTGGCATACGGTTCTCCACTTCTAGGTTCCTGAATTGAACAAATCAAGCTAAGAGTTTTGTGATGGTAAAAAGGATCTATCCAGCTTGTTGATGGATCTGGAACCATTGCCATATCTGATTCGTTAATAGCTTTCCATCCGCGAATAGAAGAACCATCAAATGCCAGTCCTTCTGTGAAAGAGTCTTCTTCAATAAGATCTGAAGCTACGGTTAAATGCTGCCATTTTCCATGTAAGTCAGCGAATTTTAGATCTATTAGCTCAATGCCTTCATCCTTAATTTGACGAAGAACATCTTGAGAGGTCTTGCTCATGATGAATTTGATTTACAACAGAGATACTTAATTATGAACGTAATAACAGATTGCATCTCTTTTTGTATCAAGATGCACTTTTTTTGGACTTTTAACAGAAAACTTTGATTTTTTTTTGCCTAATAGAGCAAATCTAGCAAATTCCTATTGCAATCCCTAAAAAAAATACCCCGACTTTGCCTATCGCCTTTTAGGCTCGAAGAATATAAACCGATCTGTTTTCTTGGCCACTCAAATTCTTCCTTCTGTTGATAATCAACATCGTAAAGATTTTGGTCCAACTGTTTCTCCTGAAAGGTTATTGCTTGGGCCAGGCCCATCAAACGCAGATCCTGCTGTTTTGAAAGCGCTCTCACAACCTCCCATTGGTCATTTAGATCCTTTTTATGTGGAATTGATGAGTGAGGTTCAAGAATTACTTAGATATGCGTGGCAAACTAGCAATCGATTAACACTTCCCATGAGTGGTACAGGAAGTGCAGCAATGGAGGCAACATTGGCAAATGTTGTTGAGCCAGAAGATACGGTTTTAGTTGCTATTAAAGGATATTTTGGACATCGCCTTGCGGATATGGCAGGTAGATATAAGGCAAATGTAGAAACCATTCATAGTGATTGGGGTAATGCGTTTTCACTTGATGAAATAGAGGAGGCACTGAAAAAACATAATCCAGCTGTATTTGCAATTGTTCATGCCGAAACTTCAACAGGTGTTTGTCAACCTATGGATGGAATTGGCGATTTATGCAGAAAATATAATTGTTTACTTCTTGTAGACACAGTAACTTCTTTGGGAGGCGTTCCTCTTTATTTGGATGAGTGGAAAATTGACTTGGCTTATAGTTGCAGTCAAAAAGGATTAAGTTGTCCTCCAGGATTAGGCCCTTTTTCAATGAATGAAAGGGCTGAAAATAAAATGAGTAATAGAAAAGATAAAGTTCCTAACTGGTATTTAGATGTATCTTTACTAAATAAATATTGGGGTAGTGATCGTGTTTATCATCACACAGCCCCCGTAAACATGAATTTTGGCAT
This sequence comes from Prochlorococcus sp. MIT 1011, assembly GCF_047305235.1. Classification (NCBI taxonomy): domain Bacteria; kingdom Bacillati; phylum Cyanobacteriota; class Cyanophyceae; order Synechococcales; family Prochlorococcaceae; genus Prochlorococcus; species Prochlorococcus sp. MIT 1011. Next base: position 1,165,470 of record NZ_CP138983.1, on the reverse strand, counting down.
TCGAGAAGCACTCAGACTTTTAGCAAAAGAAGGATTGGAAGTTTCATGGGATAGACATAGAAAAAATGCAAAATCGCTTTGGAATTCGTTGGAAAAGATTGGTTTGGAATTACACGTTAAAGAAGAATTGCGATTACCTACTCTTACAACTGTAAAAATACCTGATGGTTTTGATGGTAAGGCTTTTACTAAGCATTTACTAAATAATTTTGGTGTTGAGATAGGAGGAGGCCTTGGTGATCTGGGTGGAAAAGTATGGCGAATTGGTTTGATGGGATATAACTCAACTTCTACAAATGTAGATAAGATAATAAATATTTTTGAAACTGAATTACCTAAGTTTAGATAATAAATCCTTGCCTAATAATCTTTTATCTTTAAACCAATCCACGATAATCTTTTTTGATTCTTCTTCCATAAGGCCTTTTTCAACAATCATTTTATGATGGGCACTTTTATGTTCCGCGAGATTAATAGTTCCACCTAGCGCCCCTCTCTTTGGGTCTTCAGATCCATAGATAATTTTCCCCATCCTTGCCTGTATTAATGCACCCGCGCACATTGGGCATGGCTCTAGATTTACTATCAATGTACAGTCATTAAATCTCCAATCATTATTTATCCAAGAAGCTTGTCGGAGAGCTACCAACTCGGCATGACCTAAAGGATCTTTCATTGATTCCCTTCTGTTTTCCCCATAGCCAATACATCTTCCTCTTTTGTCGAGAATAACTGCAGCAATTGGAACTTCCCCTCTCTCTCCTACAAGGTTTGCTTTGGTTAGCAACCTTGTCATCCACTTTATTTTTTCTTCCTGACTCAATGCGATTGGTTTTGACAATTTTTAGATCTTTGGAGAATTATCAAATAAAATGATTTTCTACAGATTAATCATTTTTTTGTTTGAACTGGATCACTTAATACTACAAATAGAGACTTATTTTCTTTGGACCCTTTCGCATCACCTCACAATTTAGATAGAGAACTGCATTCTTTACTTGCTCAGGCCTCAAGTAATCTTTGTGATTGGTTTGCTGAAACAGGTAGTAAAAGTCCAATGCCTGAGTCGTTTGAATTGCCAGAGGTCTATCCAGCCAAAGAAGGTGTTTCTAATAATGTTTTATTGAGCGAACTTAAATTGTTAATGAATGGTTCCTATCGACCATCTCATCCAGGATCACTTGCTCATTTGGATCCACCTCCTTTATCAGCTTCAATAGTGGGAGATCTAATTTGCGCAGGTTTAAACAATAATCTTTTAGCCGAAGAATTATCACCCAGCTTGTCATCCTTAGAAAGAAACCTATGTAAATGGTTTTGTAAGAGGTTGGGTTTTGGTGATTTGTCAGGAGGTGTTGCAGCTAGCGGGGGAAGTTTAAGTAATTTAATGGCTTTAGTAATGGCAAGAAATATTGCTGGTTTAGAAAGCGATCCTGATGCTGTCTTTTTTGCTAGTGATGATTGTCATGTCTCATTCTCAAAAGCTCTTAGGATTATGGGTTTGGAACAGGAATCCCTACAAAAAGTTCCTACAGATGAAAATGGTCAATTACAAATTTCAAGTTTGCGATCAAGTTTAAATCAAATTAGATCTGAGGGGAAAAAATGCTTCGCTGTCGTTGCGACAGCAGGAACCACTGTGAGAGGAGCTATTGATCCACTCTCTGAGATTGTTCAATTTTGCAAAAAAGAGAAAGTTTGGCTACATGTTGATGGAGCAGTTGGTGGGGTTTATGGTCTATCAAAAATTACTTCAGAAATTGTTAAAGGCTTAGGCTCCGCAGACTCATTAACTGTTAATCCACAGAAATTATTGGGAATCGCAAAAACTTCCTCTTTATTACTTGTAGCTAATAAAAACCATCTCTCTTCTACATTTTCTACTGGACTACCTTATGCCGAGCCCATTACAGGTAATGACTTTCATGGCGGGGAACTTGGAATTCAAGGTACGAGATCCGCTGAGTCATTGAAGTTGTGGATTGGCTTAAGACAATTGGGTGAAGATGGAATAGAAAAAATACTTATAGAGTCTATACAAAAAAGATGTTATGTAGAATCAATAATTGATACATCAAAATTTAAAATAATATCAGGACCTCTTCATCTTTTGTCTTTTACACCTGTAAATTATACTTCTTCTCAAGCACTAGAATGGTCTATAAAAACGAGAAACTCTTTGTTAGCTAATAAGTTTATGCTCTCTAGACCAATGTATGGAAATAGATATTATTTAAAAGCTGTTATGGGAAACCCTAATACTAAATTTGATGATTTAAAAAATCTAGCTAATCTTATTAATCATTCAATCGTTTGATTTTAAAATGAATAAGGATTTTTTTAATAAAAAAAACATTTTAGCTCTAATAACAGCTTTTATATCAATTTTGATTGGCCTAATTTATTTAGCAATGGTTTTTGTTTTAGATTTTAGAGGTCCAATGAGTCCTCCCCCCTCCGAGGCCTTGATCTCGGCGGTAGTTTTTTGAATTTTTTTTCAACTAAAGGATCAATAACCCTTTCATAAGCTCTTCGAATAAAACTTTTAAAATATTCATCTCTTTTGTTTAAGTTGTAATGATATTCAACAACTTCTTGGATTCCACCATCTCCCCAGTTTTGATCTTGTTGGAAATAAGTTATAAAACTTGCTCCAGCAATCCTAGTTAGCCAAGATACACTTATACCTTGAATTACTTTGCTAACAACTAAGGTTGGGAGTGACAAACTTAATGTTGAGCTTATTAATGAAACCCCCCCCTTAACTAAACCCATAGTTGCAAGTATTTTCCCTACCGAAAATGCTAAGTTTTTTGCTTTATCTTTTGTTATTTCTACACCATATATTTTTGCGATTTCAATAACCATCTGTGCATTCACAGCCGCTGCGGCGATCATATCGATAACTGGTAATGGTGTTAATATTAATGCTCCGCTACTAAGCCAACCATACTTGTCAATACATTTTTTTGCTGATTGATTTCTTTGCTTAACCAATAATCTTTTCCCTTCTTTACCAAGATTGCTGCATTGAAGCAATATATTATCTGCTATCAACTCTTCACCTTCTTCATGTAATATATTTGCTAATCTTCTAATTAAACTATTGATTTCAGGAGCAGGCTGATAGGGCTTTCTGCCAGGGACTGCGATTGTTTGTGGTGATGCTGCTGTACAAATAATATCTTTTGGTTCAATAAAATCACTACATCTAGAATTAAGAATTTCAATTAATCTTTTTTCCTCATTCTCTCCTCTTAAATCTATTTTATTAAGAACGAGTAAAAGCCTTTTGCCTAATTTCGATAAAGTTCTAATTGTTCTTGTTTCTGTAGAACGTAAATCACCTTCTATTACTACTAACATTAAATCAGATTTACGAGCTTCTATTAATGCACTTTTTTCCCTTTCTCTACCTTGTATACCTGCTTCCAATATCCCTGGGGTATCAATAATTTTTATTCCTCGAGGGAGCCCTTTAAGCTTTAGTCTGAACGACTCTTGTTTTTTTGTTGAGCCCATCTCAGGACTGACTTTACCTACTATTCTCTTTAGCAGAGCTCTTATTAATGATGTTTTGCCACTAGAACCAATTCCAAAAACTACTAAAATGATATCACCTCTATCTAATTCTAATGAAACTCTATTCTTTTCATCTTTTAATGCCTTTGCTTCGACTTTGTCGTTAATTAATGTAATCAATTGATCAATTGTCTTTAATGATTTTCCTGCAGCTTCTTTCTTACTTATAAGTGAAAAATCTAATATTTTTTTCTTATTTTCATTTTTGAAAATAGATTTCAGGGTGTCTTGAAACCAATTTATTTTTTTTGAATAACTTAAACCACCTATTATTAACAATGTAATTAATATGGTAGGTATATTTATTAGTCTAATTATTGCTCCAACTAACCCTACAAGTATAAGGCTTATGAAAATTATGAATATATAAAATATTATTTTTTTAGAATTATAGATTTTCATATAATAATAATCATCTTTTAATATTTTATTCTTGATTTGTCTTTAGTTTTAATTATATCAATAATAAAACATATTATAGCAATGTTTATCGATACATCTGCTACATTAAAAATAGGGAAATTAATTGGAACTAGCTCAAGAAAATCTAGAACATAGCCTTTAAAAAATCTATCAATTCCATTTCCTACCGTCCCACCTAAAAGATAAGCGAGGCCAGTTAAATTCCAAAAAGATCTTGGTGGGGATTTTAATATAATAGTAATTAATAATAATGAGGCTAGAATACTTGTAATGGTAAGAATATTAGTAGAATTGCTAAAAAGACTAAATGCAGCTCCTTTGTTTTTTACTAGAGTGAAATTTAATAAATTAGGAATAATATTTTTTGATCTTTCAAACCCTAATGTACTTAATACTAAAAATTTACTAACTTGATCTAATAAAACAATGTAGAAAGAGTAAGCTAATGTTTTCAAACTTCTACTCTTAAATGAAATCATTTTACTATTAAAATACGTTTCAATAAAATTGATAATAGACTTATTGATATGCATAGTAAAAATTGTGTTGGAAAAGGTATGAAAGTATTTATCAAAATAAGATCGAATAAATTATCGGACCAATTACCAAATATTTTATTACAAACCAGATAAATAATACCTGTAATATGAAGAATGCTCAATGATAATAAAGTATAAATTGAATAATTAATTAAATTAGCTTTTGTGTTTTGTTTGGCTAAAAAACCACATATCCAAGCAGCAGGAATAAATCCTAATAAGTATCCAAATTCATGCGTTAAGATGTAACCAACACTGCCCCCTCCATGAAAAACAGGTAAATAGAATAAGCCTATAATTAGATAGGAAATCGCAGAAATTGTTCCTATTTGGGGGCCGCAAAGCAATGAAGTCAAAAGAAGCCCTTGAATTTGCCAATTGCTACTAAGTGGGATATTTGATAGAGATAAGCCTTCTTTAGGGAAAATTATAGATGATGGTATCATTGCGCATATTATGATTAACATTACTCCTGTTATTGCTTGTGCCCAGCTACTAAATTTTTTCAATGAATTTAATTAGTAGGTCTCATACATTAATTATTTACAAATTGATTGATATGTCAATATGATGATTTAGAGCTAGTTAGTCATAATGAAATTTTCAATTGGAGAAAAAGTATCTTTACAAGTTCCTTTGCCATACTTGAAGACAGCGGATTCAATATCAATGTTAAGGCCTCCAGACCTTGTTTCTCTTGATGAGGTTGGACTAATTATTGGGATAAGACCAAATGATTTATTAGAAGTGAAATTCAGAAGGGGCAATTTCTTGATTCCTTCTGAAAGACTTAAGATTTTGGATGATGATAACTTCCAATTAAATTAGAGTTTATTAAATTTCCCAGTCTTTGCTGATTTTCCGAATAACTTCTTTGCTGCTACATACGCTTAGCAATGGCTCTCTTAAATATTTATTTGCGGCATCCTTTATTTCCTTACTAGTTATACTTTCAAGTCTTAGTAGTATTTCTTTATCGTGATCCTTTTTTAGACCAATTCCTAAAAGATGAGCTTTATGCTCAGCTCTTTGACTGATACTCTGCAATGAATGGGCCATTTGACCCCTATATTTTGTCTTTACAAGATTTAATTCTTCAGGAGATATTTCAATATTTATTATTTTTTCCCAACACTCTTTTAGTAATTGAAGAGTAATAATTGCTTTCTCTTCAGTTGTAGAAGCGTGCATGATAAATGGTATTTGATTTTCTCTAATAGGATGATAAACACCTGCTTCATAAACTAATCCATATTTTTCTCTGAGAACCTTAAATAATAAACTTGACATTCCGTAACCTAAATAACATGATAATAATCTAAGCAGAATATCTGATTTGTTGTCATATCTAATTGTTGTTTTACCTAGTAAAAGAATTACTTGTTTTGTGTTTAATGAACATGTACAAAGACTAGCTTGTGGTTTAGAAATAATGTCAAATTTATTATTATTTTTATATAGTTGACTTTTATTAGTGAAATCTTTACTGATACATTTAAATGCGTTTGTATTTTCTATATAATTTATTACATCACTTGGAAATTTTCCTGAAATTACTAAGTTTTTTTTTCTATGAATTAATGAACTTGCAATTGGCAATATATGTTCTTTATTGATTTTACTTATATCATCGATTGATCCTAGTGGATCATGTCCATATGGTCCATCAAGGTATGCCATTTTTCTCCAACCATCAAAAGCTAATTGATATGTACTCTCTTTTTGTCTTTTAATGGCTTTTATCGTTAGATCTTTTTCTAATTCAATCTGATCTTTTTGAAGTACAGGTTTTGTAATCATCCAACCAATTAAAGGTAGAAGCTTAAAAGCATCACTTTCGACACATTTAAGACTTATTAGAAGACCATCTTCGTATGTATCACAATTTAAGTTTGCTCCAGAACTCTCTACAATTTCAGCAATTTCCTGATTATTGTAAGGTCCACAACCTCTAAGCATTGTTGAACTTAAAAGTTGATGAATCCCTTTCTGATTTTTTGGATCATTTCTACTACCATCTTCTATCCATAGCTTTGCGGACATTATATTCTTGCTATTAAGTTTATCTAGGATTATGTTCATATTTACTTCTCAGGTAAAGCAATTAATGTAAATGCATTTTCTGGATTAAACAACGGAAAAACTAATTCATTTAAACGTGATTTTGTCCAATATGAAATTTCCTCTATTGATTTTAATACTGATTGATGTCGCCCCCATAGAGCTTGATTCCCTAATGTTGAGGCGATTTGAGTGCTCAATTCTAGACCAAAATAAATATTATTTATGACTAATCTTTTAGCACGTTCTAAATCTTCATTAGTAACTAAATCTCTATTCAATTCCTTAAGCATTTTGTTGATTTCACTTTCGACAATTTTAAGATTTTTCTTTTGGCAACTAACATCTAGAAGAATTAATCCACCCTTTTCAAGGATTTGTAAATCTATATCTATTGATTCGATAATACGTTTTTCTTCTCTTAAGGCTTTAACAATAAGACTACTTTTACCTTCGCATAAAACTGTTGCAGCAATTTCTGCCCCTAAAATCAATATCTGTTCTTTTGCAGGAGGAAGTTTCCATGCTTTTAATATTCTTGCGCTTTCAAGTCTAGGAATAGTTTCTTTTTTATAACCTTTATTAAAAGTGGTTTTGGTGTTTATATTTTTTTCTTTTGAGATTGATTTTAATTCATTCAGTTTACTATTGTTAATGATTGAAAAAATATCGTGTGGTAATTGACCTGCTATACAAAGTGTACAGTTTTTACCTACATAATGAGTTTTGTGGAATAATTTCATTTGTTCAGGACTTATACTTTTTACAGTTTTTTCATTACCCAGTATTGGTTTAGAATATCTATGAGGTGTCAAACATTCCTTTAATAATTTCATATAAATAATTTCATCTGGTTGCTCAATATTTTGTGCGATTTCTTCTAAAACTACTTCTTTCTCCATCTCAAAAGCCTCTTTCTCAAATTTAGGAAATAATAATAATTCTAATATTAAATTTAGTCCTTCTTCTATCTTTTCGGGTGGTACTAGAACGTGATAGTGCACATCATCTAGCCCCGTCGCAGCATTACTACTTCCACCAAGAGACTCAATTTTTAAATCGAATTCACCTTCTTTAAGGTTTTTACTTCCTTTAAATATCATATGCTCTAAGAAATGTGCCATCCCTTCTTCATCTTTCATTTCATAAAGACTTCCTCCTTTGCACCAAAAGTCAATACAAGTCAATGTTGATTGTTCTATGTCAGCTGCTACACAGCTAGCACCATTAGGTAATGACCAATAATTTACTTTCATTCTAAATATCTTAAAGCACACTAAATCTTTATGCTATATGAATCTATGCTGATAACATTTGTAATTTTAAAATTAGATGTATAAATCTTTAACGGTACAAGAATAATTCAGTATTTAAATGTTTTTTAGATCTATATTTTATTTTATATTTAAATTTCCCTTATTTACTTGGTTTATTATTGGAATATTATACTTTTTCTAAATAAAACCTTTTAGCCTTTTGTTCTTATTCACTTCTCTTTGCATAAAAGAAATCTCTTTTTCAGCTCTTTTTTCCCTTAATAATCATATAATACTGTGTAAGTATATTCACAAATAAACAGTTTCAATGAATCTTAGCCATTCCCATTTAGCTTGAGTTCTTAGTTTTGAAGACAGTTTTTCGCAATCAAAGTAAATTTAATCCCCTTTTGCTTGAAGCTTTCAAACTTATCAAGAATAGAATCAATTCGTTGACTGATGTTGAACCTATAAATATTGATCCAAATTCGATCAATATTTATAGCAACCTAAATAAGCAGGAATTATTTATTAATAATGAGTTTTATAAAGCTAAAGGATTTAGAAAAATCCATTTAGAAGTTGCAAAGCTTGGAAAATCATTGGAAATACTCCATTGTGTATTTTTCCCTGACCCATGCTATGAACTTCCTATATTCGGAGCTGATTTGGTTTTTAATTCAAATAATATTTCCGCCGCCATTGTTGATTTGTCACCTGTTGGAAAGCATTTGCCAGATTTCCTGATTTCTCAAATGAGATCATTAAAAGTCCCTAAGTTCAATGAACCTGGAAAGCTGCCAGAGTGGGGATTTATCTTTTCACCATATGTTTGCTTTATACGACCAGTTGATATTTTTGAAGAAAAATTATTTTTAAAACTCATTGATCAATATTTGTCACTACTATTATCCTCATTAGTTAGAGTAAGAGAAGACGAAATCAATTCGTTTAATACAATGGATAGATTTAATTATCAAAAACGATATTGCTTAAATCAAAAACGAAATGATAAGACCAGGGTTATTTTAACTAGATTTTTCGGCTCAACCTGGGCAGATGAATACATCAATAAAGTCCTATTTGAATGTTAGTTATGTTTAAATATATATCTTTTAAATTCTTATTCTTTCTCGGTGTCTCACCCTTGTGTCTGCTCTTGATTAGTGGATGCAATAATAAAGAAATTGAGGTAAATCAAAATCTGGATAATAATGAATTAGTTGACAGGATTGATGCTGTAGCTGCTTTAGGTCAATTAAATCCTCTTGGTGAAGTAAGGAAATTAGCAGCTCCAAATAGTGGAAAAGGTGGTACTCCAAGATTATCTAAATTATTAATTGGAGAGGGTGACTCTGTTTATAAGGAGCAAATCTTAGCTGTTTTTGACAATCGCCCTAAACTTGAAGCTAATTTGAAATCTGCACAAGCTAATTTAAATATATTAATGAGTGAAATCAGTATAAAAAAAAGGGAAATTAATAGATATCAAACTCTTGTTGACAAAGGAGCAGTGGCACGCATCGTTTTAGACAAGATGAAAGATGATTTGTCTATTTCTGAGACCAGAATTTTAAAGCTAAAATCTGCTATCGATGCAATTGAAGTTGATTTAGAACAAACACAATTAAAAAGTCCAATTGATGGAATTGTTCTCCAAATCTTGGTTCGTGAGGGAGAGCGGCCCAATTCGTCTGGTGTTATTAATGTTGGAGCCAACCAATTAATGGAGGCGCTTATTGAAGTTTATGAATCCGATATTGATAGAGTTCAAATTGGTCAAGCTGTTGATTTAATTAGTGAAAATGGCGGATTTGATGGGTCTTTAAGAGGTCAAGTGAGTTTGATTAGCCCACAAGTTAGGCAAAGAAGAGTACTCTCAACCGATCCGACAGGCGATGCTGATTCAAGAGTTGTTGAGGTTAGAGTCAAGCTTGATAATGCATCAGCTAAAAAGGTTTCTCATCTAACTGGAATGAAAGTCATTGCTCGCTTTCTGCCGTAGTGGAATTAAACAATTTTTTTAAAAAAAGAAAAATACCTCTTGCTTGGCTTTTACTTACAAGACAACCCTTAAGAATATTGGTGGCTATTGCAGGAATAGCATTTGCTGGGATTTTGATGTTTATGCAATTAGGTTTTAGAGATGGTTTATTTGATGCAAGTGTTACTGTTCATAAGTTATTTGACGCAGATCTGGTCTTAATTAGTCCACGCTCAAAAAGTTCAATAAGTATGAGCGGGTTTCCTCGAAGAAGATTAGTTCAAGCAATGGCTCATAGAGATGTTATTGGGACAACTTCTGTCAATTGGAATTTTTTGCTTTGGCGAAACCCTGAAAATTTATCAACAAGATCTATTCTTGCTTTAGGTTTTGAGCCAAGTAAGCCTTTATTGAGGGACTCTGATTTTGAAAGAAAGGCTAATACATTAAAAAATAAAGGTAGGGTTTTGTTTGACGATCTTTCCAGAGATGAATTTGGTCCTATATCTTTATGGTTTAAATCAGGACGATTAGTTGAAACTGAAGTAGCAGGTAAAAGAGTAAGAGTTTCTGGAATAGTTAGTTTAGGACCTTCCTTTGGCGCAGATGGGAATTTAATAACCAGCAGTGAAACATACTTAGAATTATCCCCAGGTAATCCTAAAGGAAGCATTGAAATTGGTTTAGTGAGGTTAAAAAAGGGATCTGATATCGACAAAGTTGTACGGTCTTTGAATTTGAGTTTGCCTAGTGACGTTAAGGTTATGTCTTTGAAGTCATTTATAGATTTTGAAAAGAATTATTGGAAAAGTAGTACATCGATTGGCTTCATTTTTACATTGGGAGCTGCAATGGGATTTATTGTTGGCTGTGTAATTGTTTATCAGATTCTCTACAGTGATGTAAGTGATCATTTGCCTGAATATGCAACCTTAATGGCTATGGGTTATAACCTAAGAAGCCTTTTAGGGGTTGTTGCTAGAGAAGGATTTATTTTATCGATTATGGGATATATTCCTGCTTATATTTCAGGACAAGCTTTATATGCCTTGGTTAGATCATCAACTAAATTACCTGTTGAAATGAGTTTTAGTAGAGCATCAATTATATTTTGCCTGATACTTTTTATGTGTATGGGATCAGCTTTGGCAGCCATGAAAAAACTAGCAGATGCTGATCCTGCTGAGATATTTTGATGAATAAATCAATGTTTTAATTTAAATAATTTATGAAAAATATAATTAATAAAACTTTAAATATTTCTTCGTTGAATCATTGGTATGGGCATGGAGAAATGAGAAGACATGTTCTCCAGTCTATTTCAATGGAAATTTCTCCTGGAGAGGTTGTTTTACTGACTGGACCTTCAGGATGTGGAAAAACCACTCTTTTAACTTTGATTGGAGCGCTTCGTAAAGTTCAAGATGGTGACCTTAGAGTATTTGGTAAACAACTTTTGGGAGCCAGCAGGGAAACAAGACAGAATCTTCGGAAAAATATTGGAATGATTTTTCAGGGGCATAATCTTCTCAGATGTCTTACCGCTGAACAAAACGTCCAAATGGGTGCTGACCTTTTAAATGGATTTTCATACAAGGCTCGAAGAGCTCAGTCTAGAGAATGGCTGAGAGCTGTTGGATTAGAAGACCACTTATCTAAGCTGCCGCATGATTTATCAGGTGGGCAAAAACAGCGAGTTGCAATTGCTAGAGCTCTTGCTGCTAGACCAAAATTACTATTAGCGGATGAACCAACATCTGCTTTAGATAGTTCAACTGGTAGAGAAATTGTTGATTTATTAAAAAAACTGGCTTCAGAACAATCCTGTTCAGTATTGATGGTTACTCATGATCCGAGAATATTGGATGTAGCAGATCGTCTCTTGCGAATGGAAGATGGCCAAATATTGCCCTCAGTTTAGTAAATTAGAGAGATATAAAAAAATGTAGGAACCTAGCATGTCCAAAAGGCGAAATCTTAAGAAAGAGAAGCAAGAAAGAAACCGAGCATATGCCAGGAAATTTAAGAAACGTAAGCTTCGTAATGATGGCAGGGGAGAAGGTGCAGGCAATGGTGTTACCGGCACTGCAAATAACGGTGGCGCTGCTGATTGATAAATCGATATTTAAATAAAAAAATATTCTTTTTCAATCCTTTAATTTAAAGTGTTTAAATAAAAGCTTTGATTTTATTTTTTAATTAAGAATGTTAATAAGCGTTGTTATACCTACTTACAACAGACTTCCGATACTAAAAAAGTGTCTAGATGCATTAGAAAAGCAAATTTTGAATGATAAAATTAAAAATTTCGAAATTGTAATAGTCGATGACGGATCAACAGATGAGACGGTCTCTTGGCTAAGAAATAATTTTGAGACTTATCCTCATTTAAGACTTTTTGAACAATCCCATGGAGGGCCCGCTCTAGGAAGAAATCTTGGGGTTGAAAGGTCGAGAGGGGACATAATTGTTTTTATAGATAGTGATCTAGTTGTTGATAGATATTTCCTGATTAACCATGTTGACTCCTTGTTTAAAGCATGGAAAAAGCTTGGTAATAGAAGATGTTTTACCTATGGATCTGTCATAAATACTTCTAATTTTAATTATCCCAATTCTGAACCTTTTAAACTTCAAGACTTGTCTTGGGCTTATTTCGCTACTGGAAATGTTGCTATAGATAAAAATGTTTTAGAAATATCAGGCCTTTTTGATACCTCTTTTAGGCTATATGGTTGGGAAGATTTGGAATTAGGAGAAAGACTAAGAAATATGGGAGTAAAACTTATTAAATGTCCAAAAGCTATAGGCTATCATTGGCATCCGGCATTAGCGCTTGATCAAATCCCTCATTTAATTCGAATTGAAAAAGAGAGAGCAAAGATGGGGTTAGTTTTTTATCGGAAGCATCCAACTTGGAGAGTAAAATTTATTATTCAATACACTTTCTTTCATCGTTGCCTATGGGAATTTTTAACTTTTGGTGGACTCATTAATATAAAGACAATAAGACCTCTCTTGGCTTTTTTAATCAAAAATGGTCAACAAGGCGCGGCTATGGAATTGTTAAGACTTCCTCTAAATTTGATTGGTGTGAGACAAATTTTTAGAGAAGCATCATTATTAGGACTTCGATGAGCGATTGTTTGTTAGATTGGTAAAGCAAACTTAAAACCGCACACCTGACTGTTTCGGGTGATAAATAAGTTTTGATTTATTAATCATCATTTAATTTATCCCTGTTGGGTGGAGGCGAACCCGGAACCCACAAAAAACATGGCTGTAGTTTCTCTCTCAGAGATGATGGAAGCTGGTGCTCACTTTGGGCATCAGACAAGAAGATGGAACCCCAAGATGTCCCGTTACATCTATTCTGCTCGTAATGGGGTTCATATTATTGATTTAGTCAAAACCGCTGTTTGTATGAACAGTGCTTATAAATGGACTAGAGGAGCTGCAAGAAGCGGTAAAAGATTCCTTTTTGTAGGAACTAAAAAACAAGCTTCCGAAGTCGTTGCTCAAGAAGCTATTAGATGTGGAGCGTCCTACGTCAATCAAAGATGGTTGGGAGGAATGCTTACTAATTGGACAACAATGAAGGCAAGAATTGATCGACTAAAAGATCTTGAAAGGATGGAATCTAGTGGTGCTATTGCAATGCGCCCCAAGAAGGAGGGAGCTGTTTTACGTAGAGAGCTAGAACGATTACAGAAATATCTAGGCGGACTAAAGGGAATGAGACGTCTCCCTGATGTTGTCGTCTTGGTTGATCAAAGGCGTGAGACAAATGCTGTTCTTGAGGCTAGGAAGCTAGACATTCCATTGGTATCAATGCTTGATACCAATTGCGATCCAGATCTTTGTGAAATTCCTATACCATGCAATGATGATGCTGTTCGATCTGTTCAACTAGTTTTGGGTAGATTAGCTGATGCTATCAATGAAGGAAGACATGGCACTAATGAGTAGATAGCTTAACTATCCTCTAAATCATTATCTAAATTATTTCTCACTACCCCTAAATAAAATGCCGGAGATAACAGCAAAACTCGTTAAGGAATTGCGAGATAAAACATCAGCAGGAATGATGGACTGCAAAAAAGCCCTTGTTGAAAACAAGGGTGATATGGAAAAGTCTATTGAGTGGTTAAGACAAAAGGGTATCGCTAGTGCTGAAAAGAAATCAGGTAGAGTTGCTGCTGAGGGAGCGGTTGGTAGCTATATACATACAGGCTCTCGTGTCGGTGTCCTTCTAGAATTGAATTGTGAGACTGACTTTGTCGCTAGAGGTGACTTGTTCCAGGGCCTTTTGAGAGATCTTTCAATGCAAGTGGCAGCTTGTCCAAGTGTTGAATATGTAAGTGTTGATCAGATTCCAGATACTATTGCTAGCAAGGAGAAGGACATTGAGATGGGAAGAGATGACCTCTCAGGTAAGCCTGATCAAATAAAAGCTAAAATTGTTGAAGGAAGAATAGGAAAGAGATTAAAAGAGATGGCTCTCTTAGAACAACCATTCATAAAAGATAGTTCAATAAATGTTGAAGAACTTGTAAAGCAAGTCGCTGGTAAAACTGGAGAGAATATAAAGGTTCGCAGATTTACTAGATATACTCTTGGAGAGGGGATTGAGGTTCAAGGACCTGATTTCGCTGAAGAGGTCGCATCAATGACCTCGGATTAATTTTGTCTAAAAATAAGTATTTATCGGATTCTAATTTTGATCCTTTAGATCAAATAAGTTTACTAAAGAAGAAATGTAATAATATATCACCTCATTTATATAGGGTTACGTCTATTTATCTTGAGGAACTGAGAAATTTTCTACCTCAAACGATCAGAACATCATTATTCTCTCTCATCACTGATAGAGATGGTGATGATTTTGGCTTCTCAACAGTTAATTCAAGAAAGATATTTCAGTTGAAAATTGACAAGTTAGTTTCAGATGATATCTCTCTTATAACAATTGAGCATTTAAATGAGTTGGCTAGGAAAATTGATGAAGAAAATATTCGTCATTTGAATAATGCTAAAGATGAAATGTCAAATGCACTTAATTTGAAAAATGATTCTGAAAAATCAGACTCATTTAGTAAAGCTAATTCAATTAATATAAGTTTAACTCCGCCATTGGAAAACTTATCAATTACTGAGGGATGGAATGGAGAATTAACAGCTCCATATTCAATCGAAAATATAGAAACTTATATGAAAAGTACAAAATCTGAAAGTGAATCTTTAATTAAGAATAAAAATAATGAGTATGAGAAATTAAAAGATGATGATAAGAACACCGAAACCTTTAATTTAAAAAGTAAAGATATTGAAGTTTTGCAGTCAATATTTGCATTGACTGATGAATCTAATCGAATTGACTTGGATTCAAAGAGAGAGGAGTCCTCTCATGAGTCTCCTTCTTTTGAAGGCCTAACAAGCAATAGACTTTTACCACAATCACCAATTGGATTATACGAGTGGATTATTTCTATAGATTCAGCTTTGGTTCAAAGATTGCGTGATTTATCAGATTCCATTAATACTGAGCTTTTAAAATCAGGCTTGGTAAATACTCTTGTTCCAATTAATATCTTAGATGCTGCTTTGGCAGGTCAACTAATTTCTTCTAAATCAATATCAAATATTCTTACTTTTAAATTACCAACCAATAATCCATTAGCACCTGGAGGATTAGATATTGATTGCCTGCTAATTACTCCCTCGGATATGGAATTTGATAATCCAAGACTTAGAAAAAAAAGAGCTGACATTAAACATTTTCAAAATATACTTTTAGGTATGATTAAACAACAACGCTATTGGCAAGGTCGCTCATTAGCAGAAGAGGTTAATAAAGAATGGTGGAAGGACACAAGCAAAATATAAGCAGTAATGATTCAATAGCTACTCCTGATAGTAAATCAGGTGAACTAATAACATGGGTTAGATCTTTACAACAAGCATTAACAGTTGAAGTTAATCACGGGTTTACTAATATTCAAGGTAGAACTAATAAATTTTCATTTTTTGTAAGTGGATATTTGTTAACCTGTCCTTCAATAGCTCTTCCTAAGACTGATTTTTCTAAATTAAAGGAATTAGCCTTGAAGTATGAAAATTATCCTACTATGTCTATGGATAGTAGACGTAGACTGATAGTTCAGACACGACAGGCCCTTCATGGTCTTTATAAATATCAAGAAAGTAATGATAGAAAAGACCCAAACGAATTAAAAATAAGAAGAAAGTATGAGTCTATTGGATTTAGCAGAAGTTCTTCCGTAGATTTATTAAGTTTGCGAAGTTCGATTTCAGCTGTTAAGGGTGTTGGACCAAAACAAGCTGAGAGATTGTCTACACTGGGCCTTTTTTTAATTCGTGATCTCATAAAGTATTTCCCTCGTGATTATGTTGATTACACTTCTTTGAAAACTATAGATAAAACACAAGCAGGTCAGAATGTAACGATCGTCGCGAAAATAAGACGATGTAGTTCATTTAAAAGTCCTAAAAATCCAAATCTTTCTATTCTTGAATTGTTTTTAAAAGATAGGACTGGAGGAATTAAAGTTACAAGATTTTTTGCAGGTAGTCGTGGTAGGAGTATTGCCTATGTAAAATCTCAACAAAGTTTATATGCTGTTGGTGCGACTGTTGCGGTAAGTGGGTTAGTTAAAGAAAGTAGATATGGCAAATCATTAAACGATCCCTTGATAGAAATTATCGATAGTCCTAATAGTTATTTGAAATCTAGAACTATTGGTCAGATATTCCCTGTTTATTCTTTAACAGAAGGTATTACTGCCGATAAATTTAGAGATCTAATACAATCGATTCTTTATTTGACGTCTGAGATAAATGATCCACTCCCTCAAGTCACATTAAATAGACTAGATCTCCCTACTAAGAAGGAAGCTTTTTTTCATATTCATAATCCTGAGGATTCAAAAACTTTGGCTAGAGCAAAAAGAAGAATTGTATTCGATGAATTTTTACTATTGCAACTTAGTCTTCTTTTAAGACGCGATTTACATAAGAAAAGTGATTCCCCTAAATTAAGTATCGAGCCAAGTATTGATAGCCTAGTTGGAAAATTCTTAAGCATTCTTCCTTTCTCTCTGACAGATGCTCAAAAAAGAGTTTTAAAGGAAATTGAATCAGATATAGTCAAAGCTGAACCAATGTCTAGATTATTACAAGGTGATGTTGGTAGCGGAAAAACTGTTATTGCTATTTCAGCACTACTTACTGCAGTTCAATCAGGATGGCAGGGTGCTTTTATGGCACCAACTGAGGTACTTGCTACACAACATTATCAAACACTCAGTAAATGGATTCCACAGCTTGAGTTGAATGTAGATCTGTTAACAGGTTCTACACCCAAGTCTCGTCGTAAACAAATTCTAACTGATTTAGCAAATGGCTCTACAAAAATTCTTGTGGGAACTCATGCATTGTTTGAAGATCCAGTTGTCTTTGAGCGACTTGGACTTGTAGTTGTAGATGAGCAACATCGTTTTGGTGTTAAGCAGAGGAACAAGCTTTTGAACAAAGGATTACAACCCCACTTGCTAACGATGACTGCTACACCCATACCTAGAACCTTGGCGCTTACTTTGCATGGTGATCTAGATGTTAGTCAATTAGATGAGCTTCCACCTGGCCGAACTCCTATCAATACTCAGCTGATATCACCAAAAGATAAAACTTATGCATATGATTTAATCAGAAGTGAAATTAATAAAGGACATCAAATTTATGTTGTTCTACCTTTAATTGAAGAATCTGAAAAACTTGAACTTAGTGCAGCTATTGACGTACATCATCAGTTGTCTACTGAAGTTTTTTCAGATTTTACTGTTGAATTACTTCATGGCAAAATGAAGAGCTTAGAAAAACAAGAAGTTATTAAGAATTTTCTCAATAAAAAAAGCGATATACTTGTCTCTACCACAGTTATAGAAGTTGGTGTTGATGTTCCAAATGCCAGTGTGATGCTAATAGAGGATTCTGATCGTTTTGGTCTTGCTCAATTGCATCAATTAAGGGGACGAGTGGGAAGGGGAGCCTCCAAGTCTTACTGTCTCCTAAGTCATCAGAATAAAAATAAATTATCTCGACAAAGATTGGAAGTTTTGGTGAATTCTAATGATGGTTTTGAAATTTCTGAAATTGATTTGCGTTTTCGTGGCCCTGGACAAGTTTTAGGTACAAAACAATCAGGCTTACCTGATTTTGCTCTAGCATCATTAGCTAATGATGCTGACGTACTTGAACTTGCAAGGAATGAGGCTCGAAATATTTTAGATTCCGATCCTATGCTTACAAATAACTCACAGCTTCGTTTGCTCATAAAAGAACAGTGGGAGAAACTTAAAATTGGTAATAAATTAAATTAATTTTTTATTATTTATCAGTATTGAACTCATTTATTTTTACGGTTAGAATTTAATAAATATTTCGTACGTTTGAAATTTTATACTCATTTTTGCTATAAATCATGAAGTTGAGACCTTGGAACAATATAAAAATAAATGAATGTAATGAGCCTTTGATTTCAATTCCAGAAACCATATTTCGATTAACACCACATCCTTATATGTCGTTAGGTGCTCCATATTCTAATGGAGCAGATCCATGGGTTTTACGCAGGAGTGTTTTGAAAAGATTAATTCAAGCCCAGCAATATCTTTCCGAGATTAATCCTCAATTACAGTTGGCTTTGTTTGATGCCTGGAGACCAATAGCTGTCCAGAAATTCATGTTTAATCACACTATTGAAGAAACTTGTAAGTCGAAGGGGATTGATATAAATGATATCTCTGCTAAAAGAGACATTACTGATGTCATTGAAGAGGTTGGTCGTTTCTGGGCAAAACCATCATCTAATCCCCTTACGCCTCCTCCTCACAGCACAGGTTCAGCTATTGATTTGACTCTTGCAGATATGAGTGGTAATCCATTAGATCTTGGCGGAGAAATTGATTTTATTGGTGCTGAATCAACTCCTGATTTTTATAAGAAAGACTATTCCATGATGCCTTGTTCAAAACATCATGTTTTTCAAAAAAGAAGATCTCTTTTATATTCAGTTATGTCACAGGCTGGATTTGTTCAACACCCAAACGAGTGGTGGCATTTTAGTTATGGAGATCAATTATGGTCCTGGTTAAGCAAGCAAGGTAATGCTATCTATGGAGCAGCATTTGAGGTAAGCAAAGACATTACGCTTTCAGTGCCAAGTTTAGTGACATGATCTCCAAGGCTTGATGAAGTCCCAGTGTTTTTCCAGCTAAGGAATAATGGCTCTAATGTTTTTTCCAATTCATTTATAGACATCTTTTGTAAATATGGGGTTGCCAACCTTTTTAAATTAGTACTACCACCAAGCCATAGTTGGTATTGATTTAAACCACTACCAACAAGAGCTAATTCTGCCATGTATGGGCGAGCACATCCATTTGGACAGCCTGTTACTCTGATTAAGATTGATTTATTGATTTCTAGAATTCTTAATTGATTGTTTATTCGCTCCAACAGCTCTGGTAAAAATCTCTCTGCTTCTGTCATTGCAAGTCCACATAATGGAAGAGCTGGACAAGCGATTGCATGCCTGGCTATTGGATCTGGGCTCCCTGGATCTGAAAAACCTATATTAATTAATGCATTCTTTACACTGGCTTTTTGATAATTTCCAATGTTGCACAATAAAAGATCTTGGTTAGGAGTTAAGCGTACATCCAAGGCATATTTTTCAACTATATTTCTGAGCTCTTTCTTTATCTCTCCTGTAAGTCTGCCTGATAATAGTGGTAGCCCAACAAACCATAATTTGTCAGTTTGTTGATGCCAGCCTAAATAATCTTCAAGTATTGTATCCCCTTCGTGCTTAAGGGTGTCAATTCGTTTTGTAAAATATTTAGTTGTTAACTGCTTCTTAAACCAATCCACACCCATGTCATGCAAAACATATTTAAGTCTTGAGTGTCTTCTCGTTTTTCTATCTCCATAATCTCTTTGAAGAGCGAGAATAGATTGAACAAGCTCTAATATGTATTTACCTTCTACAAAACCAATAGGATCTGCGACCCTCGCGAATGTCGTATCTAAATTATGTGTTCTACCCATACCTCCTCCTACGTAGACATTACATCCTTCTAAAACTCCTTTTGCATTCGTGAAAGTCACTAGACCTATGTCATGAGTAAGGATATCTACAGAGTTATCTCCTGGTACTGTAGTTGCGCATTTGAATTTTCTTGGTAAGTAGGTTGCACCATACAAAGGTTCATTTTTGTCCCCACTAAAAACACCATGATTTCGTTGCAGCTTTCTGCTTTTTTTTACTTCAGGCGATGGCTTGATAGCATATTTCATCTCGCCATCAACCCATAAATCAATGTATGTTTTCTCTGCTTTTTGGGGTGATAAAACATCGGCAATATCATTAGCTAATTTTCTCGCAGCGGGATATGATCCTTTTTCGTAAGGAGCAGCTGGAGCCATTACATTTCTATTGACGTCTCCACAAGCCGCGAGGGTAGATCCCATCGACTTCACTATTGTTCCTATTACTTCTTTAATATTGTCTTTTTTTATTCCATGCATTTGGAAGCATTGACGTGTGGTCGCTCTAAGCGTTTTATTACCTAGTCGATCAGATAGATCATCTAATGCTATGAAAAGGGGGCCTGGGACTAAACCAGCTGGATTTCTTAGCCTCAGCATCATTTGCCAATCTTTACCT
The DNA here is from genome assembly GCF_047305235.1 of Prochlorococcus sp. MIT 1011. Taxonomy (NCBI): domain Bacteria; kingdom Bacillati; phylum Cyanobacteriota; class Cyanophyceae; order Synechococcales; family Prochlorococcaceae; genus Prochlorococcus; species Prochlorococcus sp. MIT 1011. The sequence goes on along the minus strand of NZ_CP138983.1, from coordinate 1,144,878 downwards.
GTGCCGCCTCTTTTTCTATGTTCCCGATCATCTTGTTGATAACTACCATGAAATTTTAGTAGTTGTACTGCATCGTTTGTAAAGTGATCGCTGTCGTTTATCAATTCACTTTGAAGAGGCTCGTTTAAATAATTACTATCGGCTTTAAATTGTTCAAATTTCGCTCGGGGGGAATTATTAGCGATGCAAGGTGAAGGAACAGTCTCTTCTTTCTCTACAGAATGTTTACTTTCATTTTCTTCAAAATTCATCAAAGCTTCAATAGCTGCATTACTGAATCCAGCATCTTTTAAGTCTTTTTCTATATTTTTAGGAGCTTCTTTTGAATTACTTTTTTTAATTGCCTCGAGTCTTATTCCTTTAGGTAATGATTTATTTATCTGGTTTGCTTCTTCTTCTCTGAGCTTTTCATCGAATTTTTGTTGAATAGCTATTTCTGCTGAGCTTATATTCTTTTCGGCTTCTTCTTTAGTGTTACCTATCTTTTTTACAACATCACATGTTCCAAAAGCATCCCTTAATTTACCTCTTGGTACAGCAACCCTGAGGTAAAAACCAGATCTTCCAGGTATTTCTATGATCTTGGGCAATGGTACCTACACCGGTACCTACACTGTATCATTTTTCTTGTTAGTTGGTGCTTAATTGTTCAAATCAAGCCATGAGTAATAAAAGATGCGTTCATTTTAGATTAAATTTTTTCTAGGACACAGAATGTAGAAGTAATTCAGATTTAGATCTAATCTTGTTAGAAACATAGGGAAATTTTTTTGTCTACTTACCTTTTAGAAATCGGAACTGAGGAATTACCAGCTGATTTGGCTGAATCTGTTATTTCCCAGCTTGAGATGAATGTAAGTAATGACTTGAATTCTTCTAAAATAAAATTTAGTGAAATAAGAGTTACTACTACCCCCAGAAGAATTGGATTAACGATCGAAGGGCTTGCTCCATTTTCTGAGGATAATATTGCGGAACGAAAAGGTCCTCCTGTTTCTCAAGCTTTTCAAAATGGAAAACCTACAAAAGCAGCAATTGGTTTTGCTAGAAGATATGACGTTTCTCCTGAAAAATTAGAGATTCGAGAAACGCCTAAGGGTTCATTCGTTTTCGCTAAATTAATTGAGAAAGGCAAGCCAATTGAGAGTTTGTTAGCTGAATATTTACCTGGATGGATCACGAAAATTCAAGGAAGAAGATTTATGAGATGGGCTAAAGGTGATTTTCGCTTTTCGAGACCTATCCGTTGGATTGTTTCTTTGATTGACTCAGAAGTTTTACCCTTTCGTATTTCAGGTTGTGATCCAGAAATTCAAATTGGCAATATCTCAAGAGCACATAGGTTGCATGGATCAGAATTAGAAATTAAAAATGCGAAAACTTACTTTGATCAATTGCAGGATGCGGGAGTAACAGTTGACAGGAATAGTCGCCTTTCACATATCAATGATTTAGTTCTTAATCACGAAAAACTCAAAAAAGTTAAGCCAGATCTGACTGAACCCCTTTTAAATGAGCTGACAGATTTAGTTGAGTCTCCTTTGCTTGTGACTGGGAGTTTTGATGAATATTTCCTCGATTTACCCCCTGAGGTTTTGTCCACAGTCATGAAGAATCATCAACGATACATACCCATATACAAAGTAAATGTTGAGATTGACCCTTTGTCACTTGACTCTAGAAATATATTACTTCCTAGCTTTTTGTGTATTAGTAATGGATTATCTTCAGCAAAAGAAAATATTATTTTAGGAAATGAAAAAGTATTAAAAGCTAGGTTTTCTGATGCTTCATTTTTTATAAAATCAGATTTATTAATCAATAGCTCTTCACGTATTAATAAATTAAAAGATGTAACCTTTGCTGAAGGATTAGGTTCTCTATATGACCGTGTAGATCGGATTGAATGGCTTACTAAATTATTAACATCAAAACTTAAATTTGACCAAGAGGATATTGAAAAATCTATTAAAGTTGCACATTTTTCTAAACATGATTTGGTTAGCAATATGGTTGACGAATTTCCAGAGTTGCAGGGATTTATTGGGTCTAAATATTTACTTCATGAGGGTGAATCCAGAGATGTCTGCCTTGGCGTTTTAGAACATTACAAACCTAAAGGAACAGCAGACTCTCTTCCATCAAATAACCTTGGCAATGCGGTTTCATTGGCTGAACGCTTTGAATTGCTTTTCAGCATTTATGCTAAGGGTGAAAGACCTTCTGGCTCATCTGATCCATACGCCTTGAGAAGGGCTGCTAATGGAATATTGTTGATTTTATGGAGTAAAGATTGGCAATTAAATATCAATGAAATATTAAATGATTCACTTATTTATTGGGAGAAACTTTTCCCTTCTCTCTCTATTAATATAAGTAATCTTACAATCGAGTTAAAGGATTTCTTTCGTCAAAGAAGCATTAGTTTATTAGAAGAGAAAGACATTGACTTTGATATTATTCAGGCTGTTTCGGGTGACACAAGCTTAATATCAAAATTATTAGATGATCCAACAGATGTTTATTTTCGTGCCTTATTATTAATGGATATGAGGAAAAATAATACACTTAATTTGTTGCAAACTGTTGTCACTAGAGCCTCTAAGTTAGCAGCTAAAAGTTCTATCGCTAACGACGTAATAGATCCTTCTGGTTTTGTACATAATTCGCTATTTGAAAAAGAGTGCGAAAGCGAAATGTTTAATGTTTTGGAGAAATTAAAGCCTCTAGCTATAAACTGTGATCGTGATAAATATAAGTTGTTAGCTGATGGTTTAGTTTCAAGTGCAGAAACTTTAGCCAATTTTTTTGATGGAGAAGGGAGTGTAATGGTTATGACGGATGATATTAATCTAAGAAATAATAGGCTTAATCTATTGACGATACTTAGAAATCAGTCCTTGATACTTGCTGATTTCAGCAAGCTTAGTTAATTAATTTTGCTATTATTTTTTACTAGTTTTAATACCACCTTTAATTGAACTCACTGCTAACATTTTATTAACTTCTTTATCATCTCTAACAGCACTTGGTACTGGCTTATATGTGCTTGGTGCTAGTGCTTTACCTCTTAAAACAGATCCAATTGTTAATAGGGTAAGTTTTAATTGTTGAAGCGGCTTCATGGCAACTACAGTTTTATAGAGATAACTATCAAATGTAAGTCTTTGAACATCCATGTCACCACACATCTCTACAAAGGCTTCCCTTGCTCCATCACTGGTATAGAAAATTCTTTGGAGAATATCTAAAACTGTATAAGTGGTTCCATACTTTTTATCCCATTTCTTTAAATATTTTTTGAGATCATTTTCTGTGGGTATTATTTTCCCATTTTGACTTGATTCAACAATTTGCTCGGCACACATTCTTCCACTTTTAGCAGCGAAATAAATTCCTTCTCCTGAGCTTTTGGTTACATAACCTGCTGCATCTCCAACTAAAGCCATTCTTCCAACAACTCTTCTTGGCCTTGGATGTTCAGGGATTGGATGAGCTTCTACTTTGATGACTTCTCCGTTTACGAGCCTCTTCTTTGCTCTCTCTCTGACACCAATCTGAAGGCTTTTTATCAAACCACCATTTTGTTTCATTGTCCCTGTTCCAGCTGCAACATGGTCATATTTGGGAAACACCCAACCATAGAAATCTGGTGATACATCAGTACCTACATACATTTCTGCCCTGTCTTCGTAATACTTCATTTCCTCTTTAGGAAGTTTTATCCTTTCTTGAATTGCTACTGCATAGTTGTAATCACCAGCATCCATTGCTTTTGCAACTCTGCTTGTTGCACCATCTGCCCCAACAATTAAATCCACCTCAAGTTGCTTACCTTTCTCTTCAGTTTGGTCATTTAGTGTTTCGGTGTAATGAAGAGTATATGGACCTTGTTTATTAGTACCAGTTTCTATTTTTGATACCAATCCATTTACTAATGTTGCGCCAAGTTCTGCTGCGCGATTTCTCATGAATGAATCCATGACTTCACGCCTCAACATGCCTATATATTCTTTGTCGCTTCCTGGATAAATATCATCCAAAATAATATCTACTTCTCTATTTGATGGGGATATCATTTTCATGTTCCTGACTTTCCGATCAATAATTGATTCAGGAAGGTCAAATTCAGAAACCATACATAATGGTATTGCTCCTCCACATGGTTTTGCATTGTCAAGCTTTCTCTCGAAAATCCATGTTTTAACACCTGCCTTAGCTAAAATTTCTGCAGCGCATGATCCACTTGGACCACCACCAATAACAGCAACTCTTAACATCTTTGGATGAAAAATTTAGTTCTCTATATATAAAACTTACATCCTTATCTCATAGAAAGTATAAAGATTAGAGATACTCGTTACTATCGAAACATCATTTTTGTGAATCCCAATTGTTTTGACCATAAGCAGATCGTATGAATTATCAAGATGACATCCCTCTGGCCAAAAGGATTAGATCCATCAAAACCCTTTCTAACAAATCTTTTTTGCTTTTAGGACTTCTATTAGTTGGCCTTTCTATATCGTTTAGCTTTTTAGCTAATAAATCATTTTTACGTCAAACAAAATCTTTAGATAATACGATTAGCTCCTCTAAGACAAAACAAAATAAAAGTTTGTTGGGACATCTTCCTTATCCTGAGGCTTCAAAAAATGAGTTAATTCTTTTCTCTCCAGGTATTTTCGTTCATAAAGAAATTTATGAAAATTTTAAGGAAATGCAACTTAGGGCAGCCCAAAGAGGGATTTCTTTACAACTATTAAGTGGTTATAGATCAATTGATTTGCAAAGAGATATTTTTTATGAAAATAAATCCATTAGGAATCAAACTGCTGTTGAGCGTTCTATGGTCTCAGCTCCTCCTGGTTATTCTGAACACAGTACAGGATATGCAATCGATGTTGGTGATGGGAACTATCCAGATACTCATTTTGAGGTTGAATTTGAGCAAACGCCTGCTTTTAAATGGATGAAGAGGTTTGCCCCCAAGTATCATTTTGTTCTTTCTTTTCCACCCAACAACAAACAAGGAGTAGCTTATGAGCCTTGGCATTGGAGATTTGAAGGGACTGTTAATGCTTTGAGGAAATTTGAACCTGCCAATAAAATTATAAAATTCAAATAATTTTGACTTAATCTTTATTTATTTCTACTTTCATATTCGATATTTTAATTGGCATTTAAAAGATCTAAATGAAGTCATGGTGAGATATCCTTTATGTTCGAATTAATTCAGAGAAAATTTTATTTTTTAAATTATGAGTTTTGATATACAAGCCATAAGGAATATCGCAATAATTGCCCACGTTGATCATGGTAAGACAACTTTGGTTGATGCACTTTTAAGCCAATCTGGGACTTTTCGAGATAACGAGGAAGTCCCAACTTGTGCAATGGATTCAAATGATTTGGAACGTGAAAGAGGGATAACAATTCTTTCTAAAAATACAGCTGTTACATATAACGACACGCGAATAAACATTGTTGACACACCAGGTCACGCTGATTTTGGCGGAGAAGTCGAGAGGGTTTTGGGTATGGTAGATGGCTGTCTTCTTGTCGTTGATGCCAATGAGGGGCCAATGCCTCAAACTCGATTCGTTTTAAAAAAAGCTTTAGAGCAGGGCTTGAGACCTATTGTTTTTGTGAATAAAATTGATCGTGCAAGAGTAGAACCTGAAACCGCGGTAGATAAAGTTTTAGATCTATTTTTGGAATTAGGAGCTGATGATGATCAATGTGATTTTCCTTATTTATTTGGAAGTGGATTAGGCGGTTTTGCGAAGACTGAAGTGAAAAGCGAAAGTGATAATATGAAACCATTATTTGAAGCAATTATTAGACAAGTTCCTCCTCCTGTTGGCGATCAGAATAAGCCTTTGCAATTACAAGTCACCACTCTTGATTACTCTGATTTTTTAGGTACAATTATTATTGGAAGAGTACATAATGGTGTAATTAAAAATGGCCAAAGGACTTGTTTGATAAAAGAAGATGGTAGTTTAAAAAAAGGAAGGATTAATAAATTATTAGGATTTAAGGGATTAAAAAGAATTGAAATAGATGAAGCAAATGCTGGAGATATAGTTGCTTTGGCTGGATTTGAAGATGTCTCTATTGGAGAAACTGTTGCCTGTCCTGATGAACCGAAGCCTTTACCTCTAATAAAGGTAGATGAGCCAACATTGCAGATGACTTTTGTTGTAAATGATTCCCCATTTGCGGGGAAAGAGGGCAAGTTTGTAACCAGTCGTCAGTTGAAGGATCGTTTGAAAAAAGAACTTCTTACGAATGTTGCATTAAGAGTCGAGGATACAGATTCACCTGATCGCTTTTCTGTTAGCGGGAGAGGTGAGTTACATCTAGGAATTCTTATAGAGACAATGCGAAGAGAAGGGTATGAATTTCAAGTTTCTCAACCACAGGTCATTTTTAGGACAATTGATGAAATAAAGTGCGAACCGGTTGAGACCCTAGTTCTTGATGTCCCTGAGGCTTCTATTGGGGCTTGTATTGAAAGCCTTGGAGTAAGAAAAGGTGAAATGCAAAATATGGAAACTGGGGCTGATCATCGAACCCAGCTTGAATTTGTTATCCCATCGAGAGGCTTAATTGGATTTAGGGGTGAATTTATTCGTGCAACAAGAGGTGAAGGTATTATGAGTCATTCCTTTTTTGAATACAGGCCATCTGTAGGAGATTTCGAACAAAGGAGAAATGGAGTTCTAATTTCATTTGAAGAGGGTGTTGCTACTTTCTATTCCTTAAAAAATGCAGAAGACCGAGGACAATTTTTTATTACTCCTGGAGCCAAAGTTTATAAAGGAATGATTATCGGGGAGAATAATCGCCCACAAGATCTTGAATTAAATATTTGCAAGGCCAAGCAACTTACCAATATGCGATCAGCGGGTGCAGATGAACTAGATCAATTGCAATCTCCAATTGAAATGACATTAGAAAGAGCTCTTGAATACATTGGACCAGGAGAGATGTTGGAAGTTACTCCTGAATCTATAAGGTTGAGAAAAATTAATGCAAAGAAAAATTTGAAAAAATAATGACTCTCATAGATAAACATGATGGTTTATTTATAAATGATTATCGTTTTGAAATAGGAATGAAATTATTTAATTCTTGTCAGTGGTACAAATCTCACGATGTTTTTGAAGAGATATGGCATGAGACTGGCGGACCTGAAAGGCAATTATTGCAGGGCATATTGCAAGTTGCTGTTGCTCAAGTACATTTAGAAAATAGCAATATAAATGGTGCAACGATACTTTATGGAGAAGCATTGGGTAGGTTAAGAAGATTTCAATTAACTAATTTAGGATTAGATATTGTAGGACTTTGTGAATGCGTTAGTAGAAGATTGGAATTTCTTCAACTTGGTAAGGACATAGATTGTTGCAGCGTGCCAGTTCTCTATTTCCTTTAAAAACTTTGTTAAGTCTATTACAATTTTTTTATTGAAAGTGAGATGATTTCATATAATTTTTTCATGTAATGTTTTTGGCTTTGCTAAAATCTTGAATGAAATTAAAAAAACATTATATTAATTCAAATATATAGATCGACATTTCTTGTAATTTAAAATGGAATTTAAAAGAATCAATCAAATACAATTACCCGATAAGAATTTTTATGAGATATTCCTACCTATCTTATTTATAGTAATAGGGTTATTCGGTGCATTCAATCATGCTCTTTGGAGAGATGAGATGCAAGGATGGCTAGTAGCTTGGCAGAGTGATAACTTGATAGATTTATGGAAAAATAACGCACCATCTGGACATCCTATCCTCTGGTCATTATTAATTTATTTTTCGAAAAATATTACTGGTACCCCAATAAGTATGCAACTTTTGCATTGGGTTTTAGGTAGTTCGGCTATTTTAATTTTTTGGAGATTTAGTCCTTTTAATCTATTGACTAAATCTTTATTTACTTTTGGATACTTTCCTTTTTGGGAATATTTTTTTGTGAGTCGTCATTACGTAATTGCAGAATTAATAATCTTTATTTTTTGCTCTATTTATCATTTGAAAGAGAGAACATACATCCCTTTTGCTTTATGTATAGGACTTTTGGCTAATACACAAGCTTTGTCCTGGTCACTAGCATTTGCTATCGGAATAACGCTTGTCTTTGATTGGTTTGTAAACCCACAGCAAAGAGAAAATTATATGAGAAATAAAAAATGGATTTATGATTTGATTTCAAGTATCACTATTACCTTTTCATTATTGTGTTTCGGAGCTTTTAGTCTTTTTCAAGTCAGAGATTCAGTTGAATTAGTATCTTCCTTTCTCGATTTTCGGCATTTTCTTAGAGTATGTGGACAGCTTTTTGGTGGATATGTTCTCATTATTCCTGACTCAAGTAGCTTTTTTGATTTAAGTTTATGTGCCTTAATTACTTCATTTTTGCTATTAAGTACTATTACTTTTATTAAACGTTACCCTTTATCCTTAACTTATTTTTTTAGTGGTTTAGTTTTTTTATTTCTTTTTAATTATTTTTTATATTTGGGTATTGGATCAAGACATTATGGCTATTATTTCCTTTTGATTATCTCATCAGTCTGGTTATCAAAATCTAATCAAGACCAACAATTTATTTCATCTAGTGATCAAAATCTATTCACTAAGGGTAATTTATTTTATTTCCCTGGCTTGTTAACTGTTTGTTTAACTATTCATATGGTTGTTGGTGTACATATGGTTTTCAATGATTTTCTTTTGCCTTATTCAAGTGGAAAGGAAACTGCCCAATATATACAAGCTAACGGTTGGCAGGATTTCCCAATATTTGCGACCAGAGATGTCGAGGTTGCAACTGTATCAGGATACCTTGATAGAGAATTTTATTTACCTGAGTTGAATGGTTTAGGAAGTTATGCGCAGTGGGCGAATAGGGTTACATTAGAAAGAACTAAGACATTAGATGAAGTTCAAGTTTATTTAGAGAAATTTCCTAAAGTAAATAAATTATTACTACTTTTAAGTAAGCGATCAGCTATTAAGAATCTGGAGCCAGGTGAATCTCTTTACTTTGATAAATTTAGTGTATTTGCAGATTCTAAATTTGAGAATTCTTTTCATGATTCAGAGAAATTCTACTTGTATTGGGTTGAGAGGATTATTGATTAATTTTGTATATGTTAGGTATAATTTGTTATCAAATAATTCTTATGTATAAGCTTTCCCCTTATAGGTTTTACTGAAATGACTCTACTTATTGAGAGTTTGAATTTAACCTTATCCCATAGAACTATTGTAAAAGAGGTTACTTTAAATGTTAAGCCTGGGGAGGTGGTTGGTCTTTTGGGACCAAATGGCGCAGGTAAGACGAGTACTTTTAATATGATCGTGGGGTTGATTAAGCCAAACAAAGGAAATATCTACTTGGACGGAAAGTGTATAAGAAACTTATCTATGACAAAAAGAGTTCAACTGGGTATTGGTTATTTACCCCAAGAACCAAGTGTCTTTAGGAACCTCACAGTTATTGAGAATTTGGATATTGCTCTTTCTCAAGCTAACTTATCAATTTCTTTATATAGGAATAAGCGTGAAGAATTGATTGAGGAATTTAATTTGGCATCTTTTCTTGATCGTTTTGGTCATCAACTTTCAGGTGGGGAAAGACGCAGGTGTGAAGTGGCCAGAGCTTTAGCCGTTGGACGATTAGGTCCGAAATATTTACTTTTAGATGAGCCTTTTGCAGGGATTGATCCTATAGCTATTAATGACCTACAGAATTTAATTAGTAATTTAAAAAATAAAAATATAGGAATATTAATTACTGATCACAATGTTAGAGCAACGTTGGCGATAACTAACCGCTCTTATATCCTTAACAATGGAGAAATCCTTGCTGATGGATCTTCTAACAAACTCAGAAGAAATCAAGTAGTTAAAGAAAATTATCTTGGTAATTCATTTGATTAACTATTATGTTTAATAATCTACTTTTTTTTACAAGATTTCAGAATTTATTAAAAAGAAAGTGGAAATTAATTCCGTTGTTAGATAGGTGGATATTTTTTGAATTATTACCACCTCTGTTTTTTTCGATAGCCTCTTTTACTGTAGTTTCTCTTTCTTTAGGCGTTATCTTCGATCTTATAAGGAAAATAGTTGAGATTGGACTTCCCTTGTCAATTGCTATTCAGATTTTAATGTTAAAGCTACCTAGCTTTATTGTTATTTCATTCCCAATGGCAATGTTACTTTCAACATTATTAGCTTATGGAAGTCTTAATGATAATAGTGAAATTAAGGCTTTAAAAAGTATTGGTATATCAATTTATAGACTCATATTGCCAGGTCTAATCTTGTCAATTTTTATGTCATATATGACTTTCATCTTTAATAATAATATTGTTCCAATAGCAAATAAAAATGCTGAAATAGTTTTAGCAAATTCTTTAGGAAGATCTTTTGCAGATGAACAGGGAGAAGATATAATCTTTTCAAAGAAAGGCGAAGTTGTAGATCCATATTCCAACTACAAAAAAAGAGGAGTTACACATCTTTTTTATGCTCGAAGATTTTTTGATGGACAGATGTTGGATGTCACAGTAATTGATTTTTCGAAAAGAGGTTTTACTCAGATGCTTAAGGCAAAAAAAGGAATTTGGAATAGTGATAAAAATAATTGGGAATTTTTTGAAGGAGATATTTTGACCTTAATTCCTGATGGAAGTAATACAAGGACTAAATTCTTGAGTTTTTTATATCCATTAGGAACTGAACTTACAACAATTGCTCAATTGCCCAAAGATGCAAATGATATGAACCTTGGAGAGGCGAAAACTGCCATGGAGCTATATCAAAGTAGTGGAAATATTAAAGAAGCAAGAAAAATGAAGGTAAGAATTCAAGAAAAATTTACTTTGCCTATTGCTTGTTCAGTTTTTGCTTTGATTGGTTGTAGCTTTGGAGTAATGCAAAAACAAGGAGGAGGTAGAAGTCAAAGTTTCGGATTAAGTATTATTTTGATACTTATTTATTACATTTTGAGTTTTAGTTTTAGCTCTCTTGGAGTCAAAGGCATAATTATTCCTTTTTTTGCTGCTTGGACTCCTGTTTTTTTGTCTATGTTAGGAGGAGGTTTTTTGTTAAAACAGGCAAGCAAATGATCTGGTCTTTTTAAGGAAACTCCGTATCTTTAATATCTATGCTTGATTCTCGCTTAAATATCTCTTCTTTTGATCCTGTCATTCTCCTTGGGGTTGTTGCTTTCTTTTCCCTATTAATTGCCTTGCCTATTTCATTTTGGTCAGTTGCTGGGAGCAGCAATTCCTCCAAAGCTAGATTTTTAGTTGCAGTAGCAAATCTTCTCCTAACTACTCAATTGATTTTGAGATGGTGGCAATCGGGACATTTCCCAATTAGCAATCTCTATGAATCACTCTGCTTCTTGACTTGGGGTTGTTCGTTGACTCAACTATTCGTAGAAAGGGCATGGCGTTCTCCAATAGTTTCTGCAGTTGCAACTCCTATCTCATTGCTTTCAATAGGTTTTGCTAGCTTTGTTTTGCCAGAGAATTTGCAATCCTCGGCTCCTTTGGTTCCAGCACTTCGTTCCAGTTGGTTGGTAATGCATGTGAGTGTAATTATGTGTTCTTACGCTGCATTACTAATAGGTTCAATTTTGTCTTTTGGAGTATTTCTTGTTGATTCGAATAAGCAATTTAATATTCGAAATAGCTCTATTGGTTCTGGTTTATTTAGGCAAAGTTCTAAATTATATTTAAATGAAAGTAATGAGAATTTAAATTCAATTCAACCTGTTGAATTTACTAATGCAGAGCAACTTGATTCTTTAAGTTATAGATCAATAACTGCTGGGTTTTTGTTGCTTACAGTTGGTCTAATTAGCGGTGCTGTTTGGGCTAATGAGGCGTGGGGAAGTTGGTGGAGTTGGGACCCTAAAGAGACTTGGGCTTTGATATGTTGGTTAGTCTATGCTGCTTATCTGCATACAAGATTGACAAAAGGCTGGGAGGGTAAAAAGCCTGCATTAGTTGCTATAGCAGGCTTTTTTGTTATCATTGTTTGCTATATTGGAGTTAATCTTCTTGGGGTTGGCTTGCACAGTTATGGTTGGTTTTTTGATACATAATTAATAATTCATTAACTATTTTTCTACAATTATTCCATTTTGTGCATCATTGGCAACTTTTCTTAGAGCATCACATCCTTCTTTAAGTGTTGGATAAGCAAACATACCACTTCCCGCAATGAAACAGTTTGCTCCTGCAGCACAGCATTGAGATAATGACCAATCTGCTTTTATTCCTCCGTCAACTTCTATATCTACGTTGTATCCATTCTCTAAGATTAGTTTTCTTAATTGAGTAATTTTGTTGAGCATTGTTGGTATGTATGCTTGCCCACCAAATCCGGGGTTGACAGTCATTACTAATACGTGATCAACCATGTCAAGGACATCCTTAACCATATCCATTGGAGTATGAGGATTAAGCGCTACTGAGGGAGAACCTCCTAATTGACGAATCTTGCCAAGAATTCGATGAAGATGAACATTTGCTTCAGCATGAGCAATTACAACCCCTGGCTCTCCGTTTGCACCCTTACTTGCTTCTACATATCCCTCAAGCATGGTTTCACAATTGTATTGACTCACCATTAACTGAGTCTCAAATGGAACTTTGCAATACTTTCTACATGCAGAAATCATTTCTGGTCCGAAGGTGAGATTGGGTACAAAGTTCCCATCCATCACATCAAATTGAATTCTGTCCACACCTGCTAATTCAAGGTCTTTCACGCACTGACCCATATTTGCCCAGTCTGCAGGCAAGACTGAAGGGATTATTTGAACTGGACGGTGTTCAGAAAAAATTGCTGATGAAATGGATTGGATCATTGTTTTTTGTCTTATGCCAGAGATTCTATTAATTCATGGTCACAAGTTCTAGTGTGACCTTGCACTGATACAGTAATTATCTCTTATCAACAGATAATAAGTTTTTTGTGAGTACTTTTTTCTAAGCATTTTTCAATGCCCTCAATTACTTACAATATTGTCTGCCTTAAGGCGTAAATTTCTTTACCTAGCTGCAAAAAGTGGATCGTACTCTCGTCCAAGAAATTCTTGAAGTAGTTGAGCAAGCTGCAATTGCTTCGGCTCAATTGACTGGTTTGGGTCAAAAAGATGAGGCTGATGCCGCTGCCGTAGAGGCAATGCGAAAGAGAATGGGAACGATTCAGATGCAGGGAAGGATCGTTATTGGAGAAGGAGAAAGAGACGAAGCTCCAATGCTTTATATCGGAGAAGAAGTTGGATCAGGCAAAGGACCTGGAGTTGATTTCGCTGTAGATCCATGTGAAGGGACAAATTTATGTGCTAACAGCCAGCGTGGATCCATGGCTGTTTTGGCAGCCTCAGATAGGGGAGGTTTGTTCAATGCTCCTGATTTCTATATGAATAAATTAGCTGCTCCTCCAGCAGCTAAGGGTAAAGTTGATATTAGAAAAACTCCTACAGAAAATATAAAAATCTTGAGTGATTGCCTGGGTATAGCAATTAGTGATTTAACTATTGTTGTTATGGATAGAGCTAGACATAAAAATTTGGTTTCCGAAATCAGATCTACTGGTGCGAGGATTCAGCCTATTTCAGATGGAGATGTCCAGGCCGCGATAGCCTGTGGTTTTGAGGGGACTGGTACGCATTGCTTAATGGGTATTGGTGCCGCTCCTGAGGGTGTTATTTCAGCGGCTGCCATGAGGGCACTAGGGGGGCATTTTCAGGGACAACTTGTTTATGATCCTGCAATAGCTCAAACATCAGAGTGGGCAGACTATACAAAAGAGGGAAACATCAAAAGATTGAATGAAATGGGCATTACTGATATTGACAAGATCTACGAAGCAAATGAACTTGCCTCAGGAGAAAATGTTGTTTTTGCTGGTAGTGGAATAACAGATGGATTGCTTTTTGATGGTGTTAAATTTGAAAAAGATTGCACTAGAACTAGTAGCCTTGTTATTAGTACTCTTGATCAATCAGCAAGATTTACCAATACGGTTCACATCAAAGATGGTGCTCAAAGCATCTCTTTGAAGTGATTTTTAAGTAATTGAAGTAAGGGGCTATTTATGCATATTGCTGTCGTCGGTCTTAGCCATCGCACGGCCCCAGTAGAAGTGCGCGAAAAGCTAAGTATCCCGGAAGAACTTATTGAAAAATCTTTTAATAATTTAAAGAAAATTGATCAAATACTTGAAGTCTCCATATTGAGCACATGTAACAGGCTTGAAATTTATAGCTTAGTTAAGGACCCTCAATTAGGAATAGATTCTATTAAATCTTTTCTTCTTGATTTTTCTGGCCTTGAGGATGAGATTCTTTCCCCACACTTATTTAACTATATCCAAGAGAAAGCTGTTTCTCATGTGATGAGGGTCTCTGCTGGTTTGGATAGTTTGGTTTTAGGGGAGGGACAGATCTTGTCTCAAGTAAAAAAAATGGTCCGTCTTGGCCAAGACCATCAAAGCTTAGGTCCTATTTTGAATAGATTATTAACTCAGGCAGTTAGTACTGGTAAACGCGTAAGAAGCGAGACAAATCTTGGAACTGGAGCAGTTTCTATAAGTTCTGCGGCTGTAGAACTTGCACAATTAAAACTTGGTCAAGCGCACGGAAGGGATCAATTGATGACTTTAGAGACTGAAAAGGTTGCTGTTGTTGGCGCTGGAAGGATGAGTCGTTTGTTGCTTCAACATCTCCAATCAAAAGGATGCTCTTCACTGACTCTTCTAAATCGAACTAAGAAAAGGGCTGAGGACCTATCAGTAGCGTTTCCGGATATTAAAATTGATTGTCAATTGATTGATGAGCTTGATAGTTGCCTTTCTCACAGTACCCTTGTATTTACAAGTACAGCTGCTAATGAACCAATTATTGATGCTGAAAAATTAATAAAAATCGATAGAAAACCTTTACTTAGACTTATTGATATTGGAGTTCCGAGAAATATATCTTCAGATGCTAAATCAGTCTCTGGAATTGAATCTCATGATGTTGATGATCTTCAAGAAGTCGTTTCAAGAAATCAAGAAGCAAGACAAAAGCTCGCCCTAGAGGCAGAAGGATTGATAGAGGAAGAATGTCGAATCTTTCTAGAATGGTGGGATAGTTTAGCGGCTGTTCCTACTATTAATTGCCTTAGATCTGTTTTGGAGTCAATCAGAAAAGAAGAACTCCAGAAGGCATTAAGCAGGATGGGACCAGATTTCTCCGCTAGAGAACGAAAAGTTGTTGAGGCCTTAAGCAAGGGCATCATTAATAAAATACTTCACACTCCAGTAACAAAATTAAGAGCACCTCAATCAAGAAATGATCGTAGAGATTCTCTTGATGTGATTGAAAAACTGTTTAATCTGGATGTTTCTAGTTCTTTAAACAAGCCTAAAAACAACTGATATTGTTATTTACATTTGAAATTTTTACTACTTATCACTTTTTACTGGATTAATGAGCACTCTATCCAGTAGGTTTGCTCCGAATAGCCGATTAATAGTGCGTTCATGAAGAGAGTACTTGCCATCATTCTTGGCGGTGGAAAAGGATCACGCCTCTATCCATTGACAAAAATGAGAGCAAAACCCGCGGTTCCATTAGCGGGTAAATATCGACTAATAGATATTCCAATAAGTAATTGCATAAATTCGGACATCAGTAAAATGTATGTTCTTACGCAATTCAATAGCGCTTCACTAAACAGGCATATTGCTCAGACTTATAATCTAAGCGGACCTTTTGGCCAAGGTTTCGTAGAGGTTTTAGCCGCTCAGCAAACACCAGAAACGCCATCTTGGTTTGAGGGGACTGCTGACGCTGTAAGGAAATATCAATGGCTTTTTCAAGAGTGGGATGTTGATGAATATTTGATTCTCTCTGGAGATCAGCTTTATAGAATGGATTACAGCTTATTTGTTGAACAGCATAGAAAAACAGGTGCTGATTTAACGGTTGCCGCTTTGCCAGTTGATTCAGCGCAAGCTGAAGCATTTGGGTTGATGCGTACTGATGAATCGGGCAATATTAAAGAATTTCGCGAAAAACCAACGGGTGATTCATTGAAAGCAATGGCTGTAGATACTTCTAGGTTTGGTTTGGAGGGAAGTGAAGCAAGAGAAAAACCTTATTTAGCTTCGATGGGTATTTATGTTTTTAGTCGCTCCACTCTTTTTGACTTATTAAATAAATTTCCTTCTTATACAGATTTTGGGAAAGAAATCATTCCTGAAGCTTTAGGAAGAGGAGACAAGCTTAAAAGTTATGTTTTTAATGATTACTGGGAGGATATAGGAACTATTGGTGCATTCTTTGAATCAAATTTAGCTTTAACTCAGCAACCAACTCCTCCATTTAGTTTTTATGATGAGAAGTTCCCTATCTATACAAGGCCTAGATATTTGCCACCTTCAAAAATTGTGGATACGCAAATAACCGATTCAATAGTTTCCGAGGGATCAATACTTAAATCTTGTAGTATTCACCATTGTGTATTGGGAGTTAGGAGTCGTATTGAAAGTGACGTTGTATTAAACGAAACCCTAGTTATGGGATCTGATTTTTACGAATCTTATGAAGAGAGAATTGCTCTAAGAAATGGGGGGGGGATACCTTTAGGTGTTGGGCAAGGTACAACTGTTAAAAGAGCGATTCTCGATAAAAACGCTCGTATTGGTGACAATGTGACAATAGTCAATAAAGATAACGTGGAAGAGGCTGATAGGGCAGATCAAGGTTTTTATATTCGTAATGGAATAGTTGTTATCGTCAAAAATGCCACAATTCCAGATGGAACTATTATTTGATTTTTATTTAATGACCTAGAAATTTAATATGCCTAATTTTTTCAAGATTTTATTATCAAATATTTTTTAAAGAATCCTTCATCCCTGACATTGAGCTATTTAACGCAGCGAAATGATTCCACAGTCGTCACACTAACTCAAGTATAAATTTATTAACTTAATGACCAAGGCACATTTTGGATTAGTCGGTCTTGGAGTAATGGGAGAGAACCTTGTTCTTAATGCAGAGCGAAATGGTTTTTCTAGTGTGGTCTATAACCGTACTTATCAAAAAACAGAAGATTTTCTTTTAGGCAGAGGATTAAATAAATCAATTCAAGGAGCGAAGGATCTTCAGGAATTTGTATCAAAGTTGGAGCGTCCAAGAAGAGTTTTGATGATGGTTAAGGCTGGAGCAGCTACTGATGCTGTCATTAATCAGATTTCGCCTTTCCTCGAGGAAGGTGACTTGCTCATCGATGGTGGAAATGCCCAATTTATGGATACAGAAAGAAGAGTAAAAGAACTTGAGAGCAAGAGTTTTGGATACATTGGGATGGGTGTATCAGGAGGGGCGAAGGGTGCATTGGAAGGGCCTAGCATGATGCCTGGTGGGACAAAGACTTCTTACGACGCCATAGAGGGTTTGTTGAATAAAATGGCAGCGCAGGTTGAAGATGGACCTTGTGTGACTTATATCGGCCCAGGGGGGTCAGGACATTTTGTTAAGACCGTTCACAACGGAATCGAATATGGCATTGAGCAAATTTTGGCTGAGGCCTATGACTTAATGAAGAGAGTTAGTGGAATGAGTGGTGATGAGATGGCATCTGTTATGGGCTATTGGAATAAGACTGAAGAACTTTCCTCCTATCTTGTTGAAATTACTGAGGCATGTTTACGAGTTAAGGATCCTGATGATAGTTCCGATCTTGTTGAAAAGATAATGGATAAGGCGGGTCAAAAAGGTACTGGCTTGTGGACAGTTGTCAGCGCGCTTGAACTTGGAGCTTCTGTCCCAACTATCTATGCATCTTTGAATGGAAGAGTTATGAGCTCGATGAAAGATCAAAGAAATTATGCAGAAACAATTTTGAACGGCAATAAGGCTTCGTTTGTGGATTTTGGAAAGCCTTCTGAAGGAATGCCCTTGCTTATGGATGCAGTTGTATTGGCTACAATAGCTAGCTATGCCCAAGGTATGGATATTTTGCGACTTGCTTCTGATGAATATAATTACGATCTTGACATGCCCTCCATAGCTCAAATATGGAAAGGTGGTTGCATAATAAGGTCTACTCTTTTGAGTCGTATACAGGATGCATTTAAGAAAGATCCGAAGTTAAGCAATCTTATTCTAGATAGTTGGTTTGCTGAACAGGTAAATAATTGTCTTTCTGGTTTGACTCAGGTTGTTTCTGCTGCTGCTAATGCTGGAATTCCAGTTCCATGTTTAAGTAGCACTCTTGATTATTTAAATAGCTTTAGAACCTCTAGACTTCCCCAAAACTTGGTTCAGGCAATGAGAGATTGTTTTGGTTCTCATACTTATGAGCGCCTAGACAAAGCTGGATCATTTCACACTGAATGGATTGATTGATACTAATGACTAAATATGAAATTCAAGTTTCAGAAGACAAGAACTCTCTCGCTCAAGCTGCCTCTGATTTGATTGCTCAGATTCTAGAGTCAACTTTAAAAACTAAAAATAAAGCAAAAATTGCCCTTTGCGGTGGTTCAACTCCTAAGGCTGCTTATTCTTTATTGGGTAAAAAAAATATTGATTGGATGAACGTCGATTTGTTTCTTGGAGATGAAAGATGGGTTGAAAATGAATCTCAAGATAGTAATTGCTTTCTATTGAATAATTCATTATTTAAAGAAGGTAACCCTTCTCTACAGGCATCATTTTTTAGTGTTTCAACCGTTGAATTAGCTTCGCCAGAGGATAGTGCTAAAGATTATGAAAAAATTTTGAAAAATAATATGGATGGGGATCCACCAAAATTTGATTTAATTTTATTGGGCTTGGGGGATGATGGTCATACAGCCTCCCTCTTCCCTGGTTCGGATGCATTATTTGAAAGAGATAGCCTAATAACTGTTGGCGAAGGTAAAGGTCATAAAAGAATTACCTTTACCAGTAAATTACTCAGTTCAGCAGAAAATGTGGTCTTCCTAATCAGTGGACCTGCTAAACAAACGGCTCTTAAACGTCTACTTGATCAATCAGAATCTTGGGAGCGAACACCCGCAAAATTAGTTTCACCAAACTCTGAAATTGTTGTCTTGGCTGATAAAGATGCTTACCCATCTTCCTAGTTAGATTATTGTATGAGTAGAGCATACTTCTTAATTGATTCCTGATTCACCCCCGACTGAAATCTCAATAACTCCTCTCATACAGGGTTCAGAATTTTCAGATTGGAAATCTCTGAATGACACAATTATGGGCGGATCAAGTCTTGCAAAGTGCCGTTCTTCAGAGAAAGGCTTATTTCTTGAGGGTAACTTAGTAGAAGAAGGCGGTGGCTTTGTTAGTTGCCGCTCTCCAATTTTTGATAAGCCTTTTAATCTTTCCAAATATACCGGATTAATTCTTGACGTTGAAGGAGAAGGGAGAACATTGAAATTTGCGATTGCTTGTGATAAGAAACCTTTATCACTATCAAATCTTCTAAAAGGTGATATTCGTTGGGTTGCATCAATACCTACAAAGAAAAATGGAGTTAGTAGATTAAAAATACCTTTCAAAGATTTTGAACCAGCTCGTCGTGCAAAGCCTGTTCGACTACCTCTTAGTTTTGATCCCACATGTATCAATAGATTTCAAGTTCTCCATTCAAAATTTGGTCAGCCAGGCAAAATGAACTCAGGATTTTCTGCTGGTCCTATTAAAGTCTTAATTAAGTCAATTAGTGCATACTCCTGATTCAAAAGATAGCTTGATAGCTGAAGTTGCCAAAGCAGCAGACCTTTGTATGAAGCCATACGTTCATTCTGTTTTTTTAGAAAATCAATTAGATGATGATAATGAGCTTGATGAATTGATTTTTAAAATTCAATCTAGAAATATAGACGGCGAAAGAGAAGAATCTATGGATATTGAACTTGAAGTGTATAAAAGTGGGAATGATGTAAACATGACTATATCTTGGAAATCATTGATTGATAGGCCAATATTATGGCAAGGTAAGCATGCTGTTTGGATGGATAGCTCTTCTGGTGTTCAATGCGAATCGCCTTCATATGGAAAACTTTTTGAGTCCCTTGCGAGAAGACTCAGGACAGTTTTTAAGGCTTCGTTAAACTGAACTATATTTGATCGGTTGTAGCTCCTTGGCTTGATGAACTTACTAGTCTGGAATACTTCCCAAGAATGCCTGTCTTATATCTAGGCTTTGGCTTCTTCCAATTCTCTCTCCTTCTAGCTAGTTCTCGGTCTTCAACATTTAACTGAATTAACAATTTATTAGCGTCAACAGTAATACTGTCTCCTTCCTCTACCAACCCAATTGTTCCTCCAACTGCTGCTTCTGGAGCAACATGGCCGACCACTAATCCATATGATCCCCCACTAAATCGGCCGTCTGTAATTAGTGCAACTTTCTCTCCCAACCCTTGACCTACAATTGCTGAAGTTGGAGAGAGCATTTCTCTCATCCCTGGTCCTCCGACAGGCCCTTCATATCTAACGACTACTACATCACCAGCTTTGACTTTATTGTCTAGAATTGCAGCTAAGCATTCTTCTTCACTCTCGAAAACCCTTGCAGGCCCTGTTAAAACAGGAGTTTTGACCCCACTGATTTTTGCGACACTTCCTTCACTAGCTAAATTTCCTTTGAGAATAGCTAGATGTCCTTTTTTATAAATAGGATTTGATATTTCTCTGATAACATCTTGATTTTCTTTGGGCTTTGAGGAGATATCTCTAAGAATTTCTTTAATTGTTTTACCTTCAATAGTTTTGCATTCTCCATGAAGCATTCCTGCATCGAGGAGTAATTTCATTACTTGAGGAATCCCCCCGGCTTGATGTAAGTCTACAGTTACGTATTTACCGCTTGGCTTGAGGTCGCAAATTACAGGAACAGTTTGTCTTATACGTTCAAAGTCATCGATTGTTAAATCAACTCCTGCAGTCCTCGCTATTGCAAGTAGGTGAAGGACAGAATTTGTTGAGCCACCAACAGCCATGATGACACTGATCGCATTCTCAAAGGCTTTTTTTGTGAGTAAATCTAATGGTCTGATGTTGTTCTTAACTGCATTGACAAGCACCTGAGCACTCTTGGCAGCGCTCTCTGCTTTTTCATCATCTACAGCTGCCATTGTTGAACTAAATGGCAAACTAAAACCCATCGTTTCAATTGCCGCAGACATGGTGTTTGCAGTGAACATGCCACCACAACTACCAGGACCAGGGATAGCATTTTTTTCTACTGCTATTAAACGATCTTCATCGATTTTCCCACTTGTTAATTGACCGACAGCTTCAAAAGAACTAACTACGGTTAGGTCGCAACCGTCTAATTTCCCAGGTTTAATTGTTCCTCCGTAAACAAAGATTGAAGGTATATTCATTCTTGCCATTGATAACATTGCGCCTGGCATGTTTTTGTCGCATCCACCTATTGCTAATACACCATCCATGCTTTGAGCATTGCAAGCTGTCTCAATTGCGTCAGCAATAACTTCTCTTGAAACCAATGAATATTTCATCCCTTCTGTTCCCATAGAGATGCCGTCACTAACAGTTATTGTCCCGAATGTTTGAGGCATTGCACCAGCCTCTTTTAAAGCGGCCTCTGCTCTATTGGCCAGATCCATTAATCCCATATTGCATGGGGTTATTGTGCTGTGACCATTAGCGATTCCAATGATTGGCTTATTAAAGTCATTATCATCAAAGCCAACAGCTCTAAGCATTGCTCTGTTCGGTGACCGTTGAATACCCTGTGTTATCGCATTTGATCTAAGCATTGGATTTCTATTTAATTGTTTAAAAATTAGAATTAATTAGAAGATCCCAGGTCTTCTAATTGTTTCCGTACGTCTGCTATTGCCGAATTAAGCTGTTCAACACGTTGCTCAAGGTGCTCGTTGCTTTGATTTCCTAGAGTATTTGATTCTAATTCAGTTGCCTCAGAGCCATCTTGAATTCTTGGTGCATAAAGCATTGCCTTTTGCTTTCTGGTCTCTTGCCTTTTCTCGGCTTCAGAAAGTAACCACCAAGCTAGACCTGCAGCTCCAAGTACGGCACCACTAATTAATGATGCCAAACTTCCTGAATTTGAATCTCGGTATTGGCTCATAGCTTTGAATAACTTCCTGAAATGCTAGTCAGATGAGGTGACTCTGGTTTTGATACGTAATGATGGATCACCAATTCCAGGTGATAGTTCACTTTCTGATATTAATTCAGGATCTATACAAGCACAATAAATATTCAAATCTTGAATATTTTCACCGATTTCTTTAAGTCCTTGATTAGCTGCTAATGCTGTAATCACTCTTATCCTTCTTGCATCAATTTTTTTATCTTTAAGATGATTTAAATCTTTTAAAAGTTGTTTACCGGTTGTTATTTGATCTATGTAAAAAATAATTCCTGCATTTTCCTCAATTTCTTTAGGTGGCCCGCCAATACACAAATTTGAATTAGGAATTAAATTTCTAGCACCTCTAAAGAGCTCAAGCCCTGCAGGCAAATAAGGAATTGCCAAAATAGGAATACTTGGATCAATAATTGAACATTCAGTAGTTCCTGCTGAAGTAGTAATCTCTTCTTTTTTACTTGGGATCCAATCTCTGAGAGCTTCATAAGTGAGCCATGTACCAAGTTGTTCTAGTCCTGTTGCATAGAGGATTTCTGGGGTAGTAGGGTTCCTTAAAATAGTTAACCAATGTGATATGAGTGGGTGCGGAGGAACTATTACTCTTAAGCTCATTGACATGATTCATTCTTGGCCCTATTTGCCATAACGTGAATAATTAAATTACTTGTTAAAAGTCCTTTTAAGCTCCAATGAACAAAAAAACTTCTTTCATCTCTGATTTTAAAGCAATTGTTTTTGCTGCATTACTTATTTTTGTTTTGATTTTTCCTGCTCAAAGTGTTTTTGCTAGAACGCCTGCTGAGATTCGCAATCAAGAAGAACTAAATATTTCCCAGGATATGTCTAGCCAGGATTTAAGTGGAAATGATTTCGTAAAACTAGATCTGAAGGGGATAAATTTCAGTGAATCTAACCTGACAGGAGCAGTGTTTAATAATAGTAAATTGAACGGAGCAGATTTGCATGGTGCGCAGCTAAATGACGCTTTGGCATATGCAACTGATTTTGAAGGAGCTGATTTAAGGGATGTCGACTTCAATGGTGCATTATTGATGGAAAGTACCTTCACAGATGCTCTTATTGAAGGAGCTGACTTTACAGATGCGGTAATAAGTCGAATACAACAAAAAGAACTATGTTCTATGGCTTCTGGAACAAATTCAAAGACCGAGGAGGATACAAGCTATAGTCTTGGTTGCTGACTTGTTGAACAAATATAAAGATGAATGATATTCGTCTTCCAGTTACTGTGGTTACTGGGTTTTTGGGCTCTGGGAAAACAACACTCTTGAGACATCTTTTAAGTGAATCTCATCAACGTCTAGCTGTAGTCGTTAATGAATTTGGAACAGTAGGCTTTGATGGAGACCTTCTTAAAACCTGTGGCTTTTGCCCTGATGATGAAGTAGAGGAAAGAATAGTTGAATTGAATAATGGCTGTTTATGTTGCACTGTTCAGGAGGACTTCTTACCTGCAATGGAAGCCTTGCTCCTTAGAACTAATCAGCTTGATGGAATCATTATTGAAACCAGTGGTCTTGCTTTGCCAAAGCCTTTACTGCAAGCTCTTAATTGGCCTGCAATAAGAAGTAAGGTTTTCATTAATGGTGTCGTAACTTTGGTTGATGGATATGCTCTCTCAAACGGAAGTCCAGTGGGTGATTTAAAAAGTATTAATGAACAAATAAAAAATGATAATAGTATGGATCATTTAATTCCAATAAATGATCTTTTTAGAGATCAATTAATTTCTGCTGATCTCGTTTTGATTAGTAGGTCTGATTTGCTCTCTGCAAAAAGTTTTTCATTGGTTAGGGATGAGGTAAAAAAGCAAGGCAATTCAATTACTAATATTCTGCCAATATCTAATGGAAAAATTGAACCTTCAGTAATTCTCGGCCTTTGCAAAGAACAAAACAATATTTCTCGATCAGATAAAAATGACCATGACCATGACCATGACCATGACCATGACCATGACCATGTTGATGTAATAAGTGAGCATTTAAGATTTGAATTCCCAATTGATCAAGATTTATTGAAAGAAATACTTTTAAAACTTGTTCCGGAACATCAAATTCTTCGTATAAAAGGGAGATGCTGGATAGAGGGTAAGGCTTTGTCTCTTCAGATCCAAATGGTTGGATCTAGATTTAATTCATGGTTTGAGAGCGCGAATGATGATTCTTGGAAACCTTCTAAGGTTGGGATTGATTTAGTTTCTTTGAGTCTGAAAGGCGGTGTTAAAAAGGCTTTTGAATCTTCTTTTTAATTAATTGGTTCAAATTATTGTATTTATATTAAAAATAGGTTGTATTTTTATTTTTATCCGCGATTCTTTGTGAGTTAGGAGATAATTCTCTTAAAACAATTTTCTAATAGTTTCTAATCGGACTTATTGTCGTGAGTCAAGCAGTTTCCACTACCGAGAAAAATGAAGTTCAGAGTGTTGCCAATGCTTTGAATCTGAAGACCTGCAATAAATGTGGCGGTAATGGTTATATGAAATCTAGCCCAAATTGTTATCACACTTGTCTGACATGCCTAGGTAAAGGATTAATAAGTGAACAATGAGAAAGGATCAATTAGAAATTTATCAAATATTATCTACAATAACTTTGTAACCTTCTTTCTTGGTTTAACTAAGAGAAGGCAGTAGGAAATCCCATTGATTTTTAAAAGTGTCTTTATTTAAAGCAAGAGTTTTTGTTCATTTAAGACCTTCTGTTTTGGATCCGGCGGGAGAGGCTACTAGGTCAGCTACTAAGAGATTAGGAATAGAAGGAGTTACTCAACTAAGAATAGGTAAATCTATTGAACTAGAGATCGAAGCGACAAATAAGGAGGAAGCTCGATCAAAGATTGAGTTAATGAGTGATCGATTGCTCGCAAACCCTGTTATTGAAGACTGGTCTTTGGAATTTAAGGATGAACAGAAAACTCTTACAAACTAAATAAATGAATATCGGAATTATTGTTTTTCCTGGGTCGAATTGCGACAGGGACGTCAGGTGGGCTACTCAAGGATGCCTGGGAATTCCTACAAGTTTTCTATGGCATGAAACTACTGATTTAAGTGGTTATGACGCAATTGTCATTCCAGGGGGTTTTAGTTACGGAGATTATTTACGTTGTGGAGCAATAGCAAGATTCGCACCTGTTTTAAATTCTTTAATCTCTTTTGTTGATAAAGGTGGAAAAGTTCTTGGTATTTGTAATGGGTTTCAAATACTTACTGAACTTGGTCTCTTGCATGGAGCTTTAACAAGAAATAAGAATCTACATTTTATTTGTGATAGAGCAAATTTATCTATTGAAAGTACAAAATCATCTTGGATGAAAAATTATAAAAAACATGATTTTATTTCACTACCTATCGCTCATGGAGAAGGGAGATATCAATGTAGCAATGACGTCTTGAAAAAATTGGAGGATGATGATTCTATTGCTCTAAGATACGCTCATAACCCAAATGGATCAATCAATGATATTGCTGGAATTACAAATAAAAAAGGAAATGTTTTGGGGATGATGCCACATCCTGAAAGAGCTTGTGATGATGCTTTAGGCAATATTGATGGCAAGTCAATTCTTAGTACACTTCTTTCTTGAATTTATAAATCAAGGCATTAAAAAAGCTGCTATCAAAATGAGAGATAGCAGCTTTTTGTTAGCTTTTTTAGCTTAGTACTTGTATCCAGCTACAAATAATTGTTCATCAGAAGAAGGCTGAGAACCAGCAACATACAACCCTTTTGATGCCTCAGAGTTTGCTTGAGCTCTAGCTATGAGTGCTTTTTGTCCATCAGAAGTGTTCGAGCCTTTCCATGCTTTTAGACATGAATGTTGTAAAGCACGACCATATGAGAATGAAACATTCCACTTAGCTTTTCTATCGATCTTATTCATCAGATTTAAATAAACTGATGCAGCTTCCTCGCTCAAGCCACCTGAAAGGAAAGTAATACCTGGGACACTTGCAGGTACACAGCGTTCCATTGTACGGATTGTCATTTCAGCTACTTGCTGAGGATCAGCTTTTGTTGAGCTGTCAGCACCTTGAACCGTCATTGATGGCTTTAGAAGAGTTCCCTCTAGAAGTACTCCGTTTACTTGGCAAGCTAAGTAAACTTCTTTAATTACTTCTTCTTGAACTGCTGCTGTCTTTTCAATTGAATGTGAACCATCCATTAAGATTTCTGGTTCAATAATTGGAACCAAGCCAGATTCTTGTACTGATCTAGCGTATCTTGCTAAACCCCAAGCATTTTCTCTAATTGAAAGCTTAGAAGGACAACCATCGTCTGTTATTTGAAGCACTGCTCTCCACTTAGCAAATCTTGCACCTTGCTCGTAATAATCAGCAGCTCTTTCAACAAGACCGTCTAAACCTGAACAAAAAGTTTCTACATCGTGTCCACCGGCTAATGGCCTTAGACCCTTATCAACCTTGATTCCTGGAATTATTCCTAGCTTCTCAAGCTTTTTAACCATTGGCTCACCATCTGGATGGTTCTGGAAAAGAGTTTCTTCAAAAAGAATCGCTCCGCTTATGAAGTTTCCAAGACCTTCTGTGGTGAAAAGCATACCTCTATATGCTTTTCTGTTGTCCTCAGTGTTCTCAACACCTATTGAAGCAAGCCTTTTGCCTACTGTTTTAGTGGATTCATCAACAGCAAGAATCCCTTTGCCTGGTTGGGCTATGGCACTTGCTGTTTTCTTTAGTTCTTCTGCGTAGTACGAGAGTGCCATTTATGCAACAAAAATTTCCTTAAGATTATTCCATATCAAAGGCCCTTTTTGTGGCTTATTACACCTAAAACTTTTTTTATTTAGTGAATTTCTCTAATTGATTTCAAGCTTCATGCCAATCGAGTTTGATTCTTTAACCTTGTCACAAACAATTTGGCTTGCTAAACCCTCAGCCAAGCCTGGAATCACTGGTGTGCCGTCTTTTATGCTTTGAGCCCACCAGTTTTGTATTCTTGCTACTGGGGCAATTCGTCCATCTGTCCAAATTTTTGAAAAAGAAAGATCTGAATCTGGCTGAATACTTTTCAGAACTTCTTCCTTAGTTGAGAACCACAGCCCAAATCCGTGTACATAATCGTTCTGATTGTCACTGCTAAGAATAAGAGTTCCATTGCTCCCATAAATTTCTAGACTAAAACCCCTGCTTTGTTTTGTTACGGCAGAGAGATTTACTTGGACTGGTATCAAATTGTTATTGATGCTTTTAATTTGTAGTTGAGAAATGCATACATCTTCACTTGTCACTTTTTTAGTGGTTTTTGATTGGGTGCAAAATCTTTGTTTGATTGAAGTTGAATTTATTGCGCTTAATGAATGAGTTGGACCAATTAGCCAATGAATCATGTCAAAAGCATGGGTACCTAACGCGCCCAATACCCCTCCACCAGAATCTTCGTCTGAATACCAATTCCATGGTCTATCTGGATTCGCTCTGCTGCTCATTAGCCAATCTAGTTTTACAAAATATGGTTCATCTAGTTTCTTCTCGTTAATTAGTCGCTTTGCTTGCATGAACTGAGGAACCGCTCGATATTCGTAATCGACAGCTATTTTTAAATTTCTTTTTAGGGCATTTCTTTGAAGCTCTTTTACTTCTTCAGGGTTTAAGCAAGTTGGCTTTTCTAGTAAAAGATGTTTCCCTCCTTTAATTGCCTCTAGTGCAAGCTTGTATCTGGGTGCTGGTGGAGTAGCTATGATTATTCCATCTACTTTGGAATCATTGACTAAATCTTCCCAGGTTTCATAGGCACGAAGATTGTGCTTATTGCAGGCTTCTTTAAGCCTTTCTGGCCGAGGATGCCACAATCCCACAAGCTCAATATTCTTATTAGATAATGATGCAGGAATATGAACACTTTCACCGAAACCTAGTCCTGCAATTGCTATGCGTAGCTGATGATCTGTATTGATCATTCTTGTAAATAATTGATGAGTTTAAACATTTTCGCAGCTATCTGAAATTACATCATCTAATAGTTTATCCCCATTAGGGTCTTCCCATTTTGCGGATAAATTCTTTTTACCATTAACTGAAATATCCTTAAATTTATTAGTCATACAATTGATTTTCATTATAAAAATATTCTCCTCTATTTCCTTTGAATTACTAGAGTCGATTTTTATGTATTTTGTGGTTATTTCTATTATTCCTTTTTCTTCAATATTAATACTATCTTTATCTAAATATTGAACTCCAGCAGGCGTTTGACTAACTTCAACCCAATTAGTAATTGCTCCATAAACTATATTTGTCCTATT
Source organism: Prochlorococcus sp. MIT 1011 (assembly GCF_047305235.1). Lineage (NCBI taxonomy): Bacteria > Bacillati > Cyanobacteriota > Cyanophyceae > Synechococcales > Prochlorococcaceae > Prochlorococcus > Prochlorococcus sp. MIT 1011. Next base: position 1,116,398 of record NZ_CP138983.1, on the reverse strand, counting down.
GAATAAAATTACAAATATTAATACTAATATATTTAAGAGAAAATCAAATTTATTTTTTTTTATCTTTTGATTTATTTTAAACATTAGTTTGTAACTTTGCCTCTTCTGTCTTATGTAATCGAAGTAACTTTGTCAAAGTTTCTTTAAGTTCCGTTCTTGGTACAATGGTATCTACGAAACCATGATCTTGAAGATATTCCGCAGTTTGGAAATTATCTGGAAGTTTCTCTCTCAGTGTTTGTTCAATTACTCTTCTCCCCGCAAAACCAATCAGTGCTTTTGGTTCTGCAAGTATTAAATCTCCAAGCATTGCAAAACTAGCAGTTACTCCTCCAGTGGTGGGATGGGTAAGTAAAGGCATGTAGAGCAATTGAGCGTCTCTATGTCGTTCAAGGGCTCCTGAAATCTTTGCCATTTGCATTAGGCTCAGCATCCCTTCTTGCATTCGAGCACCACCCGATGCACAAACAATTAGCAATGGCAATTTTTCTTTGGTTGAGTGTTCGATAAGCCGTGTGATCTTCTCTCCTACAACAGATCCCATTGAGCCACCCATGAATCTGAAATCCATTACGGCCAATGCCATAGGAATAGAATTTACTTCACATGTCCCTGTTAATACTCCATCTTTAAGTCCAGTGCTCGCTTGACTTTCTCTTAACCTATCTGCGTAAGCTCGTCGATCTTTAAAACCTAGTGGGTCAACTGGTGTTAAATGATTATTGATTGATTTGAATGTGCTTGGATCAGTAATTAGTCTTATTCTCTCTTTGCTATCTATTCGATTGTGATGGCCGCAATTACTACAAACGCTACAATTATCTATTAAATCTTTTCTATAAACTACTTGTCCACATTCTGGACATTTTTCCCATAGTCCATCACTTTCTTCAGATTCCTGAGTAACTTTGCCAACAAATTGGCCTTTCCTTCTATCAGCAAACCAGTCGAATAATGACACAGCTATTTTGTGATTGAATTTAATTTAATACCTTGAGTACCTTTAAAGGGATTAGAAAGTTTGAATCTTATCTATAATCCAAGAACAAAATATCCCAATTGATAAAAATGGTGCAAATGGATACTGTTGAAATGGTGAAAACCTTTTGGTAATTTTTCCGTATAAACTATATATGGCTGATAGAAAAAATGAAATACATAATGATAAAAAACTTAATTCAATACCAAGCCATATTGTACTAATAGAAGAGAGCTTTATATCACCCATTCCTAATGAATTTATTCCAAAGATCTTAAAGCTTAAATAACTTATTGAATACATTATTATAAAGATAATAATCATTGACAAAGAATTAATTATTATTAAATCTTTTATATCTATTTTTTCGTTTGATAAGCCTAAATATAGTAAATAAAGAAGCCCTGATATCATTAATAAAATTAGTTTATTTTCACTTATTAGCATCGTGTTTATATCTTCTATAGAAATAGAAGATAATATGCATATAAGTATAATAGTAAAACATATAATAATAGTTATCATTTATTAACTTTATCTTTTAATAATAGATATAATTAGCTTTTTCTTTGATAAAATTTTATATTAGCTTGCTGCTTTTTTCTCTTCTATCATTTTATGAATAATAGGTGTAAGAATAAGTTCCATAGCAAATCCCATTTTTCCACCGTTAACAACAATACTTGTTGGACTAGACATGAATGAATCGTGAATCATCCCTAACAAATATTGGAAGTCAATACCCCATTTTTCCCTTGATCCTTTTCTAAAATGAATAATTACAAAACTTTCGTCCGGTGTTGGAATGTTTCTGCAAATAAATGGGTTTGAGGTGTCAATTGTCGGTACTCTCTGAAAATTAATATCTGTTCGACTGAATTGAGGACAGATGTGATTGATGTAATCAGGCATTCTTCTCAAAATTGTATCTACGATTGTTTCAGCTGAATATCCTCTTTCTGCGTTATCTCTATGTATTTTTTGTATCCATTCGAGATTGGTTATTGGTACTACACCAACAAGTAAATCTGCGAAAGAAGCTACATCATAATCTTTTCCTACCACTCCACCGTGTAGCCCCTCGTAAAACAAAAGGTCTGTTTTTGTTGGAATATCTTCCCATGGAGTGAATTGACCTGGATCTAATTTTGTTCCTAAACGAGTGTTGTGCTCCTCAGCTTCTTCTGGGCTATGTAAATAATATCTTTTCTGACCTCCGCCAGTTTTTCCATATTGACTAAATAGATCCTCTAATTTATCGAATAAATTTGCCTCTGGCCCAAAATGAGAAAAGTTTTCACCTCTTGAGAGGGCTTCAGACATTGCCTTCTTCATGGGCATTCTTTCAAAACGGTGATAACTATCTCCCTCAACAACTGCAGGAACAATCTTTTCACGAGCAAATATATGCTCAAATGCTCTTTTAACGGTGCTTGTTCCTGCCCCTGATGAACCAGTTACAGCTACTACTGGGTGAAGCTTTGACATCGACGCTTATGTATTGACTTGTTATTTTTACAGGTCGACTGACCCTCAAAGGGAAACTATTCAAAGAGTTTTTTAATTTGTGAACTAATTATTTTAATTTTTCAGCCAATAGTTCTCCCATTTGAGAGCAGCTAACTTGTTTAGTTGTCTCGCTGCTCATCAAGTCGGAAGTTCTATAACCATCATTTAGAATTTCGTTAATTGAATTTTCTAAATAATTTCCCGCTTTTACTTCATTAAAGGCAATTTTTAACATCATTGCAGCAGACAAAAGCATCGCTATTGGATTAGCTATATCTTTTCCTGCAATATCAGGGGCAGAACCATGAACAGGTTCAAAGACACCCGGACCATCTATGCTTAATGAAGCAGATGGTAGCATTCCAATTGAGCCTGTAAGCATGGCTGCAATATCGCTAAGAATATCTCCAAATAAATTACTTGTAAGAATCACATCAAATTGACTTGGATTTCTAACTAGTTGCATTGCGGCATTATCTACATATTGATGAGTAAGTTGTACTTCTTTGTATTTATTAGATACCAATATTGTTTCCTCTCTCCATAATTGACTTACATCTAAAACATTAGCTTTATCCACTGAGCAAACTTTTTTATTTCTTTGTTGGGCAAGTTGAAAAGCAATTTCTGCTATTCGATTAACTTCCTCGGATGTATATGTCATCGTATTAAATGCCCTTTCTCCCTTTTCTGTTTTTATCCTTCCCTTTGGTTCTCCAAAGTAAATACCGCTAGTAAGTTCTCTGACTACTACTAAATCAACTTCTCGAACAAACTCTTCTTTCAAGCTACTTGCTTTCGTTAAGGATGGAATTATTTTTACTGGCCTTATATTTGCGAAAAGATCTAAAGAAGATCTAAGATTAAGTAAACCTGTCTCAGGTCTTTTATCTCTAGGCAATTCGTCATACTTTGGGTCTCCTATGGCGGCTAGCAAAACAGCATCAGAGCTCTTACATTCTTGAAAAGTTCTATCTGGGAAGGGTGTGCCATCTGAATCTATAGCTGATCCACCAAAAGGCATTTCTTGAAATTTGAGTTCGAAACCAAATTTGCTTGAGACGAGATCAAGGATTCTATGCGTGACGTTTGTTATCTCTGGACCAATTCCATCACCAGGCAATAATGTTATTTTGTAAGACTTCATTTGTACTTATTAATTAAGGGAAAGTTTTACCTGAAGTTTCTGCGATCTAATTGACGAATGGCTTTTGCTATTTCAGGTAGTTTTTTGAAATTAGCAGAGCATCTTAACCATAGTTTATTGGGGATAGCAGGGAAGCCACTAACTACTTTTCCTGACTCAATATTTGATACGATTCCTGTTTTTGAACTGGCAATCACTCTATCTCCAATTTTGATTTTATTACTTACACCTACTTGTCCAGCAAGAATAACTCCGTTTCCAATCTGAGCTCCTCCAGCTATACCTACCTGAGCAGCCATAGCACACCCTTTACCTATAGTTACTCCATGACCAATTTGAACTTGGTTATCAATTTTTGTATCTTCTCCAATTATTGTTTCTCCTACTGCAGGTCTGTCAACGGTTGATCCGCTCCCAATTTCTACATGGCTTTTTAAAATAACTACTCCTACTTGAGGCATTTTCTTCCATCCATTTGAAGTGGGCACGAATCCAAAACCTTCACCACCAATAACGGCATTAGCATTGATTACACATTCATCGCCAATTTTAGATCCGGAATGAATAACACTATTTGCATGAATTGTATTATGGGCGCCAATGCTCACATTTTTATAGACAACAACTCCAGCATGAATAATAGTCCTATCTCCAATTTCTGTATTATCTCCAATATAAACATTAGCTCCTATTGATACACCAGTTCCAAATTTAACATTTTCACCTATTACTGCACTTTTATGGATGCCTTCTCCTTCTATTTCAGTTGGATAGAGAATCTCTAGTGTTTCAGCAAAAGCTATTTTAGGGTCTTTTAGAAGTATCCAATCAACTGATATCTTTTTTGCTATTTCAACAATATATTTATCATATGCTGGTAATAATAGAGCAGATGCCTTTGAAGTCTTGATCAGATTCTTTAGATTTAATTGACTATTATTATCTAGAAAACTTATATCATTTTCTTTTGCTTTTTCTAAAGAAGCTGCGGTTAAAATATTTGGATTATTATTTATTTTAAAATCAATCACCGTGGATTGACCTTGCTTTAGTTTTTTGAAAATTTCATTTAATTGCATGATTTAGATTAAATTGTGGAAGTGAGAATTACTATTTTTGTCTGAGTTCTTTACTGGTTAAAACCAGAACATCTCTATGTATAACAAGGGGAGATCCTGTTTTTGGAGATTTTGAATTAATTCCTATTTTTATAGCATCACTGCTCATTGAGCAAATTCCTTTGGCGATTTCTTTTCCTTCAGTATTAATAACCTTTACTGGTTGATTAGAAATGAAATCCCCGCTTACTTTCTTTACGCCAACTAGCAATAGTGAAGCTCCTTTGTTTTTGATAGCTTCACTAGCACCATCGTCTAAATGTATTTCCCCTACTGGCTTGATTGCATGTGATAGCCAACTTTTTCTATTCCCGACTGGATTGGGATGAGGATGGAAAACAGTTCCAATATTTTTACCATTGAGTAATTCTCCTAAAGTTTCAGGAACCCTGCCATCAGCTAATTGAACTTTTATCCCGCTTTCAGTGGCGATTTTTGCAGCAGTTAGTTTTGTTTTTATTCCGCCCGTTCCCCAAGTCGTTTGCTCATTAACTAATTCTAATTTATTCAATTCAGCTGAATCATTAATATTTTTGATAGGTTTGGCTTTACTGTCATTTTTGGGATCTGAAGAGTAAAGATGATCAATATCAGTTAGGAGTATTAATTGATCAGCAGATATAGCAGTTGCAACTAATGCAGATAAAGTATCATTATCTCCATATTTTAATTCTTCATCTGAGGTTATATCATTTTCATTTACTATTGGTATAACATCCCATTCAATCAATTTTTTTAATGTTTGTGAAGCAGATTTATAACTATTCCTGGAACCCAATTCAGATCTAGTTAATAATATTTGAGCAACTTTATATCCAAACTTGTTCATAGCTTTTTCATATAAAGCCATTAAATGAAGTTGGCCTATTGCGGCAGAAGCTTGCAGCGAAATTATTTCTTTAGGCCTTAACTTGAAGCTCATTTTATGACATCCTAGTCCTACTGCACCACTAGAGACTAATATAATTTTATCTCCATTTTTTTGTGCTCTTGATATATATGAACAATAATTATTAATGATATCAAAGGTTGTATACTTATTGTTTCCTCTCAAAAGGCTGGTTCCAATCTTTATTACCCAAGTTGTCATAGTAAATCTCCAGTTATAATTTTTGCCAGGCATCTTTCAATGGATTGAAAGTTATTTTTTTCAATTTTCTTTCCATAATGATCTACTGAATCTACCAATATTGTATACATTCCTAATCTATTGCCTACAAGAATATCTGTAAAAACTCTATCCCCAATTATTGCTATTTCATTTGATGAATAAGGAATTATATCTAAAACCTTATTTAATTTCTTTTTACTTGGTTTACCTCCTGAATAAGTGAAGTCTATATCTAATTGATCAGCAATGTTTTTTATTCTTTTTCCAGAGGGGTTATTGCTGAACAAATATGTATAAAATAATTTCTTAGAGTTGATTATCCAATGCTTTATGTCATTTGATAAAATTGGATTATTCCCAGAAATTAATGTTCCATCTACATCAATTATTAATGCTTTTATATTTTTCGATAATAAATCTTTTACCGAAATCTCTGAAATTTTATCGTTTACTTTCCAATGTGGTTTAAGTAATTCTTTTATTTTTATTCTGATAATCCCCTCTCCTCAAGTTCAGCTTCAATTCCAGATTGTATCCTGTCAAGCTGTTCGCCTTCAACAAGCTTTACTTCACCATCCTCTAGCTTTCCAACTATGAAGAAAGGGTCAAGGGGAATATATAGACCATATTCATTACTATCAACTCTAAAATTGACAAGGAGTTCGTAAGTTTCAGATTCCTCGTCAATGTCTTCTTCTTCAATTTCTTCTGGTTCAGGCTCATCTAATTCGCCTGAGACTGTAAGAGTTATAGCTGATCGAACAAGTCTAAGATCATGTTCTTGTAGGACAACATCAGCTACTTCTAGTATTGGCTCATTCTTTTCAATTGTTTCTATTAGCTTGGGATCTTGATCATCAATTAATTGAAACAGAGAAACAGGAGTATCTACAGGTGTTAAAAGGGCATATTCATTACCTTCTAGGGGCACTACTTGTTCAAGAAAACATAGGAGATCTGAACCTTGAGAATCTTTGACTAAAAGTGTAGGTACTTCTTCGTTTTTATTTGTTGTTGACATAGGGTTTTTATTAGTCAGTATCTGATTTTATTTGATAATGTTTTTACATCATATTCAAAATTTAGTTTGAGTCATCAAGATTCGGTCCCTCAATAAGCCACTGTTGTAAAAGTATAGCGGCAGCGGCACTGTCTATTCTTCCAGTCTTGTCGGGTTTGATAGAGAACTTTTCTTTAGCTTCGAAGGTTGAACAATGTTCATTGATAAAAGCCAAAGGTAGGTTTAAACATCTTGCTAATTTAACTCCATATTTTTTACATCGAATAGATTGAGTAGTTTCCTTCCCATACATATCAAGAGGATTACCAATAACGAGTCCTTTAACTTGCCGATTAGAACATATCTTCAAGAATTCTTTAAGATCTTCATCAAAACTTTTTCTAAATATTGCAGGTAGATGGGTTATAGATATCCCAAGTGGATCACAACCTGCAATACCTATTCTTTTATTTCCAATATCAAGACTTAATACCGAACAAGGATGTGGCTGAATCATTTATTTTTTTCAATTTGAATAGTTGAGGGTAGTTCAGGTTGTTGTTGCAAATTCCCAACAAGACTTGTTATTAACTCTGTTTCTAGAGACTTTAATTTATATCCATTTTGTCTTTTCCATACGCTTCTTCCTAGAAGAACTCTCTCTTCTGCTATTTTCCAATTATTTCTATTTAAAAGTTCATTCAATTTTTTATCTTCACTTGTCGTTTCTATATAACATTTATTCTTTCCAATTTTTACATTGTTAATTCTCTGAGGAATAGAATAATTGAGTCGCTCGTCCCATGCTAATCCTCTTATTAATTCAAAGGAATAATCGTATTGAGGGCAGATAGAAGGTATCAAACCTGCTATGATGTTGTTATCTTTAGATTTAATCAGGCCCGTTAATATATTCCTTTTTTCATATATATCATGCCATTGCCTATCAAAAATTAAGCGAAAGTTAATTGACTCTCTTGCTTGTTCAAGTCTCCATATTTGTTGACTATTTTCTTCATTTAGTTTTTCCCATATATAGTTGTCTTTAGTTACGTTCTTTTTGTATTTAGTAACTTCTTTTTTATTCCAGTAGTTTATTATTCTGAGAGGCTGAAAACCAGATTGTCTTATTACTGATAAGTTTTGATTGTCATTTGTATTTATAGAGATTAAAAAACTTTGAGTGTTAATGTTGCTTTCATAGAGAACTTTTCGTAGTAAATTCTGTAATAGATTATAACGACTAAAAGATATTGATTCTTCTATAAAGTATGGTTCTGAAATAGACCAACAAGTACCTCTTCGATTAATTGGTGTTGCCAAAATATATGCAATTATGTTGTTTTTCTCAACTGCTATAAAACATTTTGAATTTCTTGTCGGAATTAAATTTGTAAGGCTTGACTCTAATGAAGAAAACCATTTTTTGCAAAGTAGTATTTGAAATACTCCAAGGTACTTTGAATTATTATCAGCTTTAAGCATTGATAAATGCTTGAGCTGAAGAGGCTCAATTAGTAAATCTGAAGGTAAAGCTTCATCTTTTTGCATTTGACTATATTATTATATTTTTATTTATCATGTGACTTCGAACTGGTTTCCTCTGCTCTGATCAGGACTAGTGGAGTTTGTTGGTTAGCATTACCCGCAGGATTTGATGTTAATGCTCTTTTAATTAATTTAATATTGTTAATATTATTTGTTGATAAGATTTTAACTCTTCCTAAATCATTTACATCTACAACAGCCACATTAACGTTTAATTTTCTTGAGGCTTCCATACAAAAGATTTGAGAATCTTTAGGTCCCAAAACTATACTTTTATCATAGGGTGGAGTTGTACCAGTAATGTCATCAATCAATCTCGCTTGTTCACCTGCTAATCGGTAAAAAATACCTTTAATACCAAAAAATTTAAAGATCCCTCCAATTAACCATGAAGCTATTACGCGAGTTGGACTAGAGATATTTATTAGGGTTTGCATTCCGCAGGCAGTGGCTAGACTACTTGTTGGGTGAAATCCTTTACAAAGTAACCTTGAAATTGAATCTACATTTACGGTTCTATAATCTATATATTTTCCTTGCATAATTGCTAAGGGCGACTCTCCGATAGTAAGAATATCTGTAGGCAAGTAGTTTTTTGGTATATAGGATTTTAATATTTCAATAGGATCATCTAAAGTACCAAGAATATGAGTTTTAATTGGATCTACTAAACTAGTATTAGAATAAACTTCTTTAGGCGTATCTAAATAATTAGGCAAAACGAACCCGTCAAATCTTGTTAAAAAACCGAATGGGCCATAATTAAACCATTCAATATCTATCCATAAACATTTGAGCTTATCTATTGCAGAATCCTTAATCTCAAATTCAATTTCAATTCTGACAAAGGTAGATTTTTTACTTTTTATTATATAGGCAGACCAATAGTCATTTTTTTGTTCGTCTTCTGCATCAGGGTGAAGTGGTTTTATCTTTGTATTAATCTTAATTATCTCTTCTTTGGATATGCCAATTAACTGAGGAATAACTTTAAAAGAAGGAATCATAACTTCCATACTTTTATGTAAATTTTTTATCTCAACCAGAACAATATATTTCTTCGTAGAATCTAAGAGTATTTTTTTAAACTCTTTAGGTTTGAGAATTAGTGGTGAACTAATCCTCAAATAATGATTTATTTCAATCAAAAAAAATGTGATTATTATTAGAATAAGAAAGTTAAATAACATATAGAAAATAAATATTTAATAGTTGAATAAAAATCTTTTAGTGCTTTTGTTGAATTTTTAGGTACCTCTAGGTTTAGTATAACCCTCCTTAGAAGGCTCACTATTATATTCATTGAAGCTTTTGACTGTTAAATCAAAATCTGGCTTTTTAAGGCCTGTGCCTATTGTTATTGCATTATTTATATCATCAAAAGAAACTTGCCCTTCTTTGTCTAGCAGAACATTACCTTTCCCGTCGATAATCACAGTTTGAGGTATCTTCCCATGCCAGTAGAAACCGGGATCCTCAAGAGTTTTCTTTTCATCATTGTCTAATTCATCAATTGATAGAGGAATTAGATCAATAGAAGAACTCCATAATAATTTAATCCCTGAAACTACTGGAGCAAATTGCTTGCTAGCAGAACTATCGTCGAGATAGAAAACTAAAACACTTGTTCTTTCGTTCTTTAATGATTCTGATAATGTGCTTGGTGGAGGTATTAATGATCCGTTACCTGCATATATTGGGTATATATTTCCATCGTAACTATCTGTATCTCTAGCAGAATATACAGGATTAACAGATAGAAAAAAAATTACTAGTAGTGAGGAGAATATTCTTAACAAGATCAAAGTAAAGTACTAGTTTTATTGATTCTAAAGTCTTAAAGCTAATCTAGCTATATTTATTAATAAATTAATTACCCTTTAGATAAGTTCTTTCCCATGCCCTGAGCGATACCTCTCCCTATTAATCCTATAGATCTTCCAACTACTTTTGTAAGAATTAGAACTATTAAATCCCCTAAGTATTGAATAGTTGCCTGTACTTGTGGGGCCAAAGCATCTCTTAATTCTATGATAAATGCTATTTGTCGCTGAGCCCAATCTAATTTTTTTAATTCATCATCTCTAGGCTCCAAAATTATAATTTTTTCTATTGTATTATTTTTAACTGTATAATATAATCTTTTACTTTCGTACAATCTAACTGGCTTTCTAAATAGATTTTGAATTTGATTTTTCGTGTTAATATGATTTCTTTTACGCTCTAGCTCTCTTGTTGAAACTAATTCTTTATTTAGGAAATATTTTCGTAACTCGGGCCATTCAGAACATGAAGAAATAATTTCTTCACCAACTATTTCAGCTGTTCTAAGTATCCAATTAAGAATAAGCATTTCTAATTGAATAACACATCTAGGATCTTCTGTTGATATATATTCACCATCTATTTGAATGGGCTTATTATTTAATATTGGATCAATGATTAAAGCAATTGAGGGTAACTCATCATCAAGGATATCAAGCTGTGCATTATCTACTAGGAAGTCTGAAATAGAAACTTCAACTCCATTCTTTAGTAAATGATCATATGAATCGATGAAATTTCGTAATGTATTAGCGCGTAATTCAGGAGTGATTGATTGTAAAATATCTTCAAACCTTTCTCCTTGATCATTCATTGAATCAAGTTTATTGATAATAATTGAAAATTCTTGCAAAAGTGTTTTTAAGAGATTATGCCTTTTGAAACTATTTAATGAATAAAGCGCTACGAGTTCATCTGTTGAATTTATAAGGTCATCTTGAATTTTCTCGTTTACTCTTTTATATATTACTTTCCATAACTCTTTACTAGAGGAGTTTTTTATTGTTATGTCAGTATTATATTTGTTGATTGGTTTGATATTGTTTTTTACTGGAGACTCTATTAATACTTCAAGTGGTCCCCATAGCCATAGAATTAATCTTTTTGCAGTTAATAGTTCTCTTCTTCTGCCTATTAATATAAAAAGATAAAATGTATTTATTGATTGCTTCTCTATCATATGATCTATCTTGTGTAGATCTCTATTTATTTGAGATAAACCACTAGTTAATAACCAATGTCCTAATCCATATGAATTATTAAAAGAGCTTTCTTTGTAATTAGTTTCATTATTAATTTTAAAAACTCTGCCTCCGCCAAGTATAATATTTATTGTATCTTTTAAAAGTATAATTGTAGGATCTTGAATCACTCCTTCACTGCCAAAAGTCATCAAATCGGAAGAGGATAATTTAATGCTTTTTGGTATTACAATTAAGATTGGAGATTGATCCCATCTTTCTTTTAACCTAAGAATTTCTAGTTTTATTGAGTTTGAGAGTTCTATATCATCAAGGCAAAATAAAATAAGTTTAGGGAAACCATTTATATCTTTTATGTCTAGTATTATTTCTAAATTATTATCTTGAGATGATAGTTGCAATGCCAATGACTCGCCTAAAAGAGATGGCGCTATCATTAAAATTTGTTTTGGTCTTTCTACGATCAAGTTGGATTTTAGATACTATCCTTTTTAAGATAACTTGATTTAAGAATACTTCCAGCCCTATTCAATAAATCCTCTATACCAATATTATTTCTAAATGTTAGACAAGGAATTTGTCTTTATCATTAATTGAATCCTGAATATGAATATTTTTTAGTGCCAATAAGGCTTCTTTCAGATCTATTGAGCCGTCATATAGGGCTCTCCCTACGATTATTCCTTCAATACCTTCATTCTCTAAATCTGATAGTGAAATTAGATCAGTTATTGAACCTACCCCTCCTGATGCAATTACTGGATTAATGCTTAACTCAGTTATCTCTCTTAAAGCCTGTACATTTGGCCCTTTTAAAGTGCCATCAGTTGCTATATCAGTTGATATTATAGCGGCTAATTCAAGATCGTTAAGTCGTTTGGCTAATTCTAGAGAAGATATTTCGCTTTGTTTTAACCATCCTCTAGTGGCTACCATCCCTTTTTTAGCATCAACACCTACGGCTACTCTTCTTGGATACTCTTGAGAAAGAACTTTAACTAACTCTGGATTCTCTATCGCAATAGTCCCTAAAATAATTCTGTCTATTCCTATCCCTAATAATTCTTTTGCTCGATCAATAGTCCTAATACCACCACCAAGTTGAATGGGTATATTAATAGATCTTTTTATCTTTTTTATTGTTAGATCATTTATGGGTTCCCCAGTCTTGGCACCATCAAGATCTACAAGATGTAGACGTCTTGCTCCCTGGCTCTCCCAAATTTGAGCTTGCTTTACAGGATCACTATTGAACTTAGTAACTTCGTTGTAATTCCCTTGATTCAGTCGAACACATTTTCCATTCAGTAGATCTATTGCAGGTATGATTTCCATCAAGAAAAAAATTATTACTATTCATCTAACATCTTTTATGTAGCTCTGGGAGATTATCTATAGGCTTTAATATAATTATTTTATTTAATGGTCTTGAAAGTTCTTTTTTACGGCGGAACAAGGTTTGTAGGAAAAGCTCTTGTCTCGAGGTTGCTAACAAAAGGACATGAAATATTTGTTTTTACGCGTGGAAATTTACCAGTACCAAATAACATAACTCATATAAGGGGAGACAGGTCAAACGACGAGGATCTAAAGAAACTATCTGGTCATTCATTTGATCTTATTGTTGATAGCTCTGGCCGGAAATTGGAAGATACGCAAAGACTCCTTGAATTTTCAGGTCTTCCAAGCTTTAGATTTATCTACATAAGTTCTGCAGGGGTATATGACAACACACAATTATTTCCAATTAGTGAAGAGAGTCCAATAGATTTTGAAAGCCGTCATATAGGTAAAGCAAATACAGAGTCTTGGCTTAAGGCAGAAGGTATACCTTTTACTAGTTTTCGACCCACATATATTTATGGTCCCGGTAACTATAACCCTATTGAAAAATGGTTTTTTGATCGCATAACTAATGGCCGATCAATTCCAGTTCCTTTTGATGGTCAAACCATCACGCAATTAGGACATGTTTCTGATTTAGCCGAGGCCATTTCAAAATCTCTTGAAACAGATAAAGCGATCAATCAAATCTACAATTGTTCAGGAAGTAAGGCAGTAACTTTTAAAGGTTTAATTGAAACAGCAATTTTAGCTACTGGCAATAAAGTCTCAGATTTTAATCTTCGTTCTTTTGATCCTTCGAAACTCGATCCTAAGGCAAGAAAACTTTTCCCTTTAAGGTTAACTAATTTTTTTACTGATACTTCTAAAATAGAAAAAGATTTATCATGGGAGCCGAAATTCGATTTATTAAATGGTTTAATTGATAGCTATAAGAATGATTATCTATTAGTTAATCATGAACGAGTTGATTTTAGTTCCGATGAGATACTTTTTGATTGAATACATATTTTATTGCAGAACTTAAGGTAAGAAGTAATGCAATCCAGAAAAAGAAAAATCCTATTTTATTAATGATGTAAATGGTATAAGCTGTTCCCCAATTTTTTGGCCATAATAATAGAATTATACTTATAAATTGTAATGTGGTTTTATATTTACCCTGAATCGAGGCAGGACCTCCTGTAATTTTATTAGATCTCCAACTAGTTATTAAGAGTTCTCTAGATATTATTAACCAGATTGCCCATAAGGGTATTAAATTCTCATGGACCAACCAAATCATTGGACCAAGAAGCATGATCTTATCTGCTAGGGGATCTAATTTTGCACCCAAAACAGATTGTTGGCCATATTTACGTGCTAAGTAACCATCAAAAAAATCAGTAAGACACCCTATTAAGATCAATAGAATAAAGACATCATTTTTCCCATAATTCAGTGAAATGATAATTGGCAATCCAAGAAATATTCTAGAAACTGTTAAGCCATTTATTACATTCTGCCAAGTAAACAATCTTTTTTTATTAAAATTTTTTATGTTCATTTTTAATATTATGTAATGAATTTGTTTAAAAATAATTAATTATACCCTATAAAGATCCTATTAGATTATACTTGCTAATAATAAAGTAAAAATCATGACTACATTTCTTATTTTAATGTTCTTCTTATCATTGGGTTCAATGGCTTTTATTGTGAAAAAACTAGATCAAGAATAATTTAAAAGGTTTAATTACTACTTTTATTAATATGATGGAACACCATTTTTATAATCTTTCTAAAGGAGCAGATATATAATTCTTTAAACGAATTTCATTTAGATCACAACTCTAAATTATTTTTATTTGCTAAGTTTGGGACTCTTTAAAACTTAATTCAAATGCCTTTTAAATGATAAAACGGTAATTTTCGAAAAGAAATTAGAAATAATCACCTTAAGTGTTTATTTAAATTCAACAGACTCTCTTCCACGTATAAGTTTATTTGAATAAAAATCAGTGCATTTTGTGGATATTTTGTTCCCGTAACTATTGTTCTTAAATTATTAGATCTATTTCTTGATAATTCCTGTAAATAATAGAGAATCAGTTATTTTTTTCAATTATAGATTAACATCGATATTGCTATTTGAAAGAAACTTTTAATTTTTAGTTTTAAACATTTTCAAACATTTAAATGATTTACTAAACAAGCTTTTGTATTACTTTATATTATGTGTTGTTTAATAATTGATGTTTTTTTATGCTCATATTTATAGATATATCATTTGTTTTTATTAGATTTGATATTAATAATAATGCAATTGATGGATAATCTTTTATCTATCAAACCTTTATCTGATTCTGATATTGAGTTTGTTACCGAAATATCCAGAAAAGAAGGTTTCGCTCCAGGAGTTGGTGATCTAGGAATTTATCAGAATACCGATAAACAGGGACTTTGGGTCGGTTGGTTGGATGATAATCCTATCGGCTGTATTGCAGGTGTTCGATATAATGAATATTATGGATTTCTTGGATTGTTTTTAGTAATTGAGAAGTACAGGGGTAGAGGTTTTGGTCTACAGCTTTGGAAAAAGGCTTTAAGTCATTTAAGTGATTTGCCATGTGTTGGCTTAGAGGCGGCTCCAGAGAGAATTGCTGATTACTCAAAATGGGGTTTTACAATTTCCTCGAAAACCACTAGATGGCAATGGTTAGGCGATGGTAAATTACTAGAGGATAACTATATAAATGATGGCTTAGATAATTTCAGCTTCCTTGAAGGCTCCTCAATACCTAAAAATGCAGTAGAAAAATTTGACGAAAAAAGAGAAACAACCTCTAGACCTCATTTTCTCTCGAATTGGCTCAATCATCCAGCTGGAAAGGTAATTGCAGTTATTGATCAAAAAAAAAGATGTCATGGCTTTGGTCGTATAAGACCATGTCTTTTGCAAAACGGAGAAGGATGGAGAATTGGTCCTTTGATGGCGGATACTCCAAAGCTTTTAAAAATTTTATTGAAGAAATTAATTGATAGTCATCCAGGATTGATAATTGTCGACTCACCTGGTCTTAACAATTCGGCTTCTGAAGTATTTAAAGAACTAGGTTTTCAATCAGAATCTGAAACTTTCAGGATGTATAGAGGATCACAACCACCGGTTTCTATGAATGATGTATATGGTTTGGCTTGCTTGGAGTTGGGTTAAGATTTTTCTTTTATCCACTAGAATTTGATTTCCCTCTAAGTATCAGCTTCTCTTCGTTTAATTGAGTTTCTAATTGATCAATAAGTGTAGTAACTAGTGATTGAAATTCTGGTTGACATCCTCTGAACGCAGCTTTATGTCTAATTGACTCGTTTCTTGTTCTTAGATCAGTAAGCATTAGCTGCAACGCATCAATCTTAGCGTTGGTGTTCATGGTGATTTTAAGCTTTTATATTTAAATACTAAACGTCTTTATTGCCTTACTCATATTTGTCTTTGGATTTTCTTCGCTACTAGTAACCTCGATAATCTTTTTGATGGAATCTTTTGTTTTTAATGCTTCAATACAAGCCTTTGCAACCAGTCTCCTCGGGATTGATCCTTCTTCTTGGGTCTTTTCGCCAGAGAACAAAATATTCTGATTCTTTAGGTTGGTTTCATTCTCATTTAAACCTCCAGGACGAATTACAGTCCAATCTAAGTTGCTTTTTTGCAGGGATTTCTCACCAAATCTTTTCCAAATAAGTATGAGACCAAACAAATTTAGAGGATGAATTAATTTCCCAGCACAAAGAGAACTAACGAGTACAATTCTTTTCAACTTTTGTCTTTTACAACTTTCAATTTGTTTTTGTATGTTTAAATAATCTACTTTTGCTGGACCTGTTAAATCGATAGATGGCCTAGCACCTGTCGCAATGACAAGGCTGTCACAGTCTTTTAACGCGTAGTCAAGTGTGACACCATTTGTATCTGATAATTCGTACCTTTCACAACCTCTTATAGAATCAGGAATCTTCGACTCTTTTCTTGTAATCAATCTGACTTCATAGCCAGCTGATAGTGCTTCTTCTGCTACTCGAAAACCTGTTTTTCCAGAAGCTCCTGTTATCGCTAATTTCATTAGAATGAAAATTACATTGTTATGACTTCTAGCAAAAAATAGTACTTTTTGTTGAGATGATAAATTTAATTGATTAATATTAAGCCTTTGAACAAATAACCGGTTTATTTCTTGAAGGATATAGCTCTTTGCATAATCCACATATGGTTCCATTACATCCTCTTGCTGAGCAATACTCTCTTCCGTAAAAGATAATTTGTAGATGTAATTTATTCCAAAGATTAATTGGAAATAATCTCTTTAAATCTTTTTCTGTTTGGATGACATCTTTACCAGAAGTTAAACCCCATCGCTGAGATAATCTATGTATGTGTGTATCTACTGGAAATGCTGGTACCCCAAACACCTGAGACATAACAACACTAGCTGTCTTATGACCAACACCAGGCAACGTCTCAAGTTCTTGAAATGAATTTGGAATTATATTATTGAATCTTTCATAAATAATTTTTGATAAATTGTAAGTATTTCTCGCTTTAGTTTTTGCAAGTCCAAGTTGCTTTATGTAATCGTATATTTTTTGCTCACCTAACTTATACATTTTTTCAGCGGATGGTGCAATCTTGAAAAGTTCTTTAGTTAATTCATTTACTTTCTTGTCTGTTGATTGTGCGCTCAATACAACCGCTACAAGCAAAGTAAATTCATTTTTATGATCTAAGGGGATTGGTGTTTCAGGATATATTTCTTCAAGTCTCTTAATTATTATTTTTACCCGTTCACTTTTTTTCATTTCACATTAAATCTTTTTGTTTTAATTTACCTAAATAAAAACTCATAACCTTCAGTCAAAGGATTGAACCGAAGAAGCTCGTATCATTTTATACGTATAGCTATGATTCTTGTCTATACTTTTTACTTTTGGTGTAACTTTGGCTTTAATTGATTTTAAATGAACAAAATAAATAAAGATAGTTTTGGTAAATACTGAACTAGAAATCCAGAATCTATGGTATGAGTTTAAAACCAACAAAGATAATAAATGGGTTTTAAAAGATATAGATCTTTCTTTGGAACCAGGCGAATTGGTTGGCTTGCTTGGTCCTTCGGGATGCGGTAAAACAACTCTTCTAAGATTGATTGCAGGTTTTGATAAGCCTACTCGTGGCTTGATAAGGAAAAACGGACAAATATTCTCAGATAATAATTATCTTCTTTCGCCTGAAAGAAGACAGATCGGGATGGTTTTTCAAGACTATGCTCTTTTCCCTCATTTAAATGTTTGGGATAATGTTTGCTTTGGAATAAACAAGCAAGCTCAATCTATGGAAAGAGCAAAATGGCTATTAACTTTATTAGATATTTATGAGTTTAAAACTAGATATCCTCATGAACTCTCGGGGGGACAGAATCAAAGAGTTGCATTGGCTCGAGCGCTTGCTCCAGGTAATTCTTTAGTTTTGCTGGATGAACCTTTTTGCTCTTTAGATGTTGAAGTTAGATCTAGGTTAAGGTCTGAACTCTCTTCGGTTTTAAAGTCCTGCTCCGCATCTGCTCTTTTGGTGACTCACGATCCTCAGGAAGCATTAGCTATCTGCGATCGAGTTGCTGTAATGAGAAGTGGTGAAATTCAACAATATTCAACACCTACAGAGATGGTTTCTAGCCCATCTAATGATTTTGTAGGCCAATTTGTTTTACAAAAAAATATTTTACCTGTTGAATTAATTGATGACTCCTATTCTATAAGTATTTCCAAGTTGAATCTTTCTATAGATACATCTATCTCGTCAAATTCCGTTTGTATGTTTGATAAAAACACTATTAGTATTAAGCCCTGTTCAAACGGTATGTTCACAGTTATATCAAAAGAATATCGGATTAATCATTATCTTTATACTATAACAAGTGGTGGTTTGAAATTAAGATCAGAGATGAATTTAGAAGCACCTTTGTCAATTGGGGATAAATGTATAGTTGAAACTGTTAAGGGGAAAACTTTTTTAATTCTACCTGAGATGATTACATCTAACTTCTAATTGTTTTAGATTTTACTAAAATAATAGTAAAGCTAATTTAAGCAATTGAGATTCATTATCAAGTCAATAAATTTTAATATTTAGTTTGATATCAACAATATGATACTAAAAGAGTTATCATTTGTACTAACAATAAAAAATTTTTTTTTGCGTTTTTTGAATAGGTTTTTGTTATGCAGTCAGCCACATCCAATTCCTTAGCTGTAAATATTGGACCTTCAGGTCGCGCAATAGCTCAGCCTATTGATGTCGATCTTCTACAGGCACTTTATCAGCATACCTCTCTTGAAAGGGTTTCAAGTGCTCAATATCTAGCTATGTCCCTTTGGTTCCTTGAAAGAGAACTAAGAGGATTTGCTTCGTTTTTTAAGAATGAGTCTCTATCTGAGCAGGAGCATGGTTTTATCTTCGCAAAATATATGATTGCTCGTGGTCAAACCGTTGAACTTGATGAGGTAAGTAAACCAATACAAGAATGGGAAACAGTGCAGGAACTAGTTTCTTTGTCCTTTCAAATGGAGGCCGATGTTACAACATCTGTTCAACAACTATATTCATTAGCAGAGAGATCAAATGATACGCGTACTACTGTATTTCTAGACCCAGTTATAGATGAGCAAATTAAAGCTGAAGATGAAATGGCTTATCTACTTGGAAAAGTGAAATTTGCTAACAATGATCCTTCAGCATTATTTATAATTGATAATGAATTAAATAAAAATTAAATTGAAATCAATTATATTTAGTTAATTGTTTTTTATATTTGTTGAAATGAATTAGACCTTTTTGTTATCTCTAATAAAAATTCAAGAGATAAATCCTTTGAATTCTCATTGAATAAATTTTCAGAAATATTTAAAATTTTGATTCTCTTTTTATTTAATTTTTCAAGTTCTAAAACTAATCTTTTAAAAAGAATTTTGTTATGGCAAGTTTTAAGGGAGTTGTTGATATTCTTTGATCTACTTCTTATGTATTCGATCTCTTTACATAGAGATATGACAAGAGAGTAAGAATAAGAATATATATTTTGATTCATTATTTTCTATGATGTTAATGGTGCTGTTTCAATAAACTCTGGCGAAAGACTTAGTGTTGGATCACCGGATGGCGCTCTAAGTAAGTCAGCAGTTCTTAGCCTTGAAATTAAACGAGTAGATGTAACTCTTGTAGATCCTATTAATTCTCCAATCCTTTCATGTGTAAGCCTAAATGGTAACTTACACCAGTCACCACATCTTCTACCTAGTCGGTTAACTAATAGAGCAAATAAGGCTTGAAGTCTTTGTTCTGCATTACCTAAGTGCCTAATCCTAAGGAGTTGAAGAGTCCATTCGTTAACGGCGTCATAACCTGCTGCTTCTGTTGATATTACAGCGTCACTTACAAAGCAAAGAGGGGTTAAAGCTTCCACGCATACTCCTTCACTGCATAAACGATCGGTTCTTAATTGATCACCAGACTGCAAAAAAGCCAATGTCATACCCTCTGTCTCTTCACAAGGACAGTAAACACGAGCTACGCCGTCTAAAACTTCTAAACAAGTATCTCCTCTTCTAGACGATGGATCTATGAGTACCGATTGCCCGGTAGTCATCCTAACCGCTGAAGGAGGGGTCTCTAGGTGGTTTCTAAAGCTCATTGAATTCTAAGAGAGCTAGAATTGATGTCTAACTTACACAGGGAAAGAGGCTTTTTGCAACCGATTCTCAATAGCAACAAGCTCTTGAGATTTTTTATTGTTTTATGTATAAAAAGTCACATCAATTAGAAGTTTTTGTTCTCCTTTTTGATTTTGAGTTAGTTAATTGTGACATAAGTGCGATTAGCTTGTTTTGATTTTTCTAAAGATTTGCATTAAAAAAGGCCCGCAAGCGGGCCTTTTTTAATGCAAATTGATTAATTAATCAACCGTTAGTGATTTTAGCGTTTTCCATATTGTCGAACGCTTTACCTACGCGTCTGAAGTCAAATCCCATAGCTCTTAATGCATGCCAGAGATGACCCTGGATGAAGAAGAAGCCAAGATAGAAGTGAACATTTGCCAACCAAGCTCTTGCTGTATGAGCGCCAGTCGCAAGTGATGCGTCAGTGTCAACAAAATATGGAGCGAAATCAAACTTAAGTTGAAGTACATCTCCAAAGAATTCTGTTGAGTAAACAGTTGTGTTTGTTGAACTCCAGAAAGCCGCAACAAGAGCACAATAGCCAACACCAGCTAGTGAGTAGGAAAGAACAGCTTCTGCTGAAAGAAGTCCTTTACCTTTGAATTCTGTGTACTCACCAAACTGCTTAGTGATGATGTGGAATGCACCTCCAATGATCAAGAAGAAAGCAAGGAAAGCATGACCTCCCATTACATCTTCAAGACTTGTGATTTGCAAGAAATCAGCTTGGTGATTCCATATCATTCCAAGATCAAGATTGTAATCTACAGTTCTTGTAACGCCTTGAGCACTATCCCAAATTCCATGAATTCTTGCCCATTCAACGAATTGAATATTGGCTAATCCAAGGAAAATAAGATGATGTCCAAGAATGAAAGTAAGTTTATCTGGATCATCCCATTCGAAGTCGAACTTTTTAGGGCGACTTCCTGCTGGATAATTTCCAAGATCTCCGTCATATCTAGTGGAGTGAAGAATTCCACCAGCACCAAGAACACCAGAGAAAATTAGGTGAAGTACAGCAATAACAGTGCAACCATAAGGTTCAGTTATTACTCCGTTTTCGATTCCACCTATTCCAAGTTGTGCAAGGTGTGGCAAGCAAATTAAGTTTTGATTACCCATCGCAACGGATGAGTCGTAACGAGCAAGCTCAAATAAAGTGAACGCACCTGCCCAGAACATCATCAACCCAGCATGGGCAGCATGCGCAGCGATGAATTTTCCGGAGCGATTGGCCGTCCCTGAATTACCTGCGTACCAGTCATAGGTAACGCTAGGATTCCCGTAGGTCTGCACGAGAAATAAACAAAGAACAGTAAGAGGATATATTTATAGGTCTTTAAGTTCCATATCCCTTCACATTGCTTATTGAAATTGTAGGTTTTGTACATATTTCAAGAACATCTGCTACTAAATATGATCTTCGTGTTATGGGTGGATTTTCCAAATAAAGCCCTTGTAGTCACTATGATATTTACCTTTAGTCATTATTAAAGCTCATTTTCCGCTTCCAATCTTTGTTATTTTGAAAACAAAGCTAAATTAATGAATTATAAAAATATCATCAGCGAGTTTCTAGGAAGAAGAATTTTTCTTGTTAAAAGAAAAACTCTAATAGTTTTTCTGGGCTCTTTTGCTGATTTTGATAGCTTTGAATATTCTCAACAATTATCTAGACAACTAAATAGGCTGGCTAAAAACTCAGTTGATTTAATATTGATAGGGATAGGTAATGAAAAGTCAAAAGAATATTTTTGTAGGTTCAACAATATTGATATTAAAAATGTTGTTGCTTTAAGAAATGCTGACCTTCATGAAAAACTTAATCTTAATTCAGGTTTTGTCTCGCCTCTACCAGCAATGATTAATTTATTAATAATGTGTGCTGGCATTAATTCAAGAGGTACAATTAGAGAAGTTTTAAGAGGTTATTTTGGGGATATAGATGCAAAGAGTTTGTTTGACTTTGATGATGACATAAATATAGGATCTTTATTTTTATTTAAAGGAAAAATGTTTGATATTTTTTCTAAAAAACAAAATTTACGTCCTTTTGAGCTTGCTACCAGAAGACTTATGAATATGATTGAAATTCTTTCAAATTGGAATATATATGTACCTGATTCCTCATTCTTAACCCAGAGAGGTGCGACAATACTTTTTAACGAAAATGACGAGGTTGTATATGAATTTATTGCTGAAAGTCTATTAGGATACTCAAGTAATATGAGTTCACCATTGTCTTTCCTTGATGATTTTTTGAATTAATTTAACTCTAATGATTTCAAATAAATGCTTGGTTTGTGGAAGTTATAGTATGAGAGCTGACCGCGCATTGTCAGGTAGATTAGTATGTAATTCATGTGGAACCCCTTTTGGAGTTGGAAGACGAAGAAATAAGAAAATCAATTATTTCAATATTTTTTCGATAAATAACAAATATTTTTTCATTTTTTGCATATTAATAGTAGCCTTTTTTCTCGTGATAATTTAGTTATTTGTTGGGACCATTCTCCAGAAGCCTTCTTGTTCTATTACATTTATTGATATATTAAAAAGATAACTTAATATTTTTGAATTTACTAATTCATTAGGGCTTCCATCTTTAAATATTTTTCCTTCTTTTATTAAAATTACTCTATTTGTCTTAGGTAAAATAGATTCTAAATTATGTGTGACATAAACTATATTTACTGATTGTTCAATTAATTTACTTAGGTTTCGAGTTAAAATGAAATTTGATTTTATATCTAAATTACAAAAAGGCTCATCAAGTACAAGTATATCCGGTTCATAAACTAAAGCTCTTGCAAGTAAAGCTCTTCTTTTTTGACCATCAGATAATGATTTAAATTCATTAGAAATAATATTATTTAGTCCCCATTCATTTATTAGATTATCTATTTTTATTTTTTCTCTTTCTGAAAGTAGTTTAGAATATCTGGAATTAAATGTCCCAGAGAAGCCCGATATTATTACATCATATAGAGTAACTCCGATGTTTACCCTTTGCTCCATTTCTTTAAATAGAAATCCAATCTTTTTTCTTAAATCCCAAATGTTTATGTTCTTTTTGTTAAATAACTTAAATGAACTATTATTTGAGGTTATTGGATGAATTGATCTATTTAATAACTTTAGAAAAGTTGATTTACCAGATCCATTTGGTCCTAATATTAGTGTATTTTCACCATGATTTAGACTTATATTGATATTTGATAAAACTTCTTTTTGATCAATACATACATTTATATTCTTTAAATTAGCCCAAGATTTTAATTTTTTTTGAGAATCAAATCTCATTTATAGTAAAATTAAATTATAATTAATCTAAATTATAACAATAAAAGTATTATACTTATTGGAAATAATGCTCTAGTTAAAAGCTTAATTATAATCTTTCTATTATTTTTTATAGCCATATCAGGATTCTCTGGTGGATATTTCATTCCTCTATCATCATGAACTGTATTGGTTAATGAGTTAATGGGATGTAAATCCCATGGTTTCTCTTTATTTAATGCATTTTGAAGCCAATCCCAA
The DNA here is from genome assembly GCF_047305235.1 of Prochlorococcus sp. MIT 1011. Lineage (NCBI taxonomy): Bacteria > Bacillati > Cyanobacteriota > Cyanophyceae > Synechococcales > Prochlorococcaceae > Prochlorococcus > Prochlorococcus sp. MIT 1011. The sequence goes on along the minus strand of NZ_CP138983.1, from coordinate 1,092,324 downwards.
TAATATTGAACCATTTTATCTTCTCCCAATAATTTAACATTATCCTTTTGTATGTATCCCATCTGCTCATTGAATGTTTGAGTTTTTAATACTAAGTAATCTTCTGAGAATATCTTATAGAAAGTCCTACGCTGTAAATGACTAAATAAAACTAATTTGGTAAATAATTTATTTTTTAAGAATTTCCTATAATGCCTTACTATAACTCTTGCCTTATTATTTCCGAGTGGAATATGATCTAATACTTGTATATATCTAGTACTTTCAGGTGAGCCTTTATAAATAAATATTCTTCCAGGAGGTACAAACTTTATTCGGATAAATTCTTCTTGACCATTTGTTTTATGTGAATAGATACTTTCTATTTGCCTATTATCTCGCTTTATTCTTTGATTAAAACTAGTTATGGTATCTCTATTTACGTTCTTATCAGGGATAGTGTCTCCGTGCATCCAGAATACATGTAATATATCTAAGTGGTTTTCAATTATTCTTGCCCAGTCTGCTTTAAAATCTACATAAACTTCTTCATATTCACATTCTAAGGAAGGCAATCCATAAGTTTCTGGTAAAAGACTATTTATGGATGATTTAATTTCAAAGTCTTCAATATTAGCAAGAGGTGTACCAGTATAATAAATATATATATATCCTTCTTTCTCTATACACGGATATTGAAAAAGTTTTATACTTTTTGCATAATTATCGTAATTAGAATCTATAATATGTTGACAGGTTATTCTATCTAAATTAGTGCAACTACCTTGAGATGAAAATCTAGCACCATGATAAGGGCAAACTAGCTGACCGTTTATATTTTCACCACCAAGGAATGAGGCTCCTCTATGAGGACAAACATCTTTAACGCATCTAACTATTCCTTCCCTGTCACGGTATAAAACAAGTGGCTCATTATAAAGAGTGAAGTGATTTAATTTTCCTTCCTCTATTGAGTCGCTGCTTGAAACTGAATACCACCCTAAAAGACCATTCGTTAATTGATTAGATGGTTCTTGCGAAATATTTTCAAGGTCTTTTAAATTTTTCTTCTCATTAAATGTTGATCGTATGAGATTATTAGTCTCATATTCAATTGACTTATTTTCTTTTCCTTTTTCTTCTTTCATAACCGAACAGATCTCTCAGTGAGCTGAAAATTGGCTCATTAAAAGAGTATTCTCCTTATGTGCTTAAAGACTCAAAAAAAATAGCACCTAATGCCTTCGAGTATCGATTAAATTTACATAAAAAAACTTCAATGTATTCTCATCGCTAAAGCCAATTTTTTTAGGTCTTTATTGTCTTCTAGAAATCTATTGCTCAAAGGGTTTTTGGAGTTAGCTCTATGCTTGATACAAATTCAGATGCTTCTTCTATGTCATTGCAGAATTTACATGTCCCAAGATAGCACCCTAGATATCTCATGAAAGAAGTTTTTCCTCCTGAAAGTTGATATTTATGAATTGTGCCTCCCTGTGGGGTTGCTTTTACAAGTTGAGGTAATGTTGCCATTAACATATTCAATTTTCCATAATTTGCTTTTGATCTTGTTTTATCGCAATAGGTAAATTTACTAAAATACCAAAAGTAGAATTATTCTTTATATTAATTTTATTTTTTCGATCAATTCTTGCGAGTTAATCAGCATATCCGTCATCGTCTTCTGTATTGATAATTCTAGGTGTGTTTTTCATATGTTCATCCCATGGATGAACATATGAATCTTTGTCTGAGTAGACCTCACTTTTCAATTCTTCTATCAAGGTCTCGAACTGTTTGATGATTCTCTTTAGATTATCTTTTTTCATTTATATAGTTTATTTTTAAAAAGATAAATATATCATAATAGATTATTGTACGTTTTTATTAGTTTAAAACTACTTTGTTTTTTCTTTTATATACAACTGGTTGAACTTATCATTTGTTTTGGTGGGCATATTTATACTATGAATAATTTCTAGGAGAGCAAAAAGTAAAGTCCTTATTAACCTTTAAAAATAACTATTACATCAAATAGAGCTTGCATTATATAACTAATTTTTTCTCACCAAGATAGGATTTATGCCTATCCTAGCAACTTAAGTTAACAAGACTAATGAGCAGTATTTTACTTCAGTTCATAACTTCCTTTAATTTTTTATGAGATTCTTAAAGCTTTTCTTCCTTGTGGCCAATAAATTTTACTTATTCTTTTCTCCTTTCTTTATGGCCTATTTGAGTATTTCTTCATTTTGTTGAACTTTGCTTATTAAAAAATAAAATTGTAAATTTTAATCTTTTCCTTCAAAGTATTTATGTCAATAAATTCTAACTGTTCTTTTTTTTATTTTTTTTTCACTGTTAAAAATTAAGAAAAAATAAAAAAGGCCTGGCAGTGCAGGCTTTTTTTTTGAATTGGTGGCGGGGGGAAGATTTGAACTTCCGACCTTCGGGTTATGAGCCCGACGAGCTACCAGACTGCTCTACCCCGCGTAGCAAATAAAGCATACATCTTTATGTGACGTTAATGACCACTTTGTTTGTGTTATGGGACCTTCAATTGTCCTTCAACTTCAATATAAATACCTGGCTTTTTCTGAAGGATGATTTCATCAAGTTCTTCAATTGCTGATGGTGTGATCCATTCGAGTTGGCGGAGAAGATGTATCGCCACAGCGTGCTTTGCTCTTTTAGATCCATCTTCAACCTTTATTGAGAGTCCAATACCTTCCCCTAGCAGACCAATACATTGGATCCCTTCACTTCCTCCTTTGCTTATGATTTGATTGTGACCTCTTTTCATTAATTCCGAATCAAAATACCCTTCTCCAGCAATAAGTTCTGGATGTTTTGTCATTGCTCGAGCTATTTTTTCAAATTCAGGTTGGTCAGATCTAGATAAATGAGCATATAAAACAGCCATTTGAGATAAACGCAAAAGTAAAGTTGGAGCGCCACAATCATCTCTTTCGGCAATTAATTCTTCAGAAGGTATTTTGAGTAACTCCGAAACTCTTCTGAAAATTTCTTTCTGAAGTGGATGATGACCCATTAAATAGCTTTCCAGATCCCAGTTCATTTTTTTGCAGGTTGCTAGAAAGGCTGAATGCTTTCCTGAGCAATTATGTTGAAGTTTGCTTTCTCTGTTTTGAGGGATTGGGCACTTTAGCTCTTTTATATCTATGTCAGCCTTCCAAAGGAGCTTGAATGCTGTTCTCGCTTGAACTGACGAACCACTATGCGAACCGCATGCTAGGGCTAATGTTTTATCATCTAAATTATATTTTTCCGAAGCACCACTTGTAAGGAAAGGCAATGCTTGGAAGGGTTTTAATGCTGATCGTATAAAGGTTTCATATTCACAAGATCCTGCTTTCATTAATGTTCTTCCTTTCGTGTCACATATCGAAGCGTGGGCTCTATGAATGGATTCAACACTTGAACCTCTTTTTACTAGAACCTTTAAAGAATTGTCTCCGTGATTTGATAAATTGCTTTGTAAATTCATGTATTAATTCATTAGTGGAACTATAAATAATAATGAAGATATAATAATGGAGATTAATAGAAGAATTATTACTTTTAAATGATTTAATATTGGTTTGATTTGGTGTTGAGCTATCAGTAAATCTTTTGCCCTCCAACTAAATGGTTTTTCCCAAGTCTGTCCATCATACCAACCAGATTCTTCATATTCAATTTTTTCTGAATTAAGACGTTTATATATGTATACCCAACTTAACCATTGCCTGATTAGTATCAATATAGGGAAAGCAACAGAGGCAGTAAAGCTTAAAAATATAAGCAAAAAAATGTTGTTTTTAAGATAATCACTTCCATAAGAAATTGTCAAACTAACTGGTGTAATGAATAACCAACTAAATATTAATTTTCTGTAGAAAATATTTCTTTCTAAAAAAGGCCAGGAGATTATCCATGAATTTCTAATGCTATTAAATTCATTTATAGGCCTTTGGTTTTGAGGCACAGGGCATATTATTTTATTCATCCATTAACGCTATTAATTTATTATTTATAAAATCATGAATAATTCCATTGCTCCAAAATGACTCTAAATCATAAAACTTTCTTTCTTTAGGTTGGAACACATTAATTATTAGATCTCCATAATCTAATAGTGCCCATTTAGCCTCATTTATTCCTTCCTTTCGAAGAGGAAGTAAATCTGCTTCTTCTCTCATTGTCTTCTCTACATTATTAACTATTGCCCTTACTTGAACATCGGAAAGTCCTTCAGTAATTAATATCCAATCAGCTATACTTGACACTTCATCAACTTTTAAAAGTTTTATATCTCCAGCTTTTCTATCATCGCAAGCAACTGCAGCTAGTTCAACTAACCTATTACTATCCATAAACATTTTCACTCGTAACTGATTTTTTAGATCCCTCTTGAGATGCCATCTCTGCGCGGGCCCTTTCAGCACTCTTTCTGAGTGCTTCTAATCTATCTTCATAAAATGTACGCTTTTTTTTCTTTCTAGATTTTTCTACTAAATCTTTTAATGCACCGCCAAGACTTTTATAGGCATTTGGAACGCTATATCCAAATCTGCATGCTAAATCTATAGCTCTCTCATCAGCGGATATAGCATCCTGTAATCGTTTTTCTGAATTATTTTTTAAGTAAAGCCTATAACCTGCAAAACCTGACAATCCAAGTGCCATTAAAAGTAGCAATCCATCTTGAACCCATAATTCTCCAATGGCACCACCTAACCCAATTGCAAGAGCGGCCATTTCCCAGCCATCTCTAGGGATGGTGTCATTTTGAATGCGTCCCACCTCATGCCAGAACAATAGATTTCTATGATCTTGAGCTAAATAGTCCCATTGCTCAAGGTCAACTTGAATCTCCACTTCATCTCTCCCAATCTCCTCAAGCGTGATTAAAGGAGGATCTATTGCTGCTGCGGCTTCAATGAATACCCAGCTTTGGTTTTCTGGTGGCAGCAGCCCTTTTAGGCGCTGTAGTTCGCTCATACTCTTTGTTTCTTATGCGAAAAGTTAGTTAAACTTTAATGGTAGTTTGCCGATCTAGACAGTAGATGATAAACAGATACCTAGAATGCGTGACATAAATGAAGTTTACAAGAAATTCAAATGCCACGGCGTAAAGATATACGTCGGATTTTGATAATAGGGTCTGGACCAATTGTTATTGGACAGGCCTGCGAATTCGATTATTCCGGTACCCAGGCATGCAAAGCGCTAAGAAGCGAAGGCTTTGAAGTCATTTTAGTTAACTCTAACCCAGCTTCAATAATGACGGACCCTGAAACGGCAAACAGGACTTACGTCGAACCTCTAACGGCTTCGGTTGTTGAACAAATTATAGAAAGAGAAAGACCTGATGCTCTTTTGCCCACAATGGGTGGTCAAACTGCTTTGAATATATCTGTAGAATTGGCTGAATCTGGGATTTTAGAAAAATATAAGATTGAATTAATTGGTGCCGATCTAAATGCAATTAAGAAGGCTGAGGATAGAAATTTATTTAAAATAGCGATGAATAATATTGGGGTTGATGTATGTCCCTCTGGTATAGCTTCCAACCTTCAAGAAGCTGAAATAGTTGGAAATGAAATTTCTTCATTTCCAAAAATTATTCGTCCTGCTTTTACATTAGGAGGAAGTGGAGGCGGTATTGCTTATAACCAGGATGAATTTTTAGAATTATGTAAAACAGGCCTAGATGCTAGTCCTGTTTCTCAAATACTTATCGAAAAATCTCTTTTAGGTTGGAAAGAATTTGAGTTAGAAGTTATGAGAGATTTATCAGATAATGTTGTAATTATATGCAGCATTGAAAATGTTGATCCAATGGGAGTTCACACTGGTGATTCTATTACTGTAGCTCCTGCGCAAACTCTTACTGATAGAGAATATCAACGTTTAAGAGACTATTCAATTTCAATAATTAGGGAAATTGGAGTAGCAACAGGTGGAAGCAATATCCAATTTGCAATTAATCCTATTGATGGTGAAATTATAGTAATTGAGATGAATCCTCGTGTTAGTAGATCATCAGCTTTAGCTAGTAAAGCTACAGGTTTCCCTATTGCTAAAATTGCCGCTCTTTTGGCTGTTGGTTATAGACTAGATGAGATTACTAACGATATTACTGGCAAGACCCCAGCGTGCTTCGAACCTTCAATTGATTACGTAGTTACTAAAATACCTCGTTTTGCATTTGAAAAATTCTCAGGTAGTTCTTCAATTTTAACTACTTCAATGAAGTCAGTAGGTGAGGCTATGGCAATAGGTAGATGTTTCGAAGAATCTTTTCAAAAGGCAATACGATCTTTAGAAACAGGACTAAGTGGTTGGGGTTGTGATCGAGTTGATCAGAATATCTCTTCTATTGAATTAGAAAGACTATTAAGGACGCCTTCGCCAGAAAGAATATTCCATGTTCGATTAGCAATGAAGAATGGACGGAGTGATAACGAAATTTTTTCTTTTTCTAAAATAGATCCTTGGTTCTTATCAAAGCTTAGAAATATAGTCAATGCAGAGGATCAATTACTTAAGTATGAAAATATTAATCAATTAGAGCCTAATTTTTTATTCAAACTGAAACAAATTGGGTTTTCTGATCGTCAGATTGCCTTTGCTCTAAATACTGATGAATTAACAATTAGATCTAAAAGAACTTCCCTGAAAATAGTTCCTGTTTTTAAAACAGTTGACACTTGTGCTTCTGAATTTTCCTCTAATACACCATATCACTATTCTACATATGAAAGACCAGTATTCAAGATTGATAACGAAGGAAATATAATCAACAATATTAATCTTAATGAAATTAAAAATGAGAATAAAAATAAGATTTTAATTCTTGGTGGAGGTCCAAATCGTATTGGACAAGGCATTGAATTTGATTATTGTTGTTGTCATGCTTCTTATCAATCTCAAGAGGAAGATTATACAACAATAATGATAAACAGTAATCCCGAAACTGTTTCTACTGATTATGACACTAGCGATATACTTTACTTTGAACCTTTAACTCTGGAAGATGTCCTAAATGTTATCGAATTTGAGGAACCTTATGGAATAGTTGTTCAATTTGGAGGACAAACTCCTTTAAAACTTTCTTTACCAATACTCAATTGGTTAGAGAAATCGGAAAACGCTAAGTTACGAACAAAAGTTTTAGGTACATCCCCTGTTTCAATTGATTTGGCTGAAGATAGAGAGCAATTTGACAAGGTTTTAAGGAAATTGGATATTAGGCAGCCCCAAAATGGTCTTGCTAGAACTTTTGAAGAATCTTTCAAAGTAGCTAATAAAGTTGGCTATCCATTGGTTGTTAGGCCTTCATATGTTCTCGGTGGTAGAGCTATGGAAATTGTTTATAAGCAAGATGAACTGGAAAGATACATAAAGGAAGCTGTAAACGTTGAGCCAGATCATCCAATTCTTATCGATCAATATTTAGAGAATGCAATTGAGGTTGATGTTGATGCTTTGTGCGATGTAAGCAAAAATGTTGTGATTGGGGGATTGATGGAGCATATAGAGCCCGCTGGTATTCATTCTGGCGATTCAGCTTGTTGCCTTCCTTCTATAACGCTCTCTGCAGAATCAATTAAAACAATTAAGCATTGGACAAAATCTTTAGCTATTGAACTTGATGTAGTTGGTCTAATCAACCTTCAATTTGCTGTCAAGAGAGATGATGAGGATAATGAGATTGTTTACATTATTGAGGCAAATCCAAGGGCTTCAAGAACAGTTCCTTTCGTTTCTAAAGCCACGGGAGTCCCTCTTGCAAAAATTGCAACGCAGTTGCTTTTAGGTAAAACACTAAAAGATATTGGATTAAATCAAGAACCAATTCCTCCACTTCAGGCAATTAAAGAGGCTGTTATGCCTTTTAAACGTTTTCCTGGCTCAGATAGCCTTCTAGGACCAGAAATGCGTTCAACTGGTGAGGTGATGGGATCTGCAAAAACTTTTGGAATGGCCTATGCAAAATCCGAACTCGCAGCCGGTGAGGGATTGCCTACTTCTGGTTTTGTCTTCTTATCTACTCATGATCGAGATAAACCGGCATTGATTCCAGTAGCTAAGAAATTAATTGAACTAGGTTTTTCAGTTCTGGCAACATCTGGCACTTCCAACTATCTTGAGAAATTTGATTTAAAGGTAGAAAGGGTCCTTAAGGTTCACGAAGGAAGACCAAATATAGAGGATATGATTAGATCAGGAAAGGTTCAGTTGGTAATAAATACTCCCATTGGTCGTCAAGCAATTTACGATGATAAATACCTTAGAAAAGCAGCTCTTGACTACTCTGTCCCAACTTTAACAACCTTGAAGGGTGCTAGTGCTGCAGTAAAAGGGATAGAGGCATTGCAGAATCAAATCCTATCAGTTACAGCTTTGCAAGATATTCATTCTTAAACATCTTTTTTGCTAATTATTTAATTTAATGTGTGTTGAATTTCTATTCAAAATATTATTTATTTTGTGAATTTATTTTCTCTAAATTATAAAGAATTATTTTTATATACATTTTTTCAGCGTCTTCCTTGTCGTTTTAGGCAAAGCTCTATTACTACCTGATTAAAAATTCACCTTTTTTTCAAATTAAGACATACAATTATGTTCTTGCTTGAAAATTGGAATGACCGCAACAGCTTCTTCTTCCCCAAAACTAAGAGTTGATACACGCGGAACTAATGAGTTGCCGCCACATTTAGATGAAAACCTATTAACACCTCGTTTCTATGTAACCGAATTCAAGAAAGCAGCCAAGACAGAATTAACTGATGCGCGGGAAGAGTTTGAAGCAATGCTTTCAGAAATGAAAGCAGACTATAACTGCACTCATTTTGATAGGAAAGCAAGTCTAGATAGATTACAAGAATTACCTCAGAAGGCTAAAGAGACTTATGAGAGTTATTTAGTTAGATCAGTTATCTCTGAGTTTTCTGGATTCCTACTCTTTAAGGAGATTTCAAATCGTTTAAAAAAAGAGGGAAATAGAGATCTTGGCAAACTATTTCAGTTTTTAGCCAGAGACGAAGCTAGGCATGCAGGCTTTCTTAGCAGGGCATTAGTGGCAGAGGGTATTGAAGTGGATCTCCCTCATTTAGGTGGAAAAAGAGCAGCGACTTGGTTTCCAATTAGTTGGGTTATTTATTCTGTTTATCTTTCAGAAAAAATTGGTTATTGGAGATATATTTTGATGGACAGACATCTTAAAGCTAATCCAGGAGAAGCCTTTGCCCCTTTATTTGACTTCTTTGAACCATGGTGTCAAGACGAGAACAGACATGGCGATTGCTTTACTGTAATGATGAGATGCTGGCCTGGGATAACTAAAGGTTGGAGAGGTAAGTTATTGAGTCGTTTTTTCCTTTGGAGTGTATTTCTTACTCATACGCTTACAGTTTGTGAAAGAGGAGAATTTTATGAATTATTGGGCATAGAGCCTAAAGAATTTGATGAGGAAGTTATTAAAAGAACGAATCACACATCTAAGAATGCTTTCCCTTGGGTATTTAATCTTGAAGATAATAGATTTTGGGATTTAAGAAATAATATAATTGAAGCATTTAGAGCTTTTGTATCAACAAAAGGGATAGCCAAACCAGTTAAATTTATAAAATTTGTTTCTTTAATATTTCAGCAATTTGCTTTACCTATGGAGGCAACCAACGCATTAAGATATGAAAAGGATGTTAATTTTACTGGTGGAGATATTTTGAATTTTTGGACTGATAAGTAAGACTATTTAGAGCTTTTAAATATCAAATGGATTACCAGCTTGGGTATCCAGTCCTTTGAAATACTTTCCAAATTGAGCGTTATAGACTTCGTCTTCTTCTTGGGTCTCGCATTCCAGAGGCCCTATGGCTTTTGAAACGCATAACAAACCAAATCCTTTAGCTCTAAGCTCTTTAGATAAACCAATACAAGCTTCTTGATCCATTTCACCTGAAATTATCTTAACTGCGCACTCTGAGCAGCATCCGTTTCTGCAAGAGAATGGAAGTCTATCTCCGATTATTTCACCATTCTCATCCTTGGACTCGAAATTTCTCAAAATGTACTCACCTTCAGGAACCTCAAAGGAATATGTTTTCCCTTCCTGCTTGTGATGGATAGTTATTTTATGAACAGGTTTCATCAGTTTATTTATTTCTGAATTGCTATATCTTTTATCTCTGGTGGCTCAGGGGGCAAACTTGCATGCTCCCAAAGCTCATCGATATTGAGTTCTTTGTTCAACTTTTCTCCTCCAAAGCGAAGCTTTAGCCAAGCTATTGTTGTTGCATCTTCTGCTACAACAGCTTCATATCCTTCTTTCTCAGTGATATTGAACTTGCTAACTAACGAGGAATTTAGATACCACATAGGATAATCTGCACCTCTGCGATCCCTTCTCTCATGAAAGGATTCTCTTAATTGTCCATTACCCTGTAATTGGCCCTCTGGGGCAATAAGTACATTTAGGGCTTTGGTCTCTGACATTATTTAGGATCAGATATGTATTGATCTTAGGCTATATATTTCCTAGGACCTTTATTAAATAACTTTAGTAAAATGAATTGCATTGACGCAACTAGTTTGATAGATCTTCACAAGATTTTCCTATTATCTGTCAGTAATTTATCTAATTATTTAAAGAGGTAAATATATTTTTTCTCTTGATTAAAAATTATTTATTTAAGCCTCTTTTTTGGGAGCCTCAGCCTTTGCTTTAAGAGCTTCAGCTTCAGCTGCTTTCTTTGCTTCTTCAAAATCAATTCTGTTTTGTAGTTGCCCTGAAGCTCTCATCCAATCATTAACTGTAGCTTCCTTGCCAGCGGCTTCACATTCCTCTTGATACTTCAAGAATGGATACCAATGATGAGTTGCATTCTTGGAATCTGTAAGATTAGTCAATTTCTTAAGTATTCAATGAATTAATTATCGCATCATATTTTCTTCTTTTGGTGGCATATTAATTTTTTATAGTAATAGTTCAAACCCTTGTTGTACTTATTAATCTTAGTTCGTTTTAAATGAAAATTCGATTTTGATGAAATTAGCTTTCATTGGTCTTGGCGCTATCGGGAAGCCCATGTCTGAGCGACTCATTGAAAATGGCTATCATTTGAATTTATATCAGAGAACTAAACCAAATAAGGACGATAAAAGAAAATATTTTGTTAACCCTAGAGAAGCTATTACTGGCTGCGATGGCCTGTTGATTTGCGTTACTGATGATAATGCGGTTGAATCTGTTCTATTTGGTGATAACGGAGTAGCAGAAACACTAAAGCCAAACTCTTTTGTAATTGATTTCTCTACTATAAGTCCTAATAAATCTATTTTTATTCACAAAGAATTAAGCAAGAAAAATATTTTATATGTTGATTGTCCAGTCTCTGGGGGAACAGAGGGAGCTCATAAAGGTTCACTCTCATTGTTCATTGGTGCATGCAAAAAAGAGTGTTTATCTTTTAAACATATATTTGAAGTCCTAGGTAAATCAATTAATTACTTTAATGGAGTAGGTAAAGGTCAACAAGTCAAAGCTCTTAATCAGATATTAGTTGCAGGAACATACGCAGCAGTAGCCGAGGCAATGGAACTAGGAAAATTGCTTGAATTGCCCATGGATGAAGTGGTTGCTGCTTTAAAAGTTGGAGCAGCAAATTCTTGGCCATTAGAAAACAGATCAAAAGCAATGTTGATTGATAAACATCCATTGGGATTTAAATTAGAGTTGCATCATAAGGATTTATCTATTGCGATTGATCTAGCTAAATCTATAAATATTGATTTGCCAATTGCCTCTAGAGTAAAAGAAATCGAGCAAAGATTGATGCATGATGGCTTAGGTGAACTGGATATTTCTGTACTGCATAGATACATCTCAGGAGTAAAAAAAAGATGACTAGAGTTACTGCTAGTATTAGCTTTATGTAAATCATTTATTTACAAATTAATACCTATATGCTAGACTAAGAATTAGTTGATAAATTATTTAGATTAAGTTATGAAGCTAGAAAAGCAGCATGCAAAATTAATAAAGTTACAAACCAAAGCTGAGTCTTGTATGTCTCGTGACGAGGCTCGGAAGATTATTCGCAAGGCTGAGAAAGCTCAATCAAAGATTTCAGGATAGTTGCTAATTTAATAAGTCATTAAACATTATTCCTTCATGTTTTTTGAATTTAACACTCCAAAGTTTGGAACAAATTGATTTTAATTCCTCAATTAAAGTATCTGTATCTCCGTTATTAATCCAGTTAGATTTTATAACAGGTATATTTTTATGCATACTTTCAAAACTAATTTCGGCTAGTAATAAACCAGTTTTATCGTTTGATATTTTTAGACTTCCTTCAGTAGTTCTTTGAAATAACCTTAGTAATAAATCAAGTATTATCTTTTCGACTTCTTTTTTAGACGTTTGACTTAAAATATCAACTTCAGCACAATTTTTTCCTCCAAGAGGCATTAATCTTTTATTATTTTGCTCTGCAAGAGCTATCGCTATTACATATTTTTGTTCTTCCATTTAGTTTTAAAACCTATAGTTTTTTCTTTACTTTGATTTTATCTGCTATGTAGGCAAAAATGTTTTATCTTAATGTTGAAGCTTTTGAAAATTAATTGCACAATAATCCTAATGACTTGATCGTTGTAGATCAGCTGAGTAAATATTATCGAGTTGCAAACAAACAGCCGGGTTTTAAGGGTACTCTTAAGCATTTTTTCGATCGAAAGACTTATGACGTCCCTGCAGTAACTGATATAAGTTTTAAAATCTCACCGGGAGAAGTAGTCGGATTTCTTGGGGCTAATGGAGCTGGTAAAACCACATTATTAAAAATGATGTGTGGTCTTATTCATCCATCGACAGGGTTAGTTGATGTTGGTGGTTTCTCTCCTCAAAGAAGGCAAACGGCTTTTCTAAAGGAGATAACTTTGGTTATGGGGCAAAAGCAACAGTTGATTTGGGACCTTCCTCCCATGGATTCTTTGTATGTAAACGCAGCTGTATATGGTTTGTCTGACCACGAAGCAAAGGTACGAATTAATGAATTAGCAGAGATGCTTGAACTAGGAGAAGAACTTACAAGACCTGTCAGAAAGTTGTCGTTGGGACAAAGAATGAAATCTGAAATTCTTGCTGCCTTATTGCATAAACCATCTGTCCTTTTTTTAGATGAACCTACTCTTGGTCTAGATGTAAATGCTCAAGCTAGAGTTCGTAGTTTTTTATCTGAATACAATAAAAGAACTGGTGCGACAATTTTGCTAACTAGTCATTACATGGCTGACATAACAGCATTATGTCCAAGAGTTATTTGTATTCATAAAGGAAAGCTTTTTTATAATGGTGACCTTGATTCACTGGCTAATTCATTATCACCCTCAAGAGAGGTAAAAGTTGAATTGAAAAATCCATGTGCAATTGAACAATTTGAAAAATATGGTGAGATTCAAGATTTAAATGATCGTTTTGTATGTTTATTAGTTTCAAGGGATAAGTTGACAGATGTAGTAAGTAATCTATTAACTGATTTTGATATTATCGATTTAGAGATTAGTGATCCTCCTATTGATCAATTAATAGGAGAATTATTTATTAAAGGTGAAGTCAATTGAGAATATTTGGATTGTCTTTCAAGGTTATTAAGACCTTACTTACAACACAATATGCATACATGTTGGAATATCGCATCGAAATAGCTTTATGGGCTCTATCTGGAGTACTACCATTTATTATGTTTTCTCTTTGGAGTCAAAATGATGTTGGGAACTCATTTGGTCTAAATGATATAGGGTTGGCAAGATATTTTTTAAGTGCTTTTCTAGTTAGGCAATTTTCAGTTGTTTGGGTTGTTTTCTCGTTTGAGGAAGATTCTCTTTCTGGTCGATTATCTCCATATTTGCTGCAACCTTTGCACCCTCTATTTAGATATGTAGCTTCTCATTTGGCAGAACAGGCAACAAGACTTCCTTTCGCAATAGCCATAGCTATTACTTTTTTTATATTAAATCCATCATCTTTTTGGCTTCCCTCACTACCTCAATTGTTTTTGGCGTACTTATCAACTCACTTTGCTTTTACTATCGCTTTCCTTCTTCAAAGTTTAGTCGCTGCACTTTGCTTCTGGACTGAAAAATCTAGTGCTCTTGAGAGATTAATGTTTGTTCCTTATCTTTTTCTTTCTGGTTTATTAGTACCTTTATCAGCCATTCCTTCTAACGTTCTAAAAGTAGCAATGTTAACACCATTTCCCTATCTAATTAATTTTCCAGCAAAGATTTTATCAGGGATGCCAGTTGATATCTTTAATGGGTTTTTAGCTCAGATTTTGTGGATTTCAATACTGGTCCCTTCTGTAAATAATCTCTGGAAACTTGGTGTAAAAAGATATACAGCAATGGGAGCCTAATATGCAGCGTTACTTTAAAACTATTAGATTATTTTGGTCTACAGCATTTGCTTCTCAACTTGAATATCAACTAAATTTTTTGATTGAGTTGCTAGCTATGTTAGGAACTCTTTTGGGAAGTGTATTTATATTATCCCTTTTTTTTACTGGAGGAAGGCAATTAGGAGATTGGACTTGGGAATCAGCCTTAGTTATTCAGGGTGTTTATACATTTCTTGATGGTTTAACGAATGCTCTTTTACGACCAAATTTAACCGAAATCGTTAATTACGTTAGAGAGGGTACTCTCGATTATGTTTTATTAAAACCAATTGATAGTCAATTTTGGCTATCAGTTAAAAAGTTTTCTTTTGCAGGATTGCCTGAAATTATTTTAGGACTTTCAATTGTTTTTTGGGCGGCTATCCAATCAGGTTCAACTTTTTCAATTTACTCATTATTTGTATTCATTATTTCCTTATTAATTGGTTTTATTATCCTTTATTCTGTTTGGTTCCTAATTGCTGCATCAAGTATTTGGTTTGTTAAGACATGGAATGCTACAGAAGTTCTTAGAGCTTTGTTAGCTGCAGGTAGATACCCTATTTCAGCTTATCCTGTTATTTTGAGATTCATATTTACTTTGGTTTTACCTGTAGCTTTTTTAACCACTTTTCCTGCTGAGGCAATTCTTGGAGAACTTAAATTTAATATTTTATTTTTTGGCCTAATATTAAGTAGTTTATTTTTTATTTTTAGTAGACTCTTCTGGAAATTTGCTCTTAAACATTATACTTCTGCCTCAAGTTAATTATTTAATTAATTTCATTAACTATTTTTTATTTTAACGATATTTATAAATTATGAGCTTATTGTCCAATACCAAAGAAAGAATTGAATATGAATAATAAACTAAAGACCGAGAGGTATGAAATCCCAAACCAGCAAATTGTTTTTAGAACAACTCCATAACGAAATTGACTTTTTACTAATGAGCTATTCATTGTATCCATAGCCATCCAGGCAAACAAAGGAGCTGTCAGGAAACTACCGGTCATAGCACCGAAAACATAGTCTTTAACTCCAATTCCTCCAGATTTGGCAATAAGAAGTGCACAAAGTGATGCAAAAACATGAAAAATGATCCATTTTTTTAAACGTTTTTTTTCAGTCAAAGTAGAGTTATTTCCCTTGTCTGATCGAGCTATCAAGCCATGAGCTGATGAGATGCTCCTGGGATATGCATCTAGACATGTAAGCGTAGTGCTAAACATTGCAGCAAAAGCTGCTGGTACAATTATCCACTTTGCCCACCCACCAATGGATTCTGTATACAAGCGGATTAAATTTTGAGCAAAACTAACTCCTGATCCTGTTAGCATTTCATCGCCAGTGCCATACATTGTGTATGCACCAAGAATTAGAAAGAAAATTGCAGTTAAAACAGTGACGAAATATCCAAGATTGAAATCGAATTCTGCTTCTTTTAAAGTAGCGGTGTGATCCGTCTCTTTGGCTCTTGAAAACATCCATAATGATGGCCATATACAAAGCTCTACTGGACCAGGCATCCAACCCATAAGAGGAATTAGAAAACCAAGGTTTGAGAGAGTCCAGGGAGATGGACTGCTATTCAAGAATGAAATATTGATATCTCCAGCAGGGCCTTTAATAAGTAAAGATATAACAGCAAAAAATGTTAATAATGTAAGCAAAAATACAAGAATTTTAGATATCCTATCAAGGGCTTTGTATTGACCTATAAATAATATTAATGAACATACTATTAGTATACCTATAGCTAAATCTAATGAAGGAAAGGATGAAAAAATTACTATATTTTTTAAAAGCAGACCCGTAACA
The DNA here is from genome assembly GCF_047305235.1 of Prochlorococcus sp. MIT 1011. Classification (NCBI taxonomy): domain Bacteria; kingdom Bacillati; phylum Cyanobacteriota; class Cyanophyceae; order Synechococcales; family Prochlorococcaceae; genus Prochlorococcus; species Prochlorococcus sp. MIT 1011. Next base: position 1,076,068 of record NZ_CP138983.1, on the reverse strand, counting down.
AAACTAACTGCCGAAATGGTAAACGTACCTGTAATTAATCCAACAATTAAATATATTGGTAAATATAATTTATTACGTTTTTGAAATCCCTCTAAAAGCGATAGTCCCGTAACAGCTGTAAATCTTGTACCTACAAGTAAAAATGGATATTTGACTAGATTTGTTAATAAAATAAGTCCAATAAGCGAAAATCCAAACTTGGCTCCCGCTGTAGTAGATGACATCAGGTGAGAACCGCCTATACATGCCGCAGCTAAAAGGATTCCAGGGCCAAGACTTTTTCTATAACCATTGGATTTACTAGGGTCTACTCTTTCCATATTTTTGAGAAACTTTTTTCATTTTTGCAATAAAAATAATTTTTTCAATTTAAGTACATAAAGATTATTATTTTATAGGTAGATACTTTTTTATTAAATTCCCTTATTCTAAGTTCTATTTATTGCCTAACTTCTATAGTATTTAATAAATGACTAAATCTGTTAATCTATATTTGGCATCAGGAGTATTTAAAGGAGTTGGTTTTTGGGTCGTTAACTTTACTGAGGAGGAGAATATTTTTAATTCTCTTGGTAGTAAATTACTTGAGTGCTATAGAAAAGAATTATTTGGTCTTGACGGAGCTATTGAGGTTAAGGGAGCAATTAATACAACATTAGATATCCTATGTTTAGATTCGAAATATGATCAATATAAATTAGATAATTACAATACAGGTTATTCTTCCGAGATTCCTATTAATACCATAGAGGATATCTTTGATCTATGGGCATATAATTATAGTAATCCAACTCTATGGAAAAAATATATAGGTTTATTGAATTTAAGAAAAAAAATAAAAACAAATAATAATTATATTAATATAGGTTTAAAAGGAGATACTTATGAATTTGCTATGAAGTTAGATGGATTATTGAGTTTTAAGCCCATTAATTCATCATCTAGAAAAGATAGAAGTAATGAATTAATGTGGTAAAAAGTTTAATGTCTAGATTTGCAATATCTCTTTCTATCTATATCAGCTAAATTTATATTTTCCCAAGGAAAAACAATCCATTCCTTATCTTTGATGTATTTATAGGTATTCCACCATGTTGGTTGTTTTTTGCTAATCCATACATGAGTTTCTGCACCTTTTAAATGCTTTATTTTCTCTAGAGTGTATCCAGTGTCGTAAATATCATCAACTATTAGAGAATTATTTTTAGGCTTGTCTAATAAGGGAAGTCCAAGTGAATGACTTAGTGCAACGGCAAGACATAGTCCACCCCTAGGGAAACCATATACTCCCTCAAATTTTTTGTTTTTGCAACCCATAGATATGTAATATATGCATTCATCAAAATCTATCCAATTTAACTTTTTCATTTATAGGTTATTTATATTTATTCTTTACTCTTAAGATATAATTTCTAAAACTTCCTAGATAAACTGTAATAACCCATAAAGCCCCCTATAGTAAGTATTCCAGCTATTGGAGCTGATAGATTTAAAGGTGTCGCCCATTCATGAACCATCAAGGAAGCCAACATAATTAATGATTATTAGATAAATCTCAAAATACTACATTTAATATTGTTTTGTTATTTTAGTTTGCAATAATTCACAACTCTTTTGTTTTATTCAATATTGATTTTGTTTTAAATGTATTTATTTTATAGATATAAATATTTTTTCTTTGATTTTATCTACGAATCATTTTTATCATTGCTTTCGAAAAATTTGGCTACTTGTGCATATATTTTTCCAAACAGCCATGAAATAGCTATTAGTCCAACAATACCTAAAATTATTGTTAATGCTGATATGCCTGCATCATTTGGACCATAATTTATAGCTGGGTCAAATCCTTCCACGATGATTTTAATTCATTTTCTCCATATTAATATTTTTTTGAATCACTATCTGATTTTTAACTTTTTTGAAATCTGAATATATCAAATTCGCTTATAGTTGAACTATGTATAATAAATATTATCATAAATTATATTTATGCAGTGGGAATATCATGTAGTCCATCTAAACATTGATGATTCATCAAGTAAACATGAAGAAGCAAGCAATCCCGAGGCTGCAAGCGAAAAACTTAAAGGTTCACTGAGTCCAGATTTCCTTAAAGATCAATTTCCCGAACAATATCAGGAAAATGTAGGTTCCGAGCACCCTGCTATGCAACTAAGTAAATTTCTAAATAAAAAGGGCCAGGAGAGATGGGAACTTTCAGAAACAATAAAAATTGGAAAAATGTTATTTCTTATCATGAAACGGCAAGTTGATTAGCAGTTTAAAAAATATCTTTCATCGTAAATATCAACCAGTTAATTAGATTTATTGGATTTGCTATCGTTTTAATATTCCTATTCCCATTTATCTCGTAAGCCAGTTTATATTTTCCTAGTATAAGATTACTATTTTGGGGATTGTAATATTTATTTGACTCTTCCAAGCTATATTCTTTCCTTGTTTGTTCATTTAACTCGGTGTTGAATATCCAAATTTTTATATTATCTTCAGTCATTAATACATATCCAATACCCATCCCATCTGTCATTTTGTAATCAACAATTTCTCCATTTATCTGTTTTGGTAATGTATCCAATAATTTGTTTGGCAATAGTTTTTCTATTTTTGACTTATCTACTATTATCTTTGCCCCAATTGGTATTAGTGGATTTACTTCCATTATGAATAACTTTAGATTTTACTAAATTAACATATTTTTTGAATCAATGAATTAACTATTCATCTAATAACAAATTTTTATATGCTGGAAAGCCTATTTTTATTTTCTTCTTATTTTAATCTCTTTAAAAACCTTTGCTTTCGTTTTTGTTTTCCACTTCCCCCCTTTCCACAGCTTCTTCTTTTGAATAATTTATTTTTATATAGTTAATTCCAATTATCGTTAGTCTTATAAAGACAAAAGACGTAGCTAGGAATCCGATTAAGATAAAAATTGATAAAAGGTCAGACCCTAGATCTATTTCAGATAATTTGATCATGTGAATAATCTATACTAATTTATTTAATCTCTTATAAATCGAATTTTAATTCAAAATCAAATTCTAAATAAATTTTAATTTATATTGGTTACAAGACATCCGTAGAAAAATTTTTCTAATGGATGCATAACTGAAATAGGAATATAAATTGAAAATGAATCAAACTCAATTTAAAATCCCACTCGCGAGCTTAAGACCTTACACAGTTCATTATAGAAACTGTGATAATCAACGTCTTGAGAATTGCTTTTATGCATGTGATGCATATGAAGCAAGATTACTTGCAATGGAATTTAATAGGTATATTCATGAGCACCCAAATTGTATCGACCTTATTAGAAGGGAAATGATTAAGAATATTTAGATCAAAACATATGAAATAATTTTTGTATAAAATATATCATATAGATTTATATGTTAAGTAATGATATTATTTCTCAAATCCTTTTGGGATTTATATCATTTTTATCTAATTTCATTTCTGCGTTATCTGGAGGTGGTGCAGGCTTAATACAACTTCCGGCTCTCATATTCTTTGGTTTACCTTTCTCAAAAGCCTTGGCAACTCACAAAGTTGCTAGTGTTGCATTAGGTTTTGGGGCTTCAGTACCACACTTAAAGAAAAATAACTTACAAATAAAATATGCTTTTTTGATATTAATTTCGGGTTTGCCTGGCGTTTTATTAGGAGCTTATACTTCCTCAATTTTACCTAATAATTTTTCAACTACCTTATTAGGTTTTTTGACTTTGTTTCTTAGCTTTTACTCAATTAAGCAGAAGAAACTTGGCAGTACAAATAAAAAAATTCGAATTAATAAGTTAAGGATAATAATTGGCTCATTAGGCCTTTTTATAATTGGTTTCTTCAATGGTTATCTTTCTTCTGGTACTGGACTATTTGTGACGATTTGGATGATAACAATATTTGATTTGTCTTTTTCTTTAGCGGTTGCTTATACCTTGATTTTTGTTGGAATTTTTTGGAATGGTATTGGTGCACTCTCTTTAGGATTTAAGGGAAATATTATTTGGAGCTATATCCCTGTCTTGATTTTAGGTTCACTTCTAGGTGGGTACTTTGGAGCTTATTTTTCTATAATTAAAGGGTCCAAATTTATTAAAGTTGTTTTTGAATTAGTTTCTTTTTCTGTTGGAATTTCATTACTAATTAAAGGCTTTTTATGAGTATTAATTTGTTACTGCTTTTATGCGCATCCAGCCTTTTCTAAATCATCTTGTAATTTACTTTCACAGTCTAAAACCCTTGCCCAGCATGGCAATTGTTGCTTGACAGGTGATTCCAGGAATTTACTTATTGCTGGTCTTAATAGTTTTCCAAAAGTATGAACTGCTAGCTCTTCTTTATGTCGACTGTAGGGCAATTGATTAACTGAGGAATCTAAACTAAATTGTTTTACTCTGTCTTCTCCTGCTCTTCGATATAAAACTTCCAAGTTTGCTAATTGAGAACTTGTAAGGGTTCTTGCTTCGTGTTCCATTAATCCTCTTAAAACGCTGGAAAGAATTTCCGTGGACATTTTTTGGAGACCTTCATTAGCCTTTGAACCTATTTCTTTGTGCTTATGGTCGAAAATACCCAGATCAACTTGTGCGATTCTTGATATCCTTACGTTTTTATAAACCTCTGATAGAAGCCCTATCTCTAACCCCCAGTCACATGGAATTCTTAAATTCATTGCCAAGTCTGTAGTAAAAGCAAACTCTCCAGCCAGTGGATATCTAAATGACTGTAAATATTGAAGGAATTGTGCATTCCCCATCAATTGTTCCAAGCTTGATAGAAGTGGACCTACAAATAATCTCGTAGCTCTCCCTTGAAGTGCATTTGTTTCAAGAGATAGACGGCTGTAAAAAGCTTTCACATACGAAATCCCATTTGATTTTTCTAGTAAAGGACCCAACATTCTTGCTGGATAATTAGAATTGAATGTTCTGATATCAGCATCGAAAAGTGCTACGACTTCTGAACTTTTCGTTGCAACACCAACTCCTTGCCAGACTGCCCATCCTTTCCCTGGAACACCTAATAGATCTAAACCATTTTTCTCTTGGTCTTTTAGCAATTCAATAACTTTTGGACTATTAGTCCATTGGACGTGAACTGGATATGGCATTTCTCTAAAGAAATCTCTTGCGCTCTCGACTTCGTCCCGATTACTAGCAGATAGAGCTATGACTAGCTGATTTAAATTTTTTAATTCTTTTAATGTAGTTCTTATAAGTTTTAAGGCTGGCCTACTGAACTCATCAAATAGGCATGGAATAAGTATTGATGTTGGCCGTTTTAAGAGGTCTTTATTTAATTGAGTTACTGGATCTTTTGCCAGTCCATACTCATGAATAGTTGTGATTAAACCCTGCTGAAAGTCCATTCAAGAAAAAAGTTTTACAGATTCAAGGTGGGAGCTACGATGAGGTAGAGAAGATTGTTTTCCTTTAAAGAGTGTCTGAGTTGGATAGTGAATTAGATGAGCTGAGATTGTCTCTCAGAGAAATTTATCCTGAGTACTCTGAACAAGAAATCAATTCAGTGTGGTCACAATTGTTGCAGATTCTCGATCCATTTCGTGTTATCAAGAACAATAAAGAATTAGAGATCGGATCAATTTGGGATTCTTCTAGTGTTGTTTTGATCACTTACCCAGATTCAATTTATAGGAAAGACGAATCAACTTTAAAAACATTAACTGAATTCGTAAAAAATAGATTAAGTGGTCTTTCTTCAGTCATACATGTTTTACCATTTCTCCCTTCTACAAGTGATGGCGGATTCGCTGTCTCTAATCATGAAAAAATTGATGATGCTTTTGGGAATTGGAATGATTTAAAGGAATTATCAAGTAAGCACAAAATAATGGCAGATCTTGTTTTAAATCATGTTTCTTCTTCTCATCCATGGGTTCATCAATTTATAAAATCAGAGGATCCTGGTAAGTCGTACATAGTTGCTCCTTCTGATACTGATATTTGGGAAAAAGTTATAAGGCCTAGAAATTCATCTCTATTCACTGACGTAAATACTAATCAAGGCTTTAGGAACGTTTGGACAACATTTGGACCAGATCAAATTGACGTTGATTGGAAAAATCCACATATTTTTCTTGAGTTTTTGAAACTATTAGTTAGATATATATCTAATGGAGCCGAATGGATTAGACTTGACGCAATTGCTTTTGTTTGGAAGGAGCCATATACGACTTGTTTACATTTAGATCCAGTACACTCAATAGTTAAGCTTTTAAATAAATGCTTGAAGATCATTAAGCCTTCGGCAGTATTAATTACTGAGACTAATGTTCCAGAAAAAGAAAATCTTTCTTATTTGATTGATGGGAATGAAGCCAATCTTGCTTATAACTTTACTCTACCTCCTTTATTATTAGAAGCTATTTATACCGGTAAAACTGATTTATTAAATAATTGGTTATCTCATTGGAATGAGTTGCCAAGGGATACGTCTCTGCTCAACTTTACTTCTTCACATGATGGTATTGGCTTAAGAGCATTAGAAGGAATTATGGACGATAATAGAGTCCATAATCTATTGGTTGAATCAGAGAAACGCGGAGGATTAGTTAGTCATCGTCGGCTGTCAAATGGAAAAGATCAACCTTATGAATTAAATATTAGTTGGTGGAGTGCGATGTCTAACGAAGCTCCTGATAATACGCTATTTCAATTTGAACGTTTTTTGCTAAGTCAACTTTTTACTTTATCTTTAAAAGGTGTTCCAGCTTTTTATCTCCCAGCTGTATTAGCCTCTCCTAATGATCTTGATTCTTTTAGAAAAACAGGGCAAAGAAGAGATTTAAATCGAGAAAAATTTGAGGCAAATAAATTACTTGAAGCACTTAAGAACTTTGATTCTCCAGCTAGTAAAAATATTTCATACCTTACTCATATAGTTAAAGTCAGGTCAAGACTTAAAGCTTTTCATCCGGAGGCGAGTATGAAATGTATTTCTACAAATATAGCTAATTGTGTAATTATTCAAAGAGGTTTGGCTGAAGAAAGTGTCTATGTTATTTGTAATATGTCCCATGAATTTTTAAGTATTTCTCCATTAAATGAAATCAATTCATTAGAATTAAGTTCTGATAAACGTTTACTTGATAATATTACTGGCTCTTATTTAAATACTAATATTTTCAAACTTAATCCTTATCAAGTAGTTTGGATTACATTAACTGATTAGCCTTATGAAAAATAATTCTAAATATTGGATAGTTACAGATCTCGATGGAACATTAATGGATGATGATTACGATATTGGTCCTGCAAGAAAAACATTAAAAATGTTAACGGAACTGAATATTCCTGTAATACCATGTACAAGTAAAACTGCTTCTGAAGTTAGATACTTTAGAAAAGAGAATGCATTGAGAGATCCTTTTATTGTTGAGAATGGAGCGGCTATTTATGGGCATTATGACCAGAATTCGTCAGAATGGGAATTGATTCTTGGAAAAAGTTATACGGAATTAAAAATTATATTATTTAATATATCCGAAAATGTTAACTACCACTTAACTCCATTAAATGATTTAAGCAAAAATCAAATATTTGAACTTACTGGTTTATCTGATCAAGGTATTACTAGAGCCTTAGATAGGCGATGGAGTGTTCCTTTCTTAAATCCTCCTGATGAGATTTTTGATAAAGTAAAGCTTATTTGTGATTCTTATAATGTTCATGTTTTTAAAGGAAATAGAATGAGTCATTTACTTTCTAGTGAAAGTCATAAAGGTCAAGCTGTTAACAAATTAAAAGTTTATCTACAGAACAACGATGTAAAGATTATTGCACTTGGTGATTCGCAAAATGATCTCCCCTTACTTGAATATGCTGATATATCTATTGTTATTCCTGGTAAAAATGGTCCAAATAAGTATTTACAGAATGGTATTAATAACGGCTCCTTTCGATTGGCAAATGCTCCTCACGCAGAGGGTTGGTCAAATAGTGTTGAGGATGTTATTAATAATTTAAAGGATTTATGAAAAATAAAGATAGTAATTATGATATTAATGATATTTTCCCAATGGATATAAGGGATGATTTCCTTTTCCCTTTAGATACATATCGTTTATTTCTTGAAGGATTGTCTATTACACCTTCAGCTTTTTATTCAAAATGGTCTGATGTTAATGTTCTATCTATTATTGATAAATATTGGAAACCAAATCAAAAATCAGATTGGAAATGGTCCTTAACATTTCCATTTTTTTCGCTTTTAGAAAATTATATAAATACTATTAATCAACCAATAGTAATAGGTTTTTCAGGGCTTCCTGGATCAGGTAAATCTACTCTTGGATTTTGGATTGATAATGTAGCTAGAGAACTTTCTTTAGATATTAAAGTTATATCTTTGGATGATTTTTATTTACCTGCCCAAGAAATGGATTTTGCCATGAAGGGTAATCCATGGAATGTTCCAAGAGGTTTTCCAGGTAGTCATTCTTTAGATTTATTGCATCAATCTTTAGATGTCTTTTTGAAAACAGGTATTCTTAGGAGCCCCACTTTTGATAAGTCTTTAAGAGATGGAAAAGGAGATCGATCAGGTTGGTGCGAATTAAAATCTAAAATCTTAATTCTGGAGGGATGGTTCGTAGGCTGCGAACCTGTTTCAGATTTAAATAATATAGATAGCTTATCTGAAGATAAATTCAATTTGTCTTTGAGTCAGGATGAAAAAGATTATCGTAGTTTGATTCAAGAATCTCTTATTAAATATAGTAAAATCTGGAAAAAGTTCGATAAAATATGGCATCTTAAATCTTCTCATTTTAATAATACAATTTTGTGGAAAACTCAACAAGAGGAAGAAATGATTAAAATAAAAGGCTCTGGATTGAAAGGTAATAACTTGACAGATTTTATACGTATGATTCAATCTTCGATTCCACAACAATCTTTATCCTTTATTAATGCCGATACCACAGTTCAAATTAATCAACATCGAAGGATTGATAAATTATTGACTACTAAATATCACTTTTGATATTATCTATATTAGTTAAATAGTATATTTGATTGTAATTTAGTTCTTGATATATTATTTTATCTTTTGTTAAATTTGTATGCTTTATTTTTTTTCCAGTCTATCATAATTAAATATAAATCTTACTCATGCTTATATAATGGCTTCCTATGTCTATTTAATTCGAAATGGTGATTTATTCAATATAGGTTCTACTAACAACCTAGAAAGAACAAGAATTGATTTAAGACCAGGCGAATTGATTGCATTTTTAATCACAGATAACCCCGAACCACTGATTAAAAATCTAAGGAAAACTTATGCTGACAATAGATTACCTGGCTCAGATTATTATCGACTAGCAAATTCTCAGGTCAAAGAATGCACTTCTGTTCTAGAGAGCGATGGATCGAATAATTATTTTCAACCTTTTTTAAAGGGTCCTAGTTTATTTATATTCTTTATTTTTTCTTGGTTTTTAGTAACTTATTTTATTATAGAGTTTGTTGTAAATCCTGTCCTCAGTCGGTTTAGCTAATTTTTACTCTTTTTTATTTAATAGATTAAGGATTTTTATAGAATTTTGAATTCACAAGTAAGATTTTTTTTGGTAGATTAAAGTTTATAAATTGATTAAGAGTCGTTTGAATTTATCTAATTTCTTGATTTTTGTAGCAGTACCTTTTGTTTTGTCTGCTGTTTTTTTTGGCACTAAGAATGGATATTACAACAGTGATGACTATGAAGGAGATGGCTGTGCACATGACGTGCAGAGATAATGATTTTACTGTTTTAGATTGACCATCTAATTATTTTGATTTTCGATGCATGTCCACTTGCTATCAAATTGCCAGACAGGTTTGTAAATAGCATCCTCAATTTTTTTTCCCGCTTCCATACATAATTTCTTACTCCCAATTGGGATCGCAAATAGTGATGGACTTGTGATTCCACTAACTTGTGGTTTCCCTCCAGGACCTTGCCTATAACTTCCTATTACAAGCCAGTAATCTGCTTTAACCTTTCCTTGTAAGCCTAATAATGAGGTTATAACAATAATTAATGAGAATATAATTTTATTTCCCATGATTTATTTTTATTTTAATAATTATATCTATAATAATTGAAAATTTCAAGAAATTAAGATGTCTTGTGTTTTTAGTCTTTTATAGAAATGTCTAATGAACTTCATCCTTTTTTATTTATTTACTTCAAATCTTTATTGTTAGGGATTATTCAAGGTTTTACTGAGTTTCTTCCAATTAGTAGTACGGCTCATTTAAAAGTCTTTCCTCATCTTTTTGGTTGGATTGATCCAGGGGCCTCGTTTTCTGCTTCTCTACAATTAGGTAGTGCATTCGCTATTATTTATTACTTTAGAGAGGAGATTGGTGTAATAATTAATTCTTTTTTCTCCATTTCTACGCATCCGTCGGTTTCCGAAGATGATAATAAACGACTTGCTAACTATATTATTTTAGCAAATATTCCTATATTTTTTGTAGGCTTTTTTATTAAATTTTTTTGGCCAGATTTCTCAGATTCCAATTTTAGAAGTTTGTTTTTCATAGCTATGATTTCTATTTTTATGGCTCTATTACTTGCAGCTTCTGAAATTTATGGTAAGAAGAATAAATTATTTTCTGATATTAATTTACGAGATGTAATTTTATTAGGTATTTTTCAATCTCTCGCAATATTTCCTGGAGTTTCAAGATCTGGTATTACTTTAACTTCAGCTTTGTTTTCTGGTGTTGAAAGAAAAACGGCAGCAAGACTCTCTTTTTTAATAGGAATTCCAGCTATTTCGATCTCAGGGTTTGTTGAATTTTTTACTATATTAACAACATCATCTTTAATAGATATTCTTCCTATTATTATTGGTATTATATCTTCCTTTCTTTCTTCAATATTTGCTATTGACTTATTTCTTAAGTTTGTAGCTAAAAACAATACTTTTGCGTTTGTTTATTATCGTTTAGCCTTTGGAGCTTTAATATTATCAACTTTATGAAATTTATTTTGCTATTATTATTAGTCTAGTATTGAATATGATATTGATTTAACTTTGATGAAGTTTTTACCTGATTTATTCATGGTTTCTTTCGGGGAGATTGATATACCACCATTAGTCTTTGCGTTAATTATTTTTTTAACTTTCTTCGTTTTTTTAGCAGTTCTTATCAGTACGACAAAATTAATCCAATCTTTAGTCAACGATTCTGATTCGTAATACATCTGATTTTATCGGAACGGCGGGATTTGAACCCACGACCCCCACTACCCCAAAGTGGTGCGCTACCAAGCTGCGCTACGTCCCGTTTTTTTAAATTATCACAAGGTCTTGTAGCTATTTTAAATTTTTGATGATTTCCATTTAATTCTTTTCTTAGACTTTCTAGTTATTCGCTTAATGAGTGAATTCCTATTTTCATTAGAATAACCATGAACTCCTAGCCTTTTAGCCGTTAATCTTAACTCGTAGATATTCATCTTTGAGAGTTTTAATTCAGTGTTTTTTTTCCAGGCATCCCCCTCGTTTGGCAATATACCGTTATGTTGCGATACTTCGAATGTATAGATTAATTCAGCTAAGTATTCTGGAACAATAACAATTAAAATCGCAAGAATATTGTATAAATTTATTCTCGCTTTTTCTAAATTCTTTTCTAATTTATTATTTTTCATATGCTTTTATACTTTTAATCAAAGGTAAAACACAGATGTTTAGCCTGGATATGTATATTCTGTATCTAACGAACTATCCATCCATTGAATTGTTTTTTCTTGTTCAATTCTCTCGGATTTAAAACTAAAGACTAGAAAAAATACTAATAACAAAGTTGCTACTATAATCAGCAAAACAGTTCTGTCTGGTAATTGATCATTCATTATAAATTGGAATCAATAGGTGTATTATCTCCTCTTAGAATACAATGACTTATATCCCAATTATAGTGAGACCATATCTTTTCATTTAATTTAAAGTTTGAACCATTAAAGTCTTTGAGTGTTACTTTTGTTGGCATTGCTGAGCAATATGGTCTGCTACCTGGCTTTGCTAAATATTGTTGATGATAATCTTCAGCAAAATAGAACTTAATATCTTTTTCAATCTCAGTAGTGATTAATCCAAAGCCTTTTTTTTGTAATTCTTTTTGGTAGCTATTTTTACTTTCCATTGCCTTACTTATTTGATCTTTGCTTGTTGTGTAAATCACAGATCTGTACTGGCTTCCAGTGTCATTACCTTGACGATTTCCTTGTGTTGGGTCATGGCATTCCCAAAATAGTTTTAATAAGTCGCTTAGATCAATTTCACTATTATTCCAAATAACTCTAACGACTTCTGCATGCCCAGTTAGACCAGTACATACATCTCTATAGCTTGGTTCCTTTTTCTCTCCACCAGCGTATCCTACTGCTGTTGTGATTATTCCTGGTAGTCTCCAGAAACCTTTTTCCGCCCCCCAAAAACATCCACATCCAAAAAGTATTTCTTCCTCATTATCTTTAAGTTTAGCTAAAAGATCATTTCTTAATATTACATGGATCACTTTCTTATTTTGTTTTTCTATACTATTAGTCGAATATAGCTTATCAATTATCATTGTTAAATATTCGCTTATTTTTTTAATCATAATTTTAATTTATTGTTTCTATTTTTATATGATTAATTAATGTAGTAACAAATGAAAATAATAAGAAAGGAAGGCTTAAAACAAGGATTAATCCAACTCCTAAGAGAGCAAAAATTGGTCTAGACGATCCCATAAGTGCAAGGCCTGCAGCAAGACTTACAAAAATAACACCCATCCATGCAAGGATTTGTATGTATATATCACCAAATGCAAGGTCGCAAATAAGTTTATATTTTGTTAATGCGCTCATGATTTAATAAATATTTAAATGAATAAAATTGTTTTTCTATCTTATCTCTAAATTAATTTGTATTGATTAAAAAAAATAATAAGTAATGATTAATCATTTGATTGAAGTTGCTCTTTAGCTTTTTCTCTTTCCCACATGCTTCTATACAAACCGTCTTTCATAATTAAGAATTGATGAGTGCCTTCCTGTACAATTTTCCCTTCGTTCATTACTAATATACGATCACACGATGCTGCAGCTGATAGTTGATGACTAATCATTAATACAGTCTTATTATATTGGCTTTTTATTGTTTGAAGTATTGCCGAGGCAGTTTTATTGTCGACACTTGCTAAGGCATCATCAAGAACGATTATTTTTGAATTTACCAATAATGCTCTACTCAAAGCTGTTCGTTGTCTTTGTCCACCGCTTAGAGTTATACCTCTTTCGCCGACAAGTGTTTTAAACCCATCAGGAAAACCTTTTATGTCATCTGTCATTCTGGCTTCGTTTGCTGATTCTTGAACTTTCTCTAGTGAAGCTTTTGGATTTCCGTATCTAATATTTTCTGTAAGAGTTTCAGTAAAAAGATATCCCTCTTGAGGCACTAAAGCGATATTGCTTCTTAGCTGTTTGAGTTTTAAATCAGTGACATCATTGTCGTCTAAAAATAATGTCCCTTCATTAATATTTATCATTCTTCCTAAAGCTCTTGCCAATGTGGTTTTTCCACAACCTACAGGTCCCACTAAAGCAACTATTTCTCCAGGGTTTATTTTAAAAGAAATTTCATCAAGTATTTTCCTAGGAGAATCTTCATACTTTATTGATAGATTTCTTGCTTCTAATTTGCCTGAAATAGCTTTAGATATGTTGACCGTCTTATCTTTATCTTTGATCAATGGTTCATGGTTTAATAGCTCTTCTACTCTTTCTAAACTTACTTGGCCTAATTGAAACGTATTAAGCGTAAAACCTAATAAGGCTGTAGGAAAAACTAGTCTTTCTACATAAAGAATTAAAGCCACTAATCCCCCCACTGTAAGACTTCCGCTGCTTAGTTGGCTGCTCCCGATTGCAATAAGTAAAAGTAAAGAAATGGAGGATAAACCTTGAAGAAGTGGAAATAAAGTACTTGCAGTTCTAGCAAGGTTAATAGCCGCATCTCTATATCGAATATTTAATTTCTCAAAGGCTTTTTGTTCAGCTTTTTCTTGACCATAAATTTTAATTGCGCTAATTCCAGATAGATCTTCTTGGATTAATTCACTCAATTCTGATAATGCTTTTTGTTGTCTTTTTCTTTGTTTAACCATTCTTCCACCAAATAATCCAACGGTGCCAAGTAAAATTGGATAAACAGATATGGCAAAAAAAAGTTAAGAGTGGGTTTATTGAAAGCATCGCTGGCAATGTGAATGTGTATGCCAAAAATGTGTTTGTAAGACTAAGAACAGTAAAGCCAAGCAATCTTCGAATATTTTCTAAATCGCTAGTAGCTCTTGTTATGACTTCTCCAGTCCCTATGGTTTGAACCCACCCAGGATCTTGTTCCAGCATGCGATCAAATAATTTCTGTCTTAATGAAACTTCTACTTGTCTACCAACCCCAAATACTAGTTGCCGTGATATCAACCTTGCTCCGCCCATTAGTGTTGCTAAGAGTATGAGCCATGTCGACTTATTCAAGACATATGGAAATGTAAATCCTTCCTTTAGATCATCAACGATATTTCTAACTTCCATTGGAATGACAACACTTAGAATATTTACAAAAATCAGACAGAATGCTCCTACTATAAGTTCCTTTTTGTGAGGTCTCAAATAATTTTTTATTTGGTCTAGTCTTAATGCAGCCATTCTTTTATTATTGTGCTCATTAACTTAGGCAATATAAGCCCATAGACGTGAGCTAAATCCAATTTAACTAATTTATGAACGAGGCTCAAAATCATCCGCTTTATACCACTGATCGAGAAAACCTTGATCGTTTATGTGCTATCAATTCTCCAACTTCTAATAATTTTGTTGAACTAGCAAGATTAATAATTCGCTATCAGGATTTCAGAGGTGCTGAAGATCTTAATTCTGATATGGAAAAATTATTAAAAAAATGGTGCATTAATAAAGAGAAATTAGAGGAAATAACAAGAAAAATTTGGTCAGATGGCTTTCGTCCTTCAAGTCATTCAAGTCCTGATAACGTTGGTTCTGGATTTGATACGTCAGATTCCTCTCAATCTTAATGTTAGGAATTTATTTTTTTATTTAAATAACTTCTACAGTTGATATATTGGTGATTAAGTTATAAAAAATATTCTGCCTGGAATGTATAGCATCCAGACATTTTTCTGATAAATGACCCCATTAAATCCTATAACTTTTTCAGCAATTCTTGAATCACTTCTTTCATCCAATGAGTTAACTGATGAGCAATCTAATTATTTAATGAATTCATGGCTCGAAAATAAAATTGAACCAGTTCAAACGGGAGCATTCTTAGCTGCATTTAGATCAAAGGGAGTCTCTGGTGATGAACTTTCGGCAATGGCAAAAATACTTCAAAATGCCTCAATAACTCCATCTGACCTTCCATCTTTTGATTTGGTTGATACCTGTGGAACTGGTGGTGATGGAGCTAATACATTCAATATCTCTACAGCAGTTGCGTTTGTCTCTGCTGCTTTAGGAGTTAAAATTGCAAAACACGGAAATCGAAGTGCAAGTGGGAAGGTCGGTTCGGCTGACGTATTAGAAAATTTAGGATTACCTCTAAAGGTTTCTTCGGAAAAAGTTGTTGAAGCTTTAAAGAATTTGGGAATTACATTTCTTTTTGCCCCTTCTTGGCATCCTTCATTGGTAAATCTTGCTCCGTTGAGAAAAAGCTTAGGAGTAAGAACCATTTTTAATTTATTAGGTCCATTAGTTAACCCATTTAGGCCAAGGTCTCAGGTATTAGGAGTGGCCAAGGCTGATTTGCTTGATCCAATATCTATAGCTTTAAAAGGGATGGGGCTCAAAAGAGCTGTAGTGGTTCATGGTGCAGGTGGCCTTGATGAGGCTTCATTGGCTGGACCTAATCAATTTCGTTTCTTAGATAAAGATATTATTAGATCTGAAAGTATTAATCCTAGTGATCTTGGACTTACTGAAATTTCTAATGAAAGTTTAAAAGGTGATGATTTGAATACTAATTCCCAAATTTTAATGTCTTTACTTAAAGGTGAAGGAAATATGCATCATAAAGAAGTCATAGCATTAAATACCGCTTTAGTTTTATGGGTTTCAGGAGCAGAAGATGATTTGTCTTTAGGTGTCAAACGAGCATTAGATTGTTTGAATACAGATAAATCATGGCTTCTTTTTAAGCAGTTAAAAGACTTTTTAACTACCTAATTCATTTAATCTAATAAACCCTATTTTCTATGTTTTTTGATACTGATAGCTCTGCAATATTGTTATTAGAGGATGGGACCTACTTTGAGGGAATATCTTTTGGTGCAGTAGGGACTATTTCTGGAGAAGTCGTTTTCAATACTGGTATGACAGGATATCAGGAGGTGATAACTGATCCTAGTTATTATGGTCAGCTTATTACATTCACTTACCCAGAGATTGGTAATACGGGGGTGAATTCTGAGGATAATGAATCAACAAATCCTTCAGTTAAAGGCGTGATTGCTCGTCAAGTATCTACAACTTCTAGTAACTGGCGGCATGAAACTTCATTTGAGAAATGGTTAAAGGATAAAAATGTTGTTGGAATACGTGGAATAGATACAAGAGCACTTGTTAGACATCTCAGAGAGTCTGGTTCTTTGAATGGAATTATCTCATCAGAGTTAAACCATTCAATAACAGATTTGTTTTCAGTTTTAAAAAAATTTCCTTCTATGAGCGGTCTAAATCTTGTTGATAAAGTAACAACTAAGAAGGCTTTTAAAGTTAATTCATTGTGCTCAGCTGCATTTGATAAGAGGATTAAAAATATAAAAAACAACCCGTACAAAGTTGTCGCTATAGATTTTGGGATTAAGCAATCGATTTTGGATCGATTAGTTGCTCATGGATGTGAAGTGACTGTTTTGCCCTCAAATTCCTCAATTTCCGATGTTTTATCTTTATCTCCTGAGGGCGTTTTCCTTTCCAATGGTCCTGGTGATCCATCTACTGTTGAAAGTGGTATTGAACTTGCTAAAAAGTTAATTGAACACGAAAAACTACCAGTTTTTGGGATCTGCTTAGGTCATCAAATTCTGGGATTAGCTCTTGGAGGAACAACTTTTAAACTTTCTTATGGACATAGGGGATTAAATCATCCATGTGGTTTGAATGGAAAAGTTGAAATAACAAGTCAAAATCATGGTTTTGCACTGAATTCAGAATCTTTAAATTCCGAAGAAGTAAAAATCACACGATTAAATTTGAATGATCAAACAGTTGCGGCTATTTCAGTAATTGACAGGCCTTTTTTTGGTGTGCAATATCATCCTGAGGCCAGTCCTGGCCCTCACGATGCTGATCACCATTTTAATCATTTCGTAACCTTAATAGAAGAACGACGAAGAATCGTGGATTAATTTGGTTTCTATCACTACACTTCCATCATGAAGTCATAGGGGACTAATCCCATAACTGAATTACAACGACTTACTGTTTCTCTTAGAGGTGGTTACAGCCAGCAAAATGGTTGTTTGGTGCTAAATTTCACTGGTCAACTAGATGCCTATTCAGAGAAGCAATTCACTACATATATCAATGAAGTTTTAGATTCAAATCAACTATCAGTAGTTATTGATTTAACCAATATCGACTTCATTGATTCTTGTGGTTTAGGCGCAATGGTTCAAGCAGCAAAAAAATGTTCTCAGTCTAAAAGAGCCTTTAAAGTTGTAGGAAACCCTAGAGTTGTACAAACTATTAAGCTTGTTCGCTTAGAAGAATTTCTTCACCTGGCACCAGATATTAATACTGCTATTAGTAAATTATCAGCTTGACTGATTGGATTCGCTCTTACAAATCATCCATTTCTCCAGATGGATTGGGTCCTTTGCAACTAGCTTGGCTAGGTGATGCAGTATGGGAAATGCATCAAAGGTTACGTTATTGCAGTAGACCAATGCGCTCAAAGGAACTTCATAATGCTGTTGTTAAAGAGGTGAATGCATCCAGTCAAGCCAGAGCAATCAAAGATATAGAGCCATTCCTTACTGATATCGAAAAGGATTTTCTTAGAAAAGGTAGAAACAAGGCTGGGAGAGGTCCTAAAAATGTAGATGCAGCCACATATGCAATTGCTACCGGATTTGAGACTATTGTTGGATGGTTGTTTTTAAAAAATCCAAATCGGCTTGCTGATTTGTTCGATCTTCTTGATCGACCCATTAACTAGAAAATTGTTCTTATAAAATGAGTTATCGTTTCAATAAAGACAAAAGGAATTCAAAAAATTCTTCATTTGATACAAGGAGTAATAATTATTATCGCCGAGATAATGATTCCAAAAAGTCAAACTTTAATGATCGACGAAGAACAAATAACAGAATTAATAGTCTCTCCTCTGATCGAGTAAATAAATATTCGTTAGAGAAGGAATCGTTAGAAAGATCAAGAATTAATTATAAGTTAAACTCCAACTCAGGAGGCTCTAATCGATTTGAGAGAAAATCGACAAACCCTTCATACAGAGATCAAAATACTCAGGAAAATAGAAATTACAGAGGATCCAATCGATTTGAGAGAAAATCGACAGACCCTTCATACAGAGATCAAAATACTCAGGAAAATAGAAATTACAGAGGATCCAATCGGTTTGAGAGGAAATCGCCTATCCCTTCATATGGAAATCAGAATCCTCAGGGCACTCACAATCGCAGAAGTTTGGAAAATAAAGAACCTCTCTCATATTCGGAAAGCTTTACCAAAACGTTAAGTGATGATTTGATTTGGGGTCGTCATTCAACAGAGGCAGCTCTTTTGGCTGGCAGGGCAATTCATAGGATTTGGTGTACCTCTGAATTACGAAGTACACCAAAGTTTTTTCAGCTCCTTAAAGATTCAAAAGCTTCAGGTGTCTTAGTTGAAGAAGTTTCTTGGTCAAGGCTTGGCCAACTCACTAATGGAGCTGTTCATCAAGGAATAGTTTTACAAATTGCCGCATCAAAAACACATGATTTGAAGAATTTAATAGAGGCATGCAAAGCTTTTGGTGATTCAGCATTGCTACTGGCTTTAGATGGGTTAACTGATCCTCAGAATCTCGGAGCAATAATTCGGTCTGCCGAGGCCCTTGGCGCTCAAGGATTAATCCTTCCACAAAGACGCAGTGCAGGTTTAACTGGATCAGTAGCAAAAGTTGCTGCTGGTGCTCTGGAACACTTGCCTGTGGCAAGAGTTGTTAATCTAAATCGGTCTCTGGAGAAATTGAAAGACGAAGGTTATATCATTGTTGGCCTTGCAGAGGAAGGATCATCAACTTTGTCTGAAATCAAATTAGAAGGTCCTGTAGTAGTTGTAGTTGGATCTGAAGATAAAGGGATTTCCTTAATAACAAGAAGGTTGTGTGATCAGTTGGTTAGGATTCCTCTTAAGGGAATAACTACAAGCCTTAATGCATCAGTAGCTACGTCTATTTTCTTATATGAAGTGGCTAGATCCAGATGGATGCGTTCAATCTCTGGACAAGACCCATCTCCTAGATTATTGAAACCTAAGATTTCCAATGAAAATCATAACTAAATCCATTTCAATTTTAACTTTTAAAAGAAGTGTATATTTTTTATAGTTTTCTTATGATTTTTACAACTTCATAATCAAATTACAGAATTAATTACATCACCAACAGGATTTCATACTCAATACTTTTTTGGCTTCAAATGTATGTTTCATCATCAACTGAACATAATATTCCTTTTTTATTTGATAAACATCTGGTTAGGAAAGTATAATAAATTAAATGCAGTTTATTTATGGGTCCCATTAGGGCTCTTCGAAGCTTAGGTAATAGTTTTGGTTTGGCCTGGTGGGCCAAGGTTGAGACTATTCAGCCTGAAGTAACTTATTGGTTTGGACCGTTTCTGACTCGTCGTAGCTTAAAAGTCAGATTAAATGGTTTTGTGGAAGATCTTTCTGCAGAGTCACCTCAGGAAATAAATCATAGTTTAATTAGGTGTCGCCGTAATGAGCCTCTAACGTCATAAGCTAAAAAATATTTTTATAATCAATAATGACTATTGCAGACTTACGCCAGAAATTGAAAAGTGGTGAAGTCTCTTCCAAAGAGCTTGTTCAAGAAAAAATTGAAAGAATAAAGGCATTAGATACAACTCTAAATTCTTTTTTAACTGTTAATACTGATGAGGCATTAAGTCAGGCTGAGTACGTCGATAAACAA
Organism: Prochlorococcus sp. MIT 1011; assembly: GCF_047305235.1. Taxonomy (NCBI): domain Bacteria; kingdom Bacillati; phylum Cyanobacteriota; class Cyanophyceae; order Synechococcales; family Prochlorococcaceae; genus Prochlorococcus; species Prochlorococcus sp. MIT 1011. Next base: position 1,055,790 of record NZ_CP138983.1, on the reverse strand, counting down.
ATTGCCTCTGGCGAGCCTCTTTCCCCTTTGTCAGGTATACCACTTGCTATCAAAGATAACCTTTGTACAAAAGGAATTAAGACTACTTGTGCAAGCAGGATTTTGAGTAACTTTGTCCCACCATATGAGTCCACAGTTACCAAAAAACTTTTGAACGCAGGAGCAATAATGATTGGGAAGACAAATATGGATGAATTTGCGATGGGGAGCTCTACCGAAACCTCTGCATTTGGTCCTTGTTTAAATCCATGGGATATAACTAAAGTTCCTGGAGGAAGTTCTGGTGGTAGCGCATCTTCTGTTGCTGCAGGATTATGCTATGGATCTTTGGGTTCTGATACTGGTGGATCAATCCGACAACCAGCCTCCTTTTGTGGCGTTGTTGGTATGAAACCTACTTATGGTCGTGTAAGTCGATGGGGTTTAATAGCTTTTGCTAGTTCTCTAGATCAGGTTGGCCCATTTGCAAATAATGTTTCTGATGCAGCTGAAATTCTCCATGTGATTTCAGGCAAAGATGAATTTGATTCAACAACTGTTGATATTCCTGTGCCTAATTATTTAGATACCCTTTCGAAGTCAATTAAGGGGATGAAAATTGGTTTAATTGATAACTGTTTTGAACATGATGGTTTAGCTGCTGAAGTTAAAGATTCCGTTCTTGGTGGTGCTTCTCTCCTCGAAAACTTAGGAGCCAAGATTATTAATGTTTCTTGTCCTCGCTTTAACGATGGAATTGCTACTTATTATGTTATTGCTCCATCTGAAGCTTCAGCCAATTTAGCCAGATATGACGGAGTCAAATATGGATTCCGCTCTGAGGATGACCAATCTCTTATAGAAATGACCTCCAAAAGTCGTGCGCTTGGTTTTGGAAGTGAAGTTAAACGACGAATTCTTATTGGAACTTATGCCCTTTCCGCTGGTTATGTCGATGCTTACTACAAGAAGGCCCAACAAGTTAGAACTTTGATTCGGAAAGACTTTGATGAAGCTTTCAAAAAAGTAGATATTTTGTTGGCTCCAACTGCTCCCACTACTGCTTTTGGTTCTGGAGAAAATATAAACAACCCTATGGCGATGTATTTATCAGATTTGCTAACGATTCCTGCAAATTTGGCTGGATTACCAGCTATCAGCTTGCCTTGCGGCTTTGATAAATCAGGTTTGCCAATAGGCTTACAGCTCATAGGGAATATATTTGAAGAAGCGAAGCTTCTTCAAGTTGCTAGTCAATTTGAAAATGCTGCTGAGGTTTATAAAAATAGGCCTAACACAGATTTCACCTTATAAAGGTTAAGCCACTTAATGTAGAGGATATAATTGTCGCTACACTATATGCAGCGTAGCCTCGTAGGATATTAATGGCTTTTGTTCCAATTCATAATCATAGTGATTACAGCCTTCTTGATGGAGCCAGCCAACTACCTTTAATGGTTGAAAGGGCAAAGGAATTGGGCATGCCAGCTCTAGCCCTAACTGATCATGGGGTAATGTATGGAGCTATTGAATTATTGAAGTTATGTAAGGCAGCAAATATAAAGCCAATTATTGGTAATGAGATGTACGTTATAAATGGTTCAATTGATGACCCTCAGCCCAAAAAAGAGAAAAGATATCATCTTGTAGTTGTTGCTAAAAATCAAATTGGCTATGAAAATCTCGTCAAATTAACGACACTAAGTCATTTAAACGGTGTTAGGGGAAGAGGTATATTTTCAAGACCATGTATAGATAAAGCTTTATTTAAAAAATATAGTGAGGGTTTAATTTGCTCAACAGCTTGCTTAGGCGGTGAAATTCCACAAGCGATATTAAAAGGAAGAAATGATATCGCTAGAGAAGTAGCAGCATGGTACAAAGAACTTTTGGGTGAAGATTTTTATCTTGAAATTCAAGACCATGGATCAATTGAAGATAGAATTGTTAATAGTGAAATAGTTAAAATATCTGAAGAACTTAATATTCATGTTATAGCTACAAATGATGCACATTACGTATCAAAAAATGATATTGAAGCACATGATGCCTTGATTTGCGTGTTAACTGGAAAATTAATTAGTGATCATAAAAGATTAAGATATACAGGGACTGAATATATTAAGTCTGAAGAGGAAATGAGGAAATTGTTTACTGATCATTTAGACGAAAATGTAATAAATAGTGCAATAGAAAATACGGTAAAGTTGTCAAATAAAGTTGAAGAATATTCGATATTAGGAACTTATAAGATGCCCAATTTCCCTATACCTAATGGATATAAACCAATCGAATATCTAAAAGAGATAACTATCAAAGGTTTGAAAGAAATATTAGATATTGCTGAATTTGATAATTTTCCAAATGTTTATAAGGAAAGACTTGATTATGAGTTAAACGTGATTGAACAAATGGGTTTCCCCACGTATTTTCTTGTCGTATGGGATTATATAAGATTTGCAAGAGAACAAAATATTCCTGTAGGTCCAGGTAGAGGTTCAGCAGCTGGTTCTTTAGTAGCTTTTTCTCTTCACATAACTAATATTGATCCAGTTGAAAACGGATTGTTATTTGAAAGATTTCTCAATCCCGAGAGGAAGTCAATGCCTGATATTGATACTGACTTTTGTATAGAAAGACGTGGAGAAGTTATAGATTATGTTACGCAAAAGTATGGCGAAGATAAAGTTGCTCAGATAATTACATTTAACAGAATGACATCTAAAGCTGTTTTAAAAGATGTTGCTCGTGTACTGGATATTCCCTACGGAGATGCAGATCGTTTAGCCAAACTAATTCCAGTTGTAAGGGGTAAGCCTGCAAAATTATCATCTATGATTTCAAAGGAATCTCCTAATAAAGATTTCTATGAAAAATACAATAATGATTCAAAGGTAAAGAAATGGGTTGATATGGCAATGAGGATAGAAGGAACAAATAAGACTTTTGGTGTGCATGCTGCAGGGGTAGTCATAGCGGCTAATTCACTTGATAATTTAGTTCCTCTTCAACGAAATAATGATGGACAAATAATCACTCAATATTTTATGGAAGATATTGAATCACTTGGTCTTTTGAAGATGGACTTTTTAGGACTTAGAAATCTTACAATGATCGAAAAGACAATTAATTTAGTTGAGAAATCTATTGGTGAGAGATTAGATCCTGATTCATTGCCTTTCACAGATAAAAAAACATTTGAATTACTTTCTAGGGGTGACTTAGAAGGAATCTTTCAACTTGAATCTAGTGGAATGAGGCAAATAGTAAAAGATTTAAAGCCCTCATCTCTGGAGGATATTTCTTCAATTCTTGCTCTTTACCGTCCTGGACCTCTTGACGCAGGATTAATTCCTAAATTTATAAATAGAAAACATGGTAAGGAAAGTATTGATTTTCAACATCAATCACTTGAGCCTATTTTAAGTGAAACTTATGGAATCATGGTCTATCAAGAACAGATCATGAAGATCGCTCAGGATTTAGCAGGATATTCGCTTGGTCAAGCAGATTTATTAAGAAGGGCAATGGGTAAGAAAAAAGTATCTGAAATGCAGCGTCATAGAACTCTCTTTGTTGATGGGGCAGTAAAGAATGGCGTTTCAGCAATTGTTGCTGAACAGTTATTTGATCAAATGGTTTTATTTGCTGAATATTGCTTTAACAAAAGTCATTCAACTGCTTATGGCGCTGTTACTTATCAGACTGCTTATTTAAAAGCACATTATCCTGTCGCCTACATGGCGGCATTGCTTACTGTTAATGCTGGCTCGTCTGACAAGGTTCAAAGATACATTTCTAACTGTAATTCAATGGGCATAAACGTAATGCCTCCAAATATAAATACCTCTGGTATTGATTTCACTCCAAAAGATAATTCAATTCTTTTTGGTTTTTCAGCTGTCAAAAATCTGGGTGATGGTGCAATTAGAAAAATTATCATCTCTAGAGATGAAGATGGGGAATTTACTTCATTAGCAGAATTCTGTGATCGAATTTCAATAAGTGCCATTAACCGAAGAGGTCTTGAGGCTTTGATTCATTCTGGAGCTCTTGATTGTCTTGAAGAAAATGCAAATCGCGCTCAACTTATTGCTGATTTGGATTTAACTATTGAATGGGCTTCTTCAAGGGCAAAAGATAGAATTAGCGGCCAAGGTAACCTTTTTGATCTTTCTTCTTCTATAAATAATGAATCATCATCGACTGATGATTATTCATCTGCTCCAAAGGCAAAACCAGTCAACGAGTACCCTCCTTCAGACAAGCTTAAATTAGAAAAAGAGCATGTTGGCTTCTATCTATCGGATCATCCTTTGAAGCAACTTTCAGAACCTGCAAAATTGATTGCTCCTATTAGCCTTAGCTCTTTAGAAGAGCAGAAGGATAAGTCAAAGGTTAGTGTAATAGCAATGATTCCAGAGATGAGACAAGTCACAACTAGAAAAGGTGACAGAATGGCGATTATTCAACTGGAGGATTTAACTGCTTCTTGTGAAGCGGTTGTTTTCCCAAAAAGTTATGAAAGATTGTCCGATCATTTGATGGTTGAAACTAGATTATTGATTTGGGGAAGCGTCGACAGGAGAGATGAAACTGTTCAATTGATTATTGATGATTGTCGTGAAATTGATGATTTAAGATTTCTTTTGATAGATCTGCGCCCTGAGCAAGCTACTGATATCAATGTTCAGCACAGATTAAGAGAATGTCTTTCAAATAATAGACCTGCTAGAAATGAATTAGGCGTTCGTATCCCAGTTGTAGCCTGCCTTAAGGATAATGAAAATACTAGGTATGTAAGGTTAGGTGATCAATTCTGTGTAAAGGATACTGACTTGGCTTTAGATTCTTTGTCTAAGCATTCCTTTATCGCGAGAACAAGTCAAAGTCTTGTAATTTAAATTTTATTTTAACTAGTAATATCTTTTTGATTTGTTTTGAATGCGTCTTTCATCCTATTGATGTTTGGCTTTATATTTTCAAAACCAAGAAAACTTCCTGGATTAAAATCCCAACTCGCAGAGAGTATTCCATAGCTTAATCCTAGTAAGCCGATAAGAAAACATATCGCTGAACTGACCAAAGTGAGTGATGGAGATATATCCGCAATACCTTTGCTTATTAAAAAATAACTTCCAATAAAAACTCCCATACCACTTAGGGTCGGAATACCTGTTGTAAAAGCTATTCTCCTTGCCATTCTATTTGCAACATAGCTTGGAATGCCGGAGGTCTTGCTAGTACTTTTTGAAGATTTCTTTGAAACTATTTTTGGAGCAGAGTTATTGCTGGAGAATCCTATTTTTACTTCTTTAGGCTGTTCCTTTTTGTTTTTTTTTGCACCTTTCATTAGCTTCTAGCAACCCAATACAAGTCATTATCCTCTAATAGCTAATTTTTCAATAAGCTCTGTATATCTTTTTTCACTTTTAGTCCGTACATAACCTAAAAGTCTTTTGCGCTGACCAATCATTTTAAGCAATCCTTGCCTTGAGGAAAAATCATGGATGTTCCCCTGAAGATGTTTGCTTAATTTTGAGATTCTTGTAGTAAGCATAGCCACTTGAACTTCTACTGAACCCGTATCAGTTGGATGTACTTGATGAGTGTTGATTAGCTTTTGTTTCTCTTCTGTGCCTAGTGACATTTGATTTGGCTTTTCTTATTTTCCAAGTCTAATTTAATCCCTAGCCTTCTATCAAGTACTCTTTTCACTCAATTTCATAAGAATCTCTTTGAGATGTTTATCCATTAGCTTTGTTTTTTCTTCTGCCGATAGGGAATTCAATAATAAAGAATTTTCTTTTTCGTTGTTTGTTATGATTTTAATTGAATCTTTTATTTCATTATCTACATAGCCAAGTGAATTCAGAATTAGATATATTTCATCAATATATTTAGAAAATTGATTAGGCTCTATTTCTTTTTTATTGTTATAATTTGTTTCATTACTATCTATAAAGCTTTTAAGTTTGTTTCTTAACTCAACTATTAATCTCTCTGCTATTCGTTTACCTATTCCTTGAGTTTTTGTTAATAAATTAGATTCTTTATTTTCTATTGCATTAACTAATTGATCAACTTCAAAGTCCTCTAACAAAGCTATGCCAATTTGTGGACCTATTCCATTTACACTGATGATTTCCCGAAATAAATCTCTTTGATTAACCTCTGTAAAACCATATAAATTTGTTCCATCTTCCCGATCTATTTGGTGAATCCATAATTCAATCTTATTAGGATCTTCAGCTATACATATGTTCTTTGGTAATAGTTGTATTTCATATCCAACACCACCAACATTTAGAACAACTCCTTTTTTGGTGGATATTTGCCAGATATGTACTATTTCACCTTTTAACCAGCTAATCATTATTTATTTTAATTAAATTTCTGAGAATATAAAAAACACTCAACCACCATCAATCTGACATCCAACCATTGAACCTCCTACTAATCCAGCAGGAATTGCCCACCAACGATCTTTTCCTCTGGATATTGCGGTAGCGAAGCCAGCACCTAAAATACCTCCTGCAATTTTGCCTTCAGAGCAATCATTATTATCAAATTCATTGTTATTCTTAGTTGATACACTACCTGGGCAAGGAACCTCTACAGTTTCCTCCCATTTCTTGACGTAGCCTGGATCCTTTCTTGTACCTGGAATATATTCTTCTCTGTATTCATTTCTCGTACAAGTTCTACTTGATGAGTAACCTCGCTGATATTCATCTGCAAGAATCGATGTTGTTCCAGTGCAAATAAGAACTATTGAAAAAATCAAAGATTTGTAATTCATATTTTTGCTTGAGAGGTTTTGGATGCACTTATACTAATAATAGTTGAAATAAGTACGCAAAAACCACCTAAGTAAATTGAACTTGTTATTGTTTCTTGGAAAATTAATACTCCCCATATACTTGCGAAGATAACCTGGGAATAATTTAGGGAAGTTGCTTGGCCAGCTGGAAGTAGTCTTAACCCCTCTGTTATACAGAGTTGACCAATTTGTGTGAAAATACCAATACCTATTATCCAGAGCCAATCTGTTCCGGTTGGCAATACAAAATCATTAATAATAAAAGGAATAGATAAAGGGATAGAAACCAAAGGGAAGTAGTAAATAATAACAAGTGGATGCTCTTTGGAAGATAATTTTCTTACACATATATAGGCTAATGATGTCATCATAGCGCCTAATATCGCAATTATAATTGCTAATATTGTTTCTTTAATATTATTATTGGAGTTGAATTCTGGTTGACTAACTAAAAGAATTCCTATCCATCCAATAATAATTGAATATACTATTCTCTTTAATATAAATTCCTTTAGAATTATGTAAGCACATATCACAGTGAAAGTAGGATAAATGTATTGAATTACTGTTGCTGTTGCTATAGGTAATATTGTTAGAGCTTTGAAGATACAAAATAGTGCAACTGTTCCTAGTAAACCCCTTATTAATAATAATCTTCTTTGATATCCCCAGGGATTGATTTTATTTTTATATAAGAAAAATCTTGTTATTATTATACTTATGGTTGCCCTAGCAAAAACAAGTTCTGAAATTGGTATCCTTCCCCCAATCGCCTTAACACAAGCACTCATAAGGCTAAATGCTAATCCGCTTCCTATTAAAAATTTGATCCCTTTTAAATTCTTTTCAAAATTAAAGTCATTTGTAAGCTGTTTTTCTCTCAAATTCTAAATCTCTTTACTAAATATTTAAAGATCAATTAAAATTATCATATGGCTTCTGCTCGACTACATCCTAGGACAATTGAGTCTGTTAAAGAGCGTGTAGATATTGTTGATGTAGTTGGTGAACACGTTGTCTTAAAGAAAAAAGGTAAAGAATATGTTGGAATATGTCCTTTCCATGACGATAGTAAGCCTTCTATGTCAGTAATCCCTGGCAAGCAATTTTATTATTGTTTTTCATGTGGAGCTGGTGGAAATGCAATTAAATTTTTAATGGAGTTTCAGAGACAAAGTTTTAGTGATGTTGTTCTTGAGCTGGCTAAAAAATATCAAGTACCAATAGACACAGTTGAAGGACCCCAACAAGAAAGACTCAAGCAACAGATCTCACGTAGAGATACACTTTATCGTGTTCTGAAACTCGCTACAGGTTGGTTTAGAAATCAATTAAATTCTTCATGTGGAGAAAATGCTCTTAATTATCTTAAAAATAAACGTCATTTAAGTGATGGTACTTTAATCAATTTTGAGCTTGGATTTGCTCCAGATAATTGGGATTCATTACTCCAATATTTTGTAGATGTAGAAAAAGTCAGTGTTGAGACTCTTGAATCGGCAGGATTAATCGTTCCTCGAAAGGGTGGTAATGGTTTTTATGACAGATTTCGTAATCGTATTATTGTTCCTATTCATGACAGGCAAAAAAGGGTTATTGGTTTTGGAGGAAGAAGTCTTGATGGTTCAGAGCCCAAGTATTTAAATTCGCCTGAGACTGAAATCTTTGAAAAAGGTAAAAATCTTTTTGGTTTAGACAAATCAGCCCTTTCTATTAAAAAAAAAGATTATGCAGTTGTAGTGGAAGGATATTTTGATGTGATGGCACTTCATGATTCTGGTATTACAAATGTTGTCGCCTCGCTGGGAACTGCATTAAGTAGCAATCAAATAACTCTTCTCTCTCGATCTACCGACAGTAAAAAAATCCTTCTAAATTTTGACTCAGATAATGCTGGAATTCGTGCTGCCAATCGCGCAATTAGTGAGGTAGAAAACCTTGCTATTCAAGGCCAGCTAGATTTAAGAGTTCTGCAATTACCTTCTGGTAAAGATCCAGATGAGTTCCTTAAGGATAATTCTCCATCTGAATATGAAGCATTAGCAGCTAAATCACCTCTCTGGATGGACTGGCAAATAGATCAATCATTGAAGGACTTAGATTTAAATAAATCTGATCAATTTCAGGAAGCTGTTAGTAATCTAGTAACTCTTCTTGGCAAGCTACCTCAAACAGCGATCAGAACTCATTATCTACAGAAGGTCGCTCAGCGTCTTAGTGGAGGTCAAGGTAGATTTGCTCTACAACTAGAGGAAGATTTACGTAATCAAATTAGTGGTCAAAGATGGCACGGACGTTCTAAAAAATATGATAAACCTCAAGAAGTTAGTCTAAGAGAAAGGAGCGAAGCAGATATACTTTTTACTTATATTCACTGTCCTAATTATAGATCTTATATTCGTTATGAATTGAGACTAAGGGACTTAGATGATTTTGCAATCAATCATCATCGAGCGATATGGTCAACTATAAGTAACATTGAGGAGAATAAGTTCGGGTCTGAAACTGTTGAGAAGATAAATCGTTCTAAAGATTCTAATAATATTTTAGCCGATATCGATTTAATCAAAAACTTGTTAGATAATTTCCTTATTAATGAAAATGAACATCTTCCCAAACTTACTCCTTTATTAGAGGCTAATGAACTTCGCTTGGCAACCCTCAGTGATCCCGAGTCGCTTATTCGTGGAGCTCTAGCTGCTCTTGAAAAGCAAAAATCTTTAAAACGTTGTAGACATCTAATTGAAGCATGGAGTTCTCAAAGATTAGAAACTCTTGAGAACTGTATAGCTTCTCTTATTGTTCAGGAAAATTCTGAACCTAGCAATTCATCTGATATGGAGCAGAAAGTGATTAGCATGTTTGAAGATTTAAATAATGACGCTATAAATTTTCAGCAACTTTATTACGCTGAGAGAAAACATATACTAAATTTAGATCAACAGCGATGTTATAAATAATTTTCTATATTTATATTTACCAATGTCAAATTCCTCTCTTTTTAATTTAGACGAATGTTCGTTATCTAATGATCTTTGGCCAGATTTTATAAATAAAATAGGTTTTATAAAAGCAAAGTTAGCGGTACGTCAATCTCTCGATCTTCAGAGTATGCAGGGATCGAATTTAACTATACCTGTCCTTATCCTTGAGACTTGTGGTACGGCTCTCATTAAAGCCAATTCTGTTAAGACTTATATTGGTCTTTCTTACTTGGATCAAGGAATGGTTTTGATTTTCAGTAGTAAAATAAAGGCCATTCAATTACTTAGAGATAATTAATATTATTCAATTATTATAAACAATATTTTCTCAATTCTTTTTCTAATAATTTTGGTTTGTTTTCTAGTATATATGCTTGTCTTTCTTTCTCTCTCTCCCCTGATATTTTTATAGATTCATTAAAAGCCTTCAACTTTAACGGACTCATTGATAACTTTTCATCGATGTTTAATAAATTTCCATTGTTACACTCCTGAGCCACATGAACAGCTTCATGTCTTAAGGCTTTTTTTATATGTAAGGCGGTTCTTTCAAAAGTATCTTTATCTGTTTTTCTTAGAATTGTATATCCTTCTCTCTTCTTAGCATTATTTGTACAAATTATAAGCACTTTCTTTCTTTTATTTAAGAAACCTACATAGTTATTACTTATTAAACATAGTGATTTGTTCTCTTCTATTTTATACCCTGCTTGTTCAACTATTTTTATTATTTCTATTTCTTTTTTATCTAAAAAATCTACGAATTCCATTATTCTTTCTATGCTTATAATTTTATTTATTTTAATCTACCATAATTTTGCTATTTGATTCTTGTGATCATTATTATTAATTATATCAAATTTTAATTTGCATATATTGTAGGAATACTTTCCATGTTTGTTGTCTTTATGAGAGATAATTTTTCTCTACTCGGTCTCCATTCTTTTTCAATGATAGATGCTCCCCAATTTATTGTATCTCTACCATTACTATTGTTGATTTGATCTATTATATGATTTAATCTTTCTTGGGATAAATCTTTTTCAATATATTGTTGATCAAATAGTAGTTTTTGTTTATATTTATTGCTCTGTAGTTTATGTAATATCACACCGGCTTTTTTTAACTTCCTATAAGGTCTGAATATTTTCTTTGTTAAATCTAAGCTTATTTTAAGCATAATTCTTGAGTCAGATGTTGGTATGTCTATTTTTTCTGTTGCTTCTTTTTTATAAAAATCTTTTGAATGAGGATTTGTATTCGTAAATACTGTGATAGCTGAAGCCAATTGATTGTATTTTCGAAGTTTAGCACTTGCGATTAAAATATATTTAATGATTACTTGACTCAACTCTTCTAAGCTATCTATTGAATAAGAAAGACTTCTGCTTACGCAGATTTCTTTCCTGTCTGACGAAGTCTCTTTTATAGGTATACAGAGGTTACCTTTTAGTTCATTTTGAATGCGTAAACCAACGACACCATATTTTTCTTTGATTTGATTGCTTGACATATATTTAAGTTCTCGGGCATTAGTAATCCCTTTTTTCCGTAACCATATGGACATTCTTTTACCTACACCCCAAATTTTATTTACTTTAATTAGATTAAGATAAGGGTCTTTATTTTCAATAATACCTATATCAAATATACCTGAATTATTTGGTATGTTTTTTGCTAGATGATTAGAAATTTTTGATAGAACTTTTGTCTCACCAATACCAATAGATATTGGTATCCCTATATTTTGATAAACTAAAGCTCTTAAATTCTTTCCCCATTGATATAAGTACTTTTGGTTTGGACGTTTTATCGTTCCAAATGCTTCATCTATTGAGTATATTTCTAGTTCTTCACAATTTTTTCTTAGTAGCTGCATTAATCGATTACTTATATCACCGTAAAGCTCATAATTTGAACTTCTTACAGTTATATTTAATTTAGTCAACTTATTTTTTAATTTAAAATATGGCTGCCCCATAGGAATTCCCATTTTTCTAGCCTCTGAACTACGAGCTATTATGCATCCATCATTATTCGAAAGTATAACTAAACCCTTTCCTTTTATGGATGGATCTATCATTTGTTCACACGAGGCATAGAAATTGTTCCCATCAATTTGAAGTATTACTTTGGACATAATTAGACGTTTTGTTTTTGTAGTTCATGTATCGAATAAATCGCGACTCCCCATATTTGTATATCTATATATTCATATAAGTTTATTGCTGGATAATTTTCTTTATCTGCTTTTAGATAATAATTATCTTGCTTTTTTATAAGTCTTTTTAAAGTGAATTCTCCATCCAGAAGAGCAACTACAATATTTCCAGGATTTGGATTTATACTGCGATCTATTATTAATAAATCATTATTGTAAATTCCTGCGTTATTCATTGAATTACCGCTTACACGTAGAAAGAACGTACTTATTGGATTTTTGATTAAGTATTTATTTAGATCGATACCGAGGTCTATGTAGTCTTCGGCAGGAGAAGGAAAACCTGCAGAAATAGTTTCTTTTACTAATGGAATTAATCGTGTCGATAAGTTTTCCTTTGAGGAAGAGTAAGAGCTATTTGAATTCATAGGCCAGACTAATGGTATCTACTATAGTACAAATGAACTATTATTACATCCGGTCCTCCTCTATTCCTTGTGGTAAGGACCTCCTTGGGTAATGGTTTTTGAGCGGTAAAGTTGTTCTATTAGTAAAAGACGAGCTATTTCATGAGGAACAGTAAAAGATGAAAGACTTAATTGCCAAGAGGCGGAATGATTTAGGGAAGCAGGAAGACCCGATGCACCTCCGATAACAAAAGTAATATTTTGGTTGTGAGAGGTTAGAAGTTTTGTTGCTAGTTGTTTCGATGTGAAAGATTGACCATTTTCATTAAGAGTTACGAGTGTTTCATTCTTGCTGATGATCTCTTTGATTGTATGTTCTTCTTTTATTTGTGTGCTGTCTTTTATTTCTATCACTTCTAAACCAGGTAATCTTTTTAAATACATTTCTATGCCTTCTTGAATCCATCTTTTTTTTATTTTTCCTATGGCAATGATTTTATAGTGTGAAATATTAAGCATAAAAATATTTCTAATCGATATCAGCTTCGAGTAGAAATTGTTGAAATTGTGTATATAGGTTTTGGGCATCTTCAACCGAAAGATCCTTAGAATTTTCATTAATCTGTGGATCTGAATTGGAAGAAATTTTTACATTATTTGATTCTAAGTTTTTTAATCTTTCTAGTAAATGAGGAGGAACATTTCCATCTGGACTTATTTCCATTAACTCTCGAAAAAGTTTTTCAGGGTTGGTTTCAGTTTCTACAGGATGTAATTTTTGATTTTTTTCTTCTTTTTGATTTTTTAATTCATTTGATTGAGGTTTTGATAACTCTTTGGGGAGTTTTCGTCCTAGCTCTTTTAGGCGTTCAAGGCTATGGCTATCAAAAGTCATTTAAAAAAATATTGATTGAAGATCTTCTTGATAGTATATTTTAAATAATTTATTTTTATTTGAGTGAAATATGTAATCGTTTCTAATGTGGTTTTGAGATTTAGCGTTTGGATGATAAGACTTTGAGTAGTTTTAGGCATATTCCTAGAAAACGCTTTGGACAACATTGGTTGAAAGATCAGGGTGTATTAAATCAAATAATTAAGGCTGCCGAATTGAATCCTGATGATTGCGTCTTAGAGGTTGGTCCAGGTAAAGGTGCTTTAACTGAAAAATTAATTGAATCCCAAGCAAGATTCATTCAAGCAATTGAGTTAGATAGAGATTTACTCGTTGGTTTGAAAAAACGTTTTAGTCATCAAAGTAAATTTAGTTTGAGAGAGGGAGATGTTCTCTCTGCTCCACTGGAGGCTGAGAATGGACTAATTATTAATAAAGTTGTCGCTAATATTCCATACAACATCACAGGTCCACTATTAAAAAGATTGATTGGCGAATTAAGAAAAGCACCTGAAAATAGTTTTGAAACTTTAGTTTTACTTATGCAGAAAGAAGTAGCACAAAGACTTGTGGCCCTCCCCGGAACTAGTAGTTTTAGTGCCTTAAGTGTACGGATTCAGCTCTTAGCAAAATGTCAGGACGTATGTGATGTGCCCTCTAAATGTTTTCAACCGGCACCCAAGGTGGATTCCAAAGTAGTCATGATTAAGCCCTTCGTTTCAACTGAGCCGGATTTTTATGAGATAGGGAATTTATTAGAGAAACTTTTGAAGCATGCTTTTGCTGGTAGAAGAAAGAAATTACGAAACACGATTGGAAGTTTTGTTACTTCCAACGATCAGATAAAGGAATTTTTCGACTACAGAGGTATTAGTCTTGATCAAAGACCACAGGAAATTTCACCTTCCAATTGGTTTGCCTTGGCAAAAGCTTTAAAAGAAACTTGTGTTATTGAAAATGGTCCCCTCCAAAGCAAATGATGAATTTCTTATTGCAGAAGCACATGCAAAAATTAATCTACATTTAGAGGTATTAGGTATTAGGACCGATGGCTTTCATGAATTAGCAATGGTCATGCAAAGTATTAATTTAAGTGATCAATTGAAGATGATAAATAGTTCTGATCATAATATTACTCTTAAATCTAATAATAACGAGATTAGTAATGGTGAGGACAATTTAATAATAAAAGCCGCAAAATTGTTGAGAAATAAAGTACGAAATAATGAATTAGGTGTGGATATTGTACTTGAAAAAAATATTCCTATTGGTGCAGGATTAGCAGGCGGATCTACAGATGCAGCTGCAACATTGGTTGGATTAAATAAACTCTGGAAATTAAATCTTACGACTGAGGACTTAGAGGACTTATCAAAAGAAATAGGCTCAGATATCCCATTTTGCATATCAGGAGGTAGGCAGATATGTTTTGGCAGAGGTGAAATTTTAGAAAAATTAAAATATGATCGGTTTGATTTGGGTCTTATTTTGGTTAAAGACCCTTCAATTCAAGTTTCTACACCAGTTGCATATAAATCATATAAAGAGAACTATGGTGATAGCTATCTTGTAGATGGTAGGGATTTTGAAATCAAGAGAAACATCATCAGATCTAATGACTGGTCTGATCATTCGCTTTTAGATAATCGACAAGAAATACAAAATGATTTACAAAAAATCGTTCGTCCTATGACACCAGAAGTTGAAAAGTCGTTAAATATATTGTCTCGTTTACCACATTCTCGCCTCGTTTCGATGAGTGGTTCTGGTCCAAGTTGTTTTGCTTTGTTTGAAAATTATAACCAAGCAAATAAAGTACTAAAAGAACATGTTAATGAATTTGAAAGAGCTGGTCTATCAGCTTGGGCATGCTCAATGAAGTCCCATGGAGTTCAATTAAGAAATGAATTCACCTAGTAATGGGTTTAAAAATGAATCTGATGAATCAGTTGATTCATCAGCAAGTCCCATAGTTAACGCTAGTTCTGAACCAAAGAAAGGCCCCTTAAGCTTTCTCTCAGGTTCTATTACCAGTTTATCTTTTAGTTTGTTATGCCTTTTTATTAGTAAAAAAATAGTTTTATATTTTTCTATTCATACTCCGAATTATTCTTCACCAATAGCCCAGAGTATTGCTTCGGGTTTTAAAACACTAATTATTGGAATTAGTTTTCTTGCAACTTTTACGTTTGGGTTTATTGGACTTGGTTTGTTTTTAGTATTTATTCGAAGTTTAATTGAAGGCAACCATGACAAAACTGACTAGCATTCACTAATAAATTGTCATATTTAGATCTTTCTATGACTCTTCATGATTTAGGACTTCTCGTTTTATTACTCTCTCCTGGAATGTTGCTTTCCATATTGCTGTTATCGACTTTTGCAGCAGGTGGGTAATTAGGCACTGTTTGAGATAGTTTGGAATAACAAACCGGTAATCCGGACGATCTGTTAATTCTGTGAAAGGGACTCTTTTATTTAATGCTCTTCGTGAAGCAATTGATGAAGAAATGGATAGAGATCCTTTGGTCTGCGTAATGGGTGAGGACGTTGGACAATATGGCGGCTCTTATAAAGTTACAAAAGATTTATATGAAAAATATGGAGAGTTCAGAGTCTTAGATACACCAATTGCTGAAAATAGTTTTACTGGTATGGCTGTTGGTGCTGCCATGACAGGTTTAAGACCAATTGTGGAAGGGATGAATATGGGGTTTTTGTTACTTGCGTTTAATCAAATATCCAACAATATGGGAATGCTTAGATACACGAGCGGTGGAAATTTTACGATTCCAACAGTTGTTAGAGGACCTGGTGGCGTTGGAAGGCAATTAGGCGCTGAACACAGTCAAAGACTTGAAGCTTATTTTCATGCAGTTCCTGGTATAAAAATTGTGGCTTGTAGTACTCCCACGAATGCTAAAGGTCTAATGAAAGCTGCTATTAGAGAAAATAATCCTGTTCTTTTCTTTGAACATGTTCTTCTATATAACCTCACTGAAGAGCTGCCTCAGGGTGATTATGTCTGCGCCTTAGATCAAGCCGATCTTGTAAAGCAGGGAAGTGACATTACGATTTTGACTTATTCGAGAATGCGTCACCACTGTTTGAAAGCAGTTGAGCTTCTTGAAGGGAAAGGAATTGATGTTGAATTGATTGATTTAATTAGTCTTAAGCCTTTTGATATGGAAACTATATCTAAATCTATAAGAAAAACTCATAGAGTAATTATTGTTGAAGAATGTATGAAAACAGGTGGTATTGCGGCTGAGTTAATGTCTTTGATTACTGAGAGTTGCTTTGATGATTTAGATTCTCCTCCTGTTCGTTTAAGCAGTCAGGATATTCCGACTCCTTACAATGGAAACTTAGAAAACTTAACTATTATTCAACCTCATCAGATAGTAGATGCTGCTGAAAAAATTATTAATGTTGGTGGAGTAGATTAATAATGGGTAGAAAGAACTATTGGTTTCTTGTAGTCATCATTTTTGCAGTATTAAGTATTTTTATATGCACCAATATACCTTTCCAATTAGGATTGGATCTACGTGGAGGTAGTCAACTAACTCTAGAGGTTCAGCCTACCCAGGAAATTAAAAAAATCACCCCCAATGAAATAGAAGGAGTTAAAGCTGTTCTTGATAAGAGGGTAAACGGATTAGGAGTTTCAGATTCACAACTTCAGACTGTAGGAACAAATCAATTGTTATTAGAACTTCCAGGGGAGCAAGATCCCTCTGGTGCAGCTAAAGTATTAGGGGAAACTGCTCTATTAGAATTCAGAATTCAAAAAAGTGGTACTGCGGCGCAATTAAAAGATTTACAAACTCAACGAAATAGTGTTGAATCTATTATTAAATTATTAGAAGAGAAAATTAATTCAGCTCAATTAATAAAGGAGATCAATATTAATAATAAAATTAATCAATTATTCGAAAAATATAATATTCAATCCGACCAGATATTAGATGTCGATCAATTTAATCTTCTAAGGAATAAAATAAGTACTGACATTGCAGGTCTGTTTGAACCGACATCATTAACTGGACAATATTTGACAAATGCAGGCAGACGACAAGATCAAAATACTAATAATTGGGAAGTTACTTTAAGCTTCAATAATGAGGGAGGTGAATTATTTGCAGACCTCACAAAATCCATCGCTGGCACCCCTCGATTGCTTGGAATCGTTATTGATGGTATTTCATATAGCGAAGCAAGTGTTGGAAAGCAATTTGAAACTGCTGGTATTACTGGTGGTGCTGCGACAATTAGCGGTAATTTTACTGCTGACGATGCTAGAAATTTAGAAGTTCAATTAAGGGGAGGAGCCTTGCCTCTACCTATTGAAATTATTCAGATAAGAACTATAGGACCTTCTCTAGGGAACGAAAATATTCGTCTCAGTCTTTTTGCTGCTCTCACAGGCTTGTTTTTTGTAGGTATTTTTATGATCTTTATCTATAAACTAGCTGGATTTGTTGCCGTTCTGGCATTGTCTTTTTACTCGCTTTTCACCCTCTCTATTTATGCACTACTACCAGTGACTCTTACTCTTCCAGGTATCGCTGGGTTTATCTTAAGCATAGGAATGGCTGTTGACGCTAATGTTCTTATTTTTGAAAGATTAAAGGAAGAATTACGCAATGGAAATACTTTGATTCGTTCAATAGATGCAAGTTTTAAGAACGCTTTTTCATCAATAATTGATGGTCATTTAACTACTTTAATAAGCTGTATTACGTTATTTTATTTGGGCACTGGATTTGTAAAAGGTTTTGCCGCTACCTTGGGTATTGGTGTTGTGTTGAGCTTGTTTACGGCCTTAACATGTACAAAAGCAATATTGAAGTTCCTAATGAGTTATCAAGGTCTTAGAAAAATTTCTTATTTTATTAACCCTAATCAGATTTCATCACCATCTATCAACGTTCAATAACAATCAATTCTAATCAATTTAATTATGAAAACTAATTTTAATGTTCAACTCTATAAAAATAGAAAAAATGTTTGGCTTGTTTCATTCTCTTTATGTTTAATATCAATAATTGGGATGCTAATCTGCCTTAAAAGTACTTCTATTAAGGCCCCTTTAAATCTTGGTTTAGATTATACCGGAGGAACTCAAATAACTTTAGAGAGGAGTTGTATTGATGAATGTATTACCTTAAATACAAGTGACATTTCTAATAATATAATTGCTTTAAAAAACCAAGATAAAAATTTTAGTTCAAATACATCTCCTAATTTAACTAGATCACAAATACAATTACTTGATAATTCACAATTAATATCTATCAGGCTTCCATTCTTATCTGCAGATCAATCTGAGTCTGTAGTGACTGAGGTTAATAAATCTTTTGGCCCATTTAACAATGAAAATACTTCAGTTGAAATTATTGGCCCAAGTCTTGGGAAGCAACTACTTAAAAGTAGTTTAATTTCTCTTCTCTTTGCTTTTCTTGGAATAGCTGTGTATATCAATTTTAGATATGATCAAAGATACTCATTCTTAGCTTTATTTGCTCTGTTGCATGACATACTTATTGTTTGTGGTGCATTTGCATGGTTAGGGTACTTTTTTAATGTAGAGGTTGATTCCTTATTTGCTGTTTCTCTTTTGACAATTGCAGGTTACTCAGTAAATAATACTGTTGTAGTTTTTGATAGGATTAGAGAAAAAAGTTTAATAGAGAATCAATTAAGTTTTAAATATCAGATTGATAAAGCTGTTAGCGCAACTTTAACAAGAACCCTATATACAAGTCTTACCACACTGCTCCCATTAATATGTATATTGATTTGGGGTGGCTCAACACTATATTGGTTTGCATTTGCTTTGGTAATCGGAGTTATCACTGGTTCTTGGTCGAGTATCGCTTTAGCACCTTCATTGTTATCAATAACAAGCAACAAAGAGTTTGATTGATTAAACATGAGCTTTATTTCTATTGTTAGATTATTTAGTTATATTAAATATAATTGGCTTCAAATTCTTCTAATTATTCTTTCAATTTATGATTTAAGAATTGATCTTAGAATTCTAATAGATTTTTTTACTTTCTCTACTCTCTTTTACACTATTTCTGACCACCCTTTGGCGATTACAATATTAATTACTATCCCTTCTCTTTTTAATTCAAAAAAAGGATTGAAGAGTAATAGATGATTTTATGTTTTAGATAACTAGTTATAGAAGCATATGAGTTATTCGCTTATTTTTTCGATTTCTTAGTTGACTTTGGTTCAATTACTACTAATAGCTCCTCCATTTGAGTCATTAATTTCTTGACTTCTATTGGCTCTGGGAGTGCTAGCTCTTCTGTTACGCCTAGATGCATTTTTCTTAGCTCAGCTCGTAAAATCTTTAGAGAGGCTTTTACTTCTTCCTTCTTTTCCTTAGCGGTTGCCATCTTTTATTTAGTCTTAAAATATCTATTATTATACATGAAGTTATTAATTCACACTCTCTTAGATTCCCAAATCAAATTAATAAGGATATAATTTGCTTTAAAGTATTGTTCATGAAAATTGAACTTATTAATTACTAATCATATTCCGCTATGCCAATTCTTCCATCTAAGATTATTAGCTATATGAAGATTAAAGTAGGAGTTATAAACTTTTTCTCAAAGAATAAAAGGATTATTTTACCTTTACTTGTTGCTCTTTTTTATATATTATTTTACTTTCTTGTTGATTTTTCTACTCAAAGTCTTGTAGCTCACGATGAGGGACTATACGCAAGAAGAGCAAGACTGATTGAGTACTCTGATAATTGGTTTTCTCCCCCATTTCCCTCTCCTCACCATAAGACATTGGGAAGTTATTGGTTTATAGCATTAGCAATAAGGTTATTCGGAAATAGTGAATTAGCTTTAAGGCTTCCAAGTATTATTGCTTCTTTCTTTTGCTTGATTACCTCTTACTTAATTGCGTTAAAAATAACAAATAAAAAGTCTGCATTGATTGCTGTGTTTTCACTTTCATCAATGCCATTATGGATTCAATATTCAAGATATGCTAGTCCAGATATTTTATTTGTATTGTCTATCCTTTTAGTGATTTTATTTTTTCTTAAATCTCTAGATTCACAGCAATTCTACAGACAGTATTTTTATATATTAGTTTCTGGTTTTTTTATTGCTACCTCTTTTTTTATAAGGAGTTATATGGCTTTCGTTCCTCTTATAGGACTCTTCCCTTTTATTTTTTATAATTTAAATAAAAAAAGATATATTTTTAAAATACTCTTTTTTATAGGAATATTTATTGGCTCTATACCTACTTTAATTAACCTTTATTTTTCATATGAAAAGTTTGGTATTATTGGAATTACAACCCTTTTTGATTTTGCAAGGAAACAGGCAATAGGAGATTTTGGTTTTAACAATTTAATACTTATACCACTTAATTTTTTGTATTTAACTTTTCCTATTGGAATATTATTTCTGATTCTTTTTACTTTTACCAAACCAAAGAATAATATCAGCTATCCATTATTAATTTACTACTACCCTCTTATATCTTTATTAATTCTATTATGTATGTCGACTTCATACCCACATTATTTTCTTTTCCTTTTACCTTCTTTATCTTTTTTATTTAGTGTCATTTTATCATCTAATTCTTCAAGATTTGTTATTTCTAGAATTACTATCAAGTATTTATTATTGATATTGATTACATTAATATCATCTGTATTAATTTTCTTTGTTATTAATTACAATAATTTTATACTGGAGAATTCTCATGGAAATACTTTTTTAGTATATATTATCTCTTCACTTCTTCTTATTTCTTACATTACATCAATTAGATTTATTTTTGATATAAGATTTCTTAAATTTGATTTATTAAATTTCTTTTATAATATAGTTGCACCTCAATATATATCTCTCTCTCTACTATTTAACTTTGGTGTTCTAGGAAATCCAAACTCTAATATAAAACTATTTTTAAGGGATGAAGTAGTATCTTCCATTATAAGCTCAAATACTATTTATTTATTTTCAGTTGACAGTAAAATTCAAACACTATTGTCATATTACTTACCTTCCTCTCAAGTTGTTCGAAAAGCTGTGGATCTTAAAAACTATAAATATTTAATCACTTCAGATATCAATAGTCTAAATACCTTAAAGATAAAATCATTATTCAAATCTATTAAAAAATCTGACAATCAGTTCTTATTGGTGAATATAACTAAATAATATTTATATGTAGTTTTTTACTAATTAGAAAAATGAATAAAATATTAAAAAATGCTTACAAAACTTTTTGGGTTCCAGTAATGGGAAGATTTATTTCGGGATTAATACCTTTGCTTGAAGGAAAGGCTCCAGAGAAAAATCCAACTTATGATATTGACGGTGTAAGAAAGAAAAAGATTGATAACTAATTATTTGGTAGAGCCCCTCCATGACAGTAACCAACTGCGATTGAATTAAAATCAATTTGATTTTGACCTTTATTTGCATTACTTGACTTTAGATATTTAGTAGTTTTATCTATGCAGGAAGCACTTGATGATGTATATCTAACTATTGGATATATGTACAAAACTCCCGAAATTATTAAGGCACAATAAGCTATATATTTTTTATTTGCATCAATAAAAGACAATGCCTCTTTTCTTTTTTTGAGATACTTAGATAGCCATCTATCAGGTAATCCGATTTGAACAAACAACAGCTCAACCCACCATGGAAGTTTTGATTGATTTTTATCTGAATTACTTTTCATGGTGATAGTTAGATTAGTTAGCCCTTTAATAAGAATGTTTTGGGCTCTTATCACATATATATTATACCAATAAAATATATCTCATTTTTATCAAAATGGAATACTCTTCAATGTCTTTTATGAGTATTTACTCTTATTCTTCTTGTTTTTACATTCCATGACTCCTCTTATTGATTTTTCTAATAAAAATAGTGTATTATTTTTTTATGATGAAATGTATTCATGGCAAAAAGAAGACGTAAACTTAGTCCTGAATTAGAGAAAAACATTTCATTGGCCAAGAAGCAAATTGAATTAATTACTGCCATAATTCATGATATTGATGAAGACGATATTCAAGAAGAATATAAATCAGCATTTTTACCGGTTATGAGTGCATATATGTCTCTAGATCAAATGTATAAGGATGTAGGTTATAATGAAGATACTTCTAGTCTTCATAATCTTTATTTGACTAATTTAGATAAATTTAAGAACGAATATGAGCTATAGATGTAAAAGCTTTTTTAGTCTTTTTGTCTATAAAAATTATATTAATTACATTTAATAATACTATGTTAATCTTTTTCTCATTTGTTATTTCATATTTAAGTTACTCTTAACATCGGATTTTGTTTATATTTACTAATATAAATTGTTTTTACTTTATATAAATCTGATTTTTTTATTAATTAATAGGGGATCCCTTTATTTAAACAATTAGATTAAAAAAAAATTTTTTGCTATGGCTGATAACCTATGTGACATTGATTCAGCGATGAATATGATCAAAGAAGAAATAATAAAAGAACTTTCGGAATGTGTATCTAAGCAAAAGGCCCCCCCTTACTTTAGTCAAGCTTCCTCTAAGAACCTTTCTTTTTCCGAAAAGACTTTGGACTAGTAGCTTCTATTATTTCTTTAATTTCATTCTCATCTATGGAAGTAACTAGAAATACCTCTTGTACTAGTTTACCCTTCCTGGCTAGTAATTTATAACCTTCATTAGTTTTAACCGTTATTTTTAGAACAAGCTTCTCGCCTCTACCATTTGTTTTTGAGAGTGGTCCAGGTGTAACTGTCTTGATCTCATTTCTTGATGCCATCTTTTTCAACCATTTGATTAAGCCTTCTATATGCGTGCTGTGGTTTTGAACAAGTCGTCCCATGGTTTTAAGAGATTTTGTGTCTGTTTTTTTAATAGCTTTAATTTCTCTAGAATTAGACCATTCAAATCTATTTAATAAGTTATAATCTAAGAAAATTATTAAAGTAATGATTTTCACTTTAGGTTGGGCTTCCTTAGCTGCTATTTTTACTTTTTCTATAGCGATGGTAGTTTGGGGTAGAAATGGTGATGGTTCTATTGATATCTAGTGATACTGATGCCTATAGACTTTAATCTCTATAGTTTTCTATCTTTTTTTTCTATCGTACTCCTGTCATTTATTACCATTTGTGTGGTTTACATTAGTTATATTGATTGGAAGGATAAGAGAAGAAAGTAAAAAATTGTCAATTTGATTTTATGTTTAATGAGATAATTTCTAATGCTTGTTTCATTTTCTCAATATTTGCCTTGTACATACTTATATCTTTTTCAACTCTTGAATGTTGGTAACCTAGTAACTTTGAAATATTAGTTATTTCATTATTAAGGTCTTCGTCTTTTGCATCCTTAAATGATTGCATTTCACTAACTAACTTATATATACCAATAGCGTTGATGCGGCTATAATAATTGCTTTCTTTATTGTTTTGCTTTGATAAAAAATCAGTTAACTCTTCTTTGGTAAATCCTTTAGCCTTATTTAATAATTGTTCAGCAGAACCATTAATCTCTATAGGGTTAAATCCATTGCAATTACAAAGTGCGTTGAAAAGCTTCGTTATATGTTCACTAGGTTTATATCCATTAGTGAATTTACTGAATAATTCTTGTAATCCAGCGGCAAAAATTTCATCGTTTTTAAAGTTCTTCTGATGACTTAACAAGTGAAGTTCTACAAGCAGTTCGTCTGCGAGCTTTCTGTAAATAGGTGGAATGACATAAGGAAATTCCTTATGGAAATCAGATTTGCTGTCTGAAATTGTTGCTCTAACGCTCAATGCCAAACCTAGATAATTCTTAAGAACCATAGCTTACCCCGTGACTTAGCTAGGATCATGAAAACCGACCATCACTTCGTTCGATGATTCCAATAGTTATAGAAGAATCTGGAAGAGGAGAAAGAGCCTTTGACATTTATTCAAGGCTTCTAAGAGAAAGAATAGTTTTTTTGGGTGAACCAGTAACTAGTGATTCTGCAAACAGGATTGTTGCTCAACTCCTTTTCCTAGAGGCTGACGATCCTGATAAAGATATTTTTCTCTATATAAATTCACCAGGTGGATCCGTTTATGACGGCCTAGGTATCTTTGACACCATGCAACATGTTAAGCCCGATATACATACCGTTTGCGTAGGCTTAGCAGCGAGTATGGGGGCTTTTTTACTGTGTGCAGGTGCAAAAGGAAAGAGAAGCAGTTTGCTCCATTCAAGAATTATGATTCACCAACCACTAGGAGGTGCAAGAGGCCAAGCTAGTGATATAAGAATTCAAGCAGATGAAATACTATTTATTAAGGAAAAATTAAATAAGGAATTATCTGATAGAACCGGACAGCCTATAAAGAGGGTTAGGGAAGATACAGACAGAGACTTTTATATGTCTCCATCTGAAGCTGTTCAATATGGAATTATTGATAATGTATTTAATAAAAGACCTATAAATTCAGTTTAATCGTTACTTATCTGGATCAGGTAATACTGGTATAAATCTATCTTTTGCAGGTATATCGGTGAAATTAGATAGTATTTTGCAAAACTCTTCTCCATCCATAGTCTCTTTTTCGATTAAAATTTCAACTAATTTGTCCATAGCTGATCTATTCTTTGATACCAATTCAAGTGTTTCTTTATAGCATTTTTTTACTATTGATCTAACTTGCTCATCAATTTGCTTTGATATCTCATCCGAAATATCTGATGTATTCATTAGGCTTCTTCCTACAAATACTTCTTGACTATCTCCCTCTAATGAGACTGGACCAAGACTGCTCATTCCAAATCTTGTGACCATTTGCCTTGCCATTGATGCGACCATTTGTACGTCACCTCCAGCACCTGTTGTGACCTCTTCTCTTCCAAAAATGATATCTTCAGCAGCTCTACCACCTAGCGCCCCCATTATTCTTGCCTTTAATTGAGCTCTACTAATTAAAGTTTGATCATCATCAGGTGAGAACCAAGTCAAACCTTGTGCCTGCCCCCTTGGAATAACAGTAACTTTCTGAACGGGGTCATGATCTTTGACTAGTGATCCTATTAATGCATGGCCTACCTCGTGATATGCAATTAATCTTTTGCTTCTTCCATCAACAAGAGGCGTCCCTTCCATTCCAGCAATGATTCTATCAACTGCATCATCAATTTCTGAGAGTCCTATATGATTCTTTCTTCTTCTTGCTGTAAGTATTGCGGCTTCATTTAATAAATTTGCTAAATCAGCACCGGTAAAGCCTGGCGTTCTTCTTGCAATACTTTCTAAAGTTAAATCTTTTTCTAATTTTTTATTTCTAGAGTGGACTTTCAATATTGATAATCTTCCTGAGATGTCAGGGGCATCAACGGTTACCTGTCTATCAAATCTTCCTGGCCTCATCAATGCTGAATCAAGAACATCAGGTCTGTTTGTTGCAGCAATGATAATAATCCCACTATTTCCTTCAAACCCATCCATTTCGGTTAAGAGTTGATTGAGTGTTTGCTCTCTTTCATCATTGCCACCTCCAATTCCAGCACCCCTCTGTCTTCCAACTGCATCGATTTCATCGATAAAAATTAAGCACGGACTGTTTTCTTTGGCTCTTTTAAATAAATCTCTCACTCTACTAGCTCCAACACCCACAAACATTTCTACAAATTCTGATCCTGAAAGTGAGAAGAATGGAACACCGGCTTCCCCTGCAATTGCTTTTGCTAAAAGTGTTTTGCCTGTTCCTGGAGGCCCAACGAGGAGAACTCCTCTTGGTATTTGAGCTCCAACAGATGTAAATCTTTCAGGCTGCTTTAAAAAGGTAACTACTTCTTCTAAATCTTGTTTTGCTTCGTTTACACCAGCAACATCATCAAATTTGACCCCGGTCTCTGCTTCCATGGCAAATCTCGCCTTTGTTTTGCCAAATTGCATTGCTTGTCCAGGTCCACCTGGCATTGAATTAGATCTTCTGGATAGTAAAATTAATCCTCCAATAAGGATTATTGGAAACAAGAGATTGCCAAGAATTCCTGCTCCAGCTGGAGCAGTTTTAGGTGGATGTATGTCAAAACTTATTCCTTCTTCTTTCAATGATGAAACCAATTCAGGAGCTAATCCTGGAAGATCAACTCTTAATCGTTGAACTCTATTATCAATTTCGGGATCAACTGATTCGACGATTGCATTTCTACCACCTTCATATATATCAACAGAAGTAACTCTTCCATCTTTCACATAATCAAGGAACCTTCCGTAGCTAATTTTTGTAACCGGAGCATTTCTTGATGCTGTAGATGAAGAGCTTTGATTGACTTGATTGTTTGTTGCTGAACCAAGAATTTGCCAAGTTATTAGAACTACTATTGTTATGGGAAGAACCCAAAGAGCTATAACTTTCCATTTCTTATCCATAAATCTCAAAAACTTTTCGCATGATTCTAATAGTGTAATGCCCCTTTCTGTTGGATGATTCCTACAGTTTCTAAGAAATATTCAAAAAATAAATTTCTCTAATTGAGATTAAAAATAAATATTTGTTTTTAAAAGTTCCTATTTATAAACTTCTAAGTGCAGTAATGGGATCTAGTTTTGCAGCTCTTTTTGCTGGTAGAACTCCAAAAGTTAAACCTATTGTGCCTGAAATGATAACAGTTATAAATACAGTTCCAAATCCAATTGTTGCAGGTAGAGGTGTTAATAAAGCTACTATCTTTACTGTAGTAAGTCCTAAGCCGGTTCCTGCTATTCCACCCAAGCTAGAAAGAATCAATGACTCTATTAGGAATTGGGTTGAAATATCTAATCTTCTTGCTCCTAAAGCTTTTCTAAGACCTATTTCTTCAGTTCTTTCGCTCACTGATACCAGCATAATATTCATAATACCTATTCCCCCAACTAGTAATGAAATCCCTCCTATTGCAGCTAGCATTAATGTTAAGCCGCCTGTAATCGTTGATACTATTTGCAAAGCATCTTTTTGTGACCTAACAGCAAAGTCATCATCTCTAATTATTTTGTGTCTTTGCCTTAATAGATTTGTTATTTGAAATTTTGCAGCTTTTGTTGATTTCTCATTTATTGCTTCAACACTAATGAAACTAAGACTTATTCCATAAGTTGGATCTTTACCAGTAATTCTGCTGACCATTGTTGATATAGGAATATATGCATTCTCATCTTGATTGTTTCCAAAAACGGCACCTTTGGGCTTCATTACTCCAACAATTTCAAATGACTGATCTTTTATTCTTATCCTCTGCCCCAAACCTTCTCTTTCATTGAATAGTTTCTCTTCAAGATCTGGTCCTACAACTACTACATTCTTGGCCCCTTTTGTATCTTGATCATTAATAAAACGACCTTTGGCAATTTCGAAGCTTCTTACAATTAAGAAATCACTTGTTACTCCTGAAATAGAACTACTTGTACTTTTAGAGCCGGTTTGAATGACTTCATTGGATGAAATTTGTGGGGCGACCCTTTTTACAGTCGGGACTTGCTGTTCTATTGCTTTTGCATCATTAAGAACAAGGTTTTTTGGAAAAGCTACTCCTCTTCTTCTAGTGTCATTATTACCTGGAACAACAAACAAAACATTTGCACCTAGATTGCTCAATTGACTTTCTGCAAGATTTTGTGCCCCTCTGCCCACTCCCACAAGCGTTATTACCGATGCATTACCAATAACTATTCCTAGCATTGTTAATAGGCTTCTAAACTTATTAGATTTAAGATTTTTTATTGCCATTCCCGATGTTTCAGTTAGCGGGAGCTTCCTTTTCATGTTTTTTACATAAATAGAGTTTCAGTTTCTTCTTCTGAGCTGACTATTCCAACTTTTATTAAGTCAGTTGATCCACTTACACCAGACAAGGTTCCTGCTGTTTCAACTACAAGATCTCCTTGCTTTAATATATTCATCTTTTTTGCCATAGCCATTGCATCATCAAATGTTTTTGATGTAGTTGTTTGATTTTCAATCAGAAGTGGTGTGACTCCCCAGACTAATTGAAGTGTGCTTGCAACACTCCTTTCATTTGTTACGGCTAATACTGGAGTGGCAGGTCTGAATTTACTAACATTTTTTGCTGTAGCACCACTTTTTGTTAGAGGAATTATTGCGGCGGCATTTATTTGTCTAGCAATACTGCTTACAGCTGCACTTATCGCATTAGGGATAGTGCTTGGAAGATGACTTTCTAATGCCTTTTGTGGATAATCTCTTTCGATTCTTTTTGCAATAGTGGCCATAGTTGCCACAGCCTCAATTGGGTAGTCTCCTACTGCAGTTTCGTTGGAGAGCATTACGGCATCTGTACCATCGAGTATCGCGTTTGCAACATCACTCACCTCGGCTCTTGTAGGCCTTGGGCTTGAAGCCATTGAGTCAAGCATTTGTGTGGCAGTAATGATTGGAATACCAAGGCTATTGGCCTTTTTAATAAGTTGTTTTTGGAGTAATGGTACTTCTTCTGCAGGCATCTCAACGCCAAGATCACCTCTGGCAACCATAACTCCATCACATAACTTTAAGACAGAGTCAATTTGGTCAATTGCTTCAAATTTTTCGATTTTTGCAACTACAGGGGTATCAAAACCATGATTTCTAATTAAATCTTTTATTTCTATTAAGTCTGATGGATTTCTTACAAAACTAAGTGCTACCCAGTCAACACCTTTTTTTAAACCAAATGCTAGATCCTCTTTATCTTTATCAGTTAAGGCCCTTATTGATAATTGAACATCAGGGAAATTTACACCTTTATTATTAGAAAGAACACCACCAACAGTTATTGAACAAATTAATCTTTGTTCTTTTAAATCGACTTCTTCAACTTTCATTTCTACCCTTCCATCGTCCAAAAGAATCCTATTTCCTATATTTACTTCTTCAGCTAATTTGTCATAAGTGACATTGGCCTGATGCTTATTACAGTCAATATTTCTTGATGTAAGAATAAACTTGTCGCCATTTTTGACACTAACAGGTCCGTCTTTAAATCTACCAAGTCTAATCTTGGGCCCCTGAAGATCTTGAAGTATTCCTATGTGTATTCCAAGACTATCCGAAACTTGTCTAATTGTTTTTATTCTTTGAGCATGTTCATCATGGTCTCCATGACTAAAGTTTAGACGGAAGGTAGTGGCACCAGCTTCTACTAATTTAGTTATTTGACTCGCACTATCAGTCGCGGGCCCTATTGTCGCTACAATTTTGGTCCTTCTAGCAAGGTCTAGTATTGTCATTTATTTGACTGGTGATAACAAAAAACTAACATCTGATTGTGTTTTATTTGTCAACTTTGCTTATTCAAGAAAATAAACATGGAATTAAATGATTATCAAAGAGAATCTCGTAAGACTGCTCTTTATCCTGAAGTTGGGAGCAATGCTATTTATCCAACATTAGGTCTTGTTGGTGAAGCAGGGGAGGTGGCTGACAAAGTAAAAAAAATTCTAAGAGATAAAAAGGGAGTATTTGATAAACATAGTAAGGACGCAATTAAATTTGAACTAGGTGATGTTCTTTGGTACATATCACAACTTTCTAGCGAATTGGGATATGAATTAGAAGAGGTTGCTAATGCAAACTTACAAAAACTCAAAAGTAGAAAATATCGGGGGAAAATCCAAGGAAGTGGCGATAACCGTTGAAATTCAAATTATCCATACATTTGAAAACCTCCCATTGCTAGTGCTGCTGCATTCCCAAGGATTCCTTGAACAACTCTAATAACTATAAAAGCTAAAATAGGAGATAAATCTAAGCCTCCTAATGGAGGTATTATTCCTCTGAAAAAATTTAAGTAAGGATCAGTAATAGCACATAAATTTACTAGTATTGGATTGCTCATATCCAGATTTGGAAACCAGGTAAGCAAAACTCTTATGATCAATATTGTTGAATAAATTCCAAGTGTTTTTAAAAGTACTAGCAGAATTGTTGGAATGATTTCGTAACCCATTGGTTTTGGTTTTTTCTACTATATTACGCTGCATTTTTGCCTTCTGCTTGATCTGGTTCAGGTAATACAGAAAATGTTTGATGAAATTTTTCTGAGAGTGTTAACCAGAATGAACGCCCATCTTTTTGACGCCTTCTTTCTACGAAGTTTTTATCTACAAGTTCTTTAATATGATCGTATGCTCCAGATCCTCTGAGATCAACCAATTCTGATTGAAGTATTTTTTTCTTTAGTGCAACAGTCGCTAATGTTCTTAATGTTGCAATCGATAAATCTGCTGGAAGAAGATTCTGTACTAACTCACCAAGTCCTTGCTTTAATTCCAAGCTGTAATAATTTTTGCTTTCGTTTATTTCGAGAGAAGTATCTCGCTGAGCATATCCAGCCTTAAGTTCCCAGAGTGCTTTTTCTATTTCAGAAATATCTTTATCCAGTAAATCAGCCATCTCTTTTGATGATGTTGGCCTTCCTTTGAGGTAAAGGATTGCCTCAATCTTTGCGGGTAATGAAATTTGTATGCTCTCACTCATAACGTTGAAAATAAAATTATTTTTTTTGATATCCAAAATTACCGCGTCTATTTAAACTCTGCACCTAAAAATAATTTATATGCTGGATTATCGGTCTCTTCCCAACTTTTGTAACCAATTTTTTCAACAAATTCATTCCAAGCAGGAATGTCCGAATCGCTTACTAAAACACCTATTACGATTCTTCCAGTATCAGCGCCATGATTTCGATAATGGAAAATGCTTATTGTCCATTCTGGTCTCATAGAGTTAACAAATCTCATTAAGGCTCCAGGCCTTTCTGGAAATTCAAATCTGTAAAGCAATTCTTTGTATTCACCTTTTGATATTTGATTTATTGATCTTGGTAGCCTGCCCCCAACCATATGCCTGAGATGAACCTTTGATAATTCATCATTACTTAGATCATGACAATCAAAACCATTTCTAATGATTTCACTTATCAATAAATCTCTATCATTAATATTCGCTACTTCTACACCCATAAATATTTGAGCTGTTTTACCTTCTGACATTCTGTAACTAAATTCGGTTAAACTTCGTGATCCAAGTGTTTCACATAAAAGTTTTAAACTTCCCGCCTTTTCAGGAATTCCGACTGCAATCATTGCTTCTTTTTCTTCACCTAATTCAGCTCTTTCAGCGACAAATCTTAGTCTTTCAAAATTCATATTTGCACCACAAGCAATTGCAACTAGATTCTTATTTTTTAACTGATTATTAACAACATGTTTTTTTAAACCAGCAATAGATAATGCACCTGCCGGTTCGAGAATTGATCTAGTATCTTCGAAAACATCTTTTATAGCTGCACAGATTTCATCAGTATTGACTGTAACCATTTCATCAACATTCTTTTTACAAATCGAGAACGTCTTTTCCCCTACCTTCCTTACTGCAACTCCGTCTGCAAATAGGCCAACACTCTCAAGCTCAACGGGTTTATTGGCTTTTATTGAAAGCGTCATTGCGCAGGCATCTTCAGGTTCAACACCAATAATCTTTGTATCTGGCCAAATTGCTTTTACGTATGAACTTACTCCAGCTATTAGTCCTCCTCCACCTACTGCTATGTATATGGCATCAGGTGGAGTATGACTTTGTCTAAGTACTTCTAGACCTATTGTTCCCTGTCCAGCTATAACTTCAGGATCATCAAATGGATGAATAAACGTTAGATTTTCTTTTTTGGATATTTCTAGTGCTTTTTCGTAGCACTCATCATAGGTTTCACCAAAAAGAATTACTTCTGCTTTATGTGATTCAACAGCTCTTACTTTCATTATGGGAGTTGTAAGAGGCATTACAATCACCGACCTGCACTTAAGGAATGATGCACTTAAAGCAACTCCTTGTGCATGGTTCCCAGCACTTGATGCAATTACTCCCTTAGAAAGCTCTTCCTTGGTTAGCTGAGACATGCGATTAAAGGCACCTCTTAATTTGAATGAAAAGACAGGTTGAAGGTCTTCTCTCTTAAACCAGATGTTGTTTTTTAATTTTTTGCTTATGTTTTTTGCCCTTTCTAGTGGGGTTTCTTCAGCAACGTCATAAACACGAGCTCTTAGTATTTTCTGTAAATAGTCCTCCATATCTAGTTTTTCACCGATTTTTGGTTTCTGTATTTTCTACATTCCATTTGTTCTTGTGCAAGTTTTATCAAAAATGTAGGGTAGACCTCGTAGATTGGTGGGATTCAATCTCAGAGTTGTATGCGTCTGAGCCAGTTAAGTCATCCAAATGAGCTTCATGGCTTAGCCATTAGTGAATTGGAAGATGTTGCTTGCCAAATTAGAGAAAGGCATCTTCAAGTAGTTTCTACTAGTGGTGGACACTTAGGTCCAGGTCTTGGTGTTGTTGAGTTAACAATTGCCCTTTATCAGACTTTAGATTTAGATGTCGATAAAGTTATTTGGGATGTTGGACACCAAGCCTATCCACACAAGTTAATCACTGGAAGATATGAGAGATTTGATTCACTTAGACAGCAAAAAGGTGTTGCTGGTTACTTAAAAAGAACAGAAAGTAAATTTGATCATTTTGGAGCTGGTCATGCGAGTACATCAATCTCTGCAGCTCTTGGTATGGCGATTGCTAGAGATCGAAAAGGAGAAGATTATAAGTGTGTTGCAGTAATAGGAGATGGCGCACTAACTGGAGGAATGGCATTAGAGGCTATTAATCATGCAGGGCATCTTCCAAAAACCCCTCTTTTGGTTGTTTTGAATGACAACGATATGTCTATTTCTCCTCCTGTAGGAGCATTGTCGACGTATTTAAATCGAATGCGTCATAGCCCTCCTGTTCAATTTATCTCGGATAGTGTTCAAGAAAGTGTTAAAAATCTACCTTTTATGGGAGATGCTATTCAAGAAGAATTTAAATCTCTTACTGGCAGCGTCAGACGTTTGGCAGTTCCAAGTGTAGGTGCTGTCTTTGAGGAATTGGGTTTTACATATATGGGTCCTGTAGATGGGCATGATATTTCTGAACTAATAAAGACATTTAATGCTGCACATAAAGTAGGAGGACCTGTCATGGTCCATGTGGCGACGACAAAGGGAAAAGGTTATCCATATGCTGAAGCTGACCAGGTGGGTTACCATGCTCAGTCTTCTTTTGATTTGACGACAGGAAAATCTATTCCTTCTAAAACTCCTAAACCTCCAAGCTTTAGCAAAGTTTTTGGTCAAACATTAGTAAAGCTTTGTGAGCAGGACAGCAAGATTGTTGGTATTACTGCAGCAATGGCAGAAGGTACTGCTTTAAATCTTTTACAGAAAGCTATTCCAGATCAATATGTTGATGTTGGGATAGCTGAACAACATGCTGTAACTCTTGCTGGTGGAATGGCTTGCGAGGGTATCAAACCAGTTGTAGCTATTTATAGTACCTTCTTGCAACGTGCATATGATCAGTTAATTCACGATATCGGAATACAGAATTTACCTGTAACTTTTGTACTAGATAGAGCTGGAATTGTTGGTGCTGATGGTCCAACTCATCAAGGACAATATGACATTAGTTATTTAAGATGCGTTCCTAATTTTACTGTTATGGCTCCAAAAGATGAGTCGGAATTACAGCAAATGTTGGTTACGTGCATTAATCACAACGGTCCATCAGCTCTAAGAATACCTAGAGGCTCTGGAGAGGGCGCAGCTTTGATGGAGGAAGGATGGGATTCTCTAGAAATTGGTAAGGCTGAGATAATAGAAGAGGGAGATGATTTATTAATAATTGGTTATGGCTCTATGGTTTCTCCAGCAATTAAAACAGCAGCAATACTTAAAGAGTCAGGAGTAAATAGTACTGTTATTAATGCTCGCTTTATAAGACCATTAGATGAGGAGACTATTCATAAGGTTGCTAAAAAGATTGGTAAAGTAGTAACAATGGAGGAAGGAACACTGTTAGGGGGGTTTGGATCAGCAGTGGTTGAATCATTTAATGATAATGATATTTTTGTTCCCACATTAAGAATTGGAATACCAGATAAATTAGTAGATCACGCAACCCCGCAGCAAAGTAAAGAATCCCTTGGCTTGACTCCAGAAATGATGGCTGATCAAATTCGAAATAAATTTAATTTTAATTAAATATCTACAAATAAAAAAAGGATTATTTATTTCAATAATCCTTTTTACAATACTTATTTTGAAACTATTGTTATAAAACGCCTCTAGCAGCAAGACCCAATATTGATCCTATTCCCAAAACATGACCTAAACAGTTTGCAGCAACAAAAGAACCATGGCTTAGTCCTCCATAGAACTGAGCATTAGGCATAGGAAAACCTTCGTTTGGCTTTTCAATATTTGATCTTGCAATTGCATAAGCAAGTAAATTGCAAATGATCATCACAACGGCACATTTTGGTGACCACTGAAATGTCACTGGATCAGCTGCTGCTAATAATGTTGTGAGCAT
This sequence comes from Prochlorococcus sp. MIT 1011, assembly GCF_047305235.1. NCBI lineage: Bacteria > Bacillati > Cyanobacteriota > Cyanophyceae > Synechococcales > Prochlorococcaceae > Prochlorococcus > Prochlorococcus sp. MIT 1011. The sequence goes on along the minus strand of NZ_CP138983.1, from coordinate 1,021,088 downwards.
CTTTTATCCCTATGGAATAAATTCATTATCAACCATAAAGATTGCTTTTGCGTAAAATGTTACTCACCTCTTAAGAGTTTTTTACTTCCGTATTGTTTTTGAATGACTGCAGCATCAAAACAAAACCGTAAACAACAAATGCATCGCTAATCGTTAAAAACGATTCTGCTAATCCGTGCAGTACATCAACATTTGTTAATTCATCACCAAAATAAATTTGTGCGATTATTGCAAAGACAATCGTCATGAATACAAATAAGAGAGTTAACTTAAAACCAATAAATGATATTTTTGGTATCGCTTTTGTTTTGCCCGCGTAACGAAGAAATACTAGATAAGGGATTAGTGAAAGGACAAAAAATGGACTAGGGTCAATTCTTCCAATTGAATCAAGACTAAAAACTGAAATATTCATTGGTTTGGTTGTGATGACTCAGATCTAAACAAGTTCCAAGCAGCAAATGCAAGACATATATTTCCCAATGTTGTAAGAGCTGCCTGTAGTACAACTAACCCTTTTAATTCAATACTGTTGTCAAATATATGCCAAGTGATTGCAGCCATAGCACTAGCTAAATTTGGCAACATTGCTAAAGCAAAACAACCCAAAGCCTTGTTATTGGATATTGATGAAATATGGTCAATTATTATTATTGCAATTGACCACTCAAATAGAGTCGCAATATGGATAAACCAAGTGCCTAAGGATAGTTCATGCATAGATTCTTTGCTGTTTAATAAGCTCGTCTAAAACTTCTTGAGAATGTCCTATGGGTCTTACTCCTATCCACTTATATACAACTATACCCTTTGGATTGATCATAAATGTATTTCTTTTTGAATAGGGATCTAACCATGAATCATATGATTTACTGATTTCTGCTGTTGTATCAGAAAGTAGCGTATATCCAAGTTTTGCGGATGAACAAAATGATTCATGTTCTTCTTTACTGTCAGCAGAGATACCAACTATAGAGGTAGTAAGTTTTTTAAACTTAGAAAGACTATCTTGAAATCCTTTAGCTTCTAATGTACAACCACTCGAGAAATCTTTAGGATAAAAATATAAAATTAACCATTCCCCTAAAAAATCATCTAGAGACCATTCTTTTTTATTCGGATTGTTTTTGTTGAAACCATTTAACAAAAAAACAGGAGCTTTTTGACCAAGGCTAACGGAATTTATACTTGCAAATAATCTTGAAGGTTTACCAATTAAAATAGTAGAAAATAAAACAAAAGATTTTATAAATTGTCTTCTTATCATTTGATTAACAAATCAAATTTAAAGTTTGTTTAAATCTACCCCTAATGATTTGGCATACTTTCCTAATCCTTTCTTCTGAATAGTTTTTAGTGCTCTTGTCGTTACTCTTATATTAATCCATTTGTTTTCTTCTTCCCACCATAATCTCCGCTGCTGCAGATTTGCTTGCTGCAATTTTTTGGTTCTAATATGGGAATGGCTGACTGACATTCCGTTGTTAGCCCTTGTGCCTGTAAGTTGGCAAACCCTAGACATTTTTTAAACTTATTCGTATTTTTATTCTATCAAATGAGGTTGAGATTAAACGATTTTTTTCATTAATTTCCCTAGTACCTCAGCATTCCTAGTTTGAAAAGCTGCGATATCTTTATTCTCGAGACCTCCAATTGACAGTTTTGCCATCTCATAAACATGTATAGCGATGTCATTGGCTAATTGGCTTTCTTCTGACTTGCTAGATCCTTCAACAACTATTGGGTTGTAATTTAACTTTAGTAATCCTTGAATAAGTGGATGGTTTGAATTGACGATTAAATTATGATATTCAGGGAGACCAGGAAGTTTCTGTTCCATTAATGCTGTTATATCATTAATTCTTCTCATTTGTTCTGGTAATAATATTAATGAAGGTGGAGAATTCTCACCTTTAAGGCTTTGCACTTGTACGGTCACTTTTTCATTGTTTAGAGCTGAACTAATCATCTTTTTAAGTGTTTCTGACTTTGTATTTCCATCTTTATCAGCGATTTCAGGAGAATCATCTTTAATACTTTCATCAAGTTCGGAGTCAACTCTGACAAAATTTATTTCTTTATTTTTTTCTTCTAACCAAGGAATAAATTGGGTATCAATAACAGTATCAAGTTTTAAAACTTCTTTGCCTTGAGAAGTCCACATATTTAGTGCTGTTGATTGAGAGACTTCATCTGTTGAATATAAAACCTTTTTGTTCTCATCAGGTAGCCTATTCTTATAAGCGTCAAGGGTAGTAAAAGTCTTTGAACCAGATTTTATTAGTTCATTATTGTCTTCATTATCTGCTGAAGTATTTTTTGTTGTTGAATATAATATTATCTCTTTTACTTGCTCGGAAAATTTCTCATCTTCCATAGCTCCTATTTTTATAAAAGGAGATATAGAGTCCCAAATATCAGCATAGAATTGGGTTTCGTCTTTCTTTAATGTTTTAAGCTTATCGGCTAATTTCTTTGCAATAAAGTTACCGATAGATTTAACTCTTCTATCTGATTGTAATGCGCTTCTGCTGACATTTAAGGGAATGTCTTGTGAATCTATCACTCCCCTTAAAGGTAACAAATATCTAGGAACGATTTCTTTAATTGAGTCGCTAACAAATACCTGATTACAAAATAGTTTAATTTCACCACTTTCCCAATCGGCTCTTCCACTTAACTTTGGAAAATATAAGATCCCTTGCAAATTATATGGATAGTCAGTGTTTAGGTGTACCCATAAAAGAGGATCGCCTTGAAATGGATAGAGATATTTATATAGTTCAATATAATCTTCGTCTTTAAGATTTTGTTTGCTTTCTCTCCATGGTGGATTCATTTTATTAATAACTTCTTCTTCAAGCGAGATTTCAATAGGCATGAAATCACAATATTTTTTTATTAATGTTTTAATCCTGCTTGGTTCAATGTATTCAATTTCTTCTTCCATTAAATGTAAAATTATATCTGTACCTATTTCTTCTTTATCTGATTCATCAAGTGAATATTGAGGTGAACCATTACACTTCCATTGAATAGCTTGTGAATCATTCTTTGCTGATTTAGTTATTATTTCAACCTCTTCTGCAACCATAAAACTTGAATAAAAACCGAGTCCAAAATGACCTATAAAGCCATCATTGGGCTGTTTATATTTTTCAAGAAATTCTTCTGCGCTTGAGAAAGCTACTTGATTAATATATTTTTTAATTTCGTCACTAGTCATTCCAATTCCATTGTCACTAATCGTCAATGTCTTGTTCTCTCTGTCAATTGAGATTTTTATTTTTTCATCATCAGCTGCGAAACAATCTCCTGCAAAGGCGGCCATTTTTCTTTTCTTGATTGCATCTACGGAGTTACTTATAAGCTCTCTAATGAATATTTCATGATCTGAGTAGACTGCTTTTTTTATTATTGGAAATATATTTTCTGTGTGAATAAGAATAGTTCCCTCTTCTTTAACTGGCATGACTTATTTAAATTTCTATCATCATAGCGATACCAATTATTATTTAGGCGTTAAAACCAAAAGTATTATTGATTACTGCACAATAGTTTTCGATCCCTGACAATTACTAAAGAGATATAGTTAATTTATATCAATCTATCCATTCAATTTTAGTGCATCTATTGGATTTTAGAAGTTGATTTGTTTCATCATTGGTCTTTAGAGGTTCATGCGAAATTATAGAAATAATTCCCTTGTTGTGCCATTCCTTTTGTTGCTTTAATGCTTTATATAAACTTGCACTTTGCTTGTACGCGATTAATACTTTTTCATTGTTAACTTTCATTTCCTCTCTTGAGGAAACTAATTCCCTGATTTTATCAATGCTAATACTAAACCCTATTCCGAAGCAATTATAATTGCTAGAACTAAATTTCTTTACCAGATCATCATATCTACCTCCTTTAGCAATAATAACAGGAGCACTTGGGGATAATGAAACAAGTGAAAAGGTTAAACCACTATATAACTTATATTTAGTCCCTAATGTAGGGTCTAGTTGCACTTCTATCCCCTTCTCTTTCGCTAATGGTTCAATAATAGTAAATAACTCCTTTAGGTTATCAATATAAGAATTCGATCCATAGATATTTTTTAGATTGGTTAATATTTTTTCTGGTTTTCCTCTCATATTCAAGATCTTATTTATAAAAATTCTTTGTTCATCTTTTATATCAAGTTTACTCAATGCTATGTAATCAAGATCGCAGAGAATATTTTTTATTTCGTCTATTCTGGTTGAATCAAAAGAGCTTAAAATAAGTTCCAATAGATATGTATTACCAATAAGCAATGTCATTTTATATTCCTGATTAATTTCAATTATTTTTAATGATTCAATCAGTAGTGATAGAAGTTCTATCTCTGCATTAATAGCTTTAGTTCCTATTAATTCTACTCCGCTTTGGAATGACTCCTCGATATCAATACCACCATCAATGCTTTGATTGCATTTAAATGAAGTACCTGTAGACCAGAAACGAAGGGGCCTTTCATATTCATTGAATCTAGTTGAAGCAGCACGAACAATTGACGCTGTTATTTCAGGTCTTAATCCAAGTGGTTCATCAGAAACGATTTTTAGTATTTCATTGTTCGAAATTCCACCAGCTGCCATAAGTGTGTCTAGACGTTCAATATGAGGGGGTGATATTCGCTCATATCCCCATAGTTGATATAAAGATGATAGTTTTGATGCAATGAGATGGTTCTTTCTTACTTGCTGAGGATTTAAGTCGCGCGCACCCGAGGCAGGTTGCAATGTCATTATTTGAATCTTTTTATTACTTAAGGATCACATAAATTAGGACTATTTTCCACCATAAGAGTTAGCTGTTAATGGTCTAATTTTTTTAAGTTCTTTTATGAGTTCATTTTGTATCTTTGGATTACAAGCAAGAATTCTACCAGTATTAAGATCAAAATCTCCGTAAGGATAGTTGGATACTATTCCACCTGCCATTTCAACTAGTGGTACTCCTGCTGCCATATCCCATTTTGCAAGCCCACGTTCCCAAAAACCATCCACTTTACCTGATGCTACAAATGCTAGATCTACTGCGGCTGCTCCTCCTCTTCTGACGCCATGGGTACGATGAGTTAGCCAACAAAATTCTGAATAATTATTATCTAATACTTCTCGTCTGTCATATGCGAAACCAGTAACTAAGAGTGAATCAGATAGGGAATTTGTGTTCGTGACTTTTATCGTTTCGCCATTACAAAATGATCCATGCTCTGGAGAGGCATAATAAATTTCATTTAAAGAAGGTACTGATATTGCTCCCAATATTGGATTGCTATTCCAAATTAAACCTATTGAAGTTGCAAAAAACGGATATCCATGGGCATAGTTTGTTGTTCCATCAAGTGGGTCTATACACCATTTTAATTTTCCATCTTTTAACTTATATCCACTTTCTTCAGCAAGAATAGAAATATTAGGAGTCTCTGTTTCTAAATAATCAATTATTATTTTTTCACATTCTAAATCTGCATTAGTAACGAGATCGCCAGCAGTTCCCTTGCAATTTATCGTTTTAATCCTTCCATAATTATTCATTAGCGATGCGCCACCTCTTTCCGCAGCCTGCTTGGAAATATCTAATAATATATTAATTTCATCTTTAGTTAGACCTGCATTAAAGGCTGCGGTTTTACAGGAAGGTATAAACATATCTATAGTTTTTATTTATAATAATGGACTGCTATTGTTTGACTCTATTTATCTTTAAATCAATTTATTTTTATTAAATAATTAATTATTACTAGAACCTTATATATGATAAAAATTTTTGATAAATAAATCCGACATTTTTATTTTTAACAATAGCTCTAATGTGGTATATATTAAAATATAGTAATTGAAAAAGTTCTTCATTGCTGAATTTAAGGAGAGGTGGCCGAGTGGTTGAAGGCGCAGCACTGGAAATGCTGTATAGGGGCAACCCTATCGAGGGTTCGAATCCCTCTCTCTCCGTTCCTTAAGGTCGCGTTAAAATTACAACTCCTTAGTGATTAACCAAATTTTCCAGAGATATAGTCTTGAGTTGATTTTTGCTTTGGTGAATTGAACATGTTTTTTGTTTTATCAAACTCAACTAAAAATCCAATTTTTCCACCTATATCCTTATCTTTTTTCTCTGTATTGAAAAAAGCTGTGTAATCACTGACTCTATTGGCTTGTTGCATATTGTGCGTAACAATAATGATTGTAAAATTCTTCTTTAATTCATGAATTGTCTCTTCAATTTTTAATGTAGATAATGGATCAAGTGCTGAGCATGGCTCATCCATTAAAATCACATCAGGTTCAATAGCAATTGTCCTTGCTATGCATAATCTTTGTTGTTGACCACCAGATAATGAATAACCACTTTCGTTTAATTTATCCTTGCACTCATCCCAAACAGCTGCCTTTATAAGAGATTCTTCTACTAGTTGATCCATATTACCTTTATATCCATTAACTCTTGCACCAAAGGCAATATTTTCGTAAATACTTTTAGGAAAAGGATTGGGTTGTTGAAAAACCATTCCAATTCTCCTTCTAACTTCAACTGGATCTATATCCTCTGCATATATATCTATCCCTTCAAAAATAACACTGCCTGATAATTTGCAACCTTCTATTAAATCGTTCATTCGGTTGATTGCTCTAATGACGGTTGATTTACCACATCCTGATGGACCTATAAAAGATGTAACTTGATTCTTTTCTATATCACAAAACACATTTTTAACTGCAACTGAATTGCCATATGTAATTGATACATTATCTAATGAAACTGAAGATGTAGATTTTATATGTTTTTTTTTCATTAGCTTATTTTATTATTAGTTTTGCTCATAATTATACTTTATTTTTTGAAAAAGCACCAAGTGTTCCTATCCATTTTGAAAGGATATTAAGGCTTAAAAGTACAATAACTAATATGAATGATGCTGCCCATGCTAGTTGATTTTGAGCTTCATATGGTTCAAGAGCGAAATTATAAATTAACACTGACAATGAACCCATTTCATAGAAAAGATCATCAAAACTTGTAATGTAGTAACGGGAGAAGAGAGCTGTAAATATTAAGGGAGCTGTTTCTCCTGCTGCTCTAGCGAGTGCTAGTAATACGCCTGTAGAAATTGAACTAAATGCAGTTGGTAATGTGATATTTGTTATCATTTTGAATTTTGAGGCACCAACTCCTAATGCAGCTCTTCTCATGTCATTTGGAACTAATTTAAGTGCTTCATCAGTAGTTTTAATTATTGTTGGAAGCATTAAAATTGAAAGTGATATTCCGCCTGCAATACCGCTGAACATTGATCCAAATAATATTTTGGTAGAGACAATAATTGCATATATAAATACACCAGCAATTATAGAAGGAACCCCTGCAAGTACATTTGATCCAAACCTTATAAATTTTTCAAACTTTCCTGATTTTGAATATTCGGCAAGATATATTCCACCTCCCACTCCAACAGGTATTGATATTATTGAAGCAATCACAGTCATTATAAAAGTTCCAGTTATTGCTGGTCCTATTCCTCCAGCTGAGAGAAGATCATCTCCGGGTGGCTCGGGTTCAAGTATTAAGGTATCAAAGTTTATATAACTTCCACCTTTAATTAATACATAGCTAATGACTAATATTAATGGAAGTACAGAAATAATGGCAAAAAGAGCAGAAATAATAGTTAAGGCTTTATTCCCAATATTTCTAATTAGAGAGGGATTATAAGTTAGAGCTTTTTGTGAAGTGTAATTCATTTATTGATATTTTAAGCTTAATTTTTTTACAATCCACTGGGCAAATACATTAACCAATAAGGTTAATATCATTAGGATTAGTGCTGCATACATTAGAGAAGAGACTTGGCTTCCATCTGCTTCACCAAATTGATTAGCAAGCATGGATGAAATTGTATATGAAGGAGCAAATATTGACCAACTAAAGTTATTTGAATTGCCAATAATCATTGTAACGGCCATTGTTTCACCCATAGCTCTTCCTAGAGCAAGTAAAACTCCTCCAGTTATCCCAGAAATTGCGGCTGGAATAATAACTTTAAAAATAGTAGTCCATCTTGATGCTCCAATTCCATAGGCAGCTTGCCTAAGTTTTGATGGAACTTGTTTTAGAGAATCTTTTGAAATCGAAGTAATTATAGGTAATATCATTACAACTAAAATTAATATTGCAGGCATCATTCCAGCTCCTAGAGGTTTAGTTCCGAAAAATGGTATAAAACCAAATACTTCATAGATTATGTTCAAAAATGGTCTGATAAATGGTTCCATAATGAATACTGCCCAAAGTCCTAAAACTACTGACGGAATAGCGGCTAAAAGCTCAACCATTATTCCAATTATATTTCTTATGTATTTGGGAATTATATTTTCAGTTATAAATATTGCAGTGCCGACGCCCAATGGAATGGCAATTACTAATGAAGCAATCGATGTAAAAAGGGTTCCATAAATAGCTGTGAATGCACCATACTCATCTGTAACTGGATTCCATGCAGAGCTAAAAAGAAACCTCAGTCCATATCTTGAAATCGATTCAGTAGATTCATAGTAAACGACTGCAAATATGGAAAAAAGAACTACGGCTACCATTGAAGCCATCGCAACAACAATATTTTTAAAGCCTATATCAACCATCTTCTCTGAAGCTGGTCTTGTTCTCAGTGAAAATTTCGATGTCCTTTCTATGTCCACGCGCAAAAGCATTTACATTATGAATCTATATGTAATTTCAAATTTTTCACTAATGGAGGGTTAAGGATTGGCTTTAAGTGTTGAAGGGTACATAATAAGTATTGAATACCCTTAAATGCTAGTTACTGTGGAGCTTAAATAACTATTGCCATGGGGAGAATAGTTGGCATTGACTTGGGAACGACTAATTCCGTTGTAGCGGTGTTGGAGGCTGGTAGGCCTGTTGTTATTTCTAGTGCTGAGGGTTCAAGAACTACTCCATCAGTTGTTGGCTTTACTAAGGAATCTGAATTGTTGGTGGGTCAACTAGCTAGAAGACAATTAGTTCTTAATCCAAAAAATACTTTTTCAAATTTAAAAAGATTTGTAGGTAGAGCATGGGATGAGCTTGAAGAGACAAGCCTTTCAGTTCCTTATAGTGTTCGCTCAAATGATCAGGGAAATGTTCGTATAACCTCCCCCTTAACTAAAAGAGAATATGCCCCTGAAGAATTGATTGGAAATATTATTAGGAAGTTAATCGATGACGCTGAAACTTATTTAGGCGAAAATGTTGATTCTGCTGTCATAACTGTTCCCGCTTATTTTAACGATTCACAAAGACAAGCAACTCGCGATGCTGCAATTTTGGCAGGTATATCCGTTGAAAGGATACTGAATGAACCAACTTCAGCTGCTCTTGCTTATGGGTTTGATAAAAGTTCTTCTCGAAAAGTATTGGTCTTTGATTTAGGTGGTGGAACATTTGATGTCTCTTTAATGTCAATTTCCAATGGCGTTTTTGATGTAAAGGCAACTTCAGGTGATACACAATTGGGTGGTAATGACTTTGATCTAAGAATTGTTGATTGGATCGCCGAAGATTTTCTAGAAAAAAACAACATCGATCTGAGAAGAGATAGGCAATCTTTACAAAGACTTACTGAAGCAGCTGAGAAAGCCAAACAAGAACTTTCCGGTGTTCAAACCACGCCAATATCTCTTCCTTTTATTTCTACAGGCAAGGATGGTCCATTACATATAGAGACGACTCTTAGTAGAAAGATGTACGAGAGTCTTTGCAGCGATCTTTTAGATAGATTGTTTGATCCTGTCAATTCTGTTATTGATGATTCAGGTTGGAATCCTGAGGAAATTGATGAAGTGGTTCTTGTAGGAGGCAGTACTCGAATGCCAATGGTAAAGCAATTAGTTAAGACGTTAGTACCAAATCCACCTTGTCAATCTGTGAACCCTGATGAAGTGGTTGCTATTGGTGCCGCAATTCAAGGCGGAATACTTTCAGGAGAGTTGAGAGACCTTTTATTAAATGACGTCACACCCCTCTCACTAGGGCTTGAAACTGTTGGAGGTTTAATGAAAGTGTTAATTCCTCGTAATACTTCCATACCAGTAAGACAATCAGATGTTTTTAGTACATCGGCCTCCAACCAATCATCAGTAGAAATTCATATATGGCAAGGAGAGAGGCAAATGGCTTCAGACAACAAATCATTAGGTAAATTCAGATTGTCTGGAATACCTCCAGCTCCTAGGGGGGTTCCTCAAGTTCAGGTAGCTTTTGATATTGATGCAAATGGTTTATTAGAGGTCAGTGCAACTGATAGAACTACTGGACGGAAGCAATCTGTAAGTGTTACCGGTGGTTCAAACCTGAATCAAAATGAAGTTAATAAATTGATTGAGGAGTCAAAGATAAAAGCATCTGAGGATAGAAAAAAGCGAGCTTCTATTGATCAAAAGAATAATGCTTTAACACTTGTTGCCCAAGCTGAAAGACGTCTGAGGGATGCTTCTCTTGAATTAGGACCTTTTGGAGCAGAAAGACAACAAAGATCAGTTGAAGTTGCCATGAGGGACGTTGAAGATTTGCTTGAAGATAATGATTTACAAGAACTTGAATATGCTGTTGGTTCTCTCCAAGAAGCATTATTTGGTTTAAATCGTCGCTTATCAGCAGAAAGAAAAACAGAATCTAATCCTATACAAGGGATAAAAAATACTTTTGGATCATTAAAGGACGAATTGTTTTCAGATGATTACTGGGATGATGACCCTTGGGATTATTCTCAACGAAGTCAAAATAGAAATCGTGAAAATAATTATGGAAGAAGGGATTTAGATCCTTGGGACAATGACTACTACCGTTGATCCTAATTATTGGTCGCTATTAGGTGTCTCACCAGATTGTGATTCTAATGAACTTAAATCAGCCTTCAGGAAAGAGGCTAGAAAATGGCACCCTGATTTAAATAAGAATGATGTTAATGCTGAAGAAAGATTCAAATTAATTAATGAGGCTTATGCGATTTTAAGTGATCCAAAAAAGAGAAAAGAATGGGAGAAATTAAATAATAAAATCCACGATATCTTTGAGAATAGATTTCCAACTTATGAGGAATATTTAGATGTTGTATTAGGTATAAAAACCAATTTAAAAAGCGAAAATGATGATATTAATTATCAATATTCTGATCTTCCTGAGGATGAATATGAAGATAATGAAGAATCTAACTTTAATGAGTATATTCCTACTACAAGTGATCCATCACCACCACCAACATTAATTTATGAAGATCAAGAATCAATTGTAGAAATCACACCAGATCAAGCTCTTTATGGTTCATCAGTTGATATTCAGTTGCAAGACGGGACTCTCGTAGAAGTCTTAACTCCTCCATTTGCTGGCGATGGCTGGAGATTAAGAATTCAAGGTGCTGCAATTGGTTGCAGAGATCATTTTGTTCAATTAAAGGTTCAAACCGATGAAGGGTTAAGAATTGATGGACTGAGGGTCAAGTATCGTCTTGAACTATTCCCTCATGATGCTTTGTTGGGGTGTGCTGTTGATATACCAACTCTAAATGGATCGGTGACCTTACAAGTGCCACCAAATTCTTCAACAGGAAGGTTGTTACGACTTAGAGGTCGTGGATTGAAGTACGAAGAATATCGAGGTGATCAAATTGTTGAAATAATTATTGTGTTGCCAGATAATCTAAGTGATTCTGAACTTGCATTATATCAACGTCTAAATGAAATTTCTATGGAGAATTATTAGAAACATATTGTGTATTTATTTTATAGATTTATAATGTATTTGATTATTTAATTCCTATGCTAGTTAATGTCCTTTTATATGAAGCGGGGACTGAAAGCGAGGGTATACATTCCCTGGAACTTAAAGGCAAAACAGTAATCCTTATGTTTGAAGACAAGGACGATGCTGAAAGATATTGTGGTCTACTAGAGGCTCAGGATTTTCCTACACCATCTGTTGAGGCCTTGACGAGGATCGATATTGAAGCTTTTTGTGTTGAGGCTGGATATGAGGCTCGTTATGTCGAGAAAGGTTTTATTCCAAGTACCGATGAAGAACGTTTAATGATTTCCCCACCTCTTTCGAATTTAGAAGTTGGAAATTGGCAAAATCAGGACAAAATAAATGATAATTTATCCTCTAAAGATGAACTCGAAGATATAAAAAATCGATTAGAAAATCTTTTATGATTAATTCAAGCAATAATTTAAAAGATAATAATTATCGAATATTAACTGAACAGATTAATTTAACCTCAATTAATCTTGATACTAAATCGACATATGAAATCGTTAAGCTCTTTTCTGAAGCCGATAAAGAACCTCAAAAGGCCGTTGAGAAAGCAATCCCACATATAGTTAATGCTATCGATGAAATCACAGTTAGACTTAAATCAAATGGTAGATTGTTTTATATTGGTACTGGTACTTCAGGAAGAATAGGTGTACTTGATGCCTCAGAACTTCCTCCAACTTTTTGCACGAACCCAGACTTGGTTCAGGGAATAATTGCTGGAGGTATACCATCATTAACAAGAAGTTCCGAATCCCTAGAGGATTTACCTGAGATTGCTATTTCTGATCTTAAAGATCGAAATTTTTCAAATAGAGACGTCTTAATTGCGATAACAGCTAGTGGTAGAACTCCATATGTTTTCGGGGCTTTAAACTATTCCAAAAGTATAAATGCACTTACTATTTCTATTTCTTCAGTTCCGGAAAGTGATTCAACATTAGATAATGATATCGATATTAGGCTTATTACTGGACCAGAGATACTTGCAGGCTCAACAAGACTGAAAGCTGGAACTGCTACAAAAATGGCTTTAAATATAATTTCAACATCTGTGATGATTAAACTAGGCAAGGTTTATGGAAATAGAATGATTGATTTATCAGTGAGCAACGATAAATTAATGGATAGAGCAATTAGTATTTTATTTGATATTGGTTCAGTTGATAAAGAAACGGCTGTTGAGCTTTTAAAGAAGACAAATGGATCAGTGAAATTATCTTTATTAATTGCTTTAACTGGGATGGATGTTGTTGAGGCTAAGCAATTACTTGATGATTCAAAGGGCAATTTAAGAACAGCACTAATTACATTAAAATGTGATTGAATTATAATTAAATTAAAATTTTATATTTAAAAAATATAGTTTCTGCATTAAATTATAAAACAGTTATTATATAAAAAAAATTTATTAGAACTATGTCTAAAGTGTTGATGGATACAGATAAAGGCCAATTGACTATTGACCTGTTTGATAAGGATGCTCCCAAAACAGTAGAAAACTTTTTGAAGCTTGTTAAAGAGGGCTTTTACGATGGCCTTTCTTTCCACAGAGTCATTAATGGGTTTATGGCACAAGGCGGATGTCCAAATACCCGAGAAGGATCAAGAGGCATGCCTGGAACTGGAGGCCCTGGGTACTCTATTAACTGTGAAATTAATTCAAACAAGCATGAGGCTGGTTCTCTTTCTATGGCACACGCAGGAAAAGATACTGGAGGTAGTCAATTCTTTTTAGTGCATGCTCCACAACCTCACCTGGATGGAGTGCATACAGTTTTCGGTAAAACTGATGACATGAAAACTTTACTGTCTATTTCTAATGGTACAAAGATTAACAGTATAAGCATTAAATAATGAAACTATCATTTAATAATATTTTTGTGAATTAATACCATTCAATAGCACTTGTTTTATGTTTTAAATCCCAATCAAACAATGGCGAATTTTCAATATTTGAAAGTTCGCTAATTTTCTTCTCTTCAATTAATAAATTTGAAGAAGGATGTAAAAGTATTTCATAATTATCTGTTTTAATTATTCCAATTCTTTCTGTCTTTTTCCAATTACATAGTTCTTTAAGTAATAACTCAAGTAACCTTTTATCTATTAAGTTACCTTCTAAATGGGTTTTAATATCCCTATGTCTAATATTCCATATAAATAATGGGTTTTTACATAGAGCTATCAACCTAGGCGAGTTTTGAATAGAAATATTTAGAAAATGATTTGCTGACCATCTATTTGCTTTATCTTCAAAATGTTTTAATTCATTATTATCAACCTTACCATCCCAATAAACAACAATATTTTGTCTTTCATTGCTTAAATTTGCCTGAATATTATTATCAAATAAGTGACCAAGTTTTTCTCTTTTTACTTCCAGATATGCTGCATTATGATCACCAGGACATATCACAAGCGGTACTCTTGATTCAACCTGAAGTCCGTATCCTCCAAGACCAGCTATTTTTCTTGGATTATTTGTTAATAACTTAAGCCTGTTTATTCCTAGATCTGTCAATATTTGTGCACCTACTCCATAATTTCTTAAGTCTGCAGGAAAACCCAACTTCTCATTAGCTTCAACCGTATCTAATCCTCCATCTTGCAAATTATAGGCTTTTAATTTGTTAACTAAACCTATTCCTCTACCTTCCTGCCTTAGATATACAACAACTCCCTCTCCTTCCTCAGATATTCTTGATAAGGCCGCTTCTAATTGAGGTCTGCAATCGCACCTTAATGATCCAAATGCATCTCCAGTTAGACATTCTGAGTGCATGCGGACTAATACTGGTTCTTTTAAATTATCTGGATCGCCTTTTATTATCGCTACGTGTTCTGATCCATCCAATTCGTTCTTATAACCTATTGCCTTGAAATCTCCAAATAGGCTTGGAAGTTTTGCAATTGCTTGTCTGTAGACAAATCGCTCATTTTCAAGTCGGTAATGAATTAAATCTGCAATACTTATCAATTTTAAATTTCTTTCCTGTGCATATTTTTTTAATTCTGGAAGTCTTGCCATTGAACCATCCAGATTTTGGATTTCACAGATAACTCCTGCAGGAGATAGACCAGCTAACAAAGATAAATCTACTGCTGCTTCCGTATGTCCAGCTCTTTTTAATACGCCACCAATTTTTGCTCTTAAGGGAAAAATATGACCTGGTCTTCTTAAATCTATTGGTTTTGTTTGACTATTAAGAGCAACTTGAATTGTTTTAGCTCTATCTTCAGCTGATATACCTGTTGATACTCCAAATTCTGGACCTGCATCGATGCTTACGGTGAATGCTGTTTGGTTGGAATCGGTATTTCTGTCGACCATTAAAGGTAGATCTAACTGGTCTAATCTTTCCCCTTGCATTGCTAGACATATTAATCCTCTAGCTTCAGTTGCCATAAAATTAATTTGCTGAGGAGTCGCAAATTGAGCAGCACAAATTAAATCCCCTTCGTTTTCTCTCTTTTCATCATCTACTACAACAACACATTCACCGTTTCTAATAGCAGCAAGTGCATCCGCTATATCATCAAATTCAATTTCATAACAATCTTCTGATTTCAACTTATTCCTCTTGTTTGTGGTGAAATGGTTCTTTGCTAATTATTCTCAAATGAATATCCCATTATTCTACGAAATAACCTAGGTGTTATGGCAATTAGTACATCTAAAACTGGGAGGATCGCAATTGTTGGAGCATCTGGATATGGTGGACTTCAGCTCGTTAAGTTGATTAATGAGCATCCAAGCTTTGAGATTTCATTTTTAAATGGAGAGCGATCAGTAGGTAAGAGCTGGAATGAAATAAATCCTTTTATGAAACTTTTGGGGGATAAAGAGATAACCAAAAGCAATGTTGATGAAATCGCTCAAAATTCTGATTATGCGATATTGAGTCTGCCAAACGGTTTGTCATCACAATTAACCCCTTTATTATTAGAAAAAGGTATTAAAGTAATTGATTTATCGGCTGATTATAGATTTAATTCATTAGATAAATGGAAGGAAGTCTATTCCAAGGAAGCTTCAAAATATCAAAGATTTGACTACGAATTATGTAAAGAGGCTATTTATGGCTTTTCAGAGGAATTTAGTAGTGAAATTTCAAAGGCAAGATTAATTGCTTGTCCAGGTTGCTACCCAACCTCATCTCTTAGTGTCCTTATTCCATTCTTAAAACAAGGATTAATAGAAAGTGAAGGAATTATTATTGATGCAAAATCTGGTACATCCGGCGCTGGTAGAAATCCAAGTGAACAACTCTTACTCTCTGAATGCTCTGAATCAATTAAGCCCTATGGAGTCATTGGGCATAGGCATACGGCAGAGATAGAAAGAATCGCTAGTCTCTTTGCTGGTCATGAAGTCAACTTGCAATTTACGCCTCATTTGGTGCCAATGGTTAGAGGTATTTTATCGACAGTTTATGCTCGTTTAAGAGATCCTGGATTAACAGCAGAAGACTGCAAAATTGTAATCGAAGCTTTTTATAAAAATCAACCATTTATTGATATTTTACCTGTGGGTATTTATCCAGCTACTAAATGGGTTAAAAATACTAACAAAATTATGATTTCAGTTGAAGTTGATAAACGTAATGGAAGAATAGTACTGATGAGTGTTATAGATAATCTTCTAAAAGGTCAAGCAGGGCAGGCCATACAAAATTTAAATATTATGCACGGACTTGAATCAGATATTGGTCTTCCTAAGATTACTTATTACCCCTGAAGCCAGTTCTTATATTCATTGCTACTTTTGCTATCGCTAAAGGTAATATTATATGTTCCATTTGTTGAATTCTTTTTGTTAAAGTCTCTTTATTATCATGTTCTTGAATAGGTACTGCAGCTTGAATAATTATTGAGCCAGAATCAACTTCCTTTTGTACATAGTGAACCGTACAACCAGTAATAGTAACCCTCTCGTCTATTGCCTGCTGTATTGCATCAATTCCTTTAAAAGAAGGTAATAGTGATGGATGTATATTAATTAGTCGGTTTATATATCTATTAATTAATTCTTCTCCAGCAATTCTCATCCATCCAGCCATAACAATTAGTTCTACCGATAAATCCTCCAGTTTTTGTAATACCAGCATGTCATGTTCTAATCTTGTTTGACAATCTCTATGGTTAATAATTACATAGGGTATCTTGTATTTGATAGCCTTTTTTATTGCGAAGCAATCAGGATTATTGACAATTAATATAGAAATTTCTGCATTAAGTTGGTTATTTTGAATTGATTTAATAATGTACTCAAAATTAGAGCCATTACCAGAAGCAAGGACACCTAATCTTATTTTAGGCTCAAATAAAGGGCTTTCTGAATCTAGTGGGCTAATCAGGCAATGTTCATTTAAATCATAAGATATATTATTCTCCATATATTTTTTATTATCTTGTTTCATTAAACAATTATTATCTATAACTAAATATATGCCCTTTGGATGAAATTACAATATCTAAATATAAAGACATATTTAATAGTAATGAAAGTTAATTCAACATTTAGATATCCCAAAGGTTAGATAAAAATAACTATCAACCTTATTTACATTCCTATTTGTCAATTACTAAACATTCGCCAATCGAAAACCATTCTTGACTAATATAAATTAAATCAATTTGTTTAACGGTTCTCTTTTGAGAGTACCTGCTAACAAAACTCATTAAGGAGTATTCTCATATCAATAATGGAAATAACTGACATCTTCCAGATGAATAACAACGATAAATGGTTAAGGTACTGCGATCTTTTATTTAGCGATGATTCATTAGGTTTTTGGCTAGATATAAGCAGAATGAATGTGGAGAAGAGTGATTTTGAAAAATTTAAGGACATTTATTCCAAAGCTTTTAATTCTTTAGAAAGTCTTGAGAATGGATCGATTGCCAATATTGATGAAAGGAGGCAAGTTGGTCATTACTGGCTTCGAAATCCGAAGATTGCTCCAAGTAAGGAAATTTCAGACTCCATCACCAAAGAAATTCAAGACATAACAAAGTTTGGAGCATCAATATTAAATGGTGAAATAACTAACAGCGATGGGAAAAAATATACAGATGTTTTTTGGATAGGCATAGGTGGTAGTGGATTAGGTCCATTACTTATTAAAGAGTCATTTAAGAGAGAGTCAATTGGATTGAATCTACATTTTCTAGACAATGTAGACCCCGAGGGGATTTCCCATAAATTAAATTCAATTCTTCCTAATATTGAATCAACTTTGTTTGTAGTTGTTAGTAAATCGGGTGGCACTCCTGAACCTTTGATAGGAATGGAGCAAGCTATGAAGTTTGTTCTCGATAACAACCAGAACTGGTCATCTCGATCGATAGCAATTACTACAAAAGGTAGTAAGTTAGATGCCTTAGCTGCTAGCGAAAATTGGTTATATATCTTTGATTTACCTGATTGGGTTGGTGGAAGGACAAGTATTACTGGTGCTGTTGGATTATTACCTGCCTCCCTAATTGGCGCTGACATTAATAAGTTTTTAGATGGAGCATCTCAAATGGATGCTCTAACAAGAGAAAAAGATATTAAAAATAATCCAGCGGCACTTTTATCCTTAGCTTGGTACAAATCTGGAAATGGAAAAGGGTTAAGAGATATGGTTGTACTTCCCTATAGAGACAGATTAGAAGTTTTCAGTAGATATCTTCAACAACTTGTGATGGAATCCTTAGGTAAGAAGTTAGATAGAGATGGAAATCAAGTTAATCAAGGTATCGCAGTTTATGGAAATAAAGGTTCTACTGATCAGCATGCATATGTGCAGCAATTAAGAGATGGTATTGATAATTTCTTTGTTAATTTCATTGAGATTCTCCATGATCCATCAGATATAGTTGAAGTAAAAAATAAACGACCTGGGGATTACTTGTCTGGATTTCTTCAAGGAACACGCGCAGCATTAACTGAAGGTGGGAGGCAGAATTTGACAATCACATTTAAATCCTTTGATGAGTCAAGTCTTGGTGCTTTAATTGCATTATTTGAGCGAGCAGTAAGTTTATATGCTGAATTGATTAATGTTAATGCCTACAATCAACCAGGAGTTGAAGCTGGGAAAAGAGCCGCTACAAACATAATTAATCTACAAAAAGAAATTGATGAACTTTTGGAAGATGGAAAAGAAAGAACTTTAAGACAAATTAATGATGCATTGTCTACTGACTCAACTGAGTCGATATATTTGATTCTGAGAAAACTTTCTGAAAATTCAGATCATTATTCAATGAATGGTAATCAATCAAATCCAGATCAATTAATTATTTCGAAAAACTGATTTCTAAATAACTATATTAACTAATTTATTTGGAACCACAATTATCCGTTTTGGTTCTTTTCCATCTATCCATTTCTGAGCTGCATCACTTTTGATAGCTATATCCCCTAATTCGTCTTTAGATAGATTTTTACTGGTATCGATTGATCCCCTAACTTTTCCGTTAATTTGGATCATAAGTTTAAAACTATCTTGTTCAATCGCACTTGCATCGAATTTTGGCCATGACTGAAGATGAATACTTTGAGTATTTCCGATTGTCTTCCAAAGCTCCTCTGCAATATGAGGAGAAAATGGAGAAGTTATTTTAACTAATATTGAAACAACATTAGTTAGAGTTTCATTACTACAGTTATTAACTATTGAACTTAGGCCATTCACAGCTTTCATAAGTTCAGATATTGCTGTATTAAATTGAAGATTGTCTAAATCATCAGTAATTTCTTTAATAGCAATATTAATTAGACGTAAAGCATCATCATCTTTAGACTTTTCTTTTTCTATATTTAATCTTGATTTACTCTTTGTTAGTTCTAAAGTATTAATGACAAATTTCCAGAGTCTCTGTATAAATCTATATTGTCCTTCAACATCTGAATCATCCCATTCTAAATCTTTTTCAGGAGGAGCTTTAAAAAGAATAAACATTCTGGCTGTGTCTGCACCATATTTATCTATGACTACTGATGGGTCTACACCATTATATTTAGACTTTGACATCTTTTCGTAGATAATATCAATATTTTCTCCAGTAATTGGATCTTTAGGATCATTAATATCTTTAATTTGACCTTTTGAAAAATATTTATTATTATTTGGATTTTTAAAAGTAATAGCTTGAACCATTCCCTGTGTTAATAGCTTCTTAAAGGGTTCATCAATATTTATTAATCCACAGCTTTTTAGAGCTTTGGTTAAAAATCTTGAATAAAGTAAATGAAGGATTGCGTGCTCAATACCACCAACATATTGTTTAACAGGAAGCCATTTATCTATTTCGCTTTTTATAAATGGATTTTGTTTATCTTCAGGGTTAATATATCTTAAAAAGTACCATGATGAACACATAAAAGTGTCCATTGTGTCAGTTTCTCTTTTTGCTTCATTTCCACATTTTGGACAACAAGTTTTTATCCATTCTGTTTTTGTGGTTAAAGGTGACTTTCCTTTACCAGTTAATTTAATATCAATAGGTAGAGAAACAGGCAGATCCTCGTCTGGGACTCTTACTTGACCACACTTCTTACAATTAATTATCGGAATCGGACAGCCCCAATATCTTTGTCTAGATATAAGCCAATCCCTTAACTTATACGTAATTTTTGGTTTTGCCCAATTAGCTTTTGAACCTAATTCAAGTATTTTTGTTTTTGCAATATCAGACTCAATTCCATTGAATGTATCTGAATTGATGATGATTCCCTTATCTACGTACTCAGCATTTAGATAACTATCATCTTCATCATTATTGGGTCTTATGACATAATTAATTGGTAAATCATATGATTTAGCAAACTTATAATCTCTACTATCATGAGCGGGAACACCCATGACAGCTCCAGTCCCATATTCCATAATCACATAATCGCCAATCCAAATAGGTATCTCTTTATTATTTGCTGGATTAATTGCATTGACTCCTAAATACATTCCAAGTTTTTTTCTACTATCGGAATTACGTTCTAGATCACTTAACTTTTCTTGTGTATTCCTAAACTCTATTAATTGATCTATATCTTTATCATTTATTAATTGATCAATTAATGGATGATTTGAAGCTAAGACAAGATAACTTACTCCATAGACTGTATCTATTCTTGTAGTGAAAGCTGTTATTTTTTTGTTAAGATTTTTGATGTCAAATGTTATTTCTGCACCGATTGATTTGCCAATCCAATTTTTTTGCATAACCCTGACTCTTTCTGGCCAGTCTTTAAGCTTAACTAAATCCTTATTTAGATCTTCTGCAAAACTAGTAATTCGTAGAAACCACTGGTTCAATTCCTTTTTCTCAACTTTAGCTCCAGATCTCCAAGATTTACCTTCAGCATCTACTTGTTCATTTGCAAGAACAGTTTGATCAATTGGATCCCAATTTACTGTTGCTTTTTTTTGATAGGCAAGATTATTTTTATGTAATTGATTAAATATATATTGAGTCCATTTATAATAATCTTCTTTGCAAGTAGTAACTTCTTTAGACCAATCTATTGATAATCCAAGTCGATCTAATTGATCTTTCATTTGTGAAATATTTTTATCTGTCCAGGTTGATGGACTTGTGTCTCTCTCTATTGCTGCATTTTCAGCCGGTAAACCGAAGGCATCCCATCCCATTGGATGAAGAACGTTATAACCTTGCATCCTTTTATATCTAGCCAGTACATCTGTAATGACATAATTCCTCACGTGCCCCATATGTAAGGAACCCGATGGGTATGGGAACATTGACAAGGCGTAAAAAGTATTGTCTTTGTTTACATAAGTATTTGTTCTATAGAGCCCTTGATTAGCCCACTCTTTTTGCCAATATGCTTCTATCTCACGAGGCTCGTAACGCTGGTCACTAATCTCTGAAGTAGTATTATTCAAGGAAGATCTCCTTCAGTAGTTGATTTGCCAATCAGATAATGTTCTCATAAATTGATGCCCAATATGCGAATATTTCTGAAATTACTACCAGGAACGCTTTATTTTCTTAGATCATAGTTAAACAAAATTTAAATCATGAAATATAATTTCTCAAAATATCAAGGACTTGGTAACGATTTTATTATCTTTGATGCACGTGGTAATAACTTAGATAATTTATTTACTGAAAATAAAGATAACTTTATTGAACATCTATGTCATAGAAATTTTGGCATCGGAGCTGATGGAATTATTCTTGTATTAGATTCCAAAAATAAATGTTTCGTGAAAATGAGGATATTTAATTCTGATGGTTCTGAACCAGAAATGTGTGGCAATGGTATAAGATGCTTGATTGCTTTTTTAAACGATAATAATGAAATTAATGATAAGTCTGAGATTCGAATTGAAACTAAAGCTGGTCTGATTCTCACCTCTATTGCTGGTAATGAAAATATTAAAGTAAATATGGGAGAACCTATTCTTTCTCCTGAAGATATACCTACTAAATTATTAATGAATAATTTACCAGTTCCTAATGGAAAGATTACGATAAATGATCAAACTTTAAATGTTTATGCTGCTAGTATGGGTAATCCTCATATGATCGTATTTGTTGATAAAATTGACAATATACCATTCGAAGAATGGGGAAGATTCCTTGAAAAACACAATACATTTCCTAATGATACCAATGTTCACTTTGTTGAATTAATTGATAACTCAAATATTAAAGTTAAGGTATGGGAAAGGGGTTGCGGGCCAACACTTGCTTGTGGTACAGGGGCTTGCGCTTGTCTGGTCGTAACATCTAAGCTAGGTAAAACTTTAAACAACGCTAACATTTATTTGCCAGGTGGCAAATTAGAAATTGAATGGCCTAACCAAGAAGGTCCAGTTTTAATGCAGGGGCCTGCCTTAAAAGTATTTCATGGAGAAATAGATATTTAAACATACTTGAAAATGAATAATATTTATCTCGATGCATCAGCGACTACTCCGCCACATATAGATGTTATTAATAAACTAAAGGATATTCAATCTGAATGCTGGGGTAATCCATCAAGTATCCATAAGGTTGGGGTTATTGCAAGAGAGATTTTGGAAAGATCTAGATTATCAATAGCTAATAAATTAAAAGCTTCATCTGAAGAAATTTTTTTTACATCTGGAGCAACTGAGTCAAATTATCTTTCTCTTAAAGTTGTATCGAATAATCTTGATAAAGGAAGACTAGTTATAAGTAGCGTTGAACACCCTTCTATTAACTTAATAGCCAATCAATTGTTTAATGATGGTTGGGATATTAAATACTGGCCTGTAGATAGTTATGGAATTATTAATCTAGATTTGTTGGAGGAGATGTTATCTCCTCCAACAAAAATGGTTTCGATAATCTGGGGCCAAAGTGAGATTGGTTCCATTCAGCCCATAAATCTTATAGGTATGGAATGTAAGAAACGAAATATACTTTTTCACACTGATGCTACACAGGTCCTCCCTAGCGGTCTTATTGATTGGAGTAAATTAAATGTTGATATGCTTAGTGCCTCAGCGCATAAACTTCAAGGTCCAAAAGGTATTGGATTATTAATGTTGCGAAGGGGCGTTCGAGAGTTATTACATAATGATCCTTCATATGGATTTAAGAATGGCTCTATAAGATCTGGTACTGAGTCAGTTCCCCTTATTGCAGGTTTTTCGACAGCAATTGACCTGCTAAATGAATATATAGAGGTTAAAGATAATCAAACATCATTTCCAATGAATAATGTCTCCAAAATGACTTCTCTTTTAAAAAAAAATCTAGTTATGAATAAACAACTTACTTTTATTGGTCCTCATAGAGAACGACTACCTAATAATCTTTCATTTCTCTGTCATACAAAATCAATGATTCCAATTAAAGGTAGAGAAATTGTTCGATTATTGTCACAACATGGCGTTTATATAAGTAGTGGTAGTGCTTGCTCATCATCTAATCAAGGACCAAATCCCATACTGGTAGCAATTAATGTTGATAAACCACTACAAGAATCTGGATTAAGAATAACTATTGGTCCATGGATTTCAAATGATGATATTAACTCAGTTTCAAATATAATATATGAATCATTGCAATCTTTAGAACTCAAAAAACAATGATCATCAAATGAAGAATAAGCTACCCTCAGATCTTAGAGAAGCAGAATCAAATCTATATGAATCAATTCAAAGTTATTTTTTAAGTAATTCTGAACAATCTTTTCTTTCTATCAACCTAAAATTTGAAGGATTAAGAATCAATCCAATAATTTTTCGTTTATCTAATAAATTAGCTGAAATTAAATTAGATAATATTTTATTGTGGGCCGATGCTGGTGGGGCGGCGCTTGCTAAAAGAGACAACCCTGAATTGGCTAATAAGATTTTTACATTTAAGGAGTTTATTAATTCAACAGATTCGTTGAATTCAGTCTTATTAGTCTGTTCTCCTCAACCATATGATATTGAGATGTTTGAGCAAGTATGCTCCCATACTAATTCAACCGTAATTATGATTAATGGTAAGTTGGAAGATCCAATAGTAGGAATCGGAAGTGTCGGTAGGGAAATGAGAAAAAGATTTTCTGAAAAATGGAAAGTACTTTATTTTGTTCAACCATTATCCATGGGCGCACTATTAAAAAGATTTCCTTTTGATTGGGAGCTTTTTAAATTAAACCCTAATGGATATTCTTTTGTTAAATCATTTGATAAACGTCCTGATGATGAAACTATAATACTAAACTTATAAATATATGAAAAAAAAATTATATATTTATATTGGTTTAATATTAATATCAGTAAATATAGTTAATGGGAATTTATTTTCATTATTCTCATACCTAAGACAAAGGGATAATATTAATAAGATAAGTCCAGAAAAATTTAATATATGCGAATCTTTGCAAGCTAAATTAGAAGATTATACTTATAATTTTAAATCTAATATTAGCGTAAGTGTTTTAGACAAATCCGGTGATTTTATTGTAGATATTAATGGTGAAATACCTAGAATTCCTGCTTCTAACCAGAAGATTCTTTCTAGCGCTTTCTCTTTAGATACTTTAGGGCCTTATTATACTCTTAAGACATCTTTAAAAAAGATAAATGATGGAATCTTATTTGTTGAAGCATCAGGCGATCCCGATTTCGATAAAAGTCATTTAGAAGAATTAATTAATGATCTTAATATTACCAATCATAATACCAATTTGAAATTGCCAATAATAATTAAAAGTAGCAATACAAATAATTGGTGGCCTGCTAGCTGGTCATATTCAGATAGAAAAGAAGAATATGGGGCACCTATTACTAAGTATTCAATAGCAAGTAATTCAAGTATTAATGCTTTAAATAATCCAATTGATAATTTCATTTATGAGTTAGAGAATACTCTGAAAAAAAACAATTTATCTAAAAAATATTTTGTAAAAGCGGTTAATCAAGACTATCCTATTGATTATATCTCAACAATTAAAGTTATTAATTCTGCTCCTTTATATATCTTGCTAAACCTTGTTAACTCTGAGAGCCACAATTTTACTGCTGAAGTGATTTTCAGACATTCATTAAATGACTGGTCTCATGATTTTCCTAATCTAAAATATAGTAATTGGATAAAAGAACAAAACTTTAATTCTGATAATTTTATCTTTGCAGATGCTAGTGGGTTATCAAGAAAGAATAGAGTTACCACATACGGCTTATCTCAGTTTTTGAGAAGAATGAAACTTAATAGATTTTCTGAGTATTATTTCTCATCTTTTTCAATTTTAGGTGTTAGAGGCTCGTTAGCTAATGTAAATGCTCCAGTAAACCTTAAGGGTAGAATTCTGGCTAAATCTGGAAGACTTAATAAT
This sequence comes from Prochlorococcus sp. MIT 1011, assembly GCF_047305235.1. Taxonomy (NCBI): domain Bacteria; kingdom Bacillati; phylum Cyanobacteriota; class Cyanophyceae; order Synechococcales; family Prochlorococcaceae; genus Prochlorococcus; species Prochlorococcus sp. MIT 1011. The sequence goes on along the minus strand of NZ_CP138983.1, from coordinate 995,422 downwards.
GTTAGATCCGTTTCTGGTATTATATTAGGAGAGGATAAATTCTTTAGTATTATAGTTAACAATATGGATAATTCGACAAAACATATTATGAAAATATTATCAATAGTAGTTAATACTGATAATTGTAATTAATTTGTATTTAGTGCCAAAAGATCATTTGCTATAAACTCAGGAACCATATGACGAATCTCTCCACCAAATCTTGCGACTTCTTTAACTACAGAACTACTTAAAAAACTGTGATGTGTTTCTGTTGCGAGAAAAATTGTTTCGTATTGATTATTTAAAGATCTATTTGTATGGGCTACCTGTAGTTCATATTCAAAATCACTCATGGCTCTTAAACCTCTTAAAATAAGATCCGCATTATGTTCACGAGCACAATCCACCGTTAGACCTTTAAAAGCGATTGTTCTGCAACCTGTTATCTCTCTAGTAGCATTTTTAATCTGCTCTATTCTTCTCTCGCAAGTAAAAGTTGCCTTTTTTGAAGGATTTTCTAATACTGCAATGATAACTTCTCCAAATAAATCACTTCCCCTTTGAATTAGATCAAGGTGTCCAAACGTTAATGGGTCGAAACTACCGGGATAAAGCGCCTTCATGGTTTTTTAACTTTAAAAAAGTCCATTTCTTTCATAGAATCTCATATCTATAAACGTATCAAAGCGCATGACTCTCAATCAGGATGCCAAAAAAGTTCTTTTGCGCAAAATCCCTCATGGATTATTTATTTGTGCAGTTAGAGAAGGAGATGAAATAAATGGTTTTACTGCTAGCTGGGTAACACAAGGTTCATTTACACCTCCATTAGTTGTAATGGCTGTTCGCGCTGATGGGTCTAGTCATGGAATCATTCAAAGAACAAAGATGTTTTCTCTTAATGTTTTAAGAGAAGATCAAAAGGATCTAGCAGCTGTGTTCTTTAAGCCACAAAAAGGATTAGGTGGACGATTTGAAGCCTGTAAATTCACTTATGGAGAATTTGGGATGCCCTTAATCGATGACGTAATAGGTGGCGTTGAATGTGAAGTTATTTCAGGCGTAGAACACGGCGACCATACAGTCTTTGTTGCTGAAGTAAAGAGTGCAGTATTGAATAAAGATGGATCTGCCTTAAATTTGGCAAGTACAGGTTGGAATTATGGCGGCTAATTTAACGAGACAAGATCGGTGGAATTAACGCCGTTAGTTAAGGACAAGTCAAGACTCTCGAATTTTTTGAAGGATATACCAAATGATCCTGGTTGTTATTTGATGAAAGATCGTGAAGACAGATTGTTATATGTTGGTAAGTCGAAAAAATTGAGAAATAGAGTAAGAAGTTATTTTAGAGCAAGTGATGAATTGAGTCCAAGAATTTCTTTGATGGTTAGGCAAGTTGTAGATATTGAGTTGATTGTTACTGATACCGAAAGTGAAGCCTTAACTCTTGAATCAAATTTAATAAAATCTAACCAACCCTATTTTAATGTTCTTTTAAAAGATGATAAGAAATATCCCTACATTTGTATAACTTGGGGTGATAAATATCCAAGAATCTTTTTAACTAGGAAAAGACGTGAAAGACAAATAAAAGATAAATATTATGGTCCATACGTAGATGTTTATTTACTTAGACAGACGTTATTTAGCATAAAAAAATTGTTTCCTCTAAGACAAAGAAGAATACCACTTTACAAAGATAGAACCTGTCTTAACTATTCGATTGGTAGATGCCCAGGCGTTTGTCAAGAAGAAATTAGTTCAGAAGATTATAAAAATACACTAAAACGAGTAGAAATGATATTTCAAGGTAGAACAGAAGAATTGCGACTATTATTAGAAAAACAGATGAATTCTTTTTCAGAGTCCCTGAAATTTGAGGAAGCTGGATGTGTTAGAGATCAGCTAAAAGGTATAGATAGATTGTATGAATCTCAAAAGATGATTATTCCTGATTCATCTGTATGCAGAGATATAATCGCTTTAGCATCAGAAGAGAATATATCCTCTATTCAAATTTTTCAAATGCGCTCAGGAAAATTAATTGGAAGACTTGGGTATTTTTCAGATAATAATAATCTCAGTACTTCTCAAATACTTCAAAAAGTTGTAGAAAATCATTACTCAAATGTAGATCCGATTGAAATACCTTCAGAAATATTAGTTCAACATCAATTACAAAATACAGATATAATATCGGACTGGCTAAGTGAATTAAAAAAGCAAAAAGTTAATATTACAATCCCAAAAAGATCTAAGAAGGCGGAAATTATAAAATTAGTAGAAAAGAATGCAAATATGGAGTTACAAAGAATTAGACAATCTCATGATAAAAATTTAGTTGAGCTTGACGATTTAACCAATATTCTTGAGTTAGTAAAAATTCCAAAAAGAATTGAATGTTATGATATTAGTCATATTCAGGGTAGTGATGCTGTCGCTGCTCAAGTTGTTTTTATTGATGGTATTGCTGCTAGGCAACACTACAGAAAATATAAAATTAAAAGTTCAAATATAAAACTAGGACATAGTGACGATTTCGAATCTATGGCTGAAGTTATTACTAGGAGATTTAGAAGATGGGCTCGTTATAAAGATGACGGAGGTGATATGAATAAACTATCAAGTATGGAATCTAGTGTTTTAAACAAGGATAATTTGAATGACTGGCCTGATTTAGTCGTAATAGATGGAGGCAAAGGGCAATTAAGTTCTGTATTAGAGGCTTTAGAGGAGTTGAATCTTGATCAAAATATAAATCTCATATCTTTAGCCAAGAAGAAAGAAGAGATTTTTATTCCAAATGTTAAACAATCATTAGACACTGACCCCAATCAACCAGGAATGCTTTTATTAAGAAGACTTAGAGATGAAGCACATAGGTTTGCAATTACCTTTCACAGACAAAAAAGAAGTCAACGTATGAAACGTTCTCAATTAAATGAAATTCCTGGTTTGGGACCACAAAGAATTAAATTATTATTGGAGCATTTTAGATCAATAGAGGCTATACAAATGGCATCTCTTGCCGAACTGTCATCAACACCAGGATTAGGATCATCTATTGCTGGTGTTATTCGAAAATATTTTCATCCAGAAGAAAATGAATAATTGATTAATAAATTATAACGAATCAGAGATAGTTAATCATTATTGATATAACTATCAATAATTCATAGAAATTGATAATTTAGGTTTTTATTGAAAATTAGAAGTAAAATATATGCAAGTATCAAAAACTAACTGTGACTGAAGAAAAGTCTAAACTTTTAATTTTATATTCAACCGTTGACGGACATACAAAACACATATGTGAATATATGTTAGAAAAACTTAATAAAGATAAGGAGATAACAATTTCATCTGTTGAGGAATCCGATAAATTTAACTTGTCAGATTTCAGCGGAATCGTTCTGGGAGCGAGTGTAAGATATGGTTATCATCGCAAAAATGTTTATGAGTTTATTAATACCAATAAAGAAATATTAGAGAAAAAAAAGACAGCCTTCTTTTCATTAAATCTCACCGCCCGGAAACCCGAAAAAAACACACCAGAAACTAATCCCTATATTATAAAATTTCTTAAAAAAGTTCAATGGGAACCAACCATCAAAGGAGTTTTTGCTGGGAGACTAGATTATCCTAGTCTTGATTGTGCAAATAAATTAGCAATATTATTCATAATGGTTATTACAAATGGACCTAAGGATATCTCACAAGTTTATGAATTAACAGATTTTAAAAAGGTTGATGAATTAATTGATTCAGTATCCAAATTTTGATTTAATTAATATGTCTAATTTTGATAATCATAAGTTAATTAAAATAATTAAATCAATTACTAAATATAGTTGTCCAAAGTCAATTAACTTTCATATGCATTCAACATATAGTGATGGAAGTTTGACTGCTATAGAAATTTATAAACAAGCAATTGAACTAAATATTGATCATTATGCAATCACAGATCATCACTCAGTTGATGCATATATTGAATTAAGTAAATTCAACGAGTCTATATATAAATATAGATCTAAGTTTCCTAAACTTTGGACTGGAATTGAAATTACTTGTCTATTAAATGGTTGTTTAGTTCATGTTCTAGGTCTTGGTTTTGATCATAAATCAAGATACTTATTACCTTATATTGACCATAAGTCTGCTATTGGTAATGAATTATTAGCTTCGACTGTTGTTGATTCGATTCATAAAGCTAATGGTATTGCTGTGTTGGCTCATCCAGCAAGATATAAGCTTCCATTTGATATCTTGATTGATGAAGCATCTAAACTAAATTTCGACGCTGTTGAAACATGGTATAACTACGAAAGAGCAAATAATTGGATCCCTTCAGAATTTGTCTGCGATAAAATATTTGATTGTGCAAACTCTTATTCTTTATTATCAACATGTGGTACCGATAGCCACGGATTATCTCTTCTTAGACGTTGAATGATTTATAAATTATTTTTAGAAGAATAGGTTTCAATTTTACTATCTACATCTGATAATAATGTTTTTATAGATGATATTTCTTCATTAGTTGGATTTGTCCAAAGTTTTCTATTAGATGCTTCTAGTAATCTTTCAGCGATATCTCTTAAAGCCCATGGATTGTTGTCCCTAATAAAATTTTTCGTATCATTATTCTTTAACCAATTATTCAAAATAGATTGATAACACCAATTAGGAACTAAGTTTGTAGTTGCATCAAAAGAGAACAAATAGTCAAGGCTAGCTGACATTTCGAAAGCACCTTTATATCCATGGTTTTTCATCCCCTCTATCCATTTTGGGTTTAATAATCTGCTTCGAACGACTTTATCAATTTCTTTTGAGAGTTTATGAATTCTTGGACGTTGATACCTTGAATTATCGCCAAAATAGGCTTGAGGATCTGTCCCACTAGTTTTTTTAATCGCGGATATCAATCCACCTTGAAATTGATAGTAATCATCTGAATCAAGGATATCGTGTTCTCTATTGTCCTGACTATGAAGTACTACTTTTACCTTTGACAAATTATTTTCTAATCCTTTTTTGTCTTTTATGATTTTATTTGAACCTTCATATCTCCATTTACTCCATTCGATAAAAGCATCAGCGAGTTCTGATTGATTCTCCCAAGATCCACTATTAATTATTTCTTGTAATCCTGCTCCGTATGATCCAGGTGCTGAACCATATATTCTTGATTTTGTATTTCCATTTCTATATGACTCAGCAAGTGGATTAATAGAAGAGGATTCTTTTAAATTTCCAATAAGGTTTTGACCTCTTCGAATCAATTCAATTATCTGAGGGAATGCATCCCTGAATAAACCAGAAATTCTTAATGTTACGTCTACTCTTGGCCTGTTCAATACACTGATGGGAATGACCTCTACGTCAACTACTCTTCTTAAGGTCCCGTCCCATATTGGCCTTAAACCCATGAGAGCAAAAAGCTGACAAATGTCTTCTCCACCATTTCTCATTGTTGAAGTACCCCAAATTGAAATAGCAAGATGTGAAAGGTGTTCTCCATTTTCTTGTAGGTAAAGTTCCATTATTTGTTCAGCGCTTCTTTTCCCTAAGTCCCAAGCTGTTTCAGTTGGTATTGCTCTTATATCAACAGAAAAGAAATTCTTACCTGTTGGTAAAACCTCTAATTTCCCTCTTGTAGGCGCCCCAGAAGGACCGCTAGAAATTCTTTTTCCTTCTAAAGCACTGAGAAAATTAGTTTTTTCGTTGTCTGAACTGTTTAATAACTTGGGTAAAATATTATTTAATAAATGATTTATAAAAATATTAGGTTTTTCATGATCTAGGTAATTTAAGATTTTACTATCAAGTCTTATATTCTTTTTTGATTTTATATTGTAATTAAGAAACTTAAAACAATGAAACTCTATTATATATTTTCCGATGTCATTCAACCAGTCAACTACTTTACCGACTTTCCTAGCATTAATTGCTGTATAAGCTTTAAATAAATTAATGTCTACTTGTTTTAAGTTTTCACTCTCTTCGTCACTCCAAGGGTCAAACGTAAAACCTAAATCTTCGGCTAAGCATTGAGTTAGACCGAGATTGGTTCCTGTCGGAACATTGGAAATTGTAAGTGTTAACTCTTTTAATTTATCCATACTCTGATTAACTCCAAAAACATGAAGACCAGTTCTTATCTGGGAATTCTTAATTTCACATAAATAACTCTCTGCGTTATCTATTAGATCTTGTATAATTATATTTTCTTTTTCTACTTTTAATTTATTTGATTCAATACCTGGCCATGAATTTTTAATTAAAAGATCTACTATCTTTTTTTCTAATAATTCATTTCTATTATCATTAATTAGTTTAGATTCATAATATTCATCTATAAGGTTCTCAATTATTAGTAGGTCATTAAAACCACCCGAATGAGATAATGGAGGAGTCAAATGATCTATAATAATTGCATGTGTTCTTCTTTTTGCTTGAGAGCCTTCACCAGGATCATTTACAATAAATGGATATATATTTGGAATCGGAGGACAAAGAATAAATGGGAAACAATTATGACTTAATCCAACTCCTTTTCCTGGCAACCATTCCAAGCTACCGTGTTTACCTAGATGTATAATTGCATTAGCTTTAAATGAATTATTTAACCAAAAATATTGTGCAATATATTTATGTGTAGGTGGCAAGTCGGGCGAATGTAAATCAGATAAATTATCACTCTCATAACCCCTATTTGACTGAATTAAAATTGTTATATTTCCAAAGGAAATGCCGTTAATTGGAAATCCTTTCTTTTCTAATTGAATAGAATTAATTGGATCTCCCCATCGATTTGAAATTGTATCTTTAACCTTAGATCCAAGTTTTTCCCAATAAAGTAAATAATCTTGAATATTTAAATATGATTGAGGTTTATTTGATATTGTCTCTTCAGAATTTGTTCTATGACATAATAGTTTGTTAATTAAATCTTTACTATTATTTGGAATATCTTCATTCCCTAGATTATATCCCTCGTCTTTAAGCCATTTCAAAATATTTAATAGGCTTTCAGGTGTATCTAATCCAACTCCATTAGCAATTCTAGAGTCTTTTACAGGGTAATTTGCTATTATGATTGCTATTTTTTTATTTGAATTCTTCAATTGTTGTAAATAAGTTAGATTTTTTATATATTTTATGCACCAGTCAATGTGTATTTCATATGGTTCCGTTTTATGAACAGCAATTGATAATTCATTATCAGTATAAGTAAGGTTTTTAAATGCAATTGGAATTGTAGAAATTCGACCATCAACTTCTGGTAAAACAACTTGTATTGATAGGTCTATAGGGTTAAGACCTACTGCAGATTCATTCCATTCAGTTATAGATGAACTAGATATTAGAAGTTGATATACAGGTATATCTAATCTGTCCCACAAGTTATTTTGTATATCATCATGTTTATATTCAACTGAAGAAAATGAGGTTGTAGTAATTATTGCTTTTATTTCATCTTTGTCTAATAATTTAATTATTCGATTCTCTACATTTTTAGATTTCAAACTTGTTATCCATATTATTTTGGCATTTAAGTTATATTTATTAGATATATCAATTATTTTATCCGCCAACTCTGTATTACCCGATTGTAAAAGTGATTTATAGAGAAATACAGCAATAGATGGATTATTACTTTGTTTCCATTTCCATTTTATTAATTCATCATGATATTCAATTAGATCTGAATTTACATGAATTTCTTCCTGATTAATTATTTTCTCAAAAATTTCAATCAGATAATTATAGTTTTTTATACCTCCTTGATTTAAAAGTTTTTGAATTAAATCAACTTTGTTTTGATTTAAACTGCTAATTTCTTGAACATCATTTGCTGTACTTTCAATTCCAGAGACTACTATTAGATGTCTATTTGGTTTCTCTAACTGCCATAAACATAATTGTTCAAACCCATAAGACCAGTATGATCTTGACCCTAAAAACCTAACAACAATAATTTTCGCTGTGTTACATGTATTAGATATATAATGATCTATTGATGCATTTGTAGATAAATAAGCAATTGGCAATGCTCTTATTTTATTTTTCCACTTATTATTGTTAGGGAGCTTTAACACTGTAGATAGACAGGTTATATCAGATGTAGCGCTAGTTAGGAAGATAACTGGAGCTGCTGGCTGCTCAATAAATGTATTTTCTTCTTGAGGTTCATTCCCCGGAAGGGTGGCAATTCTATGCATTCATTTATTATGTGTAATTAGAGCAGTAAACAAAGAAATGCTGATTTTTTTCATCTTAGCTGGAACTGATAATGCATAATTTTCTTCCATTCGCTTGGTTTGAAGGTCAATGTATACCATTTAATGAGGCGAAGCTATCTATAGCTACTCACGCACTTCATTATGGAACTGCAGCCTTTGGAGGAATGCGGGCAATCCCTGACCCAAAAGATAGTAAATCATTTTTATTATTTAGAGCAGATAAGCACGCAAAAAGATTATGTCAAAGTGCTAGATTTTTGATGACTGAATTAAAGGAGGATTTTGTATTAAAGTCTCTTGAAACCTTTCTAGTTAAAAACAAACCGACTCAACCTGTATACATCAGACCCTTTGTATATACAAGTGATTTAGGAATTGCACCAAGACTACATAATATAGAAACTAATTTCTTTATTTATGGAATAGAACTAGGAGATTATCTATCACCTGATGGGGTTACTTGCCGTGTTAGTAGCTGGACTCGTCAGCAAGACAATTCACTTCCATTAAGAGGTAAAATTAGTGGAGCTTACATTACTAGCTCCTTAGCTAAAACTGAAGCAGTAAAAAGTGGATTTGACGAGGCACTATTACTAAATAGTCAAGGGAAAATCAGTGAAGCTAGCGGTATGAACATTTTTATAGTTCGTAATGGTGAATTAATTACTCCCGGTGTTGATCAAGATATTCTTGAAGGTATAACACGCGCCAGTGTTATAGAACTTGCCAAAAAAGAAGGTATAAAAGTTATTGAAAGACCTGTAGATAAAACGGAATTGTTTATATCAGATGAAGTATTTCTTACTGGAACGGCGGCAAAGATTACTCCTATAAAAATGATTGAAACTACATTAATGAGTAAAGATATGCCAATAATGAATTCATTAAGAACAAAGTTAACTAAAATTACAGAAGGTTTAGTTCCTGAATATGAAAATTGGGTTAAACGTGTGCAGATAGATTAAAATAATAATATATTACTTATTTAAATTTATGATTTTCATTTTTATAAGAAAAATATATAATTTATGACTGATTTTTTAGACTATCTCAACTCTAAAAAGAGACCGATATTAGTCTTTGATGGTGCTACAGGCACATCTCTGCAAGATCAGCAACTTAATGCAGATGACTATGGTGGAGAATCATTAGAAGGTTGTAATGAAAACCTTGTATTGACATCAGTCTCTAGCGTTGAAAAAGTACATGAATCATTTTTAAATGCAGGTTGCGATGTAATCGAAACAAATACATTTGGTGCTACTTCGATTGTTCTAGATGAATATGGAATTGGAAACAAAGCTTATGAGATCAATTTAAAAGCAGCACAAATAGCAAGGAACGTTGTAAATAAATATCAAACACCGGAAAAACCCAGATTTGTAGCTGGATCTATTGGGCCAACAACCAAGCTGCCAACCCTGGGTCATATAAGTTTTGATGAGCTAAAAAATTCTTATCTTGAGCAAGCCAAAGCGCTTATTGAAGGCGGAATTGATCTTTTTATTATTGAAACTTGTCAAGATGTCCTTCAAATCAAGGCTGCTCTTCAAAGCGTAAATGAAGCTATTGGTTCTGGAAAAAGAATTCCATTAATGGTGTCGGTAACCATGGAAACTACCGGCCAGATGCTTATTGGTAGCGATATTTCCTCTATTACAACAATACTGGAGCCATTTAATATTGACATTTTGGGCCTTAATTGTGCGACTGGTCCCGAAGAAATGAAAGATCATATTAAATATTTATCTCAGCATTCACCATTTCACATAAGTTGTATACCAAATGCTGGACTACCTGAAAATGTAGGTGGCAAGGCTCATTATCGATTAACTCCAATGGAACTTAAGTTCCAACTTAGTCATTTTATTAATGATTTAGGCGTTCAACTGATAGGAGGTTGTTGTGGTACTAGACCAGAGCATATAAAGCAACTGTCAGATTTATCTAAAGAGCTTTTAGCTTCTGAACAAAGATTGATTACCCTTTCAAAAGAAAGATCTATAATTCCTGCTGCATCATCAATATATGAGTCTATTCCCTATGAACAAGATAACTCTTTCTTGATTGTAGGTGAGAGATTAAATGCTAGTGGATCTAAAAAAGTAAGAGAACTCCTAAACGATGAGGATTGGGACGGACTTGTTGGAATTGCAAAATCTCAGCTGAAGGAAAATGCTCATGTATTAGATGTAAATGTCGATTTTGTTGGAAGAAATGGGATCGAAGATATGTCTAAGTTAGTCAAAAGGCTAGTTAATAATATTAATTTGCCTTTGATGCTTGATTCAACAGATTATGAAAAAATGGAGAGTGGATTAAAACATGCTGGTGGAAAATGTATTTTAAATTCTACTAATTATGAGGATGGACCAGATAGATTCTATAAAGTAATTGATCTTGCTAAGCAATACGGATCGGCGGTCGTAATTGGAACTATCGACGAAGATGGAATGGCTAGATCAGCTGAAAAAAAAGTAGAAATAGCTTCAAGAGCTTATACGGATGCGACTGATTCTGGATTAAAATCTTATGAACTTTTTTATGACCCTCTAGCATTACCTATTTCAACAGGATTAGAAGAAGATAGAAAGAATGGTTTACAAACTATAAAAGCAATTAAGTTAATAAAAGAGCAACATCCACAAGTTCATTTAATCCTTGGAATTTCAAATGTTAGTTTTGGTTTATCGTCTAGTGCAAGAATTGTTCTTAATTCTATCTTTCTTAATGAAGCAATTAAGGCTGGTCTTGATTCTGCAATTGTTTCTCCCTCTAAGATTTTACCTCTAAATAAAATTAGTGAAGAAGAGATAAAAATATGTATGGATCTTATTTATGATAGAAGAATATTTGAAAATAAAGTATGCACATATGATCCTTTAACAACATTAACTAGTTATTTCGATGATTCAAAGAAACATTTAAATAAAAGTACTAATAATGATGATATAAAATTACCAATAGAAGAAAAATTAAAGAATCATATTATTGATGGTGAAAAAACTAATTTACACTCAAACCTTGATTTCGCATTAAAGAAATATAAACCATTGGTAATAATTAATGAATATTTATTAGATGGCATGAAAGTTGTTGGTGAATTATTTGGGTCGGGTCAAATGCAATTACCCTTTGTTCTTCAATCTGCAGAAACAATGAAATTTGCTGTTTCATATTTAGAGCAGTACATGGATAAATCTGAGGTCAATCAATCAAAAGGAAAATTTATTATCGCAACAGTAAAGGGTGATGTTCACGATATTGGTAAAAATCTAGTTGATATAATTTTATCAAATAATGGTTATGAAGTTATTAATTTAGGAATTAAGCAAGATGTTAATTCAATAATCAATGCACAGAAAGAGCATAATGCAGATTGTATTGCTATGAGTGGACTTCTAGTAAAATCTACTGCATTTATGAAAGATAATCTTAAAGCATTAAATGAAGAAGATATATCTGTGCCTATTATTCTTGGTGGTGCAGCACTTACTCCAAAATTTGTTAATCAAGATTGTGCAAGTGTGTATAGAGGGAAAGTTATTTATGGTAAAGATGCTTTTACAGATTTGAAATTTATGGATTCATATATGAATGCAAAGGAATTTAATAACTGGGATAATTTATTAGGCTTTAAAGAAGGTGCTCCTGAGGGGATCACAATTGGTAATTATAAAAATACTAATAATGATAGAAAAATTAGTATCAAAAAAACAAAAGATAAGCCTATTGAAGACACATCAAGATCAACCAATATACCTCAAATAGATCCTATTAAACCACCATTTATCGGCCCAAAGTTCTTATTAGAAAAAGATATAGATATAACTAATGTTTATAAATTCTTAGATCGTAATGCTTTATTTGCAGGTCAATGGCAAATGAAACGTTCAAAGCAGATGTCTGCTTCCGATTATAAAGATTTTTTACTTAAGAAAGCAGAGCCGAAGTTAGATTACTGGATGAATAAAATAATCAAAGAAAAGCTTATTAATCCATCGTTAGTGTATGGATATTTTCCTTGTGGTAGAGTTGGTAATAATTTAAATGTATATGATAAAGATCATCAAAGTCTATTAGGAGATTTTTTATTACCTAGACAAAGATCTGGAAAAAGATTTTGTATTGCAGATTTTTATAATGATTTAAATAACAATTTGCCTACAGATTATTTGCCAATGCAGGCTGTAACAATGGGAGATTCAGCTAGTGAATATTCTCATAAATTATTTAGTCAAGATTCATATTCTGATTATCTATTTTTTCATGGGTTGACTGTCCAGTTGGCAGAAGCACTTGCTGAATATATACATTCTGTTATTAGAATTGAATGTGGCTTTGAAGATTATGAACCTGACAATATTAAAGATATTTTAGATGTTACATACCGAGGTTGCCGTTATTCTTTTGGGTATCCAGCTTGTCCAGAAGTTTCAGATTCTAGGAAACAACTACTTTGGCTTAATGCAAAAAAAATTAATATCTCAATGGACGAAAGCGAGCAACTTCATCCAGAACAAAGTACCACTGCTATTGTTGCATTACATCCAGTCGCTAAATACTTTGGAATTTAAATATCATGCCTTATTTGTTATTTTTATAGAAAATTATTTACTAATTTCATCAATTGTTTCTAATACTTCCATCTGAAACTCTGCCATTGATTCTGAGTCACTTAAATCAATTCCCTCTCCAGCAGCATTTTGAGTTAATTCCTGAAAGTGAAAAGCACCCTCACCAGTCGCCAAAAATTCCATACCAGAAGTTTCCCCGCTCTCACGAAACGCATCGCATAGAGCTATGAAAGCTTGGTCTTCAGAAAAGTCCCAATCCATCGAGGACACATTACTAAATGAGGTTTTACCTCTTTCCCCCCTGCTTTCGTCAACCTTATTTGCTAATAATCTTAAACTATTTTGCAAATTGATAAATTTGCTTTTTCCTTCGTTAACCATAAACCATTCCAGTGCAATGGTTCTTGAGAACTGGCCGAATTAATTGCTAGTTAATGACTTTCGAGATCTGTTTCCTTTTCATTTTCCCAAATAAAATTTTATAAAAGGATTTTTAATCGAATAAACGAGAAGGTCTTGCACGTTATCAAGCAGTCTGTAGAAGCCTATAAATCGTCTCTAGTGCGTCGAACCAAATGTATACGTGCAATCTCCTATCCATTCATACTCTAAACGGCTTATCAGGTATAAATCTCATGACTACTATCGATTTGATTAGCTTCTTCATTGATTTTGAAGTTAATGATTATTGATTAGTTAATAAGCTTTTATATATTTTTTTTTTTTTTAGATTATTAATTATATAATCAAAAAACATTAATTATCTAGGTCTATTTTAGGTGAAGAGCGAAATTATATGGTCTGAAGCTCTCGAGATTAGTAGAAAAGCTGTAGATTGTGGAGCTGTAATTCCACTAGTGACTAAAAAATATCAATCAAATGATGCATATTGTGATTATGAACTACGTTTCCTCAATAGTCCTATACCCAAGTATTTAATAGAATATGGTCCTAAACGAAATCCATTCATTCCTTGGGATACTAGATTACAAATACTGCCAATAAATGATAAACATACACTAATATTAAATAAATATCCAGTACAAATAGGGCACATGTTGTTAATAACCAATTGCTGGAAACCACAAAATGGCTGGCTTGATGAAGATGATTTTGAAGCTATTATAAATGTTGATAATGATACTACTGGTTTATGGTTTTTTAATAGTAGTAAAGAAGCTGGTGCCAGTCAGCCTCATCGACATTTTCAATTATTGCCAAGACATTATAATGAGAGTATTTGTCCTAGATATGAATGGTTTTGCGCTTTGTTAAATAATACGCAAGATATCAATTCTGAAATTTCTCATTGTATATCAATTAGACCAAGGAATAAAACAGAAGAGTTAAACTCTAATGATTTATTTAACTCATATAAGTCTATGGCTAAAGAGATGAATATAGGCGAGATTGATTTAAATAATAAACCTTTAAAACCATATAATTTACTTATAACATCTAAATGGATTGCACTTATAACACGTAAAACTGATAGATCCAATGGATTCAGTATAAATGCTCTTGGTTTCGCTGGTTATTTTCTTGGAACAAAAAGATCTGATGTCGATACTCTTATTAGATTTGGTCCAGAAAGAATATTAATGGATGTGATTTAGGAAGTAGATTAAAGTTAATTTAGCCTTCGACATTAGGAGTTGTTGAATTCATTTGTTCTTCAAGTTTTGATATTGATGCAGTGATTGCTGCAAGTTTTCTTTCATAAGATTCTTTAATAGAAATTAAAAAATTTAATTTCCTTGCTTGAAAAATTTTTTTTCTTTCACTCCAGTTTCTAGATGAATCGCAGAAGTTCATTTCTGATTACCTTTTTATTAACTAGAAAAATAATACATAATAATATTGATCGATGTGGCAATAATTTAATTTTAAGATAATATACTGAAATTTTAATAAATTTTGCAATTAGAAATTAATTATATTAATTCAAAACTAAAAGTGTGTTGAAGATAAAAAGGCTATTAATATATGTCTAGATATAAGGATCTTGTGGCAGAAGGGGAAGGCAAGGAAGTAAAGAGAATTTCAATTGATTTACCAATTGATCTAGTTGCTGGCGTCGATCGACTTCGTAAAGAGTGGGGATTCAGAGCTAGAGGACTAGTTTTTGAGAGATTATTAGAGGTAATTTTATCTAATGATTTAGATGATAATATAATTGAAAATAAGCAACTAGATTTTAATCATAATAGTAATCATGATTCTTCATCTGCTCAAAATGGAATAGAAATTAGTAACCAGGAAGAAAAAGCACTTGTGATAGTTGGAAATAAGAATATTGAAATAAAAAATGTAGCTGTCAATGATGTCAAAGCTAAAGATGTTCAAAGTAATAAACAAGATAGTGTCTCTACAGGCATTGAATTACCAGGTTTTATTAGAAAACAAACTACAAACCTAAAGAGAAGTTTGAGTAAAGATAAAACTTTTAAAAATATGGAAGATACTTCAATAACCACTATTAATATTGATGATTTGTTAAAAGCGAAAGATGCTGCAGAAAAACATTGGATCTATCTTTATGGGCAAAAACCGACTGAAAGTGTAATTGAGGCATCAATGATATGGCTTGCTAGAGATATCTGGCCAAATGTCGATGGAACAGAAAATATTCCTTTCACTTGGAATGCTGCTTGTAAAATGCTTAATTCCTATTGCAGTGATTGGAAAATTGATTCGGTAACTTTTGATGATGTGATTATATTGGCAGGCGCGC
The DNA here is from genome assembly GCF_047305235.1 of Prochlorococcus sp. MIT 1011. NCBI lineage: Bacteria > Bacillati > Cyanobacteriota > Cyanophyceae > Synechococcales > Prochlorococcaceae > Prochlorococcus > Prochlorococcus sp. MIT 1011. The sequence continues at coordinate 979,874 of NZ_CP138983.1, read as the reverse complement.
TCGAAGATCCCTTTTCAGCTAAAAACCTAAGAAGTAGAATCCCCACGCTCATACGGAGATTCGTTAATAAATTCAAACGTAGTCAAAATGTAACTTCATTCCAAACGCTTGAGTCTACGATGACTGTTCATGGTGCTCTGAAGTTATTGGGTTTGCCAACAAAGGCTGGATCATCTTTAACCCTTTCTTTTATTAGAGATGCCTATAAAGAAAAAGCTTTTTCCAATCATCCTGACGCTGGAGGATCGAACGAAACCATGAGAAAACTAAACGAGGCTTATCAATTACTAAAAGATTTATACAAAAACTAGATTCTCGTGGATCTCATCATAGTCTTAGTAGTAGTCTACATGTAAGACTTAAATTGTATGAAATAGATTATACTTAAAAAATTAATTAAGGTTTGGAATAAAAATAGATCCGTTAATTCAAATTATTATTTTCTTTTATTTGAAGAATTAATAGATCAAAGGTACATGAAGTCATCTATTGCAATTTAAAATGCACAAAAATTTGAAATTATTTTAAATAGTTTGACGAGATTCTATAGATTTAGCTTTTCTAAAGATTAAACTTGTCCATGATTTGTCCAACCGTCATTGCATGGCTTTATAACATTGCTACAACTTGTTTTTACCCGCTGCATAACTGCTTTATAGACAGTTATGCAGCGGGTTACATGTAAGAAAACTCTGGGATTTAAATTAATACGAAATTGCTTCTGGAATTAGCATTAAAACGGTTCTCATGAATCTACTATAAGACTAATTCCTAGTCTAGGATTGAATCCTTTATAGGACTAATAAGACTATTTTGATGAATTTTATAAATGTTTATCGATATTAGTCTTGTACGATATTGATCCATTTCTAAAACTAATCAAAACAAATAATCGAATTGCTCTAATAGATACGCTGAATTTTTTATTATTTTTGAAAGAATTTATCATCTAATTAATCCAAGATCGGTCTTACTCTAGGACTTTTCATGAGTCCCATGCAAGACTAGCAAGACTAGCTTCTGAGGTCCGCGTTTAATTTTTCTTTAAGTGCGGTTCTTATTTGTTCGTGTATTGGATTTATATCTTCTTCTATTAGGGTTTTTTTAGGATCTCTATATTTTATTCTAAAAGCCTGGCTAATCGAATCCTCAGGAATAGAAGATCCCTCGTAACGATCTATCAATTCCACTTTCTCTAAAAGTGGTCTACCAGATTTTTTTATTAGATTTATTATCTCTAAGGAACTATATTTTCTTGAATGAATAAGCGCAATATCCCTTTCCATGAAAGGAACAGTGGGGTAATCCTTGTAAATTCTTGTCCAATTTGTTTTCCTTGTAGAGGCCTTAATCAATGAATCAAACTCAAGGTTAAATAAGTATGTTTCTTTAATTAGATTATATTTCTCGGAGAATGAAGGATGTATTTGTCCGAAGAAGCCGATACTTTTTCCTTCAACAAATAATTCAGAAGTTCGACCCGGATGCATGAAATCTTTTTCAATAAGTTGCTTATCAATAGTTTCAATTCCGAGAACTTCAAGGGATTGCTTAAGTTTTCCTCTTGCTTCAAAATAATCTAAAGATATTTGTTTTGATGCTGAGCCCCACTTGCTTAATCGTTTATTTCCAGTCAAAGCACCTGATAATAAATTTGTTTCAGCAAAGCTTTCTTTATCTTTTTTGTATGTCTTTGCTATTTCAAAGATCCAACACCCTTCAGCTCCAAATGATACATTTCTCTGAAGAATTTTAAGATGTTCATCCCATACATTTATTCTTAATCTACTAGTCTCTGATAGTAATGGATTTTTGATTATTACAGCATTTTCATCAGTGTTATCAGGACCAACAAGTGATGAAGTCACTACTTCTTGAAAACCATTGTGGATAAAGGAATTTCGTAAACGTCTTTCAACCAAATTTGCTGGTTTTAGTACTCCTGGCTCAAGAGGATCTGGCATATTCGAATCAAAATTATCATATCCAATTAGTCTTGCTATCTCTTCTATTAAATCGATTTCTCTAGTTAAATCAGATGATCTGTAAGGAGGAATTTGTACATTCCAACCACTAGTAGTTGACGTAATTAGGCAGCCAAGTTTTGTTAGAATAGGCTCAATCTCATCCCTATTAAGATAACGGAATGTATTAGAACTGTTATCTATTTGATTATTATCTATGTAATTTAATTTACCTAGAACCTTGTTTATTTTGTCTATTCTAAGATTGACACTAATATCTTTTCTACTAAATTCATTATTGACATGTGTCGATTTAATATTACCACCTAATTCTAACGAAATTAGATCACTAGCTCTTAGCGAAACAGCAGTTGTCATGTTAGTTGATATACCCTTTTCATATCTACTACTTGCATCAGTTCTGAGCCCTATTTCTCTACTACTTTTTCTAACTGATGTAGGAGTAAATACAGCTGCTTCCAACCAAACTCTTGTAGTTTTAGTACTTACGGAACTGTTATTTCCTCCGATAACCCCAGCTATTGCAATTGGAATATCGCCGCATGTAATTACCTTTATACTTTCATTTAATTTATATTCTTTTTTATCGAGTGCAATAAATGATTCGCCTTCTCTACCATTTCTAATACCAAAATCATTTGGCGTAACTATTCTACCAACTATATTATCTAATAGATCTGCATCAAAGGCATGTAGAGGCTGGCCTTGCTCGAGCATTATAAAATTTGTTATGTCTACAACAGGGTTTATACAATTTTGTCTTAATGAATTTAATTTATTAGATATAGATGTATTTATCTTTCCAGCATTGTCTATATTATCTATATACGTAAGTGAGTAAATAAAGTCTGATCCTATCGTTTCTTTTTCTCTTATTTGTGGCTCAAATTTTTCAAAGTCTTTATTGAAATTTAAATTTGGTAATGTTAATTTTGAATTTGTTATTGTTGATATTTCTCGTGCTATACCAGCCATAGACATACCATCAGGTCTGTTAGCAGTAATAGCTAATTCAATAATGGTGTCATTCAAACCAAGATAATCGACAGCATTTGAACCAATTGTAGGGATATTTGTTTCACTTTCTTCAAGAATTTCTATACCTTCATTACTACTTTCAATCCCTAATTCATCCAATGAACAAATCATTCCTGCGCTTTCTACGCCTCGTAAATTAGATAATTTTATATTTAATGACTTTGAAGATAAATAGGCTCCAACCTTCGCCACTAGGACGTGATATCCGGCTTTTACGTTTGGTGCACCACAAACAATACTTAACTTTTTGGGTAAACCAACATCTACTGAACAAACTTTGAGCTTTTCGGCATTTGGATGTGGTGTGATTTCGTCAACATAACCAATAACAACATTCTTTGCTTGGGCTGATAAGTCTTCTAATGATTCAACTTCAAAGCCTGTCATTGAAAGCTTTTCAGCCAATTCATCAATATCATTGTTAAATTCGACAAGATCTTTTAGCCAAGAAATTGATACCTTCATGACTTGCTCTTACAGGAGTTAAACATAGGTGCTCGAATGAATTTATAAAAAAGGGTGCTTAGCCTAGTAAGATTGTACTTTGTTCCATAGACTCACAAAAGTTGAGCTAAGTTCATATGGCTAAAAAAGGTACCAGAATAGTGGTCACTTTAGAATGTACTGAGTCTAGATCTGTACCTAGCTCAGAAAAGCGTTCTGCAGGAGTATCTAGATACACTACAGAAAAAAATCGTAGGAACACTACTGAAAGACTGGAACTTAAAAAGTTCTGCCCTGAATTAAATAAGATGACTATTCATAGAGAAATCAAATAATCATTTCCTTTTATACACCTTTTAAAAATGACTAATTCACTATTCAAGCAAAAGCTCTCTCCCATAAAGCCTGGAGATCCTATTGACTATAAGGACGTAGAATTATTAAAGAAATTTATTACTGATAGAGGAAAGATCTTACCTAGAAGACTTACTGGATTAACAGCTAAGCAACAAAGAGATTTAACCACAGCAGTTAAAAGAGCACGAATTATTGCCTTACTTCCCTTTGTTAATCCAGAAGGCTAAGTTAATATTCTATTAATAATAGAATGTACAATAAAATAATAGATAATGAAGTAAAAAATATAATTTCTAGATTTAAACAATCAAACAATGTCAATACTTCAGTTAAAGATCTTACACATCTTAAAACATATTCAATAGATGATTCTCAATCGTTTGAAATAGATGATGCTATTTCTTTAGAAAAAATATCTTATCAGCATAAGTTATGGATCCACATTGCTTCCCCTACTTCATATTTTGAATATAAATCAGCTATTGATAAGAATGCACGGAAGCTTATTTCAACTGTTTATTTATCAACTAATACTTATTATATGCTTCCTGAAATTTTAATAAATGATGTGTTTAGTCTAAGAGATAATGAAAAGAGAGAATCATTAAGTTTAGGTGTTATTTTTAATGAAGACGGTTGTATTGCTTCTACAGAAATAGTCCAGAGTATTATTAAAGTAGATTACAGGTTAAATTATACAGAAGCTGATGAACTAATAGATTATGCACCAAAAGAAGAAGAAGATTTAAGTATAATCTCTGAAATTTTACAAAGTAGAAAATGTTGGAGAAAGAATTCAGGTGCTACGGAAATATTAGAAACATTTGGAAAGATTATTGTAGAAGATAACAATCCCACCCTTAAGATAATAGATCCAACGTTATCGAGACAATTAATAAGTGAAGCAATGATCTTGTATGGAAATCTTATTTCTAATTTTACTAAGGTCAATAAAATTCCTGTTCCATATAGAGTCCAACAACGTATAGATAAAGTTCCTAAAGATAATTTTCAAGATTCTGATAATAAAGTTTTATACAATTTTTTACTTAAAAAAACCATGGGTAAGTCATATTATTCTATAAATCCAACGCCTCACTCGAGTTTAGGATTAACATCTTATCTACATGCCACATCACCGATAAGAAGATATGCTGACTTGATCGTTAATTATCAATTAAATAGATATCTAAATAATAATGAACTTATTTCTAAAGAAGATGTTGAGCAAATGATCCTAGAGATTAATAATCAAGGAAGACAAAATATTATGAGATATAGAGAGGATCAAAAATATTGGCTAAGAAAATGGTTCAAAAAAAAATCCTTCAAGGTTTATAAGGTGATTTTACTTAATTGGGTAAACAGATATAAAAACATTTGTATTTTATACTTTCTAGACTACCATTTCTCTACTATATGTAATCTAAAATCAAAAAAGAACTTAAATATTGGCGAGAGCTTTAACGTTCAAAATATAGAAAATAATAATATTGATATAATATTTTTTGAATTAATTTCATTATCAAAATAAGCCTTCATTATAAGTGTGCAAGAGTTTTAAAAATACAATATAATAAATAGAATATATTATGAATATGAAATACACAATTACAACACCACTATATTATGTTAATGACAAGCCTCATCTAGGTAGTTCATATACAACAATCGCTTGTGATGCAATAGCTCGATTTCAAAGACTATGTGGAAATACAGTCCTTTTTCTTACTGGCGTTGACGAACATGGTCAAAAAATAGAGCGAACCGCAGAAAGTAAAAACCTTCAACCTCAACTACATTGTGACGAAATTACAGAAAAGTATAAATCTTTATGGGATAAATTAAATATTAGTTATGATCGTTTTGTAAGAACAACCTCTGAAGATCACACATCATTAGTTCATCAATTTTATTCAAAAGTTTTAAAATCTGATGATGTTTATATGGGTAGACAAAGTGGTTGGTATTGTGTTGGATGTGAGGAATATAAAGATGTAGATGAGGATGATAAAAGCCCAATCTGTTCAGTTCATAAAAAGGAATTAGAATGGAGAGATGAAGAAAATTTATTTTTTAAATTATCAAAATATCAAGATCAAATTGAAAAATTACTTCAAATTGATGGTTTTATTTCTCCTCAAAGTAGAAAAAATGAAATTATCAATTTTGTCTCAAAAGGGTTAAGGGATTTCTCAATTTCTAGAGTAAACTTAAAATGGGGTATAAATGTTCCTGGAAACAATGATCATACTTTTTATGTCTGGTTTGATGCTTTATTAGGTTATATTAGTGGATCTCTTTGTGATCAAAACTCTCCTGAACTCACCGAGGAGTCGTTATGTAATTGGCCTGCAAATATACATGTAATTGGAAAGGATATACTCAGATTTCATGCGGTTTATTGGCCAGCAATGCTACTTTCTGCTGGTATGAAACCACCTGTAAGTGTTTTTGGGCATGGGTTTTTAACACGAGAAGGTCAAAAAATGGGTAAATCATTAGGTAACGTGCTCGATCCTATTGAACTCTTGGAATATGGGGGTATAGATGCGATGAGATGGTATCTTTTAAGAGATATTGAATTTGGTGAAGATGGTGATTTTCAAATGAGAAGATTTGTGGATATTGTTAATAGTGATTTAAGTAATACCATTGGTAATTTGCTAAACAGAACAATTACAATGTCTAAAAAATGGTTTAATGATAAAATTCCAATAGATAATTCTTTATTACCTGAATCTCCTCTTAAAGTTCAATCAGAGATAAAAATAAATGAATATATGCAATCATTTAAAGATAGCAATTTTAAAAATGCAGCAAATGCAATCATAGAGCTATCTAATTGTGCAAATCTATACCTAAATGATCGTGCACCATGGAAGCTAATTAAAGATATAACAAATAAGGATATTGTTGCTCTTGATATATATTCTGTACTCGAATCTTGCAGAATTATCGGAATATTGATAAATCCTTTTGTACCCAATTTAAGTACTAGAATATTAAATCAATTAAATATTGATTCTTCAACTATCAATTTTCAAAAATCATTACATTGGGGTTTGTTAGATCCTGATAATGGACTACAAGATCCTTCTCCTGTAATGGATAAAATTGAATTTAATGAGAATTCTGTACAGTGAAATATTTACCGATTTATTTTCTTCTAATAATTACTACATTACCTCTATTTGGGTGTCAAAAATCCAACAAATCTTCTACTCAAATAGATAATAAAAGCTACATTAAAGATTTTCAACTACTTCAGGAGAATCCTAATAATCAAACCAGCGTAAGAATCACTAGTCCTAAAGCCATAATTGACCCATCAAATAATAATATTGATATATTTGACAGCTCAATTGAATTACTTAATAAAAATGGTCAAGACTTTAAAGTTAAGTCTGGAAATTCAACTCTTAACAATTTAACTAATTCTATTAGAGTTTTTAATAGTGTAAACATATCATTTCTTGACAAACAGGATTACTATATAAATACTAATTCCTTTGATTGGGATTTAAATACCTCAATCATTGATATACATGATCCACTTATTATTAATTTTGATAATACTAGAATAAATGCTAGTAATGGATTTTTTAATATTGATGCAAGCCTACTTAAAATAGACAATAGTAAATTCAATAGATCTATATATAATTCAAAAGGTGAAAAGGAGTATCAAGTAAAAATTATATCTGATTTTGCAAAATGGTTTAAAAAAGATAATTCTTTGGTATTTACATCTAACGAGAAACAGGTAGAAACAACTATTAACTTCCTACTTACTCAGTAGTACATATAATTTATCTGACCATCCTGAGATCCATTTTTCATCTGAATTGGTAAATGATCTCTTTGACCAACCACCAACTATTGTAAGGCCTCTATTTTCAAGAGGATAAACAATCACTGCCGGTAAATTATTCAACACACCATCAAACTCATCTCTACCTGGAAATAATTCAGTATTAACTAATGAGATTAATCGTTTTTGATCAATTGATCTTTTACATATTTCTCCAGGTTCAAATATTTTTTCAGATATCAAGCCTCTTCTAAGTATTACTTTATTATCCCAATATATTAATATTGTACTAGCTGCCGTTGCAGTAAGTATTTGCTGACTTCCCCAGGCTAATTCTTTTCTTTGTTCGTCAGTTAATTTAGTACAAAGTTCAAAACCCTCTTTCCCATCCAAGCTAACCTTAGTAGCTTGTTTAGGTTTAATTTCAGTCCATAGATAACCTATTGTTATTAACGCTATTGAAGCAATTCCAGATATTGTCTCTGCTCTTACTAGAGTTGGATTAACTTGATTAGCAGTGGCAATATTTATAATTGATAAAATTAGTAAAAAATATCCAAATATTAATACTAAGCTAGAAATTTTATACATTTATCTATTCAATATTTTAAATAAATATATTGATGCTTTATTATACATATCAATGTCTACCTTTATTCTTTAATCAATATCGATATAATATAGTAAAAAACACTATTAATAGATTTATCCAATAGCTCAGAATATGATCACACCAATAGCAAAAAATTATAAAGGACTCATATCAATTACAGGACCAACAAGAAGTGGAAAAAGTCAATTAGCTGAATTTTTAATATCGGAGCAAGATCCCGTCACTTACATAGCAACATCAAAACCACGACCAAATGATCCAGAATGGCAAAAAAGAATCGACCTTCACAGGGAAAGAAGGCCTGATATCTGGTCGACAATTGAGCATCCAAAAGATCTCTGCAAAGAAATTCAATCGATTGAAGGGAATGAGTCAATATTAATTGACTCATTAGGGGGCTTAGTGGAGCATCACCTGGTAGAAGATGACAATCAATGGAATAACTTCCAAATTAAATTTCTTAATTGCCTTTCAGAAGATAATTTATGCATTGTTGTTGTTTCTGAGGAAGTTGGCTGGGGAATTGTTCCTCCCACACCAATGGGTCATTTGTTTCGTGAACGTCATAGCACCCTAACCTCATTGATAAGTCGCCAATCAAAAAAAAGGTGGCTTGCTATCAATGGGACTGCAATTGACTTAGATAAATATGGTGAGCTCATACCATGAATTCATTAAATATTTCTCGTCCAAGAGTCGCATTATTTGAACCAAGAATTCCTCAGAATACTGGTACAATTGGTAGATCATGCCTAGCCTTCAATTTACCGTTAGATATTATAAAGCCGACTGGCTTTAGCTTTGAAGATAAATATTTAAAAAGAGCCGGTTTAGATTACTGGGCTAACGTAGACTTACATTTATATGAATCATTTGAAGAATACAAAAATTCTTTTAAAAGCTCAAGAATTATCGCTTTAACAAAAAAGAGTGACAATTCAATTTCAAATCTTGTTTATAAAGAGACAGATATACTCTTATTCGGAAGAGAGGATACAGGCTTACCCGATAACATAATGAACAGTTCTGAAATAGTTGCAGGTATACCTATGCCTGGAGGTGAGAATCAATTGAAGGCTTGCGGAGTGAGAAGTTTGAATTTATCCGTTGCATGTGGAATAGTTTGCTACTCAGCATGCTTACAATTAAATTTATTATGCAAATAGCTTATTTACTTATCCAAGATAGTTGCAATATAAAACTCCATCATTAATAACATTATTATCATCTACCTCTAACCATTCTTTATATTCATCATAAAGAGCTTCCCTATTAACACCTTTCAATTTATTAAGACGCTTCATAGAGCCGTTAAGCATTACCTCAACGGCTTGTAATGCTCCAGATTGTCTTGAAGACATAGAGGAAATAATTCTTCTTTTATATTAATTCATTAGTAATTATATTTCCGTTTCATTTATTACATAATAATGATAGGAGTCGAAGTACTAATAAATTATATATCTTGCAATATTTTTTTAGATTTATAAATAAAAAGAAAAGAGAGTAAAATTTAGGAACTAATTTCCATAAATTACGGTATTTACTAATTAACCTTTAGTGACATAATAACTATACTAAGTATATCTATTTAGATATTATGCCAAATTCAAGTTTAATTGGTAGTTGGAGGTGACAATAAACTATGCACTTAAGCGGTTATCTGTGCTGGAAGGTAAGAATAAAAAAGCTTTCGAAAATGAATTCAAACAGTGGCTAGAAGCCATTGAAAGTGATTATAAAAACTACGATGTTCTTTTTATCAATAAGATTAGCTGATTATCTAAACATCTATGCCCGAGGATGTAAGTCTGGGTATCTAGTACTTTGATCTTTTATTCTATTTGGATTTTCTCGATCTGAACTCCTTGCTGCATTAAAAATAATTATGAACGGGATAAAAATAGCGAAAAAGTAAAAGTGTAGAAGGACTAAATCCCAAGGTACCCCAGAATTGCCATAATCTGGAAAGAATAAAGCAGTCGCTAAAGGAAGCATTTCTAGAATGAAACTAAGATCAAACTAACCAGGATAAACCTCCAGCGTGAGTTGCCTTTTAGACCTAGTCATTATCAAAGCAGGAAATCTGTTAATATTTTTGATAGGTTTTTTTTAATTTAATGTAGAAAATTCTAGAATATTAAATTTTTACAATTTAATATTCTACAGAAGTATCTGAAAGCAGAATTAATATTAAGTGAATATCCAATAATTTAGAATTGAGTTTATTTTTTTGATCAATAACAATAATAAATAAGGTTTTGCATAATATGATGTTTAGACTTATAGTTAATATATTTAAAACTAGCCAATTCAATAAAATATGAAACCAATATTCATACTACTAAAGAATTTTAAAAACCTTTTGCCCTATTTTCTATTAATTGCATTATATTTCTTTTTTATTAATCTAGAAACAAGAAAGAAAAAAATCAATAACAAAATTATTGAAATAGAAAAACAGTTAGTAGAAGATGAATCAATAGGATATGATAAAAAGAAATTAAGAATAGCTATTCCGGTTGTTCCATATAAAGAATAAGGTCCTACCTAATAATTAATTTAGAAGTCCGTTCCTTAAACAAGACAGCTTGTCTTTGTTCTGCTCTATCAAGCTGTTTTTTGATTTCTATGCAGTGCTGGCAATTACAAGTCATTTAAATAATTTTATTGAATGGTAAATTCAAAATCAAGAAGAATCAGTATTTAAATTAATAGGTTATAGTTGCCAAATAATGATATTAAATTAATTACTATCTAATTTAACGATAATATCCAAAATTGCAAGTAGCCTGCTGATTTAAGCTAATGTTGATCTTAAGTTTTGTTTTTTGTATATTTATTCAAATTTTCTGAAACTTGAAATGAGATATCTAATCAATTTTACTGTTCTGTGCTTAGGGACTCGGTTTCGCTAACATTCTCATAGTAAAGGTCAAGAGTAGAATTTTACTCTGCTATCAAGTAGAGAATCCTCTCATTCTGTTTAGTTAAGTTGTCTTGATCAATGTGTTTCATTCATACTAGGCGTGTAAAGACGCAATTTTTAAGATCATATTTAACACATACTAGTTATGATCTCAATAAGCAACTATTCACACTTTTTATAAAGGCGTAAAGTTACTAAGGTTGCGCTAACACACAATGAACGATAAATATTTAAAGTGCGCATTAAGCTTGTTCGGTTATCTTCAAATGATTTATATGTTAGAAAGATTTAAGCAGGTTTTCTTATTAATAGAATTTATGATATAAAATTGATATGTAAATTCTAACTGAAATATATGAATAGGAAATTATTTAATTTAAAGAACAAAAGCCCATATTCATTTATTGGCATTGATAAAAAAATTGCACTAGCAATTCAAAATCACTTTCGTTTGAGCAATTATCAAATGCTTGTGCTGTGCTGGTTTAAGGGATTATGGACAGGGATTTTACTTTCTCTAGTACTTCACTATTTTATAAGTCATTAATCTCATATAAATATTTCTGAATATTGTTTCAATTTTTTTTTACTTAGATGTAATTATTTTTTTCTATAAGGTTGTTAATTAGTAAGCATATATATTCTGTTATTCTCCACTTTAAAATAAATATTTAATTAGTTACAAAAATAACTAAGTGGCTACAAATCTGCAAAATGTTCACGCATTTTGCAGATCAAATTAAATCTAACATTTCTTTTTTGTTTGGTTTGTAGCTAAAAATACTCTCAAGACATACCTCTACAAATTAATAGACTTTTTGTTTTCGCTTTTGATTATATCAGTAAGACTATTCACACTCGTATGATACTTGAACTAGCTTTTAACTTATATATTTTAGGTTGTGTTGTAAATAGTTTTATTATATTGTTTTTTATGTTTTTAATCTATCATACAGTAGTAGATTCACAAGTACTAATTAGCAGTGTATTTCGCCATGATTTACTAAAAAAGGGGAAATAGTAGATAAAACTCTACATTTTTGCTACACGGATTTTTTAAACCGTCTCTACGTATTTATAAATGCTCGAGTCATTATTTAAAAATCAAGTCTTGATGACATTTCTCATCGCATGTATTTGGATCATACCCGGCTTTATTTTTACATCAGCATCTAATAGCAAATATAAAAATCGCCAAAAAGAAAGACAACTTAAAAAAATATCTAAGTTATATCTGTAATAATTATTATCTTGTTAAATGATCTTTCAGCTTTTTTGCTTAATAATAATATAGTATTTATGTAATTTTATATTTTTAGTTATGTAATAATAGTCTTAATTAAAAGTATTAGTCATTATATTCGTTTGTTTTCGTTATCCGTATTTAATTTGATGTGGTTTTATTTTTAGTTATTATTTGTCTTTTCGATAACCTTTTTGCATTCAGCCCTTGATAGAGTTGCCTCTATTTGAGCCAAAACTTGCTGCAGTTCAGCCGTCTTGTTCAATGAGGTCTCTGCCACGCTTCTAAGCTTTTGAAGTTCTTTTGATGCAGTTTTCATAGACAAAATGAAAAAATGATTTTTTTCCAGTAATCCCTAGATAAAGAGGTAGGGCAAAGGAGGTAGAACATACATGAAAAAAAATTGCCAAAGATTATTTAAATGTCAATAGTTGAAATTATGATCTATTGATAATTCATTGATTTTCAGAACATATATCTTGATAAATAAGTATTTATCATTGCCAGATAATTTCAATTAAAAATATATATACAATTTAAAATGAGTTAAAAAAAATGAACACTGATATATAACAATACCAATGTTCTTCAAATATTTAAAATAATAAGAATTAAATAAATTTGACTAAATGGAAAGATTTAATAACTAGTCGTCCTTTCCTTTCTTTTCTGCATCAACAGGTCTAACTGGCTTTGGCAAAAGCATGATAAAATTCAATCTCTATTATTATTTATAGGTGGTTTACAAAATACGTAAATAAAAATTATAAGTTTGAAACTTCTTGACACAAGAAATATTGTGTATTTTGGGACTTCTCCGTGATCTTTTGATTTTCCTTCCTGGAGATGGTTCCCTCGAGTTGGGCTAACCGTTGTTCTAGCTGCGATCTCCTATTTAATGAGGTCTCAGCTTTTAAGAGAAGCTTTTGAATTTCTATTGAGTGTTTTTTCATAACTGAAAGAAAATAGCAGTTGAGCTATAACCTTTCATTTAAATGAAGAAACCAAGACAGTCTTAACCTAGGTAAAAGATAAAATTTGATTTTTCATGAAATATTCTATTATCTATCCTTAATGGGTAGAATATCTATGACAGAAGACTGGAAACCAGTAGATTCTCAAGTACTGGTCGATGCATGGGAAGAAATTAAAGACTGTGCAGAAGGTATCCAAAAAGATCTTGCTTGCCCAGATGAGACTATTTCAAAAATGTTGAGATCTGTAGCTGAAACTTTTGATAATACTGTTGAAGATTTGCTAGATAAGGCAGAAGAAGATTGGGAAGAAGAAAAATAGATGTATTATTAAAATATGATTCCTGATTTTTTCCCAACTCCTGAGCCAGCATCTCATTTTGGCCTTTGGAAATCTATTATTGGCTTATTTATCGTTTTATTTGCAACTTTTGTTGGTGTTGAAATCAGGCTTGGAAATGAAGATGAAGAACCATAGAAAATTAAAACTATTAAGTATCTAATTAAAATTTTTACAAGTTACATCTTTAAATAATTATTTAGAATATTATTGATTAATTATATTTATTTCAAAAGACGCTATCTATATTTAATTTATTTTTATGCCTCCCTTGTTAGCTCAAATCAGTTCTGCTCAGAGAAAAGAATCTAAATTTAACGCCTCAAGATGGATTCAACTAGCCACAATTGGAATTGATAATACGCCTAGAGTAAGAACTGTTGTGTTTAGAGGATGGAGTGAATCCTATGAAATGGAAATATACATTGATAAAAGAAGTCTAAAAAATGAAGAATTAGATTTGAATAATAACGTGGAGGTGTGTTGGCTTTTTTCTAAATCTAAATGTCAATTAAGATTTCGAGGAACATCAAGAATTGAATTAGGAGATGAGAGACAGCGTCACTGGGATCAACTCAGTGAAAAATCAAAATCAATGTGGAGTTGGCCATCTCCTGGTAATCATTTATTTTATGATCTAAGTAAGGACTTTTACGTTAATGAAAAGGAAGTAATATCGATTAATTTTGCCATATTAAAAATTGACATTTTTCACGTTGATCAATTGATTCTTCATAACCCTATTCATACAAGAAGAAGGTGGATAAGAAAAAAAGAATGGATCGAGTAACGCATAAACCCTTATTTTTGTGAGGATGACGAAGCTTACTGTTGGGGAAGCCTCATTATGTTCCGATCACCCTCATGTAATTAATAGCAATATTTTTTATTACTGGCAACAATATTAGTATTAGTATTAGTATTAGTATTAGTATAAATTGGTTGAAAGTAAATTAAATATATTAAATAAACCAAATCTTGTTTTTAAACTATTACTATTATTTATCTAATAAATAATTTTTTTAAGATTCTTTCGTCCCCATGCTTTATGTTTTTTATCCAAATCAGATATCGAATTGCTCTGGGCTTTTAATTTCAAAAGATAGGAAACTTTCCTGATTTTTGTGTATGAGATTTTTTCGGGGTAATCGATAAAAGACTGGTATGCATTTAAGTATTCGCTACTCATTAATTTCACAGTATTTTCTTTATATATATTTACTACGCCATTAAAAGCTATGTATGATCTTTAATATTCTCTTTCTCTTTGCTTTACAAAGTATTAGTTAATTCAATTTCCAAATGCAACTTTATTTCGAAAAAGTATCTTGTTTACTTTTGCAATTCTATAAATAAGCACTTTTGACTCGTTTACAAGTAGCGTTCATTCAAATACACCTCAATACCCATAGGATAAGTTGTCTTTCATTTGGCTCGAAAATTTTAACGGTAGACTCACATGGTTGGCTTTATTCAGATACCTCTAAAAAATTAGATCTAAAGATTTCTTCCTTAGAAGACCATCCTGAATTAATATATTGTATGTATATCCTTGAATTTCTGATTTGATAACTCTTGTTCAGGAAAAAATTCTTGAAGGTAGAGAGTTAAGTATCTGTTATTCCTTTAGGTATCAGTCAGTTAGTCAGTGTAGCTCAGCCGGTTAGAGCACAGCATTCATAACGCTGAGGTCGAGAGTTCAAGTCTCTCCACTGACATTCGAATAGTAATTAATGCTTATCTCATAAGTCTTAGTGTTTTATCTTGATTAAATTTATTTTTTTTTAGTAGGAAGTATAGTTTTAGAAAATCGTAAAAACATAAATTATTTCATATCTACTTCATTAAGGCGCTCTTTGAAACTTGTAGAAGAAGATTTATCATTTGATTTAGATTGATCAGGGATGATATTTTCAAGTTCACGACTATTATTAGTAGATTGATTATAAATAGAAAAATTCTTTGAATTATTAAAACTTACATTTGATTTATTTCTATTTTCATCATTTACTTTATTTGCTTTTTCAGTAAATAGTTCATTTGGCGAATGATCAACATTTGAGTTGTTTTTATTATCTTTATTAGAATCCTTAAGATGAATTGATTTTGATTTCTTCTTATTATTTAAAGGATATTTTATAACTTCATTTCTCAACTGATTTAACATCTTAAGATGATTAGAAGAACTAAATTTTTTAACAAGGGCAGGATCCCAACTCATTGGATCATTCATTTTTATAGATTATGCTTCCTTGGATAGAAAGAGTAAGTTTCTTTGGTCCTAGCATGATAAATTATAAAGAGGAAAAGGGGAAGTTCATTCCCTTCATACCAATCAAAATACGCAAAACATTCCATGACGACCAATGAGTGCCTCAGGGTAGGTATGCAAGCACCTGATTTTGCTGCTACCGCTGTTGTTGATCAAGAATTTAAGGACATTACGCTATCTCAGTACAGAGGAAAGTACGTTGTTTTATTTTTCTATCCACTAGATTTCACCTTTGTATGCCCTACTGAAATTACTGCTTTCAGCGACAGATATATTGATTTCAGTAATAAGAACACTGAAGTCTTAGGCGTATCTGTTGACAGTAAATTTACACATCTAGCTTGGATTCAAACGCCAAGAAATGAAGGTGGAATTGGTGATATTAACTATCCTCTTGTATCAGACCTTAAGCGTGAAATTTGCCAATCTTATAATGTATTAAATGATGATGGAGAAGCTGATAGAGGTTTATTTATAATTAACCCAAGTGGTGTCATCATGCATTCAACAATCAACAAGGCACCAGTTGGAAGAAATATTGACGAAACTCTGAGAATATTGCAAGCATATCAATACGTTGAATCGCATCCAGATGAAGTCTGTCCAGCAGGATGGACACCAGGTGACAAAACCATGAAAGAAGACCCCAAAGGAAGCAAAGAATACTTCTCTGCACTGTAAAAGAAATAAATTATTATTTATTTCTTAGCTGCTAGATAAGAATTAAGAGATTTAATAACATATTCAGATTCAAGTGTTTCATTAACTATAAGTTCATCAACAAGAAAATCCATTAATGAAGCTTTATCTGAAAGAAGTTTAATTGCATGGTTAAGAGCCTTATTAGCTATATATAATATTTGCTTATCAATTTCTTTACTTGTTTTTTGTGAATATGTTTTTTTGCTAGTCAAAATATCTCTTCCAAGAAAAATTGAATCTTTATCTGAATCATATGCAATTGGACCAAGATTTGAGAAACCAAATCTAGTAACCATTAGATTTGACCAATAAAAAACATTTTCAAGATCCTTTTGTGAGCCTTGTGTAACTTCCTTAGAACCAAAAATAATTATTTCAGCAGCTCTTGATCCAAGTGATATTACTATTTTGTTATAGATATAAATTCGTGTTAATAGACCACTATCTAGAGTTTCTTCGTCAGGCGTGAAATAAGTCATTCCTGAAATATCACCAAGAGACTTAAATAAGGATATTTTTTCCAATTTATCCTGAGAGGGAATTAATAAAGCTACCAGTGTTTTACCAATGATTTGATATGCAATTTGTCTTTTCTTAGCACTATCAGAAAGTGGTTTAGATAATAAACCAAACCTTGCTTTTTCAAGAGCTTTGTCTAGTTCAATGGAACTTATGATGGACTTATTATTTCTTGCTGCATGAATTGCGGCCTCATTTAGAAGATTTTGTAAATCAGCCCCAGAAAAACCAGGTGTTTTTATTGCCCACTCCATAAGTTTCACAGAATCGCATATAGGTTTTGTTCTTGCATGTACAGAAAGAATTTTATGACGAGCGTTTTTATCAGGGAGGGATATGTCTATACGACGATCAAATCTTCCCGGTCTTATTAAGGCACCGTCGAGAATATCAGGTCTATTAGTAGCTGCAATAACAATTACTCCATTATTTACTTCGAAACCGTCCATCTCCGTTAGAAGCTGATTTAATGTTTGCTCTCTTTCATCATTTCCACCACCGATTCCTGAGCCTCTTTGACGTCCAATTGAGTCAATTTCATCTATGAAAACTATGCAAGGTGATTTTGACTTAGCACTTTTAAAAAGATCTCTAACTCGGCCAGCTCCAACACCAACAAACATTTCAACAAATTCTGAAGCAGATATCGAGAAGAAAGGAACATTTGCTTCTCCTGCAATTGCACGAGCTAATAAAGTCTTACCAGTGCCGGGTGGACCAACCAACAAGACACCTTTTGGAGTTTTTGCACCAAGGTCAATCAGTCTCTGTGGATTCTGTAAAAAAGTTACTATCTCTTTTAATTCATCGGATTCTTCATTTAAGCCGGCTACATCGTCAAAAGTGTATTTTCTAATTTCATCATCTTTTACCTGAGAGGACCGTCTAGAAAAACTCTGCATATTGCTTAGCAACTTTGAAGATCTCTTAATTAAAAATAAAAGAGAAAAAATAAATATTAAAGATAAGCCAAGACCGCTGATGAAATTCGCTAAACGTTGTTCTGATCTAATATCCCTTACAGTAAGAGGAACATTATATTCATCAGATATTCGGAGAATTTTTTGATCATTATAAAATATTGGGATTACTTTTCTTTCGCCATTTATTAATTCAACTATGACTTCTCTTCTATTTGGTACTAAAATAATAGAAAGTATTTCTCCACTTTCAATATCCTTTAACAGTTGACTATAACTTTTATTCATTTAATAATTAAATCAATTAACTTGAAAGTATATATAGGCAAACTATAGTCAAAATGTTAACCGACTTGAGTTTATAAAGAAAAAGAGACAAGAAGTTAGTTTTCCCTCAAAGCGTTTTTGTTAAATTGGTGCATGACGTTATAAGATATGTGATCAGTAAATGTTGAACAGAAATGGCGGTACCTAAGAAAAAAAAGTCTAAAGGGAAGAGAAATCAAAGGCACGCAACATGGAAAGGTAAAGCAGCAATAGCTGCAGAAAAGGCCTTATCTATAGGAAAATCAGTGCTTACTGGAAGAGCTCAGGGATTTGTTTATCCAATGAATGAGGCTTCAGATGAAGATGCTGATTAAATTTAATTAAGAACCAAGTTTAAAAGCTTCAAGAATAAGGGCATATGTCGAGCCAATTCTAAAATTATTAATAGAGATTATAATTATTGATAATTTTGTAAAATTTGATAAAAGTGTTGTCCTTATTGAAATCTCCATTATCAATAATATTAGAATTGCAAGTAATATTGTGTTAATTGATTTATCTAATAAAAAAGACAATATACTATTTGTAAAATAAAAACCTAATAGTAAAGAAAGCAACAAAATACTTCTCTTACTCCAAGAGTCTGCAATAAATGGATTGATAGTTCTAATAACTGTATCAACAAGTTTTGTAAATTTAGTTTTCTGCATATTCAATTAATTAAAGCTGTCAAATATTCAAAATCTACAAGATTACTAATTGAAGCTTTTCCATAAATTATTTTTGACGGTTTATTGATATTTCCAAGGCTAGTAACACATGCATTTGCTTTTTTAGAAATATATTTGTTTGAACTTGACCAGGGAGGTAATGTCATTAGGCAATTAAGGTTTGCAGCCTTGGCTGCCTCAACACCAATTATAGAGTCCTCAATGGCTATGCAATTTTTAACAGATTTATTGCTTAATTGAAGTGCTAATTTATAAGCATCTGGAGAGGGTTTGTGTTTACTTACATCTTCATACGTAACTATTCCTGAAAAAAAATTTAATTGTGAACTTAATGAGGTTTTTAAAAAAGGTTCTAGGGAATCTCGACCACTTGTCGTAACAATAAACTGCTCTACCTTAAAGCTTGAAAGTTCATTGATTAGTCTCAGAACCCCCTCTCTAACTTTGATTTTTCCAGAATGAATTAAGTTCTTGTAATGGAAGCGCTTTCTCTCTTGAATTTTGGAACATTGATCCTCACTAAGACTGCTGTTTATTTCGTTTCGATAGTGAATTATTCGTTTTAAGCCTCCTGATGTTTTTAAAAGCTCTAAATATTTGCTCTCATTCCAGTTCCAGTCCAAATCAAAATCTTTAAAGGCTAAGTTAAAAGCCAATCTATGTCCACACATTTCAGTGTCGGCCAAAGTACCATCAACATCCCAAAAGACTGCTTTTAACTTATGCATGTTATTTCTGAATAAAACAAATATAATTCTGATTAGCAAGGAATCAATCTAGGTTAAGCTTTTGAAAACAGTTAATAATCAAATTTCAAGATGGATATTACCTAAACCAATAAATGAAGAAGAAATAGAACATTGCACTTTAAACTACACTTTGCAGAAAGTATTAATTAGAAGAGGGATTGATTTAAATAATGCATTAGAGGATTACTTAACACCAACGCAACTCCCAAATCCGGAAGATCATTTCAATGATTTAGAGAAAGCAAGTCAAAGAATAATTGAAGCTTGTAGCAAAAAAGAAAAAATTGCTATATGCGGTGATTATGATGCTGATGGTATAACTAGTACTGTCCTTTTAATTGAGTTATTATCCCAACTAGGTGCTAAAGCAGAACCGTTTATTCCATCAAGACAGGATGAGGGATATGGACTGAATATAAATATGATTAATAAAATTCACGATAAACAAGTAAAGTTGATTATTACTGTAGACAACGGAATTTCTTCAATTGATGCTATAAAAAAATCATCTAAGTTAGGTATAGATTTAATTATAACTGACCATCATAAAATACCTAATATAAAATTAGATTTTTTTTCGCTAATACACCCTGAAAGAACACCTGTTAATTCCCCTTACAAGTATTTGGCTGGTGTTGGAATTGCATATCTTCTAGCTAAAAATATATGTAATAAATTGAATTATGATATTAATAAAACAACAGCAAATGTTTTTTTCATTATTGGTACTGTAGCAGATATGGCTCCCCTAAAAGGAGCAAATAGAAAGTGGCTGAAAGAGTGTTTACCAAAAATAAATAGCACTAAAAATAAAGGTTTTATTTCGATTATGAAAAAGCTATCCATCGATAAAGAAGTTATAACAACAGAAGATATAGGTTATAAGATAGCTCCATTGATTAATGCTGTCGGTAGAATTGGTGACCCAAAACTTATAATTGATCTTCTTACAAATGATTCTACAAAATGTATTGACAAGCTTATAGAAGAGTGTTTTTCCATGCATAGAGAAAG
Source organism: Prochlorococcus sp. MIT 1011 (assembly GCF_047305235.1). NCBI lineage: Bacteria > Bacillati > Cyanobacteriota > Cyanophyceae > Synechococcales > Prochlorococcaceae > Prochlorococcus > Prochlorococcus sp. MIT 1011. The sequence goes on along the minus strand of NZ_CP138983.1, from coordinate 958,963 downwards.
AAAAAGACTTACAACTTTAATAGAGCAAGAAGCGCATGAAATAGCTCAATGTCAATATAACGAAAATAGGAAATTTCTAGTACTCTCGAAAAGAAAGTGGCATCCAGGTATTATTGGAATAGTAGCCGCACGAATTGTTGATAAGTTTAATCTACCTACAGCAATACTCGCAATTGCAAATGATGGTAACTTCCGAGGATCAATAAGATCTAATAACAGATTAAAGGTGAATAAGGCATTAGACGAATGTAAAGATCTTCTAATAAGTCATGGTGGTCACTCCGCAGCTGCGGGATTTTCAATTAAAGAGGATAATATAAATGAACTTTCTGAAAATCTAAATAAAATTGCAATAAGAGAATTTAGAAATATTGATTTAGATAAATCAATAAAACCAGATGCATACGTACGTCTTGCTGATATTAATCATGATTTTTATCGACAATTATGTTTGATTGGTCCTTTTGGAATTATGAATCCTGCTCCAATTTTCTGGACAAGGAAATGCAGAATTATAGATATTTATCACCTTAATGGTGGACATATAAAAATGACTTTAGACGATGGTAGCTCATCAATAATTGCTGTTAAATGGAATGAAACTACAAAATTAAAAAAAAATGATTTAATTGATATTGCATTTTATATTGAAATGAATAGGTGGAAAAAAATAAATAAAATTCAACTAAATATTGTTGATATGAAAAATCATACAAAAATTGTTGAATTAAAATTACATAATCGTTTTTATAAATGTCAATTAACAGATAAAAAGGAGATATTAATAACAAACACTAAAGGAGAGTCTATTAGGTCAGACTATTCTAAAAATACTGAGAATATAGATAATAATGAATCAGATTTTGCTAAAAAGATTCTGTCATTTGCCGAGATTGCCCTTGGCAAGGCTGCTTAAAGCCTTAAACACCTCTTCTGTAGAAGATCAATGCGATTATTGCTGGTCCTGCAAGAAAGACAGCTACTAGAGGCAATAGGTTTCCCATGTTGATTTAAAAACTTGAATTATCTTACTAAATAAACTGGCTTAACTTTACAATAATTAAAAATTATTGATTTTAATCACATCAATTTATTTTAGATTTGCTTAAATATTTTGGTCTAGCCAAGAACTATCCACAATATTCATTGATACTGTTTTATTTTAGATGAGATTATTTAATTTATGATTATTGAAAAATCGTTTAATAATAGTCAGATAATTGATTATTGATCATTTTAAGGTTTTATATATCATATAATTGATGTATAAAAATAAAAAAAAAGGATTGCATCACTTAATTGGAAGTAATGGGTCAGCCTAATTCAAATTCTCAAATAGAAATGAACGAATCTAAGGATGGTACAAACTTTTTTAGTATATTAATTACTACTTTTAGTACTATTTTCCTTGCCGAATTAGGAGACAAGACACAACTTGCGACATTATTGCTTTCTGCGCAGTCTGGTAGACCCCTGATTATTTTCATAGGTGCAGCACTTGCTCTTATCTCGACAAGCCTTCTCGGAGTTCTTATTGGGAGATGGATTGCAAATAACTTACCAAGACAAAGATTTACAGTACTTTCAGGAATAATTATGTTAAGTTTGGGCTTGTACCTAGTATCGCAAGGTTTTGTTGACTTTATACAAAATTAGAATTTAAACTAATTTAATGCTTATAACGCTTCTTTTTACAACTTTTGTCACTGTATTTCTAGCTGAAATGGGTGATAAAACTCAATTAACAACAATAACTTTAAGTAGTACAACTAATAAACCATTAGCAGTATTTATTGGATCGTCAGTAGCACTTATATTAGCTACGCTTTTAGGAGCTTTAGCAGGTGGTTCTATTGCTAATCTAATCCCTGCATTCTTACTCAAACTGCTTTCTGGAATAGTATTCTTAATTATAGGAATAAAACTTTTAGCTGAAAGCAGAAAAGATTCTACTAGTGATAGCTAGTAATCAAAATCTTTTAAACATATATAGTCTTTGACTCTAAAGACTTAAATCAAATGAACTTTTATTAATCAGCCACTGTGATTATGACATCAGTTTTAAAAATACTAGAAAGTCTTGAGAGAGATGATGGATTAGAGGTATCCAAGCTTGAAAAGTCCTTGAAACTAACAAAAAAACTAGATAGAGATAATTTACATATAGCTATTAAAGCTCTTTCAAAGCTTGGCATAGTTCAGTATATAAATGATGAAAAACTTACTGTTAACAATGGGCTTGGTTTCATAAAAGGTAGAATCCGATGTAGCAGCAAAGGTTATTGTTTTGTTGTTAGAGATGATCAAGGCGAAGATATTTACATTAGAGAAGATAATTTGAATAATGCTTGGCATGGTGATTCTGTAATTGTATTAATCACAAAGCCCGCAGTAAAAAGGAGAGCACCTGAAGGATCTATTCAATGTATTTTACATAGATATAATGATACTTTGCTAGCAAAGTTAGAGTCAAATAAATCAACAGGAGAAGTAAAGGCTTATCCGTTGGATGACAGAATACCTGTAATTATTGATTTAGAAAATGGCTTTGATAATAAAAAAATACAGGAAGAAAAAGATCTAGTATATGAAATAAAAATAAGTAATTACCCAATTGCTCAATTTAATGCAAAAGGTTCAATTATTAGAGAGTTATCGATTAATGCCGGTGAAGAAGGTGACATAGAATTATTACTTTCTAAGAATAATATTTCTAGAAATATTATTGCACCAAAAGTTGCTCCTAAAAAAATTAATCTAAAAGGAAGAGAAGACTTAACGACTCAACCATCATTATTGTTCGAAAGTTGGGAATCATCAAATTCTCCGTCTTTACCAGCATTATTTGCACAACCAAATGAAGGAGGTACAAGGATTTGGATTCACTCCCCTACAGTTTCAGAAAGAATTAATATGGGAGGAAAATTAGATCAATTTCTTAAAGATAGAGGTGAAGCTATCTGCTTAGGAAACAATTGGCTAGACTTTCTAAGTGAATCGCTTAGATCAGCATCAGAATTTAAACTAAATGAAGTAAATGAGGCAATTTCATTAATGATAGATATAAATAGTAATGGAAATATAACTGATTGGAAATTTACAACTAGTATTATTTGTCCAGTAAAGATTATTACACCCAAGCATCTCAAAGCTATCAATAATAGAAAAGTAACATCGAAGTCTATTCCAATTGCACTTAAACCTCTAAAAGATAATCTAGAGGTAATCTATACTATCATTCATTCTTCAAAACTAATCAATAATAACAATATAACTAGTATAAAATTGGATGAACAGATTCCTAATTTAGAGAGATTAAGTGAGTTAAAAAAAGCAATTCCAGGTCGAGACTTTCATGGATGGTCTAAGACTTATGACATTTGTGATTCACAATCAATTGTTGATGTTTATGTTAGGCTTTCTAATAATATTCTCGCAAAGCATTTAATTGGATATAAATTACCTTTTATTTACAAAGAGCGTGAACAAATAGATACAACTTCAATTAATGATTTAACAAAATCAGCATTAGCATTAGACAATAATATAAACGTTAATATAGATGGTAACATAACAATATCACAAGTAATAAGCTCATTTGAATCAAGTAATCAAAAGAAAATATTGCATAAGCTTATTAAACATATCATTCCGGGAATTCATCTGAAACTATATAAAGAGAATTTTCATTCAGAGAATAACCTGGATGACAATATAAATACATCTAATATTGAATCTCCATGGTGTTGCCCAACTCTAAATTATTGGAATGTGTTTAACCAATTTATTTTAACCTCACTTTTAAATGATGGTAAAAACAAGCCTTCAAGCAGAAGTAAGCACATTATAGAATTAGGTAAAAAAGATAGTTGGAAAGAAGTTAATTGGGATATATTTCCTTCTAAAATTGAAGAAAACATTATTACTCACTCAAATATAAATTTAATTCAAGCTTTAAATGAAATAAGAAAAAAATCTAAATCATTTAGAAACAATATTATTTCAATTGCTCAGTGTAGAGAAGCTCAGAGAATTATTGGAAAAGAAGTAGAAGCTATTATTACTGGAGTTCAAAGTTACGGTTTTTTTGCTGAGATAGACGATTTAACTTCAGAAGGATTAGTCCATGTAAGCACATTGGGTGATGATTGGTACGAATATAGATCTAGACAAAATCTTTTAGTTGGAAGAAAATATAAAAAGACTTATCAACTAGCACAAAAAGTAAATGTCAAGGTTTTAAAGGTTGACATACTTAAAAATCAAATTGATTTAGAGCTTGTTAAAGACGAAGATAAAGAATCAATCAAAACTAATGATATTAGTATTGACAATGATTCAGACAATTTAAGTTAAATGTCCAGTATAGTATTAGCAATTACAGGTGCTTCGGCTCTTCAATTAGGTGAGCGATCAATTCAAATATTATTAGAAAACTGTCGATCTGTAGATTTAATTCTGAGTAAAGGTGCATATGAAGTAGCAAAAAGCGAAAGAAACATAAATATTCCAGTAGAACCAAGAGCTCAAGCTGATTATTGGAGAACTAAGCTTGGAGTCAAATCAGGTAAATTGACTTGCTATAGATGGAATGATCATTCAGCCTCAATTGCCAGCGGAAGTCACAAAACCAGGGGTATGGTAATAGTTCCATGTTCAATGGGAACATTGGGCAGAATAGCCTCTGGTTTTTCATTAGACCTAATTGAAAGATGTGCCGACGTTCACTTAAAGGAAAATAGGCCTTTAATTATTTCTCCAAGGGAATCTCCATTAAATTTAATTCATATAGAGAACATAAAACGTTTAGCTACTGCTGGTGCATTAATTGTTCCTCCAATTCCCGCCTGGTATACAAATCCTCAAACAATTGAAGATATTATTGATTTTATAGTAGTTAGATTATTTGATTCTCTTGGTGAAGATTTAAATTATATTAAAAGATGGGAAGGCCCTGATAAATGAAATTAAATTATTTAATAAAGATAATTCCTTTTCTTTCAACATTTACTTTAATTGCAATTTTAAATTTTAGTAATCAAAAAGAAAATACTAAATTAAAAATATTAATTTGGGATACTCCATCATTATCATTAGGTTCATATCTTGCAATTTCAACTGGAACAGGATTTATATTCTCCTATATATTAACTACAAGCCTGGCAAAAACAATCAGATCAAAGTCCAACAAGGCTATAAAGTACAAAAAAGAAATTAACAAAGATGAAACAGTAGAATACACTGATACAAATTACAATGATTACACCGAAAATATATTAATAGAGAGGGAAATTAATGATCCATTACCTACAATGGATGCTAAATTTAGAGTAATTGGTAAAACAGAAAGATACAACACAAATTATAAAAATGATTACAATATCCAAAACAATAACTTAAATGAGATACAAGAACCATATATAGAAGAGAGTGAAGCAAATGATTCTTTTAACCAAGATAGAAATATTTCATCTGACTGGAATGATGATTCTTTTAAAAACTGGTAAAATAAATTTAAACTATATTTTCAATCAAAAATAACTTTACAAACAGCTTTATACATTTGCTAAAGTAAAAAAATGGAAAACAAAAAGCCAACCAACAAAATCGAATCTATAAATAAAGTAACTAATGTTGAATCAACATCTGGGTCCAACGTAGAAGGTACGCCAATTCCCAAAAAACCTGTCAAGCCGCCTAAAGTTGAAGATAAACCCTTCGAAGAGTTTATAATTAAACATTTTATTCCTGGTTTAAAAACATCTATAGAACAGACAGGTGTTTCCGTTCTAAATATAAAACTAATAGATGGTATAAGACCAGTAGTAGGAGGTAAATGTTGGATGGTTTTTTGTGAAATATCAGAACAAAGACGATTTTGGCTTTGTTTTAATAAAGAAGTAATAACCTCTGATAAAACCATATTATTAGCCGAGTCAAATTCAGATCCAAGTATTGTTGAATCATTCCTAATTGATGAAAAGAAAACTACCTTGCCTTTATTGATTTCTAGGGTTCTTCAAAGATTAAATGGACAAAAATGGATTGGTGCGAATTGAATTGTTTTCTCTAAAAGAAAGTTATCTCCAATCATTTTATAAATATATTTTTAAATAATAACAATAAAGCTTTCTTCTTAATATTCATATTCGCAGTTATGGCATTCAAATGCCATAATAAGAAAAAAGATTTTGACTAACTCATTACTTACTAAGACAAATGAAAATTTGCTATTTCATACTTTTGACGAAACATTAAAACCGCAAATAGAAGAATTATTGTCTCTTGGCAAATCCGCAGGAGCTGACCTTGTAGAAATTTTTCTTGAAAAATCAGACAACATATCACTTTTAGCTGAACAAGACGATATTTCAAGCGTAAGTCCTTCTCTTGGAATTGGAGCAGGAATTAGGGTATTTCTAGGTAAAAAAGACGGTTTCGTTAGCACAAACGATCTTTCAAAAGCTGGTCTTCTTTTTGCTCTCAATCAAGCATTAGGAATGCTAGGTCTAGGAACAGGATCAAAAAATATTGATACATTTGAAGGCTTATTAGATCTGAGGGATTTTGGTAGTAATAAGAATGATTGGCTAGATCAATCACCTGATCTTGATGAGTCCACAGTCAAACTACTTGAAGCCACAAAATTACTTGCAAATAAAAATAGGAATCTACAAGTAAGAAGAGCGAGTTATTCAAGAAGTTGGCAAGAAGTTATCGTCGCTGCTTCAGATGGTGTATTTGCTAGAGACATCCGTCTTCATCAAACCGTTGGTATTAACGTAATAGCGCAACAAGATAAAAACAGATCAACTTCTGCAAGAAGATATGGAAGTTCTGGTAATCCCGACGATTTAAGAAATTGGAACATTGAAAAAAGTGCTTCTGAATTAAATGAAAGTGCTCAGAAAATGCTCTATGCAGATTATGTTGAAGCAGGTCAAATGCCCGTTGTACTTGCTAATAAATTTGGAGGAGTCATCTTCCATGAAGCATGTGGTCATCTTTTAGAAACAACTCAATTAGAAAGAGGAACATCTCCATTTCATGACTCTATAAACAAACAAATTGCCCATAAGGCTGTTAGTGCTGTAGATGAAGGTCTTTCAAATTATGCTTTTGGCTCATTATCTATGGATGACGAAGGAATGGAACCACAAAAAACTGTACTAATTGAAAATGGTATATTAAAAAGATTTCTTTCAGATAGAGCAGGTTTTTTAAGAACAGGACATCCCAGGACTGGTAGTGGAAGGAGGCAAAATTTCTCATTCGCAGCAGCAAGCCGTATGAGAAATACATACATTAAGCAGGGCGATAATACTCCTGAAGAATTATTAAGAAGTGTTGATAATGGACTTTATTGTAAATCTATGGGCGGCGGTAGCGTAGGTCCAACTGGGCAATTTAACTTCTCTGTTGAGGAAGGTTATTTAATAAAGAATGGCAAACTTGATTCACCAGTCAAGGGAGCAACATTGATAGGTGAAGCTAAAGAAATCCTACCAAGAATATCTATGTGTGCGAATGATTTAGATCTTGCAGCTGGGTTTTGTGGCTCTGTAAGTGGAAGTGTGAACGTTACTGTCGGGCAACCACATATAAAAGTCGATTCTATAACTGTAGGAGGTAGATAGTAATGAACAATTCAATTACTAATAAAAAGAGATTGGTATTAGACCCTGTAGTATTTACTAACCTTTTGAAAAGATATAGCAATCAGCTAGAAATTAAAAAATGGGATATGGGAGCATCATCAAGTAATGATATTTCAGTTCAAGTACAAAAAGGTAATGCTAAACAGCTTAAAGGTTCTCAAAGAAATTCTATTACATTAAGAGTATGGAATAAAAATAATCAAGTTGGTATAACTAGTACTTCTGACTTAACTAGTGAAGGCATTAATAAAGCAATGATAGGAGCAATTAAAGCAAGCCTTTATGGTAATGCAAATGAATCCCCGGAGTTTTCTCCTTTAGCCAAGACAGAATTAGAACAAATCAACTCCGAGATCTCGGAGTCTCATACAATTGATGAGTTACTTAGTATTCTAAAAATAGCGGAAAAACAATTAATTGATACTCATCAGTCAATAGATTCTGTTCCATATAATGGATTGAATGAAAGTTATATTGAAAGGATTTATATCAACAGTGACGGTGCTACTAGACATATGAAACTTTCACAATCTTCAATATATTTGTATGCAAAAGCCGAGGAAGAAAACAAAAAGCCAAGAAGTGCAGGTGGTATTAGAATTAATTCAAATTTAGAAGAACTTGATATACAATCATGTATCAAGGAAACATCTGACAAGTTAATTAGTCACCTAAATTATAGAGCTATAGAAACAAAAAAGTATCTAATTTGTTTTACTCCTGAGGCGTTTCTCCAATTAATAAGTGCATTTAGTTCAATGTTTAATGCACGATCTATTATTGATGGCCTAAGTTTGATGAATGAAGATTCAATTGGTAATCAAATTTCAGTTTCTAATCTAAATATTAGCGATGATGGTCTCCACCCTGAAAACGTAGGAGCGTTTAGTTTTGATGGTGAAGGAACTCCAACACAAAATATAAAATTGGTCTCAAATGGTATATTAAGTAATTTACTTCATTCAGAGGCAACTGCAAGAAGATTTGGTGTTAAACCCACTGGTCATGCTGGATTAGGTGCTAAGGTATCTGTCTCTCCCGATTGGCTAGTTGTAAGTAAAAGTGAATCTGAAGTTGATAAAGATGAAAGTCTAAGTGTTAAAGATACACACAAAGAGTATATTTTAATAGATGAATTATCTGCCATTCATTCAGGAGTAAAAGCTAGCCAAGGTTCATTCTCTTTACCCTTTGATGGTTGGATAGTTAATGACGGCAAGAAGACATCAATTGAAGCTGCTACTGTTGCTGGAGATATCTTAAAAGTGTTAAAAAGTATTGTGAAAATTGAAAATAAGCAGTTCGTTACCCACCAAGGAATTAGCCCTCATGTTTGGGTTGAGAACGTATCAATAACTGGAGAGGCGTGAAGATAGTTTTTTGGGGAACTCCCCAGTATGCTGCTAAAAATTTAATAAATATAGTTAACGCAGGACAAGAAGTAGTCGCAGTAATCACGCAACCAGATAGAAAGCGTGGTCGTGGTAAGAAATTGTCGCCATCCCCAGTCAAAGAAGCAGCAATTGATTTAGGTATACCTGTTTTTACAACACAATCTATTAGTAAGGATAAAAATACACAGGAAATACTTACTAAATTGAAAGCTGATGTTTATGTAGTTGTAGCGTTTGGTCAAATTCTTCCTAAAGAAATCTTAGATCAGCCAAAACTGGGATGCTGGAATAGTCACGCTTCCTTACTACCAGTATGGAGAGGAGCTGCACCAATTCAATGGAGCATAATTAATGATGATGCAAAGACAGGAATATGTATTATGTCAATGGAAGAAGGCTTAGATACAGGACCAGTAATTGAACAAGAATCAACCGCTATACAAGATTCAGATAATCTTGAGATACTTACTAATAGACTATCGAACATATCATCAAAACTTTTACTTAGATCACTCGAAAGAATAAAGCTCACCAAAGGATTAAACAAATCAACAAGACTCAAACAATTGAATGCAATAGACCAGACAAAGTTAAAAGGTAGTCCAAGCTATGCTAGACAAATAACAAAAGAAGACAATTTAATAGATTGGAATCAAGATGCAAGAAAGATAATAAAGAAAATTCAGGGACTATACCCAAATGCATATACATTTTACAATTCTAAAAGAATTAAGATTTTAGAAGCCAGCTTATCTTGCGATAATAATCAATCTAAAGAAAATCAAGATATAAAAAATAAATCAAGACAACATTGTAGAGCTGGCGAAATAATTATGATAAATAAAAAAACTGGCATAAAGATTATGACAAATGATTATCCAATTCTAATTAAATATGCACAGTTAGAAGGTAAAAAGACAACAGACAGTTATACGCTATCTATCCAATCAAATCTGAAGATAAATAATAAATTTGGTGCCTAAACATTATTAATAAGAGTATCTTTCTTTGAAAATCCCCAAAGGAAAAGACATAACATTACCAAGAAGAATAAATATTCAGGTATAACTAATTCATATAAAATTAATTGAATAATTAACTTTGTGCCGATAAGTCCAACTGCAATATAACCAGCTTTTTCTAAATTAATATATATCTCCAGCCATTTGATAAATAGTCCAGAGGTAAAACGTAATGCGATAACTCCGATAATCGCTCCAGTTATAACCAAAAGAAATTGATCACTTATTGCAACAGCTGCTGTAATGCTATCTATAGAAAAAGCCAAATCAGTTACTGACAATAAAAGGATAACCTTTAATAATGAAATATTAGATTTGTCAATGTTATCGTTGCTCTCAATATTAGTATCATTGCTGTTTAATGATATAAACTTAGAAATTGAAAGAGAAATCAAATAAATTCCACCGATAAGCTTAACTGGCCAAAAATTTAAGAAAAATTGAGCTGTAAGAATTACTATTATTCTTAATAATAAAGCTATAAAAATACCTATATTGAGTGCTTTTCTTTGTAGATCAATATTGTTTAGATTTTTAGTTATTGAGGCAAGAGCAACAGCGTTATCAGCTGATAATACAAGCTCTAAGGAGACGAGAACAGGCAACAGAGGAGCCAGTTCAACCCATCTGTCGATACCATCCAGTAAAGGAGTTAAGGATCTGAGAGATGCTGAATCCATTAAATTAAAGAAAAAAAGTTATTTATAATGGCTGTTTGGTATATGTTAACTCTAATTATTCTATTCAGTGCTAAGTCATAAGGGTTATGAGAATCGAATCAAAGCTCTGCCACATATCTGAAAATAAATCTGTTGTTCAAGTAAATGGTTGGCTTAATGGCAGGAATTTAGGAAGTGCTCTAGCAGAAGGGACAACAGTAGAAGAAGCAGAAGATAAAGCAATATCAAGACTAAATAAAAGGATTAATGTAGTAACAAAAGAAGAGGCGAGTATTAATACTTCTAACGAACATAAAAGCATAACTCCAATGAAAATTGAACTTCCTAATAGTGAAAAGACTAAATTACCTAAAAGAGATAAGGTTGAGAACATTAATATCAATCATGAGCCAAGTGATTGGAGTAGGGAATTAACAGCGATAGATGCAGAGATTGAACGGCTAAAATGGTCTAGAGATGATGAAATAAATTACCTTGAAAAAACATTAGGTTATAATAATCGAAATAAAATAACTAACTATACTGATATAGTGAAGTATCTAAGTCTATTAAAAAAGACTGATATCCAAAATCCATTAAAAGTAGCAAATGGGAATCTTAATACTTTAATAGAAGAGTCTGACATTATACTTAGAGATTTATCATGGGATCATAAACAGGGACGAGAATTTCTACAAAAAGAGTTTAATGTTTTAACTAGAAAGGAACTTAGTGAAACACAATTAGTATCATTTGTTGAGAAACTAAAATTGATTCGAAATCAAAATCTAGCCCATTAAGCCTTCTCAAGACGACAATTAAAATGTTAAGGTTATTTGAAGATAAATAGGTAAAAAAGAGTAGTGTCTTTAGAGTCAATAGCAAAGTATTTAGAAAAGCATCATTTAACAACTGAGTTGATTGAAAGAACAAATAGAGAAGAAAGATTAATAATAACAGGCGCGTCACGGACAGCAAAGGCATTAATCACAACTTCGCTTGCCAAAAAGGAATCCAATAGATTATTAGTTATTGTCCCAACTTTAGAGGACGCCACTAGATGGTATCCCCTTGTAAAAGATTGTGGGTGGACTAAGACATGTTTATATCCAACAAGTGAAGTCTCGCCATATGACACTACACAGGTGACCTCCGAAATCATTTGGGGTCAATTACAAGTACTAAGCGATATATTGGAATTAAAAGATGATGAGAATATTGCAATAATTGCAACCGAAAGATCATTACAACCACACCTTCCACCGTTTGACTATCTTAAAGCAAAGTGCATAAAATTGAGCGTAGGTGATGAATTAAATCTTAGTGAATTATCATTAAAATTGAGTGAATGTGGATATATAAAGTCTAATAATATAGAGCAGGAAGGAACATGGACAAGACGTGGAGATATCATTGATATTTACCCTGTTAGTAGTGAACTTCCAATTAGATTAGAGTTATTTGGTGATCATTTAGACAAGATTAAAGAATTTGATCCAATTTCGCAAAGATCATTGGATCAAATCAACAATGTATGTATAACACCCACAGGATTTGATCCACTAATCATAAATAAGCTTAAATCAATTAATAACAATGATATGTCTAGTTTATTTAATGATGATGACTTCTCTGAATTAGTTAATTCAAACAAATTGGAATCAGCAAAGAAATATTTAGGAGTTGCATTTGATAAGCCTTCATCATTATTAGATTACTTAGATGATAATACATTTATTGTAGTTGATGAGAGGCTTCAAGGTATAGCTCATGGAAATGCTTGGTATAATATCGTTAACGAAAATTATACAGATATTATTTCTAGTGTAAAAGATATTGAATCAATAAAGAATATATTTAAACCTAATCTACATAATGATATTAATGGTATATATGTTTCACTAAATAATTATAAAGGAATTGATATAACAGATTTAGAGGACACTACAAAGAAAACTAATGTCTTTAGTATTTCAAGCAAAGTTCATAAATGGCAACCTAATCAATACGGAAAAATAAGTTTATCGTTAAAAGATTATATACAAGATAAATATTCTATATGGATAATATCAGCACAACCTAGCCGAGCAGTTTCTTTGTTAGAAGAACATGAATGTATCTCAAGATTTATACCTAATAATAATGATCTTAATGCTATTAAAAATATTATAGAAGACCATATACCAGTAGCTATTAAAAATAAAAATGAGGGAGAAATTGAAGGGTTTTATCTTCCAGCCTGGAAAATTGCTCTATTAACAGATAAAGAATTTTTCGGACAACAAAATATATCTACTACTGGTTATGTAAGAAGAAGAAAACAATCACAAAGTAAAAAGATCGATCCTAATAAGATGAAACCTGGCGATTATGTTGTTCATAGAAATCATGGTATTGGTTTATTTCAGAAAATTGAAAAATTAAATGTTAATGGTGAGTCAAGAGATTACTTGGTAATAAAATACATGGACGGAAAACTAAGTGTTGCAGCCGATCAACTTGGTAGTTTAGGTAGATATAGAAGTTCAAATTCAAAAACTCCTACTATTAGTAAATTAGGAGGAGCCAATTGGAACAAAATCAAGGAAAAGGCAAAGAAATCAGTTAAGAAAGTTGCTATTGACTTAATTAAGTTATATGCAGAAAGAAGTAAAGAAAAAGGGTACAAATATCCAAGTGATGGTCCATGGCAAAACGAATTAGAAGACTCATTTCCATATGTACTTACACCTGATCAGGCAAAAGCTACATCTCAAGTCAAATCTGATATGGAAAGTGAAAAGCCTATGGATAGATTAGTTTGCGGCGACGTTGGATTTGGGAAGACAGAAGTAGCAATACGAGCAATATTTAAGGCTATTACCTCAGGAAAACAAATAGCTTTATTAGCACCAACTACAGTATTGTCTCAGCAACATTGGAGAACTATTTCTGATAGATTTGCCCCATATCCTATAAAAGTTTCTTTACTCAATAGATTTAAAACAAGTAGTGAAAAGAAACAAATAGTTAGTGGGCTAAAAGATGGACAAATTGATGCTGTTGTTGGTACACATCAGCTCTTGAATAAAAGATTAGTTTATAAGGATTTGGGACTTCTAGTTATAGATGAAGAACAACGTTTTGGAGTTAATCAAAAAGAGAAAATAAAGGAGTTAAAAAAAAGTGTTGATGTATTAACCCTGTCAGCGACACCAATTCCAAGAACTCTCTATATGAGTCTCTCTGGTGTCCGCGAAATGAGTTTAATAACAACACCTCCTCCTCTACGTAGGCCAATTAAAACTCACTTAGCACCACTCGATAATGAAATAATAAGAAGTGCTATTTCACAAGAGATTGATAGAGGTGGCCAAATATTTTACATTGTTCCTCGAATAAAAGGGATAGAAGATGTAGCAGAAAAATTAAAAATAATGATTCCAAATGTCAAATTATTGATTGCACATGGTCAAATGGAGGAGGGTGCATTAGAGAATGCAATGCTGGCATTTAATGCAGGAGAAGCAGATATTTTGCTTTGTACAACTATTGTAGAAAGTGGATTAGATATTCCTAGAGTAAATACTATTTTAATTGAAGATTCTCACAAATTCGGTTTATCTCAACTTTACCAATTGAGAGGCAGAGTAGGTCGTAGTGGAGTACAAGCTCATGCTTGGTTATTTTATCCAAGCGATGAGAAATTAAATGAGACTTCAAGACAACGCTTAAAGGCTATAAAAGAATTTAGTGATTTGGGCAGTGGTTATCAGTTAGCCATGAGGGACATGGAAATTAGAGGCGTTGGAAATATCTTAGGTATTGAACAAAGCGGACAAATGGAAACAATAGGATTTGATTTGTATATGGAACTATTGCATGAATCTATTGCTGAAATACAAGGGCAAGACATTCCTACTGTTGACGATACTCAAATAGATCTACCTGTTACAGCTTTTATACCTGGAGATTGGATAACTGATCCAGATGAAAAAATAAATGCTTATAGATTAGCCACACAATGTGAAAACAATGATTCGTTGGTTCAATTTGCTAGCAACTTGGTTGATAGATATGGAACATTACCAAAAGCAGTTGAATCCTTAATAGAAGTAATGAAACTAAAAATAATCGCTAAAAAGTGTGGCTTCTCAAGAATTAAGTTATCTAAACCAAATGTTGAGCTTGAGACAATGATGGATGAGCCCGCCTTCAAGTTACTAAGAAAAGGTTTGGCTAATCATCTACATGGAAGATTTATTTACAAGAAAGGGGATAGGTGTTCAACTGTGACCATTCGAGGTCTCGGAATCTTGGATAGCGATAAACTTCTAGACCAACTAACAGAATGGCTAAAGCTAATGAATTCAGAAATAAACGCCCAATAAATCAAATACTCAATTCAGAAAAATAGGAATGTCAATTAATCAATTGGTTGAACAAAATTTATTAAAAGAAAAAGATTGCTATAGTCACCAAAATTTGAGTATTGTTACCTTGGGTGAAGTAATAGAAATTAGTTCAAACCAGTATGGGCTTAGTCTTTTTAGCGGAATGATAAGTCTTTTAGCTTTAGGGGTGTATACACTTTTGACTGTAGACGCCGGAAACGACGATGATGATTCCGACTCTGGAAGTGGTGGTTTGATGCAACCAGTCAATTAATTGGAGCATCAATTAGGTATTAGGTTTGAAAGTCTCTCTCTAAAATCACCCTTAGCAATACCTCCTTTAATCTCACCAATAATTTCAAATTCTCCCTCAGGATCATTAACTAATAGATAAGTCGGCCAGCCCATACCTTCTTTGGTAGGATATTGCTTTAATAATATTGGTCTATATTTTCTATAAACCACTGTATCTTGTAGTTTTACGCTAATAAATTCTAGACCTAATTCAGTCGCAACTTTAGAATCAAAGAAGCTCATCCTGTGACAAGTTCCACAATCCTCAGAACTAAATTTAATTAGAGAACAGGACATAAAAATAATCTATTATGAACTTATAGTAAATATAAGTATTAATAAAAACTATTTCAGTAATTAGACTTATTGTTTCTTGCAATAACTGAAAAAAAAGGATCACTCTCAGATGAGTAAAACCCAAAAAGCTTTTTATCATGAGTTTTTTCATTTAATATTTTTTCAATTCTCCATCCATTAGATATAAGGACACTAGTTACATATTTAATTCGTTTTTCCTCTGAAGAATATGTCCAGATGTTTGGAGCTTTGGTCCAGAATGCTCGATTAGTGAAGGAGATTATCAAAAATGAATCAGATTTGATAATTCTAGATAGTTCTAATGAAACTTTTTCAGGATATTGAAGATATTGCCATCCTGCAACGATCAAACCAGCATCAATAGATGAATCTTCAATTGGCATATTTTGTTTCATATTTAAATTTTGGACCCAAAACTTGTCAAGTCTTTTATTAGAACCTAATTCAGCTTCATTCATCCCATGACCAATAACTTTTTTATATCTAATATTTGACGGTAAATGGCTTACCCAACTACTCATTAAATCTAGAATTACGTGATGCTTGAGTAGATACTCTGAGTACAAGTTGGTAAGTCGAGTTCTGAAGGAATCGCTAAGGTGATGAACATATCTCGGTTGTTGATAAAATATTTGATCATCGGCAATATCCATTTTCTCTCTATCATTAATTGAAAGTTTCATCTAAATTAAATTTTTTATTAATATTAGAACATTGTTAATTTATTTGAGGTATTTGATCACGTTATAAAAATATAGAAAATCTAAGGAATTGACTATATTGATTTTTAATTGATAAATATAAAAGAAAAATACATTGGAAAGTTAAATAATAATATGTTATTTAGTTTTATTAGATAACACCTCTGTAGAATTGACACTTTCTCTTAAGTCTAATTTATTATTTGTTGGAATAAATACCAATAAAGTATTAGTAAATAGAAATATAATAAGAGCATAAAAAAAATTGGACTTCTTGCTTGAATTAATCGAACTACTTCGTATATATTTCTTGCTAAAGGGTCTTTCCTTATTGATATCCCATTTAATATTAAATCTAGGATCAAAAATTAAAAGATCTAGACATCGTGTTAGGTCTGATAATTCAGAGTCATCTAAAATTATTTCTAGTGGCTTAACATCTTTCTTTGTACTATTAAGTAATAATTTATGACTAATACCGAAAGGAGATATTTTCACAATTTTATTATTAGAAATAAATGTTTTTTGAATTCCAGAAATATAAGATCTTGAGTATTGAAGTATTGCTTGCATTAAATTATCAAGATGTTCTTTCTCTCCTTCAAGTTGAGGGGATCCAATTATTTTCAATGTCCATGAAGAAATGATACCAATAGTATCTTTTGTGTCTCCATTAGAAACATCAGGCATGCCAGCAAGTTCTAGGGAAGTAGAATTTTGATCAAATCTATAAGATAAGTTAATCATTTAATTTTATGATTGGTGATATAAAGATGCCTTTAAGCGATTAGCTCCTCCTTTCCCACAGGATAGAGAGAGTATGACTAATAACTCTCTAAAAAATTGATTATTATCATCACTTAGTAATGAGGCAATATAACTACGTTGAATATTCATCCTTTCGCGAATAAGTGATTTCAGACGTTTAGAAAATAAAGTCCATCTCTCTTCATTAAGTGTCTTAGATTCTTTTGAGGAAAGTAATTGCCTAATAAGGGGATAGAGATTTTCTGACATAGATGAAATTAGTTCAACAAGGGAATCAATTTGTTCAAAAGATAGAGATGAAAATGAATATGTATTCCTAAAAGGGTTAGAACATCTCATTTTCCAAAACAGAACTCTGTTAGAAAATTCATCAGACAAGCCAATTTTTTTAGCCTTTAATAAAAGGGAGTCGGTTGCATTGATTTGAAGTGTTTCAATAACTAAAAGCAAAAAATCAATTTTTTTCGGAGCATCATTTGCTATTACACAATTATCAAAAATCTTGGAAGCGGTTTTATCAAGATTATTTGAGCCAGTATTGAGGTATTCATTTTGCGAAGCAACTAAATTGGATTTATTCATACTTTAAATAATGACAGCAGTTTGAAGATTGGCTAGCTTTATTGTTAGTTTTATAAAATTGCACACCAGTATTTGTAAATAATGGAAAAATATTAGAAATATATAAATGAAATAAAAGATTTTCCAAAAGAAGGGATAGTCTAAAAGACCTAAACACCCTATATAAAGAGCCAAAGATATGGAATGAATTAATGTTGCTTCTACAAAAGCTAATATTTACTACAAAACCAGATTATATAGCTGGTATAGAATCAAGGGGATTTATTACAGCATCTGCATTAGCATTTAAAGTTGAGGTGGGTTTTATTCAAATCAGAAAACCCAATAAACTACCAGTAGAAGTAATAGGTGTTTAATTATAAGCTTGAGTATGGTGAAGACAGATTAGAAATCCAACAGAATTCAATAGAAAAAGATAGTAGAGTTATAGTTATGCTAGTAGATGATTTGCTTGCTACAGCAGGAACTGCAGAAGCCACAGGTAAATTGATAAGAAAGCTGAAGCTAATTTAATTGCATACGCTTTTCTCGTAGAATTAACTAAACTTAAAGGAAGAAATAAATTAGAAGCTAATGCATTTGTAAAAAGTATAATCAAATATTAGTTATCTTTTAACCACAAAAGTATTATATTTAGTTGAGAGATTGTGATCAGTCCATAACTCCACATGACAATAGGTAATGGAGAGTTTTCCAAAGAACATCTTTTAATTCCTAATTCCAATGCACTTTGACTTACACCAAGTTTATCGATAATAAAGTTACATAATTCATCCGAGGGCGGATGAATAAGATTCATTTTACTTGTCATTTATATATAATACAATTAAAATCCATTAGTCATAATATTAAGTATAAATTTTCGTATGATAGTAGATTTTTTTAAAATATAGAAAATAAATCTTTTTGGTAGCTTACATATTTCAAAATTACATCTAGAATATCTTACTAAAATATCAGTTAAAATAGATATAGATAAAACATCAACAAATCTTGATAGTGAATATATTACTGGAATAAATGAATGATTATTTTTTAATAAAGGTACTGAAATTATTTTTGATAAGGAATCAACATCTCTCCAGCATAGATTTAAGCCTTGACCACCTACAGGATGTACTTTGTGAGCAGTTTCTCCTATAAAAATATATTTGCCTGAAAAAAATGAATAATTAAAAATAAAGTTGATAGGAAAGGAGCAAGGTTCATCGATAATAGTATCTGGCTCAATACCATAGGGAAGTATTGTTGATAAATAATCTAAAAATAAAGATTTTGATAAACCCATATTATATTTGCCTTTTTCAATTGACTGACTACAGATAATTTGAAACAAGTCCCCGCCTAGAGGTAAAACAGCAAAGGGACCTTCAGAGTTTAATATTTCAAAGGCTTCATTGGAATTTACACCTCTTACTAACACTTTAGCAGTAATACATATTTGATCATAATTAAAATTAAAAGATGGAGTTTTAAGCTTCTTTTTTGTAGTTGAACTTGATCCATCAGCAGCAACAATTAAGTCGTAATTATTTGTATTAGGTATAACAGATGTAGGAATTTTATTGATATTATCTATATCTGATATAAATTCCAATATTGAAGACATAATTTTTCTATGTTCTGCAATCCATCCAACAGCCAAATATTTTTGCTCAGTATTATTTAAATCATTAACAAGGAATTGAAAATTGTTATTTGTTTCATTATCGATGACATTAAGATATTGAAAAGCACAAAGATGAGAAACTAAATATGGCCATATTCCAATTTTCTCTAATATCTTTCTAGAGGAATGTGTAATAGCGTAAGTTCGATCTCTATTTATAAGTTCTTCATCAGATAATCTTTCATATAGATCAACTCTAGCGCCAGCATTTGCTAATGATATTGCTGCCAATGATCCAGTTAATCCAGAGCCAATAATTGCTATATTCATAAAGATTATTATATCAGTTATTACAGATAATAATTATCTTAAGATTTTCCTATTAACAAATTCCTCAAATGCAGGACGAAGAAGATAAGGATAAGAACCTACCCATAAATTTATCTCTGGGCACCAGGCATCACTTATTTCTTCAATCCTGTCAAAATCTCTTCTATTACTAAAAACAACACAGTTAATTCTCATTCCTTTAGTAAGGATGTTGAACCTATTCTTTAAAGGGAAACTTATATTACCTATAAATCCATCTTCATCTTCTATATCTAAAACGACAAATGTTCGTTTCTTCTCTAACACCTCTAACCTTCCATCTTTATTTGCTTGTTCCTGTTGATTCTCTACCCTATCTTCTACATAAACATCAGAAATATAACCATCAACTAAAGCTGAGAAAGAGAAACTTTTAAACTTTGAATTTTTTCTACTGGCTTCAAGAATTGGTCCCCACAAAATATATAAAATAAAAATTACACCTAAAACCAACCACAAAGAATAAAACTGACTTGTGACTTGACTTTGGCTGATAAGTAGAGTTATTACCCCTCCAATTGCTGAAATCATAATCCGTTGAAAAACCTTCTGAGGATTACCCAAAGCAGAGTTAAATTGATTCCCTGTTGCTACAGAAGGGATCAATTTATTTATCTCATTTTGCTTAATAGGAAATAACATTTGTAGTTATAACTATAGGATTTTCTCTAATCCGTATACCAATTTATTAAATGATCTGATTTTTTTAACTACTATGAGTACTCCAGGCATATAAGAAGAGCGGTCGATAGTGTTGTGAGCTAATTCATAAGTCTCTCCATTTGAGCCAAACATGACTTGTTGATGAGCAACAAGTCCGGGTAATCTTACGGAATGAAGTCTTAAACCACTAGGACGATATCCACCTCGAGACCCTTCGATAGATTCCTCTTCGTCTACTAATGGTTTATTAAAATATGAGCGTTGCTCCTCAATCAATTCAGCAGTTTTAATACAAGTTCCACTTGGGGCGTCAGCTTTTTTGTTGTGATGCATTTCGGTTAATTCAGCGAACTCATAAAAACGTGCTGCAGCTGCAGCTGCTTGTTGAAGCAAAACCATACCTACTGAAAAGTTTGGAATAATAGCTGAACCAAGAGAGGCCTTATCTGCAAATTTAGAGAGATCATCCAATTGATCTGAAGTAATGCCAGTGGTACCTATTACAGGATGAACCCCATAAGCAATTGATGTGCGTGTATGTCTATATGCAACCTTGGGATGTGTGAAATCAACTAGAACAGCACCATTATTTGATCCATCTTTTGGAACGTTCTGGCTTGCAGCACACAAAGAACCTTCAAAATCACTTGAAAGAAATACATTTAATGGTCCTAAACCTATCAATGATCCAATATCTTGACCTTCCTTTTCCTTCTGTGTATCAATTGCTCCAACTAGTTGATAATCCTTGGATGAATTAATTGCTTTAATAACCTCTGATCCCATGCGCCCTAAAGCTCCTGCAACTAAAACAGGTATTGATTGATTAGCAGAACTCATTGATTTTTTTTCTACAATTATATTTGATATCCCTTGTAACAGGGATTAACTAAATAACACACTAAAGGGCAACTGAACACTAAGCTTGGTCGAATTCCTATAGAAGAAAAGATGTTTACACAGGTTCGCTCAGCCAATCGCAGAGTCTCACCTGTAGAGAATCACAAGCACAAAGCTGTCATGAAAGCTGTTTATGTGGTTCTGGAGCCTCAATACCAGAATGCTCTTACACAGGCTGCAAACTCATTAAATTCACAAAATGGTCCTATAGGAATAGAACTTAATGGATATTTAATTGAAGAACTTAGAGATACAGCCAATTATGAAAGCTTTAAAAAAGATATAGAGAATGCTGATTTATTCGTAGCTTCATTGATCTTCATTGAAGATTTGGCACAAAAAGTAGTTGAAGCAGTTGAACCTCATAAAGAAAACCTTAAAGCGGCTGTGGTATTTCCATCAATGCCAGAAGTGATGAGGCTGAACAAATTGGGAACTTTTTCTATGGCCCAATTAGGACAAAGTAAAAGCATAATTGGCGATTTCATGAAGAAGAGGAAAGAAGCAGGTGGTGCTGGATTTCAAGATTCAATGTTGAAGCTTCTTAATACTCTGCCCTCAATTCTTAAGTATCTGCCTGTAGATAAGGCTCAAGATGCTCGTAGCTTTATGCTTAGTTTTCAGTATTGGCTAGGTGGAACGCCAGATAATCTTAGAAATTTCCTACTAATGCTTGGAGACAAATATGTTTTTCCAGAATTAAATGTAGAAGAAGAAAAAATTGAAGTTGCAGAGCCAGAGGTTTTTCCAGATTTAGGAATTTGGCATCCTTTAGCCCCAAATATGTTTGAAGATAAAAAAGAATATCTTAATTGGACTGCTTCTAGAGATGACCTATCAAACAAGGCTAAAGAAGGTCCAGTAATTGGACTCGTTCTCCAAAGAAGTCATATTGTTACTGGAGATGATGCCCACTACGTTGCAGTAATTCAAGAACTGGAATACAGGGGAGCAACAGTTATACCAATCTTTTGTGGTGGATTAGATTTTTCTAAGCCAGTAAATGAATTTTATTACGATCCAATTAACACCGAGAAACCAATTGTAGACGGCGTTGTTTCTCTTACAGGCTTTGCACTAGTAGGAGGTCCTGCAAGACAAGATCATCCGAGAGCAGTAGAGGCTTTAAAGAAACTAAATCGACCTTATATGGTTGCTCTTCCACTTGTTTTCCAAACGACACAAGAATGGGAAGGGAGTGATCTAGGTCTTCATCCAGTTCAAGTTGCACTTCAGATTGCAATCCCAGAATTAGATGGTGCTATTGAGCCAATAGTTTTATCTGGTCGAGATGATGCAACTGGCAAAGCTCATACTCTCCAAGACAGAGTAGACGCAATAGCAGAAAGAGCAATTAGATGGTCATCACTGAGAATTAAAAAACGTGTGCAGAAGAAATTAGCTATTACTGTATTTAGTTTTCCACCTGATAAAGGAAATGTTGGTACAGCTGCATATTTAGATGTCTTTGGCTCTATTTATAGAGTTTTAGAAGAAATGAAGGAAAAAGGTTATGACATAAAAGATTTACCAAAGAATCCAAAAGAATTGATGGAGTCATTAATAAATGATCCTGAAGCTTTACAAGGATCTCCTGAATTATCAATAGCTCATCGAATGAGTGTAAAAGAATATGAGAAATTAACTCCATATTCTGAAAGGCTAGAAGAGAACTGGGGAAAGCCACCAGGAAATTTAAATAGTGACGGTCAAAATCTTCTTATATATGGTAAGGAATTTGGGAATGTATTTGTTGGAGTACAACCAACTTTTGGATATGAAGGTGATCCTATGAGATTACTTTATTCCAGAAGTGCTAGTCCTCACCATGGTTTTGCAGCTTATTATACTTATCTAGAAAAAGTATGGAAAGCGGACGCAGTCCTTCATTTTGGAACTCACGGATCGCTTGAATTCATGCCCGGTAAACAAATGGGTATGAGTGAGACTTGTTATCCCGATTCATTAATTGGAGGTCTGCCAAATCTTTATTACTACGCAGCAAATAATCCTTCCGAAGCAACTATCGCAAAAAGAAGAGGATATGCATCAACAATTAGTTATTTAACTCCCCCCGCTGAAAATGCTGGATTATATAAAGGTCTTAAAGAGCTTGGAGAGTTAGTTGGTTCTTATCAACAATTACGAGAAAGTGGACGAGGAGTTCAAATTGTTAACGCAATAGTTGAAACATCCAAGAAATGTAATCTTGATGAAGATGTAAAACTACCTGAAAAAGATGCCTCTGAATTAGAAATTGATGAAAGAGATTTGGTAGTTGGAAATGTTTATAAGCAATTGATGGAAATAGAAAGCAGATTATTACCTTGCGGCTTACACACTATTGGGAAACCTGCCACTGCAGAAGAAGCTATTGCAACCTTGGTAAGTATCGCATCAATAGAAAGAGAAGATGATGGAATCAGATCTTTACCAGGATTATTAGCAGAATCTAAAGGCAAATCAATTGAGGAAGTCTATGAAGGTAATAACAAGGGCAAGTTAGAAGATGTTGAGCTTAATAAATTAATTACAGAAACATCTAGAGAAGCAGTTGGTTCAATGGTTAAGTCCCTAACAGGTAGAGATGGAAGAGTAAATATGAAGAAGAATTTTTGGACCCTAATTGTTGAGTTCTTGAGAGGGATTGGTTTCTCAATCCCATCACCATGGCAATCTTCTGCTAGGAAAGCGGGTTTTGAGAATGTAAATGTAAGTTCACTAGATAAATTGTTTGACTATTTGAGATTTTGTTTAGAACAAATATGTGCAGATAAAGAAATGGAGAGCCTTCTAAAAGCTCTAGACGGAGATTATGTAATTCCTGGTCCAGGTGGAGATCCGATAAGGAACCCTGGAGTATTACCAAGTGGTAAAAATATTCATGCATTAGATCCCCAGTCAATTCCAACAGTAGCCGCTGTTGCATCAGCTAAAGGTGTTGTTGACAAACTTATTGAACGACAAAAAGAAGAACAAGGTACATGGCCTGAAACTATTGCGTGCGTGCTATGGGGTACTGATAACATTAAAACTTATGGAGAATCATTAGCTCAAATACTTTGGTTTGTTGGTGTAAAACCAAAGCCAGACTCTGTAGGAAGGGTAAATAAATTAGAGCTTCTTTCTCTTGAAGAATTAGGAAGACCAAGAATTGATGTAGTCGTTAACTGTTCTGGGGTATTTAGGGATTTGTTTATTAATCAAATGGCTTTAATTGACCAAGCAGTAAAAATGGCTGCAGAGGCAGATGAGCCACTTGATCAAAATTTCGTAAGAAAACATACCCTTGAGCAAGCAGAAAAGGAAGGAAAAAGCATTAGAGAGTCTGCAAGTAGAGTATTTTCAAATGCTAGTGGAAGTTATAGCTCTAATGTAAATTTGGCGGTAGAGAATTCGACATGGGAAGAAGAGAATGAGTTACAAGAAATGTATCTTTCAAGAAAAACCTATGCTTTCAATGCTGATAATCCAGGAGAGATGAACCAGGACAGAGATGTTTTTGAATCAGTAATGAAAACCGCAGATGTGACATTCCAAAATCTGGATTCTTCAGAAATATCTTTAACTGATGTAAGTCATTATTTTGACTCTGATCCAACTAATTTAATTAAAAATCTTAGGGAAGATGGAAAAGCACCAAGTAGTTACATAGCAGATACAACTACAGCAAATGCTCAAGTTAGATCATTAAGTGAAACTATTAGATTAGATTCTAGAACAAAATTACTTAACCCTAAATGGTATGAAGGGATGCTTAAGTCAGGATATGAGGGGGTAAGGGAGGTATCTAATAGACTTAATTACACATTGGGATGGAGTGCTACCAGTGGACAGGTAGATAATTTTGTATATGAAGAGTCAAATGAAACTTTTATAAATGATCCAGAGATGAGGAAGAGATTGATGGAATTAAATCCACATAGTTTTAGAAGAATAGTAGGTACATTATTAGAAGTTAATGGTAGAGGTTATTGGGAAACATCAGATGAAAATATTGAACAATTAAAAGAACTTTATCAAGAAGTAGAAGATAGAATTGAAGGAGTTAATACTGAAGATTAGTTATATATCAAATAATTGAATTTGTCATTTTGACAACTTGTGAAATTTCTTTAACATCATGTACTCTTAGAATATCAATACCAGCAATAACACATCTAGAGGCTACAGCAGCGGTGCCAAATATTCTTTTACTCGGGTCAGATTCATCAATAACTGATCCGATAAATCTTTTCCTAGAAGCTCCTATTAATATCGGATTGTTCATAGAAGAAAAAACTTCTAGATTTCGAAGCAAAGTTAAGTTTTGATCGACATTTTTAGCAAAACCAATACCAGGATCAATAATAACTTGTTCATTTTTAATACCTACTGAAAGTGCTAAATCAATTTGATTGGATAATTCATTTTTTACATCTAAAACAACGTTTTTATATTTGGCTAGAGAATCCATTGTCTTACTATTTCCACGACTATGAGTCAAAACATAAGGGCAATCTTTGTCAGCAATAACATTAAACATTTCAGGATCATGACGTCCACCAGTGACATCATTAATCCAATCAGCTCCAACATTTAACACTTTCTTAGCTACAGAATGATGAAATGTGTCTACAGAAATTGGAATATTAGGATGTAATCTTTTTAATTCTTTTATTAAAGGAACCAATCTTTTTATCTCAGTTTCAGGGCCAATCTCAGATGCTCCAGGTCGTGTGCTCTGTGCTCCAATATCTAAAATATGAGCACCTTGCTTAATGCATAATGATGCATGATTAATTGCAGCTGGTAGCTCACAATAAAGGCCTCCATCACTAAATGAATCATCAGTGACGTTTACTATTGCCATTAAATGGGTTTCATTTTCCCAATATTTTGGCCAATACTTATTAAGTTGATTCGTAGTTAGCAATTCTTGCAAAATTTTTAGGATCTAAAGAGGCGCCACCAACCAAGACACCATCAATATCAGACATAGACATTATCTCATCAATATTATTTGATTTAACTGATCCACCATATTGAATAATGACTTCTTCGAAACCAATCCATTTACGTATCATCCCACAAATTCTATTGGCTTCATGTGATTCACACGTTTTTCCTGTTCCAATAGCCCATATGGGCTCATAAGCAACTATTAGCCTTTTTACATCAATTCCTTCAAGTCCTTGATCAACTTGTCTTCTAATAACTCTTTCAGCTTCTCCAAGCTCTCTTTGTTGAAAAGTTTCTCCAACGCAAACAATTGGAATTAATTGATGATCTTGTGCAGATTTAGCTCTCTTATTTATCTGTTCATCACTTTCACTAAAATATTTTCTTGGCTCACTATGTCCGACAATTGCACATTTAACAGAAAGTTCATTAAGCATTAGTGGGGAGACCTCTGCTGTATATGCCCCACTGTCCTCCCAGTGAACATTCTGACTAGATAATGAAAGATATTCGCTTTTATCTTTAATAAGCTCAGATAGAGGGTATATAGCTGTAAATGGAGGTGCTATAACAACCTCTCTATCTTTTTTTGGTATATCTTTCAACAAGGGAATTAATACACGCATGTACTCAATAGCCTCAGTACATGTCATGTTCATCTTCCAATTCCCTGCGATGACCGGTTTACGCACTCTGCTAGCTCCTCATTTTTCGCTTCTTGCCAACTTACGGCCTAGAGGATCAGAATTTGGAACAATGTATGTTTCATTAGCAAAAATAATTTGATCACCATCAATTAATTTTCGACCTCTTCTATTCTCTACAATGCCATTTACAGATATTTTTCCCGATTTAATAATCATTTTCGCCTCTCCTCCAGTCTGAACGATCCCCGTAAATTTTAGGTATTGATCTAATTTCATTTACTACTTTTGAATTAAACATTGATAGTTTGATGCAATGAACAAAAAAATCAAAATAAATGCTATTTACCTGATAAGGAGACTAAAAGTACATTTGCCTGTACTAATACTTGGTGGTATTAGCATGCTTGTATATGTAATTTGCTGGCCGATTCTTGCATGGTTGTCAGGCAAGTTAATACCGGCCATAGGGCAAGGAAATACAAAACAGGTTTTAATTGTAATTTTACAAGCACTAATTGTTTTTATCATTCAAAAAACAGCACAATATCTCCAAGATAGTCTTCTTGCAAAACCGGCATTAGCACTTAGTCAAGATCTCCGATCTACTCTTTTTAGAAAACTTCAAAAAACAAATATTCTATTAATAGAAAAACTCTCTTCTGGAGATATTGCATACAGACTTACTGAAGATGTTGATCGAGTTGGTGAGGTTATTTATAAAACAATTCAGGATACAACACCATGTGTATTTCAGTTATTAGCAGTATTTGGTTATATGATATCTATTGATTGGAATTTATCACTTTCAACAATTATATTAGCTCCCTTAATTGCTTTATTGGTAAGCGATTTTGGAGGAAGAGTACTAAAAGCATCTGAACAAAGTCAGAATAAAATTAGCTCTTTAGCAGCTTTGCTATCAGAAGCTATCCAAGGTTTACCAATGGTAAAAGCATTTGCAGTTGAAGAATGGTTGCAAAGAGATTTTGATAAACAAGTTAAATTACACAAAGAGGCAAAATATAAAATGCTTACACTTGTAGCCCTTCAGCACCCAATTGTAGGTTTAATAGAAATAATAGGTATTTTGAGTATACTTACAATTGGTACTTATAGAATACAAACTGGAGGAATTTCAAATCAAGAATTTGGTAGTTATTTTACTGCATTAATTATGTTAATAGACCCAATAAGTCACATAACAGTAAACTATAACGAATTGAAGCAAGGAGAAGCTTCACTAAGAAGGTTAAATGAATTAACAACTAATCCATTAGAAAGATCTACATCTAATTTAGGTATAATTCCAGATAAAATACAAGGAAGATTATCTTTTAATAATGTATTTTTTTCGTATAATGATAAAACTAATGTAATAAAAGATATAGATTTAGAGATAGACAGTGGTAAAATAATGGCTTTAGTTGGTCCATCAGGAGCAGGGAAAAGTACAATCTTTTCATTAATATTAAAATTTATAGAACCAAATAAAGGATCTATTTTTATTGATGACTATAAATTAAATGCAATTAATACTAACTCGCTGAGAAAATTGATAGCGATTGTTCCACAAAAAACATATATATTCTCTGGGACCATAGCTGAAGCTATAAGGTTTGGAAGACAAACTACAAGGGAAAATATTATTAAGGCTGCTAAAATTGCCAATGCTCATGAATTTATCGAACAATTTCCTGATGGTTACGAAACATACATAGAAGAAAGAGGTAGCAATCTATCAGGAGGTCAATTACAAAGAATATCCATAGCAAGAGCTCTTCTAGGTGATCCAACAATTTTATTACTAGATGAAGCCACAAGTGCTTTAGATGCGGAAGCAGAGGAATCTGTTCAGAAAGGGCTTCAACAAGCAATGAATAATCGAACGGTTCTTGTAATCGCTCATAGATTATCAACAATCCAAAAAGCAGATAAAATAGCCGTAATCGAAAAAGGGAGAGTGTGTGAGGTAGGAAAACATAATGATTTAATCAAGAGAAATGGAAGGTATAAAGATTTTTGCGATAAACAGTTTATTGAGAGTTATTGAAAATATATTTAATGCTATATTTTAATTGAATCAAAAAGTAAATTAATGGCAAATACACCTTCAAACGAAAAAGAAGCAATACTGACATTCGAGGATAAGAAATACGATCTCAAAAGTTTACCTAAAGAAGTTCAAGAACTTATAAAGGGAATGCAAGTTGCTGATGCACAATTAAGAATGCACGAAGACACCCTTAAAGTACTTGCGGTTGGTCGTCAACATCTAGCTATGCAATTGAAATCTAAACTAGAATCTATAAATCCAATATAATAATTAATTACAGCTAAGTTAAATAATAATTTACACATAAGATTTATCTATTTTTGCTAATTTAATAAAATAATTAACCCAAGGATCAATCAATAACGCAAGTAAATGTACCTAAAAATCTAAAACATTAAATAATCTTCTACTACTAACTGAATGGTACGAGTACGTGAGAGAATCTAAAGAAAAAATAAAGAGATGGCAACTAAGGGTTATTGGCTTAAGCAAGCCAAAATTGAGAGCACAGCACAATTCATCGAATACGTAAAAACCGTGGTCCCATGGCTTAGATCAGTTGGTGGGACAATAATTGCTAAAGATGTAAACCAAAATTCTGATTTAAACGAATGGGATGGAGGACAATTAGGAGTAATAGTTGAATTTGAATCTAAAGCTGCTGCTCAAAAAGCCTTTAATTCATCAGAATTTCAAGAATACATAAAATACAGTGGGATAGAAAATCAATTATCACTTTCAATAATTGGATGACTGATTACCCTTAAGCTTAAATATATGAAAGAT
This sequence comes from Prochlorococcus sp. MIT 1011, assembly GCF_047305235.1. Classification (NCBI taxonomy): domain Bacteria; kingdom Bacillati; phylum Cyanobacteriota; class Cyanophyceae; order Synechococcales; family Prochlorococcaceae; genus Prochlorococcus; species Prochlorococcus sp. MIT 1011. The sequence continues at coordinate 929,226 of NZ_CP138983.1, read as the reverse complement.
CATTATGATAAAAGATTCTTCAACTCTTCAGAAAGGTCAAATCTTAAGAGTAGAAATAAACGAAGTTAAAGATCGCCTACCGCAAAATGTTCTAGAAATTATCAGAAAGGACCCTGTCGTCGAATTAGTTGGATATAAAATGGTAGATGGAAATGAGTTTGGGCTAGTGGTTAAACTTAAAAATGGAGAAATAAATTGGTTTTTCGAAAACGAGCTATCAGAGACAATGTAATTAATACCTAAATTTTAAAAATTATATGACTAAAAGATACATGTTAAGTTAACAAATGATTAATAAAGTATATTGATATTAACTAATTAAAAAGATTATGCCTTACAACCAAATAACAGTGGTACTAGGTGGTCTTATACATATTCCTATAATAATACTAGTTCTAAGATTTATTGAAAACAGATTCAATAATAGAAACTGGACTAGAGAAGAACTTAATTACAATAAAATAGCCTAATACTTTATTTTGTAATACAATTTATAATTAGAATATATAAACATAAGTAATAAGAAATAATGATAACAATCATAATTACAGGTCCTTCTGGTTCTGGCAAGACTTATTTAAGTAATAAATTAAATAAATTATTTGATAATTCAATAGTAATAAAAACAGATTCATATTATAGGGATAATATATTAATCAGATTTTTATCAATATTTCTATGTGATATTTATGATAGGCCTTTAAGTATAAATAAAAAAAAAATACATAATACACTTAGTGCTATAAAAAATAAGGATAAATTAATTAAATTTTATCAATATGACTACAAGAGAAAGCAATCATCATATTCAAAGAAGCGGATAAATTATAACGGAGACAATCAATTCCTAATACTAGAAGGAATATTTGCTCACAGATTAGATTTAAATTATCAAGAGACTATAAATATTATATGTGAAGAGAGAAAAGACATCTGTTTTAAGAGAAGATTAATAAGAGATAAATTAGAAAGAAATAGAAGAACGAGTGAAGTAAATAGAAAATTTACACGGTCATGGAATTTATTCTATAAAAATATCAGAGGATATCTTGATATAAATCGGAAAATATCATTTAATCCAGTTGATAAGATTTCTTATGATAATTTAGTTTATTATTTACAAAATATATCAAAAAAAAATAACTAGGAAAAATAAATTATTTAATTTCCTAGTTATTTATAATATTAGTAGAAATAAAATCTAGTTTTATTTTTTCACCTCTGGGGCATTCATACCATCGTAGTCAGGACCAACCATTAAACCTACAATTGCAAATAATGCAATTGATGCAACTCCAACTAGAACTGCTGTTGGTGCTGGAGTACTAGTAAGACCAGCAAATAACAAATTGCCCATAAATCATAAATAAAGCAAGATATAAATAGCAGAAAATGGAATAAATAAATTAATTAATAACTAGTTTAGAACCAAAATTGTTAAAATGGATATTTTGCTACACACATTAGAAACTATTGTTTAAACCACAGAAAAATTCTATACATAGTCTTATATTAATCGTACACTTCATAAATAAAGAAATGAAATATTAAGGAATCAATTCTTTAAAGTGTAAAAATTTTTTGACAAAAAAAAAGTGGGCAAACATGAAAAACATTTCTACCCACTTAATTTAGTATTGAAAGTCTATCTATTTAGATGTATTTGGATCATTAAAACCGTCGTAATTAGGGCCAACAACGACAGCCATTATTCCAAATAGGGCCATAAACGCGATACCTACGATTGGTGCAGTAGGAGCTGGTGTACTTAGTAGTCCAGCGAAAGTTAAAGGAAGCATGTTCTTTAGTAAGACTCAATATAAATACCAGTCATCAGGGAATATGACCATTGATATTTTACTTTGTAACATTTAACTCAGGGTTAAGTAAGCTATGACTGGGTTTACAAAGAGAATCATGAAGAGATCTTGGCAAATAGCAAATTCATGAAAGGACCCTAACTGTAGATTGTCGAACATATTGATTGGTACGAAAAAGAACATGAAAATAATAGAAAGATATAATTTATTGTTCTGTGACTCTTGACCTTAATATAAAAACTAGAGTTTAATTTGCTAATATAAGAGAATAAATATGTATTAGAGATTTCTAACTTGCGACCAATAACACCCATTGATGAGTTTGAAGAAGCCTGTAAAAAAGCTAATTTAAATAACAAGGAGCAAATGATAATTGATCACATAAGATATGTTGGTGTATTTACTCAACCATCACTAACTAAAGATCTAAAATTAGATTCAAAGCCACCTGTATTATCATTACTATGTGAAATTTGCAGAAAGATAGGTAAACATATGCCTGAGCACTTTACTAATGTCACCAACTGGTCTAAAGAAATTAATGAGCATAATGTCAAATGGGATGGAGATCTTGTATGTTCGTTGGTGTGGAACAAAGATGGAGAAAGACTATCACCAGAAAATGGAACATCTCTTTATCACACATTTGCAGTCCATAAAGAATTATTCCAAGGCCTTGATTGAATTTTAATTTTGGTTTTTGATTACCCCTGGCTAAGATATTCAAACAACACATTATTAAAGCCTAACTCTTCTGCTGAATATTCAAGCATCAAATTATCAGATTCTATTTGAGATCGGAAGGATCTAATTTCAGCAGATTCATCTCCTGAGAGAGGAATGCCATCGACAACATCAAAGATAATGTTTTGTCGATCAATTTCTGCAAGAACTTCATTTGCCATAATGATCAAACTTAGTACTTATTAATACATAGCCAATAGTTGCAATCTATAAAAGCAATTAAAACATTCCTTTACGAAAGATCTAGTAAAGCAATGAATAGTTGCGATCAATAACAAAAAACATCAATCAGCCATTTAACACAACCGCCCCAAAAAGCACAACAACCTTACATAATTTCATCTATGATTTACATTCCTTATAAATAGGTTATTAAATCGTGCTTGAACAAGGAGCAGTTTTGAAGACAAGTCTAAATGAAAATCCCGTTATAGCAGTCACAATGGCTACAAGCAGACAAGGAACGGGTGTAGTCAAAGAACTAAGTAAAACAAATAAATATCAAATACGAGCTATCACAAGAAATATTAAAAGCTCAAAAGCTTTAAAGCTGGCAAGCCTAAACAACGTAAAAGTAGTTAAAGGGGATTTAATGGACCCTGAGAGCTTGAATAAAGCTTTTGATGGTGTTGAAGCAATTTTTGGAAATACCACTCCAACAAAAGGATGGAAATTATTTAGAGGGAGTATTGTTAGGACTTATGAAATAGAGCAAGGTTATAACCTTATAAATCAAGTAAAAATTGCTTATAAAAAAGGACAATTAAAACATTTTATATTTAGCTCAATCAGTAAGCCTAAAGATCCACTAAAAAATGATCCTGCTCCAGGACATTTTACTAGCAAATGGGATATTGAAGAATATATTCAAAAAAAAGATCTTAAAAAAATCACAACTGTCCTAAGGCCAGTAAGCTACTTTGAAAACTTCGAAAATAAATTACCTGGATACACCATTTCTAAGAATATATTTCCTGGAATAATAGGTGAAAATTACAAGTGGCAAACAATAGCTGTAGAGGATATTGGCAAATGGGTAAAAGGAGTTTTATCGAAACCAGAGAAATATAAAAATCAATCTATTAATATTGCAGGAGAGGAACTGACAGGGCTAGAAATGGCTATGACACTTCAAAGAATAGTTTCCTCAGTAAGACATCAAACCAAGTATGTAATGATACCTAGATCAGCTATAAAGCTCCTAGAATATGATATTGGTGTGATGGCAGACTGGATTGAAAGATCAGGGTATGGAGCTGATATGAATGAACTTAAAATGATTCAGAAAGATTTAAATATTATTCCTACATCTCTTAAAGACTGGCTTATAGCAAAACTCGAAAATCAGAATAATTCACGATATTCATGGTCAAGGCAGTGGAAGACATCTCAATGGAACCTCCAATGGGATAAATGAGGTAGTTGAAATAACTAGGTAGAAATATACTTATATACCATTCACTTCAATAGATTTAGCAATACTTCTAAGAAGTTCTACAATCTCATTATCTTCACAACTTGTATCCTCTTTAAGCTCTACACATAAATCTCTAATAGAAACATTAGTTGACCACCAGATTCCTGAGGTTTCCGTATCATCAAAATTGAAATTAGACATCAGGTTAAAACTAGAAGACCTATGACAATTTTTGAGGATCAGTAGAAGAATTATCCAGAGCTTTCAATTCATCAGGTAATTCCATATCTAAACCTTCTAATAAATTCTTTAAAAGGATTTTATTATTTGTTTCATTTTTTCCAGGTCTGAAATTTATAAATAAATAAAAAATGAGACAGAGAGAAATTAATATAAAAAAGGAATATAAAAAGGTACTGTTGAACATTCAAATAATAATAACAATTTTATATTCATACCAAATCGGATAAAAATCAATAAAAGATAAAAATAATAATAATAAAATGGTCGATCAAACACAATCACAGCTTAAAAAATTTAATATAATAAGTATTTATAACTAGAGTTCAGAGTCAACAGGTAAAGAATCTCATGATTGAGAGAGCTAAAGGAGGCAATAAAATCAAAAAAATAAAAGACGATACATAAGTGAATTATTCCTAATTATAAAATAATAATTTATTAATTATATTTACAATATGAAAATGTATCAAATAACATAATAATATACTTTAAATTATTTTATTATTTATGTTTACAAACATAAGTTATATATTTTTAATCTCAACACTATTAATTCTAGGTGGTTGGGCATTTAAAGCTGTGATTTCATTAGCTCAAGGGAAACATGTGGAAGTAAATCTCAAAAACCCACTTAATCTTAAAGCGAGATGGCCAAAAGAACCTAAAGAGAAGAAATAATTATCTAAGAACTAAAACATAAATTTTCCATTGCTTTATAAAGGCTATTGTTCATTTATGATTAAAAATAATTCTATAAGTTTAGACTAATTAGAAATGCTTGAATCTTTAGATCCTTTTCAGCAGCTATTATTAGGTGTATCTAGTGTTGGGCTGCTAATGATAGTTTTAGTGATTTTCCTTACAGCTAGTCCTAACTTTGAAAACACAGATAGATTAAAGAAAATCTTAGATTTTTTTGAAAAAAAGAAATAAATTCTTCTTTAATGAATTTTAGTCACTAACCATTAAATATTTAAGAAAAATAAAATTGAATGATGTTCTAATATTTTCAAAGGATAACTTAAACAGATCAATCACTTAAACATAAGTAATGTTGTTGATAAATAATCAGTTCTAGAGATGCTCAAGGATTTATTTGACAATAACAAATACTTGATTTGTGCAGGATTAAGTACTTTATCTCTTTTGTTCACTTCAATTTCCATTATTTCTGTATCAAAATCAGTTAAGAAAATATCTACTGATTTAGAGCCAATTTCAGTTTGGGCTGACTCTCAGAATGAATGCATTACAAAAACATTTCGTATTGACGGGAAAAATACACAAGGAATCCCTTCAAAGGTTTGGAGCTGTAATGGGGGAGGACAATAGTTTTCTACTGTTTTAAACCTAGGATTCTCCCCATCTCTTACCAATTTCATATCCCCATTGCTTAGCAAGTGAGACCACATCATCATGTGTTTTACAATTAATAATTAATTGATACTTTTCAGGGGAATTTTTAATTAATTCAACAAATTGATTTAATTGATCAATTTTGTATAGGAATCTTTGGTAATCTTCTTTTGCCATATTTAATTAACCTTAAAATAATGCATTTAGGTAAATAACTTGTATAACTTATACATTACTCAAGCCAGAGTGAATTATTTAGAAAGAAAAGATTTTAAACTTCTAAAAAAAATAAGTTTAATAATTAAGATTGAGAGTGATTAGGTTGTTTCCAAACATACCTATCAATATCATAATCCTTCTCTACGGCAACACAATTAGTAGCGATGTGCCAAAGAGATTTGTGAATTGGAGTAGGATTGTATAGATATACTTTTGGAAATTTATCCTTTAATATTCTTGTTGCAAGTCTTGCATGGTAATGAGGTACTGTTGGCTCAATATGATGAATAGCGTGTGTAGAACCTATTGAGTGATGAAGAAAATCTAAAATCTTTCCATAAGGTCTATCTATGGATAAGAAGGCTCCTCTCATATATGAAAATTGACTTGCTCCAAGATGGGGAACATCTGTATCAGTATGGTGAAGCCATGTATAAATCACAAGCCATATATTAACAACAACTAAAGGCCCTAAATAAAGACTTATCATAGAATTAAATCCAAAAAATAAAGACCAAAAGGTCAATAAGAGCAACATAAAAACAATCCCCCAGTCTGATATCCATACCTTTTTTGCCCATATGGATGGCCAAAGTTTCTTCGAGAAGGGTGCTGTTGGCCAGAAATGATTACTTGTGCCATAGCGAGGTCCACCTGTTTTGCCAAGAAGTAAGTAAGCTGGCCAGCCTAGTATCAAATGAAGAAATAGTTGATTAAAGCCATATAGAATTTTTCCAAAGAACAATGATGACTCCATTTCACTTTCACCACCCTTTTTTTCAGATTTACCATCACCAGAGATAACAACAGGGACATGTGTCTCGCCATCAGTTATGTGATTTGTGAAAGCATGGTGAACCGCATGTGATCTTTGCCACGAAAAGTATGGAACAAGTAAAAATGAATGAAGACAATATCCCACTAGTGTTTCTAATTTTCGATTATCTGAAAAGGCACCATGCCCACATTCATGAGCCAAGACCCAAAGCCCCATAGAAGTTGTACCAGAAATAAATGCATATAGGACCCAAAACGGAATCATCTCTTTGGTAAGAGGAATAGAAAGTCCTACCAAAACAACAAAGATCTGAATAACTACTGTCCTAACAAGATAAAAAAGAGATCTATTTGTCTGCCGAGTAAAACAGTGCTTTGGAATCGCTTCTCGAACTTCTTTTCTAGAGGGGATATCATCCAAAGTAATTTCTAATGCTTTCCCATTTAGACCAGAAGGTAGAAAAGTACTATTGTTATTTTCCTTATTGATCATCTCGAATTTAGTAAGCAAACTTTTTTCCAATTTTTATAATATGACTAAGGGTCATATACGACGTTACTCTTCAATAGTGCTATGAGGCTATAGGGATTTCTAACTTTCACAAAAAATAGTTCCGTAAACTCAATAAATTCATTTTAAATAGTATTTTTTTCAATCCTCTTCAAGAATAAAAGCTATTAGCAAATTCATAACAAAAACTAATATGTTCAAAATCAATTATTCCTACTTTCTGGATACTCAACTGTTCCGTCTGCCTTCCTAACGGGTTTTGAATATAGAACTCTTAATAAACCTTTTGTATCCATATTGGGACTTGTTATAAAAAAGCTAATAAGAAAGAAACCACCAAACAAAACTAATACAATTATGAGAGGTAAATTTAGGCCCATCTCAGAAAATGATAATAAGAATAAAAACATCGGAGTTAGTATCAATTTAAAATAATCATTTTAATATTAAACGATTTCTTAAAAAAAATAGTAAATGTAAAATATTAAAATATAATTTATAATTGAATTGTCTCGAAGGGACTTTCAACAATACGCTTGTTTTCAACAAATACATTATATGTATTTTTATTATTTTTAAAACTTATATTTTTAAATGGTTTACCGTCTATAAAGTGTATAGCAGAACCACCTTCTATACAAATACAACTTGTAATTCTTTCTTCAAGTAATGTTTTTTCTACATATGGAATACGAGAAGGTTCTTCATCATAATGCGGACAACACGTCGCTTTAATAATATCTAAACAAGGTAAAATTTTCAGTTCACTTTCCCATGAATCTGTAATACCACTTGTAAACCAGCAAATAGCTCCTGCACTTACACCGCTCAATATTACGCCATCATTGTATGCATCTTTAAGTAAAGAACTCATACCCCATTCTTTCCAGATTGCAAGCATACTCTTTGTATTACCACCACCAACAAATACAACATCTTGTTTCATAATATGTTTATGTATATCGATAGTTCTCTTGAAAAATTCAATATGAGATGGTATACAATTTAAACGAGTAAAAATAGAATAAAAACGTACTATATAACTATCGTTATCTCCAGTTGCTGTAGGTATGAAGCAAATTTTTGGACAATCTTTACCTGAAAGATTAAGTATATAATTTTCTATTAAATTAGAAGAATTGTTTCTACCGAAACCACCACCACCTATAGCGATAATATGCTTTTTCATGGAATCAAAATCATACTTTCAATATTATACAACTAAAAAATACATTAAATACAAATATAAAAATTAAATAAATTAATAGATAGTTTGTAATTTATTAAAATATAACTTACCAGGGAATAATACTACTGTCCCAGGCTAAAAACTTACCAGAGTCTGACGGTTTTTGTTCTGAAATTATATCAATCAAATACTCACAAGATTGGGAAGGGGTAAAAAGTTTATCTTTAGGCACTGCCGACTGAAAAGGTTTGGATAATTTAGTATCACAAGTACCTGGATGCAAAATAGATACAATTGATAATGGGAACTTTCTACGCCATTCAATACTAAGGGTTTTTAAAAATTGATTTTGAGCAGCTTTTGATGCCCTATAGGAATACCAACCACCAAGTCTATTATCACCAATACTACCAACTCTGGCACTTAAACTTGCAAAGGAGAAGGGGAGTTCTGGTCTAATAAATTTTTCAATACTTTTAGCAATCAAAATAGGAGCGATTGCATTGATTGTGAAATTCTTAATGATATTTGAGCGATTTATATGCGAAAGTCTTTTTTCTGGTTTTATAAGATTGGAGTGAAGAAAGCCACTAGTATTTATAACTAAACGAAGAGGTTTCTTATATAGTGAAATATTTTTTTCAAAAGAAGCAAATGAATGGTCATCCTCCAAATCAAGATAAATATCATTTTGATTAGTTGGATTTCTTCCACAGACAATAACATCCATATTTGGCGATGATGCAGTCACATAATCAAAAATACACCTACCAATATCTCCAGCGCCTATAATCAGAGCTACTCCTTCCCAATCTCTAATTCTCATGATATTTATAGAATTACTTAAATAGTAAAGAGATATGTTCTTTAGCGAGAGATTCAAAACACGACATATATCTATATTTATTATCTAATGTAATAGTTTAAAGTATATGATGATGAAAATTTATTGATAACATGGAAAATGATTGGTTGTATGAATTTCAGAAATATATCAAGAAATTTGCTCTTCTAATAATTTGTATTTTGATTATTGTATTAATAATATTAGTGATATATTGATATAATAGATAAAAAAAACACTAGAATAATCCCCACTATCAAATAACAATAGTTATATTAATAGGAAAAACTATGGTGATAAAAGCTACTTACTACGGAGCGAATGGTTGGCTTATTGATTTAGATGAAACAAGAATCTTAATTGATCCTTGGTTGAAAGGCGATTTAACTTTTCCTCCTGGAGATTGGCTAATCAAAGGGGCATTGGACAGAGAAATGGAGGTTCCAATTGATATTGATTTTTTATTACTAACTCAAGGTCAAGCAGATCATGCCCACCTTCCAACACTGGAAAAGATAAATAAAGGTATACCAGTAATTGCTTCACAAGCAGCTAGCAATGTTGTAAAACAAATAGGTTTTACCAAAATTCATACACTTAAACCTGGAGAAATTTTTAAAAATAATAATCTAAAAATTCAGGCGACTTCAGGTGCACCAGTCCCAAATATTGAGAATGGCTACATTATTGATTTAGGCTTAGATTCAATATATATAGAGCCACATGGATTTCTCGACAAAAAAATAAAGCCTAGAAATATAGATTTGGTAATAACACCAGTAATAGATTTCTCACTTCCACTTGTAGGTAAATTTATTAAGGGTAAAACTGTAATACCTCAATTATTAAAGTTATTTAATCCAACAACTATTTTAGCAAGTACGACAGGTGGGGATATAACTTTTACTGGAATCATAAATAATTTAATTAAAGTAGACGGATCAGCCGAAGATATTAGTTTATTTAAGGATACTAGTACTAAGTTAATAAATCCATTACCATTAAAAGTCTATGAAATATAACAACAACCAAAAAGTATTAGCTATCTATATTTTATTTTTCTCATCTTGCGTAATATAAAATTCAGATACTTCGTTTAGCATCTTAATAACTACCTCGTTACCACATTTTGTTCTTTCTTGAAGTCTCATACATGCTTCTTTGATATTTACAAAGGCATCTTCTCTCATATCAGATAGTTGTTCTTCAGTATATTTTGTTTTACTCATTGGGAATTAAAATTTTAATTTTATATTAGTACACGGATACGTTAAAAAATCAATATTAATCTAAGAATTAATTAAATCTGATAATGACTTAAGTTGAAATCGATATTTAACAAGCGTTTGCAAATCAGAAAAACCTTCTGTTTTTAGTTTAGATATGAATGATTTCTCAAATCCTAGTATTTGTTGAGCAGAGCCTTTCTCATCATAATTACTAAATAAAGGCTTTGTCTTCTCGTATAGGTTCTGATAGACATCTAAATCGGATTGACTATCAAAGACAGAACCATCTTCTGCTCTAAAAGATTTTTTATTAATACTTTTAAACAAAAATAGTAAAAGAAATACTATTGAAACCAAGATAAAAATAGCAATAGCTATTAATGTAATATCCATTAATTTATTAAGAACTTTTAGCATCTTAGTTGAAAATGAATAGAAATGGGAAGATATTATTGTTGAAATGAGTATCATCACTTAATATAAAAGATATATTATCTGAGGACCATTAATAATTTACGACTTCTAGTGATATGTATATAATATAAAAGTATAAAAAATAAGTAAAATGAAGTTTATTTTATTAATAGTTATTATGCTTATATTAACTATTAGTATATTTAATTATTTGATCTATAAACGAAGGCAAGATTCATATCTTAAAGCCGGTAAGAAGTGGGATAGAATAGTTAAAGAGCTAAGAAATAGAAAATAGATCTTTTAATTATATTCTCCTGGTACATCATTTTTCCTTACTGTAACTCTTCCTACTTTTTTCCCTGAAAACCGTAGAAGTTCATCTCCTGAAAATTCATAGCCCCTCCTTAAGCCAATCAGGGCAACGTCATCTGCCGTTGAGGAAGAAAGGACTTCGTCTTTTAAAGAGGCATCACTTTGCATTTCCTTTAAAAATTTTCTTAATTGATCTAATGACATTTAAGAAAACAAATGTTTTGATTAGATTTACTACTTTATATTAGCAAAGACCTGTTAAAATAAATATTAATAAAATGACTACAGAAAATAACTATAAAATAGATAATCAATCAATAATCAATATAAAATGTATACTATATAAAATACTATAAATAAAATGAAAGTAATCCTAGTTATATCTATAATAATCTTTTCTTACTCCTCTACAGCATATTCATACCCTGAAAGCCAAATGAACGATTGTGTTTCAAGTGCTTTAAGTAACCCAGCAACTGAGTCCATATCCAAAATCGCAATAACAAATTATTGCGATTGTGCGCTCAAAGCAATTATTGATGAAAAAAAAGATATTAGAGAATCAGGTTACGAGTGTGCTCAAAAAAACTTTAATTAATCCACTTTAAATACAAAACAATCATAGCTATCTTCTAAAACTTTTATAGATCTAGTAAAAATGAGCATCACATTTTCCCTAATTGTCAATAGAAGTTCCTAGCCATTCTTTATATTCTTGAAATATACACCTTTTAACATTGGTATCTGATGCAGATTCCATTTGAACAACAGCATATGAGACAATATTGTGAAGCGTCTCCTTCAAATCATTATCATCACTCATTTAATCAATTTCAAGTCAACTTACTGAACACAAAGCAATAAAATAAAAAAATAATCACGAAGATCTTTAAAAGATCATCAAGTACAATGACTTTTAATGTGGCCAGATTGAGGGTAAAGGAACTCGCAGAGGCCTTAAACGTAGACTCGCCAGAGATAATTGCAATATGCATACTTCTAAAAATACCTGCTGCATCGCCGCTCTCATCATTATCAATAGAGCAGAGCAAGGAAATAATTGACTATCTTCAGAAAACAAATCCTAAAAGTAATATAGACAAAAAATAATTTTTAAAAGCGAATATAACCTAGAGTTATAATTATAATTTCCGTATATTACAACGTAAAAATATAATCGGTGGGTATATGGAATGCTAAAAGAATGAATTAAGAATATAACTACAAATCATTAGCTTCTCTAAACAAGGCATCTTGATAATCAGAATCTTTTTTTAAATTTTCCATTTTAATTGGATCAAAGTGATCTATGAGTGACTTACCAAACTCAAAGATTTCTAAATCAGATAACCCCTGATCGCGTAAACGTGCAAGAATAGCTGATATGTCTTGAAAAGCATCCTTACATAATTCTTTTTTATCTTCAGCTGTAAGAGATTGCATATCAGATGATTACCAATACATGATTTCAATCATACTATAAGTAATGATTGAAAATGGCTAAATATATAATAGGATAGATTTATACCTATAGAAATAAAAATGAAAAAATATTTAATTCAATTTTCACTATACTATAAAAATTAAGACTAAAGAATTAAATTGAATCTGATAAAAACAAATAAATTTAAAGGCTATTTAAAAGTTTGGGGAGCACCAATATCTTTACTCATATTCTTATTTCTATTCGGTGCTTTAGGCTATCGATTTACAGAAGGTTGGGATTGGGGAGATTGTTTATGGATGGTACTAATAACCATTACAACAATAGGTTTTGGTGAAGTTGAAGTTTTAAGTTCAGCGGGGCGGGTCATAACTTTTTTAATCATTGGAGGTGGATTATTTGTAGTTCAATTAACTCTTCAAAGATTTATACAATTGTCTGAACTAGGATATTTCATAAAATTAGAGGAGCTAAGATTAAGGAGATTAATTAGAAGAATGAAAAATCATGTAATCATATGTGGGTATGGACGCACAGGTAAAGAAATTGCTGACAAATTAAAGTCTGAAAAAATTTCTACCTTAATAATAGAAAACAACTCAACAAGAAAAACCGAAGCTGAGGAAAAAGGATTCAACGTCCTATTAGCTGATGCAACTATGGACGAAACATTATTACTAGCAGGAGTAAAAAATTGCCGGAGCTTAGTGGTTACCCTTCCAAATGATGCAGCAAATTTATATGTAGTTCTCAGTGCAAAAGCACTAAATGATTCTTGCAGATTGATCGCTAGGGCAGCGAACGAGGAAGCTGCTAGTAAATTAAAACTTGCAGGCGCTGATGCGGTGGTTAGTCCATATGTTGCGGCAGGGAGAACCATGGCTGCCTCTGCCTTAAGACCTATAGCCGTAGACTTTATTGATTTACTTGCGGGCTCAGATTGCGAAATAGAAGAATTCAAGCTCATTGATGATATTGATAAAATTGAGTTTTTCAGAAGTCAACATGAAACTTTTTTCGACTTCTCAAAAAGAGGTGAAGCACTTCTTTTGGCGACTAAAGTCTCTGATCAATTAATGGGTAATCCCAAAAATAAGGTTTCAATCTCTCCAGGTATGATTTTGATATTCCTTGGAAGTCAAGAGCAATTAAACAGGATTAGAGTTCGCCTTTTAGAAGTTTTAGTTAAAAAAACTTAGTGTACCTTTGAGAACAATCTAGCTAGGGTTAACACTACAAAAAATACTTAACACCTTAAAAAAAAAATGATTAGAACAAAATAAATTGATTTTACGTAGATGACATTAAAAACAAAAAATGAGTTAGCTACCAAAATAGGAACAAACATTGATTCATCAAAAATCAATGGGAACATATTTTCTAAAGACTACGTAGATTTCTTGAGCGAATTTGGCTGGAGATTAGAAAAAAAACTTCCCTCAAATAGTTATAAATATTCGGACTTGCTAGAAGATACAGAATGGAAATCAAATGATATTGATTTTAGATCCTCGAAACATTACAGAAGAGATCTTGATGCATTGAGTTAATACTTTTCGTATTCAGTTAAAGCTAAAATTTGTTCATACATCTAATTATCTGATGTATAAATAAATTTTATGAAAAGAGATGGATTCTGAAAATCAATCATGGAAAGTCTGGGTTTTTGTTTTTTGCCTCAACGTAGTTGCAATTGGAGGAGCTTTCTACCTTAAATCAATAGGTATTGACCTTTATGCCTTCAGAGGTACTTCCTAATTTTTAGTCAAACTGCTTTTCACAAAAAATTCAGATTTAATAGGAATTGAGATAAAATGGAAAAAGAAAACGAAACCAAATGGAAAAAAGCCTTAGATAATATATTAATTTATAATCTCTATATTTTAATAATAGGTTCCTTATATCTAGCTTTTAGTTTTTTATTAAGTGTTAATGGTAACACTTATTTTTATATTTTATTTCAAAAGCTCTGGTATCCAGTGTTTATTCCATCGTTAAGTCTATTCTTTACGGCCATATTGGTTGAAGCTGTAATAAATTCTCTAGTTGATCGTAAGGATAAATAAACCCATACAAGGTTAAGCTTTCAACATTTATGACCAATCAATTGTTTTAAAAAATAATTGGCATAAAATGAAAAATATTTAAAGTCAATAATGAGATTTAAAGTTTTTATGATTAATGATCAAGGTAATCAACATGATGAGACTGTCATTGCAAATAATGAAGAGGAAGCAAAAAGAAATGTTCTGTGTTTTAATCCCCATTCAACAGTATTAGACGCTAAATGGGTCTATAAATAATTTTTATTGAAAAAAAAAAATGGAAGAACTTACTTATAAGGATCTGAGCAACAACGAATTAGACACCCTTAAAGACATGTATATATCAAGTCGAGTTAACTCTATGAGCGAAACTGATCTGAGAAAATTTGTTAAGGAAATAATTATCGATCAAATAAAAGGAACTGTAGGTAATGCTGAAGAGAAGGAAGCCTGGGAAGAAATAAAAGATCATTTCTCAGAAGACTTAAGTAAAATGATTCTTGAAGTGAAAGAAAAATGCAATAAAAACCCTAAAGTAGAACAAAAAAGTCAAGAAGAGATTGAATTTGATAGAAGACTTGGTCTTCTAAAGCAACAACAAGAAGAGGAGTCAAGCAAAGACATGTGGTAAGTCTAAAGATCATAAAATGTTGTTTAAGCTTTATATATATCACTGATATTGAATCTATTTTAGGAGAAAAAGAAATCAACAAGATGAAATAATAATGAAAGCAAAATAAAAATAATTAATCTTGTGGATCTATATTTTAATTCATTCCAAAAACTTAAATATTCACCTGAATTAATGAATAAGGAAATAAAGGCGAGTCCAAATGATATTCGCTCAATCCAAAAAAGCGACTTAGATATAGCCATATTTAAATCATTAATATATAAAGATATAACTAATAATGTAAGAAAAAAAATAAATAATAATAATAATATTGATTTCATACAAATTCCGAAAGTAAAATTTAAAGGATAATTAAGTATGGAAATTCTTTTTTTTATCTCTTTAATATGATAATTTTCCAATCTAAAATACTCCGTTTGAGGGATTCTCAACTTTTTATAGCGATTATGTAACTCTCTTTCTAATTTCACAAAATCAGCAGTATAAAATTTAACTACTACGTTATCTGGCTTGAGTTGTCTCATTCTATTCTCAATGTTTTTTGTTATACCAATCTTATATAAATCTCTATTCCTTATTACGTAAAGCCAACCACTCATGTAAATTTAAACTCTTACTTATTCAAGATTAATAAAGAAATTATGCCGCTTCTCTTTTTCTCATTGAATTAAATTTTTCTCTCATCGTAGGATTATTTCTAGTCAATCTTTTAACCGAAACCTCTTGAGCTTTGTCATTAGCTAATCTAAGGTTTCTATCAGCGCCAAGTAATGCATCTTTGGTTTTTTGCAAGTGATTAATAGATTTATCAATCTCCATAATTGCTGTTTCAAAACGTTTTGAAGCAAGAGCATAATTTTTACCAAAAGAGTCCTTAAATAATTCAAGGCTATTTTCAAAATTTGTGATATCGATATTCTGCTCTTTAATAGCTGCTAGTTCTGATTTATACTCAAGCGACTTAAGTGAAGCATTCCTTAATAAAGAAATTATTGGTAAAAAGCATTGCGGACGAACAACATACATTTTTGGATACCGATATGAAAAATCAACAATGCCAGCATTAAATAAGTCATTATCAGATTCTAATAAAGAAACTAATACAGCATATTCGCAATTTTTTTCTATACGATCTTTGTTTAACTCTTTAAGAAAATCCTCATTCTTCTTCTTGCTGGAAGTGCTATCACATTCGTTTTTCATCTCAAACATAATAGATACTATTTCGTTCCCTTCACTATCAAAGTCACGGAAAATATAATCACCTTTACTACCAAAACTAGCATCGTTATCTTTGTCAAAATAGGCATTAGGAAATGCTGTAGCCCTTAGTCGATTAAATTCATTTTCGCAATGTTGCTCAAGTGACTCACCAACCATTTTGGTGGACAATTTTGTTTTCATATCACGAAGTCTCTCAATTAAATCATCTCGATCTTTTAACTGGATCTCATATCTCATTTTTATAGATTTTTCAGATAATTCCTTTTGCAGCTCAACTTTATCTAAGTTATTTTTGAGTTTTTCATACCCTTCTTTTAATTCAGTAATAGCCTCAGATACTGCAATTTTTTTATCAAATTCATTCTTTTCTCTTGTTTTCTCCAATAAATACTCAAGTGAGTCTCTCTCTTTTTCGAAGGCATGCTTAATCTTGTTTAAAGTCATGGTTTTTTCAGCCTGAGCAGAAATCAATTGAGACTGAAGGCCTTGCATTTTTTTTTCATTTACAAATGCTGCCTCTTGCATTTGTAATCGAAGATTTTGAATAGCAAGATCAACGGATTTCTGTTTATCCCTTTCAAGAATTTCAAGTCTTTTCTTCAGTTCATCGTCAAACTCCTGATCTCTTACCTGCTTAATAATATTTGAGTAACTATTTTCATCAATGCTGATAGTACTACCACATTCAGGACATTTGATTTCATTCATATCTGAGCACAAGAGACAATGAATCTATTATCTCTTTTTATCTTGTTTCGCTGCGACAAGCAATAATGTTGTTAAAACCAAAAACAAGTTATCAAAAAGGATGATGTTAAGACTAGATATTTAGAGAAAGAAGAAATCATATTAGATTATTCTTTTGAACTTGGGTAGATTCCAGATAAATCTCATTTATTTGCCTTAATAGCCGAAGATTTCCATTCGTACCATTTTTTATTTCTTGAGTAGTCTTCCTCCTCCCAAATCTGATTTTGAAATATTAAGATTCCACAAAGTATAAAAAAAATGAGCACACCCAAAAAGATATGCCAATCAAACATTATTGATGCATTTGAATAACGAACATAGGAAACGATTTTCAACATACTGTCCCTTAGGAACTAATCCTTCCCAAAAATTTACTTGTTAAATACTAAAGTACTTTCAGTACAAGTGAGGTTTTTTGCCAAAACTTCATTAAAAGGTTAAAGATGAATGAGTAATTATATAGTTAACAACTAATAGTAAAATCTAATTGTATTTGAGCAATAATTTTTACTACACAACATATATTTAAATACAAAATAAAATAAGATTGAAGAGTATTGAATTCAACAAAATGTCATTACTGAACTTTGCTCTTGCTCACTCAGAGCTTGGCATAAGCCATTTTACAACAGATTTAATTCTTGTTCTTTCATTCGCAGTAGTAACAGCACTTCCTATGTCTTTATTACGACCTCAGATACAAGAAGAGAATGTAAAGAGCAACGTTTTCAAAAACTGAGACTAAGAATCATACGGTTAAAACCTAATAATTTGTTATCAATTAAAAGCATAAGTTAGTATAAATCAATATATAAATTAAAAATTAATATAAATACTTTATGTTTTTTTATATTTTCTCAAATATCTATCTAGATAACTAGCCTATTAAATTCAAATTTTGACAAACCTCCCTAAATATATTTTTTAAAAATATGGTACTGCTTATTTTTTTAGGCTTCTTCTAAATTTTTTTTACTTTTTTGGCACGTTTTCAGACTTAGTGTATGTACAATAGCTAAATCAATAAATAAACATGTCAGATAAAAGTTTATTCATATATGATGGAGAATGTCCATTTTGCAATCACTTTGCACAATTACTTGAATTAAAATGCAGTCTTTCTAATTTAGAAATATTAGATGGAAGAGAAAATCTAGCCCTATTAACTAAACTCTATAACCAAGGCTATGATTTGAACAAAGGAGCAATTCTTATCAATAATGAAAATATCATGCATGGTGCGGATGCAATTAGTTGGATTTGCTCTGAGATCAAAGAGCCAAGTGACTTGCTGTTAGAACTACTAAGGATTCTTTTCACCTCTAACAAGAGAACTAATTTTTTCTTCCCTTTCCTTTTATGGGGTAGAAGATTATCACTGACATTAAAAGGGAAGGTATGGCAACCTGTTAGCGAAAATATTCAATACTATTGAATTTGATCTAGAAGCTGAACATAAATTATAAAGTTGGTCAAATATGTAAAATTTAGCCGTTTTGATATTAATTCCAAATCTACTAATTCAATAATTTAATATCAAAAGCTAATAGGACCTATCCATATTTAAAATTAGTGCTGATAAATTTAAATCATTCAAAAGGTGATTTAAATATCAATAATTCATTATTCCGTCTGAAATGACAATGTTTAAAAAGAATTAATATTTTTTTAAGTCTTCTTTAAATTCGATTTGTAACATCAGTTGATGAGAGGATAGATCCAATACCTAGGACGAGTTTAAATGTGTAAAAATAAGATTTTATATCTTAGCTAAATATGCTTATAGAAATCCTTGGCAATAGCAGTTCATTACTAGTTATATTTTTAATTTGTTTATCAATATATTTCGGAATCCAAGCTAAGACGAAAAATATAAAATGAAGTTAAGTTATCTGAATAATTACGAAGGTTCCTACTCGAGAAGTAAAGTTGTAAAAAAAATAATTACAAATAATCTTAATCAAGTAGTTGCTTTTTATTTTTCTCAAGACTAAGGCCCCTCTCACACTCAATACTTGAAATAGGTATACAACTCCAGTCCACGAACAGAGTAAGCATTACAGCAACAAAAATAGACAATGGCAAAACAAGCTCAAGATAAACATGTCGAACCATATAAACTATTAAATCCGAAGTATTGGTAACAATCTCTTCATAAAGAGGATCAAACAAGGATCTTAGGTACATAGAAGGTACCAATGTTAACCAAATTAGATATCAGAATGTGGTTATAAAGAATTATCGACAAGATAAACAAATGAATATACCTGAGTAAATAAAAAACAAATTGACTATAAAAGAGGATGCTGGACATGGTTTTATGTTGCCTATTAATGATTGTTAGAAAAATTCGATAAAGAAAGTTCCTAGACAAAATTTGTCTAAAGCAAAAACAGCTTTAGATAAAATACTCATGAAAGAGAATCTGGAGAGATAAAAAACGATAATTCAAAAACGTATATGTATTTTAATTTCAGGAAAAAAAAAAAGGGTTCGAGAAAACCTTAAAGAACGATTAGATAAAAAGCAAGAATCATTAAAGAGAAAAATGAAAAACGAAGGGAGAAACAGGAGAGTAAACTAATAAGGTAAATAGAATATAGATGAATAATCAATCAAATTTTTATAGGAAAATTAGGCAAATAAAAAAGCCGAGAGGCAGATATGCATCTCGGCTAAATCTAAATGTAATGATACTGAATTTCAGGAATTAACCTTCTCCTTCTGGAACCAAACGGAATCCTTTGCGTCCCATCTTTATCTCAAAATTATCACCTGGTTTGAGATCTAAAAGAGCGGTATAGGCCTTTCCTATCAATAGGTTTCCATTTCCTTGAACGGTAGCCACATAACTAAGCTTTCTTCCACCTTTACCAATACCACCCGCACTTTCTGCTGCTAGGTTTACACCTTTAGCCTCTAGAAGTGCTTCGTAAAAAGCAGTGTAGTTAAGACGCTCTCCGCCTCCTTTCTTGGTGGAAACATATCCACAAGCTTTAACAAGATCAGATTTTGAGACATCTCCCAAGTCTTTGACCTTGGCTAATAAATCCTTACCAGTGAGCATGATAAATAAATGGTTGTACTTACAATACTAACTTATAATTAACAAACTTACAATATTTACATTAGTCCTAGACATTAAAGCTAAAAGTTATGGGAACAGAAGGATCTAGATTAAACTCAGAAATTCAAGGTTATATCGAAAATTATGCATCGTTATAGGTCTTGATTTATAGGAAAGATCTTTTTTGATCCGTTTTAAAATTAATGATTCTGATGATCATTTACCAATTAGAAATCGCTCAATCGCCAGCAATAGCAAGATAATTTAATAAGATAAGCAGAAATCTAAACATGCTTATGGACTTCTATGACCAAATTGCGAAGATCTAAAGTCAATTCATTCAGTATATAAAGCTTTACTTTTGGATATTTGTTAAGGGATGAATCAGAATATAATTACTAATTACAACAAAAAATGAATCTCTCTAAAATTCTTGCGATTTGTATCGTATCTGTATTCATCCTTTCAGCATTTGCAGGATTATTTGGAACTCTATTAAATTCCTAGTAACAACAAGAAATGATTAAATTCACCCTTTCCTTGTGATTTATACTTTCCCTTATATCTAACTAAGAAATTTAGAAGCTAATATTTTTATAACCACAAGGAAATCATATCTTCTAGAAATATTGTTGATGATTAATTTGATAATCAACTAAAATTTAGGTTCGAAAACGGCACCATTACATATCATCACAGACAACACATCCTTACTTTCTTCGTTCATTTTCTCAACAGCTTTTACTTGGCTCAATGTCTCAGTAGTTTTAGTTACACACCGATTCCAGCTAGAAGCCTGCTTGGATAAAGGAATTAACTGAATAGTAAGTGTACTAAAACAAACAGCAGCCAGACCAAGATATATTTTTTGGATTAAATTTTTCCTATGTAAACTCAAGACCACTATTCAATTAAAAACTATTCAAGCAGATCAAGGTAAAATTATTAAATTCGATTAAAAAACAAATCACAAAATCTGATTAAGCAGTAAATATAAAAAAATGAAAATTTAGCCCCTAGAGCTCTTTAAATAATGGCAAAACATATAAATAGGAAGTTCAACGAAAATTGTCCCACTTACCAATCGTAAACTCAAGAAATCGATCAACATCGTCGTCTGGACAACCAGTCTTACTTTGTAATTCACAACAAGCTTCTGAAATCTTATCAAAGCAATCTTTTACATCAGTATTAGCTTCTATTGCTTCAAACATTTGCTTGTCAGTAAAAGACATATTAAGAAGAGAGAATTATTTCAATGAAGGCTATTTTCATAAGGCTTTTTTGGCAATCTTAATAAGAGCAATGAATAGAAACCAACAATTATAAATAATTGCATTCTCAAATAAATGCTCAGAAAAACAATTAAATAATTATCGGGTTAAAGCTAAAGCCCAATTAGGTGAGAATTGGCTAAAGCCTAAACGACTCTTGGTGGAAGAAGCATTGCATTTAGCGACAATTCCATTAGTAGGAAGATTAGAAAACAATTCTTTCTTTATCCATTGAGAATGCCACCTTTTGACTTGACAAGGGTCATCAGTTCTTAAGGTAATAGGAATCTCAAAACCCCAATTTTGAAGTTGAGTTAAATCAGACAATTCATCACTGTCAGACCTAAAAATTCGAAATGCTAAAAATGATAAAGAAGTATTGCTAGCATTTTCAGTCGTTGAGCTAGCTAGCAATTGTGCTTGTAGAAATTTAGAATTAAAAGAAGAAGAATATAAAATCCCCTCCAACTCAACTTCAACTTTTAATGAGTCATCAATATTCAAAGGAATAGCTTTGATTGTTCTTATATTTTCAATAATTTCACTACCCTTACGAGAATAGGCTTCTACTAATTGTCCATATTTATATCTAAGACCTATTGCGAAACCCTCAACTTTAGGTTGCACAACCATAGTTGACCCCTCTGGTATTTTTGCCAACCAGCTTGCGAAACAATCCTTATCAAGTCCAAGTAACCTCATATCTATATCAATAGGAAAATGTCAAGCAAAGTCGCTTCTTCAACCTCTTTTCTTAAGGAATCAATTAAATAAAAAGCGATAAGTTAATTAAAAATGAGACGTGAAAAAGGGAATAAACAGATGAAATAAAATTTTATTTACAAGTTATATATACTTTCCTAAACATACACTAATTTGAAAATGCAAATTATGAATAATCGATTTTGTCTTATTCATAGTATTTTATCTATAAATAATTTCCATTTAATAAGTCTTTGGAGATTTTTATCGCAATAAAAATCTCCATGTAAGGATCTCGAAACAAAAAAGGAAGAGTGGATTTGCAGAAATACAGTACTTATTCTCATGTATGCATACCTCTTATGACATATTTTTAAAAAGACTATTTTATTTATATGTCAATATTGGAAAAATATCCGGAAAATGTTCCTTGGGATTTAAATATCGACCAAAGTAACAACAATTCCATCAAATGGATTTTATCAAAAGCGGACATCGTATATACGTTTACAAGGAGTCGTATAAACAACAAATACGTTTATGTACAAAAAAATGATGGAAGAAGAAAGGCAGTCAAAGAATATGATGCCAGGTTTACTTATCAAAGATTGTTTGACGAGGGATATTCATTGGCTGCCTTTTCCTGATTAATAAATAATTCTTGACGTTGAACATCATAAGTGTAGGCTAAAGAATATAGACACTTTTAATTAATGCCAAGGGTAAAAAGAGAGAAGTATCCAGAAAAGGCTCCATGGGATTTAGGACCATTATCTGAGCATAAAGCTCTAGAAAATTGGACACTAGTAAGAGGATCTGAAATTGTAATTTTCGCAAGAAAAGGTGATGACAATCACTACTTCATAATGCAAAGAGACGATAAAGAGCCAATCGAAATCCTTGCATTCCAAGCAAGACTCACATATCAACAACTTTTAGATAAAGGCTTCAAACTTGAAGTCTCATAAATTATTTTAAAAAAATAAACACTACCTTAATAATTTTATGACTGAATTAGAAGAACTTGAAGATATAGTTGGAAGCTTAGAGAATATCGAACCTTTCGGAATTGAACCTGATTTCAGCTCACTGGGGCTAGAGCCTGCAGACGTATTAGGATTTCAGACAGAAGAAGAACTTGAAAATGCAATTAATCTTCTCACCATAGAAGTCAAACGCAACAATGTTATTTTAATTGACCTTTGAAATTCATTGAATAAAAATATATCAATTATAAAAGAGTCAATAAAAATACTAGGGCTGTATTTCCTCAACAAATTCGATTTCAGATTCAATTTCTGGAATTGACCATATTGACCAAAAGAATATAATCGTCACTGGACAAAAAAGAATTCCAAAAACAGGCGAAAGATATTTGAACCAATGAAACTTGATCTTATGGGTCATTAACTAGAAAGAAATATATAGTTTCATATTCAAAATGTGATGTGACTAATTCTGCTTAAAAAATATCACAAACATACAAAATTAGAACATCAGAGGCAAAAAAATAAAATTAATTGAGATAGCTAGATTCTAACTTTCTCATTTGTGTTGGAGCTTGTTAAAACATTGCTTGCAGAGGATTAAACCTTTTCTTCTATAACAAGATTCATATAAAAGATGCTTGCAGAGTTGACAATGAAGTGTTGCGGTTTGCATTGTCGAAAATTGACATTGTTGTTACGCCCAATCAGTATCTTCCAAAAGGCAGGAATAATCTGAAATGTCGAAGAAAGTATCTTCGTTGAGTAGATCGTCGACTTCTGCTCGAAGCCAATAACTTAATGCCATTGTAATAAAAAAGTAGGGTTAAACGATACCTGGAATAATCCAGCCTGTGAATCCGTAATTGACTACAGCTGCAAGAAGGCCCATCATCGCTAAACGGCCATTCATTATTTCAGCTGTTTTCCAGTAGTTGTTTTCCATTAGACAAATCCTGGAATGATTTGACCGGTTGTTGCATAAGCGCCAATAAGAGCGATGCATCCAAACAATGCTGCGTAGCCGTTTAGTCTTTCAGCAGTTACCTTTTCAGGATCAATATTTCTGTTGTTGTTTTGAGTAGTCATTACACGACACCTGGAATGATTTGACCGGTTGTTAGGTATGCACCGATTAGTGCCCAGCATCCAACAAATGCTGCGTAGCCATTGAGTCTTTCAGCAATAACTTTACCTTCTTCTACTCTTGGAGTTTCTGTAGTTTGGTTTTTCATTAAACGACACCTGGGATAAGTTGACCGGTCGTTAGGTAGATACCTGTTAGTAGAACGAATGCCATCATGGCTGGTCTGCCGATGCTTCTCTCTAGAATTGTTTTGTTAGATGGTTGCATTGTTTTTAGTAGTTACTTATTAGTAGTTATTGGCTTAGAAAATTCCAGGAATGATTTGACCTGTTGTTGCATATGCACCGAAGGCTGCAACGAAGCCAAGCATTGCTGCCCAACCGTTAAACTTTTCTGCTTCTGGAGTCATGATGAATGCCGAGTTTTGTATGTGAATAAATGTAAACTAATTGTTAACGAACGTAAAGCCCTGCGAGTACGGCTTGCCTCCTAAAAATGAGATTCAGTTATAAAGGCTACAAAAAGGCCGTGACTGCAGTAGCTTTGACTACATTAGTTTTGAAATTACAAAAAAATATAATTTTCAACTAAATCAAAAAGCTCTGAAAAAAGTGTGACACTTGTGTGTATAAAATTAAGTTAAATGATTTTTGATTAGATTTCAGTTATAAAAAAAATCAATTTCTTTGGGTTTCAATCCATCCCAACCAGCTTTGATCAAACGCGTATTAAGAGTTTCCTGGTCATAATGCTTGGATCCAGTTTTAACAATACGGTTTCGCATTGATTTCTTAACTCCACTTCTTTTACGTGCATTTTCTTTATCCATGACTTCCCCATAAAGAGAAAGCATTTCTGAAGGAATAGGACTTCCATCTAGATCTAATCCAGCTTGGATAGCGTTATCAATTGCATCTGGGCCAGAAAACTCCACAAGAAAAAAGCGTAATGGACTTATTCTCCTATCGCATCTACCGATTTCTGGAATTCTTAGTAGAAAGAAGAAACGTTGTGTGAAATTTTACTTTAAGAGATAAATAACTGAAAGATTATTGGCTGGCATATCGATAACTTTATCAAGTTTAAATCCATTTTTAAATGCAATATCGTTAACGTTTTCTAAGTTGCGAAGCCCCCAGAGTGGGTTTTGCATTTTTAGGGATTGATCAAAATTCAAATTACTTTCTGAAGTTTGTTTCTCTTTTCTTAAGAAAGGTCCATAGAGCATCAAAAAATTACATTGATCTAGATATTTCTTTGATTCTTCAAACAAAGATCTTGTACAACTCCATGGTGAGATATGAATCATATTTATGCACACAATTCCTTTAATTAAAGCCCCAAGTCGATTGTTAATTGACCATGGACGCATTTCCACATCAAGATCAAGTGGTTCAGGCATTTTTGAATAAAGACCCTCATGCATAATCCATGAATTAATACTTTTTCTATGTACTAATTCGGGATCGCTAGTTTGCCAGGTAATTGATGGAAATTTTTTTTGAAAGAATACTCCGTGTTCTCCACTTCCACTAGCTATTTCTAAAAGCAAACTATTAGGAGAAATATAATTGCTTAAAACTGCGGCGATGGACTCACGGTTCCTTGTCGTAGCAGGAAAATTTAGGCGATAGTCGGGATTTATATTGTTCAACATTTATCAATAGTTAATAGTACTAACGAATCAGAATTGTGTGGAAGTTTTTCCTTAGAAAAATCTTTAATAACAAAAATAATCATTATTACTAAGGGAGCTAGAAATGCGGATGCGGCAACTGCTCCAATAATTCGTCTTGAATTTAATAATGAATTTTTAACTAACGGGTCACCGCAGAGGCCACAAATTAAAATACCATCACTACTAGTTTTATGAAACTGATAACGAGAAGAGCAGAAAGGGCAATAATATCGGCTCATTTCTGATCTTACAAAAAAAATTTATCTATATTAAATATGCCTACCATTATTAAAGCAAACTAATTTGATTAAATGTAGGATTGAAAGATGAGAGAAGAGAATGAGGTATCAAATCATCTTATAAGGAATCTTGAGAGAATATCTCCAGAAAATTCTATCTTTAATTACAAATCTGGAAGCAAAGCCTTTGTATCATTAGGAAAAGGAAATATTCGTGAATGGTTGGAAACATTTCTTCCAAATACAAGAATAATTATAGAACCAAAAATCATTGGATCAATCATTGGAATTCAATATATCAATGGAGAATTAAACAAGGTCATAAATAAAAATAGTCAAGACATTACAGAAAGTTTAAGCTCACTGAAAATTATTCCTAAAAGTCTACCGATAAAAAACAGAATAGAAATACAAGGAATTCTAGTCGACTATAAAACAACATCAAATAAAAAAAATAAAACTGAGTTTATAGAAATACAAAATTTTAAATCACAGTGTAAAAGACTAATGTTCTGCGCTTTTCAAATATTTCATTGTAATATTAATCATTATCAATCACTTCAAGAGTTAAAACATCTAAATTTTGAAATTCCACAAACTCAATTTACAAACTTCATCTCAGATATCGAAATCTATCTTCAATGCTGGAGAGAGGGTATGTTATTTACAAGCTATCCAACTAATGGACTAGTTTTGAAAATTAATTCAAGAAAATTTCAAAAGTATCTTGGAGGAAATAACATATCAATACCTTGGGCATACGAAGTAAATTAAATATTGTTGTTACGATGCAAAAAGCATCACAAGTCATGGGAGGAGTAGATATCCTTTCCCAAATGGGATTAACCATCCTAACCATAGGAATAGTATTTACAGTAGTTGTTCCACTAACAATGATTTTAAGAGGAAAGAAAGATTAAGTTATTTTCACTGACGTTTTTATCAAAAAAAGTTGAAAGTAACCAAACAAACAACTACAAAATAGGGATATAGATTACACTCGTAAAAACAAACTTTAATACAAGAAAGATATGAATAAAGATATAAAAATTCTAATTACTAATATAAAATACTTAATTGAGTCTATAAAAACTAGAAGATTTCATTTGAATTTGGTATTGCTATCAGGGTTACTCTTAGTACCATTGCAACAATCTAGATCTGAAGAAATTTTTCTTAAATGTGTTGGTACATATGAAATTAATAGAGGTGCCCTAATTAAACCAGATTGGGAAACAAGTTATCTGACAATTAATCTAGATGGATTATTATCTACTATTGAAGATAAAGGAATAAAAAAAGAAGGAAGGACTTTGATTAGACGTAATTTATACACAATTACGCACAGAGATAATAGAAACAGCGTTAAGAATATCTACAAAATAAATGGAAATCATGGAACATACTCAGTTGAATCTCCTCAAAGGAATAGAACTTTGATAGGCACTTGTCAAAAAGGAAGAGGATAAAAAAATTGATTTACAAACTTTAAACGACATCTTCAATTATTATCTAAATTGATTAGTTATCACTTCTTTTACTTTGATCAAGTCCTTGGGCTCTGCGGTTTTTGGCAATACCTCCTACCCCAAGCACTAAAAAAATCACGTAAAAAAATACAGTAGAAATAATCGTAATGATTGTAATCGTGGCAAAATTCATTAAAGAAATATTAATTCATATGTTCTCTAAATCTAACAGGAAGTATCAATACAACATCTTAAGTAAAGACAACAGTAACGCCGCTGATCAGTATGGCGAAGGTAATAATGAAAAAAGGTAAAACCTGAATTTGATTGTTATCCATAAATATCATTTTTCTATACCGTAATAAAACCACAGAAAAGACGAGACGAACAAGTAAGCAAAAACATTAGTAATAACCGACCTACCATAATTTTTTTGGTACAAAGCTATTGTTTAAGAAGACTTAAAGTATATATATTAGTAGCTAGAATAAAAAAACCCTTTTCAATCTTAAGTTAATATGTGGGTAAGCATAGATCTTTGCTTAGTACCAATAGGGGTCGGTGTCTCATTATCTCCATACATAAAGTCGTGCTTATCAATTATTGAGGAACACAAGCTCGAATATGAACTAGGTCCAAATGGAACTGCAATTGAGGGGGAGTGGGATCAAGTTTTTGAATGTGTAAAGAAATGCCATGAAGCAGTTCATAGCAAAGGTGCTCCACGTATTTACACAACATTAAAAGTAAATACACGTACAGATAAGAAGCAATTATTTAAAGAAAAAGTGGAAAGCGTAAGAGGCTCATAGCAAAAGGATTTAAAGCATTAAGAAAAGGTTTAAAACCCTAAAACAAAAGAAAGATCCCAACAATTACCCATGCATATCAAGATCTCTACTGATATAAAAGAAATACCAGCACGGTAATTAATGACTATCTTTGCTCGTCTAAGTAGATCAGAAGTTATTCACGGAAGAGTCGCTATGTTTATCGTTGCTATCTGGTTATTCACAAACTATCTAATTCGTTAAGAATGGCTAACCCTATTAAGACTTGGTTTTTTGAATTAATCGAAGATGCAATAGGCAGTAAAGCCATGAAGCAATTTAAGGAAGAAGAAGAAGAAGAAGAAGAAAAAAAAGAGAATCCAGAATCAAATGACGAGCCCAACCAAAATTAGATGTTAATAACTCCTATTTATTTAGATAGCCACAGAATCAATCCCATTCAGCCGCAACGGCTCTTAAACCACTAGCAATAATCTCGTTGGGGCAATTGGTATCCTCCTTTAAGGCTTTAGCGGCAAGATGAACATTCTCCCAAAATAATGATACTGCTCCTGTTTTTTGATCATCAGTGAATTTAAATTCCTCAAAAGCTTTTGGCATTTTCCTGTTTTTTTAAGTTCTAGCAAAAAATTCACTCGTCAACATCAATTTTCACAGCTTCAATGTAATTATCTTTTCTATTGTCTGAATATAGTTTTCTAGTGATAAAAACTGCAATGGTCGCTAAAAAAATAAAGCCAACACTTTGAACAAAATCTATATAGGTTGCCAAAAAATGACTCATTGGAAACTTGATTTTTTCAAATGTAGAGAAAAAAACATCAAAAGAGAAATTCAACAGCAAAAAGCAATAAACAGTAACTTAATAATCTTTTTAAGCCAAATGGCTTTCACCCAACAAGGTACCAGTACCTAGATCAAAAACATTATCCAAATTAGATAACAACTCTTTTAATTCTTCTCCACTGATTCTTTTAATTTCTTGGTAAGTTTCTTTAGACATCGAAAATACAAAATCAGATGCAAATTTAACGACTCCCAATCAGCCTCAGAGACCGTAAAGACCGATAGGGGTAATTGCCTTTCGGCATACTTCAATAAAAAGAAATAATGATAATAATAAGCATGGCTATATAAAAATTACTTATCATTACCACTAACAAAATAACAATATCCATGAAGAATAGATGTTAGGTAATTATTCCTGCACGGCTAATAGAGATTTGTTCTTATATTTTTGGAACTTCTCAGGACAACCTTCTTTTTATACTGAGCTTTAGAAGGTTGTTTCTTTGAATAAAAAACGTCAGTGCTCCTCCCCAGAAGCCAATCAATCGATGACCAGTGCAATTGATTGCCTGACGTACATTCATCTTAAAATTCCTTTTTCTTCAATGGTTCTGTAGGACCGTACGTCTTAGGTAGGGAAACCGTAGAAAGAATAAAACTCTTTTAATTAGACATTCAAAAAGGGCCTCAGGGGGCCCTTTTTCTTTACCGATTCTTTGGAAGCTTCTGGATATTGGTGGCCTGGGGCCAAGTGTCTAGTAGAAAGGCTTTTTTACTCCGTTAGGGCACCTAAACGATGCAGAGGAGTTTCGACTGAATTGACGCACCTATATCATTGATCCTTGTCGCATCAGACGAATAGCCTACTTATTCATTGAGAATGTTGGAGCAGGAACCAGAATTCAGTTCGCTTCTCTTAAATACTCAGGTGGAGTGTCGACCATCAATGGTGCCTCTTAACTCAACAAACTTATCTTTGCTCTATTCGGACCTCAACGCAATCAGCCTTAATGCCCATTGCATTTCCACTTAACCTGATCAAAAATAGTAAGTTTGGGGTCTAAGAATTTCATCTCAAATCAAAACTTCAATATGTCGAGACAACAAACAAGTAAACAAGATCAAACAAGCATTTTCGGTGAGATAGCTAAAGGGTGTAGAAGTGATCCTCAAAAAATTGAATTTTTCGATTGATCTAAGGAAGCATTTTTCACTGATTCAAATGAATCAACAAGCTCGGTTAATAAAGATATCCCAAAAGACTTAGACGAAGGGTTTTACGTATACGCAAATATGAAAAAACTTAGTGAAACGGAGCTTGAAGAGTTAAAAAGTCTGACCTGGAAGGAATACCCAGAAAACTTTAAGATATTTTTATTCGATTTTTGCATCTTAAATGGTGATGCATATTCAAAATACTTCCTCGATTCAAAGTAGTTTTGCAATTATCTAATACAATCCCCTTAGTAAAGGAACACGATAATTTGCTGTTGTGGAATACGGAGAATTGATCTATCACAGAATATTTAAAGACATCCAATAATATATTTATTGGATTTGGGCCACAAATATAATGCGTTATTGCAAGGAGGAAAGGAGCTTTTAAATTGAAGAAATAACTTTATTTCTCACCTAATGCTTGAAACAACTGTATGTACATTTGATGTGAATGTACCTTACGATGAATAGGTCAGAAAGTTTGACAACGACGAGGCTCAAGCAAGATCAGCTAAAGGAATAAGGGTGATTTTCAGAAGTGTCAACAAAGACAACCTGAAAAGCGATAGTTATAGTTCAAGCTTTAGAGGGCTGCTAGGGAAACATATACATGAGAACATAGAGATATTTGAAAAAATGGTGCAGTTGTGAGTACTGCAGAACCTAGTCTCTGGTCTTGAGGATCAACACTGCTTAGGTATAAATAAAGAATCAAATCTAAAGATTAGTCTCAATTAAATCTGAACAATGATTAGAAATCTGTTTTTCTTAATTCTCGGAGCATTTAGCGGTCTTTGGTTTATATGGCCTCAAATCATTACGACCAAAGGTTGGGAATGCACAAAAGATGTTATTGCATCTTCTAATGAAGATCTAACAGATATGGAATCATTAATTGAATCATTGCCAAACAGAATCAAATTAGGCTTGGCTGTTTCCCCTAGAACATTGTTAAAGAGAGAGAACCTTACTCGTATCGAGAAGCTCAGAATTGTTGGAGATGCTTGCTTTAGATAATTTAAAAACCTCAAGGAAAAAATATCATCAACAAAAAGTTGGCGTCTTAACTTATCAAAGCAATTGCTTCTTTTAATTCGTTCGCATGATTGATCTCATCCTGAGCAATTTCACGTATCCTCTGATCGTTTGGATTAACGGTTAGATACTTTGCATAAGTTTCATACGCATGCTCTTCAATTTTTATATTGATATCGTATGCATTTGAAGGAGATAGCAAGTAATAAAAAACCATTACCCAGTAATAGAAGAGCACTAAATGCCTAGCAAGAAATTGATCAACCCAATATCTATTGCCGCTTCTTGATTCCATCTCCTCTAAATGCTCCGTCTCATTGATTGCTTGGTAAAAATGAGCCTTCATAAGCTTGTTGCTTAAAGAAGTCTTTAGACCAAGCGATTCTTGTAAATGCAAAACTGATAAGAATGCAAAATAAGGTGCTCTAGCAATTACCTCAAGAACCCAAAAACGTTGTATCGGTCTACCTTCGTAGATCCGATCAAGAATACTTACACTGAAATCTAAAACAAACGAATTAAAACCTTTCATAATTCATTAGTGCGTTACTGAAGTATAAATACTTAATAAATGAATATGAGTTATAACTTATTTATTTAACTATCGATAGCAACCGGAGATGGATATGGAAGTAGACCAATGATTAACTCTATCTTGCTCGAACAGGCTGGTAAGCAGGAATCATCTTTCCTCCACCGAAATCGTCATCATCGTCTGGAAGCGCTCTTGAAATTAGTTCTACGAGAACTAGAGCAGCCATAGGATAGAAGCACCATAAAACAGCTTTCCAGATGGGAAATGAGTCTACTAGCTGAAGCTCAGACATGTATCAGAAAATTGTTTGCACAAACCTAACTGATCTAAAAATATTTAGTGTTACGGTTAGCACGAAGTGAATGTTTATCTAATCGATACTTGTGTAAAAAACACTTCAAGTTGTCTAAGTTTTCCACAGCCTCAGAGTCCTTAAATAACTCCAAGTTCTAAATAAAAAGCAATTCCAATAAAAAAGACCCTAGGTATGGTGTCCTACGGGCCTGGATGATGGGGATCTTATTTTTAACTGTTTTTCCTCCAAATTGCAACCCCTACCATATCTGGTGTTAGAAAGATTAAAAAAACAGAAAAAAAGACCCATATCTGGAATTATTAGCTTGCGTAATATTTACAAAGCGAGTAGTATTTTTGAATTACTGGGTGATGGGGATCTCTCAGTATCTTCTCCCTCAAATTTGAGGGTTTTTTTATGCCATGAATTTCTGCACGTAATTTCTATGATGGATTAAGGCAAAATTAGTAAAAAACTGTTGTGAGGCTTATTTTTTTCTCAAATCGAAAAGATGGAACAATTAACTGATGCAATTGGCAATCCCACCGCACTCTTAGTAGAGAGAATTTTTTGGTTGGGGTTAGGAACATTTTTAGGACTGGCAATAATTACTTCTTTACTAAGAGGATTAAAAGAAGGAAAAAACAAAACGACACCAGCTTCTCCTGATCAACTAGAGAATCTTGCTAAAAAAGCGATCCAACAAAACAGTGATAGCAATTGATATTGCTTATCAGATATTTTTATAGCCACCTACAAATTTACTTATGGTAGTTGGGGCGAGAACCGTACAATCAGCTACCACTGATTAGATGATGGGCAAATATACTTAATACGTATTCACAAAAACAATGAAATTAGTTCCTTACATATTCATGGCTGTTGCTATCTTCTCAGAGGTTTCAACAATCGCTACAACACCTATTATCTAACTGAATCTCATTGATTGAGTAATCAGACCTAACACGTTCTGGGGAATACCGACGTTAGATTGGATATAACTGTTTTACATTCATGCTCAAAAAGATATTTAGGGCTGCTAGTTTTTTAGCTTTGTCTATTTTTATAGCTTCATCAACTTTTTTATCAGGAATCAACCCTGCAGAGGCGGTCCAAATGGGCTCTGATATGAATGAAGACAACTCTATGGGTATTGTGATCGAAGAATCAAGTGAAACCATGGATGGCTCGAAAACTAGTGCTGTCCCAGATCTTGGAGATGATCAAGCATTTCCTTTTATTCCAGGTTTTGGTAAAAATTCCGGTAAAGACTGATTATCTTTTTGTTTAAAAGAATTGATTGATAATAAATTACTAATTTTATCGAAGGCTAGAAAAAATCCACAGATATAAGTGCTAATTAGCTAAAACATTTTTATGGAAAAATGGGAATCAAAAATAATTATTTTTATTATGTTTGCAGTGCTTGCAATTGGGTCAATCGCGCCATTGATAAGGATGATCAGCGATCGTATTTCCTAAGAATGACTTTGCTTAGACAAGCTGAGATGATTGAAGGACTTATTCCTAACATGATTACTTTTAAAATTTTTGCTAGTAAATTTCTTATTTAATAAAACTGAAAGATGGATTAATTGCCTGGGTGAGACAAACAAATCTAGAGAAAAATCTGTAGATTTATATGAAAATTGATTTAATTTAGACCTATTTAAAATATGCCAGGGATTATTTGACCAGTAGTGATATAAGCGCCAAGTAAAGCAATCATTCCAATCATTGCCCAACGGCCATTGGTCTTTTCTGCTTCTTCAGGATAGTTGGAATAGTTTTCAACTAATTGGGTTTGTACCTGGGTCGCAAACATGTTTTGCTTACCGTATTCAGTAATGATCTGGTTAGAAGCAGAACTGTAAGCTGGGATTCCTGTTGGATCAACTGATTGACCCTCTGATTTATTATCAGTTGGATCAATTGATTGATCAGAAACTGGGTTACTAGAAGTCATTTATTAACCTAAAAAATGCCTGGAATGATTTGACCGGTTGTTGCGTAAGCACCGAAAGCAGCAATAAAGCCGATCATTGCCATCCAACCATTAAACTTTTCTGCTTCTGGAGTCACGAGATTAATCTCAAATAATGCGCATGAATGTAAAGGAAAAGTAAAGGAATGTAAAGGGGGCACCCGTACACAGCAAAAGTTATCAGGGTTATTAGCTGAAGCAATATTTTTCATCCACGGTCTAAATAACAATTCCACTAACTTTGTTGGACTTAACTCAACTAGATGGATTTAATACCGGGTGTAGTTCTTTTCTTTGGAGCCATTGGAACTGTGGCTTTACTTGGGTGGGACACTTTCCAAAATCGTAAGCCAATTACAAAGGCTGAAATGCAGCAGGCACGTGGAACTAGAGCAGCTAAGCCACAACAAAAGAGAAGAGGGTTATTTAATAGAGGATAATTATGGGTGAAATTCAGACATACGCTTCAAGCTCAGGAGATTTTAATCTCCTTTTCGTTCTAATTATTGTTGGGACTTATCTCCTTTATGAGGTTGGAAAAGCAATATTGGACAACAACGATGATGATGACATGGATGGAGGAATGACGATGCGTGTAGCAGATGGAGCACAGGCCTGAATTGACTACCAAAATAATATTTACTCATTAACTACAACAATTTGTCGTCCCTAAACAGGTTTAAGCGTGAATTGAATATATAATTACTTATGTAATTAATTAAAAATTTTGAGCGAAGAAAATATCCAAAGAAAAATAGATGCTTTATTAAAAGAACTTCAGGAGAAGACAGCAGTTTCAGACGAGGAGATGGACGAATTTAAAAAAATAATGGATCTAGCAGATTTCTCACAAGACCAAGAATAATTTATGTATAAGTCGCGATGAATGAAGGTTTAGCGAGATGCAAGTTTTGACCAAATAAGCAGTACCAACACGTTAAACAATGCATATCCAAAAGCAATTGGGAGTTGGTAAAAGTATCCAACAATTGAAGAGGATCCCAAAATGATCAAACTAGTAATAAAAATATCTCTTGAAAAATTCACCTAAAAAACTCAGGCACTATAAATATCAAGATTGAAAATTAAATCATGAAAGTCGTATTTGATTTTCAATCGAATAAGAACTGCTTGTGCAGGCTTCATTGCCTGTAACTTGAGAAACAGCAATAACGAGAAGACTTAGAGAACCAACTGCTAAAGAAATTGTTCTAATAGCACTAGCTTTTTTAGAGATTTTCTTGCTCATATCAAAAAATCTTGATGTAATAAGAATATGATAACTATCCAAGCATAAAAGAGTATCCATTGATACCTAGTAGAAATAATTACCTAAAAATTATTAGAATAATTCTAAATAGAGCTAAATCAGTTGATATCTAGATTTAAATTGATTGCTTTAATTACAAGCTTGAGATGGTTGTTGCGAGCTTTCTTTTAACAGTTCAATCCAATCTTGCAAAGAATTTAATGAGTCAATATTCAATTGGTAATAAACCCATCTACCAGTTTGCCTATCGGTAATCAAACCTGCGTCTTTTAAAACTTTTAAATGAAAAGATATTTTCGATTGAGCTAATCCAATTTCTTTGATCAAATCGCAAACACATCGTTCTCCTCCTGAAAGAGACTCAATGATTTGCAATCGCAATGGATCAGATAAAGCTTTTAGCAATTTCCTAGCCATTGCATTTTCAAGAACTACTTCGCTCTTTGTCGCTGTGGCCATCAAAGAAGAAAAAATATAATCACATGATAAAACAAACCGCAGAAAAGGATTGCATAGACAAACCTATTTATATCAATATAAATTGATATGAGGAATCCAGTCCTTTGTTGATTCACTCAATTAACTCAATTACAGGTTATGCGAATCGGTATTAATGGTTTCGGTCGAATAGGACGACTTGTTCTAAGAGCGCTCTGGGGTAGAGAAAATATCGAGATTACACATATCAACGATCCATTGGGTGATGCAAAGGGAGCTGCGCATTTACTTGAATTTGATTCAGTGCATGGTCGCTGGAACAAAGCAATAAGCAACGACCAAAACAACCTGAGTATTGAAGATCAACCAATATCTTTTTCAAAGGAAAGCGATTTTATAAAAGTCCCATGGAAGGAAAAAGGAATAGAACTAATTCTCGAATGTTCAGGAAAATTCAAAACCCCTCAAACATTAAATCCATATTTCGATACTCTTGGAATGAAAAGAGTTGTCGTTGCATGTCCTGTTAAAGGTGAAATACAGGGAGAGGATGCTCTAAATATCGTCTACGGTATTAATCATGATTTATATAAGCCCAATAAACATCGCTTAGTAACAGCAGCATCCTGCACAACTAATTGCTTAGCTCCAGTCGTGAAGGTCGTTAATCAAAGCTTTGGCATTAAGCATGGAAGCATCACTACACTCCATGACCTAACAAATACTCAGGTAATCGTTGATTCATTTAAGCCAGATTTAAGAAGAGCCAGAAGCGGATCACAAAGCTTAATTCCAACAACGACAGGATCAGCAAAAGCGATAGGGATGATATTCCCTGAATTACAAGGAAAATTAAATGGTCATGCAGTTCGAGTTCCTCTCCTCAATGGATCTTTAACTGATGCTGTATTTGAATTAGAGAAAGAGGTCACGCAAGAAGAAGTCAATCATGTGTTCAAAGAAGCCTCTGAAGGAGAGCTGAAAGGAATACTTGGTTACGAAGAAAAACCACTTGTCTCAATTGATTATGTCAATGACTCAAGGAGTTCAATTATTGATGCGACCTCAACCATGGTGATCAACAAAACTCAACTGAAAGTCTATATTTGGTATGACAATGAATGGGGGTATAGCTGTCGAATGGCAGATCTCATATCACATGTAATAAAGCTAGAAAAAGAATAAAAATAAAGTATGAAATTATCGTCAATACAGCAATATGGAATCGT
Organism: Prochlorococcus sp. MIT 1011; assembly: GCF_047305235.1. Lineage (NCBI taxonomy): Bacteria > Bacillati > Cyanobacteriota > Cyanophyceae > Synechococcales > Prochlorococcaceae > Prochlorococcus > Prochlorococcus sp. MIT 1011. The sequence continues at coordinate 891,965 of NZ_CP138983.1, read as the reverse complement.
AACGACCAACTATTGGGCATTCACACTGACAGATGGTGCTCTAAGGATGCTAGTGATTTTTCACTTTCATAGCCTTGGATATACAACCTTAGAAATCGCATTCTTATTCCTTTTTTACGAGTTCTTTGGCGTCATCACTAATCTCTATGGTGGATGGATTGGAGCAAGATATGGATTACGTCTAACACTATGGGTCGGGACTCTTTTACAAATCGGTGCCTTATTGATGTTGATACCAGTTTCGAGTGGTTGGTCGAAACTTTTGAGTGTCATTTATGTCATGGTTGCTCAAGCGATTAGTGGTATAGCAAAAGATCTCAATAAGATGAGTGCTAAAAGTGCCATCAAAACTGTCGTTCCAGACTCCTCAGAAGAAGATGGTGGAAATAATCAATTATTTAAATGGGTAGCTATCTTAACTGGCTCAAAAAATGCACTCAAAGGAGTTGGCTTCTTTCTTGGTGGATTATTGCTGACCAGTTTCGGTTTTAATAAAGCAGTTGAATTAATGGCTATCGGTTTAGGTCTGTCATTTCTAATGACATTGATTTTGCCTGGAGATATTGGAAAGATGAAAAACAAACCAATCTTTAAAGACTTATTTTCTAAATCTCAAGGGATCAATGTCATCTCTTTTGCACGCTTTTTTCTTTTTGGGGCAAGAGACGTATGGTTCGTCGTTGCACTACCTGTTTTTCTTGAAACGTATCTAAATTGGAATTTTTCTGAGATTGGAGCTTTTCTAGGATTGTGGGTTATTGGTTATGGTTTTATTCAAGCGTTTGCGCCGTCTTTAAGAAATTTATGGGGAAATAAAACAAGCCCAGGAGTTTCTTCTGTTCAATTCTGGAGCGCTGCCTTAACTGCAATACCAGCGCTAATAGCAATAGCACTATGGCGACAAAGCAATCCAGAAATAGCAATTACAGCTGGATTGATATTATTTGGGTTCATATTTGCAATGAACTCATCAATACATTCATATATGGTTCTTGCTTATACGGACAAGGAAAACGTGAGTCTAAACGTAGGCTTCTATTACATGGCAAATGCGGCAGGGAGACTGATTGGTACTCTCCTATCAGGAGTTTTATTCATGCTTGGAGCTAATGCCTCTATAGGAATGCAACTATGTTTATGGTGTTCAAGCCTATTTGTATTTATCTCATTGTTGACTAGTTTAAGACTACCACCAGTTTCAAGTGCTATAGCTATTGAAAAAGCCTAAGATCCCATATCAATTAAAAATAAATTAAATATCACGCGAAAGAAATACTACTGAACCTCTGATTCTCGGTCATATTCAAGTCCAACTTCATTCATCCAAGCTGCTTTCGTTTTACAGTTTTTACCATGTTCGGCTAGATGTAATCCCTCAATCGAAATAAATAAAACTAGTAGTGAAACTGGAATCCACCAGATGGGTGATCCAACTATTCCCTTCCAATTATTCATTGATTCTTTTTTTTCATATTAAAGAGCTTATTTTTTAGCTTAAGTTAGGAAGTGACTGGCTAGCAAAAAAGACATTAAAAAGGAGGCTAATGCCTCCTTTTTAAGAGCATGAGGTTTAATTTATTTACCAATACGCTTTACAGCAGCGCGAGACTTGGAAAGAATATCACCTTTTAGAGGAACAAATCCAAGAGAAGGAGCCTTAGCCTGGGCTTTATCACTTAGTAGGTAGTTAAGTGAATCTTTAATGGCATCAGTGTTTTTACCATTACCAGTTTCGTAAGCAAGAATCCATGTAAGGGTTGCGATTGGGTATGCACCCTTGGACTTAGGGTTGGGATTTTTTCCGGCTAGATTTTTATCTAGTTGTATTCCATTAAGAGAAATCGCACCAGCCTCAGTAGTTGGCTGTAAGAACTCTCCTGATAAATTCTGGAGAGCGGCTGCTTTGATTTCACCTCCTATATATGACTGGTTTACATAACCAATTGCACCAGGAGTGTTTCGAATAACTCCAGCAACACCAGCATTACCTTTACCACCAACACCAGCAGGCCAGGCGACAGATTTACCTGTACCTAGTGTCCAGGTCTTTGAGAAAGCTTGCATGGAATTTGTAAAAGCCTTCGTAGTACCCGAGCCATCAGAACGATGCGCCCAAGTTAGTTTCCCTTCAGGGCAACCAACCTCTTTCCAGTTTGTAATTTTACCCATAGCAACACGAACTGCTTGCTCTTGAGTAAGTTTAAGATCGCAATCGTAGTTATAACCAAAGGCAATAGTGCCACCAACCATTGGGATTTGAACTAATCCACGCTTCACTTTTGCCATATCTGTTGCTTTCATCGGATCATCAGACGCACCGAAATTAACGGTTTCATCAATGAAAGCCTTGCGGCCAGAACCTGAACCAACAGCCTGATAGTTAACACGAGGTCCACGCTCTTTAGCTAAGTCAGAAAACCATCGAGTGTAGATTTTAGCGGGAAAAGAGGCTCCAGCTCCGCTGAGTCGAGCACCCGCAAGGGCACTTCCTCCTGAGCCAAGAATAATTAAAGAGGAAAGAATAATACTCTTCTTAGCAAAGCTCATCAAAGGTCTGCGACGTAAAAGCAATGGAAGCATAGAACGCGAAGGTACTGACATTGATCAATATTTATTGATATAATCAATATAGCTTGATATAGAGCTTGCGGCAAAAACTAGTTCAAAATAAAAATATATTTTTATGGAGCGAAGCGGTAGATTCGCAAGCCATAATAGGATTGATGCTTGGTTGAAAACAACCAATAGAACAATCAAGCATTTAATAAGAAGTTGAAAAACAAAGTAAAATATCTTCTAATAATCCTAGTCTTAATAATTGGCACATCTATATCTATTAGGCAATACAAAAACACATATCCAGATCCTAGTGAGAGAAAAGATTTATCTGTTAAAGGAATCTTTCTAGATTAAAATGTAATGTTTACAAAAATATAAAACATAAATAAGGTTTAAGGGCATAAATTTAGACTAAAATAGATAAAGAGTGAAGGCTTGAAGAAAAGAGGAAACTAAATGAGATGGCCACCGAATGCAGCTTGGACCTCAGCCGTAAAAAGAGAAGGTTATCGACATTTTGAAGTTAAAAGCTATGGAGGCAAAAAAGATGAACGGTGGGTAGAACTATTTCCAGTTAACAACAACGAAATTCTTATAAGAGTTCCATGGTCGGAATTAAAAACATATTCAAAGTGGACGAGTGGATGGCTTCAGTTGCCAAAAGATGAAGATTGCGATGGCAACTAATCTTTAGAGAAAATAAAAAAACAGATATTTAAGTAATTATTCCTGCACGGCTAATAGAGATTTGTTCTTATATTTTTGGAACTTCTCAGGACAACCTTCTTTTTATACTGAGCTTTAGAAGGTTGTTTCTTTGAATAAAAAACGTCAGTGCTCCTCCCCAGAAGCCAATCAATCGATGACCAGTGCAATTGATTGCCTGACGTACATTCATCTTAAAATTCCTTTTTCTTCAATGGTTCTGTAGGACCGTACGTCTTAGGTAGGGAAACCGTAGAAAGAATAAAACTCTTTTAATTAGACATTCAAAAAGGGCCTCAGGGGGCCCTTTTTCTTTACCGATTCTTTGGAAGCTTCTGGATATTGGTGGCCTGGGGCCAAGTGTCTAGTAGAAAGGCTTTTTTACTCCGTTAGGGCACCTAAACGATGCAGAGGAGTTTCGACTGAATTGACGCACCTATATAATTGATCCTTGTCGCATCAGACGAATAGCCTACTTATTCATTGAGAATGTTGGAGCAGGAACCAGAATTCAGTTCGCTTCTCTTAAATACTCAGGTGGAGTGTCGACCATCAATGGTGCCTCTTAACTCAACAAACTTATCTTTGCTCTATTCGGACCTCAACGCAATCAGCCTTAATGCCCATTGCATTTCCACTTAACCTGATCAAAAATAGTAAGTTTGGGGTCTAGCTAAGATCTAATCAATAAATCAAAAACATGAATCAGACTCCAGAGAAAGAGAAGGGAATGAGCTTTATTAAAAAAGCTGGTAAATGGGCTCCATTAGTTGGAGGAGCATGGATTGTTCTGAATATTGTTGTTCCATTAGCTCTTCTTCGTATTCCAGCAGTCCAAAAATACTTAGTAGTACTGGAGGACAAACTCCCTTTTGACATTCCAGGTATTGGTTAGATGGCAACAGAGATTATTTGTTTTTTCTTGCTTGGTATTGCAGCACTGCTTCTAAATGCTGGACTCGACGCTCAAGTTCTTCCACTCTTTTGGCTAATTCTTCCATTAGTAATCAAATTAAGTTTCGACAATATAACCAGAAAGAAAGCACTCCTCTTCAACAAACAAACGAAATAAGGGCTAAGGTCGTGAAAAATTAGTCGAAAAGCTTTGAACGAGTTACAAGCATTGACGCTATCAGGGGCATTAGCTGTATTTGCTATTACCTGGCTATTTTTTGGTTTTGGGGATGACGATGATGATGGAGGCGGAATGATGAGACCTGTCAGACAAAATGCAGATTAAAATCAGTTGCTAATTAGAAAGGGAAAAGCCTCGATTTGAAGAAGACATTCCAAGAGTATTTTTACAAGTCCTAAAGCTAATCAACCTTCTGATCAAGCATTAGCCTAAGTAATGAGAGCATGGGTATATGAAAAATTTTCTGATCAAATTAGCTTTATTCGTATTCATTGTTTTCTCTGGATTGAATAGTGCTGAGGCTGTAATACAAGGCTGGGTTCCACCAGAGGATTATGGAGAAGGTGACTCATATGAAATGGGAATGGAATCCGAAGAAGAAGCTGTAGGAATGGATTCACAAAGTGAAGAGTTGAGTATGGAGGATATTTTTGGGGATGAACAAGTTTTTCCTTTTCCACCTGGTCTAGGCAATTAATCAAAAGGCAAACATTCGCTTTAGTAAGGTAGATGCAGATAACTATCTAACTTTTAAGTTTGTTGAACTAATGGCAGCAATAAAAAAAGACTCAGAGCCTCTAGATAACTTATCCAGTCAAGAGATAGAGGATATTGTTAGATCAAACGAAATCTTGGATCAAGAAAATGAAAGACTAATCAAAGAAGAAGAAATAGAGGCACAAAGATTTTCAAAGACAAAATCTACAAAAAGATTGCTTAGACGATTAAGAAGATCTCCACTTGAAGTGATAAATCGATCACTATTTTTTGTATTCATTGGTAGTTTTATCTTCTCCTTTGTCTCTGTTTACTCAATCAATAAATTGTGGTTTATCTTTTATGTCATCAGTGCCTTCTCATGTGTGTTATACACTCCCAATAGACAAGCCCTCAAGGAACTAATTGCAGCATGGCCTAACATCGAAGATCTTTTAAAAAAAAGAAGTCTATGGAAATAAATTATTGAGACTTATAGGGCATAGATTTTAAAATTATTTTTTGAGCTAAGTCTGATCTATCCTAAATTCATAATTGATTAAAAGGTAATGGATAAGAAAGGAGCCAAAGGGTACTGGATCTCAACTGCAAAGGTTATTAATCAAGAATTATTTAATGAATATGTCGAAAAAGTTGGACCATGGCTCAAAGAAAATGGTGGAGAGGTATTTGCGAAAGATACAGACCCAATAGGAAAAGAAAAAACTGAAGATTCAAACCTAGCCGTCATTTGTGAATTCCCATCAATGCGAATAGCAGTAGAAGCTTATGAATCCAGTGAATATCAAGAGCTATCAAAGCTACGTACAGCCGCGACAGTTAATTCTACTTTCACAATCATGGAGGGAATGGACGAGGCTACAAAACTTAGAAGAGCAATGGGAATGTAGATAATGGCATCAGCCACTTCACCATTCATTTCACATGGATGGATGAATTGAACTAATTCCTTACCGCATTAAAACTCAAGGAGGCATATTTTGATGAGTACTCAAAATAGAAGTGACGATCCAGAACTAGTCAGGAAAAACCTTGAATTAATTATTAGTTCGAACAATTACCAATTAGCCCATGAAGATAGAGAGTTACTCAATAGTGATGAAATGAGAGGAGTGCGAATGCTTCTAGAAATTAATAAACCAGAAAAAATCCTAGAAGAACAAAATATTTTATCAACAATCATCATCTTTGGAGGAGCGAGCCTTACCGATAAAAGCTCTATAAATAACAGACTTGAACTAGCGAAGAACTCTCTCACCAAAGATCCGAGCTCATCTGATTTACAGAGAGAAATAACACGTCTAAAGAATTTACAATCGATATCTCATTACTACGATTCGGCCAGAGAATTCGCAAAGATTGTCTCCAGACAAAACCAAAAAGAACACTGCAATTCACATGTAATTGTCACTGGTGGCGGCCCAGGGATTATGGAGGCTGCCAACAGAGGCGCTTTTGATGCCGACTGTAAATCCATAGGTTTAAATATAAGTCTCCCAAACGAACAACATCCCAATGCTTATATCACTCCTGGGCTTTGCTTCAAATTTAATTATTTCGCCTTACGAAAATTTCATTTTGTGATGCGATCAGTTGCAGCTGTCTTTTTCCCTGGGGGATTTGGAACATTTGATGAACTCTTTGAATTACTAACTCTTCGTCAAACAGGAATGAAAACACAAATCCCAATAATTCTATTTGGTCGAGATTATTGGTCGAAAGTGATCAACTTTCAATTTCTTTCAGACCATGGACTTATCTCAGATGAGCACATGAATCTCTTTCAATACGCCGATAGTGCTTCAGAAGCATGGGACATTATCAAACAATAAACGTATCATCTGATAATGGATTGGAAAACATCACTAGATTGGTATTGTTCAGGCAACATTCTCGAGGAAGAGGATATTGAGCTTTTAGAAAAACATTATCAACAGGTAATCAAAGAAATCGATACGAATGTCTCCCTTGAACTAGCTCCAAAACATATTTGTAATCAAACCAATATTCCAGAGGGAAGTTCTTGGTTTACAGCAGTAGCAGTTGTACTTGATCGATTAAATCCTGTTAAGACTGGCAAGCCAAGAAGTTTAATCGTTGATCAATTAAGAAGAAAGCAAAGCAGTTAAGCCCTCTTTATACAAAAGAGTTGAACACAAAAGACCCGATGCCCAACAAAGTCCTCTAGCAGGAGGAATATCGCCAACATAAGCACCGATATAGATAAACCTCACAATTGGGTGAACCCACGCAGCTATTACGGCCACAGGAGAGACAACACCAGCAATAAGACATAGCAGACATGCAGGAGCGTGAAGAGTTATGCTCTCCCAGCAATTTTGATGACACCAAACAGCTCTTTTACCAAAATCGGGGAGCTCGTCAAACAAAGCCCTTGGAGCACTCATATTCTCAGCAGAATATCCAGCTTTGACTCGGCCATAAGTTAGTGGGCCTATTGAAAGCAAAACAACAACGACAGACAGGCAAAGGCTCCAAGCAAAAGCTGTTTCCATGGAATAAAAAATGATATTTCGAGCCTAAGCGAGGCAGAGTCAAAGTGAGGATCAAAGGTTGGGTTTCACCTGATAAGCCTAAAAGTTCATTCAAATAAAATTTTCAAAAAGAAGATAAAAACACAATAATTAGTTAATAAGCTTGTTATTCTCTAGGAGTCATAAAGAGTTCTGCTCGACTAAATCATCCATTATCAAAGTAATCCAACCATGGACTGGGATTCTGCAAAACAACATTGCAATGAGCGAAACTGGCAATGGTCATTGGAATTAATCAATCAGGCACAAAAAGAGATGGAAGAATTAGAGACAAAACTAAAAAAATGTGAGGATCAGCAGAAAGCTAATCGTTTATATAACGCCTGTAATTACTAATGGAAGAAATGAGCGCAACAATAGTTCCATTGGGTTCACTTGCACTTTTATTTGCTGTGATATCAATCCTTGTGTTCCTTAGGAAGGCAAGTATCGCGAGACAAGCTGATGAGTCAATAAAAAATAGAATGGAGGCAAAAAGAAATGAAAAGACCGAATCTCTTGAAGAACAAAAAAAACGTTTAGAACTTTTGCTTAAAAAATAAAAAGGTACGTATTTACAAATTATCGTCGCTTATTTTGCCAATCCTTTTAATCGGATTAGATCCATCTCTATGATTCGCTGGATCAAATGGGAAATTTGTATCTGGCCCTAAAAGATCATCAATACTTTTGGTATCCATTGAGCCTTGATCATTTTCAATATCAACAGCAGTTGTCATTAACACCGGCTGTGCTTCAACTGACTGAAAGCAAAAACTAATTACTAAAAACAGGGACAGAAATAATCCAAACCAGGGTTTTATAACACTTTTCATTGAGAAGTAAAAGATTAACTATTTGCTCAAGGAAAGTATATTTCCTTATTTACTTTCAACTACTAGTCCTCAAAAATCAGACACGCAGGTGAGGAAGGATTTAAAGCACACTCTCTCTCCCAGTATGAAGCGATCGCTGTCATTCCTCTTTTGAGTGCCTCGTGTTTTCTACCTATGTCACCCATATTTTCTCTGGGGACACTAAATGAAGTTTGAAGTTTCATAGTTTTCCTCTTCAATTAATCTCGGTATAAACCATCAAGAAGGCCTATGACAAGTGAATTTATCCTCATCTTTCTCTTAAATTATTTTAGAGTCATCAATTAATATAATTTTAATCTAGGAAACTCCTTTTTTGACATCTGATCAGCTGCTTAAAAAAAGCAAAATCAACTCAACTAATTATGAGTTATGACAAGTGACTTCAACAATAATTTCAATAATGACATTAGGCATCGCTATTACAGGAATTTCAGTTTGGTGGGTAAGAACGACCCTCAAAGAAGGTAATAAGGCACTTGAAGAAAGCCAAAAGGAGAATCTAGACAATTAACACTTTCATAGATTTAGTTACAAAGAAATGCCTTGAAAAAAATCATTTGAACATTTAGTAAAAAAGCACCTCCACTTAAATAGGGAGGTGCTAAAAACACATTCTTCAGATCAACTAACAGTTACTTCTTATTAAGGGTAGCCTTAAACTTTGCGGGAGACCAAGCCTTAAGTTCCTCTTTTATCTCATTTTGACGTTCATCAAGAACTTTGATACGAGCTTGATAGCTCTCTTCTAGTCTTTTTCTGGAGTCCTCGATGTCGTCGAGTTCCTCTTGACGTTGATTACGCTTAAGCTCTTCAAGCTGACTATCAGAAACCACATAAACAGTTCTGGTAGGCGCAATTAAAGAATCAGAGAAAAAAGTGTCGAAGAGTGAAGTGTACATAACTTTTCTTTCGGAGTACACAACTACTCTGTCCTAAAGTAATTCAGTTAGGGATGAGGCATACCGTAGAAATTAATTCGGTAAATACAACTCACTTCGGTTGCTACTACTCAAAAGTTAGGAATACCGACCTCTAAAATTTTTCACAAAGCGTCTCTTAAAAGAGATAACAAAATAATGGCTACATATTCACTCTTACTTGGAATCCTCGTGATAATCATTTCATGGAAATTATTCAATGACTGGGCTTCTGGTCTGGCAGGATTTATTTATGGTGGCATCTTATTTTGGAGTATCAAATTATTTGTTCAACTCATTAATACTTTATTTGGATAAAAAATGATGTCTCCATTGATATCAAATAAAACTACTGAAACCATGTTTTAAGCCCCAAAAGATAGTCACCAAAATTGCTGACAAAGGTAGTGCGATGGCAAGTGTGATATTGATTGTTCTAAAAATCTTCCCAACTCCATTACTCGTATCTTTAGAAGGATCTACGATAAGTGGCATAGCGAATACGTATTTTTTTTATTTATAGGCGCAATTTCTGTTCTATTGGTTAGATTGTCGTAATTATCGAGACAGTCTCATGTATTTATTAGGTCTGGGACTATTAGTTTTAAGCACTTGGTATCTGATGAAGCTATACAAAAATTTCAATAACGATCCGATAGCAAAGAAAGAAATCGACAATGCATGGCAAGAAGCAAAGAAAGAGGCAAAAGGTAAAAATCCTTTTGCACCAGGAAGAATTAAAGATGCTCTCAATGCATATAAAGCCGATATGAATAAAAAAGATAACTAAAAGATAGAAAATCTAAAAAGATCAAAATATTTCTAAAAAGTAGTTAAATTAGTTTTTTATAGATTTAGTAGTGACGCCCTCATTAGTTCTAATGGATTATGTAGACAGAAAGACATTGAATAACGAACAACTAGAATATCTCGAGCAAGTTTTAAAAGCATCAATACAGAAATTGAAATTCACTGGTATCGAACCTGTAATTGCTAATAATGAAATATGTGATGCAGCACTCATTTCCCACGGTTCCTATGAAATAAGTTGTATTGCGTCCATACTTGATATGCTTCAGCCAACAGAAAAAACAATGGAGCGCAAAAAAAAAGTATTCAACTCTCTATGTAATGCAGGTTTAATAGTTACTGATTAAAGAAAGAGGCCTACCTGAGCAAACAGATCCAAATAAATATAAACAAGATAACTACCAAAAACACCAGTGAGAGGCATTGAACCTCTCATGCCGCCTGACGGTCTGGGTAAGCTTTATTTAGCAGCTTCAGGTGCTTTTCTGGCTTTGCGTGCACGTCTAGCAGGTCTACCAGCACTTGGCTTAACAACTGCAGAAACCTCAGCTTTAGCTTTGGCTGCAGCTTTTTTAGCTACTGGCTTTTTAGCTACTGCTTTCTTTGCTGTTGCCTTTTTAGCTACAGGCTTTTTAGCTACAGCTTTTTTAACTGTGGTTTTTTTTGCTGCAGCAGCTTTTGGAGCAGAGCCTTTACGTGTGCGATGAGAAAGAATTAAAGCCCATTCATCAGCGCTAATATTTGCTGGCTTATTTCCATGGACCTCAGAAACTTTAGCTGCTTTTTCGATATCTTTAATTAGGTTTTTCCAAGAAGCTGCGTAACGTTTATCAGACTGAGATTTAGCACCGCTTTCCACAAGGGTTTCAACCACTTGAGAAGCAGTAACCTTCTTACGACGCCTGTTAAAGATCTCCTTTTGCAAGGTAGCAATCAAGGCATCACCTTTAGCACTAACTTTGATGGATAACTGAGACATAACTCAATAATTACTTTCTTAATACATCTATCACATATAGGGTATTTAATTCAATAGTCAATGGTTAATCGACTACTAAATTTTCATATATCTATCAATATCAATTAAAATGACATCTTCAAATAATTGGATCTTGGCTATCAAGCTATATCAAGTGGGCGAGAGAAAAACCAAAACCAATACAAAAAAAATGCTAGTCAATAACGCTAATAGACCTCATATGCTGATCAAAGATGGCATGGGACACTAATAAGCAAATTGATCTATTCAAAGTGTCAGGCTATCTCTGGACACCAACCAATCTCTTTCTCTAGTTGCCGCATCCAAAGAAGACAACGTGAAATTAAATGGTCTCTATGAGGAAAAAGACGACGATGAACATGACACGAAAGAATTGTTCTGCAATGCTTGTCGCTGGAATAATTGAAATGTTGACATGTCATGCAAACGCAAGCTGAACATGTATTTTTGAGAACCCTTTATCAAGGAATTGCCACTCTTCTTCTTGACCGAATACCTGATCGGTGCAAGTTTCTTTGGGGCGAGGCGTAGACATTAATCAATTCCAATAGGTTGGGCTACGGCAGATACCCATTCTTCAGCCTTAAAGACAGCATATGGGGAAGCAGATGGAGTAATTTACCTGTAGCAGTACACATGTACTAGCAAGAATCAATAGATAATGTGATGCCGTATATTTCAAAACATCTAAAATATGTCGCCTGCAATACAAAAAATCGAACAAACAAGATGCTCAAACACGATGAATATTTCAAGGAGATAAAGGCTAGGTAAAGGTTATTTAAAAATAATTAAAAGGATAGGTCCACAACAAAACAAAAAAGCAATAAAAAAGCCCTCATCTCATGAGGGCAAAATAAAATGCTGAAGGATCCCCATCACCCAGCTTTACAAAATAATATCAAATCAATCAGATTAGGCAACATTTAACCACCATATGTTTTATCCCAGGCGTAAATGAACACCATCTGTAGGGGGGGGTTGATTTATATGGGAAATAGGGTTAGAAATAGTATCCCCATCACCCAGGCCCGTAGGACACCATACCTAGGGTCTTTTTTATTGGAAAACCTTTTACAGATGGATTTTGTCAATATTAAGCATCTAGGAGCTGTGGAAAACTTTTGTTATTTGAATGAATTTGCGAGCTACAAAAATATGTCCTTACCTAAATCTTCGGAAAAGTAGCTTATAAAGGTTTAAAAACGATTAATTGAAAAATCCTTCTCAATTAAGTAAAACGGTTTTAAATCTTTTAATTGATAGGAAAAAGACAATTACGCTAAAAACATTAAATCTATCGAATAAATCCAGTTGAAATCTTTATGTGATTACACAAAATGATTGATCTCAAAAGAAATAGCAAAAAAGAACCAATTGAAGCCACAGGCCTTCGAAGTCGTAAGTCTTCTCTCTATAAGCCAAATCAACAAGAAGATTTCAAAATTAGTAGAGGTCGTTTCTCGAATTATCTGACGTGTCAAAGGTGCTTTTATCTCGATAGGGTAAGAGGTCTTGATCCTCCTGGGACACCAGGTTGGACTCTCAATGAAACCACTGACCTATTACTAAAAAAAGAATTTGACGATTGCAGACAAAAGCAGGTTCCACACAGAATATTTGCATCTAATGGACTATCTCATGTTGTTCCATTTGATCATCCTGAAATAGATAACTGGAGAAACTCACTCAATCGGGGACTAATGCATCGTTACAAGGATACCGGAATAATTTTGACTGGAGGTGTAGACGATATTTGGCAAGACACTATTACAAGACAATTAATAATTGTGGATTACAAATCACAAGCAAAAAACGGAAGAGTTGATAAGAAAGATTATTTAGAGGATCCTTTTCACGAGGCCTATAAAATTCAAATGGACTTTTATGCTTACTTACTCTCGGGGATGGGTTTTAGTGTTCATCCAATATCATATTTTTTAGTTTGTAATGCAAAGAGGGATGAAGATGAATTTAATAAGACCATGCATTTTGATGAATATCTTGTTCCCTACAAATGGAGCAATGATTGGATAGAGAGTCGACTAGATGAAATGGTCACACTAATGAATCAATCAGAGATTCCAGAATCAAATCCTTCATGCAAGAACTGCGCCTATGCAGATCAATATTCGAAAATACTGTTTTCAGGAAATTCAAGAAAAAAAGAAATTACACAAGGAACTTTGCCATTATTTTAAGAACGCTAATATTTTTAAAAATGATTCTGATCAAAAAACGTCTAAAGGATTAATGGGATGTGCGGAAGATATCAGCTATTAACAAAATTTATAAATTTACCTGATCTTTTAAAAAAAGATGTGCCAAAGGGACTGAGTCAAAATTATGAACCACAAATATTAATCAAACCAGGTTCTCCAATTCTTGTTCTTAAGAATGAAGGCAAGACACAAACAACCCTAATGCTATGGGGGTTTATATCTGAGTGGAGTAAAGACCCTTTTCAGAACACAAGGCCAAAGCCATTTAACGCGAGATCAGAAAGTGTTGAAGAGAAGAAACTTTTTCGTGCAAGCTGGAAGCATAAGAGATGTTTAATACCAGCCAGTGGTTTTCTTGAAAAAGGTCACCTAATAGGTAGAAAAGATTCTCAAACTTTCTGGTTAGGAGGACTTTGGAATCGATGGATGTCTAAAGAAGGATGTGAACTAGAGAGCTGTTGTGTGCTAACGACCGAACCAAATGATTTAGTCAAACAATTTCATAACCGTATGCCCGTTATTATTCCAAATGGGCTAGAAGAAGAATGGATCTCTTCAGTTAAAAATGCTCAAGGCCTTAAAGCTTTAAAACCGCTAATGACTAAATGGGACCCAGAAGAATGGACAGCCGAGCCAATAAACAAACCTAATGCCGACCAATTATCCTTCCTATAAAATCAAGATATAAAAGGGCTTATACAAGCCCTTTTATACATTTTATAAGATCAGGACTTCAATGATCGTGATGAACTTCTGCCGAGTTAGGCATTTCATGGGCAGAAGACAATTTCTTCAATGATTGAGATCCACAAATAGCAGACAGAGCGATCACAACCAAGGATGCAGTGCTTAACAATTGAAGCACTATCGGGAGATGTGAATTAATTCTTTCTCTAAAGGTAGTCATTTGGGAAGTTAATTAACACTCCATTTAAACAAAAAGAATAAGCACCGTCCATATCTTGAATATTATGAACTAAATAGCTAAAAGCAAAAAAATAAGCATAAATAAATTTAGTCCTACTGTTAAGAGTGATGATGTACTTGGTTTAAATTCATTAGCCAAAACTAGGGACTCACTCTCTTATTGATTTCTAATTATGACCTAAATATTTAAAAGTCTCATAAGATACATAATGAAGATTAGATATTGAAAGAAAGCAAATGAATAAATAAATGTAAAATTAAGCCAATTATTAACTCAAAACTACTCATGGCTGAAAAATTAATAAAGCCTAAAACCACTAGACGTCAGATATCTGATTAAAATTAGCCAAAACAAAATTAATGGTGATGGACGGAAATAAAATGGATCTTCCTTCTCTAGACAAACTTAAAGAATTAGAAAAAAGCGCAAGAGTAGATGGGAGTGGCATTGAATTTGACTCTCTATTAGGACTATGGAAATTTAATTCAGTTTGGAAGCAGGGATCAGATACAGAAGACACGATTTCAAGCACATTGCTACAGGTTCTTTCAGCCAGTCTAGAGTTGAAGAAAGATACACAGAATCCAGAAGAAGATAAATTTACTATCGCCAACGCAATTAAATTTGGATTACTAACCCTGAGATTCAGTGGCTACGCGAATTTAGAAAGGAAGCAGCCATTACTACCCTTTACTTTTGATTGCATTCAAATAAAACTAGCTTCATTAACTATTCTAAAGAGATCTCTACCGGCACCGGATCAAAAGAAGAGGCCGTTTTTTGCATTAATAGCTATCGACCCAAATGGTAAATGGTTGTCAGCAAGGGGAAAAGGTGGAGGACTTGCCCTATGGGTAAAAGATAAATAAGCAAATAGCTTTGAATAACCCTAGATATTTTATTCAGCAAATTCTTCTAAGAATATTTTTAATAACCAAAATCTCCGAACATAAATTAATAATCAAATGTTACACATGACATCAAGCGATAACTTTATTTCTTAAAGAAATCCTATCAATAGAATTTGGATGCTCTCGAACAAATTTATTGAACTCAATCGCTAACTGTCTAGCTTCAAAAGCATCAATGGCATAAAACCCTAACTCATGTCTTTTGTTAGCTAGATCTCGGTAGGTAACAGCGTATCTCTTACAGGATGTAATTGGTCTGGAAGACAATTTTTTAAATATCAACTGCCAAAATTCTAAAAATAACAAAATGGTTCTGAAAGAAATCTACCGAACAATTTGGGATAGGAAACCGAATATAAAAAGACAAATGCTTTTGATCAATTAGATCTCAAATAATATCTGAACTAAATTCTTGATGAAGATCGTGGTAACCAAATTTTAGTTAAATTGTATTTTTAAAAATTGTTTAAATTTGAAAAGACTTGAAAATTACAAAGCATCTAAATATTCAATTATTAGAAAATCTAATTACATTAATAATAAATACTTTATAGATTTGGTATTTCTCCCTACATACAGACATTAAGGAAAAAGGTAACTTTAAAAAAATTATTCAATTAATTAAAGTTATGACTTTAGATATTTACAAAGCGATTGTTAAAGCCTCCGAGCAAGGGAATTTATGGGGACTCAAACGAACTGATTACTAACTATGTTTAAATTCACCAAATTTAAGTTTATTCAACTCATTATATTATGGAATATACCAATCCTAATTTTATTTATAGGAATAATCTCAATACCCATGGAATTATCTGATTCAATTTCAATTTTTTAACAACTCAGATCTCTACACAAAAAAATTTCTTTTGGTAGAGAAATAATTAATCAATAAAACTAACCATTAAAATCTAGATATGCACTACTTTTAAACATTTGAAATGGCTAGAAATAGTAAAATATGGTATTTGATCTATGGCGATTCCATAAGTACACGACCCTTGTTTTATTAAGCAGCTTTAAACTGAACACTGCTGTTGTCGGTCCATGTCCAAGCAGACTTCTCCATTGTAGATAGATCGACTCTGTGGCTCGCCATCCAGTCTCCATTGGCTTCTATAAATTTCTCAATATTCCCCTCTGGGTGCTGATGTATAACAATTATTTTTTGAGGGTCATCATCACTACACCCTCTGTACAAAGGCTGAATATTAAACTCTCTATGCCTTCTTGTAGCTTCTTTGCTGTCGAAAATTGCAGCCCACTCATCAAAGGTGCTTTCAACCTTAAAAGTAAAAACTGAGGTGACAGTAGAAGACATATAAAATCTTTAATATGGGCAAACGATACCCAAACAAAACAAAACTGACTAACAGTTGTTGTAAAAACTAGATAATTAAGAAAACTTTCTGCTAGAAATAGCTGATGCAGATACCAAAAAAAACCATCAAACGAATCATCAACTTAATTGTTGTTCTAATCGTTGCCATTGTTGGGTACATCAAAGTAAAGCACCCATTTAGTTATTTAATCGGAGTCCCTGTTACCAGTTGGGTCGTTTATCTTTTATGTAATGCCATGTGCACAGATATTCTTTTTGGAGAAAGATTAGGTTGTTCAGAAAAAAGTATTTACAAGGAGAAATAAGCTAACTACGAATTCAGACTTTCTCAATCAGTGAAAAGAACCAGATACCCTAACCTGAAAAGTACTTGCAAAGATAAACTAAAGTTAAGATAACGAATTAATCATAAAATTACTCCTGACAACTCAACATCACAAAATGATATTCGCTTTACTCAGTTGGAAATAATCTTTCTTTTAGCTGAATTAATACCATGTCTTTTAATAGGCTATTTACTAGGACGATTTAAAAAAGATTTATCCCTAACGATATCTCGTCCTTTAATGAGCTATGGAATTCCTATCAGCTTGATGGGGATATTACTTAAGTCTGGCCTTGAATCACCTTTAATTGAATCTGCTCTATTAGCGTTAGTAGCTATTGGCTTTTTAATGACTCTATTAAATTGCCTTCCTGGTATAAAAAACTTAATACCAAACAGATCTCTTCAATTAGGTAGTGCATTCGGAAATACTGGGTATTTCGGAATACCAGTTTCACTAGCACTGCTTCCAAATCATGCTTTGATTTACAGCATAGGTTTTGACCTTGGTGCGACATTGGTAATTTGGAGTATCGGTCCAATACTGCTAACAGATCCTTCAAAAGTTTTAAGCTCTAATAGATATTGGCAGAATTTCATAAAAGCAATCTTTAGAAGCCCTGCTGTAAATGGACTGATTGGCGCATTAATTGTTCATTCATCACCATGGAATGAACAAATAACAGCCTTACTTTGGATACCTTCAAGGGTTGTAATTGTTTTAGCACTTTTAATCGTTGGAATGCGTCTAAGTTGGTTGAGGAAAGCAAATCTCTCAAGAATAAAAATCCAAATAACATCCATAAAAAATGCTTTAATCATGAAACTGGTTGGATTGCCAGTCATTATGTTGATCATTTCCTCAGCGATCAGATTACCCAACGTCATGCGAGAGGCTTTAGTACTTCAATCAGCTGCGCCAACAGCAATATCTGTCTTACTAATATCCCAAGCGGCGTCAAGAGATGAAGATGAAGCCACATCGCTTGTTGTCTTAAGTACGATTATCGCGCTCATATCAATCCCTGCTTGGTTGATGATTTTAAGATTGTAAAAAGTTAACAACTATCGCCTTTTAACTCAGTTTGTCTAAGTTGTAAGAAATACAATTTTTTTAATGACCTCAGCTACAGCAACAAAAGCGACAGCAAAGAAAACAGCGGCAGTAAAATCATCAGCAGTAAAATCTCAATCAATTTATTCATCAACCCAATCAAGATTTGCCAGTTCAAAGCTAATTCAAAACCTAGGTTCATCTAATGATGGAGTTCAATTCGATTTTTCAAGTTCTTTAAGAACTGCATTTGGAAGGGACTAAAAGGATATGGACCTTTTAAAAACACTTTTTACAGTTGCTATATGTCTAGGTATTGGATGGGCAATCTCAAAAGGGATCATGTTTGGTTTGACTCATATTTAATATTCCTGAATAATGGCATCCTACAAATGAGGAACTTGAAGTGATAGAAAGTGCATGTATGCAAGTCAAAGTCGCATGCGAAAAAATTAAAAGCGCAAACAACTGCAAATAAAAAATATATTTCAAATATGCTTAACGAAATAGCAGATCATTATCAAGAAAATTAATGGGTAAAGAATGGGAACCAAAAGAAGAGCATCAAGCAGTTATTGCAAGGAGTATAGAGTTTATTTCTGATGAATTAGTTGAGTTACAAGTGGCTTTACGGTGTCCAAATTCATTTATTGTTGAAATAGCTAATAGGGTAGTATCTGAATATAAAACAAACCAAATCATCATTAGAAGAGATGAAGAATAAATGGAATTTCTGCAATCACATGATTTAAACCAATTGGGGCTTTGGAACCCTCTTATTGGAGGTATTCTTCTTTACGTTGGCTTAAATCTAAAAATCACTGAGGTTGATCCTAATGAGTAATCAATACATGAAAAATGAGTACAACGATAAGGAAAGGTTCAATTTATTAGAATAGTTTTGGATGAAACAAGGAACTCTTGAACTAATTTTTTTTGCTCTGATTTTCTTGAGTCTTCAATTTTGGTGGATAAGGATGACAATTAAAAATGGTCGAACTGGAGAAGTAGATAAATGGGGGCAAAAAACAAACCCAAAAAAACTAAATGAATTTGAGAAAGTGAAGCAAGATTTAGAAAAACTTTTTCGATCTTAGTTCTCAATATTACTAAAACTCTTTAAATAATGAACTATCAAATTTTGCTTGAAAGCTACGCTGCTGGTGAATGTATTAATAAAGACGAAATATCATTACTAGAATTAGAACTTGATTCTCAACTTGAATCTATTAAATTTTCTCGTACTCAAGGTTGCACAGAAAAAGCACCAAAGCACATTTGCGAGGCAGCTCAAGTTTGCGAAGGTAGTAGTTGGCTCACTTGCTTTGCTTCAATACTAGATAAGGCCAATCCCCTTTCTCTTGGGAATAAATCAAGAGGAGCAAAAGTAATTGATGCACTTCTAGATAACAATTATTTAATGAATTAAAATAGTAAAAACAATTATCAATTCATTATTAATAGACAAATTATTATTAAACAAATCCAATGAGCAATAGTGAAAGTCGTGAAGAAAGGAAAAAACGTTTTAAAAATCTTTCAAGTGCAGAAAGAAAAATGTTGATTAGAAAGAAACTAGAACTACAAGGTTTAACAGAGGGAAGCGGTGTGATGGGAAAGGATCAATCTTCTTACGACAAAGAAGAAATGATAGATTTAATTCTATTAACAAGATGTTTTCAAAAGAATAAATTTCAATAACTCATCCAACCAAAATTTGTTTTACGAAGTTAGTCCCTGCAAAATGGGCATATGAATAAACCTATTAAAAAAAAGAGAATTACCTTTGCAAGGTTTGCTGTTCGTACTCTTGCTATTTCTGCAAGCACCCTCGCTCTATTTGATTTTCTAAAAGGAGACTATCAAGCTGGAGGGCTTCTAGCACTTGGATGGTTAACCATCGTGATCGGGGAGAAAAGGATGTTTAATGGGGAAAAGACAAATGAAGAAACCTAAGAAAATTTCCAACTGTTAACTATCAATAAATAGATCTATAAAATTCATTCAGCTTTTATTCTCTATGCCACCATAAAAGAGGTAACAGTATAAAAGACTTTAAATATTGAGGCATTTCATTCCACCACATTAGTTCTATGAGTGAGACAAAGAAAAATAAGGGCTTCAATCTGACAGAAATGAAGTTCAAGTTTAATGATCTATTTACTGGAATTGGGTTGCTGTTGTGTGCATTTTTATGTGCGTTTAGCCTTGCACTAATTGCAATAAGGCTTGGGCCAATAGCTAAATGGGCTAATTATCAGACTATTTGTGTTGAAAAAGAAAGTTTAAAATCTCCAATCGAATGGGCTGTGCGTAAGTGCAATGGAAGGTCAAAAGTTTATCAAGTGAAGTGAAGGCAACTCAATTAAAGTTGAGTTGAGGCTTTTTACTATTCAGAAGATAACGTTTTTCGTAAGAATCAATAACATCAAATCAATAGTTTGTTTAGAGCCAAAACAATAGAAATCCTGCCATAAGTCCAGACATATGACCTAACAAACTAATTCCAGGTAAGAATGACCAAATAATTCCAATACCTGTAAGCACAGAAATAGATTTAAGTAATCTTGGATCTTTCCTTAGGTGACATCCAATGAACAAAAATCTTTTCTTTCCAAGAATTGTAGTCATTAGAATAAACGCGTCGATACCAAATAAAACACCACTAAAGCCAATGGCTAGAGACATAGGATTTCTATAAATTAAAATATCTACGCACCAACAAATGAACGCTTGGAGAGGCATTATCAATACAATAAAAGCCAGAAAGAAATAGTCACTTTGAAGGCTTAAAGATTTAAGAAAATATCTAGCTACGATGATTCCAGAGATATTTGCCAATAAATGATTAACATCACCATGAAAAAAATGGGATGTAATAATCCTGTATGGCTCATAAAACAAACGTCCAGACCAATAAGCAATGGAAGCCTTATCAATTATTCCAAAGAAATCTGTTGCAAAGAAGCAAATAGTGCAAGCCAAAAAGGGGACAAAATATTGCCAATCATCTTTTGAAATCTTCTCAAGCATTCGTAAATAGATTTACCAATAATCCAATCGTACTTCGTGAATATGATCTATTGAAAAAAGAATAGGGCTAATACTTTAACTATGTGAATAAGCTAAAATATTTACCTATCAAGAACATCATCCATAAAGAAAGGGACTAAGGCCTAAGGTGAAAAAATCTATTATTGATATAAATGAAAATTGATGTAAAAAAGAGAATAAATCTCAATAGTTATGAATGGTGGAGAAACCACCGAAGGTTTATAACGCTTGGATTATTTCTTGCAATTTTTGCAGGCTATGTCAGAGGTCCTTCAGCAAAAGACTTCAAAGTGAATGATATTTGCGGACGTCTAAGCGCTGATTTAATTACAGGGGAAAAGGCTGCAAGAGAATTGAAATTAGGAAAGAAAAGAATCGATGGACTAGAAGGAGAGAAAGCTGATATTACTAATCACTACTACCACGCCAAGTACTACTGCCAAGGCTACACAAAAGGCAATGTAGGCTTGGGATACTAATGACATATTTACTAAAATAGCCAGAGAAAAGCATTGCACTTTTCAGGCCGCTTAAACGGATCTGGCTTTTTGACTAAGCTTTTACAGCTTTAAGACTAACTTTTCTTGCACGCTTCGCAGGTCTTCCTGCAACAGCCTTAGATGCTCTCTTTGAAACTGAATTAGCGCTTGAAGTTGCTTTTTTAGCTTGAGCAGAAGCTACTTTCTTAACTGCTGTTTTAACTTTAGAAGTCTTAACTTTTGCTTTTGCAGCGCTCTTGGCTGGAGCAGCTTTAGTTACTGTCTTCTTTGAAATTGCTTTTTTAGTAACGGTTTTTTTAGCAGCGGCCTTTTTAGCAACTGATTTTTTGACGGTTGTCTTTTTAGCAGAGGGTTTTGCTGAAACCTTCTTAGCACTTGTGCTCTTACGAGTACGATGAGAAATGATTAAAGCCCACTCATCAGCACTAACATTTGCAGGCTTATTACCATGGATCTCAGAAACTTTTGCAGCTTTCTCAATATCCTTGATTAAGTTTTTCCAAGAAGCAGCATAACGCTTATCAGATTGTGACTTAGCACCGCTCTCTACAAGAGTTTCAACAACTTGTGATGCTGTTACTTTTTTTCTTCTTCGGTTAAAAATTTCCTTTTGAAGAGTAGCGATCATGGCTTCGCCTTTAGCGCTAACTTTGATACTTAATTTAGACATTGAATTAAGAATTACCTATATACAACATCTAGCACATTGTGGGCATCCAAGCCGAACAATCTATTTACATGTAGATGTAAATAGCATTTACATCTTATTAATTTACATAAAATACTATTCATAAAAAGATATAAGGAGTACAAAAATCAAGTCATAGGCTTGTTTAAAAAAAAATAGGTAAAGACTCACTTGAGGAAAAAATGACTATCAAGAAGGAATGAAAGGTTTATTCTTTCTCAAAAAAGCAAACAATAATCACCATAAACACAAAACACAAAACACAAAAATTTGACCAATCAGCTAGCTATCTATTGCAAATGTTCTTTCTAATTTAGCTTTTATTTGCTTTAGAGACGGTTCTGAGACCTTGAGTATTTTTTTATAGAAGCCAAAAAATTTAAGACAAGCCAACGGAACAAATATTGTCAGTAGTAAGGTTTTAGTTGTAATCATATGGATGTTATAAGCCAAATCAATGAGAAACGCTCAAATATTACTTGTTAAACCGAATATATATTCAAGGCCTTTAAGAAATTTTAGTTAAGGTCAAAATGTTAAGAACGAATTAACCAAATCAATAAAATGCAAGATAGGAAGGATCTCAAAGCCCTTATTTACCAGGTGGCGGCAGCAACAGATAGAGGTCAAAGAATGAACGCAATGATTGCTCCCATGTACCAAAATAAATTAGTAGAGATGAATAAATTAGTTGAAGATCTACTGCCCCTATCAGATGAAATAACTCAGAGCTCAATTGAAGGTGAATGGGAGCTTATTTACTCATCAGTTGAATTATTTAGAAGCTCTCCATTTTTTTTAGCCATTGAAAAGGCTTTAAACGACAAATCAAAAAGCGATTTGTTTTTCAAGCTTCATCTTTTACAGGTTGGTTCATTTGGTTTATCAACAGTTGGGAGAGTTGGTCAATATCTCAATTTTAATAAAGGGGAAATGATCTCCACCTTTGATACCACTATCTTTGGACTTACAACAATCCCAATCCTTGGGTGGTTCAAGCTACTGCCTACCTTTGGTGGTCGCGTCATAACTCTGGCAAAGGGGCTTCAACTAAAAGACAACATACTTTCTATGGAGTTAGAGAAGACTAAGGTGTCAGAGGTTGATGGTCTGGGAAAAATTCCATTTGTAAATTCCATTCTCATGGAAAGATGGTATCCAGTTAAAACCGTATGGAAACTTCTTCCATGGAATAAAGAAAATCCAAATTGTAAGATTAACGTGATCTATGTTGACGAAGATTTAAGAATCATTAGAGATATGCACGGAGCAATGTTTATTTACATACGACCATCTATTCCTCTTCTAGACCAAAAAAAAAATTAAGCAAATTCCCTTCTCAAATACTGAATTCACTGAAGCAATTCCGATGAATTTGTAGTAGAAACTCTAAAGAAGAAAATTTACTTTAAAAAAAATAAATGAAAAATCCAGAAGTAATAGTAATTGGGAGTGGTATAGGAGGATTATGTTGCGGAGGATTGCTAGCAAAAGCTGGCAAAAAAGTCCTAATTCTTGAGGCTCACTCAAAACCAGGAGGAGCCGCTCATGGTTTTCAGAAAGATGGATATACATTTGAATCTGGACCATCTCTTTGGAGTGGAATAGGTACTTGGCCTACGACAAATCCTTTAGGTCAAGTCCTAAAAGCTCTTAACCAAAAAGTTGAATTAATTAAATATCAGGATTGGAATGTTCAAATTCCTGAAGGTGACTACACGATTGGAGTTGGAGATAAAAGATTCCTTGATCAGATCAATTCAATTAGCGGAAATGATGCCATTAAAGAATGGGAACATTTTATTAAAGTAATTAAACCAATTGGTGCAGCAGCTAATGCAATTCCCCTAATAGCGCTAAGTCAAAACAAGGAAGCTATTTTTCAGCTCTTAAGACGTAGTAAAACACTCCTCACTCACTTGAAATCTTTTAAATACCTTGGAGGTGCTTTTGGAAAATTAGTTGATGAATATCTCAAAGATCCATTTTTACGAAATTGGGTTGATTTACTTTGCTTTCTAATAAGCGGTTTATCCAAAGACGAAACGAATGCAGCTGCGATGGCAACCCTTATTGATGATTGGTTTAAACCAGATGCCTACCTGGAATATCCAAAGGGAGGCAGTGAATCTATCGTTAAGGCTCTATTAAATGGAATTTACTCATTTGGAGGCAATCTTCAACTTAATTCAAAAGTTAGTCAGATAATTATAAAGAGGAATAAAGCAATCGGAATTGAGCTAAGAAATGGTGAGAAAATCTTTGCAGATCATATTGTTAGTAATGCAGATATTTGGAACACCCTTGATTTAATACCCAAAGAAATATCTCAAAAATGGAGAGAGGAAACGTCCACTACTCCAAAATGCAAGTCATTTCTTCATGTACATCTTGGGTTTAATGCAGAAGGTCTAGAAAATATTCCACTCCACTCAATATGGGTTGATGATTGGTCTAAAGGTATTACTACCGAAAGAAATGTAGTAGTTCTCTCTATACCATCGACTTTGGATCCAACAATGTCACCCCCCAACAAACATATTCTTCACGGATATACACCTGCTAATGAGCCTTGGGAAATATGGGAAAATCTTAAGATTGGTACAGAAGAATATGAAAGGACAAAAGAAGAGCGGTGTTCAGTCTTCTGGAAACCAATTAAAAAATTGGTGCCAGATATAGAAGAAAGAATCGAAATAAAAATGCTAGGGACACCACTTACACATCAAAGATTTCTAAATACTAAACATGGAAGTTACGGTCCAGCATTATCAGCTGCAAAAGGACTTTTCCCAGGGAATAAAACTCCACTTAAAAATCTTTTAATGTGCGGTTCAAGTACATTTCCAGGGATCGGTATTCCACCAGTAGCAGCCAGTGGCGCTATGGCCGCCACTACAATTCTTGGTTCCAAATTTCAAAGAGATCTAATCAAAGAGCTAGACATATAAGAAAACACCTATTGTTGATAGACAACATGAAAATACAAATCAAATGAGTAACTCACTCAATAAAGCTTTTACAGGAGTAATCGCTCTAGCTCTGATTGTGATAGCTGTAGGTCGTATCCCATTTTCAAGAGAGAAAGAGCTATCAAATTTATGCAGGGAATACTACACAATGTACCTTAATCAGAATGACTACTCACGAAAAGAAAAAAACACAAAGATCAAAGTGATTGCAAAGAAAACAGGTCTTAAAGCTGAGACAAATAATGTTGGTAATTTTTGTAATTCGTTCTATTTCAACCAAAGATAGATTTTAAATAAGAAAATAGAAAAATTTCTGAATACATTTATTCAATTTCTAATAGGAACAAATACAACCGTAATTATATCGATAGATTTAATATCAATTTAGTAGTTAAATAAAGATAGTAACGAGAAAAAATCATGAAGAAAGAAACTTCATCAAATATCCTTGGAAAAATTGATGTCGCCAAAGAAAGAATCAAGGAATTAGAAACAATGATTAATCATTGGGAAGGTATCGAAGTTGAAGGCTTTTGGGATGCTGAATGCACTATAAATCCATCATCTCCGGCTTGCCTTCTCTTTAATAATTGACCTTCAATCGGTAAAACTTTAAACCAGCTCAAGCAAATCATCTCAGATCAAAAGCTATTCTAATAGCCTTATTAGTGATTAAAAATTAACTCAAAGACAAAAAGAATCACTTAACGAGACGCAAAGGTATTTTTCTTTAACTGGTGAAATCTACATTTTTAAACTCATGATTCACAAAAAAATTTTATAGAGTTAAAAAAATTGTAGTTAAAAATGTCGGAGCTAGCAAAAGTCGTGTCATCCAGTGACTTTGATGATTGGTTTTCTTTGAACGACACTGTTATGGGAGGTTCGAGCAAGGCAGTTTGTAGATCTTCCTCAAAAGGCCTCTCCCTGGAAGGTGTTGTGGTTGAGGAAAAAGGAGGTTTTGTTAGTTGCAAATCTCCAATATTTTCACCTGTTCTAAATTTATCCAATTTTCAAGGTTTTGAATTAAAAATTGAAGGTAAAGGTCGAACTTTAAAATTTGGAGTGTCATGTAAATATGGAATTTTTAGGTTAAGAGAATTTTTCCTAGACAAATCACCTGGTGGGCTCAGATGGGTAGCAGAAATAGAGACAAAAAGATTTGGGACAACAACTATCAAAGTGCCTTTTGAAAGCCTTGAACCAACTGTTCTAGCAAAAAAAATTTCTTCACCAATTATATTCAAATCAGAATCTATAACCCAATTTCAATTACTACATTCAAAATTTGGTAAACCAGGAGAATTGAATCCTGGCTTTAAGCCAGGCAAAATAAATTTTTTATTACAATCAATTAGTGTCTATTAGCACAATTAGAAAAATAAAAATTTTTATAATGTTCTGATTTCATAGGTAATAAAAATACAATGAATAGTAAAAGTATTTCTCAAAAGATTGGACAGTAAAACAAATTAAATCTATGAAAAACATTTTTTATTGTTTATACTCCAATCAATTCAGAAAATTTCCTTTCAATGGGATTGCTTTAAATATATAACCTCAATAAAATGAATAACAAAGACATACCACCGATATGTGGTTTTGAATTTGAAATTGATAAGTTAGTAAATAAGGAAAGAGATAGTAGACAATTCGAAAAAAAGTCAAGGTTAGAGAATGTTAATTCAGGATTTGCATGTGCCCTCCATATGCATCAACCAACAATTCCAGCAGGTAACAATGGAGAGCTCATTTCACATTTGCAATATATGTTTGAACACACTTCAGAAGGAGATAATCACAATGCCGAACCATTTGCTCAATGCTATAAACGTCTAGCTGAAATAATTCCAAGCCTGATAGATGAAGGATATGATCCCAAAATAATGCTTGATTACTCCGGTAATCTTCTTTGGGGAATCGAACAAATGGGTCGCGAGGATATTCTCGCATCTTTAAAGCTCCTAACGTGTGATTCCACAGTTCAACCACATGTTGAATGGCTAGGAACCTTTTGGAGTCATGCTGTAGCCTCTTCGACTCCACCTTCTGACTTTAAATTACAGATAACAGCCTGGCAGCACCACTACTCGTCATTATTTGGAGAAGATGCATTGCGTCGAGTAAATGGGTTCTCTCTTCCTGAGATGCATCTTCCAAACCATCCGGATGTTCTATTTCAGTTAATCAAAGCTCTTAAGGAATGTGGATATCGCTGGGTAATGGTTCAAGAACATAGTGTTCAAAATATAGATGGCTCTAATCTAAGAGACGAGCAAAAATATATTCCTAATAGGCTCAAAGCTCAAAGTAGTAATGGAGAGACCATCTCTATTATTTCACTAATAAAAACTCAAGGATCAGATACAAAGCTTATTGGACAAATGCAACCTTATTACGAGGCAATAGGGCTAAATAAACAAAATTTAGGTGAACATATTATCCCCTCGCTGGTTTCCCAAATTGCTGATGGAGAAAATGGCGGTGTAATGATGAACGAATTTCCTCAAGCTTTTATTCAGGCTTATAAAAGAATTGGTCCTAAAAACGACATAAGCCCCACAATTGCTATGAACGGATCTGAATATCTCGACTTCCTGGAGACTTTAGATATTGATGAAAATAATTATCCATTGATACAAGCAGTCGGACAACACAGAATATGGGAAAAAATCTCAGGTCCTATAACTCCTACTTTGGTTAAAAAAGCAATTAATGAATTAAAAGAGGAAGATCAATCTTTTTCTTTGAGTGGAGCCAGCTGGACTAACAATTTGAGTTGGGAAGATGGATATATAAATGTTTTAGAACCAATTTCAAAACTTAGTTCCTATTTTCACGAAACATTTGACCATTTATTAGTTCAAAATCCATCGTTAACGAAAACCCATGACTATCAAGAAGCGCTCCTATACCTTTTGCTATTAGAAACTAGCTGCTTCCGTTATTGGGGACAGGGAAAATGGACTGAATATGCAAAAACGATCTTCAGAAAGGGTGAAGAGGTAATTAGAAACTTTGAAATATCAGCACAGAGCAGTTAATCAATTTTGTAAAGGCATCAATCAAGAAAAAGAAATAACTAGCAAAAAATAATTTTTTGCGTTAATGTCACCGACCAAAGCTTTAATAAAATGACTAGTACAAGTTTTGACAAAAATGGACTGGATAAAGCAGGTATTCATTGGATGCAATATCTTTCAATGACATCAATGTCATTGCTTATATTTCTCATAGCATTAGACAAAGCCGTTCCTAGCTTTCATCATTTAGTTTTAATTTCAATGGCCAAAGCAGGAATTATCTGTAATGGGATGGCTGGATAACATACTTTGACAGATCCACTGATCTCGCTAAAGAAAAAATATTAAACTATGAAAGGAAAAATCAATCCAGACAACGATGGTTACGACCCATCAGAGGAATACTTCAAAAAGAAAGGTGACTCATATGAAAATGAAACTGAAGAATATTTCCCTGAAGAAACTTCTAAACCACCCCATTATTAATGCAACCAAGAAAGGGCTGATGATAATTAAAATTAAATAATGATTATTATCTATTTGAAATGTACGTACCTTCTGGATAGAGCCTTGAGATTGCATTAAATCGCTTTGATATTTGTCGTTCTTTGTCAATATTAACTTTACGATTAAGAACCAAAACGTTGTGAACCATCCATAGAAAAAAGCCAATAAGCCAATACCAAGATATGGGATGAGCCAAAATTTTATATATCATCTAATTCTAAGATGGCAATCATGTCCTTTTTTTTCATAAGTATTTAAACCTTTTGTTATTACCCCAACATCAAAATTAGATTTTTAAAAATGATTACTCAAGACTAGTGCTCTTTTAACCACATCAACAGCTAAGTAGGACTAGGTAGAACTGCTCAAGTCATTTATTAAACATGAAAATATTTGGTATAAATCAAACGAATGTATACTTATTCATACTTGATTATTCATAGATTTTTCGACCATTATTGCTCGCTAGATAAGAGAGTTTATTTAAGTCTCTAATTTGAGATTGAGATTCAAATAGTTAATTGCATTATTAAAGAGCTGTAATTTTCTCTAGTTTTAATTTTTGGTGAATAAGCTAAAAATATGAGCTTTTCAAGTGCCTTTCCATACATATAGTTTGGCAATCGTTCTCTTCCGCACTGCTAGATATTGAACAGTATGTTACACACTCAAGATAATCTTCAATCGGATCAACTTGACCTTGAGACATTTTCTTAGCATCAATCGTATTCATAAAGGTCTCCTACAATTGGAGTTAATATATCCTTTCTTTTTATTTTTTTCTATCGGTATTACTTACTAACTTATATGCATAAGAAAAACTGATATATGAATCATATTTTAACTAAAACGTAATAGCGAAATAGGGATTAATCTTCATTTGAATATCTCATATTAATAGTTATATAAAAAAATCGCATAAAAAAGAAAAGCTGTAAACAACTAACTCAAAATTAAAATAATATTTGTGCTATTTTCTCAATTTTATTCTTATTCCTATTCTTTTTCGAATAGCTTTTATCGGAATCATATCTTTCATTTGATCATCTATTTGCTTTCTAATTAAATTTCTAAATAATTTAGAAAGCAACACCAAACTAAAAAGAGATAATATAATGGTCCCCAATGCAATTAATGAATAAGCATCCATTTCAAAGTTCTCTATATATTGCCCATTCATCACCATCAGCAGTGACTTCAGAAAGTAACGCAACAGCTATGTCGGACTGATCAGAGCGTTTAACAATAATCTCTTTACCACCCATATATGGATCATTGAACTCTGATTTTGAACGGCTAGCCTCTAGCTGTTCAGATGGTGTCAAAACTTCAAGAATTTTTATCCATATCTCATCATCTGAAGCGAAAGGAGGAACAGAAAATTTACTCGGGCTACTTTCTTTTTTTTTATCCATATTATTTAATTTTTAGCTTTAATCTCTTTAACTTCATTAATTAACCGCTCTTGTCTTTCAGGGGTAATAAATCCAAGAGATCCACACTCATTAATATCTTGAATTGGATCTGATAGTCCATCGTGTTTCTCTAGCCATCCTTCAGTGCATCCTTTACATGCTAATTCATTTAATTCATTAGCCAAAGACTTGGCTTTCAAGCTATCCATCAATAAAAATTTAATTACTTCTTTCTTTCTACTCTACAGTCATTCGATAACTCAAGGAAAAAAAATTAATAGCCTTATTCAACAAAAATGTAAAGCTAGAAAATTTACACCCTATTAATAGATAAGTGGAATCAAAGAAAATAAGAACCAAAACAATCTAGTTAGGAACTCATGCAGCTTCTTTTTTAAATTCCCGATAAATAGAAATGTCTATAGGTCTATTCACATCGGTTTGAAAATCAACAATGTCTTGATAAATCTCATTAGGTAAAGGTTGCATTTCGCATCTTGAATAACATTTGCTGTGGTCATACTTTTTCACTGAAAACCTGTTGCTTAGGCGCTTAAAGATAGACAATGTCACAATGCAACTTGAGTTAGTTATATCGTTAGAAGCTGTAGATGCAATACGCAAAACTACTAGCCTTCTCTATTAATTGAGTAAGTAGTTATTACTAATATTACTTTTTAGTAGCAGTTGCAACTTCATATCATTTTGTATAAAAAGCAAAATTTAAAAAGAGTATTAAAAAAAAAATGTCTTTATCTCCAAATGAGATGACTCCGTACATAAAAAAAATTCAACAGAAATTTGATGAAGCACAATTGTTTTTAGTGAAAAATGGTTTTCATCAAGCCACAAAAGGGCTTTTACAAGACATCGAAAACGCTAACGGTGTCAATAAAAAAACTAAATAACATCCTCTAATATTCACTAACCCTTTCCATGGCAACTGAAATCACTGTTTTAGACTTCAAGCTTAGTAATACTTTTTCAGAGTATTGCACTCATATGAATGCCCCAGAGCAGCAGGCGATGTTTAAAGAAATGGGTATTAAAACTTTTTATATCGGTGAATGTATAGGAGACTCTAAAAGAGCAACTGTTATGTTTGAAGGACCAGAGAATGTTTTATATAACATTTTCATCAGTCCGGAAACAAAGCCTATTGTTGAGGCCTCTGGTCATATTTATGAAGAAACCAAAATCACAAGATGGATAAACAATTGTCCTAACTGCTAATTTTTACGTGTTGAAGTTCGTCAAGTAATTGTATCTGGAATCATAGGTATTGAATGTTTTTTACCGTCTGGGCTTACATATATATTCTCTTTCCCATATTCTGTATCAATGATTTTTTCAAAATGAGTCCCCTTTGGAAGATGTAAAAAATATTTTTGTGCTCTGTTCATTTTATTTATACAGCTATTTAAAAATAACTAGCATTTTTCCCAACGACAACATATTGATTGTTTTATGAGAGTTTGGTGGCTAACTATTTGATTTTTCTAAAGCAGTTAACAATCTTCCAACTCTAGTTCCATTAACTCCAAGATCGCCACCACCATATCTTGATGCAGATTTGATTTGAATCTTCTTATCGATTTTTAAAATCTCCAAGTCGTCTGGAAATCTGAAAATCAAACTACGACAAACCCCTTTCCAATATTTATCATTAACCTCTAAAACTTTGGTTCTAGGAATTTCCTGGGCAATCCTAATAAGTTGCTCAAAGGTCTTGTCAACATCATCAAATTCTTTTTGAAAAAAAACGCAATTAAGCGGATTTAAACAGGGACTAAGACCTGATTTAGGATCTGGCATATTTTCTGTGAGTTCACATATTGATCATGAGAAAAGTTTATCCCCCATTTGGTCTTGTTTCTCAGAAATTTATTACTAAGTGATGTCTAGTTCTCCCTACCTAAAATGCCAGTGCAAAAACTATCCTTCGATTAAATTTGTAAAAACAATTTTTGAGCATGACACGATTAGATAAAACAGGGATGATGATGATTGTTTTCAGTGTGGCCTCAACACTTCCTTATCAGTTTCATTATCTCTCTTCTTTGAGTTAAAAAAGGTTAATCCCTCTCTCTATAGATAGTACTAATTAAAGGTCTATTGATTAAAGGCGGCTCATTTCCATATCCAATCCAAATAAAACCAATAATTTTCTCCTCACTTGAATTTATTTGTGCGATTTGATAGGTATTAGGGTCTTTAGTGATTTTTCCTGTTGACCACTTGCAAGCAACATCATCGGAGACAAGTGAAAGCGACAGGTTTTGAATCGCGCAAGCACAAGCAGCATAATCTTCGAGTCTTTGAGCTTGATTATCAGTACATACTTGAGTGGCAATAAGCAAATGGGAAGGGTTAAGCATTTTTTCCTTTATTTTTTTTAAACTAGATTCATCTATTGACTTATCACCAAACTTCAGAGTCAGCTGTAATTGATATAGAAGTTCCCTTTTTTTTATCCCAATGTTGGTAAAACGCCATGGGAAGGTCCTTCTGTGGCAGGGTGCCTGATTAGCTGCAACTATTGATTTTTGAATTACTTCGCTAGGAACACTTTTTTTGGAAAAGATATGAATGGTCCTTCGTTTTTTAATTGCTTCAGCTATTTCCATGATTTTTTCTTGACGTTATTAACTACACTATTAGCTATAGTGAAAATTTTACAAAAGTTTAGTTTAGAGACCTGTATAAATAAAAGGCGTTTAAATCATCTCCAGCTTGAATCTCACATCTAAAAAAACATGATTAGTTGAAAATCACTTTTTAAGCAACTTTGTCAAGAATTACATTTGATGGTTTTGAAAATAACGAGACGACTTGGCCCATGGGTGTCTTGAATACGCGTTCGACAATTTCTCCATTATTGATAATAACCCTCGTATTCAAGGAACCAGAAGGTAGATTTACAGATCTTTTTTTTAGAAGAATTTCTAGCTCTGGATAGTGATCATTAGGTTTAAGAACCTTTTTTAACTCAGGATGTAGATCTAAGATTGCGTCATCAAAGGCCTTAAACTTTTTCGTTAAAACCATACTTTGAGAAAGCTGTTACTTATGACTTGTAACCTACTGATCTCATGACGTAAAGAGTATTTAAACTAAGGTAGAGATAAACTTAATAAGACTTTAAATAAAGCTTTAATGAGCAATGAATAAATTCATATAATAAGTTTTACTGGTTGCTCAAACTGCAAAATAGTCATTAATATCTAGTAGCATCAATCACTCGCTGTTCATGATAGGAAATAGACGTTACCTCAGTACGTCTGTCATTTAAAACTGACTGTGTAAAAACAGTAATAGCTGCAATACTTGGTGTAATAGGTAAAAAAATGAACAAGGCCAATACACTACTGTTAGATTTAAATAATCTTTGCATTAATTAATAAAGGATTTATTATTATTTTCAACAACTTTTAAGTGATTTGCGTGTTCGGTTTCCCTTGAATAAAGCTATTAGTTTGACCTGTAATACCATCTAAACACCTTTGGTCTTTTCCAGAGCATTGAATAAATAGCTTCAAGTGCCTTTTGAGTTTTAGGCAGCTTGCAACTAGGCCATGACTGTTGAGTAATCATTGTGATTATTTCGGAGTCATTATTATTTCTACATCGGATGCCACCCATAAAACCAGAGTAATAGAACTCAAGCAAAAATACATAGAAGAAAAACTATTATTCAGCTAGATATTTATGGGGCAAATAAGCATAAAAAAAAGAGGCAATATATGCCCCTTTTAGATCTCCTTTAAATTACTTTTGGTATGTATTACCTCTGTAAGTTAAGGATGCTTGCATCTGCTTTTTAGCTTCTGCCTGCCTAGATGTGTAGATGTTACTTCTGTAACTAAGTTCTACAACTTTTTTTGGAGTAGCTTCTTTATGTTGAAGGTACTCTTTGCCTCTGTAAGTAAGAACAGTCATTGCTCTTTCTCGTAGTGCTCAAGACCCCGTTCCATGTCTCGAGTCTTACTGCAGCTTGAAATCTAGCTGAACGTGTATCAAAAATAACAGAAATTATCTTTAAACGATGTTCCTTGTGATACATAAAACAGTGAATTATGTAGTATTAACCGAAATAGTTGCATTTCTTACTATAAAGCGCCCTTAAATCACTTAGAAAGTTAATTAGTTATCCTCTTCTTTTTCTTTCTAAACTAAACCAACCATCCACCTTTTCCCTCTTATTACAAAAGTCATTAAAGAACAAAAAAAGAATCCTAATATGGCAAAAATTGTAAAAGTAATTAACGACTTAAACCCAGATGAAGCAATATTTAGAAAAATTGAATCAAATGCTTTCATAACACTTCAAGAAGGTAAACCATTAAGTAACCACACAAAAGCCTCGTTATTTAATACCCAGTTTCTAAAAACTACTATCACTATTAAATTGATCAAAAGCAGCATGAATAAACGAAGTTTTGGGTCCTCTATCCCCATAAATCTATTGTAATTTAGTTTTTGTTAGGCAAGGCCAGTTACAAAGATGTTAACAATTATGAGGCTACAGGAAGTTGGTAAGGAATTAATAGAGTATGTATGTTTTTCAATCCGCTTTAAAAGGCCTACCACCTTTACTTAAATAATCCATATATTTATCAGACTCTTTGAGGTAATAATTCCTGCTTTGACCAATATATCTAGCTTCAATCAAGAGATCCGTAACTTCAGGCCAAAAAGATTCAGGGACCAACTCAAGAGGGTTAATTGCGCTTGGATTCCAATTTAACTCTGTCAAAAATAAAAACCAAATCGACTTGCACTTAATGAAATCAGATAAACAATCTGAATTAAAATTATTCATTTATGAATTGGATTGATTGAGCTGCTTTATCAGCTTTGATTTTTGCCTCATCGATGGTTTCTGCATTTGCTACAGCTACTCCCATTCGACGACCTTCAGTAGAGCTCGGCTTGCCAAATATAAATACACCTGTATTCGATTGACTTAAGGCATCCTCAAGTCCCGTAAAAGCTATGTTTGAAGTTGTCCGGGAAGCCAAAATCACTCTGCTCGCAGAAGCTTCATGACAAACTATTTCTGGAATTGGGATACCTAAAACAGCTCTAAGGTGTAATTCAAACTCATTTAAATTTTGGCTAATCAAAGTTACTAAGCCTGTGTCATGTGGTCTTGGTGACAGCTCTGAAAAAATCACCTCCTCACCTTTAATAAAAAATTCAACGCCAAACAAACCAACTCCACCAAGATTGTCAGTGACACATTTGGCTATCTTTTGAGCCTTATCTAAAACACTTTCAGTTAATGTAGCAGGTTGCCAACTACATTGATAATCTCCATTCTTTTGCTCGTGTCCTATCGGTGCACAAAATAATGTTTTACCATTAAATTGTCTAATAGTTAATAAAGTAATTTCTAAATCAAAATCTATAAATTCTTCTAATATAATTTTATTTGATTTACCTCTTGATTTTTCAATAGCCAAATGCCAAGCCTGGGCCAAATCATTTTTATGATTAACTAAGCTTTGTCCTTTACCCGAAGAACTCATAACTGGTTTAATTAGTAAAGGATAACCAATCGCCTCTGCATGCAAATCAAGCTCAGATTGATTCATCGCATAACTAAATTTTGCAGTTCTTATATTTAATTCGTTAGCAGCTAAATCTCTAATTTTATCTCTATTCATTGTTATTGCAGTAGCTCTTGCATTTGGTATTACTGTTATCTTTTGTTCGATTTCCTTTAATACATCTACTGCAAGAGCTTCAATTTCAGGAATAATTATATCAGGATTACATTTATATATCACTTCTTTTAATTCACTAGCATTATTCATATTTAATACTACAAATTGATCAGCTATCTGCATGGCTGGTGCATCATTATATCTATCACAAGCAATAACATTACAACCTAATCTTTTTGCTGCTATTGCAACCTCTTTCCCTAATTCTCCACTACCTAAAAGCATTATTTTCTTTGGAAAAACGTTCATAATCATATCTATAGGTCAAAAATATAAATTAATATAATATCTCTTAAACAGAATCAATAATAAAAAAAAGAAGTAGAAATTAACAGAGGCACTTAAAGGAAAAAATTATTCTTAGTACAACAGAGCGTTTGTTGTTGATGGATAAAATCAATTGATCATTCGCAATTGTTTTTCGACTCAATAAGATAGAAGAATGAAATTTCAACCACAACGAGTAATTTTTGGATAACTACTTTTTAGTACTGAAATGGTATTAATTTTGGACATTAGGTACAACCCTTTTGAAAATAAGCTATAAAAGCATTTCCTAATCCAAAAACTATATCTAATTTTTCTCGTTAGACCTATAAAGACCTGATTAGCTATACAAGCTCTTTACGAGTGGAGAAAAGTTAGTTAAAAGGAAATAATAACTTCGACATATTTATTGGAATGGTTGCCAAGAAAAAAATCAAAGACTTCAAGGATTTGGATCAGTTCCCAGATTTAAAAGAAGCTCTAGTACCAGCTACTAAGACATTGCCCTCAGGTTCAATGAATACTAAAGTAATCGTTACTGAAGGCGAAATTGTAGAGAGAGTTTATAAAACACCCAAAGGAGAAATTATATCTCTTTTCGCAAATAACTTATCGGAACAAGCTGCCTAAATTTTCTTGTTAAAATCAATTATTTTAGTATTTCTCCATAGAAAGTGTTGGATCATATTGTCAGCGCAACAAGAAAAGATGGCAAAGAAAACATCCAATATTGAGCAGATCTGTAATCCTAGTTTATTGTTTTTAATTGATCAATGTCTTCTAAAGAAGAAATCCTGTCCATCCTAGAAGCCTTTGCCTCAACAGAGAGAATGGGATCATTCTTTTTAGACAATGCAACCCCCGACTTTTTATTTATAAGACCAAGCGGAAATCCCATTGATGCGAAAGGTTTTCAAGAGATGTGGTCCTCTGGAGATCTTGTGTTACAAAGCGCAGAAGTCACAAAGGTGCACAAATTTGAACTCTTAGGTTCAAATGCTGCAATGTGCGTTTTCACCCTAGGTTCAAAATTTACTTATAAAGGGACTCAAAATGATGACCTCCCTACAGTAACTTCTATTTTTAAAAAGATTGATGAGAAATGGAAAGTAGCGTGGATGCAAAGATCTTCAGGCCAGTCAGATATGACTTTGTGGAACGACTAATTTATATTTCCTTCTTAATGGTTAACTATTCGTAAATTCTATTTATATCCTTACGTCTGAAGTAATCATTGAACAAGATAGATAATTTAAAAGAGAAACAGTGATAGTCGTAAATGCAAGAAAAGCCAAATATTGAAGAGCTGATTGCAGATTCAATGACATTGCTCTTAATTAGAGCCCAAAAGCTACCTAAAAGGGAAAGACTAGCAATTGCTCAAGAGTTTAGAGAATGGCTTAATGGTAGTTGCAAAGTAGAAGATATATTGATCCTAGATACAAGAATCAAATAGTAATAATTACATCCAGTTGATAATCATCAATATTACTGAATTAATTTACATTGGGTTAATCACACGCTAATCAAACAAAAAACCATTAAAAAAAGCCTCATCGGTAATGACAGAGAAGAGGCTTTTTTTATTAGATTTTAAGAATCAGAATTAAACAATTCCTGGAATGATCCAGCCTGTTATTCCGTAGTTAATCACAGCTGCAAAGAAACCCATCATCGCTAGGCGGCCATTCATTTGCTCGGCTGTTTTCCAGTAGTTAGTTTCTTTGTTCATTACACGAAACCTGGAATGATTTGACCGGTTGTTAGATATGCGCCAATAAGAGCTAAGCAGCCAACAGATGCAGCGAGACCATTGAGTCTTTCAGCAATGACTTTGCCTTCTTCTACTCTTGGAGTTTCTGTAGTTTGGTTTTTCATTAAACGACACCTGGGATAAGTTGACCGGTTGTTAGGTAGATACCTGTTAGTAGAACGAATGCCATCATGGCTGGTCTGCCGATGCTTCTTTCTAGAATTGTTTTGTTAGATGGTTGCATTGTTTTTAGTAGTTACTTATTAGTAGTTATTGATTTAGAAAATTCCAGGAATGATTTGACCTGTTGTGAAGTATGAAACCAAAAGGCTGATCATGCCGATCATTGCCCAACGTCCATTGGTCTTTTCTGCTTCCTCTGGATAGCTGGTGTAGTCCTCTACAAGCTGAGGCTGTGTCTCACGGCCAAAGATGTTTTGCTTGCCGTACTCAGTAATTACCTGAGAAGAAGATGAACTTGTCATTACTGGAATTGCGTTGATGTGAATGAATGTAAAGTATGAATTTTCTAAATGAAAGATACGGTCGGGTACGGCTTACTCACTTTATGAAGATCTTAAAGTCGATTTTCAACAAAAAATTCAAATGAAGATTACTTAGTTAATTAAAGACAGAATTGCTAAATCCTGATTAGATTCTGCGACTTTCCTTCTTAAAAAAGTTAATGCCTCATCATTCATATTTGACTCAGCAATCATTTTTTCGGCTTCATTAATACCATGCTCAAGATTTTTAATTTTTAATTGAAGAACCTCCCTATCTTTTCTGCACTGCGCAAGTGTGAAGTCATCAATCATTTTAGTAAATATTTTAAGCGGCTAAAAATCTTACTTAGATTAATAGGTCAAATAAAGTATTTAAAAACTCTAATCTAGAATCTAATGTTTTATGACCAAATTCTTTTTGTTGTTGTTTTAAAATGGATTGACCGTCTGCCCCTAATGCTGAAGAAATAAATTTATGATCTTCTGAAATCCACGTATTAACCATCTCATCGTCAATCTCAACATGAAATTGCATCCCATAAGCTAATGGACCAATACTAAATAATTGCTCCTTACATCTACAACTACTAGCGATAAGCTCTGCAGAATTAGGCAATAAAATTCTATCTCCATGCCAATGCAAAACAGGGAAAGGATGTCTTAAAAGTCTTGTCAATTTAAAGTTATACTCTAGTGATTGAAGAAAGATATTGTCCCACCCAATTTCAGCTAATGGTTGATGGGATACCTCGTCCTGAATCATTTCAACATCACCACCAGCTGCATAGGCTAAAAGTTGAGCACCCAAGCATACTCCTATCAACCCAACGCCTTGATTTAAGGCTTCTTTTATTAGACCAATTTCTTCAACAAGCCATGGATAAGTTGAAGTACCAATGTCTCTTATACCCATAGGTCCACCCAACACCAAAAGTAAATCTCCATTCCTAAGTTCTGGTAGAGAGTCTCCTAGATCCAAACGAAAAGTACAAACACTAAATCCTCTTTCCTCAGCAAGGTTGACAAACAATCCGGGTCTCTCGCGTTCTAAATGCTGAAGAACAAGTAAACGACTCATAAATAATTTAAAAGTCTACATTTTCATTTGGCGTAAAAACCGAGCAATACAACTTGATAAACAGCTCTGCCTCACTTTCATCTTTACCCTCATATTTGAGTTTAAGGTCTTTTATTGCGACTAAAGCAGTTTTCTCTTTCAACCTATATCTTGCACAAGTATCTAGAACTTTAAACATTCGGGTTGTAACTGCTCCAGAAGGAGTGCTTAGGCACAAAAAGACAGTAAATAATAGTAGATATTTCATATAGATAATTCAATCATCTTTTTTAGATAAAGCTCTAGAACGTTGGAACCATTTATTGCTTTTATACAAAAGGAGAAACATTGTAGACAAAAGAAAAAAAGTAAGCGCTTCTAAATAGATAAAAAAATGATCATTCAAATTCATATTTTTCTTAATTTACATTTGATTAAAGCTGCTTGAGTTCATCATCTGTTAATGAGCAAAAACCACCTGAGCATCTTTCAGATTTATTTAAATCTGCAACGGACTCCGATCCACCGATAATTAAATTATGATTTGACATTTTATAAAATTTCTCGTGAACAGAATCACTAAAATTTTTTTCCTTCTCATACTCTAATTCGCACGGATCAATGTTGTCATCAAACCACTCATCGTATTGAATATAATTTGGCTTTGCATAATATGTCATATACCTAGACTAATACGACATAGGAATAAATACCACCCATTCAAGTCAAAGCTGGTTTGGTTGTTTTTCAACAAGTCCCTTAAGATATTTCTTCTTGAGTAGCTTTTTTCTTTCTTTCAAGAACTTTTTTAATTGTTGTAACTTCAAATCGATCGGTGAATATATTCAGCAGATTCAATGTACATCAAAGTTATTTTGATGGAGTGCATTTTGGAGAACTATCATTTGCATCAAGCTTTTGAATTTTGGAAATATCCAAATCAGATATCTCCAGCCCATAAAGTTCAGCGATCTTAGTCATCGCCAAGCCTTCTGCACCTGTCCATGCTTCTGCTAATACTGACCAAGTTTTTTGACTAAATTCAACTCCCAGATTTTCGTTGTTAGCTCTTTTTTTATCTATCTCCACCACTTTCTTTAACCCCTCCCTAGATAGGTGACTTTTAATCCTTAAGAAAACAACCTCCAACATTGAATAATAAAACTTTTCCATTGCTTTGTTATATGCCCATTCAGCTTCCTTTTGCGCCTTTTTTGCAGATTCGGTTGTAATCTCCATACTCATTTTTTCTTTAAGGAAGTGGGTTCTTTCTTATATTGTAGTTATCTGAATTAAGTCTTTAAGAATAAAATTTGAAAATCAGCTCGTAAATATATAATTTAGATAAGTGCTATCCTCAAAAAGAAATAACTTTATAAACTGCTCATTCCATTAAACCTATGGATTTGTCGATTAGATTAAATTAACAATGTCTTTAGAACTTACAGATTTAATCAAGGATTTTATAGCAACAAACCTCCTCTCAAAAGTTGAACTAGATTTCTTGGAGAGTGAACTGTGGGAGACCCTCGAGCATATAGATGAAATAACTTCCTTAACCTCTGCTCCAGTCAATATTTCTAAAGAATTGAAATTAAAAGATGGTTCATCATG
Organism: Prochlorococcus sp. MIT 1011; assembly: GCF_047305235.1. Classification (NCBI taxonomy): domain Bacteria; kingdom Bacillati; phylum Cyanobacteriota; class Cyanophyceae; order Synechococcales; family Prochlorococcaceae; genus Prochlorococcus; species Prochlorococcus sp. MIT 1011. The sequence goes on along the minus strand of NZ_CP138983.1, from coordinate 851,062 downwards.
GCAATTATGTTGTGCAGCAGTACTTGATGAGGCCAGACCACAAAAAAACTCTCGAACAGAGCAACTTAGAAAATTAATAGAAAAATTTTCTCTCCAATAGTTATCCTTCTCTAAGATTAAAATTTTATATATTTGAAATGTTTTACCAGAGATTTAAATCTCACTTATTTGATAAAATTATCTTTCTAAATTTATAAAAAAACATTCCTGTTTTCTCATAAAGATGTTTTGGTTCTTTTTTAAGTTCTAAATCATATGGATTGATAAAAATAGTCAACAATATTCTAAAGGCAGTATAAAAATTTTTACTTGACTTTATATCCTGATATTTTTCATTTCTCAATTTATTAATTATACACTTATCTAAAAAAGGCTCTAGAGAGTTAAGGGCTATATCTTTCTCCCTTTTACTGATTGTAGATAACAAAACCATCAATCCTTTTATTGATGAATCATCTCCACTAATAACGTTTTTAAGAACACTTCGATAAAGATTCTCCCATTTGTAAGGTTCGTTCCTAAAAAGGTTAGAAGCAGGTTCCTTTGAATTAAGCTTTAATAGTCTCTTGTTTTCATCATTCTCGTCTTGAGCAGAATTCCAATATTCATACAAAGGCGATGATTGAGCGATATTCATGTCTGTTTAGTGAGAATGAGAATTAAGGAAAATTAGAAAATACATTTAATATGGGTATGCATTTTTACATCAATGCATTGAATTTAGAACTATTATCTCACAAGTGTATAAGTCTGTTTCATTATGTGCTATCCATTTAAAATCAGATGAAATACTGTTCCTAAATCAATATTTGATTCACTTCTTTTAAGTAGTATCACTAAATGAAGAATAAATAATATAACCAGAAATACTTAAGTCCATATTATATGGATAAACATAAACTTTTTTCCTCCACAATTTCATAGTAAAAGCTAAAGAATTTTCTAAATGTAGCAGCTATAAATAACAAAAAGAACTCACAAACTAGGCACAAAATATTTTTGCAGTATTATCCAAGCCTATTGAAAAATCATCAATATTTAGATTTAAAGCCTTTAAGGTTTTTGCTGCATCAATTTTACCGGCCGCAAAACTTTCACAAACGGAACTAACTTGATCAGTTCTTGATGCTAGCGTTTTTGTGGGAAATAAAAAGCAAAAAGAGATTGGTAAAACAAGAAGTAATTTCATTTGATTTTAGCTATTTAGAAAAGTTTTCTCCAATAAACTCACTTGAGCTCGATATACGTCACCTTTAGAACCGCATAATTTCTCATAATCCGTTAAAGGAATCCAGGACCAATCAAGTCTTACAGTTAAAGACCAAAACATAATGATGTGTCCAATAAAGAGGATGGGCCAATCAAGACCTATAAATTCAGAATGAAAAACAGGATGCATTACTAAATCAAAAAGAACTGAAGAACTAACTTGTTATGAACTCTCCAGGATGGAAAGAAGAACTGTAGCGTTACAAACTATCAGTATTTATAAGGTTAAGAACTTGTTGAGGGAACGAGATTCAAGAAGAAAAAATTACAATTAAAATCATAACCACCTCTACTCTTGCTAAATGGATGGTAAAGGTAGGGACAACCAGCAAGAGTGATGTAACGTAAAAAGAAAAAAAACCTTAAAAACTAATGCTTATACTTGATTTCGTCCTAAAAAACCAATGATTTAAAATTTTTATTTAATGAGCGGCGACAATTTGCTTGGAGAACAACCTCTAAAGTTTTACTCAGAAGAGGTAACTGAAACCAAAATCGAGCTAGTTCATCGCTTACTAATACTTAATGCTCAAAAAAATTCAATAGTAGATTTAGATAGAAAACACAAAGAATGGGGAAATGAATTAGCAAGTTAAAAAAATGCTCAGATGGGTTTAGAAAAGTTTTTTTATCAATAATTATCCATTATTCTTTTTCCAGCTTTGATAGATCTAAATTTCAAGCCATAAATCTCTAAAAATCGTAGAGTAAAATCACATATAATTTTCACCTAGGATATATTTATTTGTATTGCTTTTAAATTTATTTTACTAGATCTTTTGGATCAATGATTAATCGATTTTTAACTTTCTTCTTTTCAATTCTTGTTGTTCTTTCGATTACCCCCCATAAAGCAAATGCAATAACAGCTGATCTGCCAGAGTGTGTTGTCATAACGCACTGCGTGAGAGAAGACTTTAAAGTCAATGATTTAGAAAATGCTTTTAAAAAAGCAACCAAAATTGTTTCTGAAACAGCGAGAACAAAAATAGTTGAAAAAACTGATTCATTTATTCATGCTGAAGCGAAGACAAAATGGAGAAGATATACCGATGATCTACTGCTCAAAGCAATTCCAGAAAAAGGTATTATTCAAGTCAGATCAGAATCAAGAGTAGGAATTGGAGATAATGGAGTGAATCAGAAGAGGGTTGATGATTTTGCTTATCGTCTAATGACAGAATGAGTCATCACTAACTTACACACAAAAAATCAATTTCAAACACCCCCTGAAAAGTCATTGATTTTGAACATAATAAATTTTTCGATTAAGTTTGTTTGCGAAGGTATGGCTTAAGGGTAAAAAGTAAGTGATTTTTTATACAAATTGCTTTTCTTTTTATGCTTCTAGCAGCATTTGAACCTGGTAGAGAAATGGCCATCGCCAACTTTTTCCTAGCCATTTTTTGTCTGTTTACCGTTGCCCTTCCTTTCCTACTCATCACCCGTGGAGACAAAACTGAAGCAAATCGGGACTTCATTGCAGCAACAGTTAACCCATGGTCTCAAGTTGTTAAAGAAGCTGAGTTAGCACAAGTGGTTCTAACTGAGATTACCTCGTCAGTAAAAATGGAACCTAATCTGGAAATAGCTTCTGAGCAAAATGTCGAGCCGAGTCTAGAATCAGGAGACGTTATTTCTCTAGACATAAAAGGAAGTGATGAATTGGATGAGTCAATAACTCAAACATTACCAGCGGAGGAAGAACTATTAGCTGCTTGAAGGGTTTACACATTACTAGTAAAATCTGATCATCAGACAATTCACAAGGGGCAACTTTAGCCCCTTTTTAATGATCTTTTTAACTTTTGGGTTCTAACTGATTCATATACAGAACATGAGGGTGTTTATTCCCGTCTTCACTAGCATCTATCCATTCTTTGTATTCCTCTCTTAATGCTTGACTGTTTTTCTCACCTAATTCTTTTATCCTTCGGAAAGTGTCCTTCATGGTCACGTCAAGCGTTCTTTTTAAACTTATCGAAGGTATCTTCATACTAAATTGATCACCAAAGAATCAGTAATGAAAGAACAAACCACAAATGCAAATGTCATTGCCAAGGGTTTTTGAAATAGTTCATTTAAATATCTATCAACTAGCGAAGCATGCTAATGAAGCACAGTAAATAAAAAGCAAACACATTTCAAGTGGTTTACGTGTAAAAATGGAGAGATAAAATTGATTTGATTTCATGTGAATATCATCTAAACATTTGATACGTGCTGCGTGTTCGGGTTCCCCATATAACATTGCATATATATAGGTTGTGAAGATTAGCAAGATCGCCATTATGAAAACATGAAGCGCTTATTTCCTCTATTATTAATATCCTTGGTTATCTTGTTTTCTTCAGTCATATCAGCTAATGCTGAGTCGGAATTTGAGATGTATTTAAGTGATTTTTATCAAAAACAAGAGAAAGCAAGCAAACTACTGAAAGAAATTGAGACAGATTTAAAAGATGGAACCAGAGACAAAGTTTGTGCAAGACAAAGAGAAGCTGCTAACTATGGAATCGAAGCTACAGAGTCGTTGATTAAAGCATTTAAAACAAATGGTTCTGAAGCTGAAATGGAGAATCTTCAAGCGGGGCTAGATAAATGGAGAGAGTTGAGAGACTATTGCTAACAACTTTTCTCTTGCAAAATAAATGGATTTATTAGTTATTGTTTTTTTAATTGCCGCAATTTGGCTCATAAGAAAATTGGCATGGAATTTAGAAGAGGGAACCAATGAACAAAGAGAACGAAATCCAGAGTTAAATACAAAAAACTTCGATATGCATGAAAGAAGACTTGAACAATTTTCAAAGTCAAAATACAAAAACCGTATGTTTTATATCGGGGCTGATGGTACTTGCTACTATTACTCAGCTACTGGAAGAAAAATTTTTTGCTAATGGATGAAATATCTCAATGGGTTATTGCTGCTTTAATTGGAACATCTATTGCCGCCTTCTTGGCTTGGTTTAACAAATCCGGTTCGGACTTTAAAGACGGATTTGAGCCAAAAAGCAAAAGGACGAAAAAGAAAAAATAAATTGCATCTTCTAGAAAATTAAAAAGTATTGTGCGTGCACCATTTAGAACTAAATGAACCTAGAGGCAACAAGCATCTGACTTATTACTAGAGCAATTACAATAAAAAAAAATCAATCTACTTAAAAAGAAAAGTGGTAAATTAATCAAATGAATAAGCGCCTAAATATTTTTTAATCCCAGATTAATCAGTATTATTTACTTCCCACTCCAGTAAAAACAAATCCATTAAGAATACAGAAATCATATGCAAAAAGCTTTAAATTTTTAGGCATCTCAATCCATTTCATTTCCTCAATTTTATTTAATTGCTCTGAACTTAGATTCTCTGCTTTAGCATATTCCAGCATCATCTTTGACCAACTATCAGAATAAATATCTAAGTAAAATGCCTTTTGATTTTGATCAAAAAAAATAATTTTATCTTGATTTGTACTAACCTTTTTAGACAGTTGCTTATAGTATTCAATGTCCGATGTCATGATTATTTGTTTATTTAAAAATCTAACCTAATGAATTTACTTTTAAATAGTGATGAGATGTTCAAAATCTATACATTAAGTAGTCTGCGAAATCAAACGTTTTGCAGATTTACGTTTGAAGTGGAAAAGATAAAGTATAAAAACTAATTTAACTTGGAAATAACAAGAACTTGATCATTTTAATTATTAATCCCACTGTGGGGGAATACGTCTCCATCCAGTTGACAATAATTCCCTCCATAGTTTTATTGCCAAACCTCTTCTCATCCTCTTACGATTTTTTAAAAGTGGGGGTCCTTTTGATTCAAGCCTTCCCCTCTCAATCCAAACCTTAGGGTTTTGATCCCAGCTCTCCCAATCATATCGAAACCTAAGTATCCATATTCCATTTGCTTCCCTAATCCAACCATCTCGCTTCATACCAGCAAACAAGTTGGCAGTACAATTGTACCATAAAGTATTGTTGGTTTTTTTTAATGGGACTTTTTGGATGAAGCTTTATTTTTCCGTTTCGGCAGAGCTGTCATATCAGACTTAGGAATGCTGAAAGGAGTAAACAATTTCATAGTGTTGGTAGATATATCAGATATTTGAATTTTAAGATCACCAAAAAATTAAATGCTTGGGTGAAACTACCCTAAAAATATTCGCATTGCACTACAACATCCAATATGTAGTAGTAGCTAATTTCATTTAAAAACAAAATTAAAATGTTTTCTCCCTACCACGTAATCATGTTTGGAATTTTACTAATAACAGGTTTTGCATCAATTCTTCAGATGGCAGAAGGAGATAACGGTTTAAGAAAAAATCAAAGAAAGAATTCAAAATCAAAATTCGATTTGAACAGTTATTAAATTATTTTTGACAAGAAAACTATTTAAGCTAAGCAAGGCCAATCTAGGTTTCGATGATTTGTTAAAAACGGAGCTGGTGTGCAAACCTTCTCACCATCTGATGTTACATAGCACCTTTCAATGCCCCAACTTCGTTCAATGATTTTCACCTCAGTAGAGCCTTTTAGTAAAGGAGGTAACGCAATTTGAGCTCTGTTCATATTAATCTGTAACTATACATTTTTAACTCGTAAAAACGTTTTATCAATCAGTAAATAAATCCATTGACATTGAATCAAGTGCAAAACATACAAACTTAATAAAAATAAATTTTAAAGCCAACTCAAAGAAAGCGGATCATATAAATGCTTCTCATGAACCTTCACGAAACAAGTAACTCAGCTCAAATGTAATTACTCCCACAACTAATAAAATTCCTGAAATAGCCATGAACTGTCTTTAACATAGATGGCAAAGAATCTAAGCCGTTTAAAAAAGAAAAATTCATGTTATTAAGTGAAAGGGAAATGACACCTCTCCTCATATAGCTTTAGTCAGAGAGTGAATCAGAAGTTTTTTTTACAAAGAAGCGAAATGAAAAGAATAAAGCTCAATCAAGAATCTGAAGAAGTTGGAAAAACTTATAAAGTGATAGCGATATCATTAACAGTTGGACTTAATTTAATTATCTTTAGTTGGTTCTTTTTCTTCTCATGGCTTACTAAATAAATTGTCTATAAAAATGAGAGGTTTATTTATGTATCTAATCAGATAAATTATCAATAAAAAGGCGCAAGGTGATCGGACACAAGCTACCAGTAGGTATAACTTTTTTTACTATTAAAAGTGTATTTTATACATCAGGATCACAAATTTATTTTTTGAAGCTAACTTTTCAGTCTTTTTTAATATGTTAGAAGAAATATCTAAGACTCATGCAAGTAGATCTAAATTCCTTAGTAAATTCTTATGAAGTTGAACCCGTTTCTATTGGTAATCCATTTAAATCTTTAGTTATTGATCCTTCCACAATGGAAGTCCTAAGATTCGTACCAATAATTGCTTTTATAGCTTTACTCTTTGCAGCTATTTGGAGACAAGGGAAGAAATTCCCAATCAAAGCGATGGGTGATTTAAATGAAGAAAACAAGCAAGCTTGAAATCAATCGAAGATAATTAATGATATTTATTTTTGCTGAAAGTTTTTAGATTTTTGTAATTACATAATGGAACTAATGAGGTGGGTTCTCAAAGAATATATTTTAGACATTATATCATCAACTTTTAATAGAGATCAAAAAGAATTGGCTAACCCATTCGTCAACTCAATTAATTTTTTAGAAATTCCAATTTCTTTCATTGAGTGCCCCGCATTATCGATTACATAAAGTTTTGAAGAGGGCAATGATTTATTAAGATCCCATGCACTTCTCATGGGACAAACCACGTCATATCTTCCCTGAACAATCGAAACAGGAATATCATTTAGCTTAGTAATGTTTTTTAAAATATAATTTTCCTCTAAAAAAATGTTATTAACAAAATAATGACATTCTATACGCGCAAAAGAATCTGAGAAATTATTATTTGCAGCTTTTTTAATGGATAATTCTTTGGGCATTAGAAAGCTTGTTGACATTTCCCATCTCGTCCAAGCATGAGCCGCTTTGGCTCTTTCAGACCTATCTTGACTGGTTAATCTCTTATGAAAAGCATTAATCAAATCGCCTCTCTCATTTTGCGGAATAACAGACTGATATAGATCAAATTCTTCAGGAAAAATCTCACTAGCTCCTTTTTGATAGAACCAACTTAATTCGGTTTTTCGGCACAAAAATATACCCCTAAGAGTAAGACTTAAAACTTTTTCCGTGTGTTGAATGGCATAAATCAAGCTTAAGGTTGAGCCCCATGAGCCCCCAAAGACATGCCATGATTCAATTTTTAAGAGTTGTCTTAATTTTTCAATGTCTTCAATTAAATGATGTGTCGTATTTTCTTTTATCTCAGAATGAGGAGAAGATCTACCGCATCCTCTTTGATCAAATTGAACAATATTGAATTTCTTTGGGTCAAAATATCTTCTATAAGAAGGACTACTCCCACCACCTGGGCCTCCATGAACAATCAAGACAGAGGATCCGTTTGGATTGCCACTTCTTTCCCAGTAGATTGAGTGTAGTGGGCTCACTTTCAATATCCCTTGTTCCTTAGGTTCTATTTCTGGAAATAACATTTTTAATTAAATTTTCGTCTTTTGCTTTTGAGACATTTCATTCAACTCAAGCATACATAACAAAATTAGCTATAAAGGATTATTAAAAAGGAATTGATCAATGCGTAAGAAAAATTGGCTCAAAAACTTTCGATTAAATATTCATGCCCCTGGAACAGGTTTTGCCCTAATGATTTTGGCTTTAACTCAAATACCAGTAGGAATAAAAAATGCAGCTGAAGTTGCTTGTATTGGTCAAACTTCAAATAAGATTTGGAAATCAGAAAAGAATCATGCGGATGCAAACATGCTTGCAGTTCAAAGATGCAATGGAAGAAATTAACTGGAATCATGTGTTCGTCCTCAAGAAAATTAGATAAAAAACTAAAAAATGTAACGTTGGCCTAGAACTTGATTTTTAACACGATAAAAAGATAAATATTTAAAAATTCTTCTTTTTTATGACTTCAGCGCTAAAAATAATCGATCAAGAACTAGCACAGTTTGGCTGGGTTGAGTCAATAGCTACTAATTCGATAAGTGATTTCAAGTCACCCAAGATAGATGTTGAAGAGCAAAAAACTAATGAAAAAGAATCTGATCTCATAGACACATTCATATGTCATCTTATTTTCTATGTGGTTTTTTGCTATTCCCTATTTCTATATATTTTTATTGATTTGGGTTTTGGTTCCTTTTTAAAGAATAAAGTAAATACATTATTTAAACTCCAAAAAAAGTTTGAACCGCCTTCCTTTATCAGTGCTCACTTCAATTAATACAGACTAGGCTTGTCCTTAAACAAATTAATTGGGTATTCCTTACTATCGCACTAACTAAAATAATGTATTTAGATAGGAAAGAAGTAATTCACTAACGGTCTGAGTCTGCACAGACCGTTTTTTTTATTAAAATGCAAAATTTTTTCGCCAAACTATCAAAATATTTTTATGGAATTGAAGTTGGTCAATTTTATGAAGAGCCCATAGGAGACGATTACTTATATCCAGATTGGTAAATAGACGTCATATGCGTTTATCATCGTTCAATCCAAGATTATTCATTACTACACAACCATTTAGAAAATGAGACAATCAATTGATTTTTAACTGATAATAACCACAAACTATATTTTTTTAACTTGGTAAAGCCTTAAGCATAGCCTCTACTCCTATAATTCTTATCTTTGATTCGTTAATCGACTAATAGTTAATTCTACTTGAGTAAAAGCCGAGGTGTATAAATTTAACAAGATCGATTAGAACATCTATATACCGATACGGAGGGTTATGAAACTAAAAAATCCTTTGAACATAATCAAAAATGCATTAAGTGATATTCGAACAATGCATGACTTCTCTTACACGGTTCCCAATGAAACTAGAGATGAGTTTTGGGAAAAAGAATGTAGTAATCATCCAACAGCATCTACTTGCAAAGTTTATGAGGGTTAATAAAAATAAACTTTGTACTAGTTAATAGCTGTTCAACCAAACAAGAATTATCTAAGCAAAAAAAAGGGCCCTGCCTAGCAGGGCCTTACAAAAAAAGTTAACAAACTAATGTTGATAGCGATGACCGCGATAAGCCAATTGGGAATTTAGCTCAGACTTAGCATCGCTTCTGCATGTGTTGTAGTGATTACGCCTGTAAGTCAGCTCAACACAATCCTTTTGAGCTTTTTGATCTTTGTGCTGGACATAGTTTTGTCCACGATATAGAAGAGTTGTCATCATCCATACTCCGAATGTTGATTTAAGTCCCCGTTCCTTGGCTTAAATCGAGATGCGGCTCGCTATGTAACGAGTTGAACGTTTTGGTAGCGGTTGCTACAAAAACTATTATGTTATGCATGGATGGCACGTGTAGTTCATCTGGATACAAAACTATCTAGTGGTATATACTCAAATTTCAAAATCTTTTTTTCTTAAATATCAACTTAAAAGAGAATTCTGCTAATTTTTTTTAAGCTTTAAGAGGTCTCCCATAAGGGTTTCTTAGAGACTTCCCATTCTGTTTCCACTGACGACCTCCATAGGTCTCTTGCTTTTTCATAAGTTAGCTTCTCACTTTCATGTAATTGAACATGAGGAGTAATGCCGTGTAGGAATCTGAACCTGCAGCTAGCGTAGTGAACCCTTATGTATGTAGTTCCGTCTTCATCAGGGTGTTTATCTTTTAAAAACCTCATTGCCCAGACTCGATCTTTTTTCACAAGCCAACTTTCATTGTGCATTTTCAGTAGGAGCTTGGATTATCTCTTTTATGCTGCCTAGCCTTGGAATGACAACTATCTGGTGACCAACGATTTTTAACAACTTCAAGGAAATCACATATGAATTCATCTGGGCAATCAAGCTCATACTGCAATTCAGCTAACTCATCAATAAAAAATTCGAATGTTCTACTTATTAAACCTGACTTTTGCTTTTGGGACGGAATCCATTTGGCCATAACTAGAAACAATAACTAGCTAACACAATAATTAAACTATTACTGCAGAACCTATTTGGTAAACACCTGCTATTAAAAGCAAAACAGGAAGGTTTATTAAAACTAAAAGCTTAGCGGCAGTAATTTTATTAATTGCTGTCATTGCTAAAATGTTTTTTAAAATTTGAATCAATTATTAGGAATATAACCAGGAATAATCTATCCCAAAAGGTCGGTTCAGGTAGGGCTAACCAGTTCGGGTAAAAAAGAGGAAATCCCACCAAAAACGTGAATTAATTCTGGATAGAGTTGGACATTAGGAGAAGATCAATGAAACGCAATTTATTATTTTTGTCATCGGCTATGTTTTTGACAGCTATGAATGCACAAGCCGAAAGTTTTTGGTTGATCCTTCAAAACAGTACTTACGGAATAGAAAAAATAGAAATGAAAAACATGTCTCAATGCGAGGAACAAGGCAAGCAGTACACAAAAAGTTCGGGTATTCCTCGTTACTTGTGCTTAATAGGCAAATAAAAAAGTATCAAACAAAATACCTTATTGGTAAAACTGGATGGTTAACTTGCTGACTTTTAATTAGTAGACGAATTGAAGGTGGTTTAACAACAATCACAACCTTTGTCTCCTATTATTGCATTTTCTTCAAACGTATCAGCAATATCTCGAAGCATTAGTGCGATAAATGATGGAGGACATTGGAGTTCACTAGCATACTTAGCGTATTGCTGAGCAGTTCCCTGCATTGCTGGAATAATGATGTTATCGATTTGATCTTCAGTGGGTGACCACTTCGTTTCACATTTTTCAGTCATAGTTTACAGTCACCTAACAACAAAAATATAAATGTGTTTTGCATGGAGTCAATATTGTAAATCCATTTACCACTTGCTTAAGCATTTGATCAAACGACACCCAATTTCATTCCACTTTTCACCTTCGCAAGAATCTTATCGTCTAAATCATTGTCTGTTTGAAGAACTAGCCACTCAATTGCACTGATAATAAAAGCTTTCATTTGCTTCTTGAAAAATTTTTTCAACATCAAAAAGAGTACTGGCTTTAGTATTAAGAAAAGGAAACTAACCATTACATTCCAATTTATTCAATATGGTTTTACCTCATATTCTCAAATATTGGTGTAACCACCCCAAAAATCTTCGCATTGCACTACAACATCGACTTAGTTCGTTGGTTAGATTCATCAGGATTTTTATTTTTTTAACATGCTTACTCCATATCACATAATTTTATTCGGAATACTTTTAGTAGTTAGTTCTGCTTCAATTTTTCAAATGTCCACTGCAGAGCAAAGCTGATGACATCATTTTTTATAATTGCAATGGCTGGTTATTTCTATTTGATGGCCTGCTTATGGAGAGATTTAAGAAGAACCAAAACAAGTTGAAATTCACTTAATATTTTAATTTTTAAAATTGCTTGTTAACTTCAAAGAAGACTCAAACAAATCTTCTTTATTATTTAGCAAAAAGAATGCAAAGCCTTACAAGATTTTCAGTAATTGGTATCCCCGCAACCATTGGAATAGGAATTGCCTGGGTCGGTAATCGAATTATTAAAAATGAAAAAGGTCTCAAAGATCGTGAATTAGAACTTAAGCTTCAACTAAACAATAAATTTCATTGAACATCTTTAATCAGAAGAAAAACTCAATGAAGAATAATATTGGCCTGATTTTATTTGATATAGATGGGGTTATTCGTGACGTAACAAACAGCTATCGATTGGCTATCCAAGAAACTGTAAATTTTTTTAGTGGGTGGAGACCCTCGATAGAAGATATTGATTCTATAAAAAGTGAAGGCTGTTGGAACAATGATTGGGATTTGAGCCTAGAAATGATTAATAGACATGTACAAACCAACAATCTTTCTTTTTCAGCTCCGTCTAGAGAAATATTAATTGAATGCTTTGAAAACTTTTATTTTGGTGGAGATCCAAACCATGACTCTAGTGAATGGTCAGGTTTTATTAAAGATGAAACTTTATTAGTCAAACAAACACTTTTCAAGGAATTAACTCAGCGAAGAATTGGTTGGGGTTTCGTAAGTGGAGCTGAATTACCATCAGCGAAATTCGTCTTAGAGCAGAGGCTTGGCTTAGCCTCTGCTCCCTTGATTGCAATGGGTGAAGCGCCTGAAAAACCTGATCCAACAGGTTTTATTTCACTATCTTCTAAACTTTCAAAAAATCCTTTAGGCCTTTCCAACCCTCCAATTGCATATATAGGAGATACTGTTGCAGATGTTAAAACAGTAATAAATGCTCGAATTAAGATCCCTGATCAGAAATTTATCAGTATCGCTATTGCCCCCCCACATTTACATGTAGATTCAAGTCGAGAGAAACGTCTAAGTTATGAGGCAGAGTTGAGAAAAGCAGGTGCAGACCTGATTATTAAATCGATGGACAATTTTAAAAATGAAATTCTAAATTTGTTTATAAACCAATAGATAGTTCGATAATCTAATTTTTATTTCTCATAATTATTCAGTTGAACAATAAAAAACCACCTAAGATAATTTGTTAGAGAGGTGCTTAAAACAATTAGTAAATAATGAGCAATGAACCATCTTTAGCACGTAATTGCAAAACGAAATCAAGCTGAAACTGCTTCAGCATTAATTACATCATCGTCAGACATGTTTACTTCATCATCATTTGATTTCTTATTTTGAAGAATGTAGTAAGCAGCTCCGCCAGCAACTGTTGATGAGACAATTAATCCAGAAATAAGTGTAAGTGCAACGAGTCCGCCTATCAGTCCACCTTTCAAACGAAGAAGGTTTGATTTAATTAAAAGAAGTAAAAGTAATGTTGAAGTTGCTTTTAATGAAGCGATTCTTAAAGCTGTTAAAGGCCAAAATGGATTAAAGAAAAACATTTTAAAATTTCTTTCTTCAAATGTAGAGACTTTTTTGACTTATTGAGGGAAAAAAACTAGAAAATGGTGAAATTGCTTGTAGTTCCTTTAGGTGTAACAAAGTCTTGGACAACTTCTTCGCTCATACATTCAGTTGGATAGGAGATCACATTCTTTGCTGTGAATCCTGCACCAATGGCAACCACACCAATCACAAAAATCCATTTGGATCTTTCACTTGAAATAAGTCTGTTAATCATTTACGAAAAATCATTGATTTTTATTCTGTCAAATAGTCTGAGAATTGGGTCAAAAAGATATTGATCGAGAGTTTTATCAGCATTTTGAGAAGTCATTACCCAATAAATAAAAGCCCCAATACAGAGAAGAGTTAATATTTTCGGCCAAAAGTTTTCTGGATAATTCGAATCGGAGTTGAATTGATTTTCTTTTCTCATTACTTCCAACGTATACGTTCTGGATGATCTTTTTCAATTTTCCTAAGTAGCAAAACCAAACCCACAAGACTCAATGGTCCAATGACAAGTGCAACTTGCATAAAGGTTTTTATTAAAGGATCTAAAACCGCAAAGAAATTCAATTTCTCAACAACTTTCGCCACCATTACAACCAATAATCTTGAGAGTGAGTCTGGAGGAATTAAGAACATATCTTCTTACTGATTTACTTGTTGCTTTTATCTTAGTATTAGCTTGAATTTAGAAATACATTTTAATTATTTTTGGAATGTGCGGTCAACGTCCAAATATTCGCCTAGTCCGTCCTCGGGTTTCCTCTGTTAAACAACTAACCCGGTTTCAATCATTGGTAAGTTTCTTTAAAAAATATTAGTTCTTGTATTAGGAAGATTTCAATAAAGTTGCTAATTTCGTATTAGCTCCAAATTAACTTAATTGACCTTCAGATCATTATTGTTATTAGCACATCTACAAGCATTTCTCATCCCTATCATTATTGGAATTAAGTCCATAAACAGATTCAAGCAAATTAGATTTCCTCTGCTACCACCTTTTGCCTTTATCTCACTAGGACTTGCTTCAATGTTTGAGATGTTCGATCATACGACTACGGATTGGATATATGTAGATCACTCATCAATATATAATTGGCTGTTTTATTCATTTCTTTCTATTGGATTATCGTTCTTTACTATTTCAGTAGCTAAAAACAAGTCGATCATAACTAGCAATATTTTGTTAATAATTGCCGCGGTTTTTTCTTATTGGTTACTAGACAAGTCAACAACTCTTTTAATTCAGGTATTAATAAGTATTCTACTTGTATCGCAATGGTGGAGACGATTTAAAGATTGGGTCTTCTTTATTTATCCCATCACGGGAGTATTCTTTACTACATTCTTTGGGATTCTACTTTCAAGTTCAGGCGAACAAATATGGCATGTATTTATAGGTCCATCTGGAACAATAAGTGTCTTAACTTTTTACGCAGTTTTAAAGAGATCAAGAAAAAAAGAAATCATTTCTGCTTAATAAGATATTGATCAACTTCAAGATCGCTATGATTTTTTTAAAATTACATTTGCAGTTATCATCTTAGGTAAGATGATTCATCCAATTACGTTGATCAATGTTTAAAAGCTAATGAGTCTGAGTTCTCATAGACAACACAAAATTTATATTGCTGCAACGATGGGGTATGGACTTGGTTCTGAAGATCCAGAAGAATTAGCGCTTTATGAGATGATCAAAAAAGAAATAGAAAAAGACTGCAAAAACAGAAATATGGGCATTAAAAGAACTGATTAGACTCTCATTTCAGAAAGTGTCTAAAGATAGGGTAGGCATTTAACTTCGCTAACTTAAAGATCTGCGGGTGTAGTTCAGTGGTAGAACGTCAGCTTCCCAAGCTGAATGTCGCCAGTTCGAGTCTGGTCATCCGCTTGAAAAAAATCGAAACTAAATTCTAATTGTGTGGTGTAACTCACAACAGCAAGTTCAGTCCACAGAAAACAATTGATATCGACATAATTTGATTTTAGAGATTTACATGGATAACCCCTCTAAGGAACAAATTCTTGCTGCATCCAGTGGATGGGTTGCTACAACATTAAATTTCCTTCCTGGCTTAGGTGCTGGATACCTTTACCAACGTCGCTGGATTCCTTACTTTGCAACTGGAGGAGCAGCTACAGCTTGGTTCGTTCTAGGGGCAATCTTAAATGGTGATACAGAGCCAACAAAAGCCGAACAATTAATTGGAATAGGAGGCTTATTTTTGATATCAATCATAACAATGGTTGAATCTAAAATTGCTCATAAGAAAGCAAGATTAGTCGTAGAAGAACAGCTTCAGGCAAAGACTCCAAAGAAAAAAGGAGGTCTTTTTAGATAATCAGTCATTTAGAAAATTAATAGTGATGACAGTAAAAAATCATAATTGTGTTAGGAGAGGTTGAAGATATGATTAATGAGACAGAATTTTATATAAAAATCTGCAATGCTCTTTTTGGTTCAGAATCATCTAATCAAATCAGTGGCTCTAGAAACAACCGTATTCAGCTTTAAAATTTCTGTTCCGTTTGAACAATGGGCAGAGGTATATGACAGTGAAGAAAACAAACAACTTATGAATAAAGAAAAAATTGTTTGTCTTTATAGAGGGATAAATAAAGAGGATCCAAGTAGTGCCGTTTTTATAGAGCAAGCTGAAGAAGGTAAATCAATCGCAATGTTTTCCAATCCTGAAGTAAGACCTTTAATTGAGGAAGCTGGACACATTTATGATTCAACCGTCATCACCAGTTACTTACGAAGTTAATTAAAAGATGAAACACTTTCTTTCTCTTGTTGTATTTGCTGTATTTATAAGTGGCTGTACAAAGAACACTTCTCGAGTCAGTTCCTTAAAACCAAATGTAATCTCTGAGACACAAAGACAAAGAAATCTTTGCCTTGATTGGTATGCTTACAGAATTGAAACTGCAAAAGCAATTTCAGACCTAAATCTCAAAACAGAAAAAGAGTCGGATTTAATGGTTTATTGTGAGTTCTTTAAAAATGTAGCTGATACGAATTAACTTTTTATATGGAATTGAATTAGCCCAGTAGTTTTATGTCTTGAAACTTTCCCAAAGATACAACTGAATCTAAAATATTTTACTCTCCATTTTTTAGACTTATCGGCTAGTACAAAACAGATTTTAAGAACATTAAAGCTTCGAATCTATGCTAGAAATAGAAAAGAAAGAATCATCAAATTAAAGACTTAACCAACTACAAAAAGATCTAAATGAGCAATACTAAAGCTATGCAGACAACTAGAACTTTCTCTGAGTTTGCAAAACAAGCTGACTACTCATTCTTGGATTCTCTCGAACCTGATCCTCAGGCAACAGATGATGGTGACGACCACCTAACAAGAGAGGTCTTTTCTGGTCACTATGTACCTGTCACTCCAACAGCAATTCCAAAGCCAGAATATATCGCTCACAGTAAAATATTATTTAACGAGTTAGGCTTGAGTCAGGAACTTGCTCTAGATGAGCTTTTTCGTCGTCTATTCTCCGGCGACATAAGTGTTGCGACAACACCGATGCGACCATTTGGTTGGGCTACTGGTTACGCACTATCTATCTATGGAACTGAATATACTCAGCAGTGTCCGTTTGGGACAGGTAACGGCTATGGAGATGGGAGAGCTATTTCTATATTTGAAGGTCTTTTTAATGACAAAAGATGGGAAATGCAACTAAAAGGAGGAGGGCCAACACCATACTGCAGAGGAGCTGATGGACGAGCAGTGCTTCGTTCAAGTGTTCGTGAGTTTTTAGCGCAGGAATATATGCAATCACTCGGAGTACCAACATCACGATCTCTCACACTATATGTCTCTAAATCCGAGACAGTCCGCAGGCCTTGGTATACAAAAGACTCCAATTCAATCGATCCAGACATATTGGTAGAAACACCAGCTGCAATCTCAACACGAGTCGCGCCATCATTTTTACGGGTAGGTCAGATAGAACTCTTTGCACGTCGAGTACGCAACAATGAGCATCAAGATGCAATGAAAGAGCTCGAGATGATTGTGAAGCACTTAATCGTAAGAAATTACAAGGAGGAAATTGATCCGACCCTTAGCTTTGGCGACCAAGTCGTTGGGCTCGCAAATTCATTCCGAGAACGACTCACATCATTAGTAGCTAATTGGATGCGGATTGGCTACTGCCAAGGTAATTTCAACAGTGACAACTGCGCTGCAGGAGGTTTCACACTCGATTACGGTCCATTTGGTTTTTGCGAACTATTCGATCCCAGTTTCCAACCTTGGACAGGAGGTGGTGAACACTTTGCGTTCTTTAACCAACAAGTTGCTGCCGAAGCAAATTATCAAATGTTTTGGGGGGCGATTCGACCTCTGCTTACCGGCAACGCAAAGGCACTGGACAGGCTAGATAGCATCCGCGATGGATTTACTTCAGTAATGAATAAGAAAATGGAGAACATGTGGACAAAGAAACTAGGCTTAGTCACCTATGACGCACCTCTAGTAAATGAAATGCTACAGCTCATGGTTCACACAAAGGTCGACTACACAATCTTTTTCCGAAAACTTTCAAGTATCCCAAAAGAACTTAAAAACTTAAAAGATAGTTTCTATCTACCAATTTCAGAAGAGATTGAGACCAAATGGATCAGTTGGCTACAAAGATGGCGGGACCACGTAATTAACAAAGGTGATCAAAATGAAATATCAGCAAAAATGAAACGTATTAATCCAAAATACACATGGCGGGAATGGCTCATCACACCAGCATACGAAATGGCAGAGGAAGGCGACTATAGTCTCATAATGGAACTACAAGCTGTTTTAGAGAAACCTTACGAGGAACAATCATTAGAGGTACAGAAAAAATACGACAGACTCAAGCCCAAGAAATTCTTTGGAGCCGGTGGGATTTCCCATTACAGCTGTTCCTCATGAATTAACACCAGAATTTAAAACCTACGAAGTTAGATCTATAGAATTTAAAAATAAAGTCTAATTATCTTTAATAGGAACAACAAACATAAAAAGATTCTTTGGATGACTTTTTTATATAGGTAACCGAACCAATCATTCTCTCGAAAAAGGAATATTTGACGCATTATTGAGTTATTGAATTTGAACCATGTCCGAAGATACAAAATCTAAAATCAGAATTTTTCTTCCATTTAGTTGGTTCATTCCCGCTCTCATTTCTTTTGGAGTGATTAACTTCCACCAACTTTCTGCGGGCATCTCACCCATATCCATCTAAAACCATGTCATCACATATTCCTGAATTCTACGAATCAATAGTTGAAGCTTCCGATAGAGGAGAGTTGTGGGGGCTAAATCAAATTTCTAATAACATTAATCAACTTGAAATCAACTTTGATCCTTCTGATTATAAATAATGCAAAACTTCGATAAAATAAATCCTCTAAACAAAGAAGATAGAGAATTACTTTCTGATTTAAAGTCCACCTTTGACCTTGGGACACAAACTATCATTGGACAAGATGAAGATGAGATAGTTGATGACCTAATTGATTTGATGACTGAATATAATGAAGATCTATAACTGGAGTTAAAACTTTAAATACTAACTTGTGTGATTTAGAATTTTCGTTTTTTAATACCATCGAATTGTAAAAATTATTGTACTCCCGAAAGTAAAAAAGAGAAAATCTCAACTATTAATTTTTTGCCAAATAATTTCAGCATCTCTAAAAAGGTAAACAGCTTCTTTCCTACCAACGGCTCTTTCAGCATCATTCATCAACTTAATAAAGCTCTCTCTCAAAGCCTGCTTTTCCATGACAATTTTGGTGAACATATGAAGTTTTTCAGATCGATCGTCTACATTTCTTTTAGCTCCATTCTTCATGAATCCATGCGGGAATCTAGCTCTTACCCGAACGTTATGCCTACTCATTTAACAAGATCTAGGTTACTGATTTATCACTCAAACATTCTGAAAAGGGAAGATATCAACTGCGTGTAGGGTTAACCTCCAATTTTTTATTCAACTAGGAAGCTTTACCCACTTCGATTCCATAGTCTTTCGCGAGTTCTATCAACTCTTGCATTGACAAGTCAACTAGATAACTTCGGATACATTGATAAGCATTAAAGCTCTCAATACTTTTTCTCTCATTGAACATTGCACGAGAGATTCTTAGAGCTAAGGCTTCTTTAGTGAAAAGTGCACAAAAACAAGTATTAGAATGCTATTAAATTTCTGGATATGTGTGTGTAAAAATCATCTTACAAAAAACAAAAAATAAAATCAATATAATTGCCCTCAAAGTCACACTCTGCAGATTGACCTTTTAATATTTTATTCAAAGGAATAATTATGACAGAAGCAAAGAAAAACATAAAACTTGGATTTATCCCAAAGACGTCAAAGACTTCAGAAAAAAAAGAGGTAATTAAAGAGCCCAAAGGAAGACTTATATCCTGGTCTCCCTGGCCTCCTGCTAATTTCAAAACTCGTTACCCAGCATTCCCTTTAGTTACGACTGTTTTGATTTTAATAATTTTACGCTGGCTAATCTTAGCTAATTAACTACTAGTAAATAGTTAAAAGTTATATAAGCAAAGTTGTTTTTCAAAAGTGAAAATAGGGTATTTCTCTTGGGGGGGCAGTACGTGTAGAACAGATGCCAAATTGCAAGCACTCCATCACATCATCATCATATTTTGGCTTGTAATTAGAAAACAAATCAGACATTTCATTTCCTTGAATGGAAACCCCAGAAAATTTTCGAAATAATTGCTTTGAGAATGGCATGGTTAGACATCTAAACAACCTGCTTAATTTCTACTCATATTGGTTTAAGAAATCTATGGGGAGGAACACTCAAGTATTTATACAGGCAAGGAAAACCAATTCAATACCTAGAGACAATTGTCTAAGGATCAACTAGTCCTTATCTTGAAAGACATTGTTTTATTAATAAGAGGCAACTTTTTCACCACGCTTTACTTTGACTTTTCTCGATAATAAAGTTCCATTATTTCGATTTTTTTCTTAGACTAAATCCATCCGGAGACTGAAGATAAGAAGTTTGGCCTAAATAGGGATCTTCGCCAAAAAGATCATTCATTTGTTTTTCTGTCATTTGCCTAGGAGCTTGAACGGTTTCAGTAGGGTCTGATTCTATATGCGATGAATCTATTTCATCTGCATCAACAGCCGCAGGAGCAAGAATCAGAAGGAGACCAAGAGAGAAAGAAAGAATTCGAATTAGCAATGAGTTATTCATTCTCTTGAATTTACCTATCGGTAGAATCGGAACTATCAACTTGTTCAACCGTCTCATCTTGACTTGCTTTGTTCTTATTAGATAAGGAGCATCCACCTTCGCCCCATGCCATAACAGGAGCTGCCGAAAAAGAAAAGGCAAAGACTAAAGGTAGAATTTTATTCATAAGAGAAATTGGAATCAAAGCAATATTAAAGCCTTTTAATAAAGTTCGTTTAACTGACTTAATTCATGTCCATTCCTATTTCCATTTCATTCATAGAAACCTCACTCTGATCACTATCTAATGGTTCTACACTAATTTCAGGCAAATCTTCTTCGCTTACTTCAGGCAAGGATGGTTCAATAACTATCCCTAGAGGATTATCACCATTGTCTTCTAGAATTGACGGCTTATCAAATAAAGACTTGTCTTCTTGATCTGTCAGAAATTCTGATTCTGTTAAAAGATTATTATCTTCAATAGCAATTTTTTCACTTGTATCCTTTATTAGTAATTTCGAAAGATCAACAACGTCTATGATTACTGACTTTTGACTTTCATACATATCTTGTATCACATTAATTATTTCACCTGATTTTGTGGATTGGGAAATAAAAGCAAAACTAGTCCAGCCAGCCAGAATAATTGAGATTAAGACAATAGAAATAAAAGCAGAATACATTGCTCTTATTATTGTTTTGATCATTCGGTAACTTTAGATATTATTAAATCTAGGCACATCATTTAATACTTAAAACGGGCTCTTCACACCCTGTAAAGGCGTATAAATACTTTGGGGTTTACTCTCTAGTTTTTGCCGCCTGAATAGAGTAGAAAAATAATAGGTTATTTAGGGAGCTGAATTATGTCCTTTAATCCATTCAAACCTTTAATTCAAAACATCCAAAAATTATTCTGCACTAATATTCAAACTGAAAAACAGCGAAAAGATGAGGACCAAGAATGCTTACAGTTTGGAATTTGTACTGTGCAAGCCCAATCACCAAGACCAGAAGAGTTGTATTTTGGATGAAAATAATTTCAGTATTATGCCACTTCAGGAATATTTTCAATAAAATCATCTAATTCTTGAAATTTTCGTTCTAGATAAAAGATCTTTTTGGTTTCAGTCATTTCATCAGAATAAAATTTCACTGGCAAATCAGAAAGAAGGTTATCACCACTCATCAATCAAGTTTCACTTAATTTTTCTCTATTAAACCTAATAATCTAAAAAAAACCAATCTCTAAAACTATTAAATTTTCGTACGCCACACTTAAAATCTTCACAGAATTTCTAGTGAAATAAGTTTCTCAAAATGTACAAATCTTCAGAGACTAACTTTCAATCATTGAACAGAATAAATACTTAAGTGTTTATTCTCTAGTTATCTTCAGCCCCATAGGAGTAGAAATAGAATGTGGATCTTCGACCTCCTATGTCCTACGGAAATCGGTTTGCTCAATTAACTACAGAGGCTGCAGAAAATGCCGCTCGACTTGTTCTTAGTCAACTATCTGAAAGACTCAGTTTTTCAAAGCATCGATCAAACAACGATGAAGAAATGGAGTGTTTGCAATTTGGTATATGTTCTTATCAAGCTCAACCACAAAGAGTAAATTTCTAGAGTGTCTCAAATGAAATACACTGAACTGATTTTTATATTTTCGTCATTAACAATGACATTTTTAGGTTTCTCTTTTCTTGCTATTTAAGGAATGGAGAAAGGACTAAGAGCAATGGGCGACGATAATGTTAAATAAGTATTAAATAGAATTATTTGTTGTCAGAATCTTCCAAAAGGTCAGAATATTCCGATGACTGCGTCATTGGCAACTCAGATGCGCTATTAGTTGATCTCACCAACAAAGCAGTTAATTCTGCTGTCCTTTTATTATTAATAACATTGCTACCATGTGCTGATAACGCTGCTCCAGCCACAAGGGCAGAAATTGGCTTCCACCAAGGTAGAGATTTCAAGTCATTCTTTTGAACTTCAGCCAAGAAGAAACCTAGCCCAAGCAAAATACCAAACACAGCTCCTGACCATTGGCATATTTCGGCTGAAATAGATTTAGCATTTTCGGCAGCAATAATTTGATCTTCCATTAGGTAAAATTTTGGAAAGTAAGATTGTAATTTCTTAATTACTATAAAAGCACTATTTAGATCTAGTGAACATAAGTAATTAATTCAATATTAAGTCAATTGAACAAGCAGAAGGTAAAAAAGCCTCTAATAAAAAACAAGCAAAGAGATACCTAAGAATGAAAATGATAATGAGAAAAATATCAAAAGTAATTCAGTGGTTTTCATTACCACTCTGAATCTTCTAAAAGATTTGAATATTCGTCATAATTGTAGAAAATATCTTCTTCTAAAATTTCTTCTAAAGAAATTCTATTTAAATAAGTCATTTTAATTCAAAAACACATCTAATCATCTAGTAAAAGAAGCAAAACCGTGAGCAATTAACATTCGGTTTACATGGTTCGGTTTCTTTCATCGAAGGAGTGATTATTAATAGAAGCTTTAGTATCAACTTAAGTGAAACACCTTATCGCTGAGTACAAAAATCAAAAGTCCTATAGAACTCATTGCAAGTAATACTCCACCAAAAATAAGAGTATTGTTTTTTTCGGGTTGTTGTTGTTTAAGAACTTTTTGAATTTTTTGGACTTTTAGGGGGGTAGCTTTTTTTGCCTTCTTTTTCTTACTCATGAGCTTCATAACTTATTATTTAATGTAATGAGCTTAAATATAAATACAATCTTTTAATAGCCCTAACGAATTTTAATACCAATTTATTTACCTATTTAAAGTGTAATAATGATGCTTTTAATTTTTAATGATTTTGACTTGACCCATTTTTAGACCACTAAATTTTATATAATTCTTTTTTTATTTTTTTAGAAGTTTTCCTATTAACCAATCTAAAACTCTGAGCAACCGTACTTCCTTTAGAGTTTTGACCAATGACTGAGAATAAGAAATTTTTTCCTTTGCCTACTTGAGATCCTAAACGTGCTCCTCCATATACTCCTCCAAGCAGAGCGGGGATACACAGAATTCCTCCACTTGCAAAACATACCGAAGCGCCTGTAACTACTCCAAAATAAGAACCGCCAGCCGCGCCAGCCACACCAAGGATAAGATTATCTTCTTGTCGAAGTGAATACCACTGTGAAGTATTATCTTTAGGGATAAAATCGCTTGGCCCTGTGAACCCCTCTTCTGAAAAAATTATTTGACAATTAGAAACCTTAATACTCGCATCGTCATCACTAGAAGTTGATTGACTAACATCACATAGAGCATTATAAGTTTCTGCCTTTGTAGCGATGGGAGATAGTAATCCTACTATTAGTAGAGGTGTAATTAACAGTTTTGACATTTAATATATGAGTCGAAGTCACGATCTTTTTAGATATTTTTTATATTACAGAAACTTATTCAATCGACCAATAAAAGCTCATGAAAATATCAAAGTAATGATTGTACTCTCTCACAATTCAACAGGAGGGTTTAAAAAACTCAGAGAAAAAGACCTATGTCGACGTTATAAGGTTCACTAAATGCATCCTATTTAATTATCAATGTTTAATAATCTTCAGTACAAAACGGTTTAGATCCTCATATATTCTAGCAACACTATGGCTTTCCAGTACAGCAGTCATCCTTATAGGAATAAAAACTATTTCCTGACCACTTATTAACGCCTGTGACTTGACGTATTTAGCAGAGAGTGAAAATGCTCAAACTCCCATTAGCTCTAAAACAACATCAATAATTTTTGCTAAGACAATATTACAAATATAATCATCTCATATAGATTCTTGCTGCCTTAAAAAAAATAAATGCTACTCACGACATTAGCTCTAGCTTTCTCAGAGTGGGGGATTGGAAGGTTTCCATTGGATTTAATTGTTTTCCTTTCGGTAGCACTGATTTTTGCATTACCAGCAGGTATCAATAGAAAAAAGATTTTTGTTAAAGGAGATGCTTTTACCACTAGATTGAAGAACCAATAAAAAAGGGTCTTTCGCCTACTGAAAATATTATGAGTAGGTCGGATCTCTAAATAGTAGTCATGTAAAGATGAAAGCCAATAGGTACAAAAAGCAAGGCAGCAATTGCAAAGCGAACAAATTTGCCAGTTCCTGAATCTCTTGAGTAATCAGTGAAATAGATAAAATGGTTCCAATAAGACCAATTTTTTGGCTTTTGGATTAAGTCATTGATTAATGGCTAAACTTGTGTAAAGAAGGAATTCGGGTAACCAAGATTGAACAATCCAGCCAACAGTAATACTCAACATAAAAACCGAATTCATCTAATGTGGTTCTTTATAGGCAGGGCAAACAGAGGATACATTGCTAATTGAAAGGTTTTAAATAAAAAAATGCCTATCGACTAATGAGACGTTTATATATTTTTATTTTTATTGACCATGACAGATACATTTACCACCCTTCCAAGCAGAACACTTCTTCTTTTTGCACTTCTTCTTTTTCTTCTTATCTCCCATAAGAAATTAAGTCTATTTTAAGATTTTAGTAGAACGGAATTTGGCTTGTTGGATTATCAACTTTAAGAATTTTAATCAACAAAATCATTTTTCAACTCTATCAGTCATAAGCAAAACCCTGTAATAAATAAGTTGAATTCAGTTTTTATTGGTTGTAATACCTAACCAAATCAACAATCAAAAAAATCACAAACCCTAGAGCTAGAACTAGTGGCAGTATTTGATTACTACGAAGTTTTTGAAGGATACTAGGACTATCGTCCTTCTTTTCTTTTTTTATTGCCTTAGGAGGCAACCCCTGTTCTTTCCTTCTTTTAGCTTCTCCCATATTTTTGTAAAAGTTCAACCAATTCAATCATGACGTTTCCATTGCAAAATTCCTCAAATCTTAAAGATAAAAGAAAATTCCCATCCTCATAAAGAGCAATAACTGGTTTTACAAAGGAAAAAGTTCATAATGTTACATTAAATACAAAGGATTCCTAATGTTTGATAGATCATTTTATGGATCGATTTAATGTTATGACCAAAAAACTCACCTATAAATACGCATTCACGTTATTGAAGATGAAGAATGCTGAAGGCAGAAATGAATATATGGATTTAGCAAAAGAAGCAAATCTCTTATGGCATCAAATAGTAAGACAAAAATCTAAAAACACACCTCGAATTAACTGTCGCGCATAATTTTTTTATTACTTCAACGTCGATTAAGCAAAAGCAGGATTTTTCTCAACAAAATTATTCTTTGTTAATTCAATTAATTGATTAAAAGTCTTTTTAACAAAAGTTCCAAGGCCAAGATCAATGAGTATGTGCATAACAATAGAAATGCAAAAAACTGCATAAAAGATCAAATGGCAAATAAAAATATTTATAAACGCATTGTTTTCTTGTTCAGCAATTACTTGATGTTTATTCAGTTTTGAAGGAATGAAATCAGCAAATGAATTCACACTTGCTGATTCAACCAAACCAGATGAAATTAGTTCCTGATCTTTTACTGTTGGAGCGGCAGTAGCAGTCATAACGGAAGTCTTAATTATATCTATACTACTTTCTTAGTAATAAATCTGGCTTATACTTTTATTTTTTCGTTTTAAATCTTTTTCAAATAAGCCATCGTTTCCAAATTTTTCTGCAACATGATTGGAACTTTCTGAACATCAAACCTGTTCTTTATTTTGGTAATCTTTTTTTTCAATAAAGAAATAATGACCATAAAGCTTTATGAGTTGTATCTATTAAATCCAAAGTTTATAAATAATCAATCCGTAAGAATCACTAAAGAGAAGGCTGCCTAGCGCCCCTAGTGAAATTGTGTGTCAGATTTTTAAAGTCTATTTTTTAAAAAGAGAGCTCTTTACTCCAGCCTGTTCCCACTTTTTAATTGTTGGCCTAAGGAAGTACATCGGGAGTGCTGTCAAAACTGCAAATGAAACAACAAGTATCAGATCAGTAGTGAAATGATTAATTCCAAAATCAGTTCCGGCAAGCCATAGCCAAGGGAATGCACCAGCAAATAAAGTAGTAAGCATAAATCCTCTTCAATTAAGGCAGAGCTTATAAGAGCATTGTAATCAATGATTGCTTGCTTAGTAAAAATTATTAGTCTCTTTTGACATTTTCCATGATGTATTTAAATCATTACGCCAGTCTGGACTTGATTTGATTAACATTTAGTACCTTTCAACAATCCCTTTGAACGCAAAACTGAATATGCGATAAAAACAATCCAAAAAGGAATCGATGGACCAGTCTCAACAATAATTCCTAATTTATTGTGTTGAATACGGTAAGAATTAACAAACAAGTCATTAAAATAACTCGCTATAAAAACTTTTCAAGCAAATTCTAAATCTCTTATAGAGCTCGAAATTTTCAATAAAAAGCCAATACCTAAATTTATTACTGCAATGACATCATCAAAGCCTCTAACTAAGAACTATGTTTCTGATGAAACATATGGAGCGTAGTCTCCACTGAGAAAACTAAAAAGGTCTAGAAGAAGTACACCCAATAAAAAGTGAAGAGATCAAATGTTTTAAGTATGATTTTATTTCCATTAGCTAGGAAATGTGCTATGGCCTAGCTTGTTTAATCAATGAGATTGTTTCTTCTAGATCTAAACATGGTTGGATAGTTATATCCATTAATTTCCTCCAAGGATGCCAAAGTTTCCATATCGTTTCTAACGAATCAGCTTTAACGACACAGTGACCAACACCATTTTGAATCATAAACACCCATGAACAAACCTCATAGGTTTCTGGTCTATTCTCGACTCCTCCTGATTCGTACCATTCAACTAACATATGTCCACCTCTCTCTTGATCTTCTCCATCATTAAATTCATAAGAGATAAGATAACGCTGCATAACCTAGGTAAAACTAACAAACATAACTACTTTGCTTAGAGTAGTCAAAAATACAATTAAATATTAACTTTCTACAACTTTACAGTGGTAAAAGTTAGGTCTGACGTGGAAAAATTAAATAATAGTTTTTCAATAGCCACTAATTAATAAGAGCAACTATTCATAATAGTTTTTTTAATCAACTTATCATTAATAGGGTTTTCCCAATTCTTAACTTGTTTAATCTCTCCATTTACTGGGAGTTTACTAAATAATCTATTGTCACAATCAATAGCCATTAAATAGGAAGCAGTGTTTATAATATTTTGATCTTCAGGATTAACTTCAGAGTATTTAGTCATAACAGAAAGGAATCCTCTATTGTCGTAATTAATTGAATTAGGATCTATAAATATAAATTCATTGGCTGACTTAGACACTTCTATCCATTCAATATCATCTGCATACAAGTTAAAAGAATAAGAAAAAAACATTAGAAAAATTATTCCACAAACGAGCAATACCTGTTTTACATAATTCCTTAGAGTTATCATTATTTAGCAGGTTTTTTGATACTGATTTCTAATAAAGCCAACTAATAATAAAAAGCATCTACATCTTATAGTAAATATACATAAATTATCTTTTCTTAAACTGTTGAGCTTTGACACACACTAGGTTAATTCCAATGTTTATTCACAACATTCAAGTAGGTGTTTTGATTAAAAGATAAAAACCCCTGTCTAAATACAATAAGACTATTGGCAATATCTCCTGATTTTAAGAATCACTAATAAAATGATCATATGCTAAGTCTTGCTCCATTTCTCTACCCAAAGAAAAAAGAACATCATTAATTTCTTTCAACTGTTCTTCTAATTCACTTCTCTTAAATTGCAGATCAACAAATTTTCTTTGTAACTCTGCTTGATACCTAATCCTACAATCATCATTTTGCTTACTTTGGGTTGATAAAGGTTGATTTCTCATTGTTATGACATTTGAAAGTTTACAAGTGAACCTAGATAATACGCATAGGCTTTTGAAAGTTTTAGTGATAGTAGTACTCCCATATCTGATCTAATGGAAGTTGCTGGTATCTGTAAATCCGTCTTAATGCGTGAGTATTATGAACACAGCTTCCTTGCCTCAGCATTTACTAAATCTAGAAAAACCAGGAATGATCTTACCAGTAATTGCATATGCTTCGATGCCTGAAATGATTCCAATCATGGCAAACCAACCATTGTATTTTTCAGCTTTACTTGCATTTAAATTAGCAGAGAACCATTGTCTGAGTTTTTCTTTCATTAATTTTTATGTAGTTAAATAAAGATTAAAAAACATTTATTTTTCATTAGAAATAATAACTACCTTATTGAGTCAAATAAGGTAGTGATATCTATACTTTTATTAAATGACTAATTAATAAATTTATTCCTACATACCCTCACAAAAAAATAGACGTATTGAACACCAACTTAAATTAGAAAAGTGGTATTTAAAGAGTCTTTAATATATGATTTTCTCTTCCTAGTGATTTTATTGAATGAAATCAAGGCTAGGTCATAAGAAGATAGACCAACCTCATTTTCAAAAGAGTATTGCATTGCTAATCTTTTTTGATTAGTAATAATTACTTTTGAGGTATCCATTTTAATAACCCATAGACAATCTATTATCACTAAAAGCTAGCTATATGTATTTGCAAGAGTACTAAAGACACTTTGACAAGTGTTCATTCAGAGTACTTTTAATTCATAATTAATCTAATTGAGTATTCAAAATATATAACTGAGAAAAAATAAAATTGTCTCAATCTGATTCCTCAGGAATCGATTGAGGCTTAAGTCTCTTCTTCTTTGGTTTTTGAAGCTTATAACCAAATTCAATGAGTTGATGATATGTCAATTTAGTCTGCAAAGCGCTTAAGGATAAACGTTTTTCGTTATCTTTTTGAAGATAAAAATTTCCTTTAGTATTATTATTTGTCTCTATCGTAATAAACTCTTTGCCTTTCTTAAGGATCCAAGGTTCTTTTAGATAATTATCGTCTCCAACATTTAGCTCCCACGGAACTTGTGCTGGCTTTTTCTTTAATGGCATTTTTTAAGAATTACATACCATATTTTTTATTTTACATGTAACTCTTGCGATAATCCATTTTATGCTAATAATGATCAAAAACTGTTGTGATGATAACGTGCAACGGAAAAGGTAGAAGTTTGGATTTTAATCAGATTTAATAATGGTCTTATTTAAACTACTCTTTTGCTTAGTCGCTATTAACTGAGAGGCAATTGGGTTGACTTTATTTTCATACTTCCTTGATCTATAAATTTGAAATTTGCAAATATCATCTCCACTAAGGAAACAATCATCAATAAAATCATCTAGTACTCGTGATGGCATAATAAAAAAAGAGTTAAACAATTAATGCGTCATTAGCGTTCGCAAACAAGTGCGTCTTAACACCTAATTCTGTCTTTTGTTTAATCAGATCTCTCAACAGGAATTAAGAAAATAATTTAAACAATATCCTTATTTTCAAAAACGTAGGGACAACATTCCACAGTCATTTGCTAGACAGTATTAGCTAAACAAGTTGGGAACAAAGGGAATAAGGCTTATTACAATGAACCGAGAAAGAGTTGAGAGTTAATTTGTAGCCAATAGAAAGATCATAGTTATCAAAACCGAACAAAATCCAATCGCACTACTAAAAAAGTCAAGTCACAATAAAGTTGGTGCTCACACCAATAAGAAGATTAAGGATGAAATCTATACCATCCTTAATCTTCTCACTAGAATTTAATGAAATCATTTCCCATGAGTACTAACCACAAAACCACTCTCAATTTCTCTCATGCACCCTACAAAAGTAAAACTTTTTCAAATGATCTAGATCGAGAGATAAAAATGGGAGAACTCAGGCTTCGATACGTTCAACTAATGAGAGATTTTCATACGTCTCTAGGAGAGGAAAAGGCAACTGATTTAATAAATGAATCTGTGGCCATTTGGAAAAAACTTAGTATTCAAAAATAATTTAGGATCTTAGTATTGATCTAATTAATCATTTACATTCAATTAAAATTGTTATACAAATAGTATAAGTATAGGGAAATGATATGGTGCGGTTATGAATATCTCAGATGATCTTAAAATCTTATTCAATAGATTTCTAAACTCACAAGCTCCTAAGAGAAGAGAGATGAAAAGAGTTTTCCAATGGAAAAGATACCTTGATTGGAAAGATCTAACCGCTGAAGAGAAGCTCTCTGTCAAAAGATTCTTGTTAATTCCTGTATATGCCTATCTAATAGTTGGAATCTTTAATCAGAATTTCTCTTTAATTGTTCTACTACTTATTGGTTATGTGCTTTATAAGAAATTTGAAAGAGGAAGAATTCAGAAGAAATAACTTTCAAAATCAACTTGAGATAATCTTTTTGCTTTTTTGAGTTTATTAAAAATAAAAAGCTTGAGCTATATTATTGAGTATTTACTGTTAAGTCGTATTTCCATAAATTATATAAAAGTTATAATAGGTACATAAAGGAATAATTTTAAAAATGATCTTCTTTGCAGTTCTGTGTAATGAATATAGCTAAATTCCTATTAATTGATTCGGCATTAGTAATTACAATAATACCAGTTCTGTTTTTGCTTCAAGGTGGAAATAAAAACTCTCCTCTTTTTCGAAGATCAAATAAAGAAGAATTATTGAGAAATACTTCTATTAAACTCCCAGACAAAGAAAAGCTTCTAAATCTAGAAAAACTTGCAAAGGATCAAGGCAGTGGAATTCAATTTGAATCGCTTATTGGAAATTGGAAGTTTGTATCAGTATGGAAAAAAGATAAGGACGAAGAAGATCATGTTTTCAGTTAATTGCTTAGAGTCTTCTCTGCAAATATAGAGTTCCAAAAAGAAATCTCTACTAATAATTCACCTAAATTTTCTGTTATCACATCCATACGATTTGGACTTTTAACCATAGAGTTTTCAGGGTCTGGTTATTTAAGAGGGAATCAACCTTTATTAGCTTTCTTCATTAATCTAATTGAACTAAAACTTCGTTCAAATATTTTGCTAAAAAGATCTCTCATAGGAGCTAAAGCAAAGGAAGAGTTGTTTTTCAACCTTATAGCATTAGAAAACAATGGGGATTGGCTTTCAGCTAGAGGACAAGGAGGTACTCTGGTTCTCTGGTTGAAAGGTTGAAATCAATGCATAAATCCAAGAATCAATAAAAGAGTCACCTAGGAAGGGACTAAAAGCCCCAGTTTTATTTTTCTAACTTTCGAGGTTTTAAGAAGTCCTATCAATAAATTGATCTGGTATTGGAAAATCTTCTCGTATTTGTTTTAGACGTTTTTTGTAAATAGTTTCATAACCTGGATCACGGCTTTTATAAGCGTTGTAATTTTGCCCTTCAAAATCCTCTTCTTGAATTAATTCTTCAACTTGCTTAACAAGGTCTCTATAAATATCTGCTCCAACTATCTGTTCTTTAGTAAGCTCGCTTCCGTGAGAATCTGCGTATTGAATAATTCCTTTGTAAGTAAAAAGCCATTGTCTTCTTGCTAGCGGATCTAATGCTATAACTTCTTTAACTATAAAACTTGTACAAAGTTTTAACTTTACTTCTAAATCGTTAGTGTCAATCACAAAGGAAGGAACTTATCGCTCTTCAATATTAGATGGCAATTTTTAAATTCATTCATTCGCTTTGAATCCCTCAACAGGAATAGCTTTAATCTTGTTACGAGTTGAGTAAATTTGATTCATTTTTTCTTCACCTATGAATTACTAGCAAGAAGAAAAATGCACGTGTAAAAAAAAGACAATCTAGTATGTGTTTCTTTAGTCTTTCAAAAGTATCTAGGTGAGGAATAATTTAAATTTTTATAGCCTCCTCAATAATCGAAATCTCTCTGGTGTTTCTTTTATTAAGCCCTCGAAGTTCTAATTGAAAGCGTATTACCTCCAATGCAATCTTGTTAAATCGAAAGGTTGCTTGTACATAACCATGTGAATAATCAGATTCAAAATACCCAAACCCCTTCAAGTCTTTTACGAGTAAATAGCTATCAAAAATTTTGCTGTACCATCTTATTAGCATATTGTTATCCATAATGTCAGCTATAGCCATACGGGATAAAGTCTTAGTTCTTACGGCAAAGTAATCATTAAGGTCTTGATAAATAGGTAAAAAGAATTTCATAGACCCTTTCTAGCTGATCTTGCTCAACTCATCTTCATGCTCTAAGCAAAGTTACGTAAAAAATAAAAAAAAATTACGAACTAAAGAGGTGAAACCACAAATTATTTCAATGCCAGTGAAACATTTAGAGAAAGCAATAGTGGTACTCTTCACTTATTTGAGAACGTGGGTAAAAAAACTTAATTCATTTTGTTGGTTTTACATCTGCTGATGGACTAAAAACAATAATCAATAAATACTCAGAACCTTAATTTTGATCTAGTACAAATTCAATTCTCCATAAATCAAGAACTGAAACAAAGTAAAAGTGCTAAAGCTGATCTTTATCTCAAGACATATGTAATAGGTAATCTCTTTTTTAAAGCTATAAAAAGTATGGGAGCTAAACAGTTGCCACTAATCTTTAGGACTATTGATCGATGGTTTCATTTGCTAGAGCAAGAACAAGATCATTACTATCAAAGCTATGGCCTGTAACAGAAAAGTCCCTCAATAATCATTCAGTTGAGTTGCGCGAGGATGATATTGAGAAGCAAAACAAGTGTTTCTTGGAAGCAAGCAAGAATGGTGGAATGTGGTTTTCTTAAGGAACTCACATTAAGTAAGATTGGAGACTTTTCTCCGAATGATCTAGGAGAAAGCATTACTAGCTGCGATCATGTGATATGAAAACAAGAAAAGAGTTGTGAGGAAATATATTTGATTAGAATATAAAAAGATATAAAAGA
Organism: Prochlorococcus sp. MIT 1011; assembly: GCF_047305235.1. Classification (NCBI taxonomy): domain Bacteria; kingdom Bacillati; phylum Cyanobacteriota; class Cyanophyceae; order Synechococcales; family Prochlorococcaceae; genus Prochlorococcus; species Prochlorococcus sp. MIT 1011. The sequence continues at coordinate 817,782 of NZ_CP138983.1, read as the reverse complement.
GCATTTAGGCGATTATTTAAATCACGAAAAGTAAATAAAGTTATAAAAAATTGAGGTCTTTAAAAAGTAATTGAATATCAATTATCTAATTGCTTGGCTTCTTCCTCAATATATTTTTTTAGGGTATAACCATGACAATCAAAAGGATATTCTGCCCTAGTCATCTCGCTCGCCTGAGTCTTGTCAGCATCATTACCTCTAAATTTTCGGCAATCACATATAAAGTCCATCTTGGTTCCATTTTTATAATCTTCAACTCTCGTATCTAGCCATTCTTTTGCTTGCTCTGGCATCTCATCACAAGCAATCCATGACCCCCAAAACAATGCATCAAACATTTGTATTGCTTCTGCTCTTTTATTTGGTCCTGCCAGGTCATCACAAAAATTTCTCACTGGACAGTCTTTTCTACTGATATAAAACTTTTTAGCTTGATTCTCATAACCTCTGACATACGTTTTTTTATTATTTACTGCGTCCAAAGCAGCATTTAATTGATCTCCGCCAAATGTATTTGTTATTCGCGCCTTATCAATTGACATCTGATCAGAAAGTCCCGACTTGCTTTCAGTAGTGTCATCGTTTCTCCTGACATCAAATTGTCCAAACACTTCGATTTGTTCAGTCATCTAGGTGAAACTCTTCTTCTATTAGATTCATGATTTTAATCTAATAAATAAAAAATGATCTATGGCTTAAAGAGAAAAGTCCTCTTAATTATTAATTGATGCCTCCTCCCAAGCATCTCATTTCTTGCAAGAACTTTTCCATTTCTGACTTGTTACTCTAATCCAATAAATTGATGGCTTGATTGATCCATTTGACAAACTCTTTTGGCACCTCTTTTTATTTTCCATTTCCTGTGCATGCCGCCATCAATGTGTTTCCAGCCATTTCCCAAATGAGATAAGATCCTCCTTCGTTAACCCATTTATCACATTGTGTTTTGGCATCGATTTCATCAAAAGCATCAGCAATCAAGGAAGGGAAAAGAAACAAACATATTGCGACAAATAATGAGCGTTTCATAAAGCAATAACAGTTTGAGAGTTCATATCTCAAACCAAATTAATTCGTATACTGCAAATCAAAAATAAAGAAAGAACTAGCACATACATTTATCAAGGGGGGGCAAAATTGAATCAATATGCGCCCAGAGGTTTATCTGATTAACTTTATAAATATCCAACTTTATCTGCTACTTCCATTATCTGTAAAAAGCAATGACTAATAAATTTTTACACCGTTGCAATTAAAACCACTGCACTGAAGTTTGAATAAGAGAGATAAAACAAAATCGTGGAAGCCAGGAACAGCTTTATTTAGTCCAATGAAAAATATCAGTAAAGAAATTAAAGTCATTGAAAGGTACTGCATCCAATGAATCCCGATGCCATCCAAACCATGATTGTTAAAATCTTTTAATTCCATTGGTTTTTGTGAAAAATCCTAACCTACGAAAATCATGCAGTGGCTTTGGTTAAGCTGAGTTTTGAACAAAATTTGTTTATTGGTTGCTTAATTGAAAGAATTTTCCTACAAAATTCATCTAAATTTTGAATTAACGGCTTGAAAGGGTTCATATCCATTTTTTTGACCTATAGAATTACTGAAGATCCGAATTGGAATGCACCTGCCAAAAGAAGTAAGGCAGGAAGGTTCCAAAGGACTAAAACTTTCAATGCAGTTTTTTTATAGGTTGCAGCAGTCAATCTGTTGGGGAGAAATTGTTTAAAGAGAAACGCATATTGGTTCTCTCACAAAACAAATTTAAGAAGGATGCTAATTAAGTGATGTTCGGTCTGGGTAGGGCTAACCGTGTAATAAATTATTCTTATGGATATGCAGAACTGTTAACCCAGCGTCATGTAAAAAGAAATCAGTTAAAAGTAGTCAGTTTTCCGACTACAAAATTAGTAATATATTTTTTTGGCATTTAATTGAGATATTACCTTATTGATTGAAGTCATATGAGCCCTAAGCTCCCAAAAGTAAAACCAACACCACAGAAGAGAGCAAATTCTGCTAGATCTCTGCATCCGGATGGGATTGAATTTAATGCAACGTTAATTCGTTGAGCCATTTGACCTTGTACTCGCAGGTGAGTTTGAAAAGATACTATAAAATTAGGAACAAATACCCAGGTACGTGACAGTTCAAAGGTGGGGTTTCGAGAATTAGTTAAAGTTATGAATTAAGAATCTCAATAACTTCAGCGTAGTTGTAAAAAACTAGTAAAAAAAGGTACTCCAAAAATCATTACCAATAGATAAGAATCCCTCAACAATTCGCAGGCATTGTCCTCTCTAGATTTCTTTTGCTAAATATTCAATATAATTTTTCAAAGTGAAGCCATGAGAATCATCATTATCTTTTACACAATCAATATCATCAATAAGGTCTAAATTATGTCCCGCCATAAGCTCCTTGACTCTTGCATTAAACCAGTCCTTAAGGGGTTTCTCTATTGCATCTTTTTGATGTTGAGACCAAAGGTAAGTATCAAAAGCTTTTACAGCATCTTCTCGGCTCCATTTAGGAAGACCCATAAAATGATTTTTAACGGGACAATCCTTCCTATTAATGAAGTGCTTTTTAGCAGTATTAGACATTCCTCTTATATACCGTTCACCTGCATGTGTATTTTTAACTAACAACTGACCTGCAGTATTTTCATCTTTGAGTTGAACCTCTCTCCTAAGATCCTTTTGACCTAAGACTTGTATTGGATCCATAACTAGTTCGCTTCTTTAGGATTACTGAATTTTGACCGAAAGTCATTGATTAAATTTTTCCAATAATTAATTACAGAATCAGGAATAGGTTTATTTAGGGGCATTTGATAAAGGGTTCTTCAACCATTATTTTTAGACATTATTCACTCTTAGACAGAATTTGTTTCACTTCCTCACCATGTACAAATTTAATTTCACCTGAATAAAAATTGCGATCTGAAAAAGTGTTGGGGAATCTGGGTCTTTTGCACCTCCAACAAATGAGAGAACTTTCGCAATCTCATATATTCCAACAAGAACATATCTCCAGGTTTAAATTTAGAAATTCCGGCTCATTCATCTTTATCCTTGTTCCCATTTCTAATTATTGGTTTTTTTGAAAAAAAGATCGTGACTAATCCGCCAAATAAAAATTCCTAATAAAACGAAGCCACCGCCACAAATATAGGTAAGTACGTTCGATTGTGTAGAGGAGGCGAGCATTGGAATCATTCTTTTTTAAATTTCCTTGAGATCAAGACAAAAGGAAGTGCCCCTAATAGAAGAACAATATGAATAATCAAGTGATAATTGATATCCATGCCTATTTAAGAAACGGAATAAATTTACTGAAGGTTGCAGGAAATGATCCAACGATCAGGGCCAATAGACCTAGAACAACAGCGAAAATCGCAGCGTCTACCAAAAGATCTTTCCAGTTGTAATTCATAAACCCATTATATTGTTTTACTGTTGTATTTTTAATGACTTAAAGACCAGTTGTGCCCACTAGGATGAATCTTAAATCACTTTCTAATCCTGCTCAATTCTGCTCCCTACAGCAATTGCTTAAAGCAAGAACCTATGATGATCCCCCATGCCCTCAATTGGGTAGTCGTTTTCAAACTGTTCAACAACTTTAGTTGGAACATTAAATTTACTAATTAAGCTAGAGATCTTTTTGTTAAGAAAACGGGAAATGAAAGGCATAAAACTACTCTAGTTGTGCACGTTATAACGACAAACAAGGCACTTTCAAGTCGTTAGTAGGGAAAAGAAGTTTTTTTAGATACAACAAAAAATAAGGCGTAAGGCACCTCAACCATCATTAGGCAATGGTCAATTTGTTAGACGGGTGTATAAAATCTGGCGAGCTTCGACACACTTACATAATTTATTCCTCTTTATCTGACAGTATTACTTACAGATTGATCGAATACTGGAGTTGAAGATAATTTTCATCTGATTGGAATCTGCTTTTCATTATCACCCAGTAAATTTCAATTGTAATTATGCTTCTGATAAATATGCTAAATTCTATTGCGAGACAGATGAACACTTAAATACATGTGATTACTAAATGGCCTATGACTTAAGTAATTGATAGCCTTTTACTAGATTATAAAGCCCCCAACCAAAAGCTCCAAGTACAAGACCATAAAAAACAAATGGAATAATTGGATTTTTATACAAAAAAGACCTAACCTTTTTTTGAATATTTTCTTTATCAAGCACGGGTAACTTTAACTCAACAGGTTTTTCTCTTGGTGGCAGTCCCAATTCTTTTCTTCTTTTAGCTTCTCCCATAAAAAAAGAGGATGTAATCCTCTAAAGATAAATCGAAGTTGGGCTTTGGCTTAAAAAGATTTAGACGGTTTAATAAAAAAATCATTTAATGAGGATGACTGAAAAACATACTCAAAAGAATTTGAGGCTGCCTAAGAATCCGTTTTAGATAGTGTGGATGGGATCAAAGAAGAGTTCAGTTGTCAAAAAATGTAATTGCAAAGATGATTAGAGAACTTGCTAAGAAAGTAGAAAGCGAAGAAGAATAAAAAATAGACTATAATTATTCAATCAAGTTATCGACTTAGCTCTGCTAGCAACTGCTAGCTCAGGTCTAAGAAGTAAAAGAGCCTCCCCTAAAAAGGAGCTTTTTTTTGGACTTTCGATACGGTTACTGATATGAGTTGAGGAGAATCTCTCTAACAGCCGCAACAGGAGCCAAGCTTATTTCTACATTATTCACATTTGTACATAGCTTAGGTATATATGGATCTTTAGATCCACCAATTTTTAAATAGCAAATTTGATACAGGCAAAATACATTATGTGAATACTGTCGAAGTAAAACGCATAGTTAATTCTAGAAAGGGATAATTAAATAAATTATGAACGAATGAAAACCGAATTTAATCATCAAGAAATTGCCAGAAAGTTAGCAAAGACAATGGCGGCAAAAGCTAATGAGACGGAACTTAGAAGGCTGTACGAAGAAACAATGTTTCAACAGTTCATCTCAATGGAAAAAAACGAATTATCTGAGCTTTTATGGCATGGATAATCAATCACAAACACTTAAGTTTTAGAATTTAAAAAAAAGAATTTTCACCTCCAAATCATGCAATTTCTTTTTGCTCTTACTCCTTCGGAAATGGGCATAAGCCCTCTGTTAATTACCATAATAATTTCGTTTAGTATTTTATTTATCGTGGCCTTTGGCATTAGCTCAAGGAATATGGATAGTGATGGAATTATGACTTGGATGATGAAAAAACCTAAAGACTGGATAGGTAATAAAAAACGTTAACCTACTCAATAGTTTTGTAAATGTAATTTATAAGTTAAATAAAGGAACTGTCAAAAAGACACCTCCAAGCAGGTGTCAAAAATCTATTATTGTCTGTCTATTTCTCTTTAATTCTCCTCGTTTCTTCTTCGAATCGACTCTCTTCCTGTGAGATGAACGTGTTGGCATTGTCTCCCTTCTATTCTTCGGAGGTGGCTTTAAAAGCTCCCGTAAAGTTGAAGCAAGTCTACTTAAAGCTAATTGTCTATTCTGATTCTGTGTTCTCTTATCTTGAACAGCTATACAAATACAGCCATTGATGAGCTTGACGTCATTCCTAACTGAAATCATATACTTCTGATATGGACTTAAAGCTTTTGAATAAGCTACGTTAAAGGAAATTTCAACTCGACTTTCTGTCTTATTGACGTTCTGTCCGCCTGCTCCTGATGATCTAGAAAATCTCCACTGTATTTCGTTGGCTGGTATTTCAAGGTTAGTCTTAATCCGTAGATTCATTTGTATCTTTATCCAGCTAATCGAAGTGAGCTCATTTCTAAAGGATTTTGCTTTTTTGGTTCTTTTCTCTCATTTGGAATTAAGAACACAAATGAATCCGTGTTAGCGAGCTCGGGACATTTTTTGTTAGGACCACACACAAATAAATATGTTTCACCATTAACACTTGCATCTGGAAGCTTAATACATATCGCGCCAAAATTCTTTTCAAGTAATGTCCACATTTTCTTTTTATCTATACATTCTTTAAAGGAATCATTGAGTTTGTTATCTCTACTAAGTCCTTTCATATTTAGAGTAAAATAACGATGAATAAAAATCTCCTTAGCATTACTCTCAGACTCCTTGCTAAGTATTCTTGCCATGTAATGGCAGTCATTTAATAAATATTCTTGACTATCTAATTTAGACAGGACCCATCCAATATCTTTTTCACTAACCTCTTGTTCACTAAGAACAAATTCGAAGGCTTGTTTTTGAGCAGGACCTCTCCCCATCTAAAAGGTTCCACAAATTTGTTATCGATTATGACATATTAAACTAATTTTTGTATCTATCCTATCTCCTGATTCTTTCCCAGCCATACAAAAACCAAACGACGAACCAACCATGAACAATGATATGAAACTGTCAATCAAGACAAATACATAGACTATTAGTGGGAATGAAATGACGCGTTTAATATTTAATCTTCTTCGATAGTTCAATATTTTCAGCTGAAACAATTTTGTCTACTTGTACCAAATAATCTCTTCAAACTCCATTCATTCATTCTTCAGATCAAAATTAAAATAAAGAATTAAAGATTTGGAAAAACAAAAAGCCCCTTCCGTAATGACAGAGAAGAGGCTTTTTTATTAGATTCAAAAGTTAGGTCTAAACAATTCCTGGAATGATCCAGCCTGTTATTCCGTAATTAATTACAGCTGCAAAGAAGCCCATCATCGCAAGACGGCCGTTCATTTGCTCGGCTGTTTTCCAGTAGTTAGTTTCCTTGTTCATTACACAACACCTGGAATGATTTGACCGGTTGTTAGGTATGCACCGATTAGTGCCCAGCATCCAACAAATGCTGCGTAGCCATTGAGTCTTTCAGCAATAACTAAGAGAACGAACGGAACTAATGTAATAACACCTCATAGAGAGGTTGTTAATCTTTTTCAAGGCATTAGCTTCTGCTCCCATTGCGGCGGTCGATTACATGTAGCTACTAAGGATAGGGAGATAAACAAAGAGAGATATGTTCAAAACTCACCAAAGATAAAGGCTGAATTCCAATATATTTTTTGCGATAATGCCAGCGAAAAAAAGAACAAAAAGAACAACAATAGATGTCCTGCTATCTATTCAGCTCCATACATTCAAAAACACAATGGTATAGATAATGAATTAAAAATTCTAAATAAGATTGCTACCTTCAGATGGGCTGATTTTTTTACTAATGAACGGCACGATGAAGAACTAAAACTATTAAAAGAGAAAAGGATGAGGTTACTAAATGAAAGGAATCAAATAGATGAAAAATTGAGTAAGTTAAAACGCTCTAGGGCAAGAGCTTGGGAGGAAGATGAAATAGTTGAAGAGGATTTGAAGAAATTAATAAAAGTTAGGGAAGAAGAATTTGAAACTGCTGAGACAAGTTATAAAAGGTCAATACTTGATATACAAAATCTTGAAAGGAAAAAGACTGGTCAGCAATTAGAAGTAGACATACAAAAAAGGGTTAAAACATTTATTAAAAAAGAAAGGTCTATACCAGCAAAAAGACGTGAATTTAATATATTTTTAAAAGATGCAGGAATTGCATTAGAAGCTGAAATATTGAAGAAAGAAAGTGTTGAGGTTGATCATTATAAGTTTGATATTGATGCCGCTACGGTTTACGGGGAGAATTATAAGTTTGGTATAGGTATTGGTATGTATGACCATAAAGGCAAATACAGAGGTTTAAACAACGTAGAGGATGATGCTGTTGCCTTTGGACTTGATCTAAATCAAATCAGAGTAGATGAGGCTAAGGCAGAAGAAAGCTATAAGAAGCAAAGCCTAGAAGTTGGTCGAGATGTCAGATTTCCTAGTAAAAAGAAAAGGGATACAAGTAAATGGAAAAAGTTAGAAATAAAGAAAAAGGCTCAGTAGTTATGAACATAAAGTCACTTGCTAAAAAAATAGAATATTTTGATAACTGCTATCGAAAAGGTGAGGCAAAAATATCTGATGCCGAGTATGACTCCTTATACAACGAACTTAAAAAAAGAAATCCTAATCATCCGATTTTTGGTAAATCAATGAAGCTGCTTAGTTTAGATAATTACTGCTTCAGCGAATGGTGGGCGGATAAAGCCAGAAATGAAACCATGATTGTTCAACCTAAATTCGATGGTTGTGCTTTGGGATTGAGATACCAATCTGGAACCTTAGTTGCAGACTTCACTAGGAGTGGAAAAGATGTTACTGAGGCAGCTAGAACTGTTTGCAATCTTCCTGTAGAACTTCCAGAAGATGGCATTGCAGTTTCAGAAGAACCACTTGAAATAAGAGGCGAACTTTATGCATCAAATCTTTCTAGAACTAAATCTCAAGCCCTAGCAGCTGGACACCTAAGAAGGAAAAATCCAACTGGGGCTGGACTTAGCTTTGTTGCTTATGAAATTCTTGGAAGTACTGCAGATGAAATTGAAGATATTAAACGCTTAGAAAGTTGGTTCTTTGAAATTCCTCCAACTAATAGAACAGCCGATCCAAAGCAAGTGACGCGATGGCACAAAGAATGGATAGCTGGAGAATTATTTGAAAATCTTACTACCGATGGAATAGTCGTAAAAGTTGCGTCTGGAGCAACTAAACAAAAACTTGGTGTTACTTCAAAATGTCCGAATTGGGCGCTAGCGATGAAGGATTAATTAGGCATAATTCAAATATGAATAAACTTATTCAGAACCAATCGTTATCTCTACGTAATCGATTTTAATTACAGCCTGTTGATGATTTTAATCTTTCTTTTGAAATCAATAAGTTACTAATAACTAAAACATCTAGACCACTCGTAAAGAAAGTCCTAATAGCATCTATCTCAGTCTCAACATTTGGCTCTCCATTTAGATTAAATGAGGTATTAATTAGGATTGGGATAGCTTTATGTTTGTCCATATATTTCAATATCGAAGGCAAAAGGTCATCATTATTATCATCAATTGTTTGAAGTCTTGCACTATCATCAAAATGAGTAATAGCAGGTAGCTTATCCTTAAATATTTCTTTTACATAGACAACTTTTTCCATTGCTGAGCATGAATAATCCTTAGAGACATCAAAATACTTAGAAGCTTGACTTCTTAAGCATACTGGTGCAAAAGGTCTGTAATCCTCTCTATATTTTATTTTATTGTTAATTAATTCTTTGTTCTCAGCTCTTGTTGCAAGACAAATAATGCTTCTTGCTCCTAGTGCACGTTCTCCAAACTCAGATTTTCCAGTGCAAATAGCTATTACTTTATTGTCTAAAAGGTATTTAAATATATCTTGAACCAAGCTGGCTTTATTTTCATAGGATTTGTAGGGAATTTGAAATTTGTCAATTATTTCTGAGGGTTTTTGAGAAAGAGATTTACCAGTAAATAAAGCTTGTGAACTAAGAACTTTTCTTTTCCCGCCAAGGATCTGATGGTATGTGTACATTGCAGAACCAATGGAGTTTCCCAGGTCTGCAGGAGACTGAGAGATAAATACATTTTCATATAGAGAAGATCTTTCTAACTCACCATTAAATACACAATTCATAAAGAAACCTCCAGATAGACAAATATTTTCTCTCTTTGAATTATTTTTCTTCGAAACTTTAGTAAGAGCTCGTAATGTATAATCTGCCGAAAATTTTTGCATAGCTGTCGCAACATTAACTTGCCAGTCTCGAATATCTGAGGAATTCCTATTGATTAAATTTGTAGGAGTTTCTAATTTTTCTCTTAAAAGTTGAGTGGTTAAATATTTTTCTCTAGGCTGGTCAGTATTAAAGTACTCGTTCTTTAAAAAAGGAGCAATGCCTTTTTCAAGTGTACTTTCCTCAAAAACTTTAATATATTCTTTCACTTTTTGTTCATCAGATTTAGCTGCACTTAAAGCCATCACCTTCCATTCGTCAGAGTCACTTTTATATCCTAATAATTGAGTAATAGCTGCATAAAAGGCTCCAGTAGAGGAAGGTTGCTTAGAAATATATTCCTTATTGATATTGGTTTGATCAAAAGATCCAAACATACCCGTTTCTCTTTCACCCATGAAGTCTAGAGTGAGGAAATCACCTTTTGTAAAAGGGGATTGAAATATAGAATTACTAGCATGAGCTAAATGATGTCTAATAAAATAAATATCAGGAATAGTTTGCCCAGATGTCCTAATCATGGACCAATCCATATCATCCTCTAGACAATTTTCTTTTGACATAAATGCTTCAATTAATTTATAGAAGTACAGTTCTCGAGGTCTGTGGTGTAAAACACCATTTATTTTTGTTGCTTCCACAATTGGATTCCAACCAACAGCTATTGCATCAATTTCACAGAAATCAATGCCAAGATTAGATAAGCCAGCATTTATTGATCTAAAAGGAAATGACTTATCTCTTTTTATACGGCTAAATCTTTCCTCACACATAGCAAAAAGCACTTCTCCATTTCTAATAAATGCAGCTGAAGAATTAATTTCGAATGCATTTAGTCCAAGAATTAACAATTTAAAAGAAAATAGAAACCTAGGTATACTATCTTTTTAGAGATATAGATATATAGATATATAGATATTAAGTCATTAAAGTTAATTGTATTAAATGGTACCGAGGAAAACCGTTATGAGTATTAAGTAGTAGCGTTATCTTTTATAAAACCTCTACTTCCGTCCGCAAAAGTATCACTACTTAAATAGCTAATTGGGAATGCATCTTTTAATTTATTCATTAGCTTTGTCTAATAGATAATGATGCTCTTCTTACTTTTTGCCCTTCCTCTTTTCTCGAGCAAGAGCATCATTTTCAAGCGTTGTATTTATCAACCCTTGGTAGTCTCCGCCCGCGGAGGCGAGACCAAACATCACAACAAAACTTAACCCAGCAATAATCGTCACAATCCATGTACCTGTCCCCATATTTAGAGGGATTGCAAATAAAGGGGAAGGCATTAGAAATTAATAACTAAAAAGATCCTAGACATTTCTCCTCAGCGTTTCATCGTTATTTATTCGACCTTCGTATTGCTATTGGCATAAGTGAAGTTATTCCATAGATTTTTCGATTATTCTTTTGCCACATCCATAACTTAGATCAAATTAATGTTTTAATATTCCATGATGTTTGATCAATAACCTTATCTTTGATTTCTTTTCTATTTGAAAATGTTGCCCATTCAAATTCTTCAACGATGAGAAATAAAAAAATAAAGGCCAAAACAAAGTTAATAACAATAAATCTAATTGCTTCTACTAAAGTTTTAAGATCAAAAATACGTCTGTCGCTATAGCTATATGTCGTTGCAAAAGTCATCCTTTAAAAACCTTCAAGAGTTATTTAAAAGAATAAGAAATTCTTCTAACAAGTCAATAGAAGGCAACCCAAGGCATGCCTCTGAAATTTCTAAGTAGCAATTAGCTTTGTAGAGAATCGAAGAGGTTCTCCAAGAATAGATCAAAGATCTAAAAATAATTAGTCCAAATCTGATGGAAGAAGTTTCCTCTCTTTACGTTCTATAAGAGTTGCTTCAGTAGCACCAATCCAAGCTTTGCGAAAAGCTTCACTTCTTTCTTTCGCTCCAAAATAATCAGTAGCTACTTCGCAATCAGTAAGTTTGGTCATCATGCTTAAGTTTGAATGAGCGACGATTTCGTTATAAACCGAATGCGAATGTGGTGCTTGGGACATCTATTTCATCGACAGTACACCAAATATAGCGGCCCCAATTGAAAATGCTATTTAGCTTTACATGGGGAATGCAAGCAACTAAAAGATATTAAAGAATCTCTGAGTGGTTTTGAAGGTGGAAAGGTTTTTGATTTCTAAATTAGTTAGTTGCATAAAAAACGATTAATTCAAATTGCTCTTAAGTTCAATATTCTTCTAAAGGAATTATTTGATGTAATGTTTAGAGATATTGCAGATGCATTTTATGAATAACAAAAAACGAAACTAGTTGTGATTGTTGTTAATTAATTAACTTCTCTTCAACACAAAGCTCTTAATTGAAAATGTTTTAGAGGTAGCTTTCGTGGAGATTTATTGAAGAAAACTAATTTACTAATGACTAATACAGGCGAATCAATTGTTATCTCTCTAGGGAATGAACCTGCAGAGGTCCTTGGTTTCAAAACAGAAGAACAAATAGAAACAGCCTTAATCCCATTAATGGCAGAGGTTTTTAACAATGAGACCCTTACTGTTAATTGAACCAATTCATGAAGAATAAAACGAAACTAAATCATTTTATAAATTATCCAAGGTCTTGATATAGACACAAAGAGTATTAACTCCAATTTCAAGATCAAGATTTATGGCTACTGAATAAGTATTAGATAATTTCTTACCCGAATGAATACTGATAAGCAGTTGAAAGACATATTGAACATGTCAGTAAAGAATGCAGTTTCAAGAATGAAAACCTTAAGATGTCCTGCTGATCGTCGCTGTTTATTCCATGAATACAAAGAATGGCTAGGAGAAAGTATTAATGATGAAGTTTTAGCAATTCCTACAGAGATAATATAAAACGAACTAGATAAATAAAGTCAACTCAAAAGGAGTCAACAATACAGTAGAGTCAAGCCATAACAAGATTAGGCTTTGATTTGCCATTAAAAAATAAAAGCAAGGGAATAGTTCCATGGGATTATCAAATTGATGATGAAAACTATCAAGAAGAGCCTTGGATTCTAAAGAAAGGAACGGAATATGTAACTATTGAAAAAGACAACGAAAATAAAGGTTTTTTCCAGCTTCAAAAGGATGTAGAGAAACGTCTATCTCTTAGCGCTTCGCAAGCTAAATTGACATATCATCAACTAATTGAGTTTGGATATAAGCTACGAAAACCTAAGATTGAAATTACAAGTAAAGATTAATATTACTAATTCAACTAAAAGTATTAATTGTTATTTGGAATTTAAGATGACTTGGTAGGGTCGATGTCAAACCAATGATCATCTATTTCGAATAGCATATACAAATGACAGAAGACTGGAATACAACTGATGAGCTAAAGAAAGACATTATTACAGCCGTTTATAAGGACATAAATGATCAAATAGAAGAAATGGTTGAGGATCTTGGTTGTCCTCGAAGTTTTGCAGAAGGATTATTGAAATCTATTGCAGACAACTTTAAAGATGGAACGACAGTCGATCAGACTGAATCTGCCTATTCTTCTCGTCATGCTTCAACACCAGAGCATGAGAGAGGTGCACAAGAAATAGTAATCAAGAACGAGAGAGAACTTAGGAAAGCCTCCTCTGAGTTGATGAAAGATTTCAATAAAAAGATTGAGGTTATTGAAAACAACGATACACAAAGTTCTTTATATTCCTCTCGACATCTCTCCACTAAAAACGAAGAAAAAGGAGCTGAAGCAATCGTTATTAAGAATGAAGAAAAAATTAGGGAAGAGATGAAAAAGGAGAAATCGTAAAAAAGAAATAGCAATAGTGTTATAGCTCTATTTTCTAATGATGTTTCTACTTTGTAATGCTATGCAGCTTCAGTAACTCTTGATTCGTTGCGCTTTTGGTCTAAATAAATTACAGAATTAGCGACAGGAAATAATTTCTTTTCTAAGTGAGCTATTGCAATTCTTTTTGTTTCTGTCATTTCTTCTGTATAGAACTTCAAAGGCTGAGAAACATACTGATTGTCTCCACTCATTAAAAAATCACCAAAACATCTCTCTCTTATATAAGCGTATTAATAATTTGATTGCATTTATTACTACACAATCAAATTAACTATTCAAAATCAATTTCCACTTCTTCTTTCATATCCCTATCTAGGTCGGGAAGATTTGGCTCTATCCAATGAGATTTATTATCAACACCAGCCGCAGTTGCATAATTCATAATATGCTGATCAACTTGTTTATAAATGTCATGTAGATTTAAGTCCTTACTAACACCATGTGCTATCTCCGAAACTTGTTGTTCTGTTAAGCAATGATCAGGATGAAGTAAATCACAGCAAGGAATTCTTTTTTCTATCAACTCATTTATGTTGATTTTAATTTCGTAATCTGGATGGACAGTCATGGTATGGAAGAACTTTTTTACTACTAGTAGTCCAATTTCAGGATTTTATTCAATTTTATCGTTGATCCCAAACAGCATCAAATTGATTCGCAATTATTTTTAAATCTGATTTGGGATAGGCCTGACATAAAAGAACATAACCTTCATCTTGCAATTCACTCTTCAACCCCATTGCTTCCATATCAACAGAACCTTCTTTGAGAAAGGCAGCACAGGTGCAACACATGCCTACGAGGCAAGAACTTGGTAACTCAACATTTGCATCTGCAGCCGCCTCTAGTACGGTCTGGTCTGACTTGCAGCTAAAACTTTTTTGAACTTGATCAATCTCGATATCTATCTTGAATAAGAGATCAGACATTTGAGCAAGACCAAACTAGTTTTATTGTCGCCTATTTGTTACATGAAAATAAAACTTTTTATACGAAACTAATCTTGTCTTTTTAATGTTCAGCTGGAAAAAAAGAAATAGCTCTATCACTAGCAATTTAATACTCAGAATGGACCTAAGAGGAACCCTTATGTCTTCCCATCAAAAAAGACAAGATGGAAAACTGTCTCTGACTGATAGGGATAACAGGAGCCGAGCTTGCGACCTAGTGCTCCCCAAGCCCAAGGGCTTCTAAAGTAATAATCGTAATATTCCATTAAAAAAAGTATATTTGCAGTCAATCACACTCCTTTAGACGGACTAAGAATGACCACTAAAGATTAATTTTACCCCCAGTGGGGGGGGGTAAAATAGGAAGATAGAGACATGGTGCTCCCTAATTGGCTAAAACAGCCGATCAACCAAGTTGGATAAAAGAATTTAGGAAAGCAGTTAAAGCTTCTACTCCTAAAGGGTGGCTAGTCATGCAAGGGAAGAAAGAAACGACAAGAGTTCAAATTCGAAAGAGTGGGAAAAAATTGGTGACATAACAATTCCATATAAATGGGAGGAAAAATTCTGGCCTAATGCATTAAAAAGGATTAGGGCAGAAGCAAAAGCTTATGAAGAGTCGGGGCAAAAATTAGAGGTAAGGGCTTGCTTTAATATTGCTCAAAAACATACAAGCGAAAATGAAATTGACTGGGAAAAATCAATCGAGGCTTATAGGGAATTTAAAAAAGATCGTGTAAAAGATTCGACTTGGCGTAGCAAATATCACCCAGTCTTTAAGAACGTAATCAATGCCACTAGAAAAAGTTCCAAAGCACCTTTAAATGGTGAAGAACTATGCAAGGTTGCTTTAAAACAATGGCAACAAGGAACACCAATAAGAAGACACATGCGTCTAGCCCTTTTTGGGTTTCTTCGGTTTTGTGTTCAGGAACAGCAGTTCGAGTCCACGTGGTTACCCCCAGACGTAACAGATAAAGATTTAGTTACTACTAAAAAAAGATTGGTTATCCATTAACTGATTCACAAATTCTTCAATTATTAGATTCATTCCCAATAGATAAAATTGGCAACAAATGGAGATTTGCTTTTCAATGTATAGCTGTTTATGGCCTAAGACCTGAGGACCTCCGAACTATCCTCACCCGCAATGGTGGTCAAGAGATTTGGACTAATTTCGAAAAATCAAAAGGTGGTAAGAAAGGAGAAAAGAGCGAGGCTAGACGTTTATATCCGTTGCTGGTCCATGACATTGATGGCCCCATTAACTGGCATCTAAAAGAACAGTTAGCTATTTGCGAAAAAGAAGATTTGAACCTACTTCCCCCACTTGGTAAAGAGGGTAATGCTGGCGATGCCTGCAGAACTTATTAAATCGCAGAAAAGTTTGGGAGTTAATCAGGAAAGAAGTTTCAATAGAAGAACAAGAATTAACTGCTTATTCATTCAGGCATCGTTATGCCTATTACGGTCACAATCGACCTAAAGCAGATGGAAGTTATAGAGCTCCAAAACAAATTGCTGATGCAATGGGTCACACATTAGATACTCATCTTTTGATCTATTCCAGATTTCAGACGAAAGATCTAGCCACTGCTTTTGACGAAACCTCACTCCTAGTAAAAGGAACATTTTGATTCATAAGAAAAATTTATTCCACGGTTAGCCCTACCCCGATCTAATCACAGAAAAAGAAGGCAGCTTTTAATCTAAATGCAAGAGTGATTCTTGTCTGCGTTTCACTTTAAAACATTCTCTCCACTAATTAGAAATGACTGCTGCAAGTTATAAATCTACTGCTTTAAAAGTTTTGGTTCTTTGGAATCTGCCCGCATTGCTTTTACTTGCTGGTGCTTTTCAAGTTGGTTCATCTGTAATCGTATAAAAGATTATGAAATCATTTTTTAAAAATATTCCGAACAAAATGGTTTAGATCAGCGCCAGTTGTTGCAACAATTTTTAAGTCCATCACAGCTACCAATATCACTGTTTTTAATTACTTTTTTCCTGATCTTTAATTCCATCCAATGTCGTAAAAGTGAATAAACTTATACAGTTTTTTTTGATTTCAAAGATAACAATATTCACAGCCATTGCTTATTCAGGAGTGATGGCTTAGTCAAAAGCATCGAAGCTCGTCCACAAATACTGAGTTAATTATAGAAAAACGTCTACTAATATCTTTTGTCAAAAGAGACATAGTATTCTTACAAAAGTTTAGTTCTAAGTGATTCTTCTGTTGATTCTCTTTCTTAAAGACTTTAATTGAACGTTGAATCTTATTTGTTTTATATGATCAAGCTTTTCAGCCATATCTACAGGCATTGTTCGAGCGGCTTTAACCAACGCGAAAGCGTACCTATGTGTATCTTTAGGAAAAGAATCCATAGTCGAAGCAAGGACTTATAACCTCACACAAGCGAAAACGATAACCATTTGTCCATAGGAAAATAAAATTTGAGTATTAGTGCTGAGAGCTACTAAAGAGAGTTTGAGCCTTTAATAGAGAAAATTTGGCCCATTAAGGAACATGACCAGAAAAGAGTTCATGGATAAATTCTTTGATCTTTGTAAGGACGCTCAAAAAGAAATTCCACCAAATGTGATTGCAGAAATTCTCAGAGATTATGCAGATAGGTTGGATTAGATGAAAAAACTCTTTGCTTTTGTTCTTAGTCTGCTTTTGTTTATCTGTCCTTTTGCAGTTCAAGCAGAACAAATAGCTGATGCACATACACCTCAACCAATATCGGAAGACGCACTCAATTACTTACTGAGTGAGGACATGTATCAAGGTACTCTTAGTTGGCAAGGAAACAAAACTTCTACCAAATTTAATTACGACATGAAAAAAGAAAATAAATAAATGGCAATATTCGCAGTTTTAGTTCTCATTGGATTTGCCCTGTCTTGCTACTTCCGAAGCTGGGAAGTTTTTAATCACCTGCTTGGATATGGATTAATTTTTGCCTCAATACCATTAGGTCTAAAATTCGCATCTGTGGCAGGGTTAAACCCAATAGCATTTTTCTTTATTTACTTATCTGTCTTTTGGATTGTCTATTATTTTATTTATCTAAGGAAGCGTTAAATATCCAAAATTATCTCAAAAAAATAAAAGGGGCTAAGTGCTGGAATGTTCAATCTTTACCCTTCAAAGAAACTTCCTCACACAGTTTTAGTTAACCCCCATAACAAGAGGGTTTTCTTTTGCCTAATATTGTTCTTAATCATATAGCTGCAATGATTGATTTAATTGGGAGTTTTATAATTGCTGCTGACGCATGGACTGGGAATATTCAAAACGAGATGGATGCTAGATATGTAGAACAGTCATCTCTGACTAATCTTTTTACAGAACATAAGTTTTGGGGTTGGGCTGGACTCCTTTTAATCTTCGTAGCGATTGCCGCAATATTTTATTTTCAATTTCAAGCTTGGGAACAAGAAGATCAAGAACAAGAAGAACTTACTCCGAAACAAAAGGAGTTTGTCGAGTTTCTTGAGAAGGCTTCCAATCAATCAAAAAATGACGAATGAGAGAAGATCCTCCATTTTTAATTGGATTTTCTGGTAATGAAAATAGTGATTTCTACAAATAACCAGTCCAAGGTGAGTATCCAGTTTAGTAATTAAAAATACTTCCCTTGTGCTATGGATTTAGTTAGAAAGTATTTATGAATGACCCTCTATTTTTAAAAGTTAGACCTGGAGACACTGTTCTCTATGAAAATGATCAGATAGGAAAAATTCTTACTTTTATTGGTGGCTCAAGAGATCCCGACGCACCGACTCTCTTCCAAATCGCAAATGTAGATTCCGGAGAAATTCGCTGGATTCATGGAGAGGAAGTTACCAAGATAGTTAGCGAATATCGGACAATCATAAAAAAGCCTTCTTCTTTTTACGAGCAAATACAACAGCAGCAACAGCAATAAAAAAACCGCCTAAAAAAAGGCATTAATGCCGATAGCTTCGAAAGAGAGTTTGGGTTTTTAATAGACAAAATCGCCTATTATGGGGATGAAGAAACTCTTATTGTTTGTTCTTGGTCTTCTATTATTTATCAGTCCTTTAGCAGTACAAGCAGAAGAGTTTGAGATAATGCCCCAAGAAGAAATATCTGAAGCCCCTGCCCTTGAGCCAATAACGGAACAGCAATTAAACGATTTATTTGGAGAGGAAATGTATATAGGAGAAACTGATTGGCGTGGCAACAAGCTTTCAACTAAAAGGGATTACAGCAACAAAAAGAAAAAAAGATAGTTTTAGGTGAGGCTCAAAATGTACAAATTGGAGGACCTTACGAGTCAGACTTTTCTAGGTTTAAGATTAAAGTTGTTATTTGATTAAGGATAGTTTTACGGATGACTTTCTAAGAAACCGTACTTAATTTTATTTCAATTGTTCTGGTTGGCTTGTTGATTTAAGTAGACGTTCGCTTCATCTTTCTGGAGTGCATTATATGGAAGTAGGGAACGGGATTTCCAGTAATTAATCAAGTTCATGAACAACCTAGTACTAACTAAAAAAAAGAGTCTTAAAAGCTGAAAGACTACACAGAGCTCAACTTGCAACATTTAAGAAAAGAGTATTTACTTTTAACAAACCTTCAGTTTTTGAAGAAAGACAAAACCAAGCTTGCGAAGAAGTTGCAGCAATGGATTCTTGATTAAGAATTGAATTGAGTGCTGATTCCTATTGAAAGCATTGGGACTGACTTAAGTCAGCCATTTTTTTATTTCCTGTCGAATAACTAGGAGATAGTACTTGAGTAAAAGCCGAGGTGTTTAAATCAAAAGGAATCAAGTAGAACATAGTAATCCGAACAGGAGGTTTATGAAGCTAAGAACTCCATTTTCTGTCATCAAAAATGCGTTGAGTGATATTCGAGTCATGCATGATTTCAATTATGAAATTCCTGTTGAAACCAGAGAGGAGTTTTGGAAAGAAGAATGTGAAATCCACCCAACTTCGTCAACATGCAAAGTTTATGACGACTAATAAAACAAAGATTTAATGGATCCGTTAGATCCTGCCCTTCAAAGTACAGCCGTATCAGGAGTTAAGCCTTTATTAACTCTGGCAATTTTTGCTGGAGTAGGCTCTTTTTTTCTTGGAGCACTTGTTACTGCTATTAGAAGAGGAATGAAAGAAGACGGTTGGTTCAAATTCAGAAAAGAAGAAAAAGAGCAAGACTAAGCAATTCCTTTTTTAATTCTCTAATCTGAACAAGACAAATTGGAGTCGATACAGATATATATGAAATTCTTTGATGAGTTCGAAATTATTGTTGGGATCATTCCAACTTGATTGGCTTAGCAGTTTTTTGTGGGGTGATTATTTATTTTGATAAAACTAGAAAAGCAAAAGTAATACGTGGAGAAAAAGTCCCCCCTCATCAATAAAATGATTCTCTTTGCTAAAGCTCAAATCATTGGTGGAATCGTTCCGAATCTGATTGCTTTTGTTTTGTTCCTTGGAGCAATTGGATATTTTGCTCTAACTGGAAAAATGGCTGAGATGTTCGGCTGGAAAAACAAGAATTAACAGGTACAGAAGTTATGACTGGGCCTGGTGCAAGATTTCAAAACCTATTGGGTAATCTTTACTACTATTAGTCGATCTTCTATGGCCTAGAAAGTTTATGGATAGCCTTATCAGACTTTTTTAAAATTTTTAGAGCCTCTTTTCTTGAAGTACAAGCATCTGCTTTAGCTTGAAGTTTTAAAAGTTTGGCGTGTTGTTTCTCTAAGTTCATCCAACATTGGATAAAAACGAAGAAAACAAACTAACAGCTTTAGGCCCTAACCGAGGAAAGCTGACTCCTAAGGTTCTCTAATTTGTATATTTTGAGCTTTGCAATAGAAAACCCTCTTTTTTAAGAGAGGGCTAACTAACTTTAATAGTTACTCAAAGCTCCACATAGGAGTCTCGAAGTGAATTGGTTAAGCCAGGTATGTAGGAAATGCAAGGCTTAGATTTGTTTATCAAAGAAGGCGGAAGACTACCTTTAATAAGTTTGCGAGCAAAGGGACAGGATTTCACCGACTGTCCCCTTCTCTAACCAGAGCTTGATCCGCAACATAGCCTTTGACTTAGTTACTCGCTACTGTGTGCAGATAGTTTAAAAGTAATTCTATAAAACTGATGTTCGGTTGAGGTAGTGCTTTCCTGTCTATTTTTCTTTATCTTGTCGTAGTTAAATTTTGTCAAAGCTTTTTTGCCTTACCAACTAAGACTGCCTTAATACATTCCCTCACCTCGTAATTATTTAATTGCCTCTTCCAGCATTGGATCAGATGAAAGTGGTTCAGCTATTTCGTTTGCTTGATGCAATAGGACAGAAAAAAATAAGACCAAGAACAAAATAATAGAGTTTTTTCATTGCTTTTTGAGACCGTAGATATGAATGAGAAATTTTATGTTCTTTCAATTGGTGCCATTGTTAATCCTTTACTGACAAGTTGCTGATGATATAGCTCTGCCTGCTCAAGGGGGCCTCTCCATACTTCCGCCGAACCTTCCTTATCCACTTCGACGGCAAGCTCCCATGATCTTTTTTCACTCATTCCTGGGATGATTGTCACAAGACAATTTGCCACATGTTCAAACGAATTAAAATTGTCATCAAGAACTATGATCCTTGCGTCTGGATACTTTTTTTTAGTTGTCTTTGGATCTAAGACTGTAGAAGTTGAATCAGTAATTTGATCCATAAAGATGGGGGTCAATGCTCCCAAGATAAATCGACTGTCAACCGAGATATAACTCTACCAATCGGGATACTCCCCTTGGACTGGTTCCTCGTAAAAATCACCTTTTTTGATACCAGCAAAATATTCAATTAAAAACTCTGGCTGGTTGGCTTGGTCTTCCAACTTAAGAGTCAGTTTCTTTTACTTGCTCAGTTTTTGTTTCTTGGTTTGTTTTGTCTTTTGAATAAGAACAGCCACCTTCACCCCAACCCCATGAAAGGGATGGACTTCCAATAACTGAAACAGCAAAAACTAATGAAATAACCTTTTTCACTTTGAACTTAAAAGATGGTTCCATATCTTAAGAGCATTTTACTAAGTCCGTTAATTCCAGTTGTTTCAACTACTCTTTAATCTCAATCCTGGCACTTGTCTGACACAAACAGCTGTCAGCCTTGAAATAAAAAAGCAACGGCTGGGAACCGCTGCTATTACGGATCGGGGCGAAAGGATTCGAACCTGCGACCTAGTGCTCCCAAAGCACTTTTTTGCTCCTTTGAGACACTTGATCAACAGCCATACCAATTGATATGACAGGGTCTGTCTTTTTCTGTCTGGTCCAATTATGCTGTATTTGTTGGCTATTTGTTGGCTCTTTTGAGTAAAGATTGGGAACCGATTGCAAGAAAACAAATCAAGGGACTGAGTCCTGAAAGTGGTCTGACGACAAATAAATCCAAGCGTGGAATGGTCGAATTACGTAGAAGAAGACCAGGACATAAACCTGAGTCCGTCATCCTGCCTTTCAAATGGGAAGAAGAAAAATGGGGTGATGCTTATTCAAGAGTAAGAAATATATTTGTTTTCCTCAAAAAAGGTCACTCTCTCAAAGCCGCAGCAGAAATGGCCGCGGGCAAAGCACCAAGAAAACCAAAAGATTGGAGGAATATCTTAGAGAGCTTTAAAGATCAAAAGATTAATTTTGGAACTGCCATCAGTGAAGCAACATTCATCAAGCAATATCAACCACCGTGCCAAATGGTGGTTGAAGTGATGAGCAAAAAAAATCCACCAAACAATCCAAGAGATCTCATCGATATTTGCGTCAAAGATTGGAAGCCTGAAAGTGTCTCTAGGAAACAAAGAACAAGAGCCATCAAGCAATTCTTAGATCATGCCGTCAATCGAGAAGGCATTGCCGACGTATGGACACCTCCAACTGATTTAAAGCAACACATTGGCAAAGCCAAGCCAAAAGATATTGTCAATCAAAAAGCTGCAGCATTTGAAAGTGATGCGCAAATCTTAGATTTCCTAGAAACATTGCCGACTGATAGTCCCTATCAAAAAGATTCAGAGGCAGCGACCAATTGGTTTAATTGTTTTTGCCTAATGGCAGAACTTGGTCTTAGACCCATCGAAGTCAATTACTTACAAGCATTATTTGATCCAATTTCTAAAGAACATTATTGGCATTGCACCTACATCAAGAAAGCCGGCAATGGAGCAACCGAACCAAGACGAATCGAACCGCTACCTTTGATTGATCGAGATAGAAAGGAAATTCAATGGAATCTTCTTGAAAGGTTTAGAAGTAATCTTTTACCCCTACCCGAAAAGGTTGATGGTGAAGCTGCTGGTACTTATTTAAAACGTAGACAAAGCTGGAAAGATCTAAAAGCTTTAATGCAAAAAACACAAGGTGCCAATATCACCTGTTATTCATTTCGGCATTATTATGCGCTGCGTTGTCACCTCAAATTAATTGATTCTGGTAGTGCATCACTAAGCATGGGTCATTCAATTGAAGCTCATCATAGAAATTATCCGTTTTCTAAAAAGTCAACTACAACGAACGCTTTTAAGGTCGCAAGAGAAAGGGCAATAGCATGAACATCACAAAAATGTCTGAATCAGAGAACAGATATTGGGTTACTCGAAAGCCAACGATCTGTCCTAGTTGCGGAGAGAAAGCAGTAAAGAAATCAATTTATGGCTATCCATCCGAGGAGGATTTTCGCAACAAAGAAATACATTGCGTTGGATGTATTCCTGATATTCCTTGGCCTCGAAAATGGGGTTGTAATTCTTGTGATGCTGCTTTTTGGAAAGACGACCCCAAGACAAGAGAACGCTTCAAAAGGTTTGAAGAGGCATAATAGAAAAATGACGGAAGGAATTGTCTACGTTTTAACTAATCCAGCCATGCCAAAAATGGTAAAAATTGGCAGAACAGGCAGAGAGATTGGTGCTCGATTATCTGACTTATATACAACTGGTGTTCCACTTCCTTTTGAGTGTGAATATGCAGCAAGAGTCAAAGACCAAAACGAAGTTGAATCTGCTTTTCATTTAGCATTTGGGCCTTATCGAGTTAATCCAAGAAGGGAATTTTTCAATATTGAGCCTGAGCAAGCAATTACCCTATTGCGGTTGATGGCTATCGAAGATGTTACTCCTGTTATTCAAGAAGAAGCAGAAAAAGTTGATACTGAGGCCAATGCAGCAACAGAAAAATTTAAAAGGACACAACGTCCTCAAATGAACCTTTGGACTATGGGATTAATGGGAGAAGAAATTCTTTTTAAAGATGGTATTACTACAGCAAAAATTGCTTACGACGGATGGATAGAGCCAGTGGGATATAAGCCAGAAGACGGGAAAGTTTCTTTAACTCGATACACAAAAGAATTACTAGGAACTGAGGACCGCAAAACTCGAAGGCCTGCTCCATACTGGACATATAAAGGTGAAAGGTTGAGTGATTTATACGAGGAATGGGCTGAGGCTGGTTTTCCTGACAGATCAAACAAGTAATCAGTTATGACAACAAAAATCCTTTATGTAGATATGGATAACGTTCTAGTTGATTTCCCTTCTGGAATCGTAAGGACCTCCAAAGAAAAACAAATCGAATACGAAGGCAGGTTAGATGAGGTGCCTGGGATTTTTGCTCTTATGGATCCTTTAAAAGGAGCAATAGAAGCATATAAAAACCTTTCCAACAAATACGATACTTATATCCTTTCAACTGCTCCTTGGAAGAACTCAAGCGGATGGAGTGATAAAAATGAATGGGTAAAAAAATATCTTGGAGATGTTGCACATAAAAGACTTATTTTGAGTCATCACAAAAATCTAAATATGGGTGATTACTTAATTGATGATCGAACAGCCAATGGAGCAAATCTTTTCAAGGGGGAGCATATTCACTTTGGATCTGAAGATTTTCCAGATTGGGAAAGTGTCTGTAAGTACTTGCTATAACTTATATAATAATTATTGGAATCAAATAACTTTAGATAGATTTGCCTCTAATTAAAGACAAAATCTGAAGAAAGTAGAAATATCTAGCCAAAAGTTGACAAGTCTTATACCATTATCAACAACAAGCAAGGTTGTGCTGCGCTTGCTATTGGATTAAACCACTGAATCTGTTAAAGGGGTTACGCCCCGAATCTTTATGAGAGCAGATTGGTAGCTGTGCTGGTGGGTGTCTCCATGTATTGCTTTATATCCTTGTGGGATTAAGAGCCTAAACAAAATTCCAACTAATTTTTACAAATACAATGCACCAACCCAGATTGGTGTGTCAACGTGATGCTGCCTTAGCGTTGAGCACTAGTGAAAGAACACTCGCACGCCTGCGTGCAAATGGGATCTTGCCTATTGGCATTTGCTGGCAAAGAAAGAATCCCACAAATAAAAATAGTCATTGTCTCTACAACTTGGAAGCATGCTTGGATGTCCTTAGCGGACAAGCAAAAGCAGCTGAAATGGAAACAGACCTTCTCGCAAAGTCTGAGAAGAAGGAGGTCACAGAAGAATGAAAACTTATTCTCATGATGACTACCAAATTGAACCTGCCGTACTAGGGGGGGTGGATGTAGGAAAAATAGATTGGGTTATCAGAGACTTCCTTGCGAGAGGAGCATTTGTGCTTCTTGCCGCTGAAATGGGCAGCGGCAAAAGCTCTCTTATCTATAGAGCAGCTGAAGCCATTTTTAAAGGATCACTTTTCTTAGATCAACTACAGACAAAGAAAGGGAAAGTTCTAGTAATACAAGGAGATGAGCCTCCTGCAGATGCAATAAAGAAATTTCGTCGAATGGGATTAGAAACACAATTTGAGATTTGTTATGCCAATCCACCACTTGATGTGAATTGGCTCGAAAATCAAATCAAATCAAAGGTTTACATAGCAATCCTGATTGATTCGATTACAAGTCTCTTTGCTACAAACTCGCTTGATGTTAATGATCTCGGATTCCCTAGAAAGCTTTACCGAATTGGCAAAGCATTTGCAGAGGCAAATGTTGCAGGATTAATAACATCACATCTCAACAAGCCACATGAAAATAAAATAAGAGATCGAGTTATTAAACACGACATACAAGGTGTTTCAACAATAGGGGCAGCGGTTAGTGATATTTGGGGAATGTGGAAAGTCACAAAGCCTCAATGGCCAGATCAATACAACTTGAGCTGTTTAGGTAAACGTAATTGCAAAGAAGGAACACTCTTAAAACTACAGGGAAATATAGAAGACTTTTATTGGTCTTTAAAAGAAGTAGGTAGTGGTTTAAAACCACAAGAACGTCTATCTCTTGAAGATAAAATAACCACTCTTTTTATTCAGTTTCCTGATCCACTCCCTATTGATGAAATAGCAATAAAAATCGGTACTTCATATGAGTGTGCAAGACATCGATCCATTGAAATGTTCGAAGTCGGTTTACTTAGCAGAACACCCATAAAGACTGGGAACAAAGGAAGACCTAAGTTTTTATATGGACCTCCATAATCATTTTTCCTATATACCCCCCCCCTTTATTAATAACACTACGCAGCAATCTCCTTATAGAGATATTGCTGAAAATCTATAAACATTTTCTGAATATCCTGAACACTTCCTAGCTGTTCTTGAGCAGCATTAATACTTCCATATTTTGCTGTTAAAACCGTACTTAATTTGCTTATATCCAATTCATCGACACCTACTTCAACATAATTTCGCAAGACATATTCCACAAACTCTCTTTGATTTTGATTCAACAAGTTCAAAATATTTGATCGATTAGTTTCGACTCTTAATTCCCTAGTGACAGGTTTTTTAGCGTAAGCGATGTATTCAAGGACATCAAACAAATCACTATTCTTTGCATTGATTAACTCTTGTAGCTTCCTTAAATCATCAACAGGGCAGCCTTCTCTTTCAAGCTTTTCAAGAAGATCCTTTCTTGTCATTGGATTAGCCCAAACTCTGCGTAATTCGGCTTCACTTCCCAACAGCTGAGGTAATTTGATCTTGTCAAAGAGACGTTTAAGAAATTCTTCTGCACTAATTGGTTTTCCATCTACACAGAAATAAGTACTAGTCATACTTTGTATTTCTCGAACCTTGCCATCACTCAACTTAATACGAACTTTTTCGACTGGAGTGGGGCCAGGTGGACGTGGTCGTGGTGGCGTTGGCGGAGTAGTTACTCCACCGCCGATGGTTATGGGAGGTTCTGTAGGAGGTCCATCCCAACCATTGTCATTAAACATTTGATATGCATTAACAAAATCAATAATTGTGAAATAGTATTTCCCTTCAAAAAGTCTTGTACCTCTACCGATGATCTGCTTAAACTCAATCATATTGTTAACTGGACGAAGAAGAACAACATTCCTGACGTTTCGCGCATTAACTCCAGTACTTAGTTTCCTACTTGTAGTGAGAATGGTTGGAATTAATTTTTCATTATCTTGAAATTGCTTTAGATACATTTCTCCAATAGCTGCATCTTTAGCAGTGACACGAACACAATAATCAACAGGTTTATCATCGACCTCTTGATTAATGAACTCTCTTATCATTGCGGCATGTCGCTGTGTAGCACAGAAAACCAATGTCTTCTCGTCATGATCAATAGCAGCAAGCAATTCTTGAACGCGCTTTCTTTCTCTATCTTTAATTTCGATTAGGCGATTAAAATCTTGTTCTTTATAAACACGTCCTTCTGCTACCTCTCCTTCAATTATTTCGTCATCACTGGTGTATTGATATTCATCAATTGTCGTTTGAATCCTCTTTACTTTGAATGGAGTTAAAAAGCCATCTTTGATGCCTTCTTTAAGGCTGTAAATAAAAACTGGATCACCAAAATATTTATAAGTATCAGTATTAGTTGTCCTTTTAGGTGTTGCCGTTAACCCCAAATGTACTGCACTAGAAAAGTGCTTTAGAATTTCACGCCAGTTACTTTCGTCGTTTGCTCCACCTCTATGACACTCATCAATAATGACCAAATCAAAAAAGTCTTTTTCGTATTGTCCAAAATATGGCTCACTCTTTTCTCCGCTCATGAAGGTCTGAAAAATAGTGAAGAAAATGCTTCCGTTCTTTGGAACTTCTCCTGTTTTTGCAATATCTTTTGGGTTGATACGAACCAGAGCATCTTCTTCAAAAGCAGAGAAATCTAGGAATGCTTGATTGGCAAGAATATTTCGATCAGCAAGAAAAAGAATACGAGGTTGACGTTTTGCATCTCTTTGAAGAGTCCATCTACTCTTGAATAACTTCCATGCAATTTGAAAAGCAATAAATGTTTTACCTGTTCCAGTAGCAAGGGTTAGCAGGAGGCGATCCTTATTATCAGCAATCGCATGAACAACATGATTAACAGCAAGTTCTTGATAATAGCGAGCTTGCATTGTTCCGTTCTTATCTTCAAAAGGAACAGCATTGAAACGATCACTCCACTCGTTAGTTTCTTTAAAAGTTCGTTGCCACAACTCTTCTGGAGAAGGGAATGAAGCAACTATTCCTTCAGTTTTTGAGTCGTGATTAATCTCATAGATTTCTTTACCGTTCGCTGCATAGCTATTTTTAATTCTAAGTTTTTGTGCATATAGCTTTGCTTGTGCAACTCCTTCGCTAACTTCTAACTCATTACTTTTAGCTTCTACAACAGCAAGTTTGATGTTTTTGTACTCAAGAACATAGTCAGCTTTTAACTGCCCCGTACGTATACCACCTGCTCTTATTTCTCCATCATTGATTTGATATTCCCGACGTACACGAACACCCGTTGCAGTATCAGTTTTCCATCCAGCTGCTAAAAGCTGTGGATCAATAAGTTCAGCTCGGGTATCTGCTTCGTTCATGCAACCTCACATTGGAGTTCCTTGGAAAGGATTGCTGATTTCAACTGAATTAATGCATTTTGTTTTTTTATAAATATGCTTTCGAAAATCGCAATATTTTCACGTAAAGCATTTGTTCTTTTTACTAAAAAATTCTGCTCATCAATCTCAACACAAGGGAAGTCAACCTGCTTTGCCGTAGTTACATTGAAATGCTTTTGAGCTGCACCTACTACTTTACCTAGTACCATTTTTTTTCCAAATTGTGAATTAAAGAAAAGAACTAAAAATTCAGAAGAAAGATTTTTTCCAGGAGTAAAAATCACTAAATCACTGCAATTTGCTCCTTCCCATTGTTCGGTAACTTGAGCAGCTGTGCCAGGATAACCTGTTCGCACAACACAAACATCATTTTTCCTAAGTTGAGACTTAGAAATTTGTTTATTGAACTTTTCGGATATAAACAGCAATCCTTTTTCGGAAATCTCATATGGACGTATGCTTTGCGAACGAAGGAATGGCACTCCATTATCGACATATTGATTCGACATTTTACCAACGTATCCAACAGTAATTTTGTCGCATAGTTGTTGTAATTTCTCAGTACTTCTATCAGTTAACAATTTCGATAAAATTGAGCTGATCTTTGAATTATATGTATCTTGAATGGCAACCTTTTGATCAATAACTGTCTTAATTAAATTATCAATCTCAGCAAAAGCAGCATCAAGCTTGGCTACGATGCTCTGTTGTTCTGCGAGTGGGGGTAAGAAAGGAACATTGAAATTCTGAATATCACCTTTTGAAATAAATGGTTGAGCAGTCCCACGTTTGGGTAACTCAATTGCAGTAAAAAGGTAATACAAAAATTTACTGAAAACCTTATCTGCTTTAGGAGTAAGAGTAATTGTATTTTTGATAGCGGTGAAACGCTGTTGAGGAAAAAACATTTTTCCGCACTGAGCACCTATCGCTGACAAAACACAAACATCTGCTTCGTGTTCATA
Organism: Prochlorococcus sp. MIT 1011; assembly: GCF_047305235.1. NCBI lineage: Bacteria > Bacillati > Cyanobacteriota > Cyanophyceae > Synechococcales > Prochlorococcaceae > Prochlorococcus > Prochlorococcus sp. MIT 1011. The sequence continues at coordinate 788,488 of NZ_CP138983.1, read as the reverse complement.
GTGGTTAAGTTTTCCATCACCGCCGGTAGCTGATACAGCAAGAAATTTCCCATCTTCAACATAAGATTTTTTTGTAATAGCGGTGTTGCCCCAATCAACCTTACAAATATCACCCAACGTAGTAGCCATCACAACAACTCCTTTATTTTTTGAAGAGCTTGCGCTGCTTGCACATCAAGTTGTTCAATCTCAGCGATAATTTCTTGAGGTGTACGATTATCGATCTCTTCAACAGTATTTGGATTGTTGACTGTTAGATCCCAAGTCTCAGTATTAACCGATCCAATATCGACTAACCAACTATTATCGCTTAATTGTTTTGTCTTAGCCGTTTCAACAAAATCAGCCAAATCACGTTCATTCAACGAGTTTGTTTTACCCATACTTCTACCAACATCAAGCTGGTAGTACCAAATCTTTTCAGTTTGTTTGCCTTTCTCGAAAAACAGGACAACTGTCTTAACTCCTGTTCCTATAAACGATCCTTGAGGCAAGTCCAAAACAGCAAAAAGATTGCATTCCTCAAGAAGCTGCTTACGCAGTGCAACGCTTGCATTATCGACATTGCTTAAAAACGTATTTTTAATAACGACTCCACATCTTCCACCAGACTTCAACATCTTGATGAAATGCTGCAGAAACAAATAAGCAGTTTCAGAAGTCTTGATAGGAAAATTTTGCTGTATCTCTGAGCGTTCTTTTCCACCAAATGGAGGATTAGCAAGTATTACGTCAACTCTGTCTTTTTGTTGAACATCAGCAAGATTCTCAGCAAGAGTATTTGTGTGAACAATATGAGGTGCTTCTACTCCATGAAGAATCATATTCATGATCCCTATGACATAAGCAAGACTCTTTTTCTCTTTGCCAAAAAAAGTACTGTTTTGAAGTTGTTGATATTCAGCTGCATTTAATTCCTTGCTGTAACGCATCCAATCGAACGCCTCACATAAGAAGCCCGCACTCCCTACTGCTCCGTCATAAACAGTTTCTCCAATTTGAGGATTGATAACTTTGACGATGCTTTTAATAAGAGGTCTAGGAGTGTAGTACTCACCTCCATTTCGACCAGCATTGCCCATATTCTTTATCTTGTCCTCATAGAGGCTACTCAGCTCGAGTTTTTCCTCATTACTAAGGAATTTCAGATCATTGACTTTGTTAATGACATCTCTGAGGGAATAACCGCTTTGCAATTTATTGCGGAGTTCAGAGAAAATCTCACCAATCTTGTAATTAATACTGCGTGGATTCTCTGCACTTTGCTTGAAGCCTGCTAAGTGAGGAAATAGCTCTTGATTCACAAAATCAAGCAAATCATCTCCAGTGAGTGCAATGTCGTAATTCAGCTTTCCATCATTGGTCTTGGGATGTGCCCATTGCTCCCAACGAAATTCATTATCAATGATTCTTTCGTAAGTTTCACCATTTAAAAGAGCTGCAGTTTCTTTATCTATTTCATAGTCATCAAGATATTTAAGGAAAAGGATCCAACTAGTTTGTTCTATGTAATCAAGTTCACTACTACAACCAGCATCTTTCCAAAGGACATCATCAATATTTTTAAAAGCCTCTTCGTACATTCAGAAATATCAAACTGATAAGTAATTCTTAATCCTAGGAATATAAAAGGATTTGAACTGTATTTTTTTCAAAAGATCATACAAATATCCATCAAAAGCCCTCTTTTTTGATCAAAAGATACGAAAAAGAGCTTAAAAAACTATGAGGAGCTAATTTAACTAGATGTGCTATCACCTTAGGATTATCAAGTGAGCAGGCAGTTAAAAGCAAAACTAGAAGAACAACGCAAGAGACTGCTTGATCTAACAAGCAGAAACAAGCTTCTTAACTACAAGCATGCTGGTGCTAATCCGAGATCAAAAAGACAAAGCTATCTGAGAATTGTTGATGAGATTCCTGAATTTATTATTGAAAGACTTGAGTCAGAAAAAAACTTTGAACTAATAGCCAAGCCAAAAGACAAAGAATATGAGGTTGACCTAAAACTTATTTCTGAAGTTGAAACACTATCAAAAGAACAAAAAGACAACAAAATACAAGTTTTAGAAGAGCTTGATATTTTCAAACCAAGCTGTGAAAAACTGCGAAACGATAATCGTCTTAGCAATCAAGAGAGAGGTATTAATGTTCTTCAAATTGCAATAGGTTTTCTAAGCTGGTTTGAAAGCAAAGGTATTACGAAAGAGGAAGAGAGACTATCTCCATTACTTCTATTCCCAGTTGAAATAACACGATCAAGATCAGCGACAGGATACAAATATTTTCTAGAGAGCACAGGCGAAGACCTAAAGATCAATACAACTTTATGGCGAAAATTAAAAGAGGTTGAAGGTCTATCTCTTCCAGACCTTGAATTAGATGAAGAAGGTGCTCCAAAAATCAAGAAGCTATTTCAATCAATCATTACCCTATTAAAGAAACGGAATAGCAAAGTTAATCGTTCCGAGTGGAGTTTAAAAAGCTGGTCAACTGTAGGGCTTTTCTCCTTCTCTAATATCTCTATATACAACGATCTAGATTTTGATAATTGGGATGGTAACCCTCTTGAAGAGAAAGAAGTTCTAAAAAGCTTTGTTCAAGGAACACCCTGTGGGGCTCTTGAATCAATGGGTAGCTTAGAGCTATATCAGGACAAAGAAGAAGTATCAAATGGCATTGACGAAGTACCAAGATTAATAGCTGATGCAGACAGTACCCAATATGCAGTAATTAAAAAGTCTCTAGAAGATAAAAGTTTAGTAGTTCAAGGTCCTCCAGGAACAGGGAAAAGTCAAACAATTACTAACATAATTGCATCTCTTCTTGGTAAAGGTAAAAGGGTATTATTCGCAGCAGATAAGCTTGCAGCACTAGAAGTTGTTCACAATCGTTTAGCTGACAAAGGTATAGACCAGTTTTGTCTTGAGGTTCACAGCACAGGAACAGCTAAAGCTAAAGTTATCGACAACCTAAAAGAGCGGTTAAGTCTCGAGTCACCAAGATTTTCAAAGAAAAAACATCAAGAAAGCTATCAAAAGCTAAAGGAGCTTAGGAAAGGATTAAATGAGCACTCAGACGTTTTAAATAACCCTAGGGATTCAGATAAAGGTGAGGTTACTATTCATGATTTAATTTGGAGCCAAATCAACTTTGATTTAGATGTTTCATCCAAAGAAGAAAAAGAAGCTTTTGAGAAAGCAGCTTCTATAAAAGTAGACCAAGTATCTAAAGCAAGTATTGACCTTCTATCAAAAACACTAAATAACTTATCGAGCAAAATTAAAGAATTAGAAACACTTGGTCTCGTCGAAATAATTTCAACAGATGGTATACCTGATACCGAAACAAACCTATCAGCACTTATTTCGAAAGCTACAGATTCATTGCCCGTCCTAATTGATCTAGTCAAGGAAATAGATGAATCCACTTTTAGCTGGAAGCAATTAGAGCAATTAACTTCTGATGACTTAAATACAAAAGAAAAGCAAATCAAAGAACTAACTCAAACCTATTCAATTTCTGGAAATCAACCTCTCAATAATCAACGTCTTGATGAATTAAGCAAAATACTGGAGAAAGTGATTGAAAGAGAAGCTTCTCAAGACGGTTTAGAGCCATGGACTGATGGATTCTTGAATAATCAAGATAAATTCAACTCAGTCAAAGAATGTCTTGAAAAGATTCTTGAGGCATACTCAACCGACTATGAACACATTCAATCAGTTGAAGAATGCATCGAAGCACTACAAGTATCTACAAATTTACTTAGAGATTTAAATAGAAAATTTTCGCGAAAAGATAAATCATTGCCCACAAAATGCACTATCTCTTTGTTAATTAATGCATTAGAGACAGTAGAAAGTATTGGCAACAATTCGCTCGAGGCAATTCATACACTTCTAACAAGGACTAGTCATGCTGATGATATACAACAATGTTTTATTGCTATAAAGGAAATACAAAAGACAACTTACCTCGCAATAAAAATCCGGGAGAAGGGATTAGACCCTTTAAAAGTTTGTGCTATTGGAGCTGATCGTTTCGAAGGCGCTGAGCAAGCAATTAAATCAGCAGGATTTCTTGGTTGCCTCTTTGATAAAGATGTCCGAGCAGCCAAAAACCTTTGGAAACAGTGCTCATTAAAAGGCTTTAAAAGACCAAAACTATCTTCTTTAGCAAGAGTTTATTTATTCGCCAAGGATTACTCAAATCGAATCCAAAATGAAGAGAAGAATATAAAAGCACCAGGGTTCGGCCTAGATCAAATCAAAGACCTTGCCGAAAAGATTGAGCCAACAGAAGAACTTTTGCATTCCTTAGTTTCATATAAAAGCAAATCTCAAGAGATACCACTTACACAAGATGGTAGTGAGTCATTATTGAATATTTGCTCTGATATTTTCAACTCACAAGAGACCTCGATCTCAAAAGAACTTCAAAAGAGTTCTATAGAGAAAATAATGGAAAAGACCCTAGAAGAATCTCAACCGTTAGTAAGTAAGCTTTCAGCGAATATCAAGACAAAGGTAAGCCTTCTAGACGAGTCAATTGCACGAGAAATAAATAAGCTTAGCTGGACGGGGTTAGATGATTTATTACAGGATATAGAAGGGTATCGAGACTCAGCAAATTCATTATCAAAAACTTTAGAAGACATTGCTATCTTTGATGCTTCAGGTTTGGAATATTCAATGACTTCAAAACAAATAGATGAGTTAATTAGACATATCAGTTCGATGGACATATCAAACTGGGAACCAAAGATCAAAAGTTCTCTTGAGTCCTCTGGACCTATATCGACATTGGATTTAATTAGTCAAATCAAGGGAATCAAGAGCAATCAAAAACATTTCACAGACTTGATAAATAAAAAGCCTTTAAGTTTATTTCTTCAAGATAATGAATGCCTATTGTCTGAAAAAGAAATAGAGCCCAAAACAATAAAGAATAAGCTATCTCTTCTGGATAAATTAAAGGAACATCAGCCAGATGTTCTTCAAATACTAAGAGATAAAAAGAGCCTAAACAAAGCAGGTATTGAAAATGGTTTGCCTGAAATTATTAAATTATCTAATACGTACAACATTGAAGCTTCTAAATTATTCAAATACGCCTCATTGAATGGCCAGTCATTAGAGATAGGACTAGAAGATAAAATTAGTAGTTTTTCAGGAACTGCTCTAAGTTCCTCACGTGAATTATTTTGCGAGATAGATAAAGAGTTTATTTCATCTACAAGCGAATATCTTTATCACTCCTTGTGTAGCTCTACAAGTAGTTGTTTGTTAGACGGAAATTCATATGGAAGTCCAAAAGACTTTACAGAAGGTCCATTAATCCAACACGAGGTGAAGAAACAAAAGCGTCATATACCAATGAGACTTCTACTAAGCCAAGCATTTGAGAGCATTTCAAACCTAAAACCTTGTTGGATGATGTCTCCTGCCTCTGCTGCTGAGCTTCTACCAAAACAATCGGATATTTTTGACGTTTTAATAATCGATGAAGCTTCTCAAATGAAACCTGAAAAAGCTTTTTCTCTTATCGCAAGATGTAAGCAGTTAATCATTGTCGGAGATAGAAAGCAATTACCACCAACAAATTTCTTTCAAAAACAAGATAGTCAAGCAGAAGATGAAGACATCGAGATTGAAGATAATGAATCGATTCTTGAATTAGCAGATAAGGTCATTAGTAATAATGGATGCTCTCTTGGTTGGCATTATCGATCTAGGCATCAATCATTAATTGCATTCTCAAATCATTACTTCTACGACGATGCTTTAACCATTTTTGCATCGAACTCCGTTGGTTCAGAAGTTAAGTTTCATCCTGTTGAAGCGCCTAACTATAGAGGTGGAGTGAATCTTCCTGAAGTAGAAGAAACAATCACTGCACTAAAAAAACAAATCAAAGAAGCTCCAGACAAATCAATCCTTATTGCAACGATGAACGAAGCTCAAACGTCAGAGTTAAAACTTGCATTAGAAAAAGAACTTTCAAAAGATCCTGATTTAGATGCATTTACAGCAAGGCATAAAGGAACCCTCGATGAACTAGTTGTGAAGAATCTAGAGAACGTACAAGGTGATGAAAGAGACGTCGTAATCATCTCGACTGTTTATGGACCAAATGCAGAAGGAAGAGTTATGCAAAACTTTGGACCAATAAATAAAGATGCTGGGTGGAGACGATTAAATGTCTTGTTTACTCGAGCTAAACATCGGGTCATTCTTGTCTCATCCCTAAAGCCTGCGGACATAGTCGTCACACCAAAATCAAGTCGAGGAGTACAGGCACTAAAAGATTATTTAGCTTATGCACAAACAGGGAGAATTACAGATACAGGCGTAAAAACGAGTGGTGATATAGAAAGTCCATTTGAAGAAGCTGTTTTTAATTCTTTAAAAGAGCGTGGTTATCAATTAGATCTTCAGGTAGGAGTAGGAGCGTATCGAATAGATATGGCAATTAAAGATCCTGAAGATCCCAGTAAATATCTTTTAGCGATTGAATGTGATGGTGCTGCTTATCACTCTTCTTATAGTGCGCGTTCGAGAGATCGACTTCGTCAAGAAGTTTTAGAAGGTCTTGGTTGGAAGGTCTATCGAATTTGGTCAACAGATTGGTTTAGAGATCCCAAAGGAGAACTTGATTTACTTGAAAAGGAAATAAATTCACTTAAGCCCACCAAATAAGACTCAAACAAAATGAGTGAATCTAACGAAAAAATACAAGGATACGAACTTAATGAAGAAGAGTGGGATCTTGTAGACATATTTAAGAACCCAGATGATCTAAGCAAAGCTGAATGGCAAAAGAAATATCCTATAAAGACTAGAGAAGATTGGGATATTCTTCAAAAAGAACTAGATAGCGAATGGAGTGAACTCTGGTCTAAGCCACCAGGTAGAGAACTTCTAAAAAGCAATATAAATATTGTGCTTCCTGAAATTAAAAGTCAGAGAAAACTTATAGATCTTGGTATTTCGCGAGTAGGACTACTTATTAAAGAAGACTATTTAATTGCAAAGGATTTGAGCCAAATGAGTTTCGACAATCTATTAAACATTCATCATAACCTTACAGCTCAAGGAGTGTTAGATATTTTCGTTAAACTAAGCAAACATAAGATTATCAAAGATCAACTTGTAGTTGAATTAAAAAAAGCTCTGGAAACATTAGCTCTAAATTGGACAGGGAAATATGTTCCCTATAAAGATCAGACAAATAAATTCTAAAAGAATGAATAAGCAACAATTAATAGAAGACCTAAAGGAAATCGCAATTCTTCGTCATTCAAAATGGGACCCATTGGGATTAATGGCAGTACGTAGTTATGTCAAAGAACGCCTATCTTCTTTAGGGCAAGTCGAAGAACACCTTTTCAAAGAAGGTTCTGAAGAAGGAGTTAATTACATACTTAAATTTCCAGGTAAGAAACCAAACCTAGATCCAATCCTTATAGGTGCTCACTATGACGGTCCTATTCAATCACCTGGAGCGGATGACAATGCGAGTGGTGTTGCTGCATTGCTTGAGCTAATAAGATATTTAACTGAGTACCCTCCAAGGAGACCAACATGGATGGTTGCTTTTGATCAAGAAGAATGGGGATTACTTGGCAGTAAAGCCCTATCAAAAGAGTTAAAAGCAAAAGGGCAAAAGCTCAAACTCATGGTCAGTCTTGAGATGCTTGCCTTCACATCTGAAAAGCAGGATTATCCTCTCCCCGCCATGAAGAAGATCTATGGAGAAAAAGGAAATTTCATTGCATTAGTAGCCAATACAGGTTGTGCTGCCATGCTTCCTGGCTTGTCATCAAGCATGGGGAAATATCTCCCAACAAAAGTTCTACCTGTTCCTTTAAAAGGGGATGTTTTACCTGATGTGCGACTAAGTGATCACAGCCCTTTTTGGGACGAAGGATACAACGCAATGATGATTACTGATACGTCATTCTTGAGAAATCCTCATTATCACGAGCCAACAGATACTATTGACACTCTTGATTTAGATTTCTTCTGTAAGGTTGTTGAAGGACTTATTGAAAGTCTTTTCAGACTATAACGTTGAGAAATAAGAAGTCTGAACCTTCAAATAAATTAGTACATTCAAACTCTTGCGAGTCCAATCAAGATATTGCATCATCAGGAACCAACTCACAAATCGGAATACTCTCAAGAATGTTTCGATGGGAAGCGAAATACCAGTTCCTTGGTCAATCACAGAAAGCCAGAGATTCATCTATTCGAATTGAATTGATTTTTCGCTAGATACAACTCCTCACAATTGAATCCAATGAAAGTTCTATCTCTCATAAGAGCTTTACCTTTTAATGCGCTTGAAATTATTCGACGCACTCCTCCTCTAGTTTTTGCCACAACTGTTTTATCAATTGGTGGACTTATTGGATTTACAAGTGCATCAAAGATTTTGGTAGATGGTCTAAAACCTGCAGCAAACAGCATCACAGTTACTGGAGCAAGTACAGAACGAATAGAAAGTGATTTTGCAAAATGGGACATCAAGGTTGAAACGACAGGAAATTCTCAGATTGATTCATATAAAAAACACAAAGTATCTATCGAAAAAACAATGACTTTCCTTGATCGTTATGACGTTAAGAACAATGACTACCAATCAGTTGCTCTATTACCTGCCTCAACCTCAAAAGTAATAAACAAAAACCCTAAAACAGGTGAAATAATTTCTAAGAAATGGGTCACTACACAATGGATCGAAATTGAAAGTAATGATGTTTTTAATATTGATCAAACATATAGACAGATGAGTGATCTGCTAGGTAAAGGAGTTCTTGTAAGGCCAAGTCGACCAGAGTTCACATACACAAAACTCGCGACTAAACGAGTGGATATGCTTGCAAAAGCGACAAAGGATGCACATACAAGAGCTGAAGCTATTGTCTATCAAACGGGTTCAGAACTTGGCAGTGTAAGGAAGGTTAATACAGGCGTATTTCAAATCACAGTACCGAACTCAACAAGAGTAAGTAGCTGGGGGTCTTACGACACAAGCACAATCAAAAAAGACATCACTGCTGTGATGGGAGTCACATTCGAAGTCAATTAAACAGATTTAATAAATGTCGTTCATGGAAACAGGTAACTGGCGCATCGTAATGTTGATTGATGGCACTGACACGGAAGGGAAAGCTACGTATCAACAAATCTATCAACATCAAGATGGTAGGAAGGCTTGTGTAGGTCCTGGGTATTGCAGTGATCCAGATTTGGAATGGCTTCTATTACAAAAAAATAGAAAGATTAAGGCATGGAATACAAGACATACAAAAAGAAAAACAATCATTCGTTATGTTTTTTATGCAGCCTGGATCTTCATTCTCATTCAGGGAGTCCTAGCAATTCCAGAGCACGGAGCTTGGGTTCCATTTTCAGTATGGGGATATGGAGCAACACAAACATTCAGTTTTGGACTTATTAACGGCTTTAGAAATTTACTAATTCCTAATTCAAATTATCTAGGCAACCCAAAAGACATTTCTCTCAATATCTTTGGTTGTTTAATTTTTCTATTTCTTAGCCACTGGCTTATTGATATTGGAAGATTTAATAGCTTATCGATTTTGTTTGTACAGCTACCACTTTTCTGGTTTGGCTGTTTCATGGGATTCATCGAAGAGTTATTAAAAATTTGGACAGATGCAGAGCTTTCAACAAAACCCCATTCACCTTCAACCCGAGAAAAACTATGTGTTTAGAACCAGAAGACCATATGGACTGGTACGACAGAACAAAAGCTCTTTCAACTGAAAGACTCCATAACTTAGATCTCTACTGGAGAGACAACTTTGAGAACTCGGTTCATCAAGAACTTCATTTAATGGTTCAAATGATCTTGGTTGAAAGAGGTGAACAAACCTTAGAAATGAAAAGGCAAGAACAAATCAAAGAACTAAATCGATCTCTCAGGCTATCCAATCCTTTTGGTCGAGTTGTTTCAGGATTCAAAAGTGTATTCACCACGAGAACAAAGTCATGAGTAAAACAAACAAAAACGAGAAGGTACAGAGACAACTCGAGATAGATCAACTTGATGAAATGCTGTGGCTGTCTACCCCTCTAGGAAAATTCATGAGTTCTATCAAAAAACAAGCGAAGAAGGTTTATCCTTCATCAAAACCAAATAAATACACTCAAAGAGCTTGGGTAGTTCGCATCCCCAATGCTTTTGTCAGCAATAGATCTAAAGACTCTCATGGATTCCAAACTGTTGTAATTGCTGAAACACCTGATCAAGCATTAGAGATGGCTTCCGAGTCTAGTAAATGGGAAGTATTAGATTTCGCAGTAAGTGATTTCCAGGTTTTCCCAAATAATCCTCTTTAGCATTCGATTAATTTCTTTTTAAATCATTATCTTTGCTTTTGCTTGCGATCAGAACCTAATCCACACAACTCAATCAAAGCTCTTGCATTACTAGCGACAGCTGATGGCTTACCCAAAACAAGACTTTTTTGAATAGCGCTTTGAAGATTCGCCACTAATTGAGAAGTCAATTGAGGTCGACTTAAGTCCATCTCATTTAAGTCCTCTTCCAATAATTTGTAGGCTGCAGCAGTAATTCTTCGTGATTGCCTTCGGCTTAATCGATAAGTTTCGGCCACATGGGACGTAACCACTGATGCACCATTTCCTTGAACAAGCATGGATGCAGCTTCACCAATACGTAATTCAAGTTCAGCTTTAGAGGCTCTGGCCATAGTTCTAAATTCGCCCTAGACCCAGTGCTCCAGGCACTTTTGCCATAGCAATGGATTTAAGCGTTTGTTGGCGCTTTGTTGGCTCAATCGGGCCAACAAAAATGGGCTCAGCTAGATAATAGCCAAACCCATTGCAAATAGTATGTTTTTAGAATCGGGGCGACAGGATTCGAACCTGCGACCTAGTGCTCCCAAAGCACAAAAAAAGCCCCTTCCGTAATGACAGAGAAGAGGCTTTTTTATTAGATTCAAAAGTTAGGTCTAAACAATTCCTGGAATGATCCAGCCTGTTATTCCGTAATTAATTACAGCTGCAAAGAAGCCCATCATCGCAAGACGGCCGTTCATTTGCTCGGCTGTTTTCCAGTAGTTAGTTTCCTTGTTCATTACACAACACCTGGAATGATTTGACCGGTTGTTAGGTATGCACCGATTAGTGCCCAGCATCCAACAAATGCTGCGTAGCCATTGAGTCTTTCAGCAATAACTTTACCTTCTTCTACTCTTGGAGTTTCTGTAGTTTGGTTTTTCATTAAACGACACCTGGGATAAGTTGACCGGTCGTTAGGTAGATACCTGTTAGTAGAACGAATGCCATCATGGCTGGTCTGCCGATGCTTCTCTCTAGAATTGTTTTGTTAGATGGTTGCATTGTTTTTAGTAGTTACTTATTAGTAGTTATTGGCTTAGAAAATTCCAGGAATGATTTGACCTGTTGTGAAGTATGAAACCAAAAGGCTGATCATGCCGATCATTGCCCAACGGCCATTGGTCTTTTCTGCTTCCTCTGGATAGCTGGTGTAGTCCTCTACAAGCTGAGGCTGTGTTTCACGGCCAAAGATGTTTTGCTTGCCGTACTCAGTGATTACCTGAGAAGAAGATGAACTTGTCATTACTGGAATTGCGTTGATGTGAATGAATGTAAAGTATGAATTTTCTAAATGAAAGATACGGTCGGGTACGGCTTCTTCTAATACTTAAGAGCTCTTAATCTCAAACACTAAATACATCAACTCATTAGAGAGATATTGATCCAATGATTAGATCTATTGATAACCCTCATAAGTATAAATAGCCCGAACTGGTTAGCCCTACTTCTACCGTCCTACTCCTAATGAGAACTTCTTTTATATTTCATTCATCTTTTAATCACCCAGTCCAAACTTTTAGTCATGCTTGCAATCAACAAAGCCACTGCTGCAAAACTAATCGTTCTCTGGAATCTTCCTGCACTTCTTTTATTAGCTGGTGCTTATGAAGTTGGTACTACCGTATTTGCTTAACTAACAATGACATCATCTGATAACAGCCCAAAGAATTGGTCCGAGTGGAACAACACAAAGCATTTCACTGATTATTCAAGAGATTCAGGTACAGGCAAATTTGTTCGCTTTACCATTGCTGCCTTACTCTTCGTTCCTGTTGGCTTTCTTGCTTACATGACTACTATATAAAATCAAATGACTTCAACAAACACTACTAGAAATAATAAAAGATTCGGGAAAGTGATTGCCTACGGCATAGCTGCGAAATTATCAATCTTTTCTATATTTCTTATTTATATGATGAGGGGTTAAATCATGACAAGACAAGAAAAAATAAAAGCCGCTGAAGAGAGGATCAAAGAATTAGAAACTCTCATAAAGCATTTAAAAAAATAGAATTTATTTTTAGGTTATCTAATAACAAGAATCTACACAGGTCCTTCAAGCTTATAAACAATATCTTTGCAGTTGTTAGCTTTGTCCCATTCTCTAGCGAAGGGATTATCGAGTATTTTTGCAAAAGCTTCTAAGCTTGTGACGTTATAGAAAGAGTGTGATTTATGATTGTTGATTTTGTTTAGCTCGTAGTCAATAACAACTCCATCTCCATATTCTTTGACAAACTTTTCAATAGTTTCTTCGTAGTACTCAAAGGAGCAGTCAAAAGTACATACAATAAATAGTTTTTCCATTTCTCTTAACCTGCTAAGTAACTCGTAATAACGGTTGAATCATATATATGACCTGTAGCTTCAACAGCTTCTCTACTTGCTTCAAAAAAAGCTTTTGCAATACCCTCTTCTGCTTGATGGATCACTACAACTAATTCAGGATCATCTTTACTAACACCTCTGTATAAAGGTTTTATTGAGTTAGCCTCGTGCATTGCAACAACCTCCGGGCTATCAAATCCCTTAGCCCAATCTGCAAACGGAACAGAAATCTTGAAAGTAAATACTGTAGTCTCCTGAGCCATCCAAAATAATTACAAGTCAACAGAGCATCGCATATATCTTCTGGATTTTCTAGACGGGAGGACATCCTTTTAGGCTCTACTGACAAAAGTATTTTTCAAAAATAATCTCATACACATGTGCTTGATCGAGGTAAGCTATTGCTGACGGCATGATTGGTATATGGGGATTCGGAATGTTCTACGAATTGGTCATCCGGCATTGCGTAGACGCGCGGTAGAAGTCCCTGATGACTGGTTTGGCAGTCGACGTCTACAGGAACTAATAGACGATCTGTTCGATACTAAATTGGCTTGTTCTGGAGCAGGGCTAGCTGCACCGCAGATCGATGAACCTTGGAGGGTTCTTGTTGTTGGTATGGACCACAACCCTCGATACCCCGAGGCTCCTCCTTTACCTGAACTTGTATTGATCAATCCTGTTCTCAAATCAATTGGAAAGGAATTGATCTCTGGTTGGGAGGGTTGCCTAAGCGTGCCTGGGTTGCGCGGTGAGGTGGAGCGGTGGCAACGTATTCAGCTAAAATGGCAAGACCGAGAAGGGGCTTCCCATACAGAAGAGTTGCAAGATTTCCATGCCCGAGTCGTTCAGCATGAAAACGATCACTTGGATGGTGTGCTTTTCCCTGACCGTCTTACCAGTCCACTAGCATTTGGATTTACGGATGAGCTTCAGGCTCATGGGCGGATTCCTTAAGCCTTATGTTTTTTCTTTAGTAAAGGTGCAAGTAGACAGCGTTGCCTCTAATTCCAGCCAAAACAATATTTTTTTCTTATCTTTAACTTAGTTTCCGTATCACCTTCGCTGCTAATACAGGTCTTAAAGGCTTTGAGAATTAGTGAGTTCTTCTCTTCTAGATCGAGTTCTCGATAACTGCATTGAGTACCAGCAGTAGAAGGGAAGTATTTATATTTTTCATCTAGGGCTTCTGGAAATAAATAAGTTATTGGCCAGGAATATTGATCTTCTCCATGTCCATCTAATTTCAGTCCTCTACCAGACTTAGAGATTTCTACAAGGTGCTTAGGCTTACCATCTTTGCAACGAACTTCTATTCCATCCTGATAAGAGGGGTAGTAATAGATTCCAGCATTAACAGGTACAGCAATTCCAAATATTAACGGTACAAGTAGTAGACGTTTCATTCTCATACAGATAGTTATCCAGAAGATTTAACTTGTCCCATTTGCAAACCAGTTAATTTAATTAATTCTATTTGAAGTTTTTTTGCTGTTCTCTTATTTAAAAATCTAAAACTCTGAACGTAATTTAAACCATCATCTTGTTGTCCCATCACTGTAAAAAAGACATTTTTCCCATTACCTAATCTTGCACCTGTTTTCCCTCCTCCAAACACACCAACGGCCAATGCCACTGGACAAAATACTCCAGTCATACAAGCTGCAGTACCAACAGCTAATCCAACCGTACCTCCAGCAGCACCTCCAGTAGCACCTGAAGCAAGGTTGTATTCATCTCCACCTCTATACCATTGAGTAATTTTTTCTTTTGCTATGAAGCCTTGAGGACCAGCCAAACCAGTTTCATTAATAGTTATTTGACAATCATTGTTATTGCAGAGTGCATCATAGGTGTCTGCAATCGCGGCGGTAGGTGACAAAAGCCCAGCAGTCAGGGCAACAAATAAAAGGCGGCGCATAAATTAACGAGTCGAAGGCGTAGAAATCGTTGGTTCTCTCTCGGCATTAAAGCATTTTTCAAAGAAATGACATCTATTACATTCTTTTTCGAATAGCTTTGTGTCAAGCTCATGAATCCTCTATTGCTTTTTATCAGGGAGTTAGATATCAATAAAAATCAGAATTAACAGCTATAGAAAATACGGTCTGAATTAGAAAAAGATCGGTGATATTACGGCGTTAGTCCTACAACAATTAGGAGAAAGTCAATGGCTTGAGGACTAGGCAAAAGAAAACCCCCACGATGGGGGGTTAACTAAAACTGTGTGAGGAAGTTTTTTGAAGGGAAAAACTGAACATTCCACCCCTCGGGTTCTCAATAAAAAGTGCAGACCTAATGAACTTTTATTGGATTAGCGAAGAGAGGACAGGATTTCGACGACCGTCCCCCGATCTGGCTTGATGATGTTTCCGTAATACGGCATCAACTTGGTACTAATTTAAAAAGAACTTATCTAGTCCTGATGTTCGGTTCGGGTAGGGCTTTCCAAACTTTGCTTGTTCTTTGGGTTGATTTTCGCCTATATATGTAATTGAGGCCAAACCTCATCAAGACATAATTGACTTTATATAGTACGAGTCGATTAATAACCCCTTTAGTTATTGGAATTTCTAGAGGGGTTTCTTGTTGGTTATGTTAATTCCCGCTCAATTTCTTTTTGCGAATTTTTTCTCATGGTTTTCAACCATTGGAAAGAAGTTACTTATTTGCCCTTCAGTAGGAGACTCAAGTCTTTTCTATACTTCTGCCTAGTAGGTGCAAACTATCTCTTTAACCTCTTCACCATGTACAAATTTAATCTCGCCAGTATCTACATTTGCGACTTAGAAAAGAGTCGGGGCTAATCGATCCCTAGCACCTCCAACAAATGAGAGGACATACGCAGTAAACAAAGAAGATCTTTTTCCAGGTCCAATGACAAAAAAGTAGCGGTTAATCCATTTACGTTTAGTTGTTTTTGCTAGCTATTAATTACATATTCAATAAGTCATGTTCTTTAAAAGTAGTGATGTTCATATAAGCAATCCTTTCAAACTGTATTGGAAAAAAAACTGGACTTTTCAAATAGTTCACATGGAAGGTGGTATTCATATTGAAGCTAAAGGCCTAGGTATTTCTATAAAAGCCCCTTTCAAACCAAATGATAATCCCATGATTGCAGCAGATAGTTTAATTCTTAGAGAAGAGAAAAATAGAAGATCCTTATATAATTCTTGGAAACTTAAGAGAAGTAATCAAAAACTACACATGTAAAAGATTTCAATAGTTTTTTAAGCTATAGTTATTTTTTTCTTAATATTGCTTTATTTGACCGCAATTTGTCCGCATATTTAAAATAAATAAAAGGTAACTTTGACAAAATGGCTACCAGAATAAATAAATATTTAAGTGAAGTTGGTTACTGCTCTAGAAGAGTCGCAGATAGACTAATTGAAGAAGGGAAAGTAGCCATTAATGGTAAAATTCCAGAAATGGGTGCCAAGGTTAAGGAAGGTGATCAAGTAAAAGTTGACGGTCAAAGAATAGAAAAATCTACGAAACAAAAAATATACTTAGCCTTTAATAAGCCTGTTGGGATTGTTTGCACAACCGATAGAAGAGTAGAACAGGACAACATTATAGATTTCATTAAATATCCTACAAGAATTTTTCCTATTGGAAGATTGGATAAGCCCAGTGAGGGATTGATTTTTTTAACTAACGATGGAGATATCGTAAATAAAATACTCAGAGCAAGAAATAATCATGAAAAAGAATACATCGTAAGCGTTAATCGTCCGATTAATAGAGACTTTATTCAAAGTATGAGTAATGGAGTTGAAATATTAGAAACAATAACTAAGGATTGTTTCGTAAAACAATTGGGGGCAAAAAAATTTAAAATTATACTGACTCAAGGACTTAACCGTCAGATCAGGAGAATGTGTGAGTCATTAGGCTACAGAGTACAATCATTAAAGCGTGTAAGAATTATGAATATTAAGTTAGACGTACCAACAGGAAAATATCGCGAATTCACCAAAGAAGAACTATTAGAATTAAATGGATTACTCGAAAACTCTTCAAAAACATTTGACTAATCATATATTCCCTCTTTTTTAGCTTAATGAGATTACGTTTGTACGCATTTTGTCCGCTTTCGATGCGGACAGAATTTACTGAACAAAAAAGAGACTTGTTTATTGCTTGAGGGTGAAGTAACGGTCACGCCTGTGGGAGGAGATCCTGTAAATTTGGTACTGGTGATTTAGTTCTCTTCCCCGCAGGAATGGACTGTAGATGGGATGTTCATAAAGCGGTACGCAAGTATTATCGATTTGGTGATTAAACTAGGTAACCACTTTCAAATTCGATAAGACACATGTCTAAAGTTATTGCAATAGGAATTGTTGCGATCTTTATCCTTTCTGCTTTTGCAGGTTTATTCGGGACTCTTATAGCAAGCTAATCAATCTCGTCATGATTTATAAAATCGTTAGGCATGATAAAGAATCTGATGATATTACTGACCAATCATTTAGCAGCTATGACGAGGCATACGATCTATTAGAAGAAATATATTCCGATGTTTGTTGTTCTGATGCTGATTATGGGGACCGTCCCTATTATGAAATTATTGAGGTAGAAGAATGAAACTTATAGATAGGCATAAGCAGCTAATTGCTTGGTATCAAAAGAAGCTTGGTCTGACTGATTATGGATTACTTTGGCTTGTCTTTTTTAAAGGAGTTTTTTTAGCTCTAGTACTAGAAAGATTGATTGTCCACTAGATGTTTAATCAAGACGCTCTTTTGGAATATTTGAGTTCACCTGAGGGAATTAATACAATTATTGTTGGAATTATTTTAGTTGGAGCTATTAACGCAATTTTTATAACTTACAGCGTTAGGAGTACTTATGGAGCTGCTAAAACAGAAAGAGAAAAACTAAAAATTCAACAAGCTAAAATCGATAAATTATTTCCTAAAAAGGAATAGCATATATGACTCTTTTAAGACTATGGAGAAGAACATCAAGAGGCAGACGTCTCAATATTAAGCGTGTCATCTTATTTCCCGTAATCGTTTATTCAGCCTATATTTTCATTGATAGCTTTATGCCTGTTTTTATGGTTGGGTTTATAGTTTGGTTACTATATAGCTGGACTGGTAAACGGCGATTTTGGTAATGAAACAACCAAGTACATAGGGACTCATATAATGAAGATAATCTTTTTGATTGCTATTCTTTGTAGTCTTACTTTTCCAAGTGTTCGAATAACCCTTGCAGATTTATTAGAGAGTACGTCTGATTATTTATATGATTCAGCAAAAAAGGAAAAGACTTTTATTCCCTATTGGTTGAAGAAAGTTCGAGATGATTAATTATTTTTTCTTTCGTTTTCATACTTTTGTTTGACCTCATCCATAGTTAGTTCAAATCCATTCAGCTTCTTATAAGCCTGTTGATAATCCTTCTTGCAGTAGTCGATAACATGCTCAAGGTACTTGTCAGGGTCTTCTTCGCACCTGGCTCTCTCAAATATGTAGAACATAATCTCATCTAATATTTCAGGTCTGCATTTCATTGAGTTTTAAGAATTCAATTTCCTTTATTATCTCTTGTATGAAATCATCTACGTGGAAACCGACTAAAGAAGAACGGGAAGTAATGGAAGCAGTTTGGATGCAGGTTAAAGGTGCATGCGAGAAATTAAAAGAAGAAACCAATGCCAAAGATGAGCACATCAGAAAAATGCTCAAAGAGATGGCTGATCGTTATTACTCATAAATAATCTTAAAAGCCCTCACAGGTACTTAAAAGCTCTTACATGTCAGAGGTCTATGCCGCCTCGGGACACCATCCAATCTTATTCTCGAGTCGCTGCATCCAACACTGACACTTTGAAGTCAGGTGTTCTCCATGAGGAATAAGACGTTGATGTAGATGACAGGCAAGAATGGTTCTGCAATGCCTGTCGCAGCAATAATTGAAATGTTGACATGTCATGCAAACGCTAGCTGAACGTGTGTGTTTAAGACTGTCTTCTTCGAGATAGTCCCACTCCTCTGCTGGGATGTAACGCTTCTGGGGTAGAACTTTTTGGGTGCGATACGGAGACATTGCCTTAATCCAATAGGTTCTGCTACCACTGAATTCCAATCTGATGCACGAAAAACGGCATAGGGTGAGGACGTTGGAGCCATATGTCTGTAGCAGTACACCTGTACTAGCAACGATAAGGAGGTGTTGTCAAGTGGTTCTTTAATGGATTAATTGATTCTGAAATAAACAGTACATATGCGGTGAGATCTAAGTGTCTTTGGTTTCTATTTGGTTAGAGTTGATTAGACGAGTTTTTGGAAAATCACTCCTTATTAGAAGGGGAATAATTCTTGTTCTCTAAAAAGATTAGTCACAACAAAAGTAAAAACTTATTTAAAATTTTTAAGTTTTTTTATTAATTGGGTATTTCTTTCAGGTAGTAAAAATCAATGTCTTTAGCGAATCTAGTTATGTCGAAATCTAATCTTTCTCCCAACTATGCCTTTCGCGCTTATTTCTGGAACTGGTAATTGGGTTCCTTCTCATTCCCTTCTTTACATTGTTTTGATCGTGGGGGCGCTCCTTACAGCTGGAGTCGCTATGTCAGCTTTTTCATTTTACGAAGATTATTATTGGGGGGATGAGGGTTTTAGAGATCAGCTTAGGTTTCATCCTACAAATAGGAATTCATCCAATCAAAAGACTAGAAAGGTCTAAACAGGATTTAAAAATACAAGGAGACCTTCATATTGCTCAGTCCTTTGCCATGATGGATAAATGAGTTTCGCTGATAACTGGGCAAGGGTTTTTGTTGTGATTACGTTTCTGACTTTTGGAGAAGCTCAAATTATTGGTGGAATCGTTCCGAACCTTATTGCTTTTAGCTTGTTTCTTAGAGCGATTGGATATTTTGCTTTGACTGGGAAAATGGCTGAGATGTTTGGCTGGAAAAACAAGAAATGACAGATATAGAAATTACGACTGGAATTAAAAATTGCCGGAATTTATGGAGCGAGTCCTACTAATGCTAGGAGTGGTCAATGGCTTAAAAATTAGAGTTTCACCAAGCAGGAAACAAACCAAGCGGCAAAAATAATTTTTCCCAAAATGAGATATGGAACAAACTTAAAAGCCTTCTTTTCGAATGCTGCTTTGTCAAATGCTGGTTTATCAGTTGAAGTCATGAGAAAGAAGCAACTGAATTTCTAGCGGGGTTAAATCACTATTTTCTATTCCCCAAAGTTCTCCCTTGTCTGAAGCTTCAAGAATGGATTCGTAAAAATCAGGTGAAAAATTTTTAGGCATTATGCTGATTAAACGATTACAGAAGTAGCAACAACAATGGACCCTGATGCAAGGATTAGCGCAGGGATACAAAAAAGAGCTAGGAATTTAGCTGCTGAAGAATTATTGATTGAAGTCATGGCGGTTAAGGGTGAAGGTTTTTCGGCTAAACAAGGATTAAAATTCCGATCGCCGATGTTTATAAGATAAAAATCATCTTTCTACTACCGTTGTTCGGTTGAGGTAGGGCTAACCAGATCGGGCGTTAAAAGGGAGTTTTACTGATGACTATCTAAGAAACCATACTTGAAGATCATTTCAGTTGTTCTCATTAACTTGTTAGATTAAATATACGTTCGCTCCATCTTTGTGGGGTGCATCAAATGGAAGTAGGAACGGGATTTCCAGTAATTTAAAAAAGCCATGAACAACCTAGTTCTAACGAAAAAGCGCATCAAAAAGGTAGAACGGCTTCACGCTGCTCAACTTACAACATTTAAGAAGGGAGTATTTACTTCTTACAAACCTTCAGTTTTTGAAGAAAGACAAAATCAAGCTCGTAATGAGGTTGCAGCGAAAGTTTCTTGATCAAGAATTGAATCCTTAACAGCCGATCGTTATCGGAAAAAGAGGGCTGACTTAGGTCAGCCCTTTTTATTAAATAGAGCTGACAAGATGTTTAGTCCCACACGTTGATTCCATTTGATACATCGAAATTGGAAGGAGTATGTAATCCTTTAATTTCAGTTTTCTCAATTTGATGGCTTACTACCACGTCCATGGTTTAATTCCTGACACGCTTGCTCAATCAGAGGGTTATCAATTATTCGAGCAATATATTGCCAATGGAGCACCAAAAGATAACTTCGATGGCTTTGAATTAATCAGTAGAGTTCATGCTCCTCAGACAGGGGAAGTCTTTGTTATCTGCAAAGCTGAGAACCATTTAAAAGTTGCTGAACATTTTGCTATTTGGAGAGCAAAATTTGGTGTTGAGTGGGACGTCAAGCCAGTTTTTAACGATGAAGAAGTTATCAAAAGAAATAAGCAAGTTGCAGAGGAAATAGCAGCTATGGGCTAATTCAGGATTAAGCAAATAATTTATCTGAGGAGTATTTTTTAATACTTCAAAAATTAATTGGGCTGACTTAGGTCAGTCCTTTTTTATTTGCTAGCCAAGTCAACTATTTAGTTCGAAACCCCATATTAGAAGAATCAAGCCTAAGGCCATAGTCACAATTGCAGCATAAGGATATCGACTCATTTGGTATTTGGTAGGCCAAGGTGACCAAGAGAAAAGCCTTTCTTCTCTACTTACCTTTTTCTGCTTTGAAGCTTTTGGAGGTAATCCAAGTTCTTTTCTTCTCTTTGCTTATCCCATCGATTATTTGAATGAAAACAAAATAATAAGAGTCCCTCGATCAGATTGATGAAAAAAGATTTAACAGATATAGAGATTACAGCAGGAGTTGGAGAAAGGTTGCACAAATCTATGGAGTAAGTCCTACGACAGTTGGAAGGTGGAGTTTAATAACTCACTAACTGCTTAATTTGCCAGAAGCGTGAAGTTCAGCTAATTCTGAGTAACCACCAATAAATTCTTCATCTATAAAAATTTGAGGAAAGCTCGAATAATTACTTCTTTTATGAAGGGAATTAAAATCATCATCATTTTCGATCACTTTTATTTCATGTGGTATTTGTAATGTTCTCAGCATCCGAACAGCTCTCGAGGACCATGGACAATCTGGAAGTATAAATATTTCAACTGTTTGTTGATTAGTATTAACTTCTTTTTTATTTATAGTTTCTTCAAGAAATCCTATTAATAAGTCAACGCCTTTAAGTATTATCGTTCCCTCCTCTAAGTGACCGGCCCATACCTTGCATTCTCCATCTGAAAGACTTATATGAAGATGACATTTGTTTGGTGATATTGTTCCATTTAAGGCTATTATTTCTAGATGATTCTCAACTGTAGTAACTTGTCCTTTCCCCGGACATTGAAATTTAGCTATAGATAAATTACCTACCACACTCAAAACATATCCAGATTTATTCTCTTTTATCGCCAGAGCTTGAAGACTATTAAGAAGATCACTTCCAGATTCAAGTTGTAATGTCTTTGGATAAATCAAATTTCAAGAATAATCCCAAAAAATATTATCCTCTTGTTTGGAAGTTTTTGAGTTTATGGAGTTTTTGTAAAAATATGATTGAAGCAATAAGAGTTTCATAAAACCTTTCTAGCTAATCTAGTTCATCTCATCTTCTTGCTGTAACCAAATTGCCCCTGACATATGTGGTGTACGTCCTACTGCTGTTAGGAGGTGGTCAGTTCAGTAATAAGCCGATATTCTGCCAATGATCTTTAAAAATTCAAATGAAGAAAACTGCGATTGTAGGTGTTGTTGCCGCGGCCATAGGGCTTGCTGTAGGTTCTCAACTTCCTAAATCTGGTACTGCGGGATATGCCGTAATTACAGGAACCACAAAAGATAGAGAAGCAGCTAAAGAGTATTTTCAAAACGTTAATCAATTCACTAAAGAATGTGGTTTTACAACCTTGGTATTAGATAGAAATACAGATATACGAGAAGGGAATAAGAGAGGAGATGGTGGTCCTCTAACTGTTATTGCAAGACATCCAAAGGGTAAGGATGCAGTAATTAAATGTTACGAATCTGATGAATATCAAAGGCTAAAAGCAATACGAGCACCTCATACAAATTGGAATTTCCGACTAACAGAAGGAAAACTATAAATAAAAAGGGGGCAGTTAGCCCCCTAAAAAATCGACTTTCAACCGAGCTTTTACATTAAATGTTCGACAGGGAAGTATTGGTTAATTCCAAGTTGAAAGATCTGTGGTTCCTTGTGATCTTTGCATCCAGGAAATCTTCCAAGTGCCATCAATTTTCTTGAAAATCAATGAATAACTAGATAAATCATTACTTTATCCAAAAGCCCATATCGTTTCTTATCTGTCTGTCATAGGCTGCAAGAATTTCTTTTAGTGTCTTCTTATTAGTCAAGCGGTTCATTATTTTCCTTTTAGTAATCCATAAGTACATAAAACTGGGTTTGTAATGAGAACAATCCAAAACGGTGGTGGTGGACCAGCATCAACAATTACTCCTGCATTAAGAGTATTGAATACTGCAACTATTAAGAGGCAAGACATTAATGCCAATTCACCTAGTAAAACTTTCTTGGCAGATTCGTGATCTCTGATGGAACTAGAAATTATCAATAAGAATCCAATACCTATATTTGTTGCTGCAACAACATCTGCTGTTCCTCTAATAAATAATAATGTCTCTGCTGAGACTGATGGGGCAATGGTATCAACAGAAAAAATCAACATGTTTATTAGCAGCACCCCCAATACCAAGTGAAGCGATCCAACAGTTTTTAGGATTGTTTTTATTTTCATTTATTTACCAATAGCTTTTTGACTCGTACAGGTTTGATATGCCAAAGCTTTAGCAAAGTCATTTGTATCAAGTCCAAACTCTTCTAATTGTTTCGCATTAAATTTTTCGAGAACTTCAGGGTCGGTATAAAGCTCTGAATATGTACGAACACACGAATTTTTATTCCTTGATTCTTGAATGACAGGATTGACCCAGCATCCGAATAGAACTAAGAATCCACCAAAAGTAACGGCTCTTCTATGGTTTCTCCACCATTCATAACTGTTGAGATTTAATACTTTTTTAAAATCCATGAAATAAAGTTTTTTGTCGAAGTCGCAGAACTTGTTGTTTTTCACTCGACATTAACCAAGAATTTATAAAACTAAAATGACCTCCTTTACATGCGTAATGGTGTGGCTTTGTGTCGCAGTGTTGTTCCCCCTGATGCTCTTTATCTGGGCGTTAGAAAATAAAGAACAAGAATTAACAGGTATAGAAATCATGGGTGGAGCTGGAGAAAGATTACAACTATTTATAATGTCTCCCCGACAACAGTTAGAAGGTGGTCTATACCTAAATAAATACCTTATCTAACATGGCAAAGGCATTTCGTGTTGATGCAGGATTTGATAACCCTGATGTAAGCCGAACATTTTTGTGGATTCAATTTGGTGTCTTTACTGGATTAAATGTTTTTTTTCTAGTTATGTTCCTTTTATATAAATTCAATCCTGCTTTTCATAGTGTGATCACTGGAAGATCTCTATAGCCTCTTCTTCAATTGGTGGCCATAGCCTAATAAGTTCCTTTTTTACGACAATTAAAGTAGTGCTTTCCTACTCCCTACAAGTAAAAAGAAGGATTAGAAAAAGGGTGTAAGAAAGGAGGTCTTATGAGACTATTTACTCCCTTCACCATCCCCAAAAAGGAAAACTGCGATCTTTGCAGGATTGAGAAGAATAAGAAAAAAGTAGTTGAGAATCCATTATTAGATAACCTTTTTAAAACCCTATATAGGCAAAAATTTGATTTTGTTTTTGACTGACCTTGAAAACAACAGTAAAGGAGGATTTGAAATGCGTTTAAATTTTGTTCCTACTCATGTTTTCCGTGAGACACCTCAAGTCTCTTTCTTCGATGCAGGAGTAAAAGGATGTAATGGCTCTGATGTAGTCATTCATCACGGCAATGCCATCTCACCTCCAAACGATGGAGATTTTGAACAGTATTACGTACATCGACATCAAATTGATCACAATTTAGTCATTGAAGGTAGTCGCATTTTTACTTTGATCAATCCCGAATGGGATGAACCTCATCACATCATTTATTTAAATCGTGCGATGGGTGCACTTCAAATTCCTGTCGGAACATATCATCGATCAATCTCTAATAAAGAAGGAAGTATTGTTCTAAACCAAGCCGTAAGAGATGAAAAATTTAATCCTGAAAATGAATTTATACCAGTTAGTTTAAGAGACAGAAAAGATCTACAAGAAGCTCAAAAGAAAAATCCTGTTTACTGGGTTTGGGAAAAAGATCAAGTTAAAAGGATTAAGTTAGATCAAGGCCTTCATTGCAATCGCCCAATTAGGACATTTTGAATTAAAACCCAGTCTATTTTTACTTTCTCCAGACGCAACTTTTACAACTATTCCATCGGTAGGAAGATTCTCAAATAATTCACCAGCCAACCATTCCTTATGCCATCGCTTCACTTGTTTAGGATCAGCAGTTCCGTCTGGAATAAATCTCGTCTTTTTATTTTCTAGTCATTCGATAAGTGACATAAAAGAACAATCCAAGTACTGCAAGATTTGCTATGGCATATGTGATTGCTATTCCCATTAGCTATCTATCTTTTTTCTTCTAAGGAAATAAACCCAAGAAAGAAATCCCATTAATAAGGTCGCATCAAGAGCAAGATGCCAAGGAGCTAAAAGGTTATGGACAAGATCGTTCATTAGCCTTCAATTATTGTTTCTTAGGACCATCTCAGACTGATTTTTTAGGACCACTGAATTTTGCCTGAAAATCCTGAAAAACCTTTTTCCAGTAATTAAAAACAGAATCATGAATGGGTTTGTTAATAGGCATGCACTGGTTTATGAAAATTTGTAGTTTTAATGAGTTACATCGCCATCCATGATGGTGATGTTGGTATCTGTTGAATTAGCCCAGCGTAACTTGCTTAGCTCTTGATATTCCGAACTGTTGTAAGCATCAATGGCAGTTTGCTTTGATGGGAACTCAATAATGACAGCTAACTTTCCACCCTTTCCTTCGACAGTTTGTCCCTCCATATCCTTAGCGAAAACTGAGCCACCTACTGACTCAACCCAAGGTTGAAAGGCTTCAACATATTCAGCAAAAGCTGGATTAGTAACTGTTGTAGTAACGAGCCAAAAACCCTTAGCCATCAAATAAAAATCAATTCAAAAGAGTTTTACATACTCCATCTGGTTTGGATAGAAATATCAGAGAACCTAACTAAATTATCAAGCATTCTCAATATTTAAATTGCTTACAAGAAAGTTTTCCACAGAAACCCTTGCAAGCTTTTGCTTGAATTTTGTCATTGCAAGGCTTTTCAATAAAAAAGACCCTAGGTATGGTGTCCTACGGCCTAGGTGATGGGGATCTTATTTCTAGCCGCATTTCTTCAAAGAAGCAACACCCGCTATATCTGGTGTCTAAGTGTGAAGTTTTGTTAAATGAATCTTTATATGGTGTTATGAGAACTTGAATACCTCTGAGTTGTTATTAATGTCTTGTTTGACTGGGTGATGGGTCTCAGTCTTTTGGTTCATAAAGGTTAAGCATCGTTAATTCAATTGAGGCTTGACCTTTAATTCTTTGGAAAAATTTTTATGAATCTTGGATTGCTTTTTCTCGAATCTGTTTCAACTGGAGTGATTACTTCAGAAGAGATGAATTGGGTAACATCTAATCAGCCTCATTTTTCTCGCGTTGAAGAAGCGACTGCTTTGAAAC
Source organism: Prochlorococcus sp. MIT 1011 (assembly GCF_047305235.1). Classification (NCBI taxonomy): domain Bacteria; kingdom Bacillati; phylum Cyanobacteriota; class Cyanophyceae; order Synechococcales; family Prochlorococcaceae; genus Prochlorococcus; species Prochlorococcus sp. MIT 1011. Next base: position 762,078 of record NZ_CP138983.1, on the reverse strand, counting down.
TCGGTCGTCTATTGGATCAAGGCTTAATTCAAATTGGTTGTCGTATTGGTCACAACTAAACATTCATTCGACTACTAAAAATCGAATCAAATCATCTGAAGCTTTTGAATTAGCTCTGATTGCTTGACGGGCTTTATTTCGATGACTATCATTTTGTCATCGCTGGATGATGGGGATCAATCAGATGATGTTACGAGCTCTTTCTATAAGGGCTTTTTTTATTGAAAATTTTGTATGGCAGCAGGCAAGCAATCGATAAAAAAAGGGGGGGCTAAATGCCCCCCTCATAATTGTCTCTCATCCACTGACCGTATTTACTAAGCAGTGACTTTTTCTTTCTTTTTCTTGGCTGGAGCAAGAGCTTTGATCTCTTCTTGTAGTTCATGCTCACGTTCATCGAGAACTTTGACTCGAGCTTGATAACTCTCTTCCAACCTCTTACGAGAAGTCTCGATATTATCAAGTTCTTCTTGTCGTTGATTACGCTTGATTTCTTCTAGCTGACTATCAGAGACAACATAAACAGTTCTCATAGGAGAGAAGAAAGAATCAGCGAATACTGCGTCAAATAAAGAGGAATACATAACATTCATTTCAAAGGACATATCTACTTTGACTCGACTAGTTGGAATTTAAAATGTTGCAAACCGAAGAACTCTATTCGGTAACTACGGGCAAGATCGGTTGCTACTACTAATTGGTTGGGTATGCCGATAGATTAATAGTAAGTCTTATACAAAACTCTTTACTATTAGTTAGTGCAAAATGGAGTTAGCAATTGAATTAGATTTTGTTATTACCGAGTCTTAAAATAAAAGTTCTGATAATTCTTTTCTAATCAAAGTGATCTAAAAATCAAATCAGTATAAATTACTGTTTTATCTTGCATTTTTTGCGGGAGGCATTGAAACCTCCCTAAAGCCTGAGCCAGTAATCAAAGTATAGGCAGAGACCCTAGGAAAGGTTTAATTGAAAGCGTAATAATTGAGATGGATTCATTTACCACCATTACATTGGATAATAGCTACGACTGCAGAATTATATTTCTGACCTAGCTTTTCCAAACAGTAAATTTCCGCTGTGGTTTTAATTGCTACTGGAACTTGAGTTAGAGCTAAAAGCATCAGCGCAAATCCAGTCCCTGGTGCATGAATATTTAATTTTAAACCGCTCATCCATGTTCTTTTAGACATGCACATCAATCATTTACTCCTTTTTATAGCTATCCCTGGGCGATAGTTAATGCTTGTATTAATTTTTACCTTTATCAAAATCAAAGTCATGAAAACAGGATGAATTAACTCAATAATCGTTTTTTAAGTTAAAAATAATCTGCAAAATAAATTCTCAATGGTCTCAAACTTTTACATCGTTCATCACGAATTCAGAGCTGGTACTTCTTCTAAGTGGTGGAAAACTGCTTATGCAGCCATGGCTCCTGGTGGAGGATGGGATGAAGCTGTAGCAGCCAACAAAGAAAAAGGGTTTTTCAACCACTCAGCTAATGCTGTTTCTGCTGATGGTCCTATCTACTGTATTTGGGAAATAAAAGAGGGGATTTCTATAGAAGAATTCCAGGAATTCATTGATGGTCCCACAGGGCCTGGTTTTGGACTAAATGCATTAATGAATATCTGCAAACCAATAGACACATCATTAATGAACGGACAAACTCCATACCCAAGAGTTTTTTCTTAAACCTGTCAAAATAAAAAAGGTTGACAGCCGATTGCCATCGGAACCATTAGGGCTGACTTAGGTCAGTCCTTTTGGAATTTTCATTTACGGGAAGAAGGATTAATGGTTCCAATTTTCGCGACTTCTACAAAAGCAAACCTACTGATTTATTTAGGTGGTGGTGGTTTTGTTTTACTAGGAGCTTTTTATTTTGGTCGCCTGGTTACATTCTTTTTCCCAAAAAATCCATTAATCAGAAAAGGGAAGGAGGAGAACGATGCCTAATGTGAAATTAAATTCTGGTTCAGATGATGTTGGGATGAAATTCAAGATCATCGGAATTTCAGTGACCTTTGGTTTAAACGCAATTGTTTTTATTTGGTATTTCTTCTTCTCAGGTCTTACCTAAAAAGAATCATGAGGGAAGAATGAACTTCGCTGATAACTAGGCCAGGGTTTTTGTTGTGATTACGTTTCTTAGTTTTGGAGAGGCTCAAATTATTGGTGGCATCGTTCCAAATATGATTGCATTTGTTTTGTTCCTTGTAGCAATCGGATACTTTGCTTCAACAGGGAAAATGGCTAAGATGCTCTGCTGGAAAAACAAGAAATAAAGAAAGCTATCACTAGCAAGTAACGACTCAAGAGATCCCGTTGAGATCCCAGTCTCACTTTCCCATTAAAAAAGACAGGCTGGGAAACCTCTCTCTGACTGATCGGGGCGACAGGATTCGAACCTGCGACCTAGTGCTCCCAAGCAACAACAAAGCTAATGATTAATAAACTGATGCACTATCAAGGAGATTAAAACACCTGTCCATATTCCTTTGAACAGTGTTGGATAATCAGCTTGGTTTATATCTTTTTCAATTGTCATTTGACTTAGATCTTTATTCATATTGAGAAATAGTTTTATTTATTCTTTATTGATTTTACTTTAGTTTTTTATAAAAGAATGCTATTAATTAATACATTACTAAGTCTTGATTTATACGTTAACGAAAAATAAAAATTAATGTCTTTTAATAGTCTATACAAATAAAAAGTATTAAACCTGAAATTAAAATTTAGAGTAGAGATGAGAATTATGTTGGTTACTATGCTTTTTAAAATGGTTACACTATGGTGAGTATTTCGTTACATCCAAAAGCAATATTCGTTATAACTAAATACATAGAAAAAAGTTATGAATAAATAACTTCGACTTCTAGAAAATTAAATGAGTAATTTTAACGATTTTCAAAAAATGATAAAAAATTTGGATGATGAAAATTTATCAGAGCTTTGTGAGGAATTTCTTACTAATCATGAGGCTGCGATGAATTTATTATTTAAATATTGTAGTGATTTTGGATTAATATTTGATAGTCAAGAAATTAAAGATAATATGACAATAATGCATAAGAATGGCGACTTTGATAGGATTGTATGTTTTGGGATTGAATTATCAGAAAATCAATTATATAAGAAATTTCATCCTTCTTGAATAGTTTTCGGGCATTTTAAAATGCTGATTTGCCTTTACTTGATCTAAGAAGAAATAAAGTAGGCAATGCTAATAGAACTGTTACTGAAGTAATGAGTATTAGATTGATAGTCAACGAACTCACTCCTAGTTGAGAGGATGATAATGCAAAAAACATTGGATTTGAAGTCGAAGGTGTTTTATTTTTAACTATATTCTTTTTAAATTTTTTTCTTGTAAAAGGTTGTAGCAATTATTCTCTATTTTTGATTTAGTTTTCATTATTCTGATTTATGGTTTTGTATTGAGTTCACTTTGTATTTCTTTCTTTTTCTTTAGAGCTTCTTTTTCGATTTCTTTTTTTGCATCTGCTTCTTTTTCAGAAGCTATTTTTGCTGCTAATGCAACTGATTCTTCATGAGCTATCTTTTCCTCCAGTTGTCCTGTTGCTCTCATCCATTCATTCACACTGACTTCCTTACCTGCCGCTTCGCATTCTTTCATAAATCTTAGGAAGGGAAACCAATCATGATTTGCTGTCTCAGGGTTGCTTAGATTTAAACTATCTTCAGGCATTTATTAGATTTTATGGTTTTCGAATTATCTATTATTTTTTGTATTGCATTTCGATTTATTTTACGAGATTAAAGTTCCTTTTATACTTCAAACCTCCATGTGATTTTTTTACTTCAAAAAAGTAAATATTTAATAATTTCTTTGAATAAATAGTGATGTTAGTTAGTTCCTTTTTGTATATAGATTTTAATTTTTATCTTAATTTAGTAGGACTAAGAAACATTGATTATGGAATCTTCATTGGCGCTAGCTATTATCTTGACATTTGTCGGGATAATTATTTTCATATTAATTTCAAAAAATGATCTCGGAGTGACAACTTTAAAGAAAGATCCTGAGGCTCATACGACTCTGATCGGGTCAGTAGCTAAAGGCATTCCTGGAACTGATATCTTAGAGTCAGGCAAGGTACAAATCACAAAAGATTCAACTAAAAATGCAGTTCACAACTAATGTAGATTCAAGTGAAGAAGTTATTTGGTCATTGATTTTAAATAATTTGACCTCTAAATTATCCACTGAAGCTTCAGCTGCGACATCTAGTTTCTATCGAACTAAGGATGGTATTGAGTGCTCAGTCAGAAAAAAGAATGGAGATTTGATTGCTAATTGTTATTCCGAATCAGATCGCATGGGTAAACGCCGTTGGACTATCGATCTAAAGTGATTTCATGAAACGATAGACGTTTATTTTGTAAATTAAATCCAATACTTTTTAATGGTTTCATGGCTTAAATTAATCCGTGTAGTAATTACTTGAGATACCTTGATGTAAATAAGAAACAAGATTGTGTTTCATTTCTTCTAGACTGTCTTTAGGTATAGGAGCGAAAATGAAATACATATTTTCCAAGTCTGAGACAGTATATGTTCATGTCATCTGCTGATTCTATTATCTTTAAGAGCCGAGCAGAATGTTTTAGTAATAGTAAGCTTCATTCCTTAGATAAATATTGGAGTATAAACAACTCACATCCTATGCATAACCAAATTCATGAAATAATTGAAAACATTTTAAATGCTAGAGGTGAAAAGACTATCAAGCAGTCAAGATTAGATTTGGTTAGGAACCTTGAAAGATCTTTATCAATCTCCACTCCTATGGGGCGTTTGAGTGCGAATATAATTTCTGTTATTTCAAGTTTAATTATGTCTAAGGTTAAGCCAACTAATTTATAAATATCTAAAATGAGTAGTCAATATAAATCTTTAATTGAAGCCAGAGATCAATGGCAGAGTGATATAAAAATGTACAAGGATTTTCTTAAAGGAGAGTCTAAAACCTTTGAAGGTAGATACGGTGCAGAAGAATATATTTCAATGGCTGAGAATAGATTGAACGATATCAACCTAAAGTTAAAGGAAATAAAGAAAGAAAATCTATCTGAATAGATCAAAGATGAGAAGCCCAGCGGTTAGAGCGAATAGGAAGAGGCGTTTCATTTTAATTCTCTTAAAATAGCTCGTGAAAATTCAAAAATCCCCTGAATGAGCACCCTTGAATAGACGGAAGTAATTGCTAATGTCCAATAAACCAATGGAATAACAAGGAGAATCCACCAAATCCTGAAAATATTTGACCAGATAAAATTTAAAGTTGGTATAACTCCAACAAATATCAAGCTTAAAAGAAAAACCAATATCAACACAAATTTCTTACCACCTTTCGTCTTAATAAATGTCAGTAAAGGTCTTATAAATTTTTCAGGTAGCAAATCTGCCCAACGAGATGGTCGATACTTTATCCAAAAGCCCATATCGTTTCTTATCTGTCTGTCATAGGCTGCAAGAATTTCTTTTAGTGTCTTCTTATTAGTCAAGCGGTTCATTATTTTCCTTTTAGTAATCCATAAGTACATAAAACTGGGTTTGTAATGAGAACAATCCAAAACGGTGGTGGTGGACCAGCATCAACAATTACTCCTGCATTAAGAGTATTGAATACTGCAACTATTAAGAGGCAAGACATTAATGCCAATTCACCTAGTAAAACTTTCTTGGCAGATTCGTGATCTCTGATGGAACTAGAAATTATCAATAAGAATCCAATACCTATATTTGTTGCTGCAACAACATCTGCTGTTCCTCTAATAAATAATAATGTCTCTGCTGAGACTGATGGGGCAATGGTATCAACAGAAAAAATCAACATGTTTATTAGCAGCACCCCCAATACCAAGTGAAGCGATCCAACAGTTTTTAGGATTGTTTTTATTTTCATTAATAGAATCCGAAAGTCGAAGTCGCAGAACTTGTTGGTTCTCACTCGGCATTAAAGCATCTAATTATTCAACAAGCTCAAGAGAATAAACAGTGTCTTTGTATCCATTGGCTTTGTCCCACTCTTTCATTTCTGGTGAACTTGTCGCCGCACCAAACCCTTCGAGATCTGTTACTTCAAGTATTAAGTGACTTTTGCCATCATTTACTTTGATGAGTTCATATTCTTTGACGTATTTATGACCTTCCTTTTCATGGAAGTCAGCAACAAATTTCTCAAAGACTTCAAAAGTACAGGTAAATGTGGAAACGATAAGAGTGTTCATTTTTAATCAACAAGCTCAATTTTATAAACGGTATCTTGGCAATTATTCTTTTTATCCCATTCCGTAGCAACTGGATCAGCCATAGCAGCTCCCAATTTTTCCAAGTCAGTTACATTCATAAGTAAATGGGATTTATGCTCGTCAACTTTCACAAACTCGTAAGCCGTTACAAATTCCTTGCACATATCTTCTAGAAATAATTCAGTAACGTCTTTTAAAAAAGAATCAAAACTACAGCTAAAAGTGGAAACGATCAGGGTATTCATTAAAAGGTGGTGACAGTCTTAAAGAGGTTTACATACTTCCTTTAAAGTTTCAGTTCAGAAGGACATTTCTTCAGGCTCTTCTAACAAATGTATTTCTAAAACTAATGTCACTGTCACTCACTTGCGCTTTTTCATGTCTTTGCGCTGTGCTTATGTTCAACTAATGCTATTTATGTGGGCGTTAGATACCAAAATACCATAGTTAACAGATATAGAAGTTACGGCTGGAGTTTGATCCAATTCAATTTAGAGAAAAATTTCTTGATCGGATTAAAATTGAGCCATGACACCAAAGAAGCTACCACCACACATAGTGCTTCAAGAATCGAAGGAAGTGATTTTCTACTTGGAAAAACCATTGCCTTCAGAAATCACAATTCCTACATGGATGAAATCTTTCCCTGATGATTACGAAGGGATGATTATGACAAATGCCTGCTTGTTTAAAAGATTAAAAGATCACTCATGAATCGGAATTAATAGAATTTATTGAGACTTAATCTTCTTTCTTTGCAACAGGTTGAACTTCTTCGACAGGCTGAGTTTCTTCGGCAGGCTGAGTCTCTTTAACAGACTTAGATTCTTCAACTGGTTGATTTCCTTTAAAAAGTTCAGAAATTTTGTCGCTAATTTTCTTTGAAAGTTCAACGATTTTCTGACTTATCTCTTTTAAATAGTCAGAAAGTTTTTGCAGAAAGTTTTTCATTGATTAAAAACACCTATAAAAATCAGATAACCTTATAAAGATTGCGGACTCATATAAACATTTTTAATAAAGAGTGTCACTGGAGCCTAATACTCAAAACAAATGCAGTTGTGCTTTTTTGTCGCTCAAATAATTAATTCGGATACATTAGGCGTTGAGAATAATATCCTTGATCTCTTCTTTACTTACTCTTATATGTCTAATTCGTACTTTTCATTAAATGAATTAACTCACAATATATCTATAGATTGTAGTTAAAAAAAATGACTCTTGAGATTTCAGAAATTGTTCTCGCCAAATCATTTTTGGTCTTAGGCTTACTGGCGTTTGCTTGTATCGGATTCGCATCGCTAGTTAATCAAAAACAAAAAGAAGCTGCTGTTAAATAAACTTATTCTCTACTTTTTAATAGAGCAATACTTTCTAAAAAGAACCAAATAGTTAGTCTCCTTTTTTATTATCATCACCTGAATAAGGATGAGTATCTATATCTGGTGGTGGATTATTACCAAAGTCATCAACTAAAGCATTTGCTTCGCTAGTGAAAAATTTGCTGAACCATTGCTTGGTTGCAATTATGGCAGTCCAAATTTTGTCTCTTTTTCTACTCATGACAATATTCCTTTTATAGTTTCTTCATTATAAGACAGGTGTTTTTTCTTATTCTCACCTGTTCCAACAGGGTTTAAAAATAGATTAGGAGACAGGGCACGCAGGTAGAAAAAATAAGTGCCTGTCTCAAAGGGGGCGACCAAAATCTCGTCCCCTTCTTCATGTCTTTTTTCTTTGAATTTGTAAAAAGCGAACTTGCCAATAATGAGTTCTTCGTACTAACTAGGTATGAAATGTCTATCCATTATCTGCCATGAGATTTGCAGTCACAATGGTTAATTCAAAAGGAAAGACACACGAAGAGACCGTCATTGCCAACAATAAACAAGAGGCAATGTGGCAGGCACAGGATTGCAATCCATTCTCAAAAATTATTGAAGCCAATTGGGTTTACAAGTAAGAGAATTCCTTAAAGGAAATCCTCCTCGCTTGTTGAATCATTCAACGATGCTGACACGATCTAAAAAAGCAAAATAATCCTCATAATGACTTTACCTTCTTATTTTCATTTGTTCTGTAAGGTCAGCACAACCACTTTGAGGAGTTGGAGTTTGTTATAAAAGATAGTGTACTAATTATCCCTTGAGCTCTAATCGAAGTCGATGTCTAACCTTAATTATGCTGCTTCAATTGTTTCAACCTCTATTTTTTTTGAATCTGTTTTTTTCAAAAAAGCTGATTTACCTTGACCTGACTTAAAAAGGAAAAATGTTGGCAAAGCTAATAAAACAACTATAGCCATCAGAAGGATAAGATTAATGGTGAAACTACTGACTCCTAGCTCGGAAGACATTAAAGATAAAATCATGCAAATAAAACTAAATAAATTTATTATCAAATTAATCCAAAAAAAAATAATCCTAATCTAAAAAACTGAGACAAATAATAGCAAGAGAATAAAAAAAGGCATGTCCAAAAGTCCTATTAAGCACATAGACTTGTAACCAATAGACGATAAAACCCTCAGGTTAGGGCGAGTAGTTGGAAAAGGTTATTATATTTATCTGATTTTTTAAAACTAAGGTTAGTTCAAATTTTTACCGGATTATGTGCGTTATTGGCTAACCCTATTTACCCGAGCTTCGTTAGTATTTTTTTTTGATTTGTCGTTCCCAATTGTGTTTCAACTTTCAAAGCTAAAAATTATTGAACAAATTATTGAAGAGTGGATTTATTGCTATCCAAGCAGAACCATTTCACAAGAAAAGATTGAAATTCTAAAAGAACAACATTATCAAAATCTAAAAGATGATATGAGAGGCGTTGTAAGTGGAATAGTCTCTGCCCCAGCATGGATTTGTCGGGAGATTGATTTGGAAGAAGGGGCTAACTGGTTCTTAGTAGTAGCAACTTGCTTGGATTTAATCCACTCTAATAAAGAGGGGAAAATAATCACTAAATATACTGATCATTTTTATAACAACCTTGGTTGATCAATAATTGTCTAGTTATTTCAGTCCCTAACTACCTAAGGGCTGATATTAATAACAAGATTGATTGGTTTTTAACTTAACTTTTTACCTCCTACACCTTTCCCTAACTTTTAGAAAACAGGGACATATGAATTTTGTTGATTTTTTATACATCAATAGATCATCCTTTTTAGCTATAAATGATTTTTATTTAAACCAATGTGGTCTAACATTCGCCTTTCTATTTATGGCGTAACGGCACTAGCTGGATTGATTTGGCCTTTTTATTTTATAGCCAAATTTGTAGGTCAGGTTCAAAGTGGTTCTGTCGGAAGCTCAATTATCGAAATAGCTAATTCTTTTATTGATGGAGCTTGGGCAACACCAACATCTGGTTTCGTTTCTGCTGATACAGCAGTTCTATTAATTGGAATATTTGCTTTCTATGCTGCCGAGGGGAAAAGACTGCAAATGAAATTATGGGGTGTTTACTTCCCTCTTACTTTTCTAATTTCATTAGCTTTCTCATTTGGTGCTTTTATGTTTATGAGAGAAAGAAGTATCAATGGAGAATAAAAAACAAGAAGCAGATAATCTTAACTTGTTTTATATTTTAATAGCAAAATACTAATGATTGATTCTTGTAGAAAATTGACGTTTTGATGCGTGAGAAGAGTAGAGAAAAACAATTATCAATAATAGCCATACTCCTCCTGCTAAAAAGAAAATTGGAGCATCATTAAAGATCTTAATTGAAAAAATATTTTTTGTTATTGGTATTAGACCTGTAGAGACAAAGACAAAACCTGAAACATAAGCAACTATAGATTTAGTCATGATTTAATCAGTAATATTTGCAGTAACTTCCTTTTCCTGTAGAGGATCTTCATCTACCTCATTCTTTCCTTCCGTAGATTCATTATTTGATGTCGTTTCTAGATTCATAACCTCTTGTTCTTTAGAAGAAGTATCATTTGAATCTTCATTTATCCTTTTAATTCCAAAATCATCCTTACCAATAGCAAAGAATGCTATTCCTAAGATAAAAAATGCTGAAATAGCTATTAATGGAAACATGTTATTTGTAAGTTAAAACAATCTATATATATATTGTTTTTTTTTATTTTTGTTCTGAGGATTTAAATATTAATATTAATGTTCTTTTGATTAATATATTTGTTACTTTACTTGCAATTTTAAGTTTAAACCATTCACAAAAAAGTATTAGATGATAAGAGCTATTTGAATTTATAAGTATGTATCTTGTATAAATTTGACCTGTGAGACTTTGCTGGAAATTGTTCGTCTTTTAGATTGAGGTAATGATTAGCTTTATGCTATTACTTAGGTTCATGATTCTCTTCATAAGCAAGACCATTTTGTTTGGCATATCGATTTGCGAAACGCATGAATCTATTAAAATCTCTTTGTGACTTCCAACAGTAAACAGCCTCTATAGCAGTATATTTCCCATTTTTTTTTGAAACAGCGATATTTATTTCTCTAGTAGTTATTTTCCCTTCTTCATCAATTAAATACATTCCCTGTATTTCTTTAAAATTATCTGACAATAATGCGTCAGGACTATTAAATCTGAAAAAAGCCTGTCCTGCTTCTCCATCTTTGCTTTTTGTAAGCCTTATTTCTGGAATAACTTTTTCGTCGACACCGTTAAAGAATTGTATCGCAACATCGTTCATCTACTTTTCTTGATTTCTTTTTTACTTTAAATACTTTTTTAGAGAGAACTTTAAAGAATGTCATTGCATACATCGATATGTAGTCGCTATTACTATCAGGGAATCTTCAAAAAGCTTTTATGTAAAGTAGTCAGTTTATTAAAATTAAGCATTTTTAAAATTTCAATTAGTTAATGATTACAATGCTTATCAGAATAAATTCGTTAGGGTTTTGTACTAAATATGAATACATATTTTGATCAGCCAATTGTTATCCTTGGTGGTTTCTTGATTGATGGTAGTGCTTATAAAGAAATGAGAGAATATATTAAAAGTAGAACAAATAACAAAGTAGTAGTAGTTCCAGTAAATAAAATAGAGTGGCTTAGTACTAATTGGTCATTTGGTTGGAAGATCATTCTTGATAAAGTTAATAAAATAGTGAATGAACTATCGAACGAGTCGTCTACAAATAAAGTCACTTTGATAGGTCATAGCTCTGGAGGCATGATCCTCAGATTGTATTTATCAGATCTTTTATTTAATCGGAAGATCTACAATGGGAAGGATTATGCTAATTGCCTAATCACCCTAGGAAGTCCCAATCAAGCAAAAAGAGCCACATATCTACGTAATTTTGTAAGCTCAAAATTACCAGGTAGTTTCTATAGCGAAGACGTAAGTTATATATCTGTTGCTGGTGAATTAGACTTGAGCGGAACTATTGCGACAAAAACCTCACTGAGGCTAAGCAGGTCATCTTATAGAGCATTGAATGGGAATGGAGATGTTATTGGAGATGGACTAGTCCCTAGAGATTCGGCATTACTAATTGGCTCAAAGCAGGTAGTGGTGAAAGAGACAGCACACGGAAAAGCTTTTGGTAAGGATTGGTATGGCTCTAAAAATAAAGTTGAAGAATGGTTGAATAAATCATCGGAATGAAATACTAATAATTCTGAGTAATATAAATGGTTTTCTCTTTGTAAAACTTGACTTAAGATAAATACTAGAAGATCATAAAAGCACTACATATGTAGCAATTAAGCAAACAAAGAGATAAAAGAAAAACTATATTAGTAATTTATATTTTTGACATGGAATTAGATCCAATTACTATATGGTTGGTAAGGATTTCTTCATAAATCCTTATTTTTTTTAGGATTAATACTTGTTATGCGATACCACTTCTTGCCTTGAAGGCTAGCTCTGCAATTTCGTTAATACAAGAGACAATTCAGAGTGATTTAAAAGATATTCTTACTGGATTAATAGAGAAGCTTTAAAAGCCAAGACAAGCAAAAGAAACAATAGATACATATATATACTTAATATTTTACTTTCAATACTTAAGAGAATAAGCTTATTGTTTGACCTTGTTATTTGTTTTTGTAGTTTATTAATAGGTGTTTTAATTTAATGAGAAATAGAAAAAATATAGAAGATTTAATTACCTCTTCTTTGACAGAGATATTAAAAAGATCATTAACACTTGAGAGGAAAGATCAAATTGCAATTTCTCAAGAGTTTAAAGAATGGATTCATGGAGTAACCAAAGAGGAAGATATTTGGGTTATAAATCATCCAATCAAATAATCTGTAAAATTTAAATTTAATAATTCTTTTTAGTTTTTATTTGTTTGTTCTCTTTTAATTGTGTATCTGATTTTTCATTATTTCCAATAAGTAAATACATCATTGATTCCCACATAAGTTATAAAAAAATTTCAAGGACTATATCTTATATTTCGATTTTAAATAATTTATTAGCTACAATTAAGTCAATAAATTTTTACCCTCAAAGAATAAATTTATACATTTAATTCCTTTTCTTTGAATCTTAAAGACCTACGACCCACCCCAGCAAGTAATCTGGGGATTAATCCCAGTAGTTAATTTATCTGCCATACGTAGTGCTAAAGCAATAATCGTTAGGCCATGACCAACACTTGGACAGCTTGGAAAAATACTTGAATCAACGATATATAAATTTTCCAGATCATGACATTTACCATTCAGATCTACAACTGAGGAATTAGGTGATGTTCCCATTCGACAAGTACCACATGCATATCCAACAACACTTAGAGGAGCTGAACCTCTTGGGTGAGTAGGTGTTCTTGTTACTACCATTGTTCTCGAATCTCGCTCGACCTTATTTAAAGTATCTAACCATCTATAAACAAGTCGATCATGTGCCTCAAGATTATTATGTAAATAGTTAATTCGGATTTTATTGTCGTCAACCCAAACTCTATTGTCGGGGTCTGGCAAAACTTCTGTCATAGCCCACCAAGTAATAGATCTAGAAGCTAGTCGTCTAAGCCCAAAATCTGGTATTAATTTTGTTATTAACGATAGGACAGGTGGAGATTCGGCAAACAATGCGTCTTTCAAGACTCCACCACCAGATTGAATATGACCAAGAGGGAAATTCACATTCTTGTCTCCCCAGTAATAGTCATTAATACCAAATGATCTATTAAAAAGACCATTGTTTTGCTCATTAGATCTTTGCAAAATACAAGTGAGCTGAAGATTCATTAGATTCCGGCCTACTTGACCTGAGCTATTACTTAACCCATTTGGATGCTTTGCTGTTTTAGAATTCAACATTATCACTGGGGTATTAATGGCACCAGCTGCTAATACAACAATATCGGATGAAAACAACCAAATATCTTCTTCTAATTTGACCTCTACACCTTTTATTGCTTTACCACTTGGATTGACATGTAGTTTTAGGACATTGGCATTAGTTTTTACATCTAGTCGGTTCTTATCAGAAGAATATAAACCAAATAATTGAGCATCTCCTCTAGGGAAAAAAGAGCAATTTTCAAAATTATCACTATCTTCTTTTATTGAGTCAGGCCAGCTTATTGGCAAGTCATACGGTTGGCATCCATTTCTTATAAGTGACTCTCTAATTAACTCTAAAAAATTTTCTAATTTTCTTGGAGCATTGTTATATTTACTTTTACGCGGAGGGTCTGTAGGGTCTATACCTCCTTGCCCATGAACATTAAACAGTTTCTCGGCATATTCGTAATATGGTTCAAGCTCCTCATAACTAAAAGGCCAAGAGGGAGATATTCCCTCTTGCAGAGGCAATGAAAGAAAATCTTTTTCTCTCATTCGTTGCAAAACTGCACCCCAGATTTTTGTATTACCACCAAGTGCATAAGCTGTTTGAGGTGCGAAAGGATCTCCATCTGGACCAAACCACTTTTCTCCTAAAGGATGATATTTTGTTTTTCTGAATAAATCAGTACCTTTTATATTTTGATCTTCAGGAGGTAATTGACCTCCACGTTCAAGTAGCAGTACCCATTTACCTTGTCTACTCAACTCACTTGCAAGAGTAGAACCGCCTGCTCCACTTCCAACTATTATGCAGTCATAATGATGATCATCTATAAACATTATCTTCTATCTTTATTTTGAATTTCCATAATTAAATAAATACTATTGCCACACATAAATTAAGACAAATAAGATAATCCAAATCACATCTACAAAGTGCCAAAAAAGACTTACTGATTCAACACCCATTTCACCTCTGTCATAATTGCCTGGTATAAATGAACGTATTAACATTAAACCCATTAGTAGTATTCCAGTTATTACATGTAATCCATGGAAACCAGTAAGTAAATAGAATAAACTCCCAAAAACTCCACTGCTTAGGCTGAAGGTTAATTCAGACCATTCAATATATTGACCATATACAAAATAAGATCCCATCAGCATGGTAACTAGCCAAATAATTCTAAATCCCCAATAATTCTTTTTATGTAAATACCTCTCAGCAAAATAAATAACGAAACTAGAACTTACTAAAACAATTGTATTTATTAAAGGCTCCCTTACAGCTATCCCACTAACACCATCAGGATACCAAGTAGGTGCAGTGATTTTTAAAACTCCATATCCTACAAAAAAAGCAAAGAAAATAATACTTTCAGAACATAGGAAAATAATAAAACCCGTTAAATTATGTCCATCATGTTTAACATGACCGGGAGTATGAAGCAATACTTCTGATTTAGTGGTAGTCATTTAACTATCTTTCAAAGCTTTCGAAATATAAAATTCTTCATCAAGAATAAATGGTTTATTCAATCCATAATTATATGGCTCATTGAGTACAGTTGGGATGTCATCTTCAAAGTTTTCATGTGGAGGTGGTGATGGTAATAACCATTCAAGACCAATAGCACCCCAGGGGTTTGGAGGTGCTTTTTTCCCTCTGGACCATGAACTAACCATATTTAAAATAAAAGGAATGGACGCGACTCCTAGCATAAAAGCTCCAATACTCGCTATTACATTCCAAATAGCAAATTCTGGATCATAAGAAGCGACTCTCCTTGGCATACCTAATAGACCAGCCCAGTGTAAAGGCAACCAATTTAATGTTGCGCCTATAAAGGTTAAAGCAAAATGTACTTTGCCAAGCCCTTCATAAAACATTCGACCTGTGAATTTTGGGAACCAGTGATAAATTCCAGCAAAAATTCCAAAAGCTATTGTATTGAAAATGATGTAATGAAAATGGGCTACAACAAAGTATGTATTGCCTACATGAATATCAATTGGTACTGTTGCAAGCATTACTCCAGTAATACCTCCAAAAATAAAATTAAAAAGGCCTCCTAAGCAAAACAACATAGGTGTATTCAATCTTAAATTGCCTCCCCAAAGAGTTGCTATCCATGCGAAAACCTTAACTCCAGTGGGAACAGCAATTAACATTGTTGTAAACATAAAAAGGTTTCTCATCCACATTGGCGTACCTGTATAAAACATATGATGTACCCAAACAACGAGAGACAATATCGTTATTCCAAAGGAAGCTACGGCTACAAATTTATAGCCAAATAATGGTTTACGAGAATAGGCAGGAAACAATTCAGAAAATATACCAAATACAGGCAAAACCATTACATACACTGCGGGATGTGAATAGAACCAAAAAAAATGTTGAAATAAAACTGGATCACCACCTGTTTCCGGATTGAAAAAGCTTGTTCCAAAATTGAGATCAAAGAAGAGCATTATTGCTCCACCTGTAAGTGCTGGGAGTCCAAGAAGTTGAAGAATTTGTGCGGCTAAAACAGTCCAAATAAAAATAGGCATTTTAAAAAAGGCCATACCTGGAGCTCGCATTTGAATTATCGTAGTTACGAAATTAAGCGCCCCTATGATTGATGAGACACCTGATAGACCAATGGCTACTATCCATAACATTTGGCCATTAAGAAAATGACCTAGTGGGTTTTGAATACTTACAGGGGGATATGACCACCATCCAGAGGAAGCTGGTCCTCCTGGAACAAAAAAGCTTGCAAGTAATACAATTGAAAAGACTGGTACTAACCAAAAGGCAAGAGCATTTAATTTTGGGAATGCCATATCTGGTGCGCCAATCATTGGTGGAACTAGTAGATTCGTTAGTCCACTAAGTACAGGAAACAAGAACAGAAAGAGCATTACTGTCCCATGCATTGTGTAAAGACCGTTATAAACACTTGGATCAAAAAGATCTGATGGTGGCGTAATCAACTCACCTCTTATCAACATCCCAAGTAACCCACCTAACAACAAGAAAAAAAGAGCTGTTACTATGTATTGAATACCTATAACCTTTGCATCAGTATTAAAACCAAAAAATCTTCTCCAATTGTTCGGAGCTCCAGGTACTGGATGGCTGGCTTTTAGAACACGTTCGTCGTAATTAGTTATTGTCATAAATCGAATCTATCCTTCATGTGGTTGCTGATAATCTCCAGGCTCATTAACCATTGGGGAGGATTTTGGAGGTACAGTTGCCCATCCCCTATCTCCTTTTTCTAATCGTTTTTTATAAAGAATACCAGCTTGATTTAAACCATTAACAGGTACTTTTTTTACAGTTTTGTTGATCCAATTCTGGTAAGAATCTTTTGATTCAACAATTACATTAGTTTGATTTTCTGAAAAATATGTTCCGCTGAACATCGAATCTCTAAGACGATAAACACCTGCTCTCGTTGGTGTAAGGCTATATTCGATAATACTGCCTGGAATAATATCCTGTTTCAAACGAAAAGCAGGAATATAGAAACCATGTAATACATCCTTAGAAATCAATCTAAAGTTAATCTTTTTATTGATTGGTAAATGTAACTCAGAACTAGAAAACCCCTCAGGATAAACAAACTCCCAGTTCCATTGTCTTGCTATTACATCAATTGGAGCATCAGAAATATTTTGTCCAAGTTCGGAATTTTGAATTAAATCTTTTTGTGGATCATATTTAGATTTTGATCCTAAATTCTTAAGAGTGCTATTAATAGTTGTTGAATAAATTGCTATTGCAATAACAAGTAAAAGTGGTATTACAGTCCAAACAATTTCTAAATTTGTATTACCCTCTATGGGCTCTCCAAAACTTTCATCATATTTTGGTGCTCTATTAAATATTAATACCCATCCAATTACACCTGAACAACCAAGAAAAATAAAAGTTCCAATGCCTGTTTCAAAAGCAAATAGATTATCTACATAGGGAGCTGCTGCTGATGCTTGTACTGGAAGCCAAGAATATGACCAACTAGCCATTAATTTACTAAGAAGTAAATCAATAAAGATTGCTAATGATACACCCACTATAGAGATTAACTTTTGATTAATAATTCTTTTTAGATTTGATTTCATTATAAAATGCTTGTAAGATCATTTCCTTTAACTAAAAGTTGATCTGCTGTAATATGAACACCAAAATCACTTGCTAACCATGCTCCTAGACTTCCATGTAATCCCATAATCAATAGAATAATAGTACCTGAAAATAAATATGCCCATGACACTTGTCTCCCAAAATCTTTTCTAAAAACAAATCTTTGATAACCTCTCCAAACTGTCATTGTAATTAATATAAATAATATTAAAACTCCACCCACACCATGCCAAAGCATTGTTGTAATAGCTCCTTGTCCAATAATACTTTTTACACCTCCTATTGGAACAGCTAAAAGCATTTCAAAGAAGCCTGTAGCTACTGTGAAAAATGTTATAAATGAGGCTGCAAGAATGTTATACCAACCAACATCATGAAATCCAACCCTGGTTACTGGAAAAGCTAAAAATCTAAGTATTCTTTTTTCAAAAGGATAAAGGGCTCCTGCAATATCAAAAGCTATTGCGATAGCAAATAGTCCAATAGTCAGGTGAACAAGATTGGGGTGAATAGGGATTTTATAAGGAAGATCATTGGGACCTAAAGAACTTTTAATTTCTGAAATCGGAGATGAGATATCAGATAAAATATAATAATAATTTGCAAGTATATTATTGAATAACATTATATTATCCCATCTCGGATTGCATTAACTACAGGAACAGTATGCAATCCATAAATCCAAACAAGTTTATCACCTAAATAAACTTGAATACAAACAAGAAAAGCTAGCATTATATCAACCAATAAAAAACCGATAGATAGATTATTAGGGTTGTTTTGACGTGAGACATAACGCCAGCTAGTTATTATTGAAAGAATTGCTGCTAATGACCAACCAATCGTGCTGTGATAGTTCAAAATATCCCTTGAAGAGCCATAAGGATTCGCTAAACCTGCTTCAATTTGACCGAAAATAATAGCAATAAAAATTGCAATAGTAGCAACTATTAAATTAAGAAAACTAACTTCAAAAAGATTAGATCTTTTAGTGATAATTCCAATAATATCAAATACTACTGCTATTAAAGTCATAGCAATGACAAAGTGAACAACTATAGGATGTATTACATCGATCCAAGGAAGATTTTTTTCATTAAGTGCTGGCAGTAGACTCATTACTACTAGACCTAGCTGTAGATACATATCATGTCAATGCAATAAAAAAGGTCAATGTCTTATGTAAGATTATGTTGCTTTTATAGTAATAAAGATTACTTTGAATTTTCTTATTGAATTCTTAAAAAAATAATTAGGATTGAGGGTAAAGTCTGGCGATCTTTTCCTTTTGCTCCTTCATCTTTTTATCTTTTGGCCCCAGAGATTTATTTGAATACATCTCTCGAATCGAGATATACCCTACATAGAACATCATAAGAGAGAAAATGAATCCTGTTACTAAGATGAGAATGCCTAATACACTTTGCGGGGCTAGAAATTCTAATCCCAAAGTTTCAGCTAAATACATCAATTAAATATCTACCTAATAAAATATTATGAAAATATTCAGATAAACCCATAAAAAAAGATTCACTTCAGGAGTAAATTTAATACATAATACTTTCCTCTCGTTTAAATTAGGTGATTACACTCTTTCAATAATTCTTTTAGTAATGGCAGCATAAATGTTTGACTTTATTAATTTTAGAAAATGAAAAAAATAAAAAAGATTATATCAAAAGGGAAAACAGAAATTGATTTCCAGGATATTGATAGGCAGCTTCTAGTAGGTTTCGAATGCAACCAATATGATGATGATAATAAAAAATTCCTTTCAATGATAAGAGAGCAAACCAATTCAGCCTTGGATAATAAAAAGTATTGGAATGCCAAATATTAAAGTTGAATAGGCTAAGTTTTTTAATTAAAAATATCTATTTAGTCAGAAAACTGCCGAATATCAACTTATTACACACTTAAGATTCGAATTAAACGAGAATATTTCTTGAGTAAGGATTTTCAAAATGTATCAATTGTTAGTTTATTTTATATAAAAATATATAGACAAAAAAATTATGACGGTAATGATAATGTAAATTCATATTTAAATAAACAAGTGTATTTTGAAGCTGATGATCTTGATCACTTAACAAGTAATGGAACAGACTATCAAACAAATCTAGAACATAGAAACTTTGCTATTAATCATTTAAATCAATCTTTTGTTATTTCTTCTCCCTTCGGTAGATTGGTTTCATATATAAATGCATTTTTAGATAAATATGTAGAAGTGAAGAATTAGAGTTTTATTGCAAGTTTGTATAAATATAACTCTAAAACGTATTAATTGTTTTTGCAAACTATTTCAGCACAGCCTATAGTTTGAATAAAAATACTCACATGAATGAATTAATAACACCATTACCAATTGATAAAGCTATAAATAAGTCTGATTTTCGAATTTTTTTTAAATGTATTTGGACAGGGGTATTATTTTCTTTGATTGTTCATTATTTAGCAAATCACTAATAAATTATTCATAAACCAAATTTAGAAAGGCTTTAAGACTCCCTTCCCTTCCTCATCTTTTTCATCTTCTGATTTGTAATCAGTAGGTTCATATTCGAATTTTCCAAAAAAACCTGACATAAGCCAAACAATTGAAGTTCCTATCGCAATTATTAAACTCCCAAAACCTAATATAAATAGTCCTTTAAATAATAAAATTAACCCTGTTGTTAAAAGTGCTAGAGAAAAATTAAATAAAATCTGCGGATTCATTAAAATTATTTTAAATTATAGATTATAGATTATAAACTTATTAATCATTAAATATATATTGTTAGACTTATAGTATTTTATGCTGAGTTGTTTTATTTAATAAGAATATATATATCAAATTTTACCTTTAGATTAATTAATTTTAATCTATATTTAATAAACTTATAATTATTCCACTTATGGATTAATTTATCAAAAAATTTAATTCTATAATGAAGTCAAAGCAAGATAGGTATTTTAATTGTCTGGAACATTGTCACCGTCATGAGCAATTTGAGACTCCAAAAAGAATTTGTTTAGCAACCTTAACTGACGATCCTTTTGATAATCCAAAAGTAAGCATTGATCAGACCTGATTTTCTTCAATTAATTATATGAATTTTAATTTTAAAACAGTAATTGAAGATTATTGTGGAACTGGAAAACTTTCTGAGGAAGAAGTTGATTTCTTAGAGAGAGAACATAATAAAACCATGAGTTCAATTTGTGAGACATCAACTCCATCAATTGCTCATTGGAATATATGCGAAGCTTGTAATCTTAAACAGAGAAGTTTCTGGATTTCTTGTAATGCATCAATACTTGATAAGATTAGGCCTGTTAAGACCGGGAAGCCAAGAGCTTATAAATTATTTGATGCTCTTTGTCTATATAAGCTTTTAAACTAAAAAACTAATACTATTTTTCAAATGTTTTATTTTCAATCATCCTCACCATGATTTAATTAGCTTTGACTCTTTTAATAGGTTTTCTTCTGTAAGAACTATCAAGCTTAAAAGTCAGGCATGTAATATTTGTACATGGCATAAATATTAGAATAACTATCGTAAAGTTGAAATAATTTCTTTCAGGTGTCCTATCAAAAGTTTTTAAACTTGTTTAGAGAAAAGAATAGATTGAACGCAGCAGTTCTTTTAGTATTTATTGCCTTAGTCATAGTTTTGTCTTTAAGTAGAGGTTCGGTTGGATTAAGTAGTCATGAAATAATCAAAGCATTCTTACGAGAGGGTGATTTAACTAATCAAATTATTTTTTGGGAGCTTAGACTTCCAAGATTAATTGCTTCTTTACTTGTTGGCTCAGCATTAGGTATGTCTGGAGCTCTTCTACAAGGAATGCTAAGGAATGGATTGGCAAGTCCTTACTTGCTAGGTATCTCTGCAGGCTCGGGCTTGGTAATTGTTTTGTTGATAAGCATGGGTTTATGGCTCTCTTGGATTCCGATTGCTGCATGGATAGGAGCAATTATTACGACCTTAATCGTCTATTGTTTAGCAAAATCGGGGACTTCCATATCAGTAGAAAGATTGATTCTAGCAGGGGTTGCATTAAGTAGTCTTTTTGGATCTATTCAGTCAATGCTTCTTCTACAAGCAGAAGATGGAAGAGTTCAAGCTGCTTTGACTTGGTTAATAGGTAGTCTTAATTCCAGAGGGTGGACTGAAATCAAGTTAGCTGGACCACCAATCATCTTTGCTTTAGTTGTGGGATTATTACTCTCAAGACAATTGAATTTATTAGGTTTGGGAGATGAATTATCTGTAGGTTTAGGAAATTCTTTATTTCGTTCAAGATGCTTAATTGGTGCATCTGCAACTCTGTTGGCTGCAAGCTCAGTTAGCGTTGGTGGCTTGATTGGATTTGTAGGTTTGATTGTCCCCCATGCCGTACGATTTTTATTTGGGACAGACTATAAAGTTGTTCTTCCATTCTCTGCTTTATTAGGTGCTTTAACACTTAGTTCAGCCGATTTGATTGCAAGATCAGGAGCTATTGAATTACCTGTTGGAATCATCACATCATTATTAGGTGCCCCAATTTTTATAGTCTTATTATATAAAAGACAAAAATCTTTAACTAGTTTGAGATAGACGTAATGACACTAATAACAAAAGATTTCTCTACCGGTTATGAAAAAAATAAAATCATTAAATCGATAAGTCTCTCATTGGAGAAATCTGAGTGGTTAGGTATTGTTGGAGCGAATGGATCAGGTAAATCCACTTTCTTAAAAGGTATTAGCCGAATACTTGATGCATATACAGGTATTGCTTATTTAGATGGGAATGATATTCATCATGCCTCTACAAAAGAAATCGCTAAAAAGATCTCTGTATTACCTCAACAAAATAGCTCAAGTTTATCCTTAACTGTCTATGAATTGGTCTGCCTTGGTCGTTCCCCTCATAAACAATGGTGGGAATTAGATCTTGATGAAAATGACCATTTTGAAGTTGAAAAATCTATTGCATTAACTGATATGACCTCTTTAAAAAACAAACCTGTATATTCTTTATCTGGTGGTCAACGTCAACGAGCTTTTCTTTCTCTTGCGCTTGCTCAAGATGCAAAAACCCTTTTATTGGATGAACCAACAACTTTTTTAGACCTTCGATATCAACTTCAATTTTTAGATTTACTAAAAAGACTGAATAATGAACAGGAACTTTCAATTGTTACTGTTATTCATGACCTGAATTTAGCCGCAAGATATTGCGACCGAATAGCAGTAATAAAAGATGGTGAACTATTAGCAATTGATAAACCTAGAGAAGTTTTAACTCAGGAGCTTTTGAAGAAAGCTTTTCAAGTGGAGACATGTCAAATAGAGACACCTATTGGTCTTCAAATATGTACAATTAAATCTGACTAATTAAACGATGCACTGAAAAAACTACTTTTAGTGTGTATTTTGCTACCAAGGAATGATCCAATTAACACTATTTCATCCGAATACGCCGTGGATGAGTATTTTTACCGATCAATTTGTATAAATAGCTACCTTCATGGAAAGTTTTAATTCGGTTATTGCTTTATAAAAAGAATGTATATATCTTGTTGTGTGAGGCAGGAGTGAAATTTTTTCGTCAGTTGTTGGTAATTCCAGCAGCTATTTCCATAGCGGTACCAGTTGCTGCTCAAATAAATCTAGAAAAAGATAACCTCAAAATAAAACAGCATCAAATTGCTCAAGATATTTCATCTGATGGATATTTGATTGCCGACTCAAATTCTGGGAATATAAAAGACGATTCTGATTCTCTTGAAATTACCGTAACTGGAACAAGAAATGAAAAATTTGTAGATGATGTCCCTTCTTCTATTGATGTTATAGATTTATCTGATGAAAAATATAGTGGTTTTTCTGAATTAAAAGATCTGTTTAAGTATGAAACAGGTGTTTCGGTAGAAGTTGATAGTTATATTCCTTATAGCGCAGCATCTGCTGTAGAAGGCAACGTAAATATAAGAGGAATGGTTGATAACAGAGTCTTATTTACTCAGGATGGAATACGTCTTCCAAATGCTTTTGGTTATAGTGCTCCTTTAGCTTATAACTACGATCGTGGCTCTTTTGTAGACTTTAATACAATCAAAACAGTTGAGATTGTCAAGGGACCTGGATCAACTCTATTTGGAAGTGATGCTTTAGGAGGAATTCTTTCTTACAGATCATTGCAAGCTAGTGATCTTCTAAAAACAGGGGAAGATTTTGCGATCGAAATACCTACTAGCTATACGAGCCACACCAAAGGCAAAAATGGT
This sequence comes from Prochlorococcus sp. MIT 1011, assembly GCF_047305235.1. Taxonomy (NCBI): domain Bacteria; kingdom Bacillati; phylum Cyanobacteriota; class Cyanophyceae; order Synechococcales; family Prochlorococcaceae; genus Prochlorococcus; species Prochlorococcus sp. MIT 1011. The sequence continues at coordinate 738,148 of NZ_CP138983.1, read as the reverse complement.
GCAATTAAAATTGCTGCTAGAGACGAAAATTTAGGGACCTCAGCCGTCGCTGTATATAGTTATTTAAACTCTGAAGAATATCTTCCAAAGGATTTTACAGATAGGGAGAAATGGATAAATGATGTTGAAAGGACTGGTTCAACATTCTTTATAAATGCTCAAAAGGAAGCAGGAGAGAATAAAAAGCTTGGATTGATTTTAGAAAGAGTTCAAAGAGACACAGAAAGTACTAAACCTGTAAATACGTTAACAAGTTATGGTCCTACTCTTTCTTATACAAAGCAGTCACAAGATGTAGATGTTACTAAAGACAGGATTGTTTTATCATATTCGTATGATAATGCAGAAAAAGTTTCAGGCTTTAATAGTTTTATAGCTAAAGGATATTATCAAAATGCAGAGACGGATGATATTTGGGATGATAATAGACTTTCAGGTTTTGCTCGTACTCCACAATTAAGAATATCAGACTATCAATTAAAGGACGAAAGTTATGGAGCAGATATTCAATTTGGTTCAAAAATAAATGATCATAATCTTACCTATGGAATTGAGGCTTCAACAACTGATAATTCATACCTACAAGAAAGATGGACGACAAATTTACTTACTGGTGTAGTGACTCCTGATCATAAAAAGAGAGTTCCAGATGGCGAGACAAAGAGAATTGGTGTTTATCTACAAGATGAAGTAAGGATCGGGAAAGTAGATGTTACAGCTGGTGTTAGATTTGAAAATACAAAAATAGACGTTGAGACTGATGCTATTCATACAAAATATTGCTCAGGTGATGGAGCATACACTTGCTTGCTTGGAGAACTTGATGTTAACGCATTAACTCCAAAAATAGGGGCAATCTATGACGTGTCTCCAAATGTTGCATTCTATGGGCAGTATGCTGCTGGCTTTAGAGTCCCCACATGGGAGGAGATGAATGCCTATCAAGTAAACCTTTTTGCTAGTCGTTATGGACAGCCATACCAAATCAGACCTAATCCAGATGTAGAGCCTGAAAAAAGTAACAGTTTTGAGATAGGATTAAGAGGTAAGACTGAACGAAATAAATTTAGATTGGCTACATTTATAAATAAATACGAAGACCTGATTGGAAGCACTTCACTTGGCAAACAAACTGTTGATAATGTTCCTAATGTGAACGTTTCAAAAATAGATAATGTAGGCAAGGCAACCATTTGGGGCGTTGAACTTAACAATGATTTTAAATTAACTGAAAATAAAAATGGAAAATTTTCTTTAATAAATTCAGTTTCTTATTTGAAGGGTGAAGATGACGAGGCAAACGAGCCATTAGATGATATTGATCCCTTCAAAGTAGTAACAGGATTCCAATTCTCAAATCCTACAGACACTTTTAATGCCGAACTAATTGCAACATATGTAGGCGTTGCTCGATTACCAGAAAGTGATACTTATTATAAACCTGATGCATATACAGTTTTTGATCTAATTGGGGCCTATCAAGCAACTGACTCTCTAAAGCTTGACATAGGTATTTATAATTTAGCAGATAAAAGATATTACAATTACCAAAATACTAGAACAGTAAGACCTACAACTACAGCAATTGAGCGTTACTCTCAGCCAGGTAGATCGTTGAAAGCAGGATTTAAATATAGATTTTAAGACTAGTTAATAATCTAGTTTTAATAAATTAAATTCAAATTGATTATTTATGTTTAAATTCAATAGAAAACACTTATCTTCAATTTTTTTATTTTTATCACTAATAATTAGTGGTTGTTCCCCTAGCTTAAAAGAAAAATCTATAAATAAAACTGTATCTTTCAAGAATAATCTAACGAATAAAAAACGGGTTGTTGCATTAACTTCTTTAACTTCGGACTTGGTTGATAGACTTAGTCCCGAATCACTTATAGCTATACCAGATAGTCGTTTATTGAAAAGTAAGGAACAATTTAAAAATAAGATTGTTGTAAGCCAGGGAAGAAATCCACCTAATATTGAACAGATAATTGCTTTGAAACCTGATTTAGTTTTAGGAGCTAAGGGATTTCATGACAAAGCATTATTTCAAATCAATGATTTAGGGATTGAAGTTATCTCTACTGAGATAAAAGATTGGAATAATCTAGAGTTATTAACTGAAGAAATTAGCAATTATTTAGAAGTAGATAACCAACCTTTATATTTATTGACTCCATATTGTAACCAACCCCAAGGAGAAGTCTCTACTGATTCGACTATAGTGCTGGTTAGTAGTTCACCACTGCTATCTCCAAATAAGAAAAGTTGGGCTGGATCTATATTAAATAAATTTTATATAAATAATCTTATTAGAGACATTCAATCAAAAAGCGGCTTCGATGGCTATGTGACTTTATCTCCAGAAACATTGCTTAAAAAAAATCCTGATAATATTATTCTTATAGATACAGGTAATGATATGAAAGAATTATTTTTGAGTAAATCTTACTCATCTAACTTGAAAGCAGTTAAAAATAATAATATTTTTACCTTTAATTATTATGGTTTAATTAATCCTGGAAGTATTGATAGCATTAATACTGCTTGCAAAAAATTGATCGAGTTGTAATTTTTATCTATAGTTTTTAATTTTATGTTTATATCTAATATTTATTGTACTTTTATCAGAAATGGGTTTAAATGTTGATTTTATTGCCGCTCGAATGGAAGCTTTATCAATATCTTCATAACCACTCGAACGAATAATGATTGCATTTTCAACCAGACCATTGGTAGCTATGGTGACTTTAATTATCGTAATCCCTTCCATACCTTTTCTTATTGATTCTTGTGAATAGATTGGTTCAATACATTTTTTACAAATAATCTCTTTACTACCTTTACCTTTAAGCTTTCCTTTAGAAGTTTCATTTACTAGTTTATTTGATTTGTTTCCTGATATTGATTCTTTTTTAGAACTTACTAATTCATTCTTTTGTTGTTGATTATTATTTTTGTTTTCCTTCTGTTCATTTGTTTGAATATTTTGTTTATTTACCTTTGATTTCGTAGTAATACTTGAAATCACATTAGTTGATTTTTTTGTGTTACTTTTCTTGCTTTTTTGTCGTTCATTTGTATTGTTTTGGTTGTTTAGGACCTGGCTAGATCTATTTTTCTTAATAGATAGTCCAGCTCCAGTTATCATTTCGAGTTCTATAAATTCAATAGGTTTATTTGTTGTACCTAAGTATTTATCTGATTTTGAATAGAAAAATAATAAAGAATGGAGCAATATTGATAACATAATTGCTATTTTTGATTTATTATTGGCTATAAATTTTCTATTCACGATGTTTTGTAAAAAATCCATATTTTATACACATACTATAATTCTAGATTACATGTATACTTAAGCAAGTAATAATGAGATTTATATGTGGCTTGTTTTTGAATCTGGTGGATTAGTAATGTGGCCGTTATTATTATGCTCATTATTATGTTTTTATTGCGCTATTGAAAGAATTATTTTTTGGCGTAATCTTAAATGGTATAACAATAATATAAAAGAAAATATTATTGATAATTATTTAAATTCGGCTTCATCTTTTATTCATTTCTTGAATAAAGATAATAATTATCCTCTATTTTCTATTTTAATAAAAGCACTTAAGTTTGATAATTGTTCTGATGAAAGCTTTCATTTGGCTTTATCTAGTGCATTGCAATCAGAAATGCCTTCATTAAAAAAACATACTAATATTTTTTCGACAATAATTACAATCTCTCCTTTACTTGGCTTATTAGGGACGGTGTTGGGACTAATTGACTCTTTCTCTTTTATTAATCTAGGTCAGGCTGGTGTTAATAATATCAAAGTGACAGGTGGCATCAGCGAAGCACTTGTTTCTACTGCTGCAGGTTTAATTGTTGCAATTATTTCTCTTATGTTTTCCAATTATTTTAAGATAGAATGCCAAAGAGAGCTTCCTATAATTCAAGAATTTTTAGTACAGTTTGAAATTGCTAGAACTGAAAAAAATAAGCGAATTTAATTTTGTAAGATGAAGATTGTCGATGAGTACGAATCTAATCTAGAAGGAGAAGGAATTAATATTGTTCCTATGATAGATGTTATATTTGCAATTCTTACCTTCTTTATAATTTCTAGCCTTGACTTAATAAGATTAGATAATATACCAGTTAATTTACCAAAGGCTAGCACCTCAACCTTAGTTAAGGAAAAGCCAATAGTTTTAACTATTGATAGAGAAAATAATATCTTTTTAGAGAATAAACCTATTAATTCCAAAATACTTGTAGATCAAATTAAAAAAATTATTTCCAATTATTCTACTAATATTTTGGTAATTTCTGCAGACAAGGAGGTTGCTCATGGGAAAGTTGTCGAGGTTATTGACCAAGTAAGGTCTATTGATAATTTACGAATCGGTATGTCTACAGATAAATGAATATCGAAAATGTGTAGTTATTATAAATCTTCTAATCAATTAGCATTCGTGTGCCAAGAGGTAAGAAGATTTTTATCCAATTCATTTAGTCTTTGAATGCGGGTCCTTTAAGAAAAAATTCTTCTACTTCTCTCTCTTCTTGATCGTTGATAATGCACTTTTCTCTTATTTGATTGATTAATGGCTTGTACATACCCCTTAAAACAACCTCATCACTCATCAAACCTATATATTGAAAGTAAGAATATTTAAGAGTCTTCTCATTGTCTAACCCTTCAAAAAAATGATCGGCTTTAGCACTGCAAAATCTTTCTGCGTATTTATTTGCAATTATTATTTGAGATTTATCTAGGATCGATTCATTTTGAAAACCATGAACTTGTGATGAAAGTGCGATAAAGATAAAAAGAAATGCTATGGCATAACTAAAAAAACTTTTCATACGTCTATCATGTCAACTTTGATGAGATGTAAACATTAGACCTTTGTCTATTCTTTACGAACTAATTCTTCATTTACTTCAGGGATTACTTCAGCATCTGTAAACACAGTCCATAAAAACAGAATAGTTACAGGGCATAGGACTATCTGAACTAGAGGAGCAAAGTATTTGAGCGAGTTGATTCTCTTTCCCATATTTATGCGACCCTAGTATTTTGTTTGGCATACAGATCAGCCGTACCGTCTGGAATGAATCTTGCATAACTGTGATGATGCACTTATGTGGTGTTACCCATAGCAGCAGAGATATTAGTTAGTCGAATCCCAGCAACATGAGAAAACTTCGCTTAACGATGCCTAAATGTATAAGGCACTAACACCTCACCTATCATTTATGACTCCTTGCATAGAACATTCCATACATTTTTCCCTCGAAGGTGAGTTCTGAGAGACTCGCTTCCTTTTTCTATTCTTTTCCTAAAGTCTTTTAATTCCCATTTGCAATGAGTAAATCTTGCATGATAAAAATGCATTTTTGAATAATTCTTAGTTCTAAATTCCTCATTATGATTCCTTGCGTTAAACGGCAAAGGAAATATCTTTGATGCATTTAACCTTTTAAAGCAATCGCCCAATTCGGACATTTTGAAGTAACACCAAGTTTTTGCTTGGTTGCTCCAGACGCAACTTTTACGACTATTCCATCAGTTGGGAGATTTTCGAAAAGTTCACCAGCCAACCATTCTTTATGCCATTTTTTAACTTGCTTTGGATCGGCAGTTCTATTAGTTGGTGGAATTTCAAAGAACCAACTTTCCAAGCGTTTAATATCTTCGATTTCATCTTTAGTTGATCCAAGAATTTCATAAGCGACAAAAGACAATCCAGCTCCAGTTGGATTTTTCTTTCTTAGGTGTCCTCCAGCTAAAGCTTGAGATTTAGTTCTAGAAAGATTTGGTGCATAAAGTTCTCCACGTATCTCAAGTGGTTCTTCTGAAACTGCAATTCCATCTTCTGGAAGTTCTACAGGCAGATTGCACACAGTTCTAGCTGCCTCGGTAACATCTTTTCCACTTCTAGTGAAGGCTGCCACTAAGGTTCCGGATTGGTATCTAAGCCCCAAAGCACAACCATCAAACTTAGGTTGGACAATCATCGTTTCTCCTTTGGCAGACTTAGTCCACCATTCGCTAAAGCAATAAGTACCTAAACTGAGCAACTTCATTTTCTGCTGGAAATATGAGTTCTGAGGATCTATTTCCCTAAGCCTATTTTCTAATTGATCAAATTGCTTGTCACTTACTTGAGCATTGCCCAATCTGTAGGCCATATCTAGCTTATGGAGCAATCCAGAAAGTTCTTTTGCCCACGTTTTGCCCACGCTATTATTTTCCATTAAAAAAGGACCGCCTGGGAAAGCAGTCCTAGACTGATCGGGGCGACAGGATTCGAACCTGCGACCTAGTGCTCCCAAAGCAAAGGTGCTACCCTAGTGAAAACGGTAATATTTAACCTATAACTGCAATCATAGACTTTCTACTAATCCTTGAGGCTGTAAACTAACGACCACTAAAGGTTGCTTTTACCCCCAAGTGGGGGTAGAAACAAAGCACAAGAAACCTAGTGCTCCTCTTGCCTCAGAAATCCGATCAACCAAGTTGGGTAAAGGAATTTAGGAAAGCTGTTAAAGCTTCTACCCCAAAAGGGTGGTTAGTCATGCAAGGAAAGAAAGAATCAACAAGAGTCCAAATTCGTAAGGATGGTAAAAAAATTGCAGATATAACAATTCCATACGCATGGAAAGAATCAGATTGGCCTGATGCACTAATGCGGGTTAAAGCAGCGGCAAAAGCTTATGAAGAGTCAGAACAAAAATTAGATTTAAAAACTTGCTTCAATATTGCTCATACAGTTTCGAGTGAAAATGAAATTAACTGGGAAGAATCAATACAGGCGTATCGAGAATTTAAAAAGAATCGAGTAAAAGACTCAACTTGGCGTAGCAAATATGACCCTGTTCTTACGAATGTAATTAAAGCCATGAAAAGCAGAGTAAAAACACCTAAAAATGGTCCGGCTCTTGTCAAAGTCGCATTAAAGCAATGGCAAGAAGGAACGACTCAAAGAAGACACATGCGCTTAGCTCTCTACGGCTTGCTGAGGTTTTTAGTACAGGAGCAAAAGTTAGAGTCCACATGGTTACCCCCATCGGTAACAGATAAGGATTTAGTAACTACTAAAAAGAGAATTGGTTATCCACTCACTGACGCACAGATACTTCGTTTATTAGATTCATTCCCTATTGATGATGTAGGCAATAAATGGAGGTTTGCTTTTCAATGTATGGCTGTTTATGGCCTTCGACCTGAGGATCTTCGACACATCCACACCCGCAATGGAGGACAAGAGATGTGGTCAAATTATGAAAAGTCTAAGGGTGGTAAAAAAGGAAATAAAACAGAACCAAGGCGTTTATATCCCCTGCTGGTACATGACATTGATGGACCTATTTCCTGGCATTTAAAAGAACAGCTACATATTTGTGAACAAGAGGGTAGATCAATGATTCCAACTCTTGGGAAAGAAGGTAATGCTGCGGCTGCTTGTAAAACCTACTTAAGCAGGAGAAAAGTTTGGGATGCAATTAAAAAAGAAATTGCAAAAGAAAAGCAAGAATTAACACCTTATTCTTTCCGGCATAGATATGCCTATTACGGCCACAATCGACCTAAAGCAGATGGAAGTTATAGAGCACCAAAACAAATTGCGGATGCAATGGGCCACACTTTGGATACTCATCTTTTGAGTTATTCCAGATTCCAAACGAAAGATCTAGCTAGTGCTTTTGACGAAACCTCACTCCTAGTAAAAGCTGCGACATGATGGATTTATGAACAGGGACAAAAAAGTTCTTCTAACTTTCATTGTTGCGATGCTGGGCGCAATAGCTTTTGCTGCAACTCAAAATCTTTTCTATGAGATCTGGAATTATCTATTCAATCTTGGTTTCTTAAGTTCGCAGCGTGTTTTCTACCCTAAATCAATTTTTGATTACAGAAATCCTCTAGCCTTTTTGGGAACAATCGAATTTGTTTGCGAAATTCTCGGTCTTTTGTTTGCTGGAGTCTTTACCAGTTGGCCTATTTATTTAGGCATTAGAAAATTTATCTGGAAGTAATAAAAAAAATAAACTACGCAAGCGTAACGAGTTGGAACAGCTAAAACAAATATGCTTCGACTTTTTAATAATGATCTTTGCTCAAGAAGGACTCGGTGTTCCCATCTTTTCGCCTTTAGGAATTTTGATTCTTGTTATCGGAGTTGCTTTTACTATTGGACTTCCTGTTGCAATGATCAAGTACGGAAAGAAGGATTAAGTTATTCTCCTATTGATTCTTTTTCTTAATTCCTTTAATTGAACATTGAATCTTAATTCCTTTATGTGCTGGAGCTTTTCTGCCATATCAGCAGGCATTGACCTAGCGGCCTTTACCATTGCGAAAGCATACCTATGAGTGTCTTTAGTGAAAGAATCCATAGTCGAAGCAAGGATCTAAAAGACACCCTCGCCAGAACGATAATCATTGTCAATGTACAAATAATTTATGTATCAACTCTGTAAGGTTGGTTTAGACAAACGACTCATAGTTGTCAGATATACTTTATATACATCTACTATTCTCCCCTAACTCCACCCGTAGAGTGAAAGCGAAAAAAATGAGGATTAAGGAATCCGTCCATGAGTCTGAAGCTCATCCGTAAATCCAAAAGCTAGTGGACTGGTAAGACGGTCAGGGAAAAGGACACAATCCAAATGATCTTTTCCTAAATAGTCAAAAAATGTAGCTCTTCCAACGACATAAGAACGCTTACACAAACCGTTATCAGGGAAGAAGAAACCTTAAGTTCTTTTGCCATGTTGGTGATGTAACTCTTGATTTATTTGTATCGCACGCTTTTTCAGGATGCAGCATCCTTCGATACATTTTTGCAGCATCAGCAATAAAAAAAGAGAGGCTATATGCCCTTCTTGTTAGTAGTTTTTCTAACCCTGCGAAGAGCGCAGTTGGCCTTTTGGGGGATAGTGAATGGAGTAAATAATTTCATAAATCTCTCTGCTACACCTTTGGTCTAATCCTTCTATTGGCTTGTAGGGAGTAGGAAAACACTACTTAAATTGACGTAATGGCGGCTTTAACTTCTTATTGTTATTTGTTATGATTATGTATAGGTTCGCTCCAGTTTATGGGGTGCATGAGATGGAAATAGGGAACGGGATTTCCAGTAATTGAGTAGGTCATGAACAACCTAGTTTTAACTAAAAAGCGAATCGAGAAAGCAGAAAGGCTTCACGCTGCTCAACTTGCAACATTTAAGAAAGGAGTATTTACTTCTTACAAACCTTCAGTTTTTGAAGAAAGACAAAAGCAAGCTCGTGAAGAAATTGCAGCAATGGATTCTTAATTCAGAATTTAATTGTTGACAGTCGATCGCTAGGGGGCAGTTAGCCCCCTATTTTTTTGGTATAAATCAACTACAGCACTTCGAGTGGCTGGTAGTAAGTAATCAAAGATTATTAATCGCCATGACTGAAGAATGGAAACCAACAACCGATCAGATTAATGGTGTAATTAGCAGCACTTTTGAATTTATTAAAGACGAGGCCAATGACTTGCTTCAAGAACTCCAATGTCCTACCGACTACATAGCTGGAATTTTGAAATCAATAGCCAGCGATTTTGAGAGCAATGAAAAGAAAGATGCATGAAATAGAAGAGGATCCACTATTCCGTCAGGTCAAATCCAGAGACACGGTTCTAGTTGGTGAGGATGAAATTTGCAAAGTTCTCTCATTTGTTGGAGGTGCTAGAGATCCACTAGCTCCCACGCTTTTTCAAGTTGCAAATGTAGATACAGGCGAGATTAAATTTGTGCATGGTGAAGAAGTTAAAGAGATAGTTTGCACCTACGAGGGAGAAGTAAAGAAAAGACTTGAATCTCCGACTGAAGGTCCAATAACTAATATCCTTCCAACGGTTGAAAACTATGAGAAAAAAATAGGCAAAAAGAAATTGAGTGGGAATGAGCTAAAGAAAAGATTGGATAGCCCTACCTCAACCGAACATCAGTAGTGGAGAAGTTTTTTTACATTTATTTTACGCAAGAGCGAGTATCGAAAGGATGCGATAGCTCTGGTCTGAGAAGGGGACAGTCGCCGAAATCCTGTCCCTTTGCTCGCACATCATAAAAAGTTCATTAGGTCTGCACTTTTTTGATAACCAAACACTCAGGTTAAGCCTTGCATTTCCTACATACCAGGCATAACCCTCTTCAATCTTTGATTAGGAGCTTTGAGTAACTATTAAAGCTATTAAACCCTCCCTAAAAAGAGGGTTTTCTAGTGTCTATGGGGTACTTTTGCTACAACAGAAGCTTGGAAAAATCAGTTAGGTTTTCAGAAATTGGTCACTGGTTTGTTCACTCCCTATCACGCAATAGTGTTTGGAATAATGCTCATTTCTGGTGGAGCTTCACTCTGGCAACTGGGTGAAGGTAACGACTTTAGATAAAGATCAAAAATCAATTGACTGCTACACGCAACCCAAAACAAAGAAAAAGCCCAGGTTCGATCTTGGTGAGATTTTATTAGCTCTAAGCCTTTAGGGTTATTGTGGATAGTTAGCTCTTCGTGCTAAAAGTTAAGATACTTCGACTTCATAAATTGACCTTTAGATTATCCAAAAATGTCTATTATTGCAGGCATACTTGCTAATGCACTTTTGTTCTCATCTTTGCTGTTAGTAGTAGGTGTTCCAGTTTTTTTATGACTCAAGATAGTCCAGAGGACAATAGAAATCCAAACATAAGAAAAATAGAAGCTCTTGGTGGTGTTTGGTTCGTATTGGTTTTATTGAATGGATTAGTGGGTGGAATTGCACAAGGTTATTCTGGTTAAATTAAAAATCAATTTATAGAATCATTGTTCAAAAAATCACGGTTTTTTTTTATGCCAATTAAATTAATTTATAGTAAATATAAGGCCATGAAACGGTTGAATAAAACAAGTATGTTTTTGATCGTAATTAGTGTTGCTACTACTCTGCCCTATCAATTTCATTACTTAGCATCAATTAAATAAATACAGCTTAAGTTTTTACTTCTATCCTCTCAAGGCTTCATTCAGAACAAATCATCTCAATGAAAGGGTGAAATCAACTTGAAAAAAAAGAAAAGATTGGAAAGCCCTACTTCAACCGAACTTCAGTAGTAGACAAATATTTTATATCTTCAGTAAATCGGTGGTCCGGAATGTTCAACCTTTGTTTCACCGAAAAACTTTTCACTTCTTTCCTAAGCCTGATTATGAAATTCTTTGCAACTTCACTTTGCGCATTGGTTTGCTTGTTAGGTATTCCAGCAATTTATCAAGTTTCAACCACTCCAGGAATTTTCTACGTTTAACTACTATGTACGGAATTAACGAAGCAACAATCATTGCCAGCTTGGCTATCCCTGCAGGTTTGTTCATTGGCTTTTCAACAATCCTCGTCAACAGACTTCGTCAGTGCATGTAATGACTACCTTTACTCAAGCCAAAACAAAGAAAAAGTCTAAGCTCGAACTTGGTGAGTTTATTGGTGGGATTTTGTTTGATCTTTACGCTCGTTACTAATTCATGGGCAATCTCCTAGCAGTAGTAGGATAAACACCCCAGAAACATTCGCTTTGTACTACAACACTGTCATATATCAACTGATTAGATTTTTATAAGTTTAGGTCTAGAAAATGTTTACTGCATATCACGCAATCATGTTCGCGGTTTTATTGATAGGTGGGGCTGGCGTCATTCTTAAAGCTTCTTCAGGGGAAGAGTCCCTAGCAAATAAACCAGTTCCAGTTAAGGCTACTTATTCAAAGTTTGACTTAAACACCTACTAAACAAAATCTAAAAAGTTGAAATGCCAAGCCAAGTAATTGTGATTTTTGCTTCTGTTTTGTTCGCCTTGGGTGGGATTTGGGTTTTAATTTCTGGCTTTGATGATGACGATAATGATGGAGATGGGATGACTTTTCCAGAGTTTCAAAGCGTGTAGAATTAATCATTGAGTCAGCGTTTCTAAATTAAAACCAAAAGAAACTGTTCTCATTGGCGATTGATAAATTTGCAGTTTTCTGATTTATTGGTGGAGCGAAATAACTACTAGCCCAACTCTTTTATAAGTAGCGAATGTAGATTATTGGAAACTACATTGGGTAGATGTTGACTATGCAAAGAGTTACTGGAAAAACAACAATGACATAAAGTAGCCAATCTAAGCACTAAGCTTTTCCCAAATAACCTCTGATTCTTTGAACAAGTCAATAGCTTCTTGTTTGCCAAGTATCTTTTGTGCATCATTCATTAGTTCTATATATCTAAGTCTTAGTTCTTGTTTATCCATAAGCTGCATTTGTATTTCATGCAGTGACTTTTCACTGAGTGCTAGATTGTTTTTATTAGGCGCGTACGAAAAATTTAATGATGCATTGTGGTGAGGCATTGAAATAAATCTGATTAACTACTTAGCGAGAAAGGGAAATTGCTAATTAGAACAATTTCCCTAGCTCTAGTTGAGTGATAAAAAGGTGCTTTGCAAACCTTTTTTTCACTAGTAGGTCATTGCTTGACCTACGCAACGTAATTAATATTTTGGCTAAGTAATTCTGCTGTTGAGTTAATTGAGTAGTACGGTTTTCCTTCTTAGAAATTGGAAATACATAGGAGACAAAAAAGAAACTTAACTCATAAGTTCAACTAATACTCGAAACCCCTACCTCTATAGAGGCACAGCCTCGCTTATTTGGTTTTAAGTTTGAAACTTACCTGCGAGTACAAGGTCAAATGGCTCAACGAATCAACGTTGCACTAAGTTCAATCCCACCAGGAAGTAGGGATTTATTTGAGTTTGTTTTTTTCTGCGCAGTTGGTTTTACTGCTGGGAGTTTGGGATTAATATGACTTCCACATTCCTTTTTATTGGCATTGCTGCTTTGTTTTACATGATGGCTTGTTTGTGGAGAGACTTGAAGAGTAATCCAAGATCTTATTTTATTAAATAGAAATTACCTAGTTGAACTTTTTGTTAGTTCTAAGCCTTAAAGCCTCCTTTTGATAGCTGGTTCTGATTTCTTTTATATGAGATTGCTTTTCGGCCCAATCTACTGGCATTGTCCTTGAGGCCTTTACTAATTCGAACGCATACCTATGAGTTTCCTTTTGAAAATCCATAGTCGAAGTAGGGATTGATAAAAGTATCTTTGTCACTTCATTGACCTTTTGTCTATGTACAAATGAAAAATAGGTATAAATTACCCGAACTGGTTAGCCCTACATGGACCGACCTACAAAATAAGAGAACTCTTTTTATATTCATAACATCCTCATACAAACCAACCAGAACAAAACTTTTAGTCATGCTTGCAATCAACAAAACTACTGCTGCAAAACTAATCGTTCTCTGGAATCTTCCTGCACTTCTTTTATTAGCTGGTGCTTATGAAGTTGTTACAACTGTATTCCCTTAACTAACAATGACATCATCTAAAAGCCCAAAGAATTGGTCAGAGTGGAATAACACAAAACATTTCACGGATTATTCAAGAGATTCAGGTACAGGCAAATTTGTTCGCTTTACGATTGCTGCCTTGCTTTTTGTTCCAGTTGGCTTTCTTGCTTATATGACTACTATTTAATAATTAAATGACAACAAAAGAAAGAATTAAAGCTGCGGAAATTCGCATTAAAGAACTACAAACTATTATTCATTTCTTGAAGAATGAGAAATGAAACCCATTTAAATTAATAAGTTATTTTTTTCCTGTAGAAGTTAGTCTCACTCCTTCTTTTAAGACAATTTTATTCTCTAGTCTTGTCAGCTATAAAATTTTAATTAGTTTTCTTGCTTTAAATGAACTTCCATACACATGGTTGTACATTCAACTCCTTCATTATTCAATGAACAAGCAGTAATACACTCAAAATACAAATCGATAGCATCTGTCTCAATTGACTTTCGATCATTTTCAAAAGACCTTGACATATATAAGAATGTATTAGTTATCACTATTTAGCACTTAACTTGGGCCTTTGTTTTAAAAATAACTTTATATAAATACTTAAATATTTTCTTTATATAATCCTACTGATTGATAACTTTAATTTATGATTACACATTGATAAGTCATATTATTTTCAAACTAAAAAGTTGTAAGATTATTAAGGTAAAAATAACATACAGGTATGATTTGTTATTGAATTTTAAAATTTTAATTGTTTAGTCGAAAAGCTAGGCGTTGCATTTTCAGGACTTTGTCAAAAATTATTTTTTATTAGTAAAACTAATTGGATGGATAAAGCTTTGAAATTCTTTTGGATTGTCTTGCAATTTTTCTGCGTTTGAATTTGTCATTTGTCATCTTCATGAATACAAAGCCAGGAACAATCCAAGTTGAGGAGATGAGACAAGTCATTAAAAATTGGTTATGAAATATATTATCCATTTAAATTTAAATATAAATATTATTTATATTATGGCTTATTCAAACTTTTAGTGTGTGGTTGTAAATACCCTAAGGCCGGAATTCATAATAAATACTTATCTTTTTCTAAGATTTGATATTAAAAAATAAATTAATGGTCTTTTATCCACGTTCATTTAATTAATTCATCTATAACTGTTTTTCTCTAACTAAATAATTATGCAAATTTTCGCTGGTTTACTTTCAACATCCGCTCCTACAGCTCCAATAGTAGGAATAGCTTCAATAGTGCTATTTGCAATTGTTGGTTTGATGGTTGGCCCAGATTATGATGGAATGAATGCTCCTTCTATAGGGAATAGCAAAAGCGAGGATTGACTTCGCATTAAGAAATAGTTATTAATTAATCTCATACGTATTACCAAATTAGGAAACAATTAAATATCACTAGATGTTCTTATTCCATTTGGAAAAAAGTAGGCTGATATAGCAACTCAGATAAACAAAGGGTGCTTTTACTACTTTAAAAAAACTTTAAAGTGGGTCGTAAATTATCCCTTTTTAACAAATATATTCCACGAATTTATACTAAGTCATTTAAATTTATAAGAGAAATAATTTTCACGTGATTCGCTTCTCTACTGCTCTATTTTTTCCCGATTATGGGACTTCAGGAGTGCCTTGGGATCTTGTTTTATTGCATTTCTATTTTTTTGCTATAGCCATACCATTCATTATAATTTTTAATGCAGCTAGGAATTCTGATCGAGAGAATCCAAATAGAGTCAAAGATGAAACGACTAGATATCCTGATCTACATCCTAGAGCATAAGTTTAACAGAAAATTCAATTAAGTATTAATTATTAGCCTTTAGATTTAATGTATCTTATCTATTTTATTTTTAACTTGCGGATTATATGATTTGATATTAATAATGGACTATCTTTCTTCTGGGTAGGAATAAAAGTCAGTCTCAGAAATATAATATTTGTTTAGCTCATTTCCCCATTCCTTATGATGTTGATCTAGATTTAGGAAATTATTTTTAGGGCTCGCTTCAAAAATCTTTTTAATTAATTCAATCTTAGTATCAGTAATATATTTTGTGTAGAACTTTGTTGTCTGTTTTACAAGTAAGTTGTCTCCGCTCACGAGATAATAATCAAAAATTTAATTTAAATGTTTTTAAGACAATACGTGGAAATAATGATAATTTTGTAAAAATAAATACTTCTTTGACCTTCAAATAGTAGATAAAAAGTGTATATAATCGAATTTTTTAGGTCTCTTGGAAAAAATATTTTTAATATATCCAGAGAGACTGATTCATATCTTGCTAATTTTTAGTTTTTTACTATGAACCAGAGCATGAAAAAACATTTGCAAGAAAACTCTTAATTATTGGTGTTTGACCTAATCCAAGCAGAAAGAATATTGATGATGTCAACGTAATAGCGATCTTGGAGCCTTTACTCAAATTGAAATTTGTCGCTTTAGTTAGAACAGAGTTCATGACGGGGTCTTTTGTTATAGATAACTTAAGACCGGAATTGATTATTTAAGTAACAAAATATACGTTATAAGTAGAGGCTATTAGACAAGCAAAATACATTTACATCTTCCAATGCTGAGACCTTCTCCTTCAGATGATCTCCCGAAAAGATTGGTGATCTATTTTAGAAGACTATGCTTGTTTCCAATCAGAGTCTTCTAGAAGATTTGAATACTCGTTGTAATCAAAAAACAGGTCTTCCTCTAATACTTCTTCCAGAGTAATTCTATTAAAATAAGTCATGCGTCACCTCGAAAAGGTGAGTTGTAATAAGCCTTGTTGACTGTATAAAGTGTGTAAAGAGATACAGCGATCCCTAAAAAACCTACAACTAGGATTGGAGAGAATGATGGGAAATCATAAGTAGGAATTGAAGTCATAATGATATGAATGATGACAAATATGTTCTAAAGCATCCGCATGCTTTTTGATTGAGGCTTGTACGACAAATTTTTACGCTTAACACGACAAAGGCTAAGGATTAAAAAACTCAGTGAGTGATAAATCATTTCTTTTTAACAAAGCAAAAGTTGTACCCTTGTAACCTTTGCATATACGTAAGTCGGGAGACAATACAGTTGTATCTAGCCAACCTTTTTGAGTCTTTTTTATCTCAGATAAGAAACTAATCTTTTTACCTAGTAACTTAGGACCTATTATTCCTGCTTTTCTAAAGCTAACGTTTATGCGTTTCTGATCAATAATTTCTAAACTAGCAAGAATGTTAGTAGAAAATAGCTTTCCTGCAAAACCTTTAGGTCTCAATAAATTTAGTCCTCTACTTTTCTCTGGCTCAAGAATCTGTAAATTATCTAATAGCGGTGAATAATTTAAAAAAGGAGAGTTAGAAGTACTCCATTTTAGTTCCCATACACCTGTGAGTAGATCAATTTGCTTTGTTATGTCGACAGAGGATTCACTTTCAGCTAGTTTTATGAGCTCTACGATCTGATTTGATTTAGGGGTATGTTCAAGAACTTCTATCAATTTAGATATTGCATTCATGATTATTATTTGTTTAAAACCTACAGTTGTTCAATATTGATTTGGTTGGCATAAAAAACGTGTGGCTGGTCTTTACTCCCCTCACTTGCTTGAATCCATTCTTTGTACTCTTCTGTAAGAGCTTTTTTATCAAGCCCATCAAGTTCCATTAGGCTCTTTGAAGCATCATTCATTGTTACTTCAAGAGTTCTTTTTAAGCTGATAGTTGGTAATTTCATACAAAGCTCCCGACCAGAGAATCAGTTAAAAATGTACATACAACAAAAGCCAATGTCATTAGTAATGGCTTTTGAAATAAATCATTAGAAGAGTTCATTGGATTTTATTAGTAGTGACCAATTGAGCTAACGAAGCAAGCTAAAGCTCCGCAATAGATAAAAAACAAACTCATTTCTAATGGTCTACGACTAAAAAATGAGAGGTAGAAAGCAGTTGATTTCATGTGGATAGCTAAAACAATTTAAAATGATTGTTTTCTTTTTTCTTTGCTGCTTTTTGTATGCGGCAAAGCTCAGTCATCTCTGGTTTAGGGATGCTGAAAGGGGTAAACAATTTCATAAATCTCCCTCAACTCTTATGTTTTAAGGCATTTGGAGGTTCTCTAGATGTGTAGAACTCCCTAATAAAAAGTAGTACTTGCACTACAACTAACTATTTTTGTCGTTATTAATGTTCGAAAAATCTGTTTTAGTCATTCTCAAACGATATCACGCTTTATTGTTTTGAATTTTGCTGATTGTTAGTTATGCCTCAACTTTTCAAATGTCTATCTCAAGACCAAGTTAATCACAATCAAATTAAGAAATAAACTCTACTTAACAATATTTTCAATCAAATTTAAATATCCATTAATTACTATTCATTCCTTTTATAACTAGTGTTTTTGATTTTTAAGCTTTATAAATTGTTTAATCACGGCTTTGACACTACTAATCCACCTTCGAAATCGTGATGAAGAGGTAAGAGATTTAGTTAGGAGTTCTATTTGTTCTTGTCTCTCTTTGTATTTAAGTTCCAGTTCGTTTTTTGCAATATCAAGGTTTTCGAGTTGGATAAAGCTATCATCTTTTCCTTCCCAGTCATCTATATTAGACTTTAATTCTTCAATATCCATAGTCCTGCACTGACTGATAAACATCTGTAAATCATCAGGTTCGGAACGCATGAAAAGTGATTTGTTACTTTCACAATCTAGCTTGTAAATAAAATATCAAGGATGGGGAAACCCACTCGTATTTGGGCCATATCTACTTATAAGGATTATAAATAGATCTAATGATTAAATAAATATCTCTCTAATTAGTTGCTGTATTTGATGCTTGAGGAGTAAAGCTATTAATAATTAGAAGAAGCCGTACCTGACCGTATCTTCCCCTTAAAAGACTAATGCTTTACATTTCTTCACATACACATCTCGCTAATCATCATGACTCCAGAAGCGGAAAAGTTTAACGGCTGGGCAGCAATGCTTGGCTTCGTTGCAGCCTTTGGTGCATATGCAACAACAGGACAAATCATTCCTGGAATTTTCTAAACCAATAACTACTAACAACAATGCAACCATCTAACAAAACAATTCTAGAAAGAAGCATCGGCAGACCAGCCATGATGGCTTTCGTTCTATTAACAGGTGTCTACCTAACAACAGGTCAACTTATCCCAGGTGTTGTTTAATGACTACTCAAAACAACAATAGAAACATTG
Source organism: Prochlorococcus sp. MIT 1011 (assembly GCF_047305235.1). Classification (NCBI taxonomy): domain Bacteria; kingdom Bacillati; phylum Cyanobacteriota; class Cyanophyceae; order Synechococcales; family Prochlorococcaceae; genus Prochlorococcus; species Prochlorococcus sp. MIT 1011. The sequence goes on along the minus strand of NZ_CP138983.1, from coordinate 719,508 downwards.
ATCCTGAAAAGGTGACAGCTGAAAGACTTAATGGTTATGCAGCATTATTTGGTTGCATTGCTCTAGTCGGTGCATATGCAACAACCGGTCAAATCATCCCAGGTTTCGTGTAATGAAAAATCAAACCACTGAAACACCAAGAGTAGAAGAAGGCAAAGTTTTTGCTGAACGACTCAATGGTCTAGCTGCTTCTGTTGGCTGTTTAGCTCTCATTGGCGCATATCTAACAACCGGCCAAATCATTCCAGGTTTTGTGTAATGAACAAAGAAACTAGCTACTGGAAAATAGCCGAGCAAATGAATGGTCGTCTCGCGATGATGGGCCTCTTTGCAGCTGTAGTTAATTACGGATTCACTGGCTGGATCATTCCAGGAATTGTATAGTTCGAATTTTTAATCTTTTAATTAAGTCTCTTCCTTGATACAGAGGAAGGGACTTTTTTATTACTTTCAAAGTCGATGAGCAGATTAACGCTGGAGACACTCAATTATTGTATTTACAAAGCTCTTTTTCTTTGCACAGTTGCTCAAGTGAAGGACGTCTAGTTAGAGGTAGACGCCATTGTGCCCATAACTTGTAAACTTGATCTATTAATGAACTTAGTATTGGCCAGCTTGTAGGAGCATAGATCCACCCCAGTCCAATTAATCGATATGCTTCTCTGAAAACAGCGACATCTTTAAGAATTTCACCTGATTCATTAATCGCATGAATTCTCCCCATCGCGTCTTTATAACTGATTCCTGAATAAAGGTCTGGTTGATACTTGGGGGAATCAATATCTATAAAACTAATATTATCAAGTGTATCTCTAGACCGTAGGAATTTGACCTCTCTTAAGCAAAGAGGGCAACCACCATCAAAAAGTAATATGAGCTTCGCTTGAGTCAAAATAAAATCGGAAGAAATTCTTCAATACAATTTATCTAATTAGTGAGGTAAATGGGGTTCGAGAATCTGGTGTAAAAACACTTTAGTCATATCTATTTTATCTACTTGATTAAATGCAATAAGAAGATGATTTTATTTCTCTAGCACTTATCGGTTCCTACGAAATATAAGTAGTAGCAACCGATCTTGGTCGTAGAGACCGAATATAATTCTTCGGATTGCAACATTTTAAATTCTATATAGTCGAGTCAAAGTAGATATGCCTTTTAAATGAATGTAATGTATTCCACTTTATTTGATGCAGTATTCACTGACTCCTTCTTCTCTCCCATGAGAACAGTTTATGTGGTCTCTGATAGTCAGCTAGAAGAAATCAAGCGTAAGCAACATCAAGAAGAGCTAGATAATATTGAAGCCTCTCGTAAGAGACTTGAGTCGAACTATCAAGCACGAGTCAAAGTATTGTCAGATCGTGAGATTGAGTTGAAAGAGGAGCTCAAAGCACTTGCTCCAGCTAAGAAAGAAAAAGTCACTGCTTGATAAATAACTTGAGGACGTTAGTTATTTAGAGCATTGATTTCTCGATGGGCCTCTTCCCTCGGATAACGGGGGAGGGGCTTTCCCCTAATTTAGTTACTTCGAGTATCAACTAAAACAAGTCTAGATGTTATCCGAACTGCAAATTATCAGAAAACATGGTTGAATAGTCTTATGGTTACTTCGTTTAAGAAGGAGTCAAGCTCGTCCAAGTCTAAAGACTATTTGAAAACATCCGACAGAAAAAGGCCAACATGGCATTTTGAAGTAGAAGGAAGTGGTCAAAGAAAGAGATATTTAAAATCTCTAAATAAGTAGACGCAAGCTTAGTTTTCTTACTTTCCAATCAAAATCACTAGGGCATTCTTTAATGCCTTCAGTTCATATTGAGCTTCTTTCCTCGAACATGTGAGGAGAGGACCATTCTCAATGCTTAGCAAAGCAGATCTAATAGTTGCAGCAATCTTTTTCCAACTCCAGCCGTAACTTCGATATCTGTTAATTCTGGTTCTCTTTGTATCCAATGCCCAGATAAACAGCATTAGTGGAACAATGAGCACAGCGAAAGCCATGCACATACGCATGTAACGGATGTCATTTATGTAGTGTTCCGAGGCGTGAAAAAACTGTAAAAAAGTTAACCATAGTGTCCCAAAGTTTGAAGCCTTGACGCTAAAGAAATGGTCGGCCCTAGGATGACTGATCCACATCAGTTTTAAAAAGTAAGAACCTAATGGATAAGAAATGGAACCCAACTATCGACCAAGTTAATGGGCCTATTAATAGAACTTGGGATTTTATTAGTGACGAATCTACAGAATTAATGGAAGAGCTGCAATGTCCTCCTGAGTTCCTAGCTGAAATGTTGAAATCAATAGCATCGAAATTTGAGGAAGGTGGAAGTGCTACAACTGAATGGAACGAGAAAGTAAAAAAAGGGTGAGTATCGTCATTACTACTAATTAATGAAACGCTTACTACAGTCATTGGAATAGCAATCACTTATGCCATAGCAAATCTTGCAGTACTTGGATTGTTCTTTTATGTCACCTATCGAATGAATAAGAAGTAGCTATCCGGTCATTGCGGTATCACTAAAACCCTCGGTTTTTGCGGTCATTGCCCGACCATTGAAACATTCCCCGTTCATTGCGGTTATATAGGTTTTAGAAATGCTTTAATTTAGAGTAAGAACCAATAATTAGATGACTTACTTTTACATAATTGCAATGGCTGGTTTTATGTATTTGTCTGCTTGTTTATGGAGAGATTTAAAAAGAAAAAAAACAGAATGAAACGCTTCTTTTTACTCGCCCTAACCGCTGGGCTTCTCTCCCCTATCGCTGCTAAAGCAGAAAGTTATAAATTACTTGTCAAAGTGAGTGAACGTGGCGCAGTCTCTACTTCTGTACTGACAATGGCTAGTAAACAAGCATGTCAAGAAGCAAAGGAAAAAGTAGTAGATATTGATAATTGGGATGGAAGTTTTTCTGCAGATAGTCTGGCTGCAATTTGCATTAAGAGTGAATAAAGCATCCATAGGTTCTTGTATGGGCTTCACCATGGGTCGTCTAAAACGGCTTCACTTTTTCAGCGTCAGACCTTCAAATTTCGAGAATGATCTACTGTTGACAACAATCAAAAATAAGAGTGTTTAAAGGCTTTTAAGACGGTTTAAGGGTTAACAATTATTGTTTAGCTTCGGTTAATTTTTGCAGTTAATGATCTTTGCATTTTGAACATTCTTCGCAATCTGTACAATCGCAAGGACAAGTACAACCACAACCTGGACAAACTTCTTTTTCACTAGAAACTGAAGTCTCTGCCATAAAATCAGTTAAAGACATAACAATCACTAATTAGATCTTGCAAATATAAAGATAAATTCATATAAAGTCAAATATACCAATAATAAATGTTTTTTTTATTGACAGCTATTGGGAATGATTATCGTTTCTAAGTAATATTTTTAGAGCTTTTTTCGCAATATCTATCCCTGATTTTTTGCAAGGATTCCTCCTCTTTAGGGTCAAACATAAACATTTCATGCCCGCCTCTAAAGTTTAAAAGTGATCTAACCTTTCTTGCCAGGGTTGGAGATTTACCCGAAGAACCCATCCTGAGTAATATCTGCCCTTCATAGTTGGAGATATATTCTTTTAATAAGCCTGCATTAATTAGACGATATAAGCTCGCTGGACTTTGATAGCCCAAATACCAAGCGGCTTCGGTGACATCACATAACATAGTTCTCAATGAAAGGTGGAAATTGTTTGTATGACTTGGATATTGGTGATAAAATTTCGGCTTTAGGTTTTCATTCTCAAGTTGCTGGGGTTGACCCTAGATAAAATTCGAGGTTCGAATACCCCCTTAACGAAAGTGCCAGAAAGGACCCACAATTATTAATCATTTAAAAACTACCATATTGGTTCTACGTTATATTTAAGACGATTTTTGTTAATTGGATCTATTAAATCATCAAGTATCCTTTGTGTCTCATGTATCTTTTAAAGACGTGGTAGACATTAAAGACCCCTCCAAAGTAAGGACACTCTAATTTACATCTAATGGGTTTCACCATTGCCAGTGTAATCAATTGCACTATGTCCTTTGAGTCCTTGCTGTCCTTTGATGTTGTACTGAATTTGCCCTTTACCCTTACCACCACCTGCAATTTGAATAATTAAACCTTTTTTTCTTAGTTGAGTTAGCGTTCTGCCTGCCTGCCTATGAGATATTTCAAGTTTAGTTTCGATGTCTTTGGGGCTTGTATTGACATTCATTGCCGAACGTCTACGAACTTCCTCAAGAGTTTCATCTTGGGTGTCATTTAATTCTTGCTCTACATCAATCAAGCGTTGCTTTGCCATAACTTCTGTCGCATCACCTTCTAAAGACCACCTTTCCTCTTCCTGCAAAATTATTATTGAAAAATCTTCGCCTCTCCCCTCAGTCTCTATCACAACCCTTTTATCATTTAAATCTTCTTCACGCCTTAGCCATCTCATATTGATAATTTGACTAACCGCCCCAGGGAAGGCGGTTGAACCTCTACATGCAGCCACAGCACCTTGACCTTTTCTACTATGTCCAGAGTGATGAATCATCACAGTAGTTGTTTTATATGGTGCAACTGCTTCAAGCAAATCCCCTATGGGACCGGCAAAGTTCGCATCACCTTCTGACAATCCAAAAGGTTGAACCAACTTTGCATAACAATCACAAAGCAAAAAACATCCTTCATATTTTGCGGCCTCATCAGCTATTCGACTTAAACCTGCATCATCTAAATGCAGTGGATTATTTGTAGTAAATAGTCCTTTAATTGGTCCATCTTTTTTAAAGTGCCACTTCTTATCCTCACCTAAGTAAGCCAATCCAAATCGGCCTAACAATGGCATCCATCTGGCTGTAGGCATATCAGTGCCAACAATTAAAACAGGAGGGCATTTTCCATGAAATTTCTGTCCTAAGTACTCATCACAACCAAAATGCCATTTAGCAATTAGATCAATCAATAAAGTAGTCTTCCCAACTTTTGGAAGTGCAACCAATACATTTGAATCTGCCTGCATGATTAGGTTTTTACATGCCCACACTTCTTCTGGGGCATCAATAGCCATATCAGGGGTCAGCATTTCAACTGACCCAGCCTTGCGCTTTCGGCCCTCCCAAATCTTTTTCCTGATTTCATCATCCCTAATTCTTAAACCTGATTTTTTTATATGGTCACGCAGGTGAATCATTCGATCCTGAGGTTTAATTATGCTGTTCTCTAGGAACAAGCGATCAATTTCCTCATCAAAATCAAGTAATAATTCCGCAGTAGTTTTCTTGCGGTTTTTCGTTGCCTCGACCTTTGCTTGGCAAGAGCTCCAACTAAGTTCAGTATTATTTACTTTCATTTTGCACTGGCCTCCATGTTTTTGAGGAAGTAGCTAATTCATTTAAATGGCTCTGGTTATAAACCTCTTGAGCTTTAACTTTTTCGGATTCTGCTTTTGCTTGTTTCGCAGTTTCATCAAGTAAAGCTTGGCGGCAAAGTTCCACACAATAAATGTGCTTACCACCTTTAGAGATATTGCCGAGGGCATAAAAATGGACTCCCGCTTTTAAAACGCCAAGACGCTTTGCGGCATAAATCACTTTCTCCGAGCAAAGCAAGTGTTCTCGAAGTTGGGCGATTTCGACCCAATTCAAATTTGGATTCATCAGTAGGAACTTTTAAAAGTATCCCTTCGCTTTTGCTGCCGCTTTCACCTGAGGATCTTCCATCCAAATATTTTCAAGTCGAAAATTTAAAGCTTCTTGAGCTCTTGGATCTGGATGGTTTTTCATCAATTCCATCTCTTTCAAATAAATGCGAACATATTGGGCCTCAGTACAAGTACCAAATGCGGGTTTCACATAAGGCGAAGTCCTGATTACCTGTTTCTTCACAGTTACTTGATTGAGATTTTTGAATTTATTTGGCTTGCGCGGCATAAAAACAACAAGGGGTTTGGATACCAAGTTCCAGATCCATCCACCCGACCAAACAATATGGCTCTCCCTTAATAAGGACTTTCGGGGCAGTAGCTGAAGTCTCAACTGAAGAGGGTTGAGAGTCTCTAGTGGGGATGCACCGCACTTCGAGCTAACTAATACGCTAATTGTAGCGTGACTTTCTACTAATGAACACTAGATGCCACTAGACCTACATAAAGTCGGGGGTAAACGGTAACCATTTCGATGGGGTTCTCAGGGATATTTACCCCAAATCTACCCCCAACTATTTTGAGGCATAAAAAAGACAGGTTGGGAAACCTGTCTCTGACTGATCGGGGCGACAGGATTCGAACCTGCGACCTAGTGCTCCCAAAGCACCCGCGCTACCAAGCTGCGCCACGCCCCGCCAACTAGAATTGTAGCCCCTGATAGCTGCTTAGAGAATATAAATTTTCTAAAGCTTGACTCATCAATGATCAAAGAGGCTAATGAGAAGCATTTTCATACCCGTTTGTCGCCCATCTGCAGAATTAATCAACGAAAATTCCTCCTATTAACCACTGTCACTTGTATCAAGTCCCATTCCAAAACAATCACGAACTCGTGGGAATCCTTCCCTGTGGTTAGAATGTTCAATAAAAAGTGACCTCCCTTTGGCTCCTCATTTAGAACACCCTTATTTATTATTGATTTGGCATATTCTTGTTGGGTATCTTCTCACAGTTAGTTGTGACTGGAACTGGATTCCTTTGACAAAAGACGAGAAAGGAAGAGGCCCTTCAATTGATCAAATCAGAGGGAAAATCTTTGGTTAACACTATTTAAATGGAAATGTAATTTCAAGCTAGAAAGATAGGCTTAATATGAATTCCCTTTTTAACTGGAAAATTAAAAATAAAATTACATTAAATAGTAAAAAGCCTTTATAAACTAAAGATATCAAGATCAAATACGTAGAAATCTTAAAAGTACGGTTAGTCCCTACAAAAGAATCCCCCGATAAAGAAAATTTTGTATTATCTTTTATTTTTCACCTGCGAGTACAAGGTCAAATGGCTCAACGAATCAACGTTGTTTTAAATTCAATTCCTTCAGGATGTAGAGAATTAGCAGAATTTGCTTTCTTCTGTTGTGTTGGCTTTACTTTTGGAAGCCTAGGACTTATATGACATGTAAGACTTTTTTTATTTAAAAAACTCTTTTATATCTTAATGTTTCCATATGGAGAGATCTTCAAAGAGAGGCAAGTTCAAATGAATAAATTAATATTTTCGAACTACATGAATTTGGAATTAGATATAAATATTTAAAAGTACATAACAATAACTAATAAGTAAAATAGTTAGAGACTAGACATAAGAAAACGTATAAACACATATTGAAGAACGTTCGAATTTTCTATTGCGTTTTCTATCAAAGCAAAAGTGAAGGCAGTTTTTTTATTTTTGATTTCAAACCGCCTTCTTCCCATTATTAATTTACTTATATGAAAATTTAATGATTTCTTAGATTCATATTTAATATATTAGAGCTTTAAATATCCTTTCTTATCACAGAAAGAATAAAAATCTTTCATAATTTATATATAAATTTTTCTAAGCTTGTCAGTGAAACTGATACCAAATTTCGCTGAGCTACTTCATGAGATCAAATTACCATCCCCTGAGAAATGCTTTTTAATCGAGGTTGGTGATGAAAAATACATAGAAAAGTGGATAAGAGACGGAGAAATAGCATGTGATCTGGAAACACTTTTTGAGTGGATCAATATCGAATACAAACTTAAAAAAAATAATTTGACAAATAAAGAAAAACAAATTTCTGAAGATATAAAAAAAAGATTCCCTATAGACCAATGGCGTGTAATAAAAATTTTTAGCGACCATCAGAAAAAATATCGCTATTACAAAAAAGCCATACAAGACGTAAAAAACCGAACAACTCCTCGCATGAACGAACAAGCAATCATGACAATCTTCAGCCCAGGTTGGGGTATAAATACCTAGTATGGTATAATTACCTATAAGCTTTTAAATTACTCATGATTGAAAAGTACCCTTTGCTTCCTTTCCTCATTTTTGCAGGAGCATTAATCAGCACCGCAACAATTGGCTTGCCCGTATTTGCTGGATAATATGAATACAAATTAGAATTACTTTAGTTCAATATATATTTTACCTTTAGTATTAAATATATATTGAATATATAGAAGATTAAAATGGTTAAAAATAATAAATATAAAAGACAAAAATAAGATGCTCCATCTAAATACTTTTAAATTTAAACGAGTATTGTTATTTTTCTAAAATAACAGACCAATAATTAAACAAGAAATAAGAAGAATATAAAAATATTGAGAGGTAAACCCAGTTAAGCCATGCGGGCCTCTTGTTACCATTATTCATTGAAATGTAATAAATCCATGATTAATACTATATACTTTATAAATATGATATTTGACTATAGGCTTATAATGCTTAATGTTATTTCTAAAAGTTGAAAACAAAGTAATTACATAAGAGTAGCTATTCATGAAAAAACAATACAAGTTTCTCCAAAAACACATGAATGAATTTACCAAGACATACAAAAGCTTAGACGGGAACAAATGGTCTTTAAATTTTCCAGTTTTTCTATTTGATAGAGATTGGTTTAGGCTTAAAAAAGTCAAACTCTATGATTTGGCTAAAGAACTTAAACCAGACAACTCACAAGAAGCCCCTGAATTAATTCAATATCAACAATTACTAAAGGAAGGACACGATCATTTGCTTGCCATTCAAGAATGTTGGAATGAATTTGGAATTGAAGATTTTCATCGATCTCTTAGAAACTCTTCAGAATGGAAGTCAAAAGGGAATAACGGATGGACTTTTAAAAAATATGCAGAACTTCTAATTGGCTATAGAAATATTATTGAAAATAAACAACTAAGTATACCGATTATTATTCTAGCTAGGAACCCAAACGAAGATCATGAACTTGAATGGATAAGCGATGAGTTCATTTCCGAACTAACTATCGCAGATTGAAAAAATTAAAACGACTTTATCTCAGACTTTCAAGCAATAGTTAAATCGTCTGATCTAGTGCCCCACTCAGTATCTTCAAGAAGATCAGAGTAACAGGAAGCATTTACCAAGTTATATTTCTGAAATTTCCAATCTGAATCTTCAAGGTAATCTGAATACTCGAATGTTTTGGCAAGAAGAGAGAATTCCTTACTAAAAGGGCACATAAATCTTATGTATTTTTTCAATCATTCACACTACTAAAGCTAAAAGCAACTAAAAATTATAATTCCCAAATATTTAGATAGAAGAATTAAGTCCCAAAACAAGAAAGGACTTCAACATAATATCTGTTATAGGATATTTAATTAAGAAAAACCTTTTAAACAAAGAATGGGGTACATCAAAATGAAAAAAGATGGGGAGTTTGATTTCGGCAAGCTTCCCAAAGGTGTTTATTTCTTTTCAGGTCAAGAGGGATTTGTAAAAGTTGAGGTAGATAAAGAAGGGCATCAAACTTGGGACCTACAAAATTGGTTTGCCTCTTTAGACCCAGACACAAATGAGGATCAACATCAAAGAATAATTCAAGACATCAAAAAAAGGCTCAATGCAGATTCCGGAATGATTAGCCCACCCAAAAAGTTGGCAAAAAGAATTTTTATTAATCCTTTTAAGAAATTAGTTAAATAAAAAACTTATTTAAAAAAAACAACCACTTGATTTGTTGCTAATCCAATTAAAAGATACCTTAAAAAGGTACACCATGCATATAAATAAACACATTCATAATCTGACTTACAAAGTTCCTCTCCTTTTATCTTTAACAAAAGATTAAATCGATAATTCGAATTATTTTTTAAAATCATCACAATACATACAACTAATGATAAAAATATGTTGTTGTTAACCAACAACATAAAGGCAATAAGAAAAGAAATGTTTGATATCAAGTCAAAAAAAGGAATAAATGTAGCCGGGATAACAAGCAAATTAGATAAAATATAAACAACTCTGCTTTGATTAATACAAGAAAACATCCTGGAATAATAATATAAATATTTATATCTCTAGCAAACAATGAAAAGAATGGCAATTTTTAAATCAAAATTTAATAAAAATAATAAACTTATAGAGATAAAAGTAAAAAAGGAACCAGCAAGGATAGGATGGCAGTATCAGATGAATATTTATATATTTTTTTTTCAACTTTCAACTTAGGTTTTCTAAGAAGTTTATGATTAAAAAATTAGACTAAAAAAAATGAAAATATTTCTTATTCTTTCTATATTTATATTAGCCTTTATATTCATTGGCAAAAAAGTTTTCTATTCAGTGAAAAGAAATCTATTCAAAGATCAAGCCTCATGGACTGATAAAAATATCATAATTAAATATCGCAACTCTAAAGGAATAAAAGATTCAAAGGTAATTGATAACTATTTAAAAGTAATTGCTGACGAATCAAAAGTCTATTTAGATGAACAGTCAAAGGAAAAGGAAGAATGAAACTGGTACCAAAAACTACCAGATAATAAATAAAGATAATTTATTCATAACTTCAATTATAATATAATTAATCATTTAATAAAAATGTACTATCAATTATTTTCCCTCAATAATATATATTTCCTATTAATAAAAACTACTATACTTAATATGACAATAAATAATCCTATTTTTATCTTAGCATTAATAACAGTAATTTGGTTCCTTCCAGGAATTGTCGTTAGAAGGTTTAATGAATTAAAGCAGCTCAAGAAAAAGGAAAAAACTCAAGCTGATGCAATTAAAAAGCTATATCCAAATCCTAAAGATTGATTGCTTTCAAATTGATAAATATATTTGATTGAATAAACCTTTCTCAAATTTATCATTAAAAATAAAATCAAAATCTTAGTTTCTATTTTAAATATGATTAACTATTACTTCAACTACAAAATAAGTCACCAAATAAATATCTTTTAGTATTAGGAGTATTATTTTAGATACAATGAGATAGTCTTAAAAAAAAAAGCTGTCGATGATGATAAAGAAACTTGGACAATATGGAGGCTATTTGCTAAGTGGAATATTGATAGCTTGGCTAATAAATCCAATAGCAGCCCTTGCATTTCTTCAGATTTTTTTAAAAATGACATTATTAATATTTTTTCCTATTGGCGGGGCTTATGTCCTAGATAAAATTATCCTTTTAAAACACCAAAAGGCATGGAATATAATTCTACCCATATGGATAATAGTCAGCATCTATTTTAGTTATAGGCTAATTGAATTTATAGAAAGAATTATTAATTAAATATTTCAGGCTTTTAATTAAAATATTTATATAATAAAAAGTTTTAATAATTATTCTTGTCTAAAGGGCAAGGAAAATTGCTTTTACATTAATTACTCAATGTAAAAGCATAAGAAGCAATACCTCTTCCTATGTTTTTTAAAACCTAAGCATTTCTAGAAGTTAAAATATCTAGCCTTTTCGAAAAAAATAATGCTTTATGGATAATGATTAATACAGTTGAAATTTGAACAACATGGTGCTCCCTTTTATTACTGCAATATTCTTTCCTGATTATGGTTACCAAGGTATTCCATGGGACTTGTATTTACTGCATTTCTTCTTCTTTGCGATTGTCATTCCATTTCATGTAATTATTTTTGCTGCACGTAGTGCGCAGAAGGTGAAACCTAACGGTGTAAAGGACTGGCTAAAGTGGGAAACCAATGCAACTAAAGACGACTTAGCTTTACGATTTCCAAACAATTTCCCTACGGCCTGACCCCCTCGCGAAGGCCTTTTAAAAATGTCTGAATTTATCAAGGTGCTACAACTTCATTAAATTTGGGCAATTTTAGGTTTATATATATAACCTGCATACAAAAAAAAATGCTTCATTTGCCATTCTTAACCTTTGCTTTGGGAGGGGGAAGCCTCTCAGCAACAATCGTCGGTGTTGTATCTCTTGTTCTTTTTGGACTAGTTGGTGTAATTGCTGGACCAAATCTTTCTAAATTTGATTCTTAAGCTTAGGAAGACAAGCTGTAGTGAAATCTACTTGCTAAATTTCCTAAATAAAAAAAATTTTTAGATTTTCAAAAATCTATCTATAAGAATCCGACTATTTAAATTAAATTTAAATCCATCAGGTGTGAGCTTGATGGATTTTTCATTTTTTATCTTATTTCAAGTTAAACCATCAATAAAATTTAAAAAATACACGGCTACAGACACAACCACTATCAATAAAAAATAAGGTTTACTGCAAACATCAATACAAGAAGATCTATAAGTAAAACTTATAGCTTCTATCATCATGAAAAATGAGGCATGATTAGTTGTAGCTCTGGCTTATACATTTATATGTATAAAATTTACAAAGTTTAAACAAATGGAAATGAATCCTTATAAGCCTTTGATACAAGCTCTTAAAAAAATCTGCAAAAATTTCAAGTAGAAGTTTTAAGTGTTTTTAATGCGCAGATTTAAATTCTCCGCCCCTTCCTCCAGCTTCTGATGCTTGTCCTATTCGAGAAAATAAATTCAAGCTTTCATCATTTAGATTAATCACTTCAACCTCAGATCCACCTAATTTGATTCTTCTAATTACTTGATCAAGAACAGTTACACCACTTTGATCCCAAATATGAGCTTCGGCCATGTCTATAGTAATTTTTTTAGGATGTTCGTGTAGTTCAAATCCTTGCCTAAAGTAAATACTACTAACAAAGAATAATTGACCTTTAACTTTATAAATTCTATGGTCTGCACCATTTAAAGAAGACTCAACCTTAATAACTTTTGCTACCTTTCTACTAAATAATATTGCTGCAAGTCCAACGCCTGCAAGCAAACCCAAAGCCAGATTATGTGTAATAACAGTTACGAATACAGTTAAGATCATAACTGAACTATCACTTCTAGGGATACGGCGTATATCTTTTATTGAGGTCCAATTAGCAGTATTTATTGCAATCATTATCATTACACCAACCAATGTTGCCATTGGTATTTGATTCACCCAATCTTTAGCAGCAAGAATCATTGCTATCAAACAAACTCCTGAACTTAATGTTGAAAGCCGAGTTCTTCCGCCATAGCCAACATTCATAACCGATTGTCCAACCAAAGCGCATCCAGCCATACCTCCAAAAAGAGAACTAATAATATTTCCAATACCTTGGCCACGGGCCTCAACGTTTTTATTTGTACTTTTATCAGTCATATCATCAAGAATATCTTGAGTGAGAAATGTCTCCATAAGACCTACTAAAGATATTGCCAAAGCAGTTGGCAGTATCAAACCAAGAGTTTCAAAATTAAACGGAACTTTTGGGAACCCAAAACCAGGAAGACCATTTGGAAGAATTCCTAAATTCGATACAGTTGGTACATCTAATTTAAATCCAATAGAAATTGCAGTACAAATAAAAATGGCAACCAATGCTGAAGGCAAAATCTTGGTAACTTTTGGCAGCAAATAAATAATCAACAACGTAAGTATGGTCAAGCCCCAAACTGCAGGTACTTGTGTTGCGGTAACTACTTTCGCAGAATGCGCTAAGTCAATCCCCAAATGAGGCAATTGAGCAAGGAAGATCAATATAGCCAAACCATTAACGAAGCCATCCATAACAGGTTGAGGTACAAATCTCATCTGGTGAGCAAGTCTTAGGTAACCCCAAGCGATTTGAAGGACTCCCGTAAGTAATCCAGCAGCTAAAAGATATTGAAGACCAAGACCAGGGCTAATATTTTCACCTTGCTGAACAATACCAGTCATCAAAAGAGCAGTTGAACCAGTTACCGAAGTAATCATGGCCATTCTGCCCCCAAATATTGCGAGGGTTACAGAAAGCAAAAAAGCACCAAACAATCCAACTCTTGGATCAACTCCTGCAATTCCAGAAAAAGCAATGGCCTCTGGAATCATTGCGAATGCAACCACAAGACCGGCAAGAACATCTCGAGAGGGCGAGACAATTCTCTCCTTTGCTAATAAATTGTTCAATTTCAAAACTACGCTTCTACCATCCTGCCTTATTAGATAAGAGAATTCATATTAGTAAGAAGATCTTCTTACTAATATGAATAAAATCAATCAGATTCCTCTTTCCTTTCAATAAAAGAATCCATCAATTTTTTGTATTCATTCTCTCTTGAGCTTTTTGCAAAGCCAACAATAAAAGCGATCGACGAAACTACTATTAAGGCTAGTATTGTAGGACTGAGACCCATTTCACTAGCAGTCAAAGCAAAGCAAAAATTAGATATCATTAAATTCAAAGCTGATTTTAAAAGAATAAGTTGAACAACACTATCTTGAAGGTTTTTTAGACAGAAATTTATTTTTTATATAAATTAAATTTAAGAAATAGAGGAAAGTTATATCTATTTTTCTTTTATTAAACTAACAAACTCTTCAGTAGTTAAAGCAGGTTTATACTCCCAACTCATTCCATATTTATCTCTCCATGATCCAAAAACCTTAAATAAAACTGATGCACTTGAAGCTCTACAAATGATCACTCCTGTTCCATCTTGCGGGGTATGAGCCCATGCGATTCTCTCATATCCATCAATAAGATCCTTAGATTTTCCACTTTCAACATATTCTACAAATGCTTCGGATGAATAATTTTGATCCTCAGATGAATCGAATTTCCAAGTAACTATATAAAGCTGCATTTTTTATTTTGATAGGACTTTTATTGTATCTGAGAATTATTTTTTATTCCTAAAACCAGGCTCAAATTGCCTTCGTGCAGCCTGCGTTCTTAGGATTAACTGCCTTCCAGAACTAGATAGTGTAAACCTTAACGCTTTGCCAGACTTAAACATCGCCTCTCCGATTGCCTTTGTTCTAGATAATTCAATTTGGTATGCACGACTAACCGCTCTCTCAGCATCAACATTTGCTAACTTTGCCTGTTGAGCTAAACGTTTGGTTTTTGACTTAGGGATTACTGAGAGTTCGCTTTCAGGTTCTGCCCACCTCCATAGCCAATTAGAATTGGATTTTGTAATTGAAGAAGATTTCTTAACCATACCCCCATTTCCATAAGACAAGAGGCTTTTGGCACCTCACAAAGACCCTAACCGCTTCAGGTAAAAAAAAAGTATTGAGAATGCAAAAAAAAAATGAAAGTTAAAATAAAGTGCTTCAGAATGCAAAAACTAAAAAGAGAATTATTTTAAAACGAGTGATTTTTCATACTGCTAATAATTAGAAGAATTAATAAAATATAAAAAATAAAGCTATTAGAAATTTAAGAAGTTAAATATATAAATAAAATTGTTAGCTTTTTTACTGGTTAAAACTTAAAAGGTAGTTCCATTACAGCCCAAAGATACAACGATAGATTTAGCGCAATAGCAGCGCCTACTGTCAATTTTTTCATACTCAAGTAAATGACTACTTTTTTAATTCAGCAATAAAATTTCTTTTGAGAAAGTATTTATACTCTCATCAACACATTGATCCTTAATCTTTATTGGTTTTCAGGAAGGAAAAGAAGACCTGACCTGCAATTATCAAGAATTTCTTTGATTTTAGTTAATTTTGAATCAATTATTTGGTCAGCCTTAACAGATATCCAAATAGGTTTTATAAGTTCATTATTTGGACCAAGTCTTACCCTAGCTCCAAACCAATTTGCATGCGAAGGTATTGAGGCTCGGCATTTTGTCTCATTAATAGTTAAATCTATCTTCCTCTCGATAAGCCAATCATCAATGAAAACTAAATTAGTAAAACTATTTAATCCAGCATTTACTGATGTAAAACTGAAAATCAAGAAAGTCCCAAAAAAATAATTCTTCAAAAATTTAGAAGTGGTCGTCACTTCAAGTTATCTAAAAATAGTCTTAAACAATAATGGGTCGCCTGAGATTCGAACTCAGGACCAGCCGGTTAAAAGCCGGATGCTCTACCACTGAGCTAGCGACCCTTAATACATCAATAGTAATGGTCCAATATGAAAAATATCACGTTGTCGAAGCATTAATGGCCTTAATGTTCCTTTTTGAGGACTAAAAAACAATTTTAAGAAAAATTTTTCCCTTCCTCATTGATTTTTAAGATACTTTTGAAGTCTTAATAAATAGTTGAGGGACACGAGAATATTATTTAATTAAGCTTTAAAAAGGAAAAACATGACAATTTGACTGAAGATCCATCAGTAACGGTTATAGGCGCTGGTCTCGCAGGCTCAGAAGCAGCATGGCAAATAGCAAGTGCTGGAGTCAAAGTAACTCTCTTTGAAATGCGACCAAAGAAGAAATCTCCAGCTCACCACTCACCCGAATTTGCAGAACTAGTTTGCAGCAATAGTTTTGGAGCGCTTAATAGTGATAGAGCAGCAGGTCTTTTACAAGAAGAATTGAGAAATTTAAGATCTATTGTCATCGCAAAAGCAGATCAACACAGTGTTCCGGCAGGAGGAGCACTTGCAGTAGATAGGAGTCAATTCAGCCTATCAATCACAAATGAACTTTCATCTCATCCCCTAATAAGAATCATTAGAGATGAATGTCCTTGCCTCCCAAATGCTCAACAAATTACAATTCTGGCAACAGGTCCTTTAACAAGCGAATCGCTAGCTGAAGACATCAAGAAATTCACAGGCGAAAGTGAATGTCATTTTTTTGACGCAGCTAGTCCAATAATTACTGGGGAAAGCATTGAATTTTCAACGGCGTTTCGGGCAAGTAGATACGACAAAGGCGATGCTGATTACGTTAATTGCCCGATGAATGAAGAGTCATATTTAAAATTTCACTCTGCATTAATAAAAGCTGAACAAGCTGAATTAAAGGATTTTGAAAAAGAATCAGCTCTTTTTTTTGAAGGGTGCCTTCCAATAGAAGAACTTGCGAAAAGAGGTCTAGATACTATGCGTTTTGGCCCATTAAAGCCAATAGGCCTCTGGGATTCAAGATGGGGAGATGTAAATGACAAAAACCTCCGAAGGATTAAAAGAGCTCATGCTGTCGTTCAATTAAGACAAGAAGATAAAGCAGGTCAACTATGGAATCTCGTTGGTTTTCAAACAAATTTAAAATGGGGCGAGCAAAAACGAGTATTCAGAATGATTCCTGGCTTGTCGAACGCAGAATTTATTCGTTTGGGAGTAATGCATAGAAATACTTTTCTTGAATCACCAAAGCTATTAGAGCCAACACTTCAGTTCATAAATAGAAAAACTTTATTCGCTGCTGGACAGCTCACTGGTACAGAGGGGTATGCTGCTGCTGTAGCAGGAGGCTGGTTGGCTGGAACTAATGCAGCATTGTTGGCAAAGGGATTAAATACGATTACTTTGCCATCGTCTACCATGATTGGGGCATTGACAAACTTTGTCAGTAATAGTCAAGCAAGCTTACGAGTTCAAAATAAAAAACACTTTCAACCTATGCCAGCCAATTTCGGATTACTGCCTGAACTCGAGAATAGAGTTCACAACAAACGTGAAAGATACAAAAAATATAGAGATAGAGCTTTGAATCAAATAAAAAAGTTAAGAAAAACATTATTAGTTAAAAGTCCTAATCAACCGTACATTTAAAGAATTTTTATTAGATCATGACTCAATTAACAAATAAAACTAAAGCATCTTGCCACTGGGATTCGATAGTTATTGGTTCCGGTCTTGGTGGATTAGTTACTGCGAGTCAACTAGCAAGCAAGGGTGCAAAAGTTCTTGTGCTGGAACAGTACAAAATTCCTGGTGGAAGTGGTGGTTCCTTTAAAAGAAAAGGATTTACGTTTGATGTTGGAGCATCAATGATTTTCGGCTTTGGTAAAAAGGGGTACACCAATTTACTAACAAGAGCTCTCAATGATGTTGGACAAGAATGTGAAACGGTACCTGACCCAACACAATTGGCATATCATCTTCCTAATCATTTAGAAATTACAGTTGATAGAGATTATAAAAAATTCATTAGTAAGCTAATTGATTTATTTCCCCATGAAGAGAAAGGAATAAATCATTTCTACGAAACATGTTGGGATGTATTTAATTGTCTGAATTCGATGCCTTTACTTTCAATAGAGGACCCAGGATATCTAATGAAAGTTTTTTTTAAATCACCCTTATCATGCTTAGGGCTTGCTAGATGGTTACCAGTTAATGCCGGAGATGTTGCTAGGCAACATCTTAAAGATCCCGCACTTTTAAAATTTATAGATATTGAATGTTTTTGCTGGTCAGTCATGCCCGCTGACTTAACCCCTATGATAAATGCAGGAATGGTTTTTTCTGATAGACATTATGGGGGTATTAACTATCCAAAAGGAGGTGTTGGTATTATTGCAGAAAAGTTAGTGAAAGGAATTGAAAATTTCAAAGGAGAAATTAGATATAGAGCCAAAGTTAAAAAAATAATTCTTGAGAACGGAAAGGCAATAGGTGTTTTATTAGATAATGATGAAAAAATTTTCGGTAAAACAATAGTCTCTAATGCCACAAGATGGGATACATTTGGTGGCCAAGGAATCAATGACCCACTTGTTGAGCCAGGCAAAACTCCAACAGCCGAGACAAAATGGAATAATCGATACATCCCTTCTCCTTCATTTTTATCTCTTCATTTGGGAGTAAGTAAAGACTCAATTCCTTCGAATACACATTGCCATCACTTGCTGCTCGATAGATGGGAAGAAATGGAACATGAACAAGGAGTTACTTTTCTATCAATTCCAACTCTATTAGATCCATCATTAGCACCTTCAGACAGCCATATAGTTCATGCCTTTACTCCTTCTTCAATGGATTGTTGGGAGGGACTAAGCAACAAAGAATATCTTGACAAGAAAAAAGAAGATGGAGATAAACTTATATCTAAGTTAGAAAAATTATTTCCAAACCTTAGTCAAAATATTTTACACAAGGAAATAGGTAGTCCAAGAACACATAAAAGGTTTCTTGCTAGAAACAAAGGCAGTTATGGGCCGATACCTTCAATGAGATTACCTGGTCTTCTTCCTATGCCATTTAACACTACAAAGATAAAAGGACTCTATTGTGTTGGTGATTCTTCTTTCCCCGGTCAAGGATTAAATGCAGTGGCATTTAGCGGCTATGCCTGTGCTCACAAAATTGGAGCAAAGCTTGGAATGAACAAATGGGAACTACCTGAATAAATTATCAAAGATCTTCAAAAAGCTATGAAGGCAAATTATCAAGACTAAACCTATAACCTTGCTGACGAACAGTTGTAATTCCTCCTCCATCACCAAGGCCTGCTTGTTCAAGTTTTCTTCTAAGGGTCAAAACCTGCGTATCAACCGAACGAGGGCCACCACTAAATGGAGGCCAAGCCATTCTAAGCAGCTCATGGCGGCTTCTTACCATTCCAGGTGGCATCAAAAGGGCACACAACAAAGCAAATTCCCTTGGACTCAATTCGACAGGTTTTTCTCGCAAGGTGACCTGCCTGAGTAGAAGGTGAACCTCGAGTGGACCAACCGCTACACGTTCCTGTAAACCAATTCTTCCTCTTTTAAGTAAAGTCCGGCATCTAGCAGCTAATTCCTCTAGGCCAAAAGGTTTCCTTAAAACATCATCAGCCCCATCATCTAAAAGTCCTACTACGGGTTCAACTCCTGTTCTTGCTGTTAGAACAATCACTGAACAGC
Organism: Prochlorococcus sp. MIT 1011; assembly: GCF_047305235.1. Lineage (NCBI taxonomy): Bacteria > Bacillati > Cyanobacteriota > Cyanophyceae > Synechococcales > Prochlorococcaceae > Prochlorococcus > Prochlorococcus sp. MIT 1011. The sequence continues at coordinate 699,937 of NZ_CP138983.1, read as the reverse complement.
CCAACTGTTGTGCTAGTCGAAGCGCTGAACTTTTTTCCAATATCTCAGCACTAACTAATAAATCTGGTGATTGATCTCGACAAAGATCAACTGCCTCCTCAGCAGAACCTACTGCTGCGGCAAGCTGTCCATCTTGCCGGAGCCTCTGTACCAAAACAGTTCTGAGAGTTGGATGTGGTTCTACAACAAGCACCTTTGAAGGTGATTGAGTGGTTGCTTGAATAGGAGAAGAACCTGAGGAGGATCCTTGAATTTGCTCAGTAGCAAGCTGATCTGCAGGTATTGATGTCACAAGTCGGAAATGTAGACCCTTAGACTGGAAAAGATATTAAAGCAAACTGTTCGCTGACTATCAAGAATAGTCTGTGTCTTAGCAAACCATGACATCTTTTGATTCTCCAGAAGCAATAAAACACTTCCAATCAATTTGTGATGCCTGTCAGGAGCTAACAAGTCGATATCACAGCCCTTCTGAGCTTAGGATCTATGCAGACGGATACTTGCATTCACTCAGGAATTGCAAGAGATTAAGCTCTAGGGATCAAGAGAAGCTAGAAGCATTAATTGATAGATGGATAATGGATCCTTCCAGCTTTATTGGTCCTGATGGAGATATTAATAACCTCTTTTTTCAAAAAGAAGCCTAGGTATGAATTACAAAAGTAACAACTTATGAAGCCAGTGCGATTTCTAATTTTTCTTTCAATTCCCCAGAGTTATACATGCTTATCAAAATATCGGAGCCTCCAATAAATTCACCCTTCACATAAACTTGGGGTATTGTTGGCCAATTTGAAAATTCCTTGATCCCTTCTCGAATTTCCATATCTGAAAGGACATCAAAAGTATCAAAGCTCATTCCCAATGAATTAAGAATTTGAACAACATTATTGGAAAAACCACATTGTGGCATCAACTTATTACCCTTCATGAAAACAAATATTGGTTTTGAATTAATTAGGAGTTCAATTTTTGAACGAGTTGTAGAATCCATTTCTAAAAAGTTATTGAGGAGTTGAGGTTTTCAAGGCCAAAGCATGAATTGTTTCTGTTTTCAATTCATTTTTTAACGCACCATAAACAAGTTGATGTTGTTGTACAAGAGATAGGCCAGAGAATTCTTCAGATACAACATTGACTTCAAGATGATCACCACCGCCCATATCTTTTACATCAATTTGAGCATCGGGAAGAGATTGCTTAATTAAAAGAGTAACTTCTTTGGCTGTAATCATTTTCAAATTAAGGAATTAAAGTGAATTTGGAGAAAATAAATTCAATTAAGAGTACTAAAGATTAAACCAAGTAAAATCATATTATCTTCTACCAACGGCTAACAAAGCCGATTGTTCAGCACTTCTCATACTTTTTGAAAGTTCAATATTAAACTCATTTGTAGATTGCTTAAAATCCCTCGAAATAATTATTGGTTTTGAGAAACAAATTGATGCCGATCCAGAAAACTTCGGGACACTATCGCTGTAGGCCAAACCGACTGGAACAATTTTAATTTCCAATCCTTTGTTAGAGGCTAGTTGAGCCAAGCGAATCAAGCCTTTTTTCAGTTTTACACGCTCGCCAAGTCGATTTATCTTTCCTTCTGGGAAAACAACTAATTGCTGACTTGAAATCAACAAATCAACTGCATATCTAAGAGTAGTTAAAGAAGGTCTTCCTTGATCAATTGGGAAACAACCCAACCTGTTTAAGAACCAACCTTGTAACCCTCTCATTTCTGAACGGGTAACCATGTATCTACAATCTCTATTTGTAATCCTTCTGCCAGCAGCCATAGTCAACATCAAAGCATCCCATCTGGATCTATGAGTGGGAGCAAGTACAACAGAACCACTTAAAGGTAAATTTTCTTCACCAATCACTATTCTTCTTCGAAAAAAATTGTTCAACGCAAAATCTTGCGTAGCAAACATAGCTAATCGACTCCAGAAAGGATCAACCCCGAGGCATATTTTTTTTTCTCTATGAAGAAGGGGCAAAAAATCCCTCTTTAACAAACCATGTAATGAAGTTAACTCCGAAAGCTTTATTATTAATGGTCAGATTGGGCAGTTACTTCAGCGGCTAAACCTTATTTTGCTTTTGATGAATACAATCAAAGTATATTTTAAATACCTATGGCAAGTCTTGGCGTAAACATTGATCACATAGCAAATGTCCGAGAAGCTCGTAAGACATTTGAACCTGACCCGGTAAAAATGGTTCTTTTAGCGGAATTAGGTGGTGCTGACGGTATAACAGTTCATCTAAGAGAAGATAGAAGGCATATTCAAGATAGAGATCTAAATCTTCTAAAAGAGACTGTGCATACTCGACTAAATCTGGAAATGGCAGCAACTGAAGAAATGACATCAATAGCACTTAATCTCAAGCCAGATATGGTTACATTAGTTCCTGAAAAAAGGGAAGAAGTCACGACAGAAGGGGGACTTGATGTCATTAAACACAAAAACAAATTAAAGGAAATAATCCAGCGACTATCAGATGAGGATATTCCAGTTAGTCTTTTTGTTGATCCAGTCCAGGCTCAATTAGAAAATTGTGCTGAAGTAAAGGCCGCCTGGATTGAACTGCACACAGGTAAATATGCAATCACAAAAAACAAGGCAAGAAGTTTGGAATTATCCATTCTTAAAGAAAGTACAACCAAAGCAAAATCCTATGGTTTGAGAGTAAACGCAGGGCATGGATTGACCTATCAAAACGTTGAACCGATTGCGGACATTGAAGGGATTGAAGAATTAAATATTGGCCATACAATTATTTCTAGAGCCCTTTCAGTAGGTCTATCTCAAGCAGTAAAAGAAATGAAAAGCCTAATTATCAATCCAAGAAAAGACAACTTCTTACTTTAAAAATATTTTTAAATCGCATTTTGACTCTTGTTAACAATTTATCGAAGTAATAAAGCTGAATGGTTGGCAGAGATACTTGGACAGGAACTCCGATTAAACCCTCCTGAAATAACAGAAGAAGTTAATATTATCGTAAGTACATGGCCTTCAAGCAGATGGCTAAGTGAAAAACTTTCAATAATTAATAATATCAATGCATTAGTTAAATACCCTTTCCCTGGTACATATTTAAAAAGATTAGTCAAGAGAATTATTGGTATTGACCCTGATGAAAAAGATCCATGGGAAAAGAATCAACTTGTTTGGAATATTTTAGAATTATTACCAGAATTAATGAAAGAGGAAGAAGCTCAAGTAATTCGTTCCTGGCTAAAAATAAGCGATAAAGAAGATACACAAATTAATCTGAATTTATGGGATCTAGCAAACAATATTGCAGAGACATTTGACGATTACATACTTTATAGACCTGAAATTATCAAGCAATGGTTAAGCAAGAAAAAGAAGAAAAAATCTAGAGAAATTAGTGTTAATAAAAATATCCTTTGGCAAGAAATATTATTTAATTTATTATATAAAAAGATAAACAAAGATCCGTTTTGCATCCAAGTCGAAAAAGCTATTAAACGTTTAAAGAAAGATGATATTTCTAAACTAGATTATCCAAAAAATCTATACGTCTATGGACTTAGTAGTCTTGCACCATTGCAAATAGATTTAATTCAAGCATTATCAAAGGTAATAAATATAAAAATTTATATAATTTCCCCTTGCAATGATCTTTGGCAAAGATGTGAAGCAAGAAGACTGCAATTTAGAAACACATGGAATACTCCTCCCGACAGGCAATGGTTACTAGAATCTCCAAGACTTGAAGCCTTCCTTGGACGGATGGGGGCTGAATATCAACAGTTACTAGAAGGGAGTGGTGAATATCAATTGGGAGATAGAAACGAAGAAGATATTTTTTCTCTTACAGCAGATATCGCCACTAATAAAGGGAACAAACCAAATTTATTAGAACAACTACAACAAGAATTGTTATCCACAAAAAGTGAAAATATTTTAACTAAAGAAAAATCTGACAAATCACTCCTTTTCCTTAAATCTCCAGGAAAGTATCGACAAGTGGAATTGATAAGGGACCATATATTACAGCTCTTCAGCGATGACAGGGAAATTCAACCTAGAGACATTTTAATAATGACACCACAAGTTGATAGCTATGCGCCAATAATTACCTCAGTTTTCAATAATATAGATAAAAATACTACTCAGTTACCCTGGGTAATCACAGATAAAAGTCAAGAAGATAAAGTAGGTTTAATACATTTTGTGTTAAATCTGTTTGAGATTTCCGCATCTCGTCTAACCGCATCAATTTTTGAAAACTTATTAATTAATCCAGCATTACGAACGCAACAGAATATAAGTATTGACGAGGCAAGTGACATAATCAAAAGCCTTCAATCCTCTGGCTTTACTTGGGGACTTGATTCCTCAGAAAGATTTGGGGAAGAAACTCATAGCCTATGTTGGTGTCTAGAAAGGTTTCTACTTGGTCTTGTTTTACCAGATAATCCAATTAATGGAATAAGCCATATCTCCCCTTATTCCGAGAATATTTCAACTGCAGAGTTTATAAAAGCTTGGGGTATACTTTCAAAACTTTGCAATTATATCGATGCGATTCGCAGTAAACGTTCATGTAAAGAATGGATAAAACTTATAACATCGCTAGTAAAGGATTTATTTGGAGATGGTGGAGAATGGGCATGGGAAGAGCAACAACTACTAACTGTTGTTAATAATTGGGGTCTCATAACAGATAATTGCGAACTAGAAATTGATTGTCTAGTAGTTAAAGATATTATCACCAAAGCATTAGGTACTACAAATGGCAAATTTGGTCATAGAACAGGGAAAATTACGATCAGTGCCTTAGAACCAATGAGAGCAATCCCTCATAAAATCATCATCATCATGGGACTAGAAAGTAGAACTTTTCCAAGAATAGAGAATAGAAGAAGTTTTAATCTCCTAGAAAGAAAAAGAGAGCTTGGAGATCCAAATCAATATGATAAAGACCGCTATTCATTGTTAGAAGCTTTAATCTCAACTCGTCAAAATCTTTTGGTTTCTTGGAATTCAAAAGATGAAAAGACAGGAGAAGATCTTGAACCTCCAAGCCCTATTCAACAATGGCTGAATTACTTAAAAATAAAATTAGGAGACAATACCTTTAAAGATATTCTCATTGAGCCACCAGCAAATCCTCTTGATCATTTCAACTTTATAAAAACAGAAAATTCACAAATCATGAGTTGTGATAGGAAGAATCTAGAAGCTAGAGAATGGCTTGAAAAAGCAATCCCGACTAAAAATATCTCACTAGCGTTACCGCTAAAGAGGAAAGAAATAAACTTAAGCGAATTAAAATCTTATTCCTTCGAGGAAACCAAAGAATGGTTACTCAATCCACAAATAACATGGTTAAAAGAACATGAAATTCAATCAAGAGAATTTGTCAATCTTATTGAAGACAATGATTTTCTGGAGCTTTCAGAATTAGAAAGATATAAACTTCTAAAACATCGACTTCAAAGTATTGATCTCTTAAATATTAACGATATAAAAAATAACTCAAACTACTGGGAAGAGAACTATTCTGGCAAAGGTGTTTTCCCTCCCAAAGGCTCTGGATTAATAGAGAAGGATCTTCTTCAGGAGCGGTGGAATAATTTAATATCCGCAATTTGCGCTACCGGGCAAATCACGAAAAGGAGTATTGAGATGCAAGAGTTAGAGGGTGAATTTTTCTTTGGAGGGAAGAATTTAATACAGATTGAAGTTGGAAGTTTAAAATATAAAACTCTTATGAATGGATGGCTAAATCATTTATATTTATCTGCAAATAGTTCATTTAATGATAAAACACTGATAATTTCTAAAAAAACAGATTATAGAAAAAAAATTCAATTCGAAGTAAGCAAGGAGATATTACCAATCAATACGAAAGAAGCGACAAAAATTTTAAGTCAAATTCATCAATTAGCAACCGCAGGAAGAAATAATTGTTGGCCCATACCACCAGAAAGTGGTCTGGATTATGCCCTTGCTACAAAAGACAATAATAAGAATGAGCAAGATTTATTTCAAAAAAAATGGGAAGGTGATTTATATAGGCAAGGAGAAAGAGAGTCACTAGCGATGGAACTTTGTTTTGGCAAAAAATGCAAAGCCTCTACTTTTTTAGACTTTGAATTATTTAATGATGTGTTAATGAGTCTCTATGAACCAATCCTCAAAAACACCAACTAACTAGCAACTAAAATGAAGCTTAAAACAAATCTCTTTAAGGATATTATAGATCTCTTATCAAAATGGGGATTTAGCAAGCAGGGGCTATTTAATAATTCAAAAGGAGAGTGGTATTTATTTTCTCAAATAGTACTAATTGTCCTACATTTTATACCTCCCTACCCAGAAATAAAGCAAATCCCATTTTCAATAAATACTTTTTGTATAATTATTGGATTAGGAATTTCAATCTTAGGTCTATTCATTGTCATTAAAGCATTCATAGATTTAGGAGAAAATCTAACACCGCTACCTTATCCAATGAATGAAGCGAGTCTGATAAAAAATAATTCATATCAAAATGTTCGGCACCCACTTTATAAGGGATTATTATATATTTCATTAGGAATATGTATTTTTTCATTGAGTCTAATACATCTATTTCTACTCATATCATTGGCTTACATTTTAAGAATAAAAGCCTTGAAGGAAGAAGAAAGGTTAAAAATTAAATTTTCTGAATACAAAAAATATATCAAAGAAGTACCAGCTATTATAAAAAAAATGAAATATTTAGACTGGAGATCCTAAATGTTAATTATAAGCAATTTAAAACATCAATATCAAGGAATAATTGAAATCGAAAGTGTTATTTCTTATTTTATTATTATAACTAAGAAATAAATATGACTAATATAGAATTGTTTCAACCGAATAAATATCCTTTATCGAATGGAATACGACTAATAGAAGCAAGTGCTGGAACAGGAAAAACATTTTCTCTTTCTCATCTTGTCTTAAGGTTATTAACTGAAAAAGAATATTCAATAAACGAAATACTAGTTGTTAGCTTTACAGAAGCGACAGCATCAGAAATAAAAGCAAGAATTATTGAAAGATTAATTCTTGCTTTAAAAATAATTGAATCAACAAATACAACCGTAAAACCCTATAAGGTAGACAATGTACTAAATGAATGGGTCGAATTAAATATAACATCTAAAGAAAGAGCCTTATATATAGCATCACTACTCTTAGAAGCATTAGAGAGAATTGACAATGCAGATATCACAACAATTCATGGATTTTGCAGTAAAACACTTCGTAGAGAAGCTATTGAGAATGGAAATAATTTAAACCCAACTATCGAAAAAGATTCAAACTCACTAATAAATGAAATTGTTGAAGAATATTGGAAAAAAGAAATATTAGAAATAGAAATTTCAGAATTAAAAGGTTTATTTAAAAGTAATTTTAATCGTAAGAATTTGATTGAGGTTCTTAGTTCATTGGATAATGACCCAAATAATAGTTTCAAACAGACTTTTAATGACTTAAAAATAGAAGAAAGTCTTTCAACTCAATTAAACAACTATATTGAATCATTATGGATAAAATTTAAGACTATATGGGAAGAGAAGGGACAAGAGCTTGAAGATAGCTTCATAGAGATTGCTAAAGATCTAAGATCTCTGGGTATTAAAGATACAAAGCCATACTCATCCAAGCCCAGAAAAAATCGTTATGAGCTTTTAAGTAACTGGATTGAAGAATATAAAGAGAAAAAGCGACCATCATATGAAGATATTCAAAATCAAAACCTTATAAATAAATATTTTCATCCTAAAAATATTTACCAACTAGATATGAAGCATAAAATTGATTCTTGTTCAAAAGAAATGGAGCTAATTCTTGATACTATAGGAGATTTATATGATAGCCCATGTGAATTTGCTTGGGAGCATGCTTTGTTATGGACTAAAAGAGAGCTTGAAAAAAGAAAATCTAAAAAGGGTTTAATAAATTATTCTGATCTACTTAAATTATTAGATCCCAAAAACCTAAATAGTAATGAAATTAAAGATGAGGTTAATCCTAATAATATCTATAGAAATCTAGAGCAAAGATATAAGGTAGCCTTAATCGATGAATTCCAAGATACTGACCCAGTCCAATTAAGATTACTAAAAAAAGCCTTTGGAAACCGATCATCACATCTATTACTAATGATTGGAGATCCAAAGCAAGCAATCTATAGTTTCAGAGGTGGAAGCTTAAATACATATATGAAAGCAAGAGAAGCCTGTGATCAAATTCATTACATGAATGCTAATTATAGAAGTACAAAACATCTAATTTTATCACTCAATAAATTATTTCTTGATGGTTTAATAAGATCAAATCTATCAACTCAAGAACTTAATCCATGTTCACAAGAAGATCTACTAAAACTAAATGGAATAAAAGAACCTTTTAAGATATTAAATCTAATAGATAATAATCAAAAAGAAAAAGCTCAAAGAATAAAATTAGATTCAAAAAGCAAAATAGAGGATAAAATTCCGAAAGTTATTGGATCTTATTTGTTAGGGCTATTAAGCAATAATCCCAAAGATTTAAATCCCTCAGATATTTGCATATTAGTCAATAGACACGATCAAGCTAAAAACATCCATAGCTATTTATCAAAAATAAAAATCCCTTCGCAACTCTTGAGTAATGAAAATATATTTACTAGAGAGGGAGCTCAAATCCTACAGATTTTCATTAACTGTATCGTCAGTCCACATAATCAACAAACTCTTGCTCTACTAGCTTGTTCTGAGCTAATGCAATGGAAAAAGGAAAAACTTATCAAATCAAAAATTGATGGCGATTTTGATTCATTATCTTCGAAGTTTTATGACCTTTCAAAATTATTTCCAACGATTGGATTATTAGGCTGTTTGTCTAACTTTCTAGAAGGGAAGTCAATAGCTGATCTTTCTAATAGAGGAACTTTATTAGGTGATCTTTACCAAAGCTCTCAGTTAGTAGATGAGCAGATCCATCGACAGAAGCTTAATGCATTAAGGGCATCACAATGGCTTAGTAGTCAAAGGTTCCAGTCCACTGAGCAAATACCTGAAGAATATCAACCTAACAGTGCCATTAGTAATAGCTCTGTAAATATAATTACAATTCACAAGAGTAAAGGACTACAATTTAAAATAGTGATTTGTCCATACTTATGGCAAAAGCCCCCAGATAGAAAAAGTCATTTATGGAAAGATAATCAAAATCTATTAATTTCTAAAAAGTATAAATGGAATAAAAAATATAGTTCATACCAAGACTTTATTAGAAAAGAATCCTTAAATGAAGCAGAGCGGTTAGCTTACGTTGCTTTTACAAGAGCTAAAAAACAATTAATAGTCCTGTGGGCAAATGCTGCTGGTCAAGAAGGGAACCCTCTTTCAGGATTTTTATTTGGCTCTGAATCAATAAATCTAAAGATAGAAGACCATACAAAGGAAATGATGGAAAATTCATTCACAAAAAGAGAACTAAAAGTTGATATTCAAGATATAAAAACAATTGAAACAAATAAGACATGGATTCAACCTAAAAGTGAAGTCAAATTTTCGCTTGGAGCAATTCCCACCCATCAATTTGAAAATAGTTGGGGAAGGTACAGTTTTTCAAAATGGATAACACAAAAAAATGACGAATTAATTCCAAAAGACTTATCAGATGAGTTAAATGAAGATCATGAATTTAAGGATGAAATTGAGGATATATCTTTCCAAGAAATTGATAACGTGCTTGTAGAAAAAGGTCAAAGTATTGACAGATTAGAGGATCAGAAATGGTCTAAAGAAAGTCCTATTGGTAATTTCCCAAGGGGACCTATAGCAGGGACTTGTCTTCATAAAATACTTGAAAGAATAGATTTCAATGATATTGAAAATCAACTAAAAGTTTCAACTATAATAAAAGAAGAATTAAATATAGTTAATATAAGTAATTCATTTATTGAACCAATAAATATTTTATTAAAGAGAATTGCAAATATCCCTTTAGGAGGTCCTTTAGGAAACTTTAAAATGAAAAATCTAAATTCTAAAAGCTCTATCAAAGAATTAAAATTTGATATTCCAATTTGTCATGAAGCTAATCCAATTAATACTCTCGAATTATCATCAATTTTTAGAGAAGATGTTCAAAATAAATATGGCTCAGACTATATAAATAAACTGATAGATCTAAAAATCCATAGCAGCGGTTTCCTAACCGGATCCATAGACCTAGTTTTTGCAGACAACCCAAATCATAAAATTGCTAAATGGTGGGTTTTAGATTGGAAAAGTAACTGGATAGGAAGTCTGCTATCAAAAGAACATAGTTCTTCGTGTGGTCCCTCAAATTATTCAATTTCCAGAATGGATGAAGAAATGTACCATCATCACTATCCACTACAAGCCCACATATATTTACTTGCTTTACATAGATTTTTAAATTGGAGGCTCCCCGATTATTCACCTCAAAAACATCTTGGAGGTTACATTTACGTATTTTTGAGAGGGCTTCCAGATAAAGAAGAGTTAGAAGAAAAGAATTTTCTGCAATGGACTCCAGGATTAATCGTCGAAGCTGCTCCTATTGAAAGAATTAAAAAATTAGATTTATTGATTAAAAGACAACATAAATGAGAGAACCCTTGAAAAATAATTTTTCAACTGATTTAAATAAATCATTATTGGCTACTCTAATTCGCTATTTCCCACCCATAGAGTTTAATGAAGCTTTAATAGATGTTGTAAATGTATTAATGGATGGATTATCAAGAGGCGATGTTTACATAGACATGAAGAAAATCCCTGAAAATCTTGAACTAAAATATAAAGATTGGCCCAGCTATCATATGAAAGCGTTATTAGAGAGTGGCTGGACTAAAGGAGATAACTCCCCAATAGTTTTAAATGGAGATTTGATTAGTTGGCGGCGTACACATGATGAGATAGTTGAGACCATTCAAAAAATACTATTAAGGAATCGCCCTATTAATAACCTTTCTAAAGAATCATCTGTTCGAATTGATGCTAAGAATCTAGCGCATCTAAATATTCAACAAAAAGAAGCTGTTAACCTTGTTAAAACTGAACAAATCATATTATTAAGTGGTGGCCCAGGCACAGGCAAAACTAGTACGATTCTTCAAATGCTTTTACAAGCACTAACAAGAAATCCGACTCTTAATATTGCAATGGCTGCTCCAACAGGGAAAGCCGCAAAAAAACTAAAAGATACTATTCAGGCGGGTATTGCAGAATTTGAAAATTCTATAAAAGATAAGCTTTCTAATATTCCTTCTAAAACATTACATAAATGGCTAGAAGCAGGACCAAATGGCTTCAGAAGAAACTCTCAACGTCTATTAAATTTAGATCTAATAGTCATAGATGAGATGTCAATGGTTGACTTGTCAACCATTAATGGATTGCTCGACGCATTAACAAAATCATGTCAAATAATCTTAGTAGGTGATCCTGACCAATTATTACCAATTGAAAGTGGTGGCATATGGCAAATTTTGCAAGAGAAAGAAATGAAAATAAACTTTCAATCAAACTCAGTCAAACTTACACAGTCATACCGAAACAAAGGAGATATCGCTTTATTAAGAAACACACTAAAAGATGAAGGAGTAAATGCCTTTTGGCACCTGCTTTCAATGAAAGAGGATTCATCAAATACAAGTCAGTACCTTTCATCCCTAAAAAGTATTCCTGATCCTGTAGTAAAAACTCTTTTCAACTATAGAAAGAAGCTTAAAAAGTTAACAGAAAATTGTATTAATTATATCCCTAACGAAGCATGGCAATCAAGCATGATTGAGGTGCCACAATCAGTTGAGGTACTAAAGCTCTTTAATTTCATAGATAATGTTCTTATACTTTGTCCGCAAAGATATGGGCCGTGGGGTGTAAAAAAAATCCACGAGTTCCTTTTAGGAAAGAGATTTGAGAAGGAAACACAAAAGTGGGAGGAGGGGACACCAATCATGGCAAAAAGTAATCAGCCTGAAATAGGTTTAGCAAATGGAGACGTTGGAATAATTATTGGCAACGGCGAGAAAAGACGTTTTTTATTTAATGTTTTTTCTGAGGAACAAAGAGTAGTAACTCGATTAATAAACCCATCAAGGTTAAATATGTATGATGCGGCATATGCAATGACAATTCATAAAGCACAGGGGAGTGAAGCTGATCAAGTTCTTTTACTTTGGCCAAGCACCTCAAAAGTTTCAGAAGAAAATACTCTCATAAAGTTTTATTCTGATGATTATGAAAAAAGAATGCTGTACACAGCAATAACTCGTGCAAAAAAACAATTACTGGTAATTACCAATAAAGAAGAAGACTTTTAAAGATGTGGTCAACTTATTCCTAAAAGGATTTTTGAGATGATAAAGTAAAAATTATATCCCTTTAACAAGGCGAGTCAGCAAAGCACGGTTATAAACCGATCGGAAGTTGTCTGCCTAATTTGAAGGACAAAAAGGCAACCATTATTAGATGACAAATAAAAATCTACATGAGGATTCCTCATGTCCAGTAGATCAAGATGTTCTCGAGGAATCTACTGAGAAAATATTGGATGAAGGTGATCAAAATTCAGAAAATGGATTTTCAGAATTTAATTTTAGTGAAGAACTAATTCAAACAATCTCTAATCAAGGCTACTCATCTCCCACTCCGATTCAAAAAGCTGCAATTCCTGAATTACTTCTTGGTAGAGATTTAGTTGGACAAGCTCAAACGGGTACAGGTAAAACAGCTGCATTTGCATTGCCAATCCTTGAAAGACTGAAAAAGAATGTTGGACATCCACAAGTTTTAGTTTTAGCCCCAACTCGCGAGTTGGCTATGCAAGTGGCTGAATCATTTCGCACATATTCCGCAGGTCATCCGCATTTTAAAGTACTCGCAATATATGGAGGCTCTGATTTCCGAAACCAAATCAACACTCTTAGGAGGGGAGTTGATGTCGTCGTTGGGACTCCTGGTCGAGTCATGGATCACATGCGTCAAAAGACTCTAAATACTAGTCATTTAAGTTGTTTAGTTCTTGATGAAGCTGATGAAATGTTAAGAATGGGATTCATTGATGATGTTGAATGGATTTTAGAACAATTGCCAGAGGAGAGACAACTAGTATTATTCTCAGCGACAATGCCATCTGAGATAAGAAGATTATCAAAAAAATATTTAAATAGTCCTGCAGAAATAACTATAAAAGCAACTGAATTGAAGGAACGACTTATCAGGCAAAGGTATTTAAGTGTTCAAAATGTTTATAAAGTTAATGCACTTCAGAGAGTACTTGAAGCTGTATCAGAAGAAGGAGTAATAATATTTGCTAGAACAAAGGCTATTACAATTGTAGTAGCTGAAAAATTAGAATCATATGGATATAATGTAGCTGTTTTAAATGGAGATATTCCTCAAAATCAAAGGGAAAGAACTGTTGAAAGATTAAGACAGGGTTCTATCAATATTTTAGTAGCCACAGATGTAGCAGCAAGAGGCCTTGATGTGGATCGAATTGGTTTAGTAATAAATTACGATATGCCATTTGATCGGGAAGCGTATGTTCATAGAATTGGCAGAACTGGACGTGCAGGAAGGAATGGTGAAGCTATTCTTTTTGTTAATCCAAGAGAAAGATCATTTTTAAGTAACCTTGAAAGAGCTGTAGGCCAACCAATTGAGAAAATGAATATTCCAGACAATGAACTTATCAACAGCAACCGAATTAAGAAGCTTAAAGCAAAATTAATAAAAGCGGCCTCAACGGAAAGAGATAACCCAGAAGAGGCTAATATTTTAGAAGAATTAATAAAAAATGTTGAAAAAGAATTAGATATAGATCCAAAAGACTTAACTCTTGCCGCATTAAATTTAGCAGTTGGTTTTAATTCACTCCTTGAGTATGGGAATGAGGATTGGATCAGGCAATCAGCTCAAAGGAATTCAAGAAATGATCGACGAGACAATAAATTTAAACAACGTCGAAGAGGTGATTTAGATAACAACAGACTTGAAGATGAAATGGACAGATTCAGAGTTGAAGTTGGGCATAGAGATAGAGTTAAGCCTGGAAATCTAGTTGGAGCAATTGCCAACGAAGCGGGACTAAAAGGAAGATCTATAGGCAGAATAAGGATATTTGAAAACTACAGCCTTGTAGATTTGCCAAAACAAATGCCTGATAATGTTTTTCAAGCTCTAAAGAAAGTTAAAGTAATGAATAGAGAATTACAGATAAACAGAGCTGACTGACAGAAAAAACAACCAATAACATGCTTACTAAATTATTATTCAGCAGCATAATCACATTTCTTCTATTAGAACTGGGTAACCAATTAGATGCTAAGGAAAAAACAATTAGTACTAAAAATAGTCTTATCAATAGATTCTGTATTGCGACTTTAAAAACAAAGCTTGATATAAAGAATAAGCAAAATTTAGATGAGATTAGTGATTTTACTTGTGAATGTTTTTTTAGAAAATATAATTCTGGAAATTCGCTAAAAAGCTCACGTGCTTACTGTAGAGATAAAGCTTCTGATAAATTTAATCTCTAAAAAAATAGCAATTCATATCAAATGTATACACTAAATTCAAAAACAAATAGAAGTCCATTAGCAAGACTTTTAAGTAATCTTACAAGGCAAAAGCGTCTGATATATTCAGCTATTACTTTCTCTATATTGAATAAATTTTTTGATCTTGCGCCACCTGTATTAATAGGTATATCTGTTGATGTAGTAGTAAGAAAAGAAAGTTCATGGCTAGGTTCAATGGGCTTTAATACTGTCCCAGATCAATTAATTGCACTTGCAATAATATCATTCTTAATTTGGTCAGCCGAGTCATTCTGTGAATATTTATATGGATTATTATGGAGAAATTTAGCTCAAAAGACACAGCACTTTTTAAGAATTAAAGCATATGACCATTTACAAAAGTTAGAGATGACATTCTTCGAATCAGATAATACAGGAAGGCTTATGACTGTACTTAATGACGATATAAATCAACTAGAAAGATTCTTGGATGAAGGAGCTAATAAAATTATTCAATTAATAATTACTGTTTTTATTGTTGGTGGGGCAATGATTTTTTTAGCTCCCGGTATTGCATTGCTAGCATTCATCCCTATTCCATTTATTCTTTGGGGATCAATTAATTTCCAGAAGAATCTAGCTCCTCGCTACCGTGACGTCAGAGATAGGGCTGGAGATCTTGCCTCAAGACTTAATAATAATCTCAGTGGAATGCTTACTATTAAAAGTTTTGCTACTGAGGATTGGGAACTTGAAAGATTAAGATTCGATAGCAATCTATATCAAGAAAGTAATAGAAAAGCAATTAAGCTCTCAGCTGC
Organism: Prochlorococcus sp. MIT 1011; assembly: GCF_047305235.1. Classification (NCBI taxonomy): domain Bacteria; kingdom Bacillati; phylum Cyanobacteriota; class Cyanophyceae; order Synechococcales; family Prochlorococcaceae; genus Prochlorococcus; species Prochlorococcus sp. MIT 1011. Next base: position 684,551 of record NZ_CP138983.1, on the reverse strand, counting down.
ATTTATCCCATTAATTAGATTCGCAATACTATTTGCATTCCTTGCAATATTAATTGCTGGAGGCTTTCAAACTTGGAAAGGATTAATGCCAGTGGGCACTTATAGTTTTTTAGTTTTTATTACTCAAAGATTATTATGGCCATTAACGACATTAGGCCACATTTTAGATGATTATCAAAGATCAATGGCCTCAACAAATAGAGTTTTAGATTTAATAGATACTCCAATAAAAATTAAAACTGGAAAAATAAAATTAGATCCTAATAATGTTCAAGGTGACATCAAATTCAAAAATATTGATTTTACATATCAAGGTCGGGCTCAAGTTATCAAAAACTTTAATTTGGATATTAGTCCTGGGAAGAAAATAGGTATTGTAGGTGCTACAGGTTCTGGCAAAAGTACACTTATAAAACTATTATTAAGGCTATATAAAATCAGTAAAGGTTCAATAGAAATTGATGGAAACTCAATTGAATCATTGGATTTAAAAAGTTTACGAAGATGTATTGCATTAGTAAGCCAGGAAACATATTTATTCCAAGGTACAATTGAAGAAAATATTTCTTATGGATCACAAAATATTGATAAATCAAAAATTAAAAATGCTGCAGACATTGCCGAAGCAACTGACTTTATCAATCAACTTCCAGAAGGGCTAAAAACAATAGTTGGAGAAAGAGGACAAAAGTTATCTGGTGGACAAAGACAAAGAATAGCTATCGCAAGGGCAATATTAAAAAACGCACCAATATTAATATTAGATGAAGCAACAGCATCTGTAGACAATGAAACTGAAGCCGCGATTCAAAGATCTCTAAAGAAGATAACAAGTAGCTGTACCACAATTGTTATTGCACATCGTTTAAGTACTGTAATAGATGCCGACGAAATTATAGTTTTAGATAAAGGTAAAATCATCGAGAAAGGAACACATATTTCTCTTCTTAAAAATAGAGATTTCTATTACTATCTTTGGAAAATTCAAGCTGGTGAAAGTAATACTTAAATTATATGAAGAAAGTAAAAGAACTAACTACTCTTTTAAAAGTATCTTGCATTTTTGACCAGCGTTGTTCATTAGTGCTAGCAGCAAGTGTATATAAATAACCTCTATCCACGACGACAGTAGCAATTTCGTGCCTACTATTGTCTTCTAAATCAACAGAGTATTCAAGATCATAGAATTTGCGTTCATCGACTTCTCTCTCTGAAGAATTAATTAATTGAATAGGATTATTACTATTCTTTTCACCGAAAAGTCTTTCCCCTACAGCATCCGCTCCACCCAAATCATCTAAATCCACTTCATTTTCCAATTTAGAAATAACAAGACTGAGGGTTTCATCGGAGTTAATCAGGTCATGGTAAACAACCTCTGGCCCATTATCGACAGCCACTCTCGTCCACCCTGTTGGGAAAAGAAAACCATATCGTCCATCTTGACTTTTAAAAGGTTCCAAACCTGCGGTCCCTCCTGTAGAGCAAGCTCCGAGCGTCAAGACCAACGCTATAGCCAAAAGGGATTTAACAGATGTTCGAAAAAATTTGATCATTTGGAAGATTCAAGCATCACTATTTTGATACATTTCTAATTTAACTCACGATAATCTTCTTTAAATTAGTGCAACCAAGATAAAACTCTGACTACATTCAAGTTAATTGCTTCTGACCTCTGAGCGGCTTCACTAAACCATTATCAAAATTAATTGATCAGTTTGAGCAATTGCCTGGTATCGGCCCCAGAACTGCTCAAAGATTAGCTCTTCATCTTTTGCGTCAACCAGAAGACAAAATTAGATTGTTTTCAGAAGCTCTAGTTAATGCGAAAAGTCAAGTAGGTCAATGTAAGACGTGCTTTCATTTAACTGCAGGAGAACAATGCGAAATTTGTTTAAACAAGCAAAGAAATCAAGAACTCATTTGCGTTGTTTCTGAGTCAAGAGATTTGCTTGCTCTTGAGCGTACTCGAGAGTACAAAGGTCTTTATCATGTAATTGGTGGGTTAATTTCTCCGATGGATGGGATTGGACCAGAAATGCTTGAAATATCAAGTCTTATCAAAAGAGTCGATAAAGAAAATATCAAAGAAGTCATCCTTGCCCTAACACCAAGTATTGAGGGGGATACAACTAGTCTATATGTGGGTAGATTATTAAAACCATTCACAAAGGTCACTCGTATTGCATATGGACTTCCTGTTGGAAGTGAGCTGGAATATGCCGACGAGGTAACACTCTCGCGTGCTTTAGAAGGCCGTAGAGACTTAGATTAATCATCAAACATATGACAACAACAACAACAAGAAAAACAACAAAATATAGTAGCTTCCTGCCGAAAGAGCGTTTACCTAATTGGATCAAGCCATCCATAGGTAACGCAATTCAATTGGAAAAAGTTCAAAAACTCGTAAAAGAAAACAGATTGCATACGATCTGCGAAGAAGGTAGATGCCCAAACAGAGGCGAATGTTATGCCGCTGGTACGGCTACTTTTTTATTAGGCGGCTCAATATGTACAAGGAGCTGTGCCTTTTGCCAAGTAGAGAAAGGAAAGTCGCCCGAAAAAGTAAATATTTTTGAAGCAGAAAAAGTAGCAAATGCTGTTCAAGTATTAAATCTTAAATATGTAGTACTTACAGCAGTCGCAAGAGATGATTTACCAGATCACGGTGCAAGTCTATTCACGTCAACGATGGATGCAATTAGAACATTGAATCCTGGTGTCGCCATTGAGGTGCTAACACCAGATTTCTGGGGTGGAAACAACAATGATAATGTCGAAAAGCAAAAAGAGCGACTTAAGCTAGTTCTTTCAGCTAATCCTATTTGCTTCAACCATAATCTTGAAACTGTAAAGAGACTTCAAAGAGAAGTAAGGAGAGGCGCTACTTACGAACATTCACTAAATCTTCTCAGATTTGCCAGAGAAATCGACCCAAAGATTCCCACAAAATCAGGAATAATGCTTGGACTAGGAGAAAAATTCCATGAAATAATTCAAACCCTTAAAGACCTTAGAAAAGTCGACTGTCAATATTTGACTATCGGTCAATATTTACGACCTTCGCTTGCTCACATTCCAGTTTCTCATTATTGGTCACCAACAAAATTCAATGATTTTGCTAAAATAGCCAAGGAATTAGGATTTAAAAAAGTAAACAGCGGGCCATTAGTAAGAAGCAGTTACCATGCGAATGAAACTTTAGATTAGTCGCCTTAAAATAGTTTTAACTACTCCGACCAACTCCTATAACTTCTTTCAAATACTTTCTCACAATTGCCTACCATAAACGCACCTGCACCTCCCCAAACAAGTCTCAAAGGTAAATCCAAAGGAGAAGATCCAACTTTACGTATAGTATTAAATCCACGCCTACGAAAATAACGTTGCAAAATTTGATGCTGATTGTTTTCATCATAAATAGCCAATAATCTCGCACTACGACATGGAGTCTCCTCTAAAGCCCAGGCCATAGTTGAAGCCCAGATCAAATCACCTACATTAGGGTCAACGTTTTTACCAACCTTCATCGTATCAAGCTGAAGACCTTTAGTATTTTGATAGGCCCATCCTTTCATTTCACCCAACAACTGAATTTTAGTATTACTGGTTATTTCACCAACAACTAGCTTAAACGACCAAATATTGAGAGGTCTCCTGACTTGTATTCGCAGCAATAAACCCCTATCAGATGCTTCTTTTTCTAATTGAGTTAAATTAGGTTTAGTCATGCAGATGGCCATATAGAATTTTCTGGTAGACGTTTCATTATTTCATCAATTTGACGTTGCCTTTCAGCAAATCTAGCTCTATCACTATCTGTATATTTATTCTTGCAACCCTCACATTGTAAGCCTTTTATGTATGTTGGCTTTTTCAAGTCCTCAGGAGAAATAGGTAATCCACAAGCATGACACATCCTGTGGGAGCCTGGTGTTAGCGCATGATCTAAAGAGACACGTTGATCAAAAACAAAGCACTCACCTTCCCATAAGCTATTCCCAGGAGAAACATCTTCTAGATATTTCAGAATTCCACCTTCAAGATGATGTACGTCAGAAAAACCTTCATCTATCAAATAGGAAGTAGCTTTTTCGCATCTTATTCCTCCCGTACAATACATCCCTATTTTTAAAGAGGGATTCTCCTCGATTAAAGGCTTTAAATGCTTTTGAACCCAAGAAGGAAATTCACGAAATGAGCTTGTATGTGGATTTAGAGCTCCTGCAAAGTTTCCAATTTTTATTTCATACTCATTACGAGTATCAATAATAACACTATCAGGATCCTCTAAGAACTCATTCCATTCACAAGCTTTTATATATTTACCTACAGATTTAGCAGGATTAACTTGTTTTAGCCCAATCGTGACAATTTCTTTTTTCTGACGAGCCTTAAAGCGTCTAAATGCCTGTTTATCGGTCCAACTATATTTGACATTAATATCTGATACCTTTAGAAGTTTCTCTAAAGTTTCAATGAATAGAACTATCGCATTTTCAGTTCCACAAACCGTACCATTAACACCTTCAGAAGCTAATAAAATAGTTCCTTTTATTTCCTGATTCGCAGCTAAGGTTGTTAGTTCTTCTTTGATTAAAAGAATTTCTTGATCAATAATCGATAGAAAATCATAAAAGGCAGCAACTTTATATTTGAATTTCTCAAAGCTATCCTCTGTTTTCATACCTACTTATTCTTGAGAGAAATTTGCGGTAATTCCAGCATCCGCTAAAAGTTTACGGTCTGCCTCCACCTCCGGATTACTTGTAGTCAAAAGTGTATCTCCATAAAATATAGAATCGGCTCCGGATTGTAGGCATAGTATCTGAGCCTCTCTACCCAATTGTTGTCTTCCTGCGCTAAGTCTTATTCGACTTTTAGGCATAATGATCCTTGCTGTCGCGACCATGCGAACCATCTCTAATGGATCAATAGATGACAAATCCTCCATGGGCGTCCCCTCCACTGCAACTAATGCATTAATAGGTACGCTCTCAGGATGTGGCTCTAAAGTTGCTAAAACTTTAAGTAAAGATGCTCGATCGGAAACAGATTCGCCCATACCAATAATCCCACCACAGCACACTGTAATTCCAGCCATGCGTACTCTTCTCAATGTTTCAAGTCGATCCTGATATGTTCTTGTTGAAATAATCTTGGAATAATGTTCAGGACTAGTATCTAAATTGTGGTTATAGGCTGTTAAACCAGCTTCTGCCAATCTAGAGGCTTGAGAATCAGTAATCATTCCCGCTGTGACACATGCCTCAAGACCAAGTCCTCTAACACCTCTGACCATTTCAAGCATTGAATCGAATGCGTTTCCATCTTTAATCTCACGCCAAGCCCAACCCATGCAAAATCGATCTGCTCCGGCATCTTTAGCCGCTCTTGCTCTATTAAGAACTGACTCAACTTGTAGTACAGGATTAGGTTGAACCGTTGTTTCGTTGTGAACAGATTGGGGGCAGTATGCGCAATCTTCTGAGCACCCTCCTGTCTTCACACTTAGAAGGGAAGCGAGTTGAACTTTGTAACCTGGATTGTAAGACCTATGAACTATTTGAGCTCTCCATAACAAATCCATTAATGGCAAATCAAGTATCTCTTTGATTTCCTCTAAAGACCAATCATGTCTTATATCTCCACCTCTTACGGAATTAAAATCCATATATGATTCATCTATGAAATTGCATTTAGTAGATTCCTGAATATTAGAATTAATTAAAGTCATAAAAAAATTTAAATATAAAAAATTTAATTGCTATTTAGTTTTAGCTGATAATCTATAAAAAATCATATAACTAAAGATATTCAATTATTTTAGTTATACACCTCCAAATCTTCTTCTTCTAGACTGATAGTCAATGAGTGCCTTAGTAAGAGTATCAGCATTGAAGTCTGGCCATAGTACATCTGTGACATGAATTTCAGAATAAGCTAATTGCCACAATAGAAAATTACTTATTCTTTTTTCACCACTAGTTCTAATAAGCAAGTCTGGATCGACCTCACTTGCTGTAAATAATTCAGAAGCAAACAAATTTTCATCGATCAAAGAGGGATCTATTTCACCTTTAACTGAACGTTCTGCCAACTTTTGAGCAGCTCGTACTAATTCGAGTCGTCCGCCATAGTTAGTACAAACATTAAAATGAATACCTTTATTATTAGAAGTTGATTCGACCGACTCTTTTATTAAGTCCTTTAACGCAATAGGTAATGGGTCAAGGTCACCCAAGAAATTAATTTTTACTTCTTCAAGTTTTAAACTAGTCAATTCACGCTTGAGAACACTTTCAAAAAGTGTCATCAAAAAATTTACTTCTTCTCTAGGCCTAGACCAATTTTCAGTTGAGAACGCATAAACAGTCAAAGCGCCTATCCCCCAGTTACTGCATAAATGCAAAGTGTTTTTCAAAGCCTCAACACCAGCCGTATGTCCAATTGTTCTAGGTAAACCTTTTAATTTTGCCCACCTTCCATTCCCATCCATAATCACCGCAATATGGTTGGGCATTCGATGCATATCCAAATCCTTAGGTAATGGGGTTACCTCTTCTGAATTATCTGTACGTATTAAGTAAGGGAATGTCAATTCAAAGACTCCTTGCTTTCATTTATTGTCCCAAGATTAACTCTGGACTTGACCACTTTAGTATCAATATTAGAGGAAGTTGTTTTCAATGAGGGATTAGTGCTGTTTGGTTTAGTTGAAGATGAATTTGAAGGATCCAACAACTCTTTCAAAAGGTCAAGTAATCTACTGCTTGTAATAGGCCTTTCGAGCCGTCCTTGGCTAGCTAAAGATAAGGTACCTGATTCTTCTGAAACCACAACGCAAATACATCGATCAAATCGTTCAGTTATTCCAAGAGCCGCTAAATGTCTTGTTCCATACCTACTAATTCCTTGTCTTGAAAGAGGTAAGATTACCCCTGCTGAAATAATTCTATTTCCCTTTACCAAAACAGCTCCATCATGAAGAGGTGTATCTGCTGCAAAAAGATTTAATAACAACTCAGATGATAGTTGAGCATCGATTGGAACTCCTGGAAAAAGAAAATCTTCAGGACGTAAGTCACTTCCCATATCAACAACAATTAAAGCTCCTTTTCTATTTTGTGATAAGCGACCTGCTGCTTCAGTTAATTGAGCGAAAGTATTAGAACTTGCCCTAAATTCTTTTTGAGTATTTCCGATAATGACAGCTAATCTTCCAGTACCTAATAATTCCATTAATCTCCTTAATTCTCCTTGCCATAAAATCGCTAAAGATAATGAGCAGGCCAAAACCAATGCATCAACAAGTTTTGAAGTGATTGGTAAATTTGCAAACCTCTGAACGAACCAAGCTAATGAAACCAAAAAGAGATAACCTCTTAAAAGCCATAATGTTCTTTGCTCTTTAACTCTTGTAAAAAGAAGTATTCCAAGAGAAGACGCAAACAACACATCAAGAAGAACACGCAAATTTATAAGCCACCAAAAATTCACTCCTACTCTCCAACGTTATTTCAACCTACCTAATTCCGGGGAATAAAGCGATCAGGTAATACATCTAATTGCAATAGATCTTCAGGAAGTTCTCTCCTTTGAGTCAACTCAACCAAGCCTTCACCAACCATGATTGTGGCAGGTCTAGGAATTCTGTTGTAGTTAGAGCTCATAGAATAATTGTATGCACCTGTTCCAAAGACAGCTAGAAAATCACCACTTTCACAGGTCGGAAGAAAAAAATCTTTCAACAGAACATCTCCAGACTCACAATGCTTACCTGCGATAGTAACTTTTTCAAAATTTGTATTCAATGGTTTATCTACCAAACAGGCACTATATAGAGATTGGTAAGTTATTGGACGAGGATTATCGCTCATACCTCCATCAACAGACAAATAAGTTCTAATTCCAGGAACAACTTTTTTAGCTCCAATCTTATAAATAGTGAGCCCCGAATTAGCCACAAGAGATCTTCCAGGTTCACACATTAATCTTGGCAAAGCTAAATTCCTTTCACTACAGGCCTTGACAACTGCATTAGAAATAACTTCAATCCATTTTTCAATAGAGGGAGGATTATCATCTTGAACATATTTAATCCCCAGACCTCCTCCTAAGTTCAGATCAGTTATATGATGACCAATTTCCTGAGCCATCTTCAAAGTATCAGCCATCACACCAGCAAGATCAACATGAGGTTGAAGCTCAAAGATTTGGGAACCTATATGTGCATGTATACCAGTTAATTGTGCCCATTTATATGTTTTTAATTCTTCTAAAACCGACTTAAGATCATCTGGATCAAAACCAAATTTGCTATCTAAATGTCCAGTCCTAATATATTCATGAGTATGGCATTCAATGCCAGGTGTAATCCTCAACATTAATTTTGCTGGTTTTTTATCAGACGCAATATTTTTTAGCAGCTCAATATCATGATAATTATCTAAAACAATCGTCACCTTATTTTCATAAGCGAAATTCAATTCATTATGAGATTTGTTATTTCCATGAAAAACTATTTTTTCCCCTTGGACACCTCCCTTTAGGGCAGTAAGTAATTCACCTTCTGATACTGCATCAAGTCCAAAACCTTCAGAAGCAATAACAGCACAAATTGCTAAGGAGCTATTTGCTTTTGAAGCAAATAGAGGAAGAGAATCTCCTGGATAATGCTTTTTTAATGAAGAGATATAAGTTTTGCAAGCAGTCCTAAGTGAAAGCTCATCAAAAACATAAAGAGGAGTTCCATATTTCTTTGCTAATTCACTAAGTTGAAATCCACCAACTACTAATTTTTCACTTTCATTAATTTCGGAAGAGATAGGAGCTATATTTCGGTTTGGACTGTATATATCCCTCTCGGGTTCAAAAGCTTTTGAGCCAAGCATAGAAAGTTTTTACTTTAATATTTAGCCAATCTAGAGATCAATCAACCAATTAGTATTCTTTTTAAAGAAAGGAGGATCAATCGATTAAGAATTCGATATGAATCTCAAAATAATTCAATTAGGGATAATGCATCTAAATGATTGTATTGAGATTGACCAAAAATCCTTAAAAGGTCTTTGGACTAAATCTCAATGGGTGAAAGAACTCACTGATCCAAAAAGGATTTGTCTAGGGATAATAGAGCTAGAAACAAAAAAACTTTTAGGCATTTGTTCCGCGTGGTTGTTAATAGACGAATTGTACATAACTTCAATAGCTGTTCATCCAAAACACCAAAGGAAAGGACTAGGAAAATTTCTCTTGTCAGATCTAATCAAACGTTCAACTTTACTGCGAACGAATCAAATTTATTTAGAAGTTAAAGACACCAACGAGTCAGCTAAAGCTTTTTACAAATCAATGGGCTTCAAAACTATAGGTAATAGAATTAATTTTTACAAAGATGGAAGTAATGCTCTTCTTCTTGCTAAAGAGACTAATAAAAAATAAAAAAAGCAATAATTCAGTTCGGTTTACCGAAACCAAAAACAAATACATTATCCATTCTTTGCATCAATTAATACTTTTAATTATCTTTCAAAGAACACTTAATATTTACCCTTTATAAAAAAAAACCTAACCGTACACATTTCACACTTAACCCTGATAAATTAGATGAAACAGTTAATGACTAAAGTTAATGTTCGAGAGGTTTACAGAAAAAGCTATAAAAGTGATTATGCTTGCACAGGAAGAGGCAAGACGCCTTGGTCATAATTTTGTTGGAACCGAGCAAATCCTTTTAGGTCTAATAGGAGAAGGAACAGGCGTTGCAGCTAAAGTTCTTAAATCAATGGGAGTAAATCTAAAAGATTCAAGAGTGGAAGTTGAAAAAATAATAGGAAGAGGTTCTGGTTTCGTTGCTGTAGAAATCCCTTTCACTCCAAGGGCAAAAAGAGTACTTGAACTTTCTCTAGAAGAAGCCAGACAACTAGGTCACAATTACATTGGGACTGAACATCTATTACTCGGACTTATCAGAGAAGGCGAGGGAGTTGCAGCAAGAGTTCTTGAAAACTTAGGGGTTGATCTAACAAAAGTCAGGACACAAGTTGTTCGAATGCTTGGCGAAACCGCTGAAGTAACTACCGGTTCAGGGGCATCCAAAGGATCAGTCAAAACCTCAACACTTGATGAATTCGGAACAAACCTTACCAAATTAGCTAGCGAATCAAAGCTGGACCCAGTCGTAGGAAGACATTCAGAGATTGATCGTGTAATTCAAATATTGGGAAGAAGGACAAAGAACAATCCGGTTCTAATTGGAGAGCCTGGAGTAGGAAAAACAGCTATTGCTGAAGGACTTGCTCAGAGAATCCAACAAGGAAACATTCCTGATATTCTCGAAGAGAAGAGAGTCTTAACTCTTGATATAGGTTTACTTGTCGCTGGTACCAAATATCGGGGTGAATTTGAAGAAAGGTTAAAAAAAATAATGGAAGAAATAAAGTCTGCTGGAAATGTAATTCTAGTTATAGATGAAGTTCATACTTTAATAGGAGCAGGAGCTGCTGAGGGTGCAATTGACGCTGCAAACATATTAAAACCAGCTTTAGCAAGAGGCGAACTTCAATGTATTGGAGCTACGACTCTAGATGAATATCGCAAGCATATTGAAAGAGATGCAGCATTAGAGCGTAGATTTCAGCCTGTTATGATTGGAGAACCTTCAATCAAAGACACAATTGAAATCCTTAAAGGACTAAGAGAGAGATATGAGCAACATCACAGATTAAAAATTACTGACGAAGCTTTAGACGCTGCTGCCAATCTTGGTGACAGGTATATTTCAGATCGTTTTTTACCTGACAAAGCTATAGACCTAATTGACGAGGCAGGGAGCAGAGTCAGATTATTGAATTCTAAATTGCCCCCTGAGGCAAAAGAAGTTGATAAAGAATTAAGGAAAATACAAAAGAGTAAAGAAGAAGCCGTAAGAGATCAAAATTTCACCCAAGCAGGAGAACTTAGAGAGAAAGAAGTTGAACTTAGAGATAAGATTAGAAACCTTCTACAGAACATAAGACAAAAAACCGCATCAACTGTCGATCCCGACACTACTGATAATTCAAATTCAAATAATGAACTTTCTGATCAAGTAATTAATCAGTCTGATGAATCAAAAGCTCCTCAGCCCATAGTCAATGAAGAGGATATTGCTCATATTGTCGCGTCCTGGACAGGAGTTCCTGTTCAAAAATTAACTGAAAGTGAATCAGTCAAACTTTTAAATATGGAAGATACCTTGCATCAAAGACTCATTGGCCAAGACGAAGCTGTCAAAGCTGTTTCAAAAGCGATTCGGAGAGCAAGAGTAGGTCTTAAGAATCCAAATAGACCAATTGCTAGTTTTATTTTTTCTGGTCCAACGGGTGTAGGGAAAACTGAACTCACGAAAGCGTTAGCGGCCTATTTCTTTGGTAGTGAAGAAGCAATGATACGACTAGACATGTCTGAATTCATGGAAAGACATACTGTTAGCAAATTAATAGGTTCGCCACCTGGGTACGTAGGTTTTAATGAAGGGGGACAACTAACTGAAGCGGTGAGGAGAAGACCTTACACAGTAGTTTTGTTCGATGAAATAGAAAAAGCACATCCAGATGTATTTAACCTCCTGCTTCAATTACTTGAAGAGGGAAGACTAACCGATTCAAAAGGAAGAACTGTTGACTTCAAAAATACATTGATAATAATGACTTCTAATATTGGATCTAAAGTTATTGAGAAAGGTGGAGGGGGATTGGGATTTGAATTATCAGGGGAGAACCTAGAAGATACTCAATACAACCGAATTAAATCTTTAGTAAATGAAGAACTTAAGCAATATTTCCGTCCTGAATTTCTTAATAGATTAGATGAAATAATTGTATTCAGACAACTCTCTAGAAACGAAGTTAAAGACATCGCCGAAATAATGTTGAAAGAAGTATTTTTGAGAATAAAAGAGAAAGGAATATCATTAACAGTTTCTGATGATTTCAAAGAAAGATTAGTTGAAGAGGGATACAATCCTTCCTATGGGGCAAGGCCTTTAAGAAGAGCTGTTATGAGATTGTTAGAAGATAGCCTTGCTGAAGAATTTTTATCTGGGAGGATTAAAGATGGAGACAAGGCAGAGGTGGATATTGATGAAAGCAAAAAAGTAATTGTTAAACATCTTGGAAAAGATAGTCCCAAAACTGAGTTAGCAAGCGCTGCTATTTAACTTTGAAAGTATAAATTCATTTGTATGTCTATAAATAATCACAGCATTTCACCTTCAAAAGTAGTTAGGGGTGAGAACGCTTGGATTAAATCAATAGATCTAGTTACACAATTGTGCAAAAGGCCTTTATTAATAGGTAGAAGTAGCACAACTAAAGGTATAAGAACTTCATTCAAAAAAGATCTTCTTTTAAGAGGTATTCAATCATTCTCTTTTGAGTTAGAACATGATTGTTGTGAATTAGATATCAAAAATGCATGCCTAATCTCAAAAAATAACAATTGCGATGGGATTATTGCAGCAGGAGGAGGAAAAGTACTGGATGCAGGAAAATTAATTGCTGATTTACTTGACATCAATTGCATTACTATTCCATTAAGCGCTTCCACATGTGCAGGATGGACTGCTTTATCTAATATTTATACACCTGATGGCAAATTCATCAAAGATGTAACTTTAAAAAACTGCCCAAACTTATTAATATTTGATCACACAATTGTTAGGTCCGCTCCACCAAGAACTTTGGCAAGCGGCATGGCAGATGCTGTTGCGAAATGGTACGAATCATCCTTAACGAGCAGCAAAAGCCAAGATGGTTTTGTGCAACAAGCAGTTCAAATGGCTAGGGTTTTAAGAGATCAATTATTTTTAAACGGTCTAAAGGCTTTCTTAAATCCACTTAGCAATTCTTGGGAAACTGTCGCCGAAGGATGTGCACTTACTGCTGGAATAATAGGAGGTCTAGGAGGTGCTAGATGCAGAACTGCTGCAGCGCATCCAATACACAATGGATTAACTCAACTTGCATACACCAACAAACCACTCCATGGAGAGCTTGTTGGATTCGGATTGCTAATACAATTACATCTAGAAGAGAAAAATTCGAACAGTCAATTACCTAAACAAGCTAAGTCTCAACTTATAGATTTCTTCTCTAAACTCAATCTTCCAATATCACTTGAGTCTATTTGTCTTAAAAGCACGACTTCGGATGAACTACAAAAAGCCTGTAAATTCGCCTGCAGTGATAACTCTGATATACATCAATTACCTTTCCCAATAAATGAAAAAGAACTTTATGAAGCAATTCAAAATTTTCAATCTTTATCTACAAGTTACAAAATAATTTTTAAATAATATTAAAGAACATTGAATCAGGAAGAAATTAAAAATATCGATAATAAAAATGCTACTAAAGCATACATTAATGAGATAAGAGAACAAATTATTGACAAACAAGCACGTAAACTTTTTGAAGATCTTAAATGGATAGAATTAAAGGATATTTCACCATGCAAATCTGATTTATTTCCAACAGTAATAACAGGCAAAGGAGAAAAGATTCTTTTAATACATGGCTTTGATAGTTGCTTTCTTGAATATAGACGTCTCACACCTTTTCTAAAAAAGAATAACAAATTAATCATTCCAGATTTATATGGATTTGGCTTTTGTCCTAGATCTAATGGGAACAAATATGGATTCAAATATTTGATGAAACATTTAAATTCTGTTTTGAATTATTACTCAAAAGATCAACCAATTGGAGTAATAGGGGCCTCAATGGGCGGAGCTTTAGCTTTAGAACTCGCAAGACAAAACCCAAAAAAGGTCAATAAGTTATTACTTTTATCTCCAGCAGGGTTGGCAGGTAAAAACCCAAAAATCCCATGGCCTTTTAATCACTTGGGGGCCTTTTTCCTTCGTCAACCTTTCGTCCGAAAGAACTTGTGTAGACAAGCATTCGCAGATCCAACAAATAGCGTTGGACCTGCAGAAGAACAAATTGCCTCAATACATTTAAAAGTTCCTGGATGGCAATCATCTCTTGCAGATTTCGCATCAAATGGAGGAGTATCTAATTGTGGACTCCCAAAGCCAACTCAACCTCTCAAAATTATTTTAGGAAAATATGACAGAATAATTCCTAAGAATGAAAAAGAAGAAACCAGCAGGACTTATAACTCCAACATAGAAATAGCAGAAAATTCCGGACATCTCCCACACTTAGAAGAACCAAAATTAGTTGCTGAGGCTTGGAAAGAAATTTAAATAAAGGAATGATATCCAAGCGGATTCAAGATAAAGGTATTCTTGCTAAATTATTAGAACATGGTGTGAAAATTTTAGTTATAAAATATTGTAAAAAGATTGGTAGTATTAAAATAGATATCATAGCTAGTTCTATTCAAATTATTAAAGGTGAACTGCAAAAAATCAATATCATTGCTGAAGATATAAATTACAAAGATCTTTTGTTCGATAGAGTTCAGTTGGAAGCCAATCAAATTGGAATCAAATTCAAGCTAAAAAATAAAGAATTAAACTTTAAAAATAATCAGATAATAAAATTTAAGCTTTCATTATCTGAAAATTCTCTCAAAACAGTTCTATTATCTAAAAATTGGAGTTGGATAGGGGCTAGGATATGTAAAGAAATACTAAACAAGGAAAAAATAGAAGATGTAAAGTTAAGGAATGATAAATTGTTAATTAAAGGATATAAAAAAAATATGACTAACAATCAAGTAGAACAGATTAATATTAAAGCAGAGAAAGGCAAAATCTATTTGGGAAACAAAACCTCTAACAAGACTTTTCAGGTACCAATGGAAAATAAAATATATATAGAAACTATAAATATAGAAAACAATTTAATCAAAATTTCTGCAAATTCATCTTTAAGTTTTTAATTATTTCAGGAAATAATTAATGGTGATAATAAAATTACTATATAAAATACAATTGCTGGAGTAAATAAATAGCTATCTATTCTATCAAGAATTCCTCCATGACCAGGTAAAAAATTACCTGAATCTTTTAATCCAGCATTTCTCTTCAACATCGATTCTGTAAGATCTCCAACCAGGGAAAATAATGCCACTAAAACACCAATAAATATTCCAATAAATATTCCAAATTGCCATCTAAGTAGATAGCCAAAAAAGACTCCTATTAATACAGAAAATATTAATCCACCAATAACACCCTCAATAGTTTTAGAAGGTGAAATTGGTGATAATGAATGATTTCCAAACTTCTTACCAACAAAATAAGAACCTATATCAAATCCAACAATCATAAAACATGTAGAGAAAGTTATTAACATTCCAAAAGTAATAGATGTTGACCAATCAGTGGGAATCAAATTGACGTTATTTGACAAGTCAGTCTCTAAAAGATTTCTTAGCTTTATCCAATGACTTGGCAAGAAGCCTAAATAAAACAATCCAAATATTGATGCTGCTACATCTGCAATGGAACCAGTAATTGGTTGTAACAACAACCAACCACAAATCGCTGCACCAGACAATGGCAAAATGGCATCTGATATTTCGAAAGAGATATATCCAAGAGAAGATAATTGGGTAAAAAAAAGTAATATTTGACAGGCTAACAACGTTGTTTTAGTTGCTGGTCGTATACCAGTAAATTCTGCCATTCGAAAAAACTCTAGAAGAGCTATATGAACAATTAAACTTATTGAGATAGCAAACCACCAACCACCTAGAGAGACTATTAAAAAGCCAAAAGCTCCAACTAAAAGTCCACTTAATAATCTCTTTTTCGAAACAGCTAAAAACATTAAATTAGATTAAAAAAAATATAGCTTTCTTTTATAAAACATACTAAAAAGGAGTTAATAATAATAATTTTCATTATAGCTGATAAGTAGATATTATTAATCAACAAATAACTCTTACAAAATCAGAGATTTGTTCTGGCCAAAAGCATTTTTGTTCTATCAACCATTCAACACGAGCTTCGTCCAAAATCTCACCAGGGATCAATAAAGGTATTCCAGGAGGATAAGGACAGACCATTTCAACAGAAATCCTTCCTATAGCATCCTGCAGCTTTAC
This sequence comes from Prochlorococcus sp. MIT 1011, assembly GCF_047305235.1. NCBI lineage: Bacteria > Bacillati > Cyanobacteriota > Cyanophyceae > Synechococcales > Prochlorococcaceae > Prochlorococcus > Prochlorococcus sp. MIT 1011. Next base: position 668,483 of record NZ_CP138983.1, on the reverse strand, counting down.
CTTCTCAAAGTTCGATCCCCAAGAATAAGTAAATGGCTTCAATGGCCTAGTGACGATACTGAAAGGAGGTCTTTTAAAAAAACAAGCTTTTTGTTCGCCAGACGATGTCAGGATTTCATTCCAAGTTCTTACAAATCTTTTGCCTAATCTTTTGTGAGAAGAGAGTCCAAGGCAAAAAGTTAGTGTTCCTGGCTCAGCCAATTCACCAATTATTCTTTTTTTTATAAACCTTTTATCAACTTCAATACCACTTAACCCGAATTTTGATGTGTGAAGAATAATTCTTAATGGGTCACTGGTTTTAAGAAGAGGAACTTTTTTATTAATCAAAAAATCTTTTAACAACTTAGCTTCTTCTATACGGGATTTTAATTTCTTTATCCCTTTAGATTCAATGAGTTCCTTTATTGAACTTTCACAAGAAGCTAACAACAAAGAACTTGGGCTTGAAGTTTGAAGCAACTCAATACTTCTTTCTATATTAAATGGATCAACCTTGTCACCTTGTGACCATAAGACCGCGGATTGAACTAATCCTGGTGCAGATTTATGAAGAGAATGAACAACAAGATCTGCACCAAAAGATATAGCTGACTTAGGCAAATCTGGGCTTACTTGACTTATTAGTTGAGCGCCATGAGCCTCATCAACTAACACTGGTAAACAATGTGAATGAATCTCCTTTATTAGAGATTCTATATCTGCAGAATAACCTTGATATGTGGGGTTAACTAAAACCACAGCCGCTATATCCTCTTCAAATTCTTTTACTTTTTTAAAAACACTCTGAAGCCATTTTTTATCAAAAACAGATGCATGACCTCTATCGCTTAAATATGGAACATCAAAAAGCAATGGCACTAATCCTCCAAACAAGCATGCGTGAATACAGCTTTTATGTATATTCCTGGGCATGAGAACAGCTTGACCAGGACGAGCTAGAGCAAGCAATGCACTTTGAAGTAAGCCTGTAGCACCGTTAACTCCATACCAACATCTATCAACCCCAACTTCATAGGCAGAAGACTTTTGACTTTCTGCTATTGCTCCTTCACGAATCAACGGGCCACCAATCTCAAATAGCTCAGGCAAATCCCAAATACCTGGTCTCAGCTTTAAAAGGTTTTTTATCTTTTTGGGGAGAGCATTTCCTCTCCCATGGGCTGGCAAGAAAAGATTTTCGCTTCTATTAGCAGAAAGCAAGTCAAACAGCCCCATTGAATAAAAGAATTACCTAAAATCAATTTACATAAATTAATCAGTAAGCAAATCAAAAGAACTTCTTAGAGGGGTAGCTAAAAGAACTTATGATGGATTCATGAAGTACGATTTCAAAAGAGATTTAATCTGGTTAATTTCAAGGCCGTGGATATTGGTGCCTAGATTTGTTCAGATAGTTGGCGCAATATCACTTCTATTAGCAAGACTTATTTTCCAAGGGTCTAGCAATGACAATAAGACACAAAAAGATCTAGCCAAGTTTCTACTTAAGACACTTATTGGTCTAGGTCCATGTTTTATAAAAGTAGGACAAGCACTATCAACTAGGCCAGATCTAATAAGAAAAGATTGGTTGGAGGAATTAACAAACCTACAAGATAACTTACCCTCATTTTCCAATAAAAAAGCACTTGAGATCATTGAAAGTGAGCTAGGGAAACCAGCAAATGAACTTTTCGAAGATTTTCCATCCAAGCCAATAGCCTCAGCTAGTCTTGGACAGGTTTATAAAGCAAAGTTAACTAGAAATTATTGGGTAGCAGTAAAAGTTCAAAGGCCACTACTGATTTTTAATATTAGAAGAGACATCGTAATCATAAAAATACTAGGTGTTCTTAGCGCGCCAATACTTCCATTAAATCTTGGGTTTGGATTAGGGGAAATAATAGATGAGTTTGGAAGAAGTTTATTTGATGAAGTTGATTACAAAAAAGAAGCCGATAATGCCGAAAAATTTTCTAATCTCTTCCACTATAATAAGTCAGTAACCATACCAAAAGTAGAAAGACATCTATCATCATTAAAGGTATTAACTACAAGCTGGATTGATGGCACAAAATTAAAAGATAGAAATGAATTAGTTGTTAACAATGTAAATCCATCAAAGATTATTAGAACCGGTGTTATTAGCGGAATACAGCAATTATTAGAGTTTGGATACTTTCATGCCGATCCTCATCCTGGGAATATGTTTGCTCTTGAAGGTCATAATGGTGATTTAGGAAATATAGCCTACGTTGATTTCGGAATGATGGACTCAATTTCAGAAGAAGATAGATTAACTCTTACTGGTGCAATTGTTCACTTAATAAATAATGATTTTCATTCTGTAGCTAAAGACTTTCAAAAGCTAGGTTTTTTAAATGAAGAGCAAGATCTTAAACCTCTAATACCTGTATTAAAGGAGGTCCTTGGAAGTGCAATTGGTAAAGACGTCGCATCTTTTAATTTTAAAGAGATTACCAATAAATTCTCCGAATTAATGTTTGATTACCCCTTTAGAGTGCCCGCAAGGTTTGCTTTAATTATTAGAGCAGTAATTAGCCAAGAAGGACTTGCTCTACGCCTAGATCCTGATTTTAAAATTATAGATCTAGCATATCCCTATGTAGCAAAAAGATTGCTTACTTCAGATACTAGTGAAATGATAAATATATTATTAGATGTGATATTTGATCAAAATGGTCACTTAAGAGTTGAGCGAATAGAAAATTTATTTGATGTGCTAGTACAAGATTCAAGCACACCTGCAAAAGAGCTAATTCCTGTAGCGGGAGCAGGTATTAAGCTCTTAACTAGCTCTAGAGGATCATTAATAAGGAAGAACTTATTAATGAGTATTATTAAAGATGAAAGAATAGATACTAAAGACCTGAAGCAATTAATTAAGTTAGTACGAAAAACATTCAATCCTATAAGAATGGCTTCCGGCATAACAAAACAAAACAATACACAAGTTGCATAGATGATTTTTATAAAATACAATAATGAAAAATTAAATAAAGATTGGGAACATGGTTATTAACATTATTCAAAACATAATCACATTTATTGCAGTTAGTATAGACGAGGCAAATATACCCAATATAGATGAGTTTATTTCAGATTATCAACAAATAAAGCCAATTGAAGATCCTTTTTTTTGGTTGTCTTGTGGTGGATTTATCTGTCTGATGTCTGGGTTGATATTTGCTGACATAATGAAATCAAAACTAAATAATTGGACCACAAAAAAGATATCGCCAATACCTCTAGAGAATCCTAGAACAATATCAAGTTGGTTTTCATTCTTCACAGGACTAACAATTATTTTCGTAAGTGCCCTTAGTATCATAAACTTTTCTATTATTAAATCTCTAATATTTTCTTCTATAATCTCGATACTTTTTGGTATAAGCATGTGGAAAGCTATTAAAGATTTATTTACCCAAGTAGAAGCGGGAACAGTCAAAGAAATCGATGAATTCTTCTAATAAAAACAGACTTTACCAAGTCAATTTTCAGCAAACTAATATATAAAAATGAATCTATTTAAAATATAATGTCCTACCTTAATAGATTACAAAAGATAATATCTGAATCTGGTCTTTTATCAAGACGAAAAGCTGACTTGCTAATAAAAAAACCTTCATCAGGCTTATCAGATGAACCTATTTCGGATAATGATTTTAATGATGCAATTAATCTATTTAAAGCTCAAAGAAAGAAATCTGGAATTTCATTAGAGCAACTATCAAATGAGACAAAAATTTCAAGGAATGTACTAATAGCTATTGAAAATGGATGGAAGAAATATTTACCAGAAAAAACATATTTAAATTCAATGATAAAAAGTCTTGAGACTAATCTAAATTTAGAAAGAGGAAGTTTAAATGCTTTGTCAGTACAAAAAAATAGTGATAATAATATATCTAGGTTTAAATTTAATTTTATAAATATAGACTTTCTTAATAGCTGGTTTGGGAGTTTTTTATATATTATCCTTATGCTTTTATCGATATTAGTTCTTAATAGTCAACTAAGGTATCTTATAAAAACAAATAGTGTTTCGACTGAACCAATAATTATAGAAAATACTATTATAAAAAATGAAAATGTACTTAAAACTAAAAAAGAAAAGTAATATTATCTTTTATTTGCTTTAGCCAAATCACCATACTTTTTTATAGCTTCTTCAATATTCATATTATTTCTCGACAATCTCCATGTCCAATTATTTTCTATTGTGCCAGGTTTATTTAATCTAGCGCTATCGTCAAGATTTAATAAATCTTGCATAGGCGCTACAAATAATTTTGCTTTAGTTTCCATACCTATTCGAATCAATTCCCAAGAAGTGAAATTCTCATAATCAAGAAGCCTTTCTCTAACTTGTTCTTTTCTGTCTTGATCCATTTCTCTCCACCAGCCTTGAGAGGTTGAATTATCGTGAGTTCCTGTATAAACAATCCAATTTTCATTTTTAATATTCTCTGGCAAATAGGGATTATCTAAATTTCCATCAAAAGCAAATTGAAGTATCTTCATTCCTACTAATTCATAGTCATCACGTAACCTTTCAACTTTTGATGTTATGAGACCTAAATCTTCAGCAACTAAAGGAAGCAAACCACTACAATCATTTTTTATAAAACGCAATATTTCTCTTCCAGGGGAAGGCAACCAAAAACCATTCTCAGCTGTTTTATCTTTACCAGGAATGGCCCAAAAAGCTTCAAGAGCTCGAAAATGATCAAGTCGTAAAAAATCAACCTGTTCAAGATGTCTTGAAATTCTCTTTCTCCACCACCTATAGTTGCTAGCTTTGTGCCTACTCCAACGATAAACTGGATTCCCCCAAAGCTGACCGGTTTCAGAGAAATAATCAGGCGGCACGCCACTCTGGAAAAATGTATCTGAATTAGTTAAAATTGAAAACAATGATCGATTACTCCATACATCAGCACTATCTTTTGAAACATAAAAAGGTACATCTCCAAATAAAAAAATACCCAGATTTTTTGCAAGTTTTCTGATTGATTTCCACTGCCTATCTAAATGCCATTGGAGAAGATTATGGCCTAACAATTCTCTTTGGTTATTTTTTTTCCAATCTACTAATTCTTTCTTATCTCTAACTGCATATTTATCTGGCCATTCCCACCATGGAAGATCATTATTTTGAATTTTTAGTTCCATAAATATAGAATGGTCCTCTAACCAAAATTGCTTTGAGCACCATCTTTCAAATTCTTCTTGAGTAGTTATATTCTGTTTGTCCCAATAATCAACTAAAAAAGAACGTAGCAACTTAACTCTTGAATTAGCTAATTGAGAATCAACTCTGTTATCAAAATAATTATTTTCAGAAGAAAATTTTTCTAGAGTATTAGCTAAAAAACCGTCTCTAACTAAATCATTTTGATCAAGGAACCATGGGTTAAAAGCAAAACTTGATGGTGAACTATAAGGAGATCCAAATGAATCAGGAGGAGCAAGAGGTAAAAATTGCCAAACTCCTATACCAGAGGCAGCAAGTTCATTAAGCCATACTCGAGCAGGCTCACCAAAACTTCCGCAAACAGGACTATCAGGTAAAGAGGTGGGATGAAGAAGGATTCCTGAATTTCTCTCAAATTTCACTTTTTGTTATCTCTAAAAAATACGAAATAAATACTAATAATGCTATTTTTTTATTAAATTAAAAATGGATTCCATTGTAAAATGGGAGATCTTTTTCTTAAATTTCAAAAAAATAAATTTAGTAATTATATATTAACAAATCTGTTAATAATCTAAACATTTATCTTAGAAAAACTATATTTTTTCTTGAGTTAAAACAAAATCCTGAATATATTTCTTTCCACAAATAACATTATTTAGTTGAGCGGCTTAATACTCTTTTAAAGTAATGCATCAAGACTAGAGAAGATTTAGCTTGAAATTTTAAATTTCTTTCATTCCAAGCAAAATCTTACCTGTAAAAAGCCAATCACCTAGTTCAAACTCTCTTTACCTGTATTTTTTCAGCAAATTCAACAAGAAAAATCTTTAAGCCTTTACTTTAAGTCAATTTATTAATGTTTTCAAAAGAAAATTCTTTATAAAAGATTTCTTTCACTCAAATGCTCAAAACATAAGATAGGACAATGGTTCTTAACTTCAAAAAAAAAGAATAAATTCTCACAAGAAAAAATAAAAAAAAGCTTTTAGATGATCATGTATCAACATAAAGGTAGATTAGTAAATATTATTTCTTGCTTGCGGTGGAACCGTGACCAGTTTTATCACTGCAGCGCATCCTGAGCCTACTAGTCTCAAGCATGACACTAATAGACTCAGATTAATTAGTGGGACATCCAATACAGCATTAGCCAAAGAAATTGCTAATTATATGGGGATAACAAATGTCCCTCTAGTTTCTAAAAGGTTTGCGGATGGAGAGCTCTATGTTCAAATCCAGCAATCAATTAGAGGGTGTGATGTTTTTCTAATACAACCAACCTGTGCTCCTGTCAATGACAGTTTAATGGAGCTTATGATCATGGTTGATGCTTGCAAGAGAGCATCTGCTAGACAAATCACAGCTGTAATTCCATACTTTGGTTACGCTAGGGCAGACAGGAAGACAGCAGGTAGGGAGTCAATTACTGCAAAACTAACCGCGAATATTCTTGTTAAATCTGGCGTAGATAGAGTATTAGCAATGGATTTACATTCAGCGCAAATCCAAGGTTATTTCGATATCCCCTGCGATCACATATATGGTTCACCAGTTTTAGTTGATTATTTATCAACTATGAAACTTGATGAAATCGTAGTCGTCTCTCCTGATGTAGGAGGTGTAGCCAGAGCAAGGGCTTTTGCGAAGCAGATGAAGGATTCACCTTTGGCCATTATTGACAAGCGACGCTCAGGGCACAATGTTGCAGAAAGCCTCACAGTAATTGGAGAAGTCTCTGGTAAAACCGCAATATTAATTGATGACATGATTGATACTGGTGGCACTATTTGTGCAGGAGCTGAATTACTAAGGAAAGAGGGTGCCAAAAAAGTTATTGCATGTGCATCTCATGCTGTTTTCTCTCCACCGGCATACGAGAGACTTTCAAAGGAAGGGCTTTTTGAACAAGTTATTGTGACTAATAGTATTCCCGTACCCAACAATCTTTATTTCTCGCAATTGAAGGTTTTATCCGTTGCAAACATGCTTGGAGAAGCTATTTGGAGAATTCATGAAGAAAGTTCTGTTAGCTCAATGTTCAGATAATTTTCTGAAATCACTTTAAAATCAGTTCAATAACTTCTCTTGTGTTTGAAGATATATTTGCTTTATTTATTTTCAAAATTGATTTATACATTTCTTCCTTATTTTTATCTATATAAGTTTTCCACTTACTAAAAATTTTTACCATTCTTGAAGCCGTTATTGGGTTTATTTTATCTACTTCTATTATTTTTTCAGCCATAAATAAATAACCTTGCCCATCTATAGAATGAAATGATTCAATGTTTTTACTAAATCCTCCAATAACAGCCCGTATTGCATTTGGAGCTTTCCAATCAAATTTAGAGTGTGCTAATAGTTTTTCAATAACATTGATTCCTTGCTTATGAGGTCTTGAAGCCTCATAAGCAAACCATGAGTCTAATACCACTGGATTTTCCTTCCAAAGATCATAAAACAAATTAGATGCCTGCTCTGTTTCAGGGCTATCTAATGGCTTCAAGGCTCCTAAAGCTGATCTTGCCATAGTCATTGAAGAACTAACAATAGCTTCAACACAATCTTTTTTAACACCCTCATCTCCTGCTAGAGCTAAATAAGACCAAATAGTTCCTATTAGTTTTCTTTTACCTCTACCCATTGGCCATTGTTGATTAATATTAACTAAAATATTTTCAGAAAGTACTCTTAGCTCTTGATGAATTTTATTTCCGATTAAAACTTGGAAGTTTAAAGATTCTTTATAAATATTTATAGGATCAACTTTCTCAAATAAAGTTTCCAATTCTGCAAGACCTGGTAGTGTTAAAAGAGTTGATAATAGAAACGAATCATTCATTTCTAAAGATTTTATAGTTTCTTTAATTGCATTAACAAAACCATACTCTAATGAATAATTAACACGTTTATTAATATTATTTTTTATGATTTCACGCATCAAGATCTGACCAGAGTCCCACCTAGAAAAACAATCGTTATCATTTAAAAAGAGAAAAAGATAGTCATCTATAGACAAATCAGTCTCCCAAATAACAGGTGAAGAGAAACGTCTAAAAATTGATAAAACTGGAAAATCTTTCTCCCCATTTAAAGCATTGATTTGTAGATTCTTTTTGTTTTTATCTAAAATAAATAATTTATCCTCTACTATAGGTTCAGATCCTTTTTCTCTGCCATAACAAGAATAAAGAATTGGAATAACCATTTCAATATTTTCATTGGATTTATCACTATTTATTTTCTGTTCAAACGAAACATTCAAAATTGATTTTTTTGAATCCCAAGATTGATTTACAGAAACTTTTGGTGTGCCACGCTCATAATACCAATTTAGAAATTTCGTTAAATTAAAAGTACAATTTGCTTTATCTAAATAGGCACCTTTAATTAATGAATTAATAAAATCCTCAGTTGTAGCTGCACTACCATCAAAAGTTTTAATATAAAAATTGAAACCTCTGATAAACTTTTCTTTCCCTAGCAATAGCTCAAGCATTCTTATCAACTCAGCACCTTTTTCATATATTGTTGTGGTATAAAAATTATCAATAGCAACATATTCTTTAGGCTTCACTGCGTGTGAAGTAGGTCCCTTATCTTCAGCAAATTGAAAATTTCTTAAAAATGAAACATCCTCTATTCTTTTTATTCCAGAATTATGTAGATCTGAAGTAAAAGATTGATCTCTAAAAACTGTCAATCCTTCCTTTAATGAAAGCTGAAACCAATCACGACATGTAATTCTATTCCCAGTCCAATTATGAAAATATTCGTGAGCTATTACACTTTCTATTCTCTCTAATTCATCATCAGTTGCAGTCTCTGCGTCAGCTAATACAAGTTTTGAATTGAAAATATTTAATCCTTTATTTTCCATCGCTCCCATATTGAAATGTCTTACAGCAACGATTTTGTATTCATCTAAATCATACTCAAGTCCATAAACATTCTCATCCCATTTCATTGCTTTCTTCAAAGAAGTTATCGCATGTTGTGTATACTTTTCATCTCCAGTTTCGACGTATATTCTAATATCAATTAATCTTCCACTTTTTGTAACATATTTATCTGACACTGTATTTAGTTTACCTGCAACTAAAGCAAACAAATAGCTAGGTTTAGGGAAAGGGTCATCCCATACAATTTCATGTCTATTATTATTTAAATTACCAGAATATTTCTTATTCCCATTTGATAATAATATAGGATATAAATCTCTATCTGCCTCTACTCTTACAGTAAAGTTACTTAAAACATCTGGCCTGTCAGGATGATAACAGATGCTTCTAAATCCTTCAGCCTCGCATTGTGTAGTTAACATCCCTGAACTTAAATACAATCCTTCTAATGATGTATTTCTAAAAGGATCTATTTGAGATATTAATTTTAGTTCAAACTTAGATATTGGAGGGTTGAATATAATCAACTCATCAGGAGAATTATAATATTCTTCTGAATTCAATTCTTTTCCATTTATTGATATTGATAATAATTTGATCTGATTACCCTGAAGAATAAGCCTTGAAGATTCTTTTAACTTTGGTTCTATTATCATTGAAGATTGAACTTCAACAAGATCTACGCAAATATCAAAATCTAAATATATGCTTGGTATCAGGAAAGGATATTCAACATAGTCAGATAATTTAGTAGACTTATTAGTTGACATATTTAATATATTAGAATATTAAAAATTAAATTTATTGCTTTTGGTTTAATTGTTCAACAGTTTTTAAGAATTTTTTCTTATCTTCTTCAGGAACCATCTCAGGGCAATTTTTTATGGCACCATCAAGGATTTGTAAAATAGCTCCATTATAAATATTTTTATCTGGTAATTTTTCTTTTCCTAATTCTTTAATAAGTCCTCCATGTCTACTTGATATAAGTAATGCATAATTTTTTGCGGCTAAAGAAATAGCCTTTGGAAATTCAACATCAATCTGTCGCGCCATACAGAGATAGCTTATTCCTATTTGCCTGTATAAGAAAATATCTTCATCACTAGCAGGAATAAAATTAATTTCCTTTTTATCAGAGCCAATTTTTATTGGATTAGATTCTGATTTTATAGAGGAACTACAACTTGTTAAAAGTATTGAAGCAACAAAAACAGACATAGCCAAGATTTTCTTTCTTGGAGTTTTTTTCATTTTTCTCAAGTGATTTTAATCTGTAAAAACATCATTATGCAGCAAAAAATTTATCTGAAATTCTTCACTTGCAAATTGGATACATACTATACATTCATGTCTATCAAAACAGGTTTCATAAAATCTTCAGTTGGGATTCTTAATCCTTGTTTCATGATGATTTTCAACTATCTTCAACTTATCGTTAAACCAACTATAAATAGTTCTTGATCTAAATTTATCTTGGTCTATTAAGCGAGTATGTTCTAATACATGCCAGTTATCATAATTAGACTCAAAGATCAATTCGTGTTCATCAACTTGCCTTATATTTGATATTCCTGAGGAATCAGATAAATAAGAAGAATGACGTATTAGTTGATGTCCTTGTAATTGAGCAATTATTTCTCCTTTACTTTTATAGGTTGGTCGTTTAATAAAAAAATCTTTTTCATCTTCGCACCACCAATTAAATCGATAGCTTTCAAATTCCGAATCGCCTTGATTTAACTTGCTTACATTTATGTACATTTCCAAATTAATAGCCTTTTCTTCATCAAAAAAATATTGTCTCCTAGAGTGCCACAATCCAATATTTCTATTAAACCAACGCCTTAAATTACTATCAAAATCAATCCTAAGTCTATCAATACCTACTGAGGAGTTTTTAGTTCTTCCAATACCAGATGAATAAGAAATAGCCATTTCCTGGAACTGAGAGATTTAAAAAGAATTCACTTAATTATTAGCTAATACCTAAAATGAGTCTCATTACCTTAAGGTATGCGTAATTATTCAGATCGCTCGTCACTGTGGATAGTGCCGAAGCCAACAAAAGACTGCAGTTAAATCTGTTGCTTGTGGCATCTCGCCACCATCTCTCAAGGAGAGATATTCGTTCGCTAATTGAATATTTAGAAAAAAAAGATTCAGGTTTTAAAGTCACATTAGAATTTTCAGATCCCTCTGAAAATCCTGAATTACTTGAGCTTTATAGATTAGTAGCACTTCCAGCACTAATAAAATTAGAACCTTCACCTAAACAAATCTTTGCAGGGAGTTCGATTTTTGATCAAGTTAAAACCTGGATTCCAAGATGGCAACATGAAGGATTAATTAACCGAAGAGGAATAAATCTTGGAGCTAAAACACTTGACTCAAATCAAACACAAAAAGAACTTCTTCTAGAGGATGATCTTCTCGTACTTAGACAAGAAAACGAAACACTTACTAAAAAAATACATTCGCAAGAAAGTCTTCTAAGAATGGTTGCTCATGAATTGAGGACGCCATTAACGGCAGCTGGTTTGGCTCTTCAAAGCCAGAAACTTGGACAAATCAGTATGTCTAAATTTCAAGATGTTTTAAAGAGAAGGCTAGAAGAAATTGAATTGCTTTCAATGGACTTATTAGAAGTTGGTAGCACGCGTTGGGAAACATTGTTTAATCCTCAAAAAATTGATCTTGCGAACATATCTGCCGAAGCAATACTTGAGCTTGAGAAGCTATGGCTAAATCGCAAAATAAAAATAAATACAGACATTCCATCTGATTTACCCAAGGTTTTTGCAGATCAAAGAAGAATGATGCAGGTTTTGTTAAACCTTATCGAAAATGCTTTGAAATTTTCAGAAGACGAAGGTGAAATTTTTATAACAATGCTTCACAGAACAAATCAATGGGTTGAAGTAATTGTTCGAGATAATGGCCCTGGTATCCCCACAGAAGAACAACAAAGAATATTTGTTGATCGAGTGAGACTTCCACAAACTTCTCAAGAGACAATCGGCTTTGGCATTGGCCTTTCAGTTTGTAGAAGAATTGTTGAAGTGCATGGTGGCAAGATCTGGGTGGTTTCCAAACCAACTGAAGGTGCATGTTTCTACTTCACCGTTCCTGTATGGCGTGGCCAAAAGAAGGATCAAGAAGCCTTGACGAGTGGCCAGGCGGGCCCGTAACTTTCAATTGTGATAACAATTACTTATTGAGTTATTTATCACCGCACGTGGCCCCATCGTCTAGAGGCCTAGGACACCTCCCTTTCACGGAGGCGACAGGGGTTCGAATCCCCTTGGGGCTATAAATAAAATTTATTTAAAACCTTCTATGGGGCAAAACCACCCTAATGAAGGTTTTTTAATAGAATTAATTTTTATTGATGTTTATTCTGTTTTTCAGTCCTTTTTTAAAAGAAAGTTGAACATAAGAAATGTAGAAAATAATATCTGCAAATAAAAAAACGCATAATTGCTAAAACCCCTTCATGCAGCTGGATCTAAGAATATAAATGATCTTGTGACGGTCTCAAAAGGTGAACTATCATATTAGTAATATCAAGATAAAACGGCTAAAAGTTACCTCTTCTTGGTAATCTTGCGTTCTAATTTAAGTTTTTATGGCTTACTCAGAGACAAAGGTAGTTCTTGGCGGTCTTGCACATATTCCTATCATAATTGGTTTTTTCTATCTAATACGCAGGCAATACTCATTTGGTGCAATGTTACGAACAGGGAAGAATGCTTTAAGCGAGAAAATTCAAACTGCTCCTGCTAAAGCTGCTGCTCCTGCTAAAGCTGCTGCTCCTGCTAAAGCTGCTGCTCCTGCTAAAGCTGCTGCTGCTGCTCCTGCTAAAGCTGCTGCTGCTGCTGCTCCTGCTAAAGCTGCTGCTGCTGCTCCTACTAAAGCTGCTGCAAAGAAACCACATGCAGATGTACCCGTTAATACTTATAAACCAAAAGCACCTTTCACCGGAACAGTTACTGAAAATTATTCAGCCCTAAAAGAAGGAGCAATTGGAAAAGTTCAGCACATAACTTTTGATTTATCTGGAGGGGACCCTGAATTCAAATATGTTGAAGGTCAAAGTTGCGGAATACTTGCAGCAGGAGAAGACGCTAAAGGAAAACCTCATAGGCCAAGACTATATTCAATTGCTAGCACTAGATATGGTGATAATTTTGCAGGAAATACTCTCTCCTTATGTGTCCGTCAACTTCAATACGAAAAAGATGGTGAAACCATAAATGGAGTTTGCTCTACCTATTTGTGCAACCTATCTCCTGGAGACAAAGTACAAATTAGTGGACCAGTAGGCAAAGAGATGCTTCTTCCAGAGGAAGAAGATTCAAATATAATAATGCTTGCTACAGGTACTGGAATAGCTCCAATGAGAGCATATTTAAGAAGGATGTTTGAACCTACAGAAATTGAAAAACATAAGTGGAATTTCAAAGGAAAAGCTTGGTTATTTATGGGTGCACCAAAGACCGCTAACTTGCTTTATGACGCTGATTTTGAACACTACAAATCCAAATTCCCTGAAAATCTAAGATACACAAAAGCAATAAGCAGAGAACAAAAGAATACAAAAGGAGGAAGAATGTACATTCAAGACAGGGTCCTTGAATATGCTGAAGAAATATTCAATATGATTGAGAACCCTAAAACTCATATTTACTTGTGTGGATTAAAGGGAATGGAGCCAGGTATAGATGAGGCAATGTCAACTGCAGCTGCTGCAAAAGGTTTAGATTGGTCAGAACTTAGACCTAAACTCAGAAAAGCCGGCAGATGGCATGCTGAGACCTACTAGATAAATAAGAAAGTCTGGAAAGCGATAATTTTTCATTACTTTATAAATATTTTTTCTATATTTAATTAATCAATATCAATTTTGTTTTTGACATACGACCATCAAAATGGCGGAATGATTAGAAGCAATTTGGATAATATTTTTAATCTAATTGGCAAGGAATTTATCAATGAGCATGCCAGTAACAAATCCATTGAGAATAGGTCTTCGCCAAGAGCGTGTAGTTCCTCCTCAATGTCTGGTTATTTTTGGAGCCTCAGGGGATCTAACGCACAGGAAACTTGTTCCTGCTCTATTTGAGCTTTTTAAGCAACGAAGATTACCAAGTGAGTTTGCAATCTTAGGCTGTGCAAGAAGGCCATGGACTGATGAAATATTTAAAGAAAAAATGGAAGAAGCTCTTTCTTCTCAAATAAAAGAAAGTCCTAAAGAATGGGAACTATTTTCTCAAAATCTTTTCTATGAACCTGTAGACCTGCAACAACCAGAACACCTCGTAAAACTTGGGGAAAGACTTGAAATAATTGACAAGTTAAGAGCAACTCACGGCCATCGAACTTTTTACCTTTCAGTATCTCCTAAATTTTATGGAAGTGGATGTAGAGCTTTAGCTGCAGCAGGGTTATTAAAAGATCCCAAACGCAGTAGGATCGTAATTGAAAAACCTTTTGGTAGAGACTTCAATAGCGCTCAATCACTTAATTCTCTCGTTCAGAGTTGTGCTCAAGAAAGTCAAATATTTCGAATAGATCATTACTTAGGCAAAGAAACCGTTCAAAATATTCTCGTCCTCAGATTTGCAAACACGATTTTTGAACCTATTTGGAATAGAAATTATATCTCGAGTGTTCAAATTACTAGTTCCGAAACTGTTGGAGTTGAAGATCGCGCTGGATATTACGAATCTTCAGGCGCTCTAAGGGATATGGTTCAAAACCATCTAACTCAAATGCTTGCTCTAACTGCAATGGAACCACCTGGACATTTTGATCCGGAAGCCATAAGGAACGAAAAAGCCAAAGTTCTTCAGGCAGTCAAGCTTGCCAATGAAGAAAAGCCTTGGGAATGTTGCGTAAGGGGACAGTACTCAAAGGGAGGTAGCCATGAAGATCCACTGCTTGGATATAGAGAAGAACCAGGCGTTAATCCAAACAGCACGACCGAAACATATGTAGCTATGAAGCTTTTTATAGATAACTGGAGATGGCAGGGAGTCCCCTTTTACGTGAGGACAGGGAAAAGATTAGCTAAAAGGCTGAGTGAAGTTGTTCTTACTTTTAGAGAAGCACCTGTTCACCTTTTTGATGCAGCAGGAGGATGCCCAACATCAAACCAATTAATTCTTAGGATTCAACCCAACGAAGGAGCTGAATTTAGTTTTGAGGTTAAATCACCAGGGTCTGGGATGAGAAGTAGACCTGTAAATATGGAGTTTTCATACGACGAATCCTTTGGAGAGCCATCAGATGAAGGCTATGTAAGGCTTCTTGCAGATGCAATGCTTGGGGATCCCACATTGTTCACTCGAAGCGACGAAGTAGAGGCTGCTTGGCGTTTATATACACCTCTTCTAGAAAAGATTGAAGATTCTCCATGGGAATTACCTGTTTATCAATATGAATCAAGAACATGGGGACCCACTGAATCAGACTTACTGATTGGCAAAGATCAGCTTCTATGGAGAAGACCTTGAAACAATTGAATATCAATCTTTTATACGAACCAAATTAAATGTCTCCTCAATTAACTCTTCAAACACCTCTTCAGCTACCTCCAGCTGAAATCCCTACATATCTTGAACAACTCTGGTCTCATGATGAGAGAGGGGATAAAGGAGCCAACACTTTTTGCTTGATTGTCTGGCAACCTGCTTGGATTGAACAAAAATTAGTCAAAACTGGAAAAATATCTGGCCCAGTAGTGGGCAGTCAAAGAAATGATCTTATAGAAGCTGCAAGAGAAATTATTTTAAAAGGAGATCTACCTAACAGCACATCACCACTGGATTTCAGAGTTCAATCTTCAATTCAATCTGAAGACTTAATTAAAAATGTAGAAGACCTCAGGGGGCAACACATTGACACCTCAATAAGTAATTTGCAACCTCGAAGATTAATAACCATTGCACCAACAATTGAAAATGAAAATAATTTAGAAACATTAGTCGCAGCATATTGTCCTCTTCCTGAAGAAGGTGGAGGGAAAACAGCTTGTGGCGATGTAATCGTTTTAAGAGGAAATAAAACCGCCATCAATGATGGACTTGAAATTGTTGAGACTCTTGTTCTTGATGAACTTCCCTCTTGGTTGTGGTGGAATGGAAGAATTGATGAGGCTCCTGAATTCCTTAATGCTCTGGCTCTCCCAAATCGAAGATTAATTATTGATACTGCGCTAGGTGAACCAATAGTCTGCTTAAATTTATTGATTCAAAGAATTCAATCTGGACAAGCTGTTAATGATCTGAATTGGCTTCGTCTTAGAGGTTGGAGAGAAACCTTAGCGATGGTATTTGATCCACTTCAAAGAAGAAATACTCTTGATAATCTACAAAAAATTGATATCGATATTGAGGGATCTCAAACCGTTCAGGGCCTTTTACTTGCTGCATGGATTGCCGACCGTCTCAACTGGAAAATTGAAAATTGCATCTACTCAAAAAAAGATCAGCTGAAAGTTAATTTTCTTCGTCCTGACAAAAATCTTGTAGAAGTTGGTATTACTTCTCTACCAATTGGTAAACCAAGTATAAATCCAGGACAAATAGTTGGTTTGAGATTAATTGCAAAAGCCAAAAACAAACAAACAAACGATATTTGTGTAATCCTCGCATCAGAATCTGGGGAATGTATGAGATTAGAAGCTGGGGGTATGGCAAGAATGGAACTTATTGAACAAGTCGTTCCAATTCAAAAAAACTCTTTAGAAAATGATGTTGCTCGTTTACTCTCCAGCAGTAGAGGCAATACGAGTCCTTTGCTTGCGAGTGCGGCACCAATAGCAAAAGAAATGCTTGATTTAGTTAATCAAGCTAAATAAATATAGTCATTAGATGGCTTGCGTAATTTCTGCGATATCAAGCAACAGTGGGAAAACTCTTTTAAGTCTTCTTTTAATTTCTTGGTTAAAAAGTATAAATAAAACAGTACAGACTTTTAAAGTTGGACCTGATTACTTAGACCCTCAACAACTCACTGCAGTTTCAAAAAAGGCTTGTCGAAATCTTGACTTGGTTCTCTCTGGTGAAAGTTGGGTTAAAGAGAATTTTAATTACTTCGGAGGTTTAACTGATTATTCATTTATTGAAGGGGTAATGGGCTTATTCGATGGAATTGGAAGTAGTTCAAAAGGCAGCACAGCTGAATTAGCTAAGGTTTTAAGTCTTCCAGTAGTCCTTATTGTTGACGCTAGAGGGAAGGCTGCGTCATTAGCAGCATTAATAAATGGATTTAAAGAACATGATAAGGAATTAAAAATTGCAGGCGTTGTCCTAAATAATGTTCAAACTCCTAGACATGAAAAAATATTATTGGAGGTTCTTGATCAAATCAATATAAAGTCATTAGGTTCTCTTCCTTCATGCAAAGACTTATATCTGCCAGCAAGGGATTTAGGTTTAGCTCCGGCTCATGAAATTCTTGATTTAGAAATTAAAATCAAGAAGTGGGCCTCGATAGCTAAAGATCATCTAAACATTAAAAGTTTTAGAACGCTTTTATTATCTCCAGAATCAAATAAAAAAACAATTAACCTCCTACAAAAAAGAGAATCAGCGGTAATTCACCCAATTGCAATAGCTGAAGATGAAGCCTTCCATTTTAGGTATCAAGAAACAAAAGAATTATTAGAGGGCAACGGAATGCCAACTATTACTTGGAAGCCTCTAGAAAACGAACAGATTCCAAAAGAAGCAAAAGGATTAATAATACCTGGTGGTTTTCCTGAGCAACATGCAAACCAATTAAGTAATTCAACTATAAGCCTGAACTCAATAAAAATGTTTTCCAAAAAGTTTCCAATATACGCTGAATGTGGCGGAATGATGCTTTTGGGTAAAAGTATATTTGATCTTGAAGGGAGAGAGCATGCAATGGCTGGAATATTACCTTTTAAAGCTAAAAAGGGTAATTTAAAAATTGGTTATAGAGAAGCAACAACTAAAAACAATAGTCCTATTACAACTCCTGGTAATAAACTCATAGGACATGAATTTCATCGCTGGGAAATAATTAATGAAAGCTATAATTCAAGTATAAATAAACTATGGGATATCAAAGGTTGGAATATGGAGATTAAAAACGAAGGTTTTTGCAATCATTTAATTCATGCAAGCTGGATACATCTACATTGGGCAAGTTCCCCTCTTATTTTAGAAAATTGGAAAAGAAGCGTTATGAATTTGACCTAAAGAAAAAATGTCTTAAAAATAAAATTTTCCAAATTACTCGATTAATAATTTCTCTAAAAGAGATTGATTTATCTTACTTTTATTATCACCAACAATCCATACTCCTTTGCTCGCTCTACTTACAGCAACGTATACAAGCCGTCTTCTAAATTCAATGTCTTTAGGCCAGAAAACATCAGAAGTTATAAAAACGTCTCCAAAAGTACTACCTTGACTCCTGTGAATTGTAAGTACAGAAGCAGGTCCTAAAGAAGCGAATGAATCTCTTATAAAAAAGAAAAGCTTCCAAATTGAACCACTATTTTTTTTCCCTCTTTCTCTTGCATGATTACTCAATTTGTTCAAAGTAAGGTCTAAAGCAATACGAGATTTAGATCCTATTTGAGGCATTAACCTCAAAGAAAATTCTTTTTGCTCACACCTTACTTTGGCTATCTGAGTTTCAACAACAGGTAGAAAATTTTCAATATCTTGTTGGATTTCTAAAGAACCCAAGTCAAAACTATTTGGAATTACATCTTCTACCAACATTTCTCTATTGGAACTAATTAAAATATCTGGTTCTTCTCCAAGCTCATTCTCGTTTAATGAAGCATTTACCATGACCGCTTTGCGGCTAATCAACACCTCCCCAGGTAAAACCTGATATTGATCAGCCATATCCCCATGAATCGCTCTTCTTGCATGAGGAACTAAATTATCAACAATTCTATTCGTGTAGCACAAAATTCTTGCTCTATCGTAATCATCTTCTAAAGAAGATAACCTCAATGCTGATTTGGCTTTTTCAAGCCAACTATCCCTATCTAATATTCCTACATTCCCTTTCTTAGAGTTAATAATTGGCAATATTGGAGGCTGATCACAAGAGATCTGTCCGTCTCTAATGATTTTTGCCAATTTCAGCACAGGTCCTTGATGACGAACAACTTCCTTGAGTTCAGAATTCACCGCTCGTTTCATTGAGAAAACTGAGCTAGAACTTTCTCCCACAGGTGGGAGTTGAGCAGGATCACCAACAAAAACCAATCGAGTCGAATTACATCTTGCGCATTCAAGAGTTATCTCCAATAAATTTGAATCAATCATTGATGCTTCATCTATTAAAACAAGTCCTAAATTCTCCAAAGAGCTCTCGGTTTGATCTGATTTTTCACATATTTCGACATCTGCTTGTCTTTTCAACTTAAGTCGAAGCAAACGGTGAATAGTAGAGGGGAACCATGTTGGTTGAATAGATTCACTTTTCAATCCCTCCCTTAAAACACCCACAGCCTTATGAGTTGGTGCAACAACAGTCCAACACAAATCCAACTCGTCTACCTTTTTCAATAGTTTCATTGATAAATATGTTTTTCCGCTACCTGCAACCCCCTTCATCACAAAGGGTTTGAAAGAATACGGGGTCGTTAGCCATTCACAAAACAATTCAAGAGATTTTTCTTGGTCCTTAGTTAAGTCAAAACAATATTCTTTTATTTTTGCTTCTTTCACACAGAAAATAAGCCGATGAGGTGCAAGATATCCAAAGGAGATCCAATAAAGAAAATACCTGGCAAAGCGACCATAGGTCCAAGAAAACTTCCCACCAACACCTCGATTTTGGTGTGTCCCAAAGATTCTTTTAAAATAGTTTCGGACGATAACTCTTTTGATTTATCCTTTAAAATCTCATTAACTTTTGCAGCTGTTAAACCTGCCGATCTTCTTATCCCAGAAGCGTCGTACATAACAATAAAAGCGATGGTTGATGCCAAAGCAAATACTGGATCATCAAAACCAAGCTGAAGTCCAACTCCTGCAGCAGTTCCTGTTACCAATGCAGAATGACTTGAAGGCATTCCGCCTGTTTCAATAAGTACTGATGGTCTCCACCTTTGATTAAAAATTAATTCAAATAATAATTTAGAAAGTTGAGCAAGACCACATGCTGCCAGCCCCCAAGCCAACACGGCGTTATCTAGAAAAAAAATTAATTGAGATTCGAAAGCTGAATTAGTACTCATCTATCTCTATTTGTAATGTAATCAGCCAATGCAAGAAGAGGTTTTGATTTCTCAGGCCAAGGATCAAGAGCATTTTTTGCTTTAACTACTAATAGATCAGCTCTCTTTCTTGATTCCTCAAGGCCAAGTAATTTGGGATAAGTAGTTTTATCAGCAATTAAATCCTTTCCAGCTGTTTTTCCCAACACCTCGCTACTTGCTGTTACATCAAGGATGTCATCAATTATTTGAAATGCCAATCCAATTCCTCTTGCATAGATGCTTAATGCTTCGAGAAGCTTCTCATCGGCTCCACCAATCAAGGCGCCGCAAGTAACACATGCCTTTAGCAAAGCTCCTGTTTTGTGCAGGTGAATATACTCTAGGGTCTCCAAATCAACCTCTTTCCCTTCGCAATCAAGATCTACTACTTGGCCTCCCACTAATCCAGGAGCACCTGCCACTAATGAGAGCTCACCAACTATTTTCAGGAGTCTCTCTGATGGTATCCCCCTTGTCCGTATAGATACCATCTCAAAAGCTCTAGTTAATAAAGCATCCCCAGCAAGTATTGCTACCGCATCTCCATAGACTTTATGATTTGTAGGACGACCTCGACGCAAATCATCATTATCCATTGAAGGCAGATCATCATGGATAAGAGACATCGTATGAATCATTTCCAGAGCCACTGCCGTAGGCAGAGCTTTTTCGACTTCGCCTCCAGCAAGTTCGCAAGCAGCAAGACAAAGAATTGGCCTTAATCTTTTTCCCCCGGCCAAAAGGGAATAGCGCATAGATTCTCTTAATTTTTCTGGCTTTTCAGGGCCTAGAGACGCATCCAGCGCATCTTCAACTAGAGCTCTAGATTCCTCAAGATACTCAGCGAA
This sequence comes from Prochlorococcus sp. MIT 1011, assembly GCF_047305235.1. Lineage (NCBI taxonomy): Bacteria > Bacillati > Cyanobacteriota > Cyanophyceae > Synechococcales > Prochlorococcaceae > Prochlorococcus > Prochlorococcus sp. MIT 1011. Next base: position 647,270 of record NZ_CP138983.1, on the reverse strand, counting down.
GTCAAAAGAAGCGATTGCCTCCTGCATGCAAAAAATCGATTCGTATCAATTCTGTCAGGACATTGTGATTCATGGAAGTAAATGACTAATAGTTGTAGGTAATCCGCAATGTTTCTGCCACCTATCAACCGTATTAGCTAGAAGCATTGTTACTGTCATAGGCCCCACACCTCCAGGAACAGGAGAATAAGCAGCTACTTTATCTTCAATCTCAAACATCTTTACATCTCCACAAAGTTTGGTCTTTTTACTCTCTTTAAGGTTTTCTTGCTCAGGCGGAAGTCTATGAATGCCGACATCAATAACGACACAATTCTCACTTACGTGATTTTTTCCAATCAGATAGGGCTTCCCAGCAGCCACTATAAGTAAATCAGCCTCCCTGGTTAAAGAAGGTAAATCTTTAGTTCTTGAATGAGCAACCGTGACAGTGGCATTTGCAGCTTCAAGCATTAAGGCCATTGGCTTCCCCACTAGAATGCTGCGCCCTACTACTACTGCTCTTTTCCCTTCAATTTTGATTTGGTTTCGCTTAAGCAGAGACATAACCCCTGCAGGGGTGCATGATCTTGGGCCTTTTCCCCCCTTTATCAATAGTCCAAGGTTCAAAGGATGCAATCCATCAGCATCCTTATCAGGGTCAATACTACTAAGCAAGGAATCCTCATCAAGATGCGAAGGCAAAGGGAGTTGCAATAAAATTCCATCAATATCCTTTTCTTCATTTAAATTTTTGATAATTTCTCTAAGTTCTTCCAATGAAATATCTTCTTTCAAATGTTTTGCAAAACTTCTTACACCTACTCGTTCGCATGCTTTTTCCTTGTAATTCACATAAACTCCACTCGCAGGATCGTTACCAACCCTTATGACTGCAAGACCCGGGGGACGTTTCGCAACTTCCGATCCAGATTCTATAGTCTGTTTAAGAGTGAGTTCAATCTCCTGAGCAAGTTTTTTTCCATCTAAAATGTTTGGCATAAATAAAATGAATACAAGTTCAATTAATCAACGCATTAAACCTAGCGTTAAGGCGTAGGTGAAAAAATCTGTGGCTAAATTACCCAGTCCAAAAAAAATTTGGAGAATCTGGTTAGGGAGTCAATCTCCCAGACGACCGATACTTCGCTGGTCAGCTACTGACAAGTTAGTTCTATTAATGGTCTGCCTATTAGTAGCAATATTTTCAAGTTATAAGTTACTTGCTGTTCCCGATCTCAAACCAGGCGATATTGCGCAAATCAACGAGATAGCCCCCAAGGATGCATCCGTACTAGATACACAGGCGTTAAGAGAAAAAAGAAAAAGCTTAGAAGAAAGTTTTGTCCAAGTTATCGATGAAAATCAATCTAATAATTTAGAAAAGATTGTTTTAAAGAAAATCAAAAAACTTCGTAGTTTAAAAAATTCTAATTTTGAAATAGCTATAAATAATATAAATCCTACTAATTCAGAAAAAAGTTGGCTAATCGATGCTTCTAAGAGTGAATTGAAAAAATGGGAAGAAGAAATAAAAACAGCTTCAAAGAGAATGCTTTCTCAAGGAATTATTAATACACTTGCACTTGATCAACTAAATGAAGCTTCATCTTTACAATTGGAAAATCTAGGTATAAAAGAATCTCCAAATAGATCATTGGGAGCAAAAGTATTAACGAGTAGTTTTTACCAGAAAAGTAATTTAAAAGTTGATTCTTCAAAAACAAACATATTACTTGAAAATTTAATGACTAAAGATGGTAAAAATATTATAAAAGTTAAAGAAGGTAGCTTAATATCAAAGAAAGGTAAGCCAATCAGTTCTCAAGAGTTTGATGTTCTTGAACATTTTAATAAAATTAGCAGAAGTCCTAGGCCCATAAAGTGGTTAATAACTTTCACGGAATCTATTGGAAGTTGTGGATTACTTCTTATGATCATGAGAAGAGAGAAGCCCAGACTTCAAGCTAGGCATGGATTACTTTCTTTAACCTTATTATTTGTAGTTCAATTAACAAAAGATTGGCTAGGTCCACTTGCAAGTCCATTGCAATTAATATTACCTCCAACACTCCTTCTTTCACAAGGAATAGGTACAACAACTTCATTAGCTTGGATAGCTTCTTTTAGCTTGATTTGGCCAACATCTCTTAATGGATTAAGTGAAGTTAGATTAATAATTGCTTGTATTGCTGGTTCATTCGTAGCCTTTTTAGGCAGAAGGATGAGAAGCCGTGCACAAATTCTCCAAATAGCTGTTTTTATACCTTTTGGTGCACTATTAGGACAATGGTTTATTTTTAATCAAATAATTAAAACAAAAAATTTAGACTTTAATAATCTATCTTTTGATCCTAATTCTCTTCTTAATGAGGCACTTGTTTTAAGTGCAATGCTAATGGCAACAATATTAATTATTCCTATATTAGAAAATACATTTGGATTACTTACAAGAGCCAGATTAATGGAGCTAGCAGATCAAGAACGTCCGTTACTTCGACGTTTATCTAGAGAAGCACCAGGAACATTTGAACATACTTTAACAATTTTAAGTCTTGCAGAGGAAGGTGCAAGAGTGATTGGAGCGGATGTTGACTTGATAAGAACTGGAGCCCTTTATCATGATGTCGGGAAACTACATGCTCCTAATTGGTTTATTGAAAATCAGAAAGATGGAATAAATCCGCATGAAGAAATCAAAAATCCATATAAAAGTGCCGATATTCTTCAAGCCCATGTAGATGAAGGATTAAAGCTTGCCAGGAGATATCGACTTCCATCGCCCATTGCTGACTTCATTCCAGAACATCAAGGTACTTTAAAAATGGGTTATTTTCTTCATAAAGCTAGAGAAAGTGATCCTTCTGCTTCTGAAAAACATTTCAGATACAAAGGGCCTATTCCTCACTCAAAAGAGACTGGGATCCTTATGCTGGCAGATGGGTGCGAGGCTGCATTGAGAGCACTAGACGCTTCCTCTTCAGATAAAGATGCCTGCAAAACAGTCAGAAGAATAATTCAATCGCGTCAGATTGATGGCCAATTAAAAGAAAGTAGTTTAACTAGAGCAGAAATAGAAATAATACTTAGGGCCTTTGTATCTGTATGGAGGAGGATGCGTCACAGAAGATTGAAATATCCCAGCTTTAATTCAAGGTAAAAGCAATAACATCTAGTATTAAAAACAGTCTTAGCTAAAGTCTAATTCGTCTATGGCCTCTTCTACACCAGTAGAGCAGGGCTAATAAATTCAGAAAAGCAATTAGCAATGATAGACCGCTAATACCAAAAAAATCATTCACTTTAATTAACCTGATGATCCCATAAGGCAAAGTCCCTGAAAGCGTCATAGATAAAGCTACGATTGACAAAATAACTCCCCAACTTCTTTGAGCGAATAAACCACCTGAGGCCACAATCCCAGTTATTGCAGATGGCCAAGCAAGACTAATAGCAATAGTTATATTTGCAGTTTGCAGCGGAGGGCCTGATACAACTACATAGGCAATAAAAGGAATTGCAAGTGTATTTGAGATCAAGCCAAACCAAGTAAGTATCCAGTAGCCGCGCATTCCTGAACCCATTTTTAAAAAATTATTCTCTTAAATAAAAACATAGTATTAATGATAATAATCAATTTCAAACGAGAGCAGTTTGCAAACAATTAGATGGATAACAAACAGTTCTCCAAGTTCCATTTCCTGCAAGTACTTGTACACCTATACCTTTATCTTTAATTGTGCATCTCAAACCTTGACCGTTGCACCACAGCTTTGCCGCGCCAAGCGCTGCTTCTATACTTTCATATGGAGAATCTAAGACATGATGAGGAGATCCATCAAGTCCAATAAGTCGATAAAGATTTCTTTTTAAAGCCATTTATGTGCGCCTTTTAAATTGTCACAATACATATTAAACTTTCAAAAAGGCCTATGGGCTATTTTCCTAGAAAAATTTACTCAACTCTATTTCAATTCGAGAATATACTCTAAAAAATATCAAACCCCTTTTTTATCTACTTGAGCCAAATCATGTTGAGGATGAATGGATTTCCTTCCCTCGGCAGCTACTAATCTATTAAGAGCATTTATGTATGCTTGTGCCGCTGCAACAACAACATCAGTATCAGCAGAATGGCCGGAGAATAAGCTCCCATCTCTTCTGATTCTAATCGTAACTTCTCCTAAAGCATCTATTCCCTCCGTAACAGACTTTACAGAGAATTCAATTAATTCATTAGGTTCATCAATTAGAGAATCTAAAGCTCGCACTACTGCATCAACAGGACCTGTGCCTAAAGATACAGCAGTCTTCTCTTCTCCATCTTCTCCAACGACAGTTACTGTTGCAGTGGGCATGAGGGATGTTCCACAACTTACTTGGACCAATTTCAACTGGAATAAAGCTTCTGGAAGTTGAACCTGTTCACTGACGATGGCCTCCAGATCACGATCTGTTATTTCTCTTTTCCTATCAGCTAAGTCTTTAAATCTAGCAAAAGCCTCATTAAGGTCTTCTCTGTTTAAATCATATCCAAGGTCTTCTAATCTAGCTCGAACTGCACTCCTACCACTCAATTTACCTAAAGAAATCTTATTGTCAGACAAGCCAACTGTTTTTGCATCGATGATTTCATAGGTAAGCCTATTTTTTAATACTCCATCTTGATGTATTCCAGATTCATGCGCAAAAGCGTTGGCACCAACAATTGCTTTATTTGGTTGAACGACCATACCAGTTAAATTTGAAACCAAGCGAGAGGACTTAGTTATCTCCTCTGTTCTGACTGCTGTTAAAGGGGTTGGAGATTCAGGAGGCCTACCAAAAAACGGATTAAAATATGATCTTCTTACATGAAGGGCCATAATCAATTCTTCTAAAGCAGCATTACCTGCTCTCTCTCCAATTCCATTAATAGTGCATTCAAGCTGTCTCGCTCCATTCTTTACAGCTTCAAGGAAGTTTGCCACTGCAAGCCCTAAGTCATTGTGACCATGAACTGAGAGAACTGCTTCATTTATATTTGGAACATTTTTATTGATGTTTAATATTAAATCTCCAAATTCAGAAGGGGTTGTATACCCAACTGTATCTGGAATATTTATAGTGTTCGCCCCTGAAGATATAGCCAATTCAATAACTTTATATAAGAAATCTAAATCACTTCTTGCTGCATCTTCACAAGAGAATTCAACATCATCAACAAAACCTTTAGCATAGCTAACCATATCTGGGACAATATCAAGAACTTCTTTTCTAGATTTCCTTAATTTATATTCAAGATGTATATCACTTGTTGCGATAAAGGTATGAATCCTTTTTCTTGGAGCTGGAGAAATCGCATCAGCACAAGCCTTGATGTCAGGCTTTGAGGCTCTTGATAGACCGCAAATAATAGGTCCTTCTTCTCCTCCTACTTGCTCAGCTATTTTCTGTACTGCAGCAAAATCGCCAGGGCTAGCAAAAGGGAATCCTGCCTCAATAACATCTACGCCTAATCTTGCTAATTGTTGAGCTATAGCCAACTTTTCTTCTAAATTAAGACTCGCGCCAGGGGATTGTTCTCCATCCCTTAATGTGGTATCAAAAATTAAAACTCGGCCTGGATCTTTGGCCATAGCATTAAATATATAAAAATAATTAGACCTTATTAAGATCTATATGAATTAAACTAATTGTAGTATATATCTAACAAATTTTTACACAAAATATTAAGTTTCTAACTATTTAATTGATCTTTTTATATTTTTTATTTCTAAAACAGTAAAAATCTAAGATTTAATCTCAAATTAAATGGGAAATTTCTAAGTAATAAATCAAAATTAATTAATTTTAACTATCTTATTTAAGAATCTAATTTAACTAGATTTAAAGCTGAACTTAAAGTTTATCTTTTCTAGTACGAATAAAGAGTATAAGTATCGATGGATCTATTCCAAAAATCTAGGAGTTTTAATGCCTAAAGGCAATCTCGCCATAGTCCTGCATGCCCATTTACCTTACGTGAGATCAGAAGAGCCTGGCTCCTTAGAGGAGGATTGGTTCTTTCAAGCTCTAGTGGAATGTTACTTACCACTTTTAGAAACTCTAGAAAAAGCTTCAAAAGCAAAAGATCAAACACCTAAGATCACAATAGGGTTATCGCCTACGTTGCTTTCGCTCTTAGAAGATGAAGTATTAAAAAATCGCTTTAAAGAATGGGTAGCCATTAGGTTAGAAGTCTTAGATACGTTAGAAACACAATGCATAGCAGCGTTAATACATCTAAAAGATCATTTAAAACGTCAATTAAAAAGCTGGAAGAGCTGTGAAGGTGATCTAATAGGAAGATTTAAAAAATTACAAGCCTCAGAAGTAATTGATATTCTCACCTGTGCAGCCACTCATGGATATCTTCCACTCTTAAGAGAAAACCCTGAAGCAGTTATAGCTCAATTAAAAACAGCTGTAAGGGAGCATCAGCGCCTTTTTGTGAACGCTCCAATGGGTATTTGGTTACCTGAATGTGCTTATTACGAAGGTTTAGATGAATTAATGGCTGAAGCTGGCCTTAGATATGCAGTTCTTGATGGGCATGGTTTATTGAATGCAGAGCCTAGACCAAGATATGGTCTATATGCTCCTATTTGCACTAAAAGAGGAGTGGCTTTCTTTGGGAGAGATAGTGAATCAACTCTTCCCGTTTGGTCAGCAAGGGATGGTTATCCAGGTAATCCAAACTACAGAGAATTCCACAGAGACTTGGGTTGGGATTTATCAATAGAGAACCTAAAAAAAATAGGGTTACAAGAGAAAAGGCCCTTAGGTATTAAATTATTTAAGATTTCTTCTAAAAATACATCTTTAGCTGACAAAGAAAAATATGACCCAAAAGCTGCAAAAGAAAGCGTTGAAAAAGACGCCGAAAATTATTTAAAGGCCAGAAAGAAACAATTAATAAAGCTTGAAAACTCAATGCAAATAGAGCCATTACTAATTGCTCCTTTTGATGCAGAACTGTTTGGTCATTGGTGGTTTGAAGGCCCAATATTTCTTTCTAATATATTTATCAAATCAAAAAATCAAGGTATTAAATTAATAACTCTAAAAGAGGCACTACAAGTAACATCAAAAATACAATTATGTAATCCTTCTCCTTCTAGTTGGGGACAAGGTGGATTTCATAATTATTGGTTAGACAAGTCAAATGCATGGATTGTGCATGAATGGAGTAAAGCCGGGAGAGAAATGGTAAGTATTTGTTCAAAAGGTTTAATAGATGAATCAAATATCAAGATAATCAGTCAGGCTGGAAGAGAACTTTTATTATGTCAATCCTCTGATTGGAGTTTTATTCTTAAGGCAGGAACTACTACTGAGCTTGCAAGAGAAAGAATAAATTTGCATCTAAAAAGATTTTGGATGTTAATTAATACAATTAAAGATAATAAAATTATCAATCAGAAAACTTTAAAAAGGATAGAAAGAGAGGATTGTATATTTCCTTTAATTTCTCCAATAGATTGGAAAAAGAAAACCTAACTTTTCTTTTTTACTAAAAAATTAATCATTCCTAATCGAACTTTGAATGGGGCAATAGAAAATAATTTGAGCATAACAATAAATAGTCTTGGCAAAGGAAGAGTATTAGTTAAATATCCATACCAATCGTTTTTGGGTAGTTTAAAAAAAGTATCAAAAAAGGATCTTAATAGGGATTCGTCAAAACTCATTAATCGTTGAAGTCCAAATTGATAAAGACGATGTCTTTGAACTAATTCAGTATTCCATAGTTTTTTCCATCCTCTTCTAGCTATCTGAGATGTAGGCATAAGAGGATCATTTTTAATTGTTTTTGCTATTTCCTTTGCTAATGAGGGTGCTCTTCTTAAAAGTGATCCAACAAGATATCCAGACGCAGGATGAACCATGCTAGCCGAACCTCCAAAGGCCAAAAGAGGTTGATCTCTATAAGGTAATGGCAAATTCATAGGGAAAAGACAATGTTCTTCATGCGTTATTTCTTCAATTTGAATTCCTTTACTTGATAGTCGTGAAATTAATCTTGATTTTAAAATTTCAAATGAAACTGGAGGTGCACATGCCAAGGAAGTTTCCTCAACAAAATAACTTCCATCTCCCAAATCCATTGCGTAAAGGAAAGAAGGAGGCTCACTTAATTGACTTAAACTTAAATGGTCTGGTCTAAAATCCATTAATACAAAACGATTCTTCTCTACTGGAGCAGAACTAAATCTTCCAACCACACCATATGCCGCTTGCTTAGCAATATCATCATGGTCAGGTCTTCTTATAAAAGGACTTTTATGACCGCTTGCATCAATTACTAACCTGGCAAAATATTTGTTTCCAGAAGTGCATATCACAGTTGTTTCTTTTTCACCAAACTCTATTTTCTTTACTGTCTCAACTTGCCAAGTAAGTCCATTACATCTTTCTAGAAGAGCTTCTTGAAAATTAATTGAATTAAAAAGGCCATAATCAAGATAGTGATTTGTACAAATATTACCTTTTTCATTCAATCCATCTCCAAAGAAACTAACAGTATCTTTCCATCTATATTTGAGTAATTCCTGCAAATTTAAAGACTCAAGTTCAGCGGCCCAAATTCCATAAGTATTTGGCCAAGGTTCTAGAGGAGACTTAGAAGCTATCGCCTGAACTTTAAGTCCTTGTTGAACCAACTCAGCAGTGATGCAAAGAGCAGCTGGTCCTGCTCCCATAACCAATACATCAGCAGAATCAATCAATTTCAATTTTCAGACATTGGATCAGTATTTATTTGTTCATCAGTTGTGGATGATTCTTTTCCTTCTTCATCATTAATTTGTTCTGGAGGAACCAAAACGACCTCCGACAACTTGTCACCATTATCAAGTTTCTGAATCCTTACCCCAGTTGCAGCTCTTGATTGTTGAGAAATTTTATCTGCACTAGTTCTAACAATTACTCCCCTTTCACTAACTAATAATAATTCTTCCCCTTTACCTAGAACTCTTAGGCCTACAAGCTCATCACCGTCTTTTCTGAATTTTATCGCTCTTAGTCCCATTCCTGCCCTTTTTTGCAAGCGAAATTGAGTCACAGGGACTCTTTTTCCTAGTCCACTTCCAGAGGCAACAAGTACCCAAGGGCCTTCTGATACTGATGATTCATCCTCAAGCTCATCTTGTACATCACTTTTATCAACATGGTCAGCCAACTCAGTAGATAAAACATCCATACTTACAAGAGAATCTCCAGACTTAAGATTCATTGACCTAACCCCTCTTGCTGATCTGCCTAATGGCCGTAATTCAGAATCATTCAATCTAAAATGAATTGTCATTCCATTTTTGGAACCAATCAGAACACTGTCGCCAGATTCAGCTAATCGAACCCAAGTCAAAGCATCGCCATCCTCTAAACCTATTGCAATTAATCCATTTGCTCTAATCTTGCTAAAAGATGAAAGAGGTGTTCTTTTTATAAAGCCCCCCCTCGTAAGCATTAATAAATAGTTTTCATCATCAAAAGAACTCACTGAAAGTAATGAAGTAATAGCTTCTTCCCTTGGAATTGGAAGCAATTGAACAATAGGAGTACCTTTTGCATTTCTACTACATTGAGGAACTCTGTAAGCCGGAAGTGCATAAGCAACTCCTCTATCACTAAAAAGGAGAAGACTATCGTGATCATTACAACTAATAAATTTTTTCACTTCTTCCTCGCCTTGGCTTCTGGTTCCTGCTTTACCTCTAGTACCTCGACTCGTTGCTTCAAATTCATTAACAGGCATTCTCTTTAAGTAACCTGTCTCGGTCAACAAAACTACTGATCTCTCATTCGCAATTAAATCAATATCCTCAAGGCCTCCTCCTAGATCAAGAATTTCTGTTCTTCTGGGAGAATTATATTTTTCTTTAATTTCATTTAATTCTATTTTTGTTATTTCAAAAACCCTTTCTTTCTTGTTTAAGATATCTTTTAAATCTATTATTTTTTCAACTAAATCCTCATGTTCTAATCTTATTTTATCTGCCTCTAAAGCTGTCAGTCTTCTTAGCTGCATCTGTAAAATAGCATCTGACTGAAGATCTGTTAATCCATGCAGTTCTTGTAATTTACTTTTAGCAGTAGCAGAATCAGAGGCTGATCTAATAAGATTAATTATTTCATCTAGCTGATCTAAAGCCAATAATAATCCTAATAGTATATGATCTCTACTTTCTGCTTTCTTTAAAAGATATTTAGTTCTTTTTTCAATTGTTTCTACTCTAAAATCTAAAAATACTTGCAACATCATTTTCAGTGACAATGTAACTGGCTCACCATTAACTAATGCCAGCATATTCGCACTAAAATTAGTCTGCAAAGGAGTGAGCTTAAATAAATTATTTAAAACAACTTGAGGATATGAATCTCTTCTTAATTCAACAACAATTCTCATTCCATCTCTATCACTTTCATCCCTTATATCTGCGATGCCTTCAAGTTTTTTATCGTTGACCATATCAGCGATACGTTCTATTAATGCTGCTTTATTTGTTTGATAAGGAAGTTCAGTGATTATCACTGCATCCCTATCTGGTCTCCCTGGATTTTCAATGGTTTCTATTTCAGCAACTCCACGCATTGTTATTGAACCTCTACCAGAAAGATATGTTTCCTTAATTCCAGTTCTGCCAAGTATCTGTCCACCAGTGGGGAAATCTGGACCTTTGATTATATTCATCAACTCTATTTCTTCTAACTGGGGATTAGAAATTAAGGCCATCAATCCATCAATCAATTCGACCAAATTATGGGGAGGTATGTTGGTTGCCATACCTACAGCTATTCCAGACGAGCCATTTAATAACAATTGAGGAATTCTTGCCGGCAATACTGTTGGTTCTTGAACAGATCCATCAAAATTATCCGCGAAATCAACTGTTTCAGATTCAATATCTTCAAGCAAGCTATCAGTAGTTAAAGATTGCAATCTGGATTCGGTATATCTCATTGCAGCAGGAGGATCATTATCAACAGATCCAAAATTTCCATGCCCATCAATTAGGGGCATCTGCATTGAAAAATCTTGCGCCATCCTTACCAAAGCGTCATAAACAGCTGTATCACCATGGGGATGGAATTTACCCAAAACTTCTCCAACCACACGTGCACATTTCCTGTATGGCCTATCACTTGTTAGTCCAAGCTCATACATGGCATATAGGATCCTTCGATGAACTGGCTTAAGTCCATCTCTCGAATCAGGCAAAGCTCTCCCAACAATCACACTCATCGCGTATTCCAAATAGGAGCGCGACATTTCGTTTCTTAAATCAGTCTGGATGATCCGATCATCGGATTCCCCGGGACCAGCACTATTAGGTCCCAATGGATCAGCCATATATAAAGGTTTTACCAATTATAAGAACATCTGTGAATTAATAAACCTTTTAAAGTGAATAACCATAAATCTGAAAGTAAATCACCTTTAACCAAATCAACCATTACAAAAAAAATGAACTATATCGACTCAAACCATTCCAAATTCATCTTCTTAATTAGCAAGAAAATGCAAAATCTTGATTATCTATTCCCAACATTTGCTCAATTTGGCACTTCAGTTGGTAGTTTGACGAGAACTTATAAAATTTAGGTGTGAATATTCAACTAGGACGCACCAAAACTGTTCGAAGAGCCTACGGAATCGATGAGATTGCATTAGTTCCAGGAGGAAGAACGGTTGACCCTGAAATCACAAAAACCAACTGGGAAATCGGTGGAATTGAAAGAGATATTCCCATAATCGCTAGTGCGATGGATGGAGTTGTGGACGTAAACATGGCAGTCGCCCTGTCAAAGTTAGGGGCCCTAGGTGTTTTAAATCTAGAAGGAGTCCAAACTAGATATAAAAATCCAGAAGAAGTCCTAACTAAAATTCAATCCATTGGTAAAGAGGAATTTGTTCCTCTAATGCAAGAAATTTACAAGCAACCGATAAAAGAAGAATTAATTTTAAAAAGAATACAAGAAATAAAAAAAAGTGGTGGAATTGCAGCCGTAAGCGGAACCCCATTGGCTGCAATTAAATATAAAGACTTAGTCAAAGAATCAGAAGCAGACTTGTTTTTTTTACAGGCAACTGTTGTTTCTACAGAACACCTGGGCAAAGAAGGAAGCCAGAATCTTGACCTTTTTGATCTTTGCAAAAACATTGGAATGCCCGTTGCCGTAGGCAATTGTGTTACTTATGAAGTTTCTTTAAAACTAATGAGAGCAGGAGCAGCAGCAGTAATGGTAGGTATCGGACCTGGAGCAGCATGCACCTCAAGAGGTGTCTTAGGTGTTGGCATCCCTCAAGCAACCGCTATCTCTGATTGCGCTTCTGCAAGAGATGCTTTTCAAAAAGAAAGCGGAAAGTATGTTCCAATTATTGCTGATGGTGGAATTATCACTGGTGGGGATATTTGCAAATGCTTAGCTTGTGGTGCTGACTCAGTTATGATTGGATCCCCAATTGCAAGATCTCAGGAAGCTCCTGGGAAAGGTTTTCATTGGGGAATGGCAACTCCAAGTCCTGTCCTACCTAGAGGGACAAGGATCAAAGTTGGGACTACAGGAAGTTTAAAAAGTATTATATGTGGCCCTGCAATTCTTGATGATGGAACCCACAATTTACTAGGAGCCATCAAAACCTCTATGGGAACTCTAGGTGCTACGGATATCAAAGAAATGCAAAAAGTTGAGGTAGTTGTTGCACCTTCTCTGTTAACAGAAGGAAAAGTTTACCAAAAAGCACAACAACTTGGAATGGGAAAATAAAGATACCGAAAGATTTCAGAATTAAATACAATCGCTAGAATTAATAAGTGAGGGCCTTAGCTCTCACGCTCCTCACACACACAAATGCTCGACATTTTCGGGCTTTTCTTATTCAAATCACTCAAATAAATATTCAAACTTCGTTTAAAAATGGCAGCAAAGCTTTTTATAGGCAAAATACAATTGTTATGATCTAGTTCGTAAGACTCCTAAGGTATGTCCACAGCTTCTGCAGTAACTGATTCCTCTTTCGAACAAGAAGTCCTCCAGAGCGATGTGCCTGTTTTGGTTGATTTTTGGGCACCATGGTGCGGACCATGCAGGATGGTTGCACCAATTGTTGAAGAAATCTCAAAAGATTTCGAAGGCAAAATAAAAGTTTTCAAATTAAACACCGATGAGAACCCCAATGTCGCTAGTCAATATGGGATAAGAAGCATACCAACTTTAATGATCTTTAAAGGAGGGCAGAAAGTTGATACTGTTGTTGGTGCAGTTCCTAAAGCAACCCTCTCTGGAACAATATCCAAACATCTTTAATCTCTAATTAAAGATTTTATCTTTCAAAGACCTATCAAATGATTTCAAGGTAAATCTATTGGCAAAAATTGGATTAATAGATTATGGAATGGGTAATCTTTTTTCCGTTCAACAAGCTTTTAAAAGGGTGAATCAACCGTTAGATATTATTCGCGATATCAAATCGCTTAGTTATTGTGATGCTCTAATTCTTCCTGGAGTAGGTGCTTTTGATCCTGCTATGGATAATTTAAGAAAAACTGATTTAATTCCTTCAATAACTAACTGGGTAAATAACGGTAAGCCACTTTTTGGGATTTGCTTAGGTCTTCAACTTTTATTTGAAACTAGTGATGAGGGAAATTCAAAAGGTTTAGGAGTTATAAAAGGGCATATTCGTAAATTACCCCAAGAAAAAAATGAGAGGATACCTCATATTGGCTGGTCTCCAATATATAAAACAAACGAATGTCCTATTTTAGAAAACTATCCTGATTCTAATTGGATGTATTTCGTCCATTCTTATTCAGCGTGTCCTTTCGAACAAAAAAACATCGTAGCTAAGACAAAATTTGGAAAAACCAACGTTTCATCAATTGTGTGGCATAAAAATACTGGTGCATGTCAATTTCATCCAGAAAAATCAGGGATCGCAGGACAAAAACTCATTGTTAATTGGCTTAAATGGTTAAAAAGATCGACATTTTAGTTTGAAAGGTAAACTGAAACTTATTTCGGGGAAAAGGATAGAAAGTCCTTTAAGCCCAAAGACAAGGCCTACTTCCTCTAAAGTAAGAGAGGCAATCATTAATATTATTGGGAACAAACTCGAAGAAGCAAGTTGGCTAGATCTATGTAGCGGAAGTGGAGCAATGGCATGTGAGGCTCTTCAAAAAGGTGTAAAAAGGATTCTTGCAATTGAGAAACAGAGGGAAACAGCAAAAACATGCAAGAGAAACCTTATTGAGGTATCAAATACGATGGCTCATTCAATACATGTTGAAGTCATCTGCAATGAATTGATCTCATTTCTTAAAAAAGGGCCCAAAAACAAAACAATTGGATTCACCAAAGATTCTCTAAGTCCTGATACAAAGTTTGATTTTGTTTTTCTTGATCCTCCCTACGAGTCTGGGTTATATGAACTTTCTCAAGAACTTTTATTGTCTAAACAATGGATTAAAAAATCAACTATTTTGATATGCGAATGCTCGTCAAAATCAATGCCAAGAATACATAATGGTTGGAAATTAAATAAAGAGAAATTTTATGGAAACACCTCTCTTCTTTTTCTTATTCCCAATCAGGCATTGAACTGCTTCGACGATACTGGTTCCATGCACTAACAAAAAGACCTAATAAAGTTATGGGAACAAGTCCTAGAACAATCCCACATAGGAGAGGCTCAATCATTGGCTCGCATTTCTCATGATTAATATCAACAATTCTTTCATGTTAAAGAGGTTTTAGTGAATACTCCTTCATCAAAAGCATCAATTAATAAGGACCAAAAGATTAGCTCTTGGCGAATATTCTTATTATCTACTGCCACTTTTGCCTTCATTATCCTTCTTTGGGCTATTGGAAGCTTTAAACAAGATCCTTTCATAACTGAAACTTTATCTATTCAAGGTGAAGCTTTATCTGGAAGCAAATTATTCAAAATCAATTGTGTGGGTTGCCATGGAATTTCCGCTCAAGGGTTTGTAGGGCCCGACCTCCACGAAGTGACCCAAGAAATGAGTGATAAAAAAATTGTTAATCAAGTTATTCGGGGATTGACTCCACCAATGCCAAGTTTTGAAATTGACCCTGAATCAATGGCTGACCTATTGGCATATATGCACTCTCTCAACAAATAGTGGTTAATAAAAAGACTCTAGTAGTAGTACTTGTTGAGCCATCAGGGCCCATCAATGTTGGGAGCGTTGCAAGACTATGTGAAAACTTTAGTGTTCAGGAATTAAGAATAGTTTCTCCTAGATGCGATTATTTAGACCAAGAAGCAAAGAAAATGGCTGTCAGAGGATTGAAAATATTAGAAAAAGCTATTGTACATAAAGATATAAATTCAGCACTTTCAGACTGCTCTAGAGTTATTGCTACTTCTGGAAGAAAAGAGCATGGAGATATTCCGCTTAATTCAAATAAAGAAGCACTTTGCTGGGCTCTTGAATCAGAAAGAGAAGAAAAAATAGCTCTAGTTTTTGGACGGGAAGATCGAGGTTTATCTAACGAAGAGCTTCTAAAAGCAAATAAAGTAATTAGTCTTAATACAAGTGAAAATTATCCATCATTAAATCTTTCGCATGCAGTAGCGATTGTTCTTCATCAATTCAATCAATTTAATGAGATTGGTTTATTAAAAACCAATAATAAAATAAGCTATCCTGCTAATTTAATTAAATTAGATGATTGTATTAATGATGCAGGTAGTCTTTTGCTTGATATTGGTTTCTTAATGAAACATACTTATGAAGCTAAAATGGCGAAAATCAAAAAATTGCTAATAAGAGGTGAGATAAAAGATGATGAAGTTGCACTAATTAGAGGAATAATTAGCCAAGCAAGATGGAAAATTAAAAATAAAAATGATTAATTAAGATAACAGGCTACAATAAACAGGAAAGATCTATATTCATTAATTTCAAAGTGAAAAGTCATCTCAAATTAATAACAAATATATTATTAACTAGCATAGGTTTATCTGTTTTAATTGGGACCTTCCTAAGAATTTCTGGTCCTATTAATCAAAGCAATAAAATAAATAAAGTAATTAGAGAAGTAGGGAAATCAAAAAGATCCTTTGAGAGAGAATTACTAAGTCGAAAGTCAAATTTATCATTATTTTATAATGATAAATTACAAAGATTTGAAAGGCTAGAAGAATTAATTAAAAAATGGGAAAATCTTATAGTTAAACATCCAGATCTAAATGTTAGTGCTTTTTTCCTATCATTAGATAATGAAGTCTATGCAGAAATAAAATCTGAAATCAAGCTATCTGCAGCAAGCAGTATTAAGGTCCCTATTCTAATCGTTCTACTTAGAATGCTAGAGGAAGAAGAAATATTTTGGAATGAGAAGTTGATACTTACAGAAGATTTAATTGGTAGCGGTTCAGGCTGGATGGCCTATCAAGAGATTGGCGAGGGATTCCATGTTTTTGAAGTGGCTTCGGAAATGATTAGAGTTAGTGATAATACAGCAACTAATTTACTAATAAAAAGAATAGGCGGAATCAACATTGTCAATCAAAAATTCAAAGAAATTGGATTAAAAAATACAGAAATAAATAACTATCTACCTGATCTAGATGGAACAAATCTTACATCAACTAAGGATCTTTCTTTAGCAATAGCTCTTGTAGATAAAGGTTATCTTCTTAATGTTAGATCAAGAGATATTTTTAGAGAAATAATGCAAAAATCAAAAACCAACACATTAATACCCTCTGGAATTTTAAGAGGTCTTGGTAAAAAATCTCAAGACATTGACTACCATCTTTCATTAAAAGGTTATTTAGTTCACAATAAAACTGGTGACATTGGAATCTCTTATTCAGATACCGCTCTAATTCAAACTCCTCATAATTCCAAGTCATTTGCCAGTTTTATAGTTAAAGGTCCATTTAACGATCCAAGATCTCCTGAGTTGATAAGAAATTTATCAGCAGAATTAGTCCCGTTTTTAGTGCCAGATCAAAAATCAAGTAATCAAAATTAAAGTTTTTACTGGTTTAAATAAACTTTTGCTTTTCATTATCATTTTTTTTTTGAACTTTATCAATCTAAAGTGGCCTGCTTATGAAACAATCTTGATAATGGTACTAAGAAAGTGAGTTCAACTAGAAAACGCAGAGTTTTTCCATTCACCTCAGTGATTGGACAGGAGGAAATGAAGCTAGCGCTTCTTTTAAATGTTATCGACCCGAGAATTGGCGGAGTAATGATAATGGGCGATAGAGGCACTGGGAAGTCAACTACCATAAGAGCACTTGCAGATCTTTTGCCAGCCATCGAAGTCGTTGAAGGAGATCCCTATAACAGCTCTCTTGATGATCCTGACCTGCAAAGCAATGACGTTAGAGAGAGAATAGACAGTGGTAGTGACATCCAAAAAGGGGAGAAACAAGTACCGATGATTGATCTACCATTAGGTGCTACTGAGGACAGACTTTGTGGAACTATTGATATCGAAAAGGCTCTTAGTGAAGGTGTTAGAGCTTTTGAACCAGGACTCCTAGCGAAAGCAAATAGGGGATTGCTATATGTTGACGAAGTTAACTTGCTAGATGATCATCTTGTTGATGTTCTTCTTGACTCTGCTGCGTCTGGCTGGAATACAGTCGAACGCGAAGGTATATCTGTTCGACATCCTGCAAGGTTTGTACTTATTGGTTCAGGTAACCCTGAGGAAGGAGAATTAAGGCCGCAGTTACTTGATCGATTTGGCATGAGCGTAGAAGTAAGAACCGTAAGAGAAGCAAAACTTCGCGTTCAAGTTGTTGATCAACGCACAGCGTTTGATGAGAATCCTGACTCCTTTAGCGATTCGGTTCAGGGGAAACAAGACACGCTTCAACAAAAAGTGGTTAATGCCCAAAACTTACTTAAAGAGGTTTCTATCGATGAAGAACTCAGACTTAGTATTTCTGCTGTTTGCGGTGAACTTGATGTTGATGGCCTTAGAGGAGATATTGTTACCAATCGGGCAGCCAGAGCTCTCGCAGCATTTGAAGGAAGAAAAGAGGTGACTGAAGAAGATATTGCTCGGGTTATCTCAACAGCTTTAAGGCATAGACTTCGAAAAGATCCTCTTGAAACAGTTGATTCTGGAGATAGAGTAATAAAAGCTTTTTGCAAAGTATTTGAGAGAAATGAAAGTTATGATGTATCTGAATTTGAGCTAGCTACAAAAAATTAAGTGCGCATAATTGGAATAGATCCAGGATTAGCAAGAGTTGGTTATGGAATTATTGATGAAATAGAAGGAAAGAAAATAATGCTTGATTGTGGAATTATAGAAACAAAATCAAAACAAAAAGAAGAAAATAGACTCGTAGAAATTTCAAATGATTTAAGCTCAATAATAAACAAGTGGCATCCAAGTTCTGCAGCGGTAGAAAAGTTTTTTTTCTACCGCTCAAGCACGACAATTAGTGTTGTCCAAGCTCGCGGAGTTATAATGATGACTTTAGGAAAGCACAATCTTCCAATTCAAGAATTTCCACCAATGCAAATAAAACTTGCTGTTACTGGATATGGTCATTCGGATAAAGATGAAGTTTTGAGTTCTGTGATGAATGAACTTAATATCACTTCCCCGCCAAAACCGGATGATGCTGCAGATGCACTAGCAATTGCTCTGACTGGAATCTATCTTAAATAGTTCAACTCAAATTCAGAAAATACTAATTTATGAAAAATAAGTATGATGATATTAAATTAAATAAAGAAATTAAAAGAAAAGAATATAATCTAATACGTAATTCGAACTCATCATTAATACATGAGAAAATAAAGTTCAATGTTAAATCAGCATTAGAAATACTTCTACCTAAATATCATCTTAAAGAGAAATATATAGGCATTTACTGGCCTCTAAAAGGTGAAGTAGATATAAGATTTATCAAAGACAATAGAAACGAAAAAGTTGCTTTGCCTTCGAGTTCTAAAACTAAAGCTATAAGTTATTATCATTGGTCAAATAATCAATTAGGGCTAGATTCAAACAGAATCCCAGCACCAAAGAGAGAAAAAGCTATCAATCCTAATGATATTTCTATCCTGCTTGTTCCTGCAATAGCAATTGATCAAGAAGGCTACAGATTAGGTTATGGGGGAGGGTACTTTGATCGTCTTAGACAAAAAGATTTGTGGTTTTCAATACCATCATTTGTGGTGATCAGTAATAATTGCATATCTAAAACAACTCTTCCTAGAGATAAGTGGGACGTCCCATTTAATGGTTGGATTAGCGAAAAAGGTCTGCATCAAATTGAAGCAACTAAATAATTAGTTAGGGTTTAATATAAATAGATTCTTGATCTGAAGAGGTGACTGAAATCAAAGAAAAATCTTACGGGAGTGATTCATTAGATAATCTCATAGAGCGTCTACAATCAACTTCAGATCCCAAAAGGCGCTATGAATATATATTATGGCTAGCTAAAAGCTTGCCATTACTAAATGAAGATCTTCACCTAGAGACTACTAAAGTAAAAGGATGCATTTCAGAAGTATATGTTCTAGGAATTCTTTTGAATGGAAAAATTCAATGGAAAGGATATTCAGACGCACTCATAACAAAAGGGTTACTTGCTTTTCTAATAAAAGGTTTGAATGATTTAACACCTTTTGAAGTACTCTCAATAGATGAAAAATTCATTGAGATGACAGGACTAAGCAAAAGCTTGACTCCATCAAGGGCAAATGGTTTTCTCAACATATTCCTAAAAATGAGATCCCAAGCTAAAAATCTCTCATTACCTAGCTCAAATAATGAATAAATAGTATTTAAACAAAATTATCGCCTTATAAAAACATGAAAAAAGTTGGTATCGGTTTACTTGGCCTAGGCACTGTTGGGAAAGGTGTCGCAAATATCATTAACAACCCAAATGATAGACATCCATTAGTTGGAGAACTTGAACTTGTTGGTGTTGCTGTAAGAAATCTCCAAAAGAAAAGAGATATAATCATACCTGATTCAATACTCACGACAAATCCAATAGAGATAGTAACCAATCCCAATATTCAAATAATTGTTGAAGTAATGGGTGGTATAGAGCCAGCAAAATCACTAATCATCCAAGCTATAAGAGCAGGTAAATCTGTTGTAACTGCAAATAAAGCAGTAATTGCAAGACATGGTGAAGAAATTTCAAATGAAGCAAAAGCCGCTGGGGTTTATGTACTCATCGAAGCAGCAGTAGGAGGAGGAATCCCAATAATTGAGCCTGTAAAGCAATCTTTAGGTGGAAATCAGATAACGAAAGTAAGCGGAATAATAAATGGAACAACTAATTACATTCTTTCTAGAATGGATAAAGAAGGAGTTGATTATGCTGATGTTTTAAAAGATGCCCAAGAGCTTGGATATGCAGAAAGTGATCCTGCCGCTGATGTAGAGGGATCAGATGCTGCTGACAAAATTGCAATTCTTAGTGGCCTTGCATTTGGTGGTTCAATTAACAGATCTAACATTCCAACTACTGGAATAAACCACCTAGAGGCCGTAGATGTTAATTATGCTAGAAAATTGGGTTATGGAATTAAACTTCTGGCTATTTCCGAGAAGGACAAATCTCCATCAAAGACCGAAGGTAGTCAACCCCTATCAATTTGGGTTGAGCCCACATTGGTTCCAGAAGATAATCCATTGGCAGGAGTAAATGGAGTGAACAATGCAATTCTTGTGGAAGGAAATCCTATCGGACAAGTAATGTTTTTTGGACCAGGTGCAGGATCAGGTCCAACAGCCTCAGCTGTCGTTGCAGACATACTTAACATCGCAGGTATTCAGTCTATGAGTGAAGACAATATCTTTAACTTAGATCCACTTCTATCAGCAATGAGTTGGAGAAATTGTCACGTAGCAGAAAAGAAACAAATTACGAAAAAGAATTACATTCGGCTAATTGCCAATGATAGTCCTGGAGTGATTGGAGAGATAGGTACAATTTTCGGGAAAAAGAAAATATCAATTGAATCAATTGTGCAATTTGATGTAACTGACGAGGAGGCCGAGATAGTAGTTATTACTCACAAAATTCAACAAGGTCAGCTTGAAGAGGCTCTTTTAGAAATAAAAAATTTATCACAAGTTAAAAGGATTGCAGCAACGATGGGTTGCCTTTAGCTAACGAAAACTAGTCAAATCAAAATTAAGTTGCTAAGTATATAAATATAATAAAAGAAATTTTAGTTTAAGTTTCTTTTCGAAACTAAACCATGACATCATCCAAAAACGTAATTGAAAAATCCAAAAAAGAAGTAGCGAAAAATATTAATCAAGGAGATTGTGTTTACCTAAAGAATCAAGAAGAGCTTTTTCAAGTATTAGGAATAGATAATGCTTATAAAAAATGCTGGGTTCGTCAATGGCCACTTAATCCAAACGGATCTCCAGTTTTCGAGATCTCTATCAAACAAGTATCTCCAAATCACTAAAAAGTGATCTCATTAAAAATCATTTTAGAATCATATATTAAATGTTAAAACAGAATTATATTAATAATATTATAAAAATATCCAGTATTTTCTTATTCCTTCTACAGTTTTCATGCGTTCAACATAAGAAAAGAGAAAATATTATTGTAGCAAGTGCTGGTAAAATAGAATCTCTTGATCCTGCTCAAGCAAATACTCTTAGGACACTACAAATATTAAGTGCTCTTGGTGATACTTTATACAAACTAAATAAGGAAGGGAATCTTTCCCCAAACCTAGCAAGTGGTTTACCAATAGCTAGTAAGGATGGATTGATCATAGACATACCGCTTAAAGAAAATATTTCTTTTCACGATGGAAGTATTTTTAATGCAAACGCAATGAAGTTTAGCCTTGATCGCTTTATGAAAATAGGTACTTTAAATTACCTATTAAATGACAAAATAGAAGCTATTGAAGTCAAAGATGAATTTCTCTTAAGAATAAAACTGAAGAAGCCCTCGAGTTCTTTAAAAAGTTTATTAACATCAGTCAATTTAACACCTATTTCTCCTGATTCTTATTCAAACTACAAAGATAAATTCAATAATAAAAGTTTTATAGGAACGGGCCCTTACTTACTAGAAAACTTTAGCTCAAATCAACAAATAATCAAACCTTTCAAAAACTATTGGGGCAAAAAGCCTCTAAATAAAGGAATTGACTTTATAAACTATAGTAATCCTAGTACTCTTTTTGGAGCTATTAAAGCAAAAGAAGTTGACGTATTAATATCAAATTCGATAGATGATATGCAGCGTTTAACATTAAACAATATGGTTAGAAAAAAAAAGCTTAACTCAGGTGAAGGTGAACCAATAGAGATAGGATATATTACCTTTAAGAGTAACAAATTTCCTTTAGGAAGCAAAACAATTAGGGAGGCTCTTTCCTATACGCTTGATAGAGAACTAATTAGTCAGCAAGTAAGTTTTGGAACCAGAAAACCCCTTAGGTCAATAGTCCCTCCTCAATTGCATAAAAAAGAACTTTTTCCGTGGCCTAAATATGATCCTAATTTTGCAAGATCTTTATTAAAAAAAGAAGGTTATTGTGAAGCAGATATTCTTACTATTCCATTAACATTTAGATCTAATGTACCTGCTGATAAATTACTTGCCCTTACATGGAAAGATCAAATTAAAAGAGATTTATCTGATTGTATAAAAATAACTTTAAATGGAATTGAATCAACCACGGTTTACAAACAACTTTCCGAAGAGGCTTTTGAAGCAGTGATACTAGATTGGACTGGAGCATATCCAGATCCAGAAGCATACTTAAATCCTTTATTAAGTTGTAGTGAAATAAAGAATAATACTTGCCTTAAGGGCGAGGCTGTTTTTAGTGGTAGTTTCTGGGGTAATAATGAAGTACAAGAATTATTAGATAAAAGTGAGGAATTAGAGGGGGAAATTAGATTAAAGAATTTAATAAAAGTGGAGCAACTTGCAGCAAAAGGAAGTGCCTACCTTCCAGTTTGGCTAGTTAATCCTAAAGCTTGGTCTTTAAGAGATATAAGTCAACCGGAATTCTCAAGAGATGGATTAATTATTCTAAAAAACTTAAAAAGAGACTGATTTTGGCAACTAAAAAAGAACTTTTCAAATATACCCTTTCGAGATTAGCTCTATTGCCAGTTATGCTTTGGATCATTTCAAGCTTAGTATTTATATTACTGAGAATCGCACCAGGCGACCCTGTAGATGCAATTCTTGGTACTCGTGCTAATGAATTTGCAAGAGAGAGTTTACGAATGAAACTTGGATTAGATAAACCTTTGATTAATCAATACCTTGAATATATAAATCACTTATTGCATGGAGATCTAGGAATCTCGTTAAACACGCAAGAACCTGTAAAAGTAATTATTTCTAGAGCTCTTCCAGCAAGTATGGAATTAGCAATATTTGCAATATTAATAGCATCATTAGTGGGTTATTTAATTGGTTTTTTAGGTGCAGTTAAACCAGAGGGGAAAATAGATTTTTTGGGAAGGCTTTTTGGTATTGGCACCTATGCTCTTCCTCCTTTTTGGGCAGCGATGCTAATTCAAATAATTTTTGCCGTATTACTAGGTTGGCTACCCATTGGTGGAAGATTACCTCCTGGTCTGACTCCTCCACCTCCCTTTACTGGGTTTTTACTTTTAGATAGTCTTCTAAATAATAAATTTGAAATATTTTTTAGTTCTTTTAAACATTTGATATTACCTTCACTCACTCTAGGGATATTATTAAGCGGAATATTCAGTCGTTCTTTAAGACTAAACTTGGAGAAGGTTTTAAAAAAAGATTATATTGAAGCGGCTAAAAGTCGTGGCATAAATGAAACTAGATTAATAGTTAGGCATGCTTTACCAAATACATTACTACCCATATTGACAATTACTGGATTAACAATTTCTTCTTTAATTGGTGGGGCCCTTCTAATTGAAATAACATTCTCCTGGCCTGGTATTGCACTTGGACTCCAAGAGGCTATTAATCAAAGGGACTATGCAGTTGTGCAAGGGATAGTTGTCGTAATATCAAGTCTTGTTGTAATTATTAGTGTTATAGTAGATATTGCTATTGCATATATTGACCCGAGAGTCAGCTATTGAATATTGATAAGTTTTTCAATTATAGTTCTGTCTAAAATGTGGAATTTCAGCTCATCTTTAGTTAAATTAGTATATGAAGAAATTGATTTTTTCTCTTCTAATTTTTCTAAAAAGTTTATTATCTCGAAAGACAATAAACTCTGTACAGAAAGTGGGTGATAACCAACAATTGATTCTCCTAGATTAAATAAATCCTTACCTTCTGACTGATACATCTGCCCCTCTACTCTAATAGGTGAAAAATGACTAGCCCCCTCGATCAAAAGGACTCTGCTCAATGGGCTAGAACTCAAAGAAAGCAATAATCCGAGTTGTTCACTAATAGATGGTGTGACCAAATCAAAAGTTCCTCCAGTAAGAAAAAGAGGAATATTTATTTGATTAACTAAATCCTTTTGCCACAAAAAACTCCCAAAACTGTTCATACCAATGATAGATGAAAGATTTTCCATATTTTTTCTATCTGGCAAAGTAATATCAACTAACTGACATTGCAAAAGTGAAGATAAATTAGTAAGAGAAAGATTATCAAGTACCTTCTGGCACCTATTCTCAAGCTGATCATCTACTTTCACTCCTGAAGC
Source organism: Prochlorococcus sp. MIT 1011 (assembly GCF_047305235.1). Classification (NCBI taxonomy): domain Bacteria; kingdom Bacillati; phylum Cyanobacteriota; class Cyanophyceae; order Synechococcales; family Prochlorococcaceae; genus Prochlorococcus; species Prochlorococcus sp. MIT 1011. Next base: position 622,578 of record NZ_CP138983.1, on the reverse strand, counting down.
CAAAATAGCAGTGAGCGCTCCTAAGGAATGACCCATCAATACAACTTTCTCAACTGAAATATCAATCCTGCCCAATTCTTTTGCCTCAAGAACACTATCGATATCATTCAATCGATCAGGGATAACTTCAGCACCAGGAAGAGGAAGTCTACCTTTGAGCAAATTTTCTAATGCTAACGAGTCACTACCTGGATGATCAATGACAACAACAGGCCAACCATTATGACTAAGACTTCTTGCCAGCCAATTAAAATGATTACGATCGCCTCCTAATCCTGGCATTAGCAAAATCCAATTTTCTCTTTTTTCCTCTCTAAAGGAAGGATTCCATACCTCTAAAATTAAAGGCTCACTTCGATGAGGAACAATTAAGGAAATCAATTTATATTCAGTTTCTTTAATCTCAAAAGGTAAAAAATTGCTTTCCTCTCTCGTGACTGCTATTTCATTAATTGTCCCCAAATCAGATATAAGTTTTTGTTGTTTATTTAATTCACTTCTCCAATTTTTAGCAACTTCAATCCATCCATCCAAATCAATATTTATTGCTTTAACAGAAAGTGAATTTAAAAGATCAAAAGTTGTCACCTCCTCCTTTTTATTTAAAAGGTTTTCCAAAGTATCTAGAACACTTTCACCAGAGCTGTCTTCATCCATAAGGATTAGATCACTTACTTCATCAAGTAATTTGCGACCAGACCAACTTCGTAAAATTTGTCTTGCCATACTTTTATCTCTTACCAAAGGTGTATTTAAAAAATTTGCCAACCCTTTCCTTTCTTTAAAGCCAAGTAAATTGAGCCAACTGGCCAATTCTGAATTTGTTTCCTCTGAACCTTGACTCCAATCAACCAATTCTTTGATAGAAATTGGAATAGACATTCCATCAAAATGAATTTCAAATCTCTCTGCTGCTTTAACGTTTGGATAAATACAATAAGGAGCTAGTAAGCTTCCAACTGTTCCAAGAACAACTAATTTTTTAATGAATGAATTTGTTCTCAACTTCTAGTGTTAGCAATTATTGGGAAAGATTCCCAGTATCCTTAAGATTAATCATAAAGGCTCGTTTATGGACAGCGATAGGAGCAGGCGGGGTATTGTATTTAAGTCCAATAATTTTTAATACTTTAGGCTTTACTGCTGAACAAATTGGAAGTGGGATCACTATTGCTGCATTTGCTGGAATAACGTCAAGATTTGGAACAGGATATTTACTCGACAAAAAATTTAGCTATGCAAAAGCAATTAAAGCTGCATGTTTAGTAGCAATAGTATCTGATTTTATTCTTTTTTATTCGCAGAATTATATTACTTATCTTTGTGGTCAGTTTTTTTTAGGGGCAGCCGCGGGAATTTATTGGCCTTCAGCAGAATTAGCAGTCCCATTGAATTGCAATAATGAAATCAACTCAAGTGAAGGTTATTCGCTTGCAAGAAGTGCTGATGCAATTGGTGTTACTTTTGGGGTTTTTGCAGGCACCCTTGGAACATACTTTGAACTAGCAAGAGCAATATATCTTATAGACATTATTTGCATGTTATACATATTTAGTATCCTAATTAATAAGCTGAAGTTACATAAGAATCTTAATCAGTTGTGTACAAAAGATGAAATAGAAACAAAATACAAAAGTATAGATATGAGATCAAATACAAAATGGATAATAAATTTAGCTCCTTTATTATTAATAGCTCTATTTGTAACAGGAGTAATGAGTTTATTACAAAGCATTCTACCACTAGATTTGGCAAATGGAGGGATAATAAGGCCACCATTAACAGAGCAAAAAGTTGCCAGCTTAGTAACATTTAAGCTTGTTTTAATTGCAATTTTTCAATGGCCAATTGGTTATATGTTAAGGAATAAAAGTTCATCTTTTAAATTTAGATTATGCTTAATATTACTTTTTATAAGTTTTATTTTATTATCTCTTTCTAACTTATTATTTTATGGATATTTAGTAATACTTTTAGCTTTCATACCTCTAACAATTTCTCTATGCATATTTCTACCATCTGCCTCAGATGCAATTATAAAGTCTTCTACAAGGAGATATCGTGGAAGAACAATAGCTTTATATTCTCAATGTTTTGGAATTAGTTCTTTAACAGTTCCATGGATGGCTGGCAAATTAATTGATAATTACGATACAGCTTTTCAATTATGGTTAGTTTTCAGTCTTATTTGTATGATTTTAGTACCTATTTCTAAGAATATTAAATAAAACCATCTAGTCCTTTTAAATTCATTTAGTTACTATTCATTTCTTCTATTCTTAATTCTCTTAAATATAAAAAGAGAGGTGCAGAAAAGGCAAATGCGATTGTAAATGTAGTTAATATTACTACCCATAGATTCTTCATCTCTAGTCTCTTGGATTCGGAAATTATCCAAACAAAGACAGCTGTTGAGCCAACAAACAGATCTCTAGATAGGGATTGGGAGGCTGGATTATTATTAGCTAACTCTATAAATAATTGAATGTCAAAAAAAGGTCCATAGCTTTTCGCAAATTCAATATTTGCAAGTGTAGGTAAGATAGCTCCTAATATAGCCAATAATAAATAAATCCATTTCAACCATTTAATCTGTCTAATCATAAGAATTTTTTTATCCAAAACAATATATCAGAACTATTAGAAACTTTGTCTATTTTATGAATAAAAAAATATCATAGTTTTATCAATGAACTTAACTAACTATATTAGAAATAACATTATTAGTTAAGAATGGAAATTGACTTGCACAAAGAAATAATTAACCTCCATAAACTTAAATTAGCTGTGATTGGTCATGTTGAGTGGGTAACATTCTTAAAAGTCGACCAACTTCCATTGGCAGGACATATCTCTCATGCAAAAGATTGCTTTGAGGAACCCGCCGGCGGAGCAGCAGTCGCAGCTGTTCAGATGTCAAGATTAATAAATGGTCCTGTTGATTTAATCACATCACTAGGCAAAGACAGTTTTGGTGAGAAATGTTATGAAAGACTTACCGAACTTGGTTTAAATTTAAAAGTTGCTTGGCGTGAACAACCAACTAGAAAGGGTATTAGCTTGATTAGTAAGGATGGAGAAAGAGCGATTACAGTTATTGGAGACAGATTACAACCAATCGCTTCTGATAATCTTCCTTGGAATGAGATGAAAAATTACGATGGTATTTTTATTACCGCTACAGATAAGGAAGGAATCAGACTTGCCAGACAAGCTAAATTTCTTTCTGCAACGCCTCGAACAGGTGAAAAGACCTTAAAAAATTCAAAAGTAAAAATCAATGCATTAATTGGTAGCGCTCTTGATCCTGGCGAGGAAATAAATCATGATGAACTCATACCCAAACCAGATATATATATAGCAACAAAAGGGAAATCAGGCGGAACAATTTTTCCTTATAAACAAAGCTACAAATCAATTACACCTAGCTCAAAAGAAATAGACACCTATGGATGTGGCGACTGCTTTGCGGGAGGAGTTACTACTGCCCTCTCCGCTAATCTAAATTTAAATCAGGCGATTAAGATAGGTGCCTATTGTGGGGCTGAATGCTCAACACATTACGGACCTTACTAAAATGAAAAATCAAGACAATAAGAATATAAGTACAAAAAATAATAATTCGATTACGAATAATTTTATAATCCTAATATTTTCAATTATTTTTCTTTTTCTTGAATCAATAATAATAATTATGAGTTTATTTAAAAAAGGTATTTTTAAAAGAGAAATACTTTCAAAGAAAACCGATCTAGGCTTCGATTTAATTATCAAGAGAAAATAAAAAGTCCAAGTCAAGACAAATCAATATTATAGTTTTCAATCAGCTGGCTTTATTTCTAGAAATTGCTTTAATTGTATTAGATTATATTTTTCATAGTGAAGTTAATCCTGATATTTTCAATAATATTCTTTATATGTATATTCTTAATTTCAAATAAGAGAAAAAAGTTTTCTAACAGAAGAAGTTTAATGGAAAGATTTAAGAAAAGGTTCAAAAATATAAATGTTCGTCGAAAAAGGATTTCAGAGGAATTTACAAATTCTCTTTTACTTGACCCTTCTAAGAATATCCCTATAGGGACATGGTATTCAGAGGATGAGCTAAGAGAAAAAGCAGATATTCATAGATCAAGATTAAGTAAATTTGGTAAATCAAAAATCAATGGCGAAATGTTATTCGTTGGACCAAAAGGAGGAATTTACAAAATAAGTGCTGATGGCAAGAAAAAATATGTCTAAATATTAAAAGTAATAATTATAAAAAATCTAATTATTGCTAAAATTATAATAGTAACTTATCAGTCAATTAAAATTGGATTTATACATAACAGTATCATTTGGAGAGTTAGAGCTATCTAATCTAACTTTCTGGAGCCTTGTTAGTATTACTTTATTATTTGTTATCTCTTTTGTTTTATCAACAATTCCTCTTACTAAAAATATACAAGATGCAAAAAATATTTCTTCAAGAAAATAAAAATTAAGCAGCCTCCTTATATTCTGAAAAATCTCTATTAGCCCAATGGATTCTTTCTATAGATAGATTAGCGATTGAACTTCTTTTACCTTCTGCTTTCATAGATATTAAATTCTTATCATCTAAAATTTGATCTGAAATTTCATTAGAAGTGCCGCCAGAAATCTTTGTACGATATTTACGAGCAAGATTTTGAATTGAAAACCCTTTTACATTAGGTCGATGTGGCCAAAAATTCTTCAAGATAAAAGAAGACTCTTATATAAAGAAAACCAAAAACAAATAAAATTGCAACTAGTTCTTGTTTTTTATAACAAATCTTTTATGGGTATTCTCAGAATTAAGCTGAAGGCATAGCAGGTTTATATGAATCTTTATCTCCTACACATTCAAGACTTTCCCTAGTAGAAACTCCAGTAGTTGGATTTACACCATCCGCTATTTTGCAAAGATTTCTCTGATCTTCACTATCAAGAATTGCAAAAGTAAAATCAGCTCCTTCAATTTGTGCACCAGCAAAGCTACTGCCGGAGGCAATCATATTTATCAAAACAGCATTTCTAAGATCTGTTTTCTGAAAATTCACCCTGTCAGAAAGAGTATCAGTAAGGTCTATTCCATTAAGATTTGAGCCCTTGAGATCAGACAAAGTTAATGTTGTTCCATGAAGATCAACATCACTAAAATCAGCATCTCTTGCCATTGCTCCAGCTATTGAAGAAAGATGCAAGTCTTCGCCATGAAAATTAAATCCAGTGATATCTGATCGAACGTAGCTTGGGACCTCATCTCCCTCACCCTTAACCGCCACATTAGCTCCAGCGAAGGCTGGATTCACACCAAAAAATATGATTAAAAAGCTCAATAGATATTTTATTATTTTTGAAAAAAGAAGATCAAAATTCATGAGTAAAAATGATAATCCATTTGATTAATGCAATTATCTCCCCTATTTAAGGATTTTATATGCATTGATAAGACAAATTAATGTAAGGGGATAAAGGAATATCTGGTATTTTTACAAAAGAGGATTTCCAGAGATGAATTCGTGCATTACAGGGTTCATCCAGTATAACCCTACGAATAACATTACAAATACATTAAAAAATATCAAAGCACCACCTAATAGAAAGGTCTGATCATTCGAATTGATATCTTCTTTATCTTCTTGAACAATAGCTTGATAATTCTGATTCATTTTTCGAATTAAGACCCTGTCAAGTTACTGGAAAAACAATATTATTGAGGCCATAACTGAAAAATTAACAGGATCTTTCTATTTTTTTAAGATTTTAAAAATATTGCTTACAGTGACTCCAAATGAAGAGTGGATGGATCTTTCTAGGTTTTTGAAAAATCAATCTCACATTCAGTATTAATATCTCTCAAAGACTTATTAACTTATGCCATTCATTCAAGTCAACACATCCTCCAAAAGTGTTGTGGAAAATGATGATTTACTCCAAAAAGATATCTCAACAATGGTCGCTGATCTAACTGGGAAACCTGAAAATTACGTAATGACCATGATCCAAAGAGATACCAAAATGACATTTGCTGGGTCCGATGAACCATGCTGTTTTATTAAGGTTAAATCAATTGGTTCACTAAGTCCCTCCTCAATGAGCAAGTCTTTATGCGAGTTAATTGCATCTAAAACAAATATAAATACGAATAGAATTTATATTGAATTTATCGACGTTAAAGCCTCAAATTGGGGATTCAATAGTTCAACATTTGGATAGTAAGTTTACTGTTTTAAAATTTCATATCTAAAAAAATTATAATCAAAATAATTATTACTATAAATAGTCAATATATATCGCAACCCCTATCAGAACATAACTTTTCAATAGAAGGTCGAAAAGTTATTTTCAATCTATATTTTGCCCATAATTTATATATAGATTCAAAAAATTTATCAAGTACAGGAAATCTTGTTGGAGCATAAATCCAACCCAAGCCAATCAAATCATAAGCCTCTTGAAAAACCTTTATGTCCTTAATTACTGAGCCATCGCTTTTTAAGGCATGGATTCTCTCCATCGCTTGTCTATAGGTAATTCCGTTTTCAAGATCTAAAGAAAAATCCGAACTATTAATATCAATAAATCTTAGAGATTCCTTTTGATTTCTTGATTGCAAGAAATAAACCTCTCTTTTACATAAGGGGCATCCACCATCGAAAAAAATAGTAAGTTTGACAGTATTCATAAAAAATTAAATTTCTCACAAAAAGATATTTTAAGCAGGGAAAGCCTAATTTCGTTGTTCAATGTAAATAAACACTTGATAGGATCAGAATAAAAAGCGATCTTAATGATATCTAACTGATAAAAAAATGCTTACCCTATTTATTTTCATATTAATCTCAGTATCAGTAGTTTCCGCCTTGCTTTTTTTCAACAAAGGTGAAAAAGCCCAAGAGATTAAAAGCATTCTCAAAGATATATATGAAAATTCAAAAGAACTCTTCTCAAACTTTAAAAAGCTTTTTTTGATAGTTAAAGATCTAATTCAATCAAAATTAGATCAAGAACCAACTCAACTGAAAGATGAATCAACCGAGTCAAAAACTGAAGTAACTGCTGAGCCCGAAGTAACTGCTAAGCCCGAAGTAACTGCTAAGCCCGAACTAACTGCTGAGTCCGAACTAACTGCTGAGCCTGAACTAACTGCTGAGCCTGAAGTAACTGCTGAGTCTGAACTAACTGCTGAGCCTGAAGTAACTGCTGAGCCTGAACTAACTGCTGAGCCTGAACTAACTGCTGAGCCTGAACTAACTGCTGAGCCCGAACTAACTGCTGAGCCTGAAGTAACTGCTGAGCCTGAACTAACTGCTGAGCCTGAACTAACTGCTGAGACTGAAACTTTCCCAACTATCGAATCCGTAAATCCATCTGAAGATTCAATTAATGACGAGAAATATTGATATAAAAACAGAGTGATTTTTAATTAGAGATTTTTATCAAAAAAAAAAAAAAAGCCTCATCAAATTTGATGAGGCTTTTTGATTAAAATTTGAGCTTGAATCTACTAACTCTCAGTTGTTGCTAGAGAAGCTACTGATCCAACAACACGACGGAAATCAAAGCCCATAGCTCTAAGAGCATGCCAGATATGACCTTGAATAAAGAAAAATCCAAAGTAATAGTGAACATTTGACAATGCGGCTCTAGTTGTATGGCCTAAAAACGCTGTGCTATCTGAGACATCTCCTGTGTCAACCCAATAAGGAGAAATTCCAAATTTCAAAGCTAAAGGCTCTCCATACCAATCAATTGGATAAACAGTTGTGTTTTGTGCACACCAGAATGCAGCAACAATTGCCATCCAGCCAATACCAGCAAGAGACCATGAAAGAACTGCTTCTGCTGAAAGCAATCCTTTCCCTTTGAATTCAGTGTATTCCCCTAGTTGTTTTGTAGCTATGTGCCAAGCACCACCACTTATTTGAACGAATGCTAAGAATGCATGTCCGCTCATTACTTCTTCAAGGCTGTCAATGGTTAGGAAGTCAAACTGATGTCCGTAAACCATTCCAAAATCTCCATATCCAGGGAAGATTGTTCTGATTTCACTTATGGCAGGGTCGTAAATCCCATGCCATCTTGCCCACTCAACGAACCAAATATTTGCAACACCAAAGAAAATCAAATGATGTCCAAGAATGAATGTCAAATTATCTGGGTTGTCCCATTCTAATTTGAATTTTTTAGTGGTAGGGACAGGACCATCTTTCAAGTCCGGATCAAACAAGAGTGAATGAGCTAATCCAGCTGTTCCATACACAGCTGAAAAAATTAAATGGAAAATAGCAATTGTTGCCACACCAGCTCCTGTCCATACACCAGCTTCATCAAAGCCAATACCAAGAGAAGCTAAATGAGCAAGGAATATGGAACTTTGATGTCCCATTGGTATTTCTGGGTTGTAGCGAGCAAGCTCCCAAAGAGTGCTTCCACCTGCTGCAAAGCAAATAAGACCTGTATGGCCTATATGTGACCCTATGAATCGACCTGCGCGATTGGTCACCACAGAATTACCAACCCACCACCCATAGGTGACGTCTGGATTTCCGTAGGTCTGCATAATTAAGGAATTAAAGTCGAAATTTTTGATACCTTACACTTATTGGAATTGTTTTTACCAGAATAGTTAGAGGTCTTTATAGGTATCTGTCTTTTTTTACCAAAAAAACACTTTTTTTCAGAAAAAACCAAAAAAAATACCCCCCATAGGGAGGTATTTTTTTATTCTAATTTGAATTTATCTTGGTGCTCTTCCGTTGAAACCTACACCTTCAACTCTAACAGTTGCACCTTGGCTGTTACCAATAGCATCACCAACTTTCTTGAAATCAAATCCTAAAGCTCGAAGAGCATGCCAGAAATGACCCTGTAAGAAGAAGAAACCAAAGTAGTAGTGAACATTCACTAAAGCTGCTCTAGTTGAGTGACCAAAGAATGCTGTGGAATCAGAAAGGTCTCCAGTATCAATCCAGTAGGGGGCTACGGTGAATTGTAATTTTAATGGTTCACCAAACCACTCTGTGGGATATACGGTTGTATTAGTTGCAGCCCAGAAAGCAGCCACAATTGCCATCCAACCAATACCTGCGAGAGACCATGAAAGAACTGCTTCAGCTGAGAGTAATTCAGCTCCTTTGAATTTACTCCATTCTCCAAGTCTCTTGTTTTCCCATTGAGTTGAACCAGCAACCATATGAATAGTTGCTCCAGTCAATTCAGCAAAAGCCAGGAAAGCATGTCCACCCATAACATCTTCAAGACTATCAATTTCAATGAAATCGAACTGTCGATTCCAAATCATTGTCAAGTCTAGGTTGTAATTAACCTGACGAACTGCACCTATCGCAGGATCGTATATGCCATGTATCCTCGCCCATTCAACAAACCATATACATGCGACACCAAAGAAAAACAAATGGTGACCAAGAATAAAAGTTTGATTATCGGGGTTTTCCCATTCAAGTTTGAATTTTCTAGCGCGAGGCACTTCGCTTTCTTCAACATCAGCCTCGAAATAGACTGCATGCAAGAGAGCTCCTCCTCCATAAACCATTGACAAGACCAAATGAACAATAGCTATTGCAGCTACTCCTACACCTGTCCATGCACCTGCCTCATTGAAACCAATTCCAATTGAAGCCAAATGAGCCAAGAATAGTGAGCTCTGATGCCCCATTGGGATCTCAGGGTTATAGCGGGCAAGCTCCCAAAGTGTGCTTCCACCAGCCGCAAACGCGATCAAGCCTGTATGCCCTATATGGGAGGCTATAAATCGGCCTGAGCGGTTGGTGACCACAGAATTACCAGCCCACCAATCATAGGTAACATCTGGATTTCCATAGCTCTGCATAATTTTTTAAGCGATACAGGCGAAATATGCGTGCAGATTACACGCTGCTGAAATGATATGTGCAAAATAGTTAGAGGTCGTTATTTAGTTTGACTATTTTTTCCCATTTCAATAATTAAAACAATTTTATAGAAGCTGAGATATTGTCTCAAGGAGATAGTAGAAATCTTCGAAAGTCTAGTTATAGCTTAATTTAAATACTCGAAATTCTCGACTAATCATTCAAAAAATCTCAATCCACATGATCTAACGATATTTGATAAAAAAATTTCAACGTTGTAAATCGAATAATTTTTTTTTAAATCGATCGAAATTAAAAGAAAAAAATTGCAAAAAAAAAGAGGAGATAAAACTCCTCTTTAAAAATTATTTTGTTTTTGATTAAATCAATAAAGCTGAGCTGGAAGAGGCTCTTTAAGAACTTTCTTAAAGTCAAATCCCATAGCCCTTAAAGCATGCCATAAATGACCTTGAAGGAAGAAAAATCCAAAGTAATAATGAACATTTGCTAGAGCAGCCCTTGTTGTATGACCAAAGAAAGCAGGACCTCCTGAAAGATCAACGCTATCAATCCAATAAGGTGCAACACCAAACTTCAAGATCAAAGCTTCTCCGTACCAAGCTTCAGGATAAACTGTTGTGTTCTGAGCACACCAAAAAGCAGCTACAACAGCCATCCAACCAATACCTGCACAAGAGAATGAAAGAATTGATTCTGCTGAAAGAAGACCAGCTCCTTTGAATTTGGTGTATTCACCAACTTGCTTGGTAGCAATATGGAAAGCTCCACCTGTGATCTCAACAAATGCTAAGAATGCATGACCACCCATAACATCCTCAAGACTATCGATAGCCAAGAAATCAAACTGATGGTTCCAAATATTGGTCAAGTTAAGGTTGTACTCAACTTGTCGAACCGCTCCTATTGCAGGATCATAAATTCCATGAATTCGTGCCCATTCAACAAACCATATACATGCAACACCAAAGAAAAGCAAATGGTGTCCAAGAATAAATGTCTGATTATCGGGGTTATCCCACTCAAGCTTGAACTTTCTAGCTTGTGGAACCTCTGAATCTTGCATATCGCCAACGAATAGCGCTGAATGCAATAAACCACCGGCTCCATAAACCATGGAGAGAACCAAATGAACGATGGCAATAGAAGCGACTCCTACTCCTGTCCAAGCACCAGCCTCATCAAAGCCGATACCAATTGAAGCTAAATGAGCAAGAAAGATAGAACTCTGATGACCCATGGGGATCTCAGGGTTATATCTTGCTAATTCCCAAAGAGTACTTCCACCTGCTGCAAAGGCTATTAGCCCAGTATGCGCAATGTGAGCAGCAATGAATTTACCAGATTTGTTAGTAACCCCAGCGTTTCCAGCCCACCAACCATAGGTGACATCCGGGTTTCCGTAGGTCTGCATGATTTAAGATTTTTGGCGTAATACGGTGACCACACCTTACAGGCAGCTCAATTCAAAAACTACTATTAGTAATAAGGTCTTATACAGAAGTAGTAAAGTTTTTTTTCTTTAAATTGGCTTAACCCGCGACTAAACTAGGTTTTCATTGAAATACTAAAGAAAAATTTAAATATCAAAAATGAAATCTGCTTTACAACTTGAGCTACAAGACCTTCATGGACTTCCTTATATAGCAACAATAATTTGGTTTGTTCTGCTTGGAGTTTGTCTTTTAGCAGTTATTTTTTATCTATTTCAAAAAAATTACAGGCCAAAGGCAAAAATTGATGATGGTATCTCTCCTGAGAAGAAATCACGACCAAAAGGGTTTTAAATGACTAAGAAAATTTTGTTTTTCAATGTTAGTTCTCAAATTAATGTAATATCCTCAAACACGGGTTTGGCATAGTGGCCACCTGGGTTAACAATAAAAACAATTTTTTTACTCAATGATTGATTTTTCTCACCTTCTTGATTTTGCCACTCAGCTTCCACACCCATCAGATATTGGTTTAATCAAACCATCCGGTGGATTTAATATAGCTGCAGCTCTTTGTGGTCTTGGAGCAGTATTTGGAGCTTCTCAATTCTTCTATTATTCTGATGATTCAAAAAGAATCGATCCTTGGGCCAAGCCTGAAAACTACAAAAACTAAAGAAAATTAAAAACTAATTTTTTTTATCACAAAAAAAGAGCCTCATCATATGACGAGGCTCTTTTTTATTGGAATTTTTAAAACCCAATAATTAATCAGAAAGGGTAACCCTAGCGTTATCAAGATTACTAATTGAATCAGTAACCTTCTTGAAATCAAAGCCTAAAGCACGTATTGCATGCCAAAGGTGACCTTGAATGAAGAAAAAGCCTAGGTAGTAATGAACATTTGTAAGCCAAGCTCTTGAAGTATGGCCACTAACAACTCCAGTCATATCAGCGGTATCAATCCAATAAGGAGATATGCCAAATTTAAGAGCTAGTGTTTCTCCATACCAAGCTTCTGGATAAACAGTTGTATTTGTTGCACACCAGAAAGCTGCAATAATTGCCATCCAACCAATACCGGCTAGAGACCATGAAAGAACTGCTTCAGCAGAAAGAATGTTCTTTCCTTTGAATTCGGTGTACTCGCCTACTTGCTTGGTAGCGATATGAAATGCTCCACCTGTTATTTCAACAAATGCTAAGAATGCATGACCACCCATAACATCCTCAAGACTATCGATAGCCAAGAAATCAAACTGATGATTCCAAATGTTGGTCAAGTTTAAATTGTACTCAACTTGTCGAACAGCTCCTATTGCAGGATCGTAAATCCCATGAATTCGGGCCCATTCAACAAACCATATACATGCAACACCAAAGAAAATCAAATGGTGACCAAGGATAAAAGTCTGATTATCTGGATTATCCCATTCAAGCTTGTATCTTGCTGCCTGACGATGCTCAGGACGATCATCAGCAAACAAACCTGAACTATTTTGGGTGTCTTCGCTAAAGATCAAAGAGTGCAATAAACCTGCACCCGCATATACCATTGAGCAAATCAGATGGAATACACCGATAAAGGCTATTGATGTGCCATCAAATACTGTTCCAGTTGGATCAAATCCAATACCAATAGAAGCAAGATGTGGAATACTCACCATCCCCTGGTGTCCCATTGGAATATCTGGGTTGTATCTAGCGAGCTCCCAAAGTGTGTTTGCACCAGCTGCGAAACAAATCAATCCTGTATGAGCAACATGCGAGCCAATAAATCGGCTTGACTTATTTGTTACGACAGAATTACCAACCCACCACCCGTAAGTGACGTCTGGATTTCCGTAGGACTGCATAATTGAGGAAATTGAAGTCGAAATTCGACCTACCTTACATTTACTCCCATTAATTTGCTTGAAATCGTAAAAGGTCTTTATTTAATACACAAATGAAATCAATAATAGAGCTTGTATTATCCGTTGATTTTCCTTACAAAACCAGTCCCAGATCGGATTTAAGAATCCTTGATAAATCTCATCAATTTTATTAAATAAATAAAAAGCCCCGCAAAATATTACGGGGCTTTTATTGAATATCCAAGCAATTAAATCAGTTAGTCATTAAGAGTGATTTGTGCCCTATCTAAACCAGCAACAGCATTTGTAACTCTCCTAAAGTCAAAGCCTAATGCACGAATAGCGTGCCATAAATGACCTTGTAAGAAGAAGAATCCAAAATAATAATGGACATTTGTTAAAGCAGCTCTTGTGGTGTGACCTGCTAATGCAGTGCTCTCACTTACCTCTACAGTATCGATCCAATAGGGAGAAATTCCAAATTTCAAAGCTAAAGGCTCTCCAAACCAAGGTTCAGGATAAACAGTTGTATTTGTTGCACACCAGAATGCTGCGACAATCGCCATCCAACCAATACCTGCCAATGAGAAAGACAAAACGGCCTCGGCAGAAAGAATCCCAGCTCCTTTAAATGGTGTGTATTCTCCTACCTGCTTAGTTGCGATATGGAATGCACCACCAGTTATCTCAACAAATGCTAAAAACGCATGGCCGCCCAAAACGTCTTCAAGATTATCAATAGCTAAGAAATCAAACTGATGATTCCAAATATTGGTCAAATTAAGGTTGTACTCAACTTGTCGAACAGCTCCTATTGCGGGGTCATAAATTCCGTGAATTCTAGCCCATTCAACAAAAGCAATACAAGCTACCCCGAAGAAAATAAGATGGTGACCCAATATAAATGTCAAATTATCAGGGTTGTCCCATTCAAGCTTGAATTTTTGAGTAGTAGGTCCTGGCCCATCAGCCAAATCCCCATCAAAGAGCAAAGAGTGTGAAAGAGCTCCTCCTGCATAAACAAGAGAAGCAATAATATGGACAATTGCTACTGAAGCGACATTGGCTCCAGTCCAAGCACCTGCATCATCAAATCCAATTCCAATAGATGCAAGATGAGCTAGAAAGACAGAGCTTTGGTGCCCCATGGCTATAGACGGATCAAACCTAGCTAGCTCCCAAAGAGTGCTAGCTCCTGCAGCAAATGAAATTAGGCCTGTATGACCTGCATGGGCTGCAATAAACTTTCCAGCGCGGTTAGTAACCCTTGAATTACCAGCCCACCACCCGTAGGTGACATCTGGATTTCCATAGGTCTGCATATAAAACAGGGGGTAATATATATTTTCCAGACTACAAGTTAGTAGACTTTTTAACTATCAAAAACCTAAACAAACAACCATTGATTAATAATTTAACATCATTTTATACTGGTACATAAGTAAAACTTAACAGCAAAAGTAGTGACTATTTATACAAAAAACAAACAGGATAAGCTGATTATCTCCAAATACAGAAACAGATAAGTTCAACTTAACTATTAATACAGTTTTTTTGATGTTGGAAGAGCGCAAGCACTCTTCCGATGTTGACAGAGAAACGAACTTCGACTTCAATTCCTATCAACAATTAATGTCATAACAAAAATCAATCATGAGTGTGAGTATAAATAATTCATTTCATACATCCAAAACAAATTGATTGGCAATGGAGTTTTATAAATCCAAGAAAATTCTTAGGGTTATACGTACCAATACAATTAAAAATCTGTTATAAGGTTTAACTAATTTTGAATCAATACAAATCATACTTAAGAAGCTAACTCCGGCTGAAGTTGATCGCATTGTTGAAATGGCATGGGAGGATAGGACTCCTTTTGATGCGATCGATTTTCAATTCAATCTCAAAGAGAGAGAAGTTATTCATCTAATGAGATCGAATTTAAAAACATCTTCTTTTAAATTGTGGAGAAAAAGAGTTACTGGAAGGAAATTAAAGCATGGCTTCCCTAACAAGAAGATAAGGTTCAAGTCAGCCAATCAAAAGTGAAGTTCAAATTGATAAAAAATTGCCCGATTTGCTTTAGAGATTTTCAATGGAGAAAAAAATGGGCTAAAGACTGGGATAATGTCATTTACTGTTCAGAAAGATGTAGAAGAAGAAAAAATGGACCCTAATAAAAAAATGAACCACAGGCGTAATGCTAATGCGTTCATGTCTAAACTAAATTAATAATTTAAACTAAGATATTTAAAACGACTAAATTTCTATTAACTTTGTCTAAGTGTTGTTTTTACTCCAAAAGAGTACTCTCAAAAAGAAGTTAATTTTGTATAGTGTTAATTTGGTTAGGTAGAGTGAAGCTGAAAATTGGTGATCAAATTCCATTATTTTCTTTGAAAGATCAAAACGGGAACATCAGAACTTCAAATAAACTGAAAAAGTCTCTAGTTTTGTTCTTCTACCCGAAAGACGATACACCTGGTTGTACTATCGAGGCCTGTGGCTTCCGAGACAAATATGATCTTTTCAAAATTCTAGGTGCTGAGGTGTGGGGAATAAGCAATGGTAGTATTAAAAGTCATCTAGGATTTGCAAATAAAAACAAACTTCAGTATCCATTACTATGCGATCAAAATAATATTCTCAGAAATCAATTTGGAGTACCGAAAAAGCTAGGATTCATTGAAGGAAGAGTAACCTATATAATAAATTCCGAAGGAATAATAAAACATATATTTGAAGACCTTTTAAATGGTCCAGCTCATATAAAAGAAGCTATAAAAGCATTAAAAAAACTTCAATAATAAATTAAATACTCATATGAACATTTTTGAAGAGGCTAATGATTTATTAGATAATTTCATTTTCAATCACCTTCATTCTTAGCATCAGCTAAGAAATTACGATTATGGGATCGAAAATAGGACTAATGTTTCTCAGATTTCTAAATATACATCTCACAGAATCCTTTACGAATACGACATAATTGAAAAATTAAAAAAGTATGATAAGAAACAAAAATACACTGATGAAATCCTTTGGAGGATCTATTGGAAGGGTTACCTAGAAAATTACAAATCAATATGGTTTGAATATATAAATTTCAAAGAAAACTCAAGTAATTCAAACTCAATTAGTTCTGCCATAAATGGCAAGACAGGTATAAATTGCTTTGATACATGGATAGAGGAGCTTAGAGAAAATAACTATTTGCATAATCACTCAAGGATGTGGTTTGAAGTATATGGATTTTCACTTTGGGACACCCATGGCAACTAGGAGCGAGGCTTTTTATGAAAAATCTACTAGATGGGGATGCTTCATCAAACACCCTTAGCTGGAGATGGGTGGCTGGAATGCATACGAACAAGAAGCCTTACTTAGCATCTAAAGAAAACATCGACAAGTACTCAAATAATCGATTCAGAGATACTCCAATTAGCATATCAAACGAAATTAATATCATCAAAAATAGTCAACATCAATCAAATAAACTTCCAGTTCAAAGAAGTTTCACTAATAGTAATATTCTACTAATGTTTGATAATGATATGAATATAATGAACAGATCTAAGTTATTTAATTCATACTCGAAAGTTTATATATTGTATAATGACGTCATCAATAATGAATTTGAGCTAAGTGAGAAAGCAAGTCAATTCAAACGAGGCTTAATTGACAAAATAAGTAATTTAATCCCAAACTCAGAAGTATTAAAATCAAATGACATAAGAAAATATTTGCGTGGTCAAATTCTTGTTGATGTTATCTACCCAGGAGTTGGACACAACCTAGATTTGATAAATAAATATGCATATCAAAATCAAATGATTCTTAATTATATTTATAGAGATGATGATCTTATGTATTGGAATTATGCAAAGTCAGGATTTTATAAATTTAAAAACTCATATTATAAACTTAACAATATCTAAATCTAATAAAATACATATACCACAAATAAAACAAAATGCAATTATAGTAAGTACAAACTTGTAAACAACCATGGTTAGATTTAATGAAATTAAAAATCAAAATGGAAGAGTATTCTTAATCACTGGTGCAAATAGCGGGCTTGGTTATGAAACTTCTAAATTCCTTCTAGAAAGGGGTGCAACAGTGATAATGTGTTGCAGAGATTTACTCAAAGGAGAGAAAGCCAAGCAAGAACTTTTAAAATTTAACTTCTCTGGGAAGATTGAACTAGTTAAATTAGATTTATCCGATTTAAACAACGTAAAGAGATTTTCTGAATCTATTAAAAATAAATTTAATTCCTTAGATATTTTAATAAATAATGCTGGAATAATGGCCCCGCCAAAGACTTTGAGTAAGCAAGGTTTCGAAATACAGTTTGCGGTTAATCATCTTGCTCACATGAGCTTAACGTTGGAATTATTACCTTTGCTTGAAGAAAAAAATAATTCCAGGGTAGTTACTGTAACCTCGGGCGTTCAATATTTTGGAAATATTCAATGGGAAGATCTTCAAGGAAATCTTAAATACGATCGTTGGGCTTCATATGCGCAGAGCAAACTTGCAAACGTAATGTTTGGGTTGGAGCTCAATTTAAAACTTAAAGAAAGAAATTCACAAACATCTTCACTACTCGCTCACCCAGGATTTGCACGTACAAATTTACAGCCAAAGTCGGTTGAGGCTAATCAATCATGGCAAGAGGGACTTGCTTATAAATTGATGGATCCAATGTTTCAAAGCGCAAAAATGGGAGCACTGCCTCAAATATCAGCAGCTACATTATCTAGCGCTCAAGGGGGAGAACAATATGGGCCTAGATTTAACTTCAGAGGGTTCCCAAAAATATGTAGAAATGCTCCAAAAGCATTAAATCAAGCTTCAAGAAAGAAATTATGGGAGATAAGCGAAAAGCTTATAAAAGATGCTTGATCTCCTCTCAAAATAAAGATAGTAATTCCTCTCCTTTATCACATATTTCCTGTTGAGAAGGGCACTCTGTTTTCCCAGTCCAATTAATTAAGCCTTTTCTAATTAAACAATTACATTTATCCTTACCAGTTAATTCATTAAGTTCTTCTCCGGTCCAAGGAGATGGCTTATCGCTAAGCATTATTTCTTTCAATCGATCAGAAAAGGACTTATTTAGTTCATCATAAACTTGAACTGACTGAAGAAAATCCTCAAATGCCTCCGATTTATTATCAAAATTTCTTTTTTGTAATTCTTTATAAAAAACACCTCTCATAAATTTTGTACAATTGATGGCTTCAGAATTAGTAAATGGTTTCAACTTTTCACTTAAGTATTCCCGATTTTTCACTATTGATTCTAAGGATAATAACCTTTTTTCTAGTTCTTTAATCTTACCAACTGAAGATAAATGAGTATTTTGAATATCCTCATCAGACAAGGAATTGGTAACCAAATCAGTAATATGTTCTGTTAGACTCTTTCCCGACATCATTGCCTGCCGCTTAACTCTAATTAATAAGTCTTTTGAGATCTTTATATTAAACTGACTTTTAGTCATCTATTGATGAAACATGACTAGATTAACTATAATCATTTCTTTAATAATAACAATAATACGTTATGGAAATAGATCTCCTTCGAATAGTAACTTTATTTTTCTATATCAAGTGATCTCAATGTTCCACTTTAGTTCACTTTTTAATTTAGAAGTTCCCACGAAACTCCCTCTTACTGGCGCTACTAATTCAGACTTTGAAGAAGAAGCCAAAGCAATATAATTATGATTAATAAGTCCGAAACCACTTGGGTCAAAACCTCTCCATCCAAAACCAGGTATAAAAACCTCTGTCCATGCATGAAGTTCATATTTATCAGGAGGTTGTTCCATAAATTGATATCCACTGACAAAACGACTTGGTATACCTACACATCTACAAGTTTCCATCAACAATATTGCTAAATCCCTGCAAGAACCAACTCTCTCGCTCAGAGTCCTTCCAGAAGTCCATGCTGGCCCCATATGCCTTGGAGTATATTTAACTCTATCTTTAATTAATTCAATTAATTGATATAAAAAATCCAATACATTATTATTTATACCGACTAAAGCCTCTTGGGCAATTTTAATAGCGGCTGGATCATGCTGACCATTAGGAAACCATCCTTTAATAAATCCAATCAATGAATTATTAGATTCGATTTTAAAAGGCAAACTTAAGTCATATTCATTTTTAAACTTATATAAATCAGGGTGAATCTTTGTTTCTATATCACTTTCTGCTTTTATGGTAAGAGAATTTGTATAACCAGTAAAAATCACTTTAAAGATATCATCTCCATTTTCTGAAAGAAAAGGAAAAATATCGTTTGACGAGGGTATAATTTGAAGATCAAATTTAGATAATTCCTGAAAACTATTAGACCTTGGTTTAAGACAAATTAAATGCTCTTCAAGTGATACAGGGGTTTCATAAGTATAAACTAATGTATGAATTATTTTCTTTTTCATTCTTCTAAAGATTCAACATCATATCTTTTATCATTTCTAAAATAAATACCATGTATGAGATCATGCAACTTATTTAAATCAATTTGAAGACTATCAATAGCTTCATGTAAGCCATCTTTGATTAAGTGATCGATTCTTACAAAGCTCCATTTTGAGAGCAATAATCCTATTAAACATTCAAGATCATTAGGTTTTTCAGATATAGGAGAGTTTTGAATCTTCACTAAAGATTCTTTGATACCTTCAAGACAAAATCTAACTGACCTTGGAAAGATAGGATCCAATAACAAAAAGCTAGCAATTGCATTTGGGCTTATTGATCCTTGCTCAGATATCCTAAACATTTGATAAGCTCCCGCTGATCGCAATAAAGAAATCCACTGAAGTTCGTCCAATGCTCCTCCAAGTTCTTTTAGATTTGGTAAAAGTAAAAAATATTTTACATCTAATATCCTAGAAGTTTTATCAGCTCTCTCAATTAATCTTCCTAATTTACTAAAATCCCACGCAATATCATGACTAAAAGTAGCATCAGTGACTCCATAAAATAATTGACAACCTCTTCTGATTTCAAATAATTGTTCTTGAGCAGGTTGAAGCCAGATCACCTCACCTTCTTGAATACTCCAATATAAACTATTAATTTGTTCCCACATTTCAGAGGTAATAACATCTCTTATTTGACGAGCATTTTCTCTTGCCATGCAAATACAACTTAAAATGCTATTAGGATTTTCTCTATCTTTAATAAGGAAATTTGTTACATCACTAGGAGTCTTATGTATATAAATTTCATCAAACTTCTTTCTATCTCCACTTGCGTCGACTAAAGGCAACCAAGGCTCTGCGCTCCCAGGAGGACAATCTAGTGCCATAGACTCACTTACCTCAACAAATCTAGAAATATTTTCTGCACGTTCAAGATATCTGTTAATCCAATAAAGTGATTCAGCGACTCTGCTAAGTAGCATTTTAATTATTTACTAACGACCCAAGTATCTTTGCAGCCTCCTCCTTGAGATGAATTAACAATCAAAGAATCTCTTTTCAAGGCTACTCTTGTTAACCCGCCAGGGCTTACCCAAGTACCCTTTCCTCTAAGTACATAGGGTCTTAAATCGACATGGCAGGGGTAAACTTCCCCATCGCTAAGGGATGGAACTGTAGATAAATCCAATGTTGGTTGCGCTATATAATTTCTTGGATTAGCTTTTATTTTAGCTGAAAACTTATCAATATCTATTTGGGATGAATGTGGACCAATTAACATTCCGTAGCCGCCTGCTTCAGATACACTTTTTACAACTAATTTATCAAGGTTTTCTAATACAAAGCCAAGGTCACTTGATCTCGCACAAACATATGTTTTAACATTATTAATTATTGGTTCCTCTTTTAGATAATACCTAATCATTTCAGGCACAAAAGTATAAATTAATTTGTCATCTGCTAGACCTGTACCAGGGGCATTTGCTATGGCCACTCGACCTTTTCTTAATACATCAATAAGACCTGGAACCCCCAGCATTGAATCTTTTCTAAAGAACTTAGGGTCTAAATAATCATCATCTATTCGACGATAAATTACATCAACTTTTTTAATACCAGAAGTAGTTTTCAAATAAACATTTTGATTCTGACAAACTAAATCACTTCCTTCAACTAATTGAACTCCCATTTGTTGAGCTAAGTAACTGTGCTCAAAATATGCACTATTAAAAACTCCAGGAGTCAATAGGACAACTTTTGGAGTATCCGTCCAAACTGCTAATTCCTGGAGTGATTTCAACAAATATGAAGGATAATCATCAATAGGCCTGACAACTCTTCCATTAAAAAGGCTCGGAAAAATCCTTTTCATAACTAACCTATTTTCCAAGAAATAAGCAACACCTGAAGGGCAGCGAAGATTGTCCTCTAAAACAAGCCACTCGCCTTTTCCATCTCTAATAAGATCAAGTCCAGAAACATGACACCATTTCCCTAAGGGTAGAACAATGTCCTTCATCTGAGGTCGCCATCCATCGGAGCTCTCAATGAGATCTATTGGAATAATTCCATCTTTAACTATTTGTTGTTTTCCATAGACATCAGCTAAGAACAAATCTATTGCTTCGAGTCTTTGTATAAGTCCCCTCTCTAAATCTGACCATTCTGAAGAACCAATTACTCTTGGAAGAGGATCAAAAGGGAGGATCCTTTCAGAATCTCTGTTACCAGAATCATTGAGACGAAAAGTTGCTCCATGGCGAAGAAGAAGCTTCCTTGCTATTCCATGACTTATGTTCAATTGATCTAAACCCATCTCGCCTAAAGACGAAAGTAAAGGCTCTAATGAAGATCTCGGTAAAAAATCCTCTGAAGAAAAGTATTCATCATATCCCTTTTTAGGTTGATAATTTTTAAACATATCAACCTAAAAACCTGATTTAAATATGATTCAAGTCATTCGATAAGCAAGTATCTAAAAATACAAAAAGTGCTTTAAAGTCCTTCATTGACTTATATATGTATATTTAAATACACTTTAGAAAACTGAAATTAAAAATTAATTATCGTGAATATTTCAAAAAAATGCCAGAGATGATTAACCTAAACTAATTATTGAAGATCAAAAAAGAAAATTCATAAAAGAAATCCTAAATTATTATTGACTGTTATCAATAAATCTATTAGAGAGCAAGGCAACTTATCTTATAAGAAAAAATTATTCACACCAATAGCTTTACTAATTGCTATCAGCAAAAATCTGGTGAGTTTACCCATCCGACATCTTTGATTTAGAAGCTAAATTCCGTCTGTCAGATTTTTTATCTGATCTTATTTATTGCTCTTTCGGGCAAATACTTAACGCTCTTTTTCATGACCACTATTCAGCAGCAGCGTTCTTCGTTGCTCAAAGGTTGGCCACAATTCTGCGAGTGGGTTACTTCCACCAACAACCGTATCTATGTCGGTTGGTTCGGTGTATTGATGATCCCTTGCCTTCTTGCGGCAACAACTTGTTTCATCGTTGCATTTATCGCTGCTCCTCCAGTTGATATCGACGGTATCCGTGAGCCAGTAGCTGGTTCATTCATGTATGGAAACAACATCATTTCTGGTGCTGTTGTTCCTTCAAGTAACGCTATCGGCCTTCACTTCTACCCAATCTGGGAAGCAGCAACTCTTGATGAGTGGCTATATAACGGTGGCCCTTACCAGCTTGTAATCTTCCACTTCCTTATTGGTATCTGTGCATACATGGGACGTCAGTGGGAGCTTTCATACCGTTTAGGTATGCGCCCATGGATCTGTGTTGCTTACTCAGCTCCTGTATCAGCAGCTTTCGCTGTATTCCTTGTTTACCCATTCGGTCAGGGTTCATTCTCTGATGGTATGCCTCTAGGAATCTCTGGAACATTCAACTTCATGTTCGTTTTCCAGGCTGAGCACAACATCTTGATGCACCCATTCCATATGGCTGGTGTAGCAGGTATGTTCGGTGGTGCTTTGTTCTCTGCAATGCACGGTTCTTTGGTTACTTCATCACTTATCCGTGAGACCACAGGACTTGATTCTCAGAACTATGGTTACAAGTTTGGACAAGAAGAAGAGACATACAACATCGTTGCAGCTCATGGCTACTTCGGTCGTTTGATCTTCCAATATGCAAGCTTCAACAACAGCCGTAGTCTTCACTTCTTCTTGGCTTCATGGCCAGTGATTTGTGTTTGGTTGACATCTATGGGCATCTGCACCATGGCGTTCAACTTGAACGGTTTCAACTTCAACCAGTCTGTAGTTGATACTTCAGGCAAGGTTGTACCAACCTGGGGTGATGTACTTAACCGTGCAAACCTTGGTATGGAAGTAATGCACGAGCGTAATGCTCACAACTTCCCACTTGACCTAGCAGCTGCTGAGTCTACTTCTGTAGCTCTTGTTGCACCTGCAATCGGTTAAGTCTTTAACTTGATTTTTTTAAAGCCCTCTTTTAGAGGGCTTTTTTTTGCCTTTTTTTGGATATATGATTTGCTTTAGTGGTTTTAAAACATTGAACAAAACCCCTAAATTCAAATAAGTGCTATGAAATACAAGCAAACAAATAGTTTTTTTAACCCTAGGGAAATTAGCCAAGCAAGAACTTAATATTTGTTGCCCATTGAATAAAGATTGGCTAGAAACAGTATCAACAAATACTTTTTTGGCTTCGACCCATGATTAATGAGAACCTTGTAGAAATCCTACTCGCCGCAATTCTTGTATCAAACACCTATGACAAGGATCAACCTGTAATCAAATGGGGGGGGATAATAATAGCTGTTGCCGGTATAGCATCAGCTTTATTTGCTTAAACTTTAAAATCTTTGAATTTGATATAATTCAAATAAATCAAAATTTTTAACCTGAGCTGCAAAAAATTTGCAGCTTTTTTATTGATTAAATCGAAACTACTTAATACTGCAATTACTCTTTGGAAGTAGGCGCAGCTACTACTGCTGGCTTATCTCTTCTTAAAGTCAATAAGGATTTTATTTTTGGATCAACCGCTGCATGAAATTTTAGAGATATTACTAGCTATACGCGGTGAAGATGATTTCCTAAATCAAAGAAGTAAAGAAATTAATTACCTTGATAAATGTTTGTCTCTATCAAATCCCTTTGGTCGATTTAGCGCAAGATTAATAGGTTATATTTATAAGTTTATAGATAAGAGAAAGATTACCAAAATAAGGTTTTGATCAATCGCAAGTCTGCTCTTTTTAGACCTTAATTTCTCAGAAATAAACTATAAATCCGTTGATAGCAAAAGATATTTGATCTAAAAAGTAGAATACAAGTCTATTTAATATTGATATCCCTTGGCCTAACTGAATGCTATACGTTGAATAAAAACTCCTATACATCAAGTCATAGCAACTTATTTGAGCGATAATTTAGGGTTAGACCAGTACAACAAAATGTTAGACCGTTTTTGAGATAATCTGAGACTACTCACTCAAATACATTTTTTAGATAAAATATATTTTTAATCTTGGACATGGGAACGTTAGACGCTGTCTATAAAAGCTATCAAATTGAAACTAGTTTAGAAATAGAGCCTTTTAATAGATACATAGAAGTTTATGGAGTCAAAATAGCTGGCTTGAAAGCAACAGGAGGAAACGTTGCTGTAGAAGATGAATTTATAAGAAAGATAGCTCAAACAACAAAATTATTACTCAACCCAGAAGACACTTCGATTGATTCAGGCTCTCAAATTAAAGCTATTAAACATTTAAAAACTATAAATACCCTACAAAGAATAGGAGTTGAGGAAATGGATTCGTACACTCCTTTGCTAAACGGAGATAATTATTCAGGATGGGACATAACAAATGATAAGCATAGTCTTACCGATTTCATATGGCAATTCAACCTTTCTGGTGATTCGGACAAAACAGCTAACAGTCAAATAACAGAAGTGCTTGAACATTTACTCCATACACTAGTTAGATTTGCTTTACCAGGTGCGTACCCAGCTCAATTTCTATTTATTGAAGATAGAAGCCCTGAGTATGGAGGGGATGTCTCAAAAGAGGAGCCAATATTATCTGGTTCGCTTTATGAAGCAGCAAAAGAAGCTATTAATAATGGGGTTTTTGATGCTTCAAGCTACAACCATATGGGAGAGGGTAGTTTCAGATACTGGAAAACAGTAATGGTTGAATATCAATATGCTTTAACCTTTGCAGAATGGGGATATATTGAAAAATATTCAGGCAGTCTTGATCCAGAATGGTCAGATAATTACTTAACTCCCGACAAGATTAAGGAAGGAAATCCTTTAGGACATAGCTTATATGAAAACTATATTAAGAAAGTAATTAGTAAGCCTTCCAGCAAGGAACTGGAAAAAATTTTCAAAGAAAACAACCAAGGGCTTTCTGGATATATCGCAAATACTGGGAGCAGTTTAAACGATGAGCTTACTGGTAGTAGTAGCAATGAAACTTTCTTCGCGTCAGAAGGCTCCGATACAATTAATGGTGAAGGAGGTAACGACACTTCAGTTTATTCTGGAAAGTTTTCTGATTATTCCTTTACAAGAGAAGTCAATTCATTAGCCATTGCCGATCAAAGAACAGGTACTAATGATGGGACAGATAATCTTTCAAATATTGAATACATTCAGTTCTCAGATCAAAAAGTAGAAGAATCAAAAGTAGACGTTGTTAAAACATATAGCGGTAAATTTAGTGATTATAAATTTTATAATAAAGGCAATGGTGTCTATCAGATCAAAACAGATTCTGGCTATGACGATATTACTGGCTTTCCCTTATTAACCTTTACGGGAGAAGCCACGACAAGTTCCTTTAAAGACATTAGTGCCATTACTGATATCAAAGGAACGTTTGATCAAGTCACTGGTTTAAATACAGATTCAGGGCGTATGTTCCGTTTATACAACGCATCATTTAAACGATTACCTGATTCAGATGGACTTGCTTATTGGATTGATAATTTCAGTTCAGGACGTAATAGCATCAGAGTCGTTGCATCATCATTTTTAGGTTCAGCTGAATTTGCTGAACGTTATGGAGACAACGTTTCTGATTCAACCTATGTGAATACTCTCTATAAAAATGTTCTTGGACGTGATGCAGATGCTGGAGGCTTGAACTACTGGTTGGGGCAATTAAATAGTGGGGCTGAAACTCGATACGAAGTTCTTCTAGGATTCTCTGAATCAGCAGAAAACAAAACCCTCTTTACTGAAATGACTGGGTTGGGATGAAGATAGATGTTTTTAGCACTTTCACCAAAATGAAATAGCTTTATTTGCTTCAAAAACGCAAGATTCAATCTCGTCCGTCTCAAAAGCCAGCCTTTTTCGTCTCAAAAGTTAGACTAAGTTGTTAGACCAAGCGTTAGTCTAACTCCTGAGGACCCTTGATATGACTAACTTTTTAGACGTTGAATAAAAACTCCTTAGCGTCCAGTTATAGCAATTGATTACAAGCAAAAATCATGGTTAGACGTAAGTTAGAAGAGTAGAAGGAAGTTAGAATAGAACCAGACTGAATCTTTAAAGCATTTAAGCCTTGAATTGGCATCCATTGCTTAAAGAATTGATTAAACCTTCGAAAATCAAAAATATGAGTTTTCAACCTTTTACCTTCCTTTGAATTAATCGATACAATAAGAATTCAAAAGGTAAACACTATCTAATAGAGCTAGATCAACTAGTAAGGTTGGCTGAAATAAAAAATTAAATTTAAAGTTTATCAATGAAATTCAAAGAATACCTTACGAAAAAGAATATTTTGATTAGCTTACTAGCCTTATTTTTAATAGGTTTAGTAAACAATTTATATAGAGAGCGTATTAATCCAGAAAAATCTACAGCATATAAAAGAGCAAAGAAAAAACTTGATCCAGATTTATATCTTACTTATAGATTGACTGACAGAATACTAGAGTCAAATCAAATAAAAAGACCCATAAGAGTAGCTGTTAGGAAAGGGGCTTTTTGTGATATGAATGATCAAGCTTGTCAGGCTTTACAATTACTTCCAGACATAGATAAGTCAACAAATTTTGATATATGGGCAAGACAAGTTGTTAATACAATGGCTGGGAGTCCAAATGCAATCGCTTACAGCAATAGCGGAACACTGTTTTTAAATATTCCCCTAATGAAAGATTTTATGGGGAAGCCAACTCAATTAGCTTGTGTGATTTCCCATGAATTAGCTCACATAACACAAAATCATTCTGAGGAACAACAAAAAGAACAGTTAAAATATGATTTAGAAGCATCTAAACAAATATCTAATAGAGTAAAACAATTACATGATAGCCAAACTGGTGCTTATGTAATGGCAGCTATATTTGGAGGGATGGCATCTGCTTACTCTGGCGACAATAGTTCAATAAATCAAGTCTCAACTCAAATACAATTTGATAGATTAGCAGCTCAAATGGCTGCACCAGAGATTGGTAAAATAGCACTTAATTATTCACCAGTTATAGGTAAATCTATCAATGAAACGAAGGGATTAGCACCTGAATATTTAAAGAAAGCTTTTAAAAGTATTGATAGTTATCTAAGAGATAGCAGCCTAAAGTTATTGGCATTTAGTCGAGGTCATGAATACGAGGCTGATTTGTTAGGACTTAAATATGTCGCCGCAGCTGGATTCAACCCAGAAGAATGTATAAAAGTAGCATCAGAGACTATGCCTCACGATCAAGATAAAATCATTGCTCGTTTACTTCCAGAAGGCACTAATGATCCAGGGAAAGAGGATGTCCCTATTTTCATAAATAAGGAGGAAGAAAAAGATATCTCAAAAGATAAGTGTGACAAAATAGGTTTAAAAGGAAAAGAGAAATTGGATTGTATAAAAAAAGATAGGAGAGCAAGATACTGTGACCCTAATTATGATGACTGTGACGAATTTAAAAGTACAAAAAGGAGAAAGACAGAAAAGGTACCTGAAGCAGTCATGGAAATGTTAAGTACTCACCCGAGTTGGGAAAGAAGAGCGAAGGCAATTAAATTAGAACTTAAAAATAAAAAGTTATTTAATAATTTAAAAAGACAAGGAAAGATTGCAAGAGAAAATAAAAAGATGAGAGACTGGAAATATGATGAAGATAGTAATAGTGTTGTTATTTCTGGTGTCCTAAAATCTCCAAAAGATGTAGGTAGAGAAGATACTGGAACCACTGGAATTGACGTAGATAAATTTCTTGATTAACTAAACAAAATTTATTCTTAATTATGTATTTCTTATTAATCACCTCTCTAGTTTTTATTACATCAGTTCCATCAGATATTGTTCTCGCTCATTCAACTCATCATGGCGAAATAACTAACAAGACTATTTTTCATGCTTGGTGGGATGAAGAAGATGAAGATTGCATTATACGATTTCTCCCCAAAACCTCTTCATCAGAAGCATCTTTCCAAGTTAACGATGGGATTCCAATTTCTAAAGACCAAATCCTAGAGATTTATAAAGAGAAAAAATATCGAGGAGCATTTCGTTCAAAAGCCTATATCTATCATCTGACATACAAAGATGAAAAATCAAAAGTCTCGACCTCAAAAATTATTTTTATAGATAAAAATACAAGTATTAAATTTGAGAAAGCATTAGAACAATTTGGTATCTAAAAAGTTAGAACAAAGTTAGAATAGCCATAAAAATCGCTGAAAACCCTTGCTATAACTGGACGCTTATACGTTGAATAAAAACTCCTTAGCATCCAGTCATGCCAGTTGATTACAAGCAAAAATCGTGGTTAGACGTAAGTTAGAAGAGTAGAACGAAGTTAGAACGAATAAAACCCTATTTAAATTCTGAAAAGCGATGATAAACCTTATTCACTTCTAGGAACAATTTTTTTTTATCAATGAACTATCTATAAATTCATACGTAAAAGAAAGAATAATTCCTCTAGGAATAAAGTTAGCTTTGAGCCAATCAGGGCAAGGCTTCTTGGGATAAAACGTATCAACCGCTACATTTTTATTAAATTCTATTTCTCTGTACTCGCGGAAAACGGTATCAACAGCTACACTTTTTTTACGTTCGTTCCTCTTTCGGAATGCATGTTTGGGTAACAGGGAACGGGGTTACCTTTACTGAGAAAACGTCATGAATCACCTTGCTTTAATAAGAAAGGGTCGTAACAAAAAGGATCTAATTCATAAAGCAGAATTGCTTTTAGCTTCGAAGCCTAGTCATACAAATCCTGCTGAGTTAAATATTCGATTGGTAACGCAAAAAACAAAAAGAAAAAATTTACATCAAGCAGAATTGCAGATGGCTACGAGATGTACTAGAACTTCTTCTGCTTATTTGAATAGTCGTTTAGCCGCAAAAAGGGCTCACGAAAGGAGGCTTCATAAAGCACAAATAATCTCAATGATTAAATAAATTATTAATCAGCAAAAAATCCCTATAAAATCCAAACCAAAAGTTAGAACGAAGTTAGAATAGGAGCCTATTGAGAACGCTGAGAACCCTTGGTATGAATGGACTGCTATACGTTGAATAAAAACTCCATAACGTCTCCTTCGTTCACAACATATTCTTTCCCCTCACTTCTTAACCAACCATTATTTCGAGCTTCACCTAAAGATCCTGCTTCAAGTAGTTTTTCATATGAAATTGTTTGAGCTCGAATAAATCCCTTTTCAAAATCTGTATGAATTACCCCAGCGGCTTGAGGAGCTGTCATCCCATCAGTAATAGTCCAGGCTTTAGTTTCTTTTTCTCCCGTGGTGAAATAAGTGCTTAAACCCAATAATCGGTATGTAGCTTTAATCAGACTAATCAAACCTCCTTCTTCAACTCCCAAACCATTTAAATAATCATCTCTTTCCTCCGCCCCCAATTCAATTAATTCAGCTTCTACTTGCGCTGAAATCTTTACACATTCAGAACCTTCTTTCGTTGCCAGTGTATTTACTTCTTCTGAAAAGGGATTACCAGTCGCAAGCTCATCTTCCCCAAGATTAGTTGCATAAATAATCGGTTTTTCTGTTAAC
The DNA here is from genome assembly GCF_047305235.1 of Prochlorococcus sp. MIT 1011. Taxonomy (NCBI): domain Bacteria; kingdom Bacillati; phylum Cyanobacteriota; class Cyanophyceae; order Synechococcales; family Prochlorococcaceae; genus Prochlorococcus; species Prochlorococcus sp. MIT 1011. The sequence goes on along the minus strand of NZ_CP138983.1, from coordinate 592,414 downwards.
AATCCTAATGGTTTGATTAATTTTTTTTCTTCCTGAGTTAATGAAACACCTCTAACTGCGTTTTCATTTTCTAAGGCTTCGCACAATTTTTCCAACACCTCATCTTCTAACTTTGCTTCTTTATTAGTACCTATTTGTTTTTTTAATCTAGTTCTACGTTTTTCAATCTGATTCAAATCTGATAATGCTAGTTCTAAATTTATTATCTCAATATCTCTTGATGGGTCTACTGATCCAGAAACATGAATAACATCATCATCGCTAAAACATCTAATCACATGAACTATTGCATCCACTTCCCTTATGTTTGCTAAGAATTTGTTGCCCAATCCCTCCCCTTTACTAGCTCCCTTAACAAGACCAGCTATATCAACAAATTCCATTCGAGTTGGAATGATTTGCTTACTATTACTGAGTTCACCAAGCAAATTCAAACGTTGATCGGGTACTGAAACAGAACCTACATTTGGTTCAATCGTACAAAAAGGAAAGTTTGCTGCTTGAGCTTGAGCATTCGCGACAAGAGCATTAAATAAAGTGGACTTTCCAACATTTGGGAGTCCTACAATTCCGGCCTTAAGCATTGAAATGGGTCTTTGAAAGAAGCCAGCTGATTAATTTGACTAAATTAAACCCAATAGTGCCCATTAACAGCGAAAATATAGTTATAAATCTCCAAAGGGAAGTTTTTAAACTTTTTATTTAATTCATAAAACTTCTAAAACTCTTGAGCACTTGATTTTCACAAAATGATCTGGCAAAACATCAAAAAGAAAAAAATTTTAGGCCTCATTGCACTTTCAGTTTTAAGTGTTGGTGGAATTAGTTTTAAACTTTCACAAGGGAATGGATCTAATAAAGACGTAACTGAATTTACGATTTCAGCTGAAAGCGGCAGCTTGCCTGGATTGATAACAGCAAGTGGTGAATTAAAAGCAAATAAAAGCGTAAATGTAAGTCCAAAAAGACAAGGAATACTTGATGAGATTTTTGTGGAGGAGGGAGATCAGGTTAAGAAAGGAGATCTAATTGCAAAAATGGATTTTGGAGACCTGGAATTTAGAATTGACGAAATAAAAGCTAATTATGAGACTCAAAAAGCTAGTTACCTAAGAAGGAAGATGCTCTTCAATGAAGGTGCCATAAGTGCCGAAGAGTATGAAGAATATAAAAATAGATTTTTAAGCAGCGAAGCTAAATTCAAACAAATAGAAGTCGAAGAAAACGAAACAAAAATAAGAGCACCATTTCAAGGAGTAATAACAAGCAGATACGCAGTCCCTGGGGCATTCGTGACCCCTACAACCTCTGCATCTTCGTCAGGAGAGGGGGGGGCAACAAGTTCATCAATAGTAAAACTTTCTCAGGGCCTTGAAATAGTTGCAAAAGTTCCTGAGAGTGATATAGGAAGAATAAAAACGGGACAAGAAGCCACAATTAGAGTCGATGCTTTTCCTGATAAGAGTTTTAAAGCAGTTGTTTCCAAAATTTCTCCAAGCGCCATCAAGAATAACAACGTAACTTCATTTGAAGTTACGTTGTTATTAAGTAATAAGCCTGAAGATTTACGTCTGGGTATGACTTCTGATATCAACTTTCAAACGGGAGCGACCAAAATCAATACACTTATTCCAACTGTCGCAATTGTCACGGAAGAAGGAAAAGCTGGAGTACTTGTAGTTGGAAGCAACAATCAACCAACATTTAAAAAAGTTGAATTGGGTACAAGTAGTGGTAGTAAAACTGCAATAATATCTGGATTAGAACCAGGAGAGAAAGTTTTTATTGATCTTCCTCCTTGGGCTAAAAAAAGGAAAAATTAATAAATTAATCTCATCATGAATGTTTCATGAAAGAAATAAAAAATCCAACATTATTATTGGTTGATGGCCACTCTTTAGCTTTTAGAAGTTTTTATGCTTTTAGCAAAGGAGGCGAAGGAGGTCTTACCACAAAGGAAGGATTCCCTACAAGTGTCACCTATGGTTTTCTAAAAAGCCTTTTAGATAATTGCAAATCTATCGTGCCTAAAGGAATCACAATTGCTTTTGATACCGCTGAGCCAACATTTCGCCACAAGGAAGATCCAAACTACAAAGCAAATCGAGATGTAGCACCAGACATATTTTTCCAAGATTTAGATCAGCTTGAAGAGATTCTCAAAGAAAGTCTAAATCTATCTATATGCAAAGCCCCAGGATATGAGGCTGACGATGTCTTAGGAACACTCGCCAATGATGCCGCTGATAAAGGATGGAGTGTCAGAATCCTTTCTGGCGATAGAGACCTATTTCAATTGGTGGATGACAAAAGGGATATCGCCGTCTTGTACATGGGTGGAGGTCCTTATGCAAAAAGTGGGAATCCCAAACTGATTAATGAAGAGGGAGTTAAGGAGAAACTTGGAGTCAATCCAAACAAAGTCATAGATCTGAAGGCCTTAACTGGTGATAGCTCAGATAATATTCCTGGCGTCAAAGGAGTTGGTCCAAAAACAGCAATAAATCTTTTAAACGAAAACAATGATCTTGATGGAGTATATAAATCACTCCAAGAGCTAGAGAAAGAAGGTGAAAAAGCTAAACGAGGCGCTATAAAAGGAGCAGTAAGATTAAAGCTAAAAGCAGACAAAGATAATGCATATCTCTCAAGAAAACTTGCAGAAATATTAATTAAAATTCCTATAAATCCAAAAATTAATCATAACTTAGAAGGTATTAACGAATCAAAACTAACTGAAAACCTTGAAAAACTTGAGTTACATAGTTTATTAAAACAAGTTTCAACTTTTAAAGCTCTATTTTCTAAAGAAGGGTTATCAGAACAAGATAATAATAGCTCATCAAAAGAAAGTAAGATAGTTCATAATAAGAGCGCGAATATTGAACCAACTAGTCTTAATGAAACAAAAGAGATTCCTCAGATAGAGCCTAAGATTATAAATAATCTAGAAGAACTTAATAATTTTGTTGAACAAATAATGAAGCATACAGATGAAAATAAACCAATAGCAATTGATACCGAAACAACCAATTTGAATCCTTTTAAAGCTGAACTTGTTGGCTTGGGATTTTGTTTTGGTGAATCATTAAAAGATATAGTTTACATACCAATTGGTCATAAAAAGAAAGAAGCCGATTTAATAGAAGTTAATAATATAAATCAATTAAAGATTGAAGAAGTTATCTATGCACTTCAGGAGTGGTTCTCTAGCAATGAAAATCCTAAAACCCTACAGAATGCAAAATACGACAGACTGATATTGCTAAGACATGGAATTATATTAAATGGAGTTGTAATTGATACTTTACTTGCAGATTATATATGTGATGCAACTCTTAAGCATAGTTTAGATGAAATTGCTTATAGAGAATTTGGCTTTAAGCCCAAAAGTTTTTCTGATGTTGTCAAAAAAGGAGAAGACTTCTCTTCTGTGGACATTAAGTCTGCAAGTATATACTGCGGAATGGACGTTTATTTAACAAGAAAATTAGCAATCATTTATATTGAAAGGTTAAAAAGTACAAGTACGAAATTAATAAAATTACTCAAAGAAGTTGAACAACCACTTGAGCAGGTTTTAGCGGAAATTGAATCCACAGGCATCATTATTGATACACCATATCTAAAAGATCTATCCTTAGAGTTAACAAAAACATTAAGAACTATCGAGGAGGAAGTTTATAAGATTGCAGGAAATGAGTTTAACCTTTCATCACCTAAACAATTAGGTGAATTACTTTTTGAAAAACTTGATTTAGATAGGAAAAAATCAAGAAAAACAAAAACAGGATGGAGTACAGATGCAGGTGTATTAGAAAAGCTGGAATCAGACAATCCAATAGTAAAAATGATCATTGAACATCGCACTATAAATAAGTTGCTTAATACTTATGTAGATGCTTTGCCTCAGCTTATTGAAAAAGAAACGGGAAGAGTACATACAGATTTCAATCAAGCCGTAACCGCTACTGGAAGGTTAAGTAGCAGCAATCCAAATCTCCAAAATATCCCTATCAGAACTGTATTTAGTAGACGAATAAGAAAAGCTTTTCTTCCACAAAAAGATTGGAAACTTCTAAGCGCAGACTATTCACAAATTGAACTTCGTATACTCACACATCTTTCAGGTGAAGAAGTACTAAAAAATGCTTATTTAAAAAATGAGGATGTCCACTCTTTAACAGCAAAAATTTTATTTGAAAAAGAAGCTATCGACGCCGATGAAAGAAGAATAGGAAAAACAATAAATTTTGGGGTTATTTATGGTATGGGGGCTCAAAGGTTTGCAAGATCAACGGGCGTTTCATTAATAGAAGCAAAATATTTTTTAAGTAAATTCAAAGAACGTTATCCAGCCGTTTTTAAATTTTTAGAATATCAAGAAAGACTTGCCCTTAGCCAAGGGTTTGTTGAAACATTGCTAGGGAGAAGGCGTTATTTTCATTTCAATAAAAATGGGCTTGGAAGACTTCTGGGAACTCCACCAAATGAAATTGATTTAACTACGGCCAGAAGAGCAGGCATGGAAGCACAACAATTAAGAGCCGCAGCAAACGCACCTATTCAAGGCTCAAGTGCAGACATAATTAAGCTAGCAATGATTCAATTGCATGCCGCTTTAAGAAAGACAGGATTGGCAGCGAAAATTCTACTTCAAGTGCATGATGAACTCGTGCTAGAAGTTGATCCCAAAGATTTAGAGGAAACAAAACTCCTTGTCCAAAACACTATGGAAAATGCTGTAAAACTTAGTATCCCTCTTATCGTTGAAACTGGCGTTGGAGTAAATTGGATGGAGGCAAAATAGTTGCTGACAAATTCAATAATTTCTCACATTTTTATCTAAGAAATTGTCCCTAAAATTTACAAACACCTTATCCAAAAAGAAAGAGGATTTTATTTCTATAAATCCTAATCAAGTAAAAATATATTGTTGTGGTGTAACTGTTTATGATCTTTGTCATCTTGGTCATGCAAGAAGTTATCTTAATTGGGATGTATTAAGACGGTTTTTAATTTGGAAAGGATTTGAAGTTGAATTTGTACAAAACTTCACTGATATTGATGACAAAATTATTAATCGAGCAAATAAAGAAGGATGTTCTACTGATGAATTAAGTGAAAGAAATATTGATGAATTTCACAAAGACATGGATACTCTTTCCATTCTTAGACCAAGTAGCATGCCAAGGGCAACAAAATGCCTCCATCAAATTATTAATTTCATAGAAGAATTAGAGAAAAAAAAAGTGGCTTACTCATCAAAAGGTGATGTTTATTTTTCAGTAGATAAACATAAAAATTATGGGAAACTTAGTGGAAGGGAAATTGAGAATCAGATAGATAATGCAGCAGGGAGATTAAAAACAAATGAAAAAGAAATTAAAAAGAACTCGCTTGATTTTGCTCTCTGGAAAAAGTCCAAATCAGGTGAGGTTAGTTACTCTTCGCCTTGGGGAAAAGGCAGACCAGGTTGGCATATTGAGTGTTCAGCAATGGTTAAACAAGAATTAGGAGAAAGTATTGATATTCACCTTGGTGGATCAGACCTTATATTTCCTCATCATGAGAATGAAATAGCTCAATCTGAAGCCTGTAATGGGAAAGAGTTAGCAAAATACTGGCTTCACAATGGAATGGTTAATGTGGGAGGTGAAAAGATGAGTAAATCACTAGGGAATTTTACAACCATTAGGTCTTTATTAGATGAAGGCATTTCACCTATGACTTTGAGATTTTTTGTATTACAAACTAATTATCGAAAGCCCCTAGATTTTACTGAAGAAGCGCTAAAAGCAGCTTCAAAAGGTTGGGAAAGATTAAATAATTGCCTGGCTTTTGGTTATATTTATAAGATTAAAGATCAAGCTAAAAACGAAATCAACGTAGATAAACCGATAAAAAGATCTGCCAACAGTAAACTTGATAAAGACTCATTTAAATTATTATCAGACTTTGAAAAATATATGGATGACGACCTAAATACATCTGGAGCTTTATCTATACTTTTTGAATTGTCTCAACCTATTAGAAAGTGCCTAAATTTATTAAAAGGAAAAGATATCAATGAATTTGACGAAGATATTTTAAATCAAGTTTTTAATAAATGGGAACTACTCTGTGAGATGGCGGGAGTTCTGGGCTTAAAAGTAAATTTAAATCAAGAAGAACCAAAAAACGATACTGAACTTGACACTAATAAAATTGAAGAACTTATCAAGAATAGATCATTAGCAAAAGCTAATAAAGACTTTTTACTAGCTGACAAAATAAGAGCTGATTTGAAAAATATTGGAATTGATTTAATTGATAAACCTAAAGGGGTTACTGAATGGAAACAACTTTCAGATTAAGCAAATGTTTCTATTGTAGATAAGACTGTTAAATAGAGTCCTATAGCAATAACTGGTGGAGACACCCAGCGCAGCATAAACTTTAGATACCTTCTAACTCTTAAATTAGCATTAGAATTTGCAAGATCCTCATCATAACGATTTGGAACAATCCAACCCAAAAGAATTGAAATTAGAAGACCACCTAATATCAAAAGTGTATTACAGATAGCATCGGACTTGCCTAAAAAGTCTGTAGAAATAGCAGACGGTATTCCAATCAAGAAAATCAATAATGTTGAAGTCCAAACGGCCTTCTTCCTACTCCAATTCAACCTGTCCATTAAAGAAGATACTGGTACTTCCATTAATGAAATAGAAGAAGTAATAGCAGCTATAAAGGCCAATCCGAAGAAAATGGCAGCAATCAATCTCCCAAACAATCCAAGATTTGCAAATCCAGTTGGAAGAGCAATAAATAAAGTCCCAACAGTTGATTCACTGATAACATCTTTCAAACCAAAACTCATAACAACAGGGAATGTAATCAGCCCGGCGAGTAAACCCACTGCAGTATCCAAAATTGCAACTCTCAAAGCTTCTTTAGGAAGATGATTTTTACGGTTTAGATATGAAGAATAGGCAACCATAATTCCAATACCCAAACTTAAAGAAAAGAAAGCTTGTTTAAATGCATTACTTATTGTGTTTTTATCAAAAAGTTGAGATGAATCCCATTTAAGTAAAAATGATGTATATCCTTCCCATGCTCCAGATAAAGTTGCAGCCCATATAGCTAACAACAAAAGGAGTCCAAATAAAAATGGCATTGCCCATTTTGTTAGTTTTTCTATACCTCCACGAACGCCAGCAACAACAACAAAAGCAGTTAACAATAAGCTGATTATTTGACCTACAAATACACTATTACCACTGCTAATTTTACCAAAAAATTCTCCCGCCTCAGTCATATCTGAGGGTAGGCCAATAAATAAGGAATGGAAGAAAGTATCAATTGTCCATCCCATTATCACTGCGTAATAAGAAAGAATTCCACAAGAAGCTATTGCAAATAGCCAACCTAGAGGCTTCCAATTCTCTCCAGCAGCTTTAATGGGAGCAAGGAAAGGACTACTTGCAGTGCTTCTCCCCAAGACCATCTCTGCAACTAAGACAGGTAGGCAAACAACTAAAACAACCAATACATAAAGGATAAGAAAAGCAAGTCCACCGCCTTGAGATGACCTATAAGCAAAGCCCCAAAGATTTCCAAGGCCTACAGCACTACCGGCCGCAGCGAGTGCAAATCCCAATCCTGATCTCCATTGTTCCCTTTCTTGCATAATAAATCTCTATTAAAATCCAGAAGAAACTGGTAAATATATAACTGGGTTATACCTTTAAATGGGAGACTGGTCATACTTGACTTCACAATGTGAAAGCCATAAGCGTTTTAGGCTCAACGGGATCTATTGGGACTCAAACCCTTCAAATTGCAGAAGAGTTTCCTGATCAATTCAAAATTGTTGCACTCACAGCAGGAAAGAATCTTGATTTAGTAATCAAACAAATTGAAACTCATCAACCTGAAGTCGTTTCACTAGCCAATGAGTCTCTTTTGCCAGAACTGTCTAGGCGTATAAATAGTCTTACTGAAAATTCAAAAATATTCAAGAAGCCCCTATTGATGGCTGGAGCCGAAGGACTTAATACTGCAGCAGCTTGGGGAAGTGCAGATCTTGTTGTAACTGGAATAGTTGGCTGTGCTGGCCTCTTGCCAACACTTGCAGCTATTGAAGCAGGGAAGGACCTAGCTCTAGCAAATAAAGAAACTTTGATTGCAGCAGGACCAGTTGTCATTCCTGCTTTAAAAAAAAGTGGAAGTAGGCTCTTGCCTGCGGATTCTGAACACTCAGCGATATTTCAATGTCTCCAAGGAACGCCATGGGCTGACAATGCAAGACTCTCAACTGGGGTGCCTACTCCAGGATTTAAATCCATACAATTAACTGCATCAGGAGGAGCATTTAGAGATTGGAAAGCAGAAGATTTAGTGAAAGCAACTGTTGAGGATGCTACTAGCCATCCTAATTGGAGCATGGGAAAGAAAATAACTGTAGATTCTGCAACCCTTATGAACAAGGGACTCGAAGTCATTGAAGCGCATTATCTTTTCGGCCTTTCATATGATCAAATCGAAATCATTATCCATCCACAAAGCATCATTCACTCGATGGTTGAATTGGATGATTCATCAGTTTTAGCTCAATTGGGATGGCCAGATATGAAGCTCCCTATTTTGTATTGTTTAAGTTGGCCTGGTCGACTTAAAACACCGTGGCCAAGATTAAAGCTTACTGAAATAGGCAATTTAACTTTTAAAAAACCAGATACTAAAAAATATCCATGTATGGAACTTGCTTACAGCGCAGGAAAATTAGGGGGCACAATGCCAGCAGTGCTTAATGCCGCTAATGAAAAAGCAGTAGAACTATTTCTAGAAGAAAGGTTTAAATTTATCGATATTCCAAAAGTAATTGAAGCGATTTGCGAGAAACATAAATGCGACCTAAATCTAAATCCAAGCCTCAGTGAAATTCTTGAAGTTGACAGCTGGGCCAGAGAAGTAGTCTTAGATTATTCAGAAAAAAATATAACAAAAATGCAGTTTTAGATTAAATGTTTTACAAAGATAAAAACCATTTAGAAACAACTTGATCCCCCCAACAACCTTGAACCCCATGAAATCCATTGTGTCCTCCTTTTTCAGTAAAAATAAATTTATTAAAATTTTGATCTTTAGAAAATTTCATTTTTTCCATTAGTCTTTCAGCAGCTAAAAAAGGCACCCAAGGATCATCTTTAGATTGAATAAATAATGTTTTAGGAATAGGCTTTTCATTATTAATTAGAGAGAAGAATGGAGATGCTTTCGCATAATATTCCTCAACATTTTCATATCCCCACCTGGGAGCCGTTATAAAATTATCAAAGGATCTGATATCATTTATTTTTCTTTTTTTATCTTTTTTATTTATTACTAATACATTCTTTTCAGTTTCTTCTATCCCAAAAGGATCTTCTAAAGTTTGCCTAATTAAACGATTTAACAGCCATTTCTGATAAATAAAATTTCTCGGTCTTTCAATAGATGAACTACATTCATTCAAATCCAAAGGACTACTAATACATACCAATCCATCTAATAAAGACTCATCACTCATACAAGCATTTAAAAGAATAGTTCCACCCAAAGAAATCCCAGCACCAAAAAGAGGAATGTTTTTTGAACAGTTAAAGTCATTAGTTAATTGGTATGAAATCTCTCTAGCACGTCTTAATACAGGAACCAAATCACTATTGCACTCAGCAGCATAGGTACCATCAACATAATTTCTACAAGGATCTGAACCTCTCAGATTAAGTTTCAAAACGGCGAAGTTTGATTGCACCAAAGCACTAGCCATCCTAGTCAACCCTCTTCTACGAGTAGAACCACCAAGTCCATGCAGAAGTAGAACTAAACCATTGATGCGCAAGGAACTTGATGGTTTATCCAAATACGCAACTAATGAACCTCCTCCTGTTTTTCTACTTTTTAGTGGTGGAACATTGATACGAATCTCTGATGAGTTGACATCAGGCAATTCATCCGAAGCGAATGTATCTCTTAGGGTCTGAAGGTCAGGACCAATCCAGGGGATACGCTCTTTAAAAGGGCTTATTCCTAAATCTGAGAGTAAACATTGTCTTTTAAAATTATCCTTTACTGCCAACTCCAAGCTCCTTTAATTCCAACAAAAGATCTCCAAGAACTTTTTTTGCATCTCCAAAGACCATAGAAGTATTTTGCAAATCGAAAAGATCATTTTTTATTCCTGAATATCCAGCACTCATTCCTCTCTTAACAACAAATACTGTTCTAGCTTCTTGAACATCTAAAACTGGCATCCCATAAAGAGGTGAAGTCTGATCATTCTTGGCCTGAGGATTAACCACATCATTAGCTCCTAGAACTAATACAACATCCGTAGCAGGAAATTCAGGATTAATTACATCCATTTCTTTTAATTGCTCATATGGAACATCTGCTTCTGCCAAAAGAACGTTCATATGACCAGGCATTCTTCCTGCAACAGGATGTATGGCATAGGTGACTTCAATGTCGGCACTCTCTAAAACTCTGGTGACCTCTCTTAGGGTGTGCTGAGCCTGGGCCACAGCAAGACCATAACCTGGAACAATAACAACTCTCTCTGCAGCTTCGAGCGTGAGTGCACATTCTTCGGGACTGCAACTAGTTATATTTGTATACTCTCCTCCTCCTCCTGAGGCGACTGAGCTAGCGCCAAGTGCACCTCCAAACAAAACAGAAACTAAAGATCTGTTCATGCCATCGCACATGACTTGTGTAAGGATCAATCCAGCAGCTCCAACCATTGCACCGGCGACAATCAAAAGTTGACTACCAACAACAAAACCTGCTGCTGCTGCTGCAACTCCTGAGTAGCTATTTAGCAAAGATATAACTACTGGCATATCTGCCCCGCCAATAGGCAGAGTCACTCCAATACCAAGCAAAGATGAAGCAACTACAATAAGAAAAAGACCATTTTGACCATCGATTGACAGATAGACCCCACCAATCAAGGCAAGAACAGCGCACAAAATATTGAAGAAGTGCCTTGCTTTACTTTGAGTCCAAGAAGGCGTAGACAGCCAACCCTGAAGCTTGGCCATTGCAACTATTGACCCAGAGAATGTAATAGCTCCAACAAAAAGTGAAACGACTATTGAGAAATTTCTGACAAGCTCACCTACGACTCCATCTGAGCCTTCTGAAGATGGAAACAATGCAACACCAAGTGCAACCAACAATGATGACATTCCTCCACAACCATTAAACAAAGCCACTATTTCTGGCATTGCAGTCATTGGAACTTTTTTAGCTGTAATGGCTCCTAAAAGCCCACCAATCAAGGTTCCACTAATTATCCAAACCCATGAGTTAATAGAAATCCCAATAGTGCCTTGAGAGTTCATCAAAACCCCAAAAGCAGCCAATAACATTGCAATGGCGGCAAGCCTGTTTGCTTCCCTTGCTGATCTAACTTTTGAAAGGCCTTTAATACCCAAAGCAAGTAATAAAACCGCTAGTAGATCAATAGCAAACTTAATTGGACCAATAAAAGTCATAAGAAATAATCCTATTTACGAGTTTTTTTACGGCTAAACATTGCAAGCATTCTGTCTGTAACAAGAAAGCCACCAATTACGTTAAATAAGGCGAAACCAAGAGATATTGAGCCAATTATTAGTAAAGGTAAATTGTCTCCTGATTTTATTATCAATGTTAAAGCTGCAAGCATGGTGATGCCTGATATTGCATTAGCTCCACTCATTAATGGAGTATGCAAGGTTGGAGGAACCTTGCCTATAAGCTCTAGTCCCAAAAGACTTCCAAGAAGAAGCACCCAAAGAGCTTCACTAAAAAAACTCATTACTTAATTCCTCCGTTCTCAATAATCTCTGATTTGAGTATTACTCCATCCTTACTAATCAAAGAACCAGAAATAAGCTCATCATCGTTATCAATCAATAACTTACCCTCTTTAATCATTGGTTGCAGAAGAGACAATAAATTTCTCGAATATAAAGAACTTGCATGATTTGGTATTGAACAAGGAAGATCTGAAGCACCAACAATCTTGACCCCATTTCTAAGGATAGTTTCACCTGGTTTTGAACATGCACAATTACCACCACTAAGCACAGCAAGATCAATCACTACCGAACCAGAACGCATTTCATCCAACATTGTTTCATCAATAAGTGTTGGGGCTTTTTTGCCCGGCACCTGAGCAGTGCAAATTGCAACATCAGCTTCAGATAATTGTTTTGCCAATTCTTTTCTCTGCGCAATAAGAAATTCATCGGAGACTTGTTTTGCATATCCACCTGATTCTGATGGGGTTTCATCAATCTTTGGAAGCTCAATAAATCTTGCACCTAATGATTCAACTTGCTCCTTTACCGCCTCTCTAATATCACTCACATAAACAACAGCCCCTAATCTTTTTGCTGTTGCAATAGCTTGCAGTCCTGCTACCCCAGCCCCTAAAACAACAACTTTTGAAGGCTGAATAGTACCAGCAGCAGTCATTAACATTGGGAAATATCGATCAAGAGCACTAGCTGCCAAAAGTACAGATTTATATCCAGCTATATTTGCTTGAGAAGATAATGCATCTGATGATTGAGCTCTGCTAATTCTCGGGAGCAACTCCAAAGATATTGCAGAAATTTTTTGGGATTTTAGTGTTTCGGCTAACAATTTATTCCCATAAGGATTTAATAATCCCACAAGGAAAGTACTTGGTTTTAAATGTGCAAGAAATTTTTCATTCGGAGGCTGAACGCAGAGAACTATATCAACAATTTTTTTTATCTCATTATTTTCTTTTTCGACTAATTCAGCGCCAGCATTTACATACGATTTATCTAAAAAACCAGCTGCCTCTCCTGCACCTTTTTCAAAAAAAACTTTACAGCCCAAGTCTAAAAACTTTTTAACAGTCTCTGGGGTAGCTGAAACGCGAGTTTCCCCTAAAGCTGATTCGAAAGGAATTAAAAAACTAACCAAAGTAAAAATATTTATCCTCCTTAAGATTAGGAGAGGAAACGTTTGAATACCAGCATTTTTAGTTAAGAAAGGTTTTCCTAATAGTTTTTCTTGGCTATGAAGGAAATGAGAAAATGTTATCGATCAAGAAAAAATGAGCCTTACCGCGATCGAATGTCCAGATGGTGTTTGCCATAGCCATCACGGTGGGCATGCTGTTCCAAGAACAGCTATGCAAAAAAATCTGCAAAGTCACGGTAAAGAATGGTGCGAGCGATTAGCAGAACGAATTTATGAAATGTCTGTAGATACCTTTTCTCAGACAGTTATGCCAAGCCTTCATTCATCTGGATGGCAGAGGCAACATCTTGATTGGGAATTCAAGCTTGCAAATAAAGAGTCTGAACCAGACGAAGCTTTGGTTGAGGGGATCATCAACGCTACTGAAAGTTTTTTAAGAAGTAGCGAGGTTCATCGATTATTTATTCAAGAGCTTGTGCAAGGAACTTTTGCTGAAGCAAAAGATGACAAATTACCATCCAAGGCCGTTAGGAAAGTAATAGAAAACGAAATAATAGTAATGATCGAGGGGAGTAAAGAAGAATTAACCAATAAGATTGCCAAAGCACTAGAAGAAGAGGCAAATGGTGATTTTGAATTAGCCAAAAATGCCGCGGTAGAAGGTATAAATGATGTCGAAAAACTATTAATAAATCATACGGAGGCCGTATAATTTTACATTTACTAAGTATTAACATATTAGCTTGAATTAGTTAGTATTAACATCATTAATCAATAGCCAGACTCTTCTTATTGCAAATATAAAGAGAATCTAAAATCTTAAGTGATAATTTCGTTTTCCAGACAAAACGCAAATTTGTACCAAAAAACACAAGTTAATATCCCATTGGCATGTCAAGGTGTGCTTGTTGGGGATTAATTATGAATGCTTCTTTCAACAAGAGAATAAGTATCGCAAGCTGTTGGGCGGGAAGCAGAATAGCTTTACTTGATAGCGTGGAAAGATACGAAGATAGTTACGCTATCAGTCAGGAATTCTGCGAATGGATTACTTGTATAAATACTTACCCAGAAGGATTGAAAGCCTCAACCTTAAAAGTTCCTGATTTTCAAAGAGAAAATTTTGATGCTGATGAACTTTTAGAACTTTGATTTTTAGTAAATCTTAGATTTAAGAATAACCCACTTTTTTGCTTTAAATACACTTTCAAGATTTTTTCTTATATCGTGTAAGTGAGTTTAACTACGTATGGAATGGAAGCCAATAAGAAAGAATTAAAAACTGAGAATTTAGTAATTTTAGGTTCAGGACCCGCTGGATATACTGCTGCTATTTATGCGGCGAGAGCGAATCTTCAACCCTTGCTCATAACTGGTTTTGAAAAAGGTGGAATCCCAGGTGGTCAATTAATGACAACAACATTTGTAGAGAATTTCCCAGGTTTCCCTAACGGAGTTAAAGGACCAGAATTGATGGATTTGATAAAAGCCCAAGCCGTTAGATGGGGGACAAAGTTAATTGAAGAAGATGCAATATCAATTGATCTAAGTAAAAGACCCTTTTCTATTGTTACTTCCACTCAAAAAATCAAATCAAACTCGTTAATTATCTCCACTGGAGCAAGTGCAAATCGATTGGGACTTAAAAACGAGAAGTCATTTTGGAGCAAAGGTATAAGTGCTTGTGCAATTTGCGATGGAGCAACTCCTCAATTCAGGAACGAAGAATTAGCAGTAGTAGGAGGCGGGGACTCAGCTTGTGAAGAGGCTGAATATCTAACTAAATACGGCAGCCATGTACATTTATTAGTCAGATCAAAAAAGTTAAAGGCCTCTGCAGCGATGGCCGATAGAGTAGAAGCAAATTCCAATATTACTATTCATTGGGAGACTGAGCTTTTAGATGTTTTAGGTGATGAATGGCTTGAGAAATTAAAAGTTAAACGAAAAGGCACTAACCAAGAAAATGAAATTTTAGCTAAAGGCCTTTTTTATGCAATTGGACATACGCCCAACACGTCTTTATTCATAAACCAGTTAAGTACAGATTCAAAGGGTTACTTGCAAACAGAACCTGGAAGACCAGAAACTTCTTTGGAAGGTGTTTACGCAGCGGGAGATGTTGCTGATTCAGAATGGCGTCAAGGTGTTACAGCTGCAGGCAGTGGTTGCAAAGCAGCTCTAGCCGCCGAAAGATGGCTATCAAAAAATAAACTGGCAACTCTCATCAAAAGAGATGAATTAGAGCCATCAAAAGCAGAGACAACAAAAACTTTAGAAGTTAGTAACGAGGAAAATTTCGACCCATCAAAGACTTGGCAAAAGGGAAGTTATGCACTAAGAAAGTTGTACCATGAGACTAAAAAGCCTCTTTTTGTAATATATACATCTACTAGTTGTGGGCCTTGCCACATACTCAAGCCTCAACTTCAAAGAGTTCTTAACGAGTCAAATGGGAAAGCAATAGGTGTTGAGATTGACATTGAAAATGACCAAGATATTGCTAAACAAGCAGAAGTGAGTGGAACTCCCACAGTACACCTTTTCAAAAACAAGGAATTAAAAAAACAATGGAAAGGTGTTAAAGCTAGAAGTGAATATAAATCCGCGTTAGATGAACTAGTGGATTAGTAAATTATCTTTTTCTTGGACCTCCTGGCCTATTGCCGCCTTGTCTTCCACCTCCAGGACCTACGTTTCTTTCTCTATAGGTAATACGACCTCGTGTTAAATCATAGGGACTTATTTCAACAAGAACTTTATCTCCTGCGAGCAATTTAATTCTAAATTTTGTCAATTTCCCTGCAGCTCTACACAAGCATTGATGTCCAGCTGGCTGCTCAAGAGTTACAAGATAGAATCCATTTCCTTGCTCTTTTTCAATCACGCCGGATGTTTCAATCATGTGTTTTTTTTTGCATCACTAATTAACTAAAATGATTGTATTCTAAAAAGTCTTTAATTAACCAATAAATGTATATTTAACTAAAAATGTCTTGCAACTCTCGAGCAGTTTGAAATTGCCCATAATAATAATTCGCAGATGCTCTTAAGCCGGCATCAGCTAAACCATCAAAAGCTTCAAATCCAATACTTTTCCATAACTCATTACCACATAACTTATCAAGTTCTGCAGAAGCTTCTTTAGATAGATTTTCAAGTCTTCTATTAAGGTTCTTAATTTGACTAATTGACATCAGAAAACGAATTTTCCTTAATAGTACATATTAACTACATTTTTGCAATAGCTCAAATTGGGAATTTCTTTTTCTCTTCAATATCCAGGTCAACTCCAATATCTTTGAGCCTTTTTAATATGACCCCGTAATACTCTTTTATATAACCTTCCATTGTAGTTGAATCAGCTTGATTTAAGCCAAAAGCAGAGTAAGTATCATCCATTGGTGCATCCAATTTACCTCCGCTTCCACTCAATTCAGAGAAAGAGAGTCTCTCGGCAACATTTAGGGTTGGCTCGAAAAACGACACAACTGATTGAGCAACAGAAATTACTGTTGGAGAAACTTTTAGTACTCTTGCTCTTTTTTCACTGAACTTTTCACAAAGATCAACTAATTCCTTAGCGCTCCATGCTTTGGGTCCAACAATAGGGAATCTTCCTTTTATGGTTTGAGGCCTGTCTAAAGCAGCAACGGCAAATCTAGCTATATCCTGCGTATTCATATAAGCAATATCAGTAGGATTACCACTTATCCAAACTGGTTCATTATTTAAAATAGGAATAGCAAATTGACCTATAACGCCTTGCATGAAAGCAACACCTTGCAAGATGGTGTAGTCCAAAGATGAACTTACCAATAATTCTTCAGTACAATATTTAATATCCATTAATGGAATTTTTCTATATTTTTCTGCACCTAACAAAGATAGAAATACTACTCTTTTTACATTTTTTTCTTCACAAGCATTGTATAAATTTAATTTTCCATCCCAATCTATTTCGTAAACACTGCGGGGGTCATCAGGTCTGCTAGTAGCTGCATCAATAACCGCATCGACCCCATCAAGAGCGTACTCAATATTTTCTTTGTTTATTAAATTGCCACGAGTTAATTCACAACCCCACTCTTGAAGAAATGAAGCAGATTTTGGTTTTCTAACCATGCAGCGCACTTTATGCCCTGCATCTATGGCGTTTTTGGCTATTTGGCGACCAAGAGTTCCTGTGCCACCAATCACCAGAACTTGCATAGTTGAATTCATTACAAGATTGGAGCTTAAATGGGCAAACTATGGATTGTGGAAATTAATCACCTTGAAGTTTTAAAAGAAGAACTCCTCCTAAAAGCCCAACGGGAATCAAAACCCAAAAGACTGCAGCGATTCCAAAAATTTCTGATGCCATTCAGACAATTTAACTCATTTACTATTAAAACCTAAAGCCCTTACATTCAGAAAACAATCCAAAAGCATACGCAAATTTTTAAAATAAACTTAAAGTAGGTTTAAAAACTGTAAAACTCAAAGTCAAAGTGATTCATCAACTAAATGCAGTCAAATATTTTTAATAAAGAGCCTTTCATTGGATCTCCTGACTGGGGGGAGTCTAAATATTGGAGTTACAAAGATCTTAGGGTTCACTTCAGGGTGACTGGAAAGGAATCTAATCCTCCCATAGTTCTAATTCATGGGTTTGGAGCTAGTTGCGATCACTGGAGAAATAATGCAGAAATATTTGCTTTAGAAGGTTTTAGGGTCTTCGGAATAGATTTAATAGGTTTTGGGAAATCAAAGCAAAATCTTCAAAACAAAATAAAGTATTTAGATAATCAATTATGGGCAAATCAATTAGCATCTTTTCTTGATCAAATTGTAGATATTGAAAAGAATGGTAAAGTTATTTTAATTGGAAATTCATTGGGAGCTCTAACAGCAATCACAGCCCTCTCTGAAAGGCCTGATTTAATAAAAACAATAATTGCAGCACCATTACCAGAGCCAGTTTTTGTTAATCCAATTAAATTTTCTTTACCAAATTGGCTAGTAAAATTTAAAAGTTTTCTAATAGAAATTGTTTTTCATTTATTTCCACTTAAGACTTTAATAAATTTAATATCAAGAACGAAATTAATTACTTTTGCTCTTCAAAGCGCTTATTTTCGCTCAATTTCTAATGACACCCCATTAAAAAGGATAGTTACAGTACCTGCAAGGAGAGTCAATGCCTCCAAAGCTCTTAGAGCTATGTGCATTGGAATGAGCAATAGGCCTGATTGTGCAAAAGGTCCATCTATTATTAAAAAGATTAAAAACCTTCCAAATCGTCCACCAATTTTATTGATTTGGGGAAAACAGGATAAATTGATACCTATATTTTTGGCAAAAAAACTAATAAAGCTCCATCCTTGGCTTAAATTAAGTGTTATCGATAATGCAGGTCATTGTCTACACGATGAATTACCAAATCATTTCAATCAAATTGTTCTGAAATGGCTAGAGAACTTAAAAAATTCTAAGCAACCAATATGAAGCACACACTGTCAGTTTTAGTTGAAGATGAGTCTGGAGCATTAAGCAGGATTGCAGGCCTTTTTGCACGAAGAGGTTTTAATATTGATAGCTTGGCAGTAGGTCCTGCAGAAGCCAAAGGGATTTCTAGATTAACAATGGTTGTTCAGGGAGACCAATCAACACTTCAACAAATGACCAAACAACTCAACAAGTTAATAAATGTATTAGAAGTTCTTGATTTAACAACTTTACCGGCTGTAGAAAGAGAGTTAATGCTGTTGAAGGTCTCTGCATCATCAGAGAACAGAGGAAAAATTTTAGATCTTGTTCAAGTTTTTAGAGCAAAAGTTGTAGACGTTTCGGATAATGCCCTCACGCTTGAAGTTGTTGGAGATCCAGGAAAACTTGTTGCTCTAGAAAACTTATTGAAACCTTATGGAATTTTAGAGATTGCCAGAACCGGAAAAGTTGCTCTAAAGAGGGCATCAGGAGTCAACACTGAGATGTTAAAAGCTAAAAAATAATATTTCTCAATCAATAATCCACTCTTTTTGCCTCAATTATAAAATCTTCTTCTTCTATTAAATCAACTATTTTCATTCCACTAATAACTTTTCCAAAAACAGCATATCTTCCATCAAGCTCTGGCAAAGATTTTAATATTATATAAAACTGCGAACTTGCTGAATTCACGGTTTTAGATCTTGCCATAGATAAATATGATCTTTTATGCTTAAGTTCAATATTATTTATTTGACTAGTCTCATTAATTACCGTCCCATATATTGGTAGATTTTTATTTTTTAGTTTAATTTCTAGAGGAATGTATCTTTGTTCCCCTGTTGTACTATCTATAAACTTATCTTTATTT
Organism: Prochlorococcus sp. MIT 1011; assembly: GCF_047305235.1. NCBI lineage: Bacteria > Bacillati > Cyanobacteriota > Cyanophyceae > Synechococcales > Prochlorococcaceae > Prochlorococcus > Prochlorococcus sp. MIT 1011. The sequence goes on along the minus strand of NZ_CP138983.1, from coordinate 573,093 downwards.
TCAATCAAACTATTTTCTCCGCCTCTAATTATAAAAGGATAAGGTTTTTTAATAACCCTATTGAAGATTGTTTTATTATAAGCTCCTTTTTCGACAAAATCTATAAAGCTTCCAACAGTAATTGGGGCTGATTTTCCATAAAGCTCTAGTTTTATCTTCCCTCTATTAGTGATCAAAATGACATATTCATTTGAATTCAGACAGGGCAGTTTTGTATTAGAACATATATTTATATCTTCGTTTTTCTTTAAATTTCTACATCCTGAAATCAAAAGTAAATTTACAAATAGAAAAATGTAAAGTGGTTGAAGAAACTTATAAATAAAAATTGAATAGTTTGATATCTTTTTAATTATAATTTTCTTTTTAAATTCCTTCAAGGTTAACCTCTAAAAATCTCGCAATTTCAGCACCTTCATTTTCTAAATCCAATAATGGTTTAGGAGATCCAACTTTAGATATTGGTAAGTCTTTTCTACCTTTAATTCTTAAAGAAACTCTTCTTCGTGGATTAAAACCTTCTCTAACTTCTAATTTAACGGCTTTAATCTCATCAATAGGTATTTCTATTTCTATGTTCTTAAAAAGCCCTATCCTAGATAAAGATAAAACTCCTTTATTTTTGTCAAATCTATTTACTCCAGAACCATAATCAATACTAATAATTCTCCAAAAATAAAGAGCAAGCAAGAAAGCCGCAACACCATATAGTCCCATCACCAAACCTTGAGGAACAAAAATCAAAGTAGAAGGATTACCCAAGGGTAAGAAGTCTCTACCAAAATAACTTGATAAAGAAGCCAGCAAAAACCCAACTCCCCCAATGCTGAGCATTGAAGCGACTAAATAGTTCGAAACCTTACGCGAACCTTTAATTTCTTGTTCTAAAACTAAATCAGATAACTCTTTTTCTGATTCTCTTAAATTGGATTCGGTTGACATAAGCTCGTACAATTGGGGACAAAATCCCTTTTAAAACATTATAGAGACTAAGTTTTTGACAATTGCTAACTAGCAATAAAAAAATTTTATTTTATCTCATTTCAATACAAGGGATTTCATCAAGTTAAAGATTTACCCACAAACACCGTCATCGTTGTTAAAGTCTCCGACGTATACAAAAGCTCAGCAACGCTCCTCCCATGACGATCGCTGTTGGAAGCGCAACAGAACGAGGTTGGTTTGACGCCCTCGATGACTGGTTAAAGCGCGACCGATTCGTATTTGTTGGTTGGTCTGGACTACTTCTCTTCCCTACAGCTTTCCTAGCTATTGGTGGATGGTTTACAGGTACAACCTTCGTTTCCTCCTGGTACACCCATGGTGTAGCCAGTTCTTACCTTGAGGGATGCAATTTCCTCACAGCCGCTGTTAGTACTCCTGGCGATGCCATGGGTCACAGTCTTCTATTCCTTTGGGGACCAGAAGCTCAGGGCGATTTAACACGCTGGTTCCAGCTTGGTGGCCTGTGGAATTTCGTTGCTCTACACGGTGCATTTAGTCTTATTGGCTTTATGCTTCGTCAATTCGAAATTGCAAGACTAGTTGGTATCCGTCCATATAACGCACTTGCTTTCTCAGCAGTTATTGCAGTATTCACTGCTTGCTTCCTTATTTATCCATTAGGACAGCACAGTTGGTTTTTCGCTCCTTCTTTTGGAGTTGCAGCAATATTCCGTTTCATCCTCTTCATTCAAGGATTCCACAACATTACTCTTAACCCATTCCACATGATGGGAGTAGCTGGAATTCTTGGTGGTGCTCTTCTTTGTGCTATTCACGGTGCAACAGTTCAGAACACCCTATACGAAGATTCAAGTCAGTACTCTGACGGCAAAAATCAGAGCACAACTTTCAGAGGTTTCGACCCAGTACAAGAAGAAGAGACTTACTCATTTATTACTGCAAACCGTTTCTGGAGTCAGATTTTCGGTATTGCATTCTCAAATAAGCGTTTCCTTCACTTCTTGATGCTCTTCGTGCCAGTAACAGGTATGTGGGCAGCATCAATCGGAATTGTTGGATTAGCTCTAAACCTTCGTGCTTACGACTTCGTTAGCCAAGAAATCAGAGCTGCTGAAGATCCCGAATTCGAAACTTTCTACACCAAAAACATCCTTCTTAATGAAGGTATGCGTGCATGGATGTCTTCTGTAGACCAACCACACGAAAACTTTGTATTCCCTGAGGAGGTACTCCCACGTGGAAACGCCCTTTAATAATTTACTCAACGCTCCTAATCAAAGTCTTGAAGAGACTGGTTACGCCTGGTATGTAGGAAATGCAAGGCTAATCAACCTTTCAGGAAGATTATTAGGTGCTCACATTGCTCACGCAGGACTAATGGTGTTCTGGGCAGGCGCGATGATGCTTTTCGAAGTAAGTCACTTCACCATGGATAAACCCATGTGGGAGCAAGGCTTAATTTGTATGCCTCATGTAGCCATGTTTGGATACGGCATTGGCCCAGGCGGAGAAGTTACAGATGTTTGGCCATTCTTCATCGCAGGTGTTATTCACCTTGTTGCATCTGGAATCCTAGGCTTTGGAGGGGTTTTCCACTCTTTAGCTGGACCAGAGAAACTTGAAGAAGCTTTCCCATTTTTCTCTACTGACTGGAGAGATAAAAATCAAATGACCAATATTCTTGGTTTCCATTTGATTGTTTTGGGTATTGGATCTCTTCTATTTTCGCTTAACTGGATGTACTTAGGTGGTGCATACGACACTTGGGCTCCTGGCGGAGGAGAGGTTAGGTTGATCAACCCAACTCTCGATCCAAGAGTTATTTTTGGATATCTACTTTCAACCCCTTGGGGTGGCCAGGGTTGGATCGTTGGTGTGAACTCAATGGAAGATATTGTCGGAGGACATGTTTACCTAGCTGTTATAGAAATAATTGGTGGTATATTCCATGTCCTTACTGGTCCTTATGGATGGGCAAGAAGAGCCTTTATCTGGAATGGTGAAGGTCTTCTTAGTTATGCATTAGGTGGAATCTGTGTAGCAAGTTTCATTGCTTCATGTTTCATCTGGTTTAACAACACAGCTTATCCATCTGAGTTTTATGGTCCAACAAACGCTGAAGCCTCTCAGGCTCAGAGTTTCACATTCCTAGTTCGTGACCAGCGAATTGGTGCAAATGTAGGATCAACTATGGGACCAACTGGATTAGGTAAATACTTGATGCGCTCTCCAACAGGTGAAATCATCTTTGGTGGAGAAACCATGCGTTTTTGGGATTTCCGAGGTCCATGGTTAGAACCTCTTAGAGGTCCTAATGGATTAAGTCTCGACAAAATTCAAAATGATATTCAGCCTTGGCAAGTTCGCCGCGCTGCTGAATACATGACACATGCTCCTAACGCTTCTATCAACTCAGTTGGTGGAATTATTACCGAGCCTAATGCAGTTAACTTTGTTAATTTGCGTCAATGGCTTGCAGGTGCTCAGTTCTTCCTTGGTTGGTTTACTTTTGTAGGTCATCTTTGGCATGCTGGTCGTGCGAGAGCCGCTGCCGCTGGATTTGAAAAAGGTATCAGTCGTTCACAAGAGCCTGCTCTTTCAATGCCTGATCTAGATTAGATCCTAATAAATAAAAAAAGTCCTCTTAAAAGGGGGCTTTTTTTATGCTTAAAAATATTTGATCTTATTTTTGTTTATCTAAAATCAAGTTAGATAAGCCGAATTTCTCTAAATTAGTTTTCAACCAAGGCAAGCTAAGTCCAACAACATTACTAAAACACCCATCTATTTTTTTTATAAATAGTCCGCCATAACCTTCAATCGCAAATCCGCCTGCACAGTTATATGGTTCTGAAGTTGAAGCGTATTTATTAATCTCAATATTGGATAAGCGCATAAATTCAATTTTTGTGCTCACAACTCCTTCACAACTATTATTTAGTGAAATACTTTCCGTATAAGATTTACAATCATCCAATGAAATTAAATAGTGACCTGTATGCAAAAAACCAGTCTTACCAGACATCCTTTCCCATCTGGATATCAATTGATCTTTATTAACTGGCTTTTCGAAAATTCCCCCCTCAAACTCAAACAAAGAATCACAACCTAATAAAGCTTGAAAGGTATTTGAAGCTTTATTTTCTTTCATCAACTTTCTCAAGGCAGCATTAGCTTTACCCTTAGCTAACAATTTGACCTTTAAGATTGGATCTAATTCCTGAAGCTGTGTCTCATCAAAATCACTTACAATAACTTTGTATTTCAAAGATATTTGATCAAGTAATTTTTGACGTGCTTTGGATGCAGAGGCAAGCACAAACATAGAAAACTAATTTTTTAATACTAAGGATCATCATTGATCTTCTGTTAAAAAATAAATCCATTTAATTAAATGTTGTTGATTGACCAAAAAATCTTTAGAAGAGCTAAGAAAGGGATCAAGATTTGTCCCTTTAACTTTTTTCTTTTTATTAGTCTTCAAGAAGGGAGCCTTAGTGCTGAAGATGTTTTTTTGAATAAATCAAACTATTTGAAGCAAGACTATATGTTTATCAATAGTTCATTATTAATAGAGAATGAATTTCTTAAATTAATTAGGATAGGTGTATTAAGACGGGAAGTTGATGGCCAAGGCCTGACTTCAAAAGTTCGTATTACACCTATCGGGAGACATGTCCTAGAAAACAGTTCAGATCTATTTTCTAAAAAAAAATCACGAATAGAAAAATTAATTACATGCCTAAAATACCAATTATTACCAAGATGAACATAGGACTAAAACACACTCCATTAATGGTTTTAGGAACATCTAGCGGTGCGGGTAAAACCTTAATAGCGACTGCTATTTGTCGATATTTAAAAAGAAAAGGAGAACAGCCAATACCTTTTAAGGGTCAAAACATGAGTAATAACGCTTGGGTCGATACAAAGGGAAGAGAAATGGCATATTCTCAAGCCCTTCAATCTTGGTCTGCAGGCTTAGAGCCAAGCGCTGAAATGAATCCTGTACTTCTAAAACCAAAGGGGGATTGTACAAGTGAAGTAATTCACCTAGGCAAAAGCGTCGGCACTAGTAAAGCCATCAATTATTACGAAGACTGGTTCGAGTCAGGGTGGGAAGCTATTAAAAAAGGCCTAGCAATATTATTAAAAAAAAACGGAAGACTAATTCTTGAGGGGGCTGGAAGTCCCGTAGAGGTGAATTTGCAACATAAAGATCTTACAAATTTGAAATTAGCAAAATTTTTAAATGCAAATTGTATTTTAGTTGCAGATATTGAAAGAGGAGGCGTTTTTGCTCAAATCATTGGAACAATTGCATTGATGAAACCAGATGAAAAAAGATTAATTAAAGGAATAATTATTAATAGGTTCAGAGGGGATAAAGCTTTATTCGAATCAGGAGTTACATGGATAGAGAAAGAAACAGGAATACCAGTTTTAGGAATATTGCCATGGCTAAAAGAGATATTTCCACCTGAAGATTCCCTTGATCTATTTGAAAGGAAACAAATAAATCAGACTGCCGATATAGAAATAGCAATAATAAAATTACCTAGAATCAGCAATTTTTCTGATCTAGATCCTTTATTTAGCGATTCAAGTATTGAAATGAGATGGATAGAACCTGGCCAAAACTTAGGGGAACCAGATGTATTAATAATTCCTGGAAGCAAACAAACAATTAAAGACTTAGAGAGTCTAAATAAAACTGGTTTGAGCAATCAAATAAAAGATTATGCAAAAAAAGGGGGAAATATTTTTGGAATATGTGGAGGGTTACAAATGCTAGGGCAATCATTAGAAGATCCATATAAACAAGAAAGTATTAATGAAAAAAGTAAATTTTCGAATAAGGGGATGAACCTTCTTCCAATAAAAACAACCTTTGGAGAAATCAAGCAAACCTCACAAAGAGAAGTAAGAGTTACATGGCCAAACTCACAGAATGTAAAGGGGTTTGAGATGCATTATGGAGAAAGTGATTTAATCAATGGTAAAAATTACGATATTATTTCTCTTTTCAAAAACAGTTCTTTAGGATGGGTAATTGAAAGAGAAAATAAAAGCTTTATTGGAGGAACTTATTTACACGGAATTTTTGAAAATGACGAATGGCGAAGACAGTGGATAAATAAAATAAGACAGAGAAAGGGTTTGAATAAATTAACTACTTTCGAAGAGAACCATCTTGATAAAAGAGAAAAGTTATTAGATTTACTAACTGATGCCTTCGAAAAAAATGTAAATCTAGACAAGGTAGTATAAGTATTAAAGATGAAACAAGTAAGAATAAACTGGCCTAACAAAAAATCAAGCAATTGCTCTCCTGGAATCGAATGGTTAAAAGCTGCATACGATGCCAATATCGATATCCCTACTGGATGCTTAGGGGGGAGCTGTGGGGCATGCGAAATAGAAGTTAACGGTGAAGTGGTTCGTGCATGTATTGCAACAGTTCCTGACAAAAAAGAAATTAATGTTGATTTTTTTAGTGATCCTTATTGGTAATAAAAAATATATCAAACTTATTAGATAATCAATAATATTTCTCTGCTCTTCTAATAGCCTTAATAGAACCTTTATAATCTCCAATTTCATACTTTGATTCACTAATAATTTCTAATTTATTTATCACCTCCTCCTTTATTTTATTAGTAATTACTTTTTTATAATCTGAAATCAAATCATATTTATTTTTTCGTATTTCCGAACCTTTGATCAATGCATTATATTTAGGTTCTAGATCTATTTTTAAAAAAGTACCTAACAAAATATTTTTATAATCTATTTTAGTATTATTATTAATATCCTTGGTTTTATCAATTTCCAATAATCTAATTTCTCTTGCTTTCCTTTTATCCTCTATTGCCCCCTGGTAATCACCATTTTTATACCTAGAATTACTTCTTCCATTATATGAAATATCTTTAGATCTTTGATTAATAATTTCTATTTTAGCTTCAAAACAAATTGACATTGAGAAGTCATCTATCGCTGATAGATTATCTCCCATTTTATCATTTAGAAAACCACAATTTAAATATGCTAAAGCAATATCATCTTCACTTTCAAGACTATCAATGTTCTTTCTTATAGATTTAATGGCACCATCATAATCATTTAAATCAATCAAGTTAATTGCTTCATCATAAAAAGATGAAGACTCATCGATTTTTTTCAAATCATTTCTTCCTCTTATTTATTTAAGCACATTCGACACAAGCAGTTTAAAAATCTTTAAAAGAATATGTAAGAGAAAAGTAAGTTCTAATCAATAAAGAGAGGGTGTCAAATAGTGACTTTTGAGTAGGTCTGTACAGGTCTGAATAGGTATTTGTATAAATATCCCCTTCTTTAATACACACAAGGAACATCAGGTGCATACGAAAACACGCAGTTCATCGGCAAAAGAAGAGAGTTGATGAATTGGTGGACTCAGGAATTAATCCATCTATTATAGATCCCCAAAATACAAACAATGAAGAAAAAGATCATGATTCTAGGAACATCATATTTAAAAAAGTATTAGAGGAACACATTCAGGAAAAAATAGAAAAAGTAGTTTACACAACAGAAAGAAATGATGTTATTAGAAATTCACAGGGGATTTCCATAATTTTAGATGCTTATATGGGTGTAAAGTCAGAAGAACTTCTCCTTTCCAAATTCAAGAATCTTGAAGCAATCAATACAGCAACAACCTTTTGCTCTCATATAGACACAAACTATTTACTCTATTTAAAAAGATGAAAAACGTTCTCTATTTGACACAAAGCTCCTGTTTAAATATGTTTTATGAATTAGATAAAAGACTTAGAAAAGAAAATAATATTAAAGCCTCAGGCTTTACTATTTCTGATAGTCAATTCTATGAAGCTTGGAAGGAAAGGACGGGTTTCATTGAGTCGGATTTTTACATAATAAAAGAATGGGAACTAACAAAATCACCTTTCCTATCTTTGGATATGGAAACACTCGTCGAAATAGAAAAAAAATATTCAAAGACTGATCTTGTCTGCGGTAGTTATGTTTCTGATAGAAGACTATATATGGGTAAACTTTGTGCTTATAAACAGGATTATAAGCATCGGTTTAAAGGAGAAGAGCTTGATTGGATAACATATAAAGCGATTACAGCAATGGAAAAAATATTTGACGATCTAAAACCAGAATTAGTTATTGGATTTATTTGTGTCACATTTCTCGATTATATTGGTCATATGATTGCAAAGAAAAGAGGAATAAAATATGTCAACATGAGAGCCTGTAGGATAAGAAATAGAATACATTTCGGCTCAAGTATAAATGACCCTTCGCCAGAACTAAAAAGAGAATACATTACAACTAACAAGCTTAAAGATTCAGATTTAGAAGATTATAGAAATTATATTTCTTCACTTGAAAATATTAATTGTAAATATGAGGGTGTAGTCAGCCCTTCTGATAAACCCGTTGCCTTAAGGCAAAATGATAAGAAGTATTCACTAAAAAGAATATTTAAGAATCTTATTAAATATCACTTTACTGATATAAAAAGGGACAATCATACAATAGATCCAATTATAGGTTATTTTATGTCGTATATATATCAGCCATTAAATGCTAAATTGCTTAGTTTATTTTACAAAAGACGATACGTACTAATAGAGAAGGTAAAAAAGAAAAAGAAAATTGTATTTTATGCATTACATACTGAGCCTGAAGTAACAATCTTAGTTTATGGAAGACCATTTATCAATCAAATAGAACTTATCAGAATTATTGCCATTTCGCTTCCATTTGACTGTTGCTTAATAGTAAAAGAGCATCCCTGTATGATAGGGAAGCGTTCATTAAATTACTATAAGAAAATAGTTGACATTCCCAATGTTTACTTGGCTAGTCCAATATTAAGCCCTAAGGAGATAATTAAGGAAAGCGAATTAGTTATTACTAATTCAGGTTCAGCTGGTTTTGATGGAATAATAATGAAGAAGCCAGTAATCACTTTCGGTGATTGTTCTTATAATATTCTTCCCGATAATATGGTTAGACAATGTATGGATATCAAGAAACTTCACTTATTAATTACTGAAATTATACAATCTTATAAGTACAGTCAAGAAGACATTTTAAGATTAATTAAAGCACAATTTAACACGTCAATAGGAATCAATCTTTACTCTACACTACTAGGAAGGAGAAATGCTTTTAAATATGAACTAACTGACTTTAATTCTGAGATTGACAAGCTAAAAACAAAGATAACATCAATTATGCAAGATTAGATAAAGATATATCTTATCTAATTAAAATGAACTAATATCTTTATTATTACTATAGTAAAATACAAAAAAAGATATTCTGACATTATAAAAATTAAATATAGAAAGTATTACAGACCTTTTGCACCAGTATGCTTAAGAAGTCAAGCTTCTAAGTATTTTGATGTCTCTAAGGATTATTCATGCTCAGCAATGGAAAAAGTTGTCTATGTAAAAGAAATATTTAAGGATAAGCTACCTGCTATTACTCATTTTGATGATAGTGCAAGACTTCAAACAATTGATGATAATAATGATGACCTTTTGCCTTCGATATTGAAATATATGGACAAACATAAAGCTATCCCAATCCTAATTAATACCTCATTTAATCTAAATGGAGAGCCAAATGTTGAGGCTGAGATAGATGCTATTAGGACTTTCTTTACGAGTGGTCTAGATGTTTTAGTTATTAGTAACTTATTGATTTCAAAAGAAAGATTAAAATCATCAACAGGCTGTAATTGAAATCGATTACGGAGAGGGTGAGAGTCGATTTGGGCAAATATAGGATGCGGTAGGAAGGGATAGGAAAGGATACCTGCCAAATGAGCAAATATCCACCAACATATCCACCAACACTTTTTTTGCCTTTTTTACTATCACTATTATCCGACTAAATGAAGTTTAACTAATCAAATTCTGCTAGTCTAGGAAGTATATCTGCCAAGTTTTCATAAGCAGTTTTAGCGTCTAATTATTTTCTTTATAAAATTATTTTATTTGAATAACACATTGTGCCGCTCTCAAATTAAATGCTTTAAAGACAAACTCATCCTCATTAAATACTTCTTTTAATGCCTTATATTCGTGATGTTTCCAACCATAGTAATTATATAATTCGTCAAAAATTATTATTGAATTCTTAACTAAATAAGGTTTAAGTTTTTCTAAGGTAAATTTTGTTGGACTATAAGTGTCCATATCCAAATGAACAAAATTTATTTTTGGACTATGTCTATTTAGAAAATCATCTAAAGTGTCCTCTACCCAACCAACAATCGGTTCAATATTAGAATTAAGTTTAGGAATTTTTTTATTATTAGTAAATTTACCTATGGGCGCATTTCTACCACCCCAATCCTCCCTCAAACCTTCAAAACTATCAAAACAATATAATTTATTCACAAATTTAGACCAAAAATTAGCACTTTCACCTTTCCAAACTCCAAACTCCAAATAATAATATTCTTTATTTTTATCGTTGAATAAGGCATTTTTCAACGCATATTCTCTAATGGAATAAACATCTTCAAAAAGCACACTCTTTTCAAAATCGTTTTTAAAATAAGTGAATGTTTCGTCTACCACATGACTCTGTAATTTTAATTTTAATTTTGATTTTGCTTTATATCCTGACCTATAACCTTTCAATTCAATGGGAATAATTAAGTTTATAATTCTATAAATCAGCAAAACAAATCTTGATATTTTTACAAGTATATATTTCATGATATATTTCATAATAATCTAATCTATTAGATAACTAGAACTAATGTAGATTAACATATCAATAACTCCTAGAAAATCACCTAACAATGTATCGGGTAGATATGAGCAGAGGTGGGGATGTCGTCCAACCAAGTTGTTTTCTCATCATTGACCACTTCATTCAATTGTTCTTGTGCGAATTTCTTAACGTCTTCCCAATGCTCTTTTGCTTCCAAGAGTGAATTTTTGGTTGGTTTATCAAAGTCAGGATTACCCATATTTTTACTACTTCAGGTGGTGTAAATCTAGCAATTTTCAACAAGTAGAAGATCAATCAACTGTTGTTTCGTAAATCTAGAAATACCTTTGATACTTCCCACCATTAACTTGAGTTCTTTCTTTGTCTTTTTAAGGAGCAGTTCCTTTTCAGATTTAATTACATGAGCAAGCTTAAATGTGAGAAGAATTCCCAGTGATTTAAAAAAGAGAATTGTGGCACGATGCAGAAAACAATTACTGCATCCACGAAGCGATGAGTGTTCACTTAATTTTTAAAATTCTTTATTGCCGATGGAGAACCAACAAGTTCTTCGCACTCCACCCACATATCTTATGTCGGATGCAGGTATACCCAGAAACGACTGGTTAAACCTTCAATCCGTGAGAGACAAGAGCATCACACCACGCATCCATAAAAGTTCTCCTCTCTTCTAATAATTGGGATTTGTCATATGCCTGTCTCACTTTGTCCCCGACTGCGTGTGCCATCTGCCCTGCCTACTTATTACTTCATAGGGAAACTTCAATACATCTTGCCCTGCCGTTGCTGGTAATTTTCTAAATCCGTGTGCTGTTTGCCTGTCCTTACCAGTCGATTTGTGTTCAGGAGGGACGATGAGGGAACAAAGAGGAACAATAATTAGAAATCGGGTCAAAAATCCAACAACATATCCAACAACATTTTTGCTCTGCCATTAAAGACAAATCTTGATCGAGAGAATCACAGTCATAGCAATAGATTAAAAGAAATCCAACAACACCCGAATTCATCCAACAACATTTCTAAAAATCCAACAACAAAATCCAACAACATTCAAATTGCTAATCAATTATCTATAAAAACTAGTAAAGATATATGTGCCATAAAAAAGTAGGGACTACTATCAAGCAAAATATCTAATAAAAATGAAACCAAAAAACATATATTCCTTTTTATTTTCATTTTTAATTATCCCTTTTACAGCAAATGTAGGAATATCTTTTTTCTCTTTATCAACTGATATAGGTTTATTCAAAAAAGAAGCAAAAGCAACTAATTGGAATGCATTTAAATTGAATTCCGACAAAGGTTATAGGAATTTAAATAAAGGGAACTACCAAAAGGCACTTGATTATTTGAATAAAGCAATTAAAAACTATGGACTTGATGGTCCTACCTACTACAACAGGGGGAATGCATATATGGGACTAGAAAAATATGAAGAAGCAATAAAAGACTTTTTAAGATCTATTGAATTAGATAGTGAAACAGGAAATCAATATGCCTACAATAATGCTGCTATTTCATATGAAAATTTAGGAGATTATAAAAATGCTATTAAATATATAAGTTTAGCAATAAAAGCATACCCAGAAGACGGTCTATACTTCGAAAACCGTGGTTGGTATAATTTAGAATTAGAAAATTATAAACAAGCAGAAAAAGACTATATTAAAGCAGGTGAACTTTATTTAAAGTATAAAAATAGAACAAGAATGTATGAAAATTGTCCCAAAATTAAAACCTTGGTGCATTGCCAAATGGATTCAGATTATTACAACGAATTAGGTATAGCACAAGAGAATCTAGGAGACCTCCAAGGCGCATTACTCAACTACAATAAAGCAATAGAAGCGAACTATCCGAAGGAAGAAAAGTATATCTATTATTATAACCGTGGATATATTGTTGAAGAATTAGGAGATTACGAAAGTGCTTGTAAGGACTATAAGGTAGCAGCAACTCTTGGAGACGAAGAAACCATTGAATGGTTGAATACAAAAGATGGTGAATGGTGCAAGGAAATGTAATTATGAAATTTATCAATTTTCAATAGAAAATAGTTAAATATTATGGGTCTATATACAAATAATTTTATACTTTTAGTAAAAACCACGGAGAGGGTGGGATTCGAACCCACGGATAGTTTTAGCTATCTAACGATTTCGAATCGTTCGCTTTAGACCACTCAGCCACCTCTCCGTCAAACAATTTTAAAGCAAACAACTATTTGATTTTTAGAATAATGTGAATTAAAAATTTAATTATTAATCCTTTAATCCCAACCGGCCTTTTTCATAAGCTTAATTGCTTTTTTATTATTTGCGCCTAACTGCTCAATGGTTACATCATCAGGAGTAAATTCTCCAAATTGTGTAACCTCATCCGTTTTATTAAAACCAACTAAAGGATGTTCAAATGTTGGACCAGCTAAACCACTACTACCTGTAGGGGAAGCAAGAAACTCCAGAAGTTGAATAGCTTCTTCTTTGTTTTCAGCATATTTAGCAATTCCACCTGCACTGACATTCACATGAGCAGGATTAGGAGTTAGAACCTTTACTTTTTTAGCCAACCTTTTATCTTTTGCTCCATTAACACCAGCAAGCATTCTGGAAACATAATAGTGATTAACAATACCAACACCACATTTACCTTGAGAAACAGCTCTAATAACCCCTATATCTCCAGGGAAAAAGGGTTGAGTAATATTTGAAATCATTCCTTTCAGCCATTCTTTAGTTTTTGCTTCTCCTTTGTTGACAATTTGATTAGCTACTAAAGATTGATTATATGGACTGCTCCTTTTCCTCACACAAACAAGACCCTTCAAAGCAGGGTTAGCGAGATCTGAATAATCATTGATTGTATTTATATCAACTTTCTTAGGATTAGCGACCATAACTCTAACCCTCCTAGTTAGGGCATACCATCTTGCTTGAGGATCTCTATATTCTACTGGAACATTTTTATCTAATTCAGCAGATCTATATGACTGAAGAAGTCCACTTTTTGCAGCATTGCTAATTCGAGCAGCATCAACCAGAAGAATCACATCTGCTTTAGAATTTGCTCCTTCTCTTTTTAATCTCTCAACGAGAGAAATACCTGTAGCCTCAATTAATCGGATTTTTATCCCGGTCTCTTCGGCAAATCTCTTATATATTTGCTTGTCAGTGTTGTAATGCCTACCTGAGTAAATCCTCACTTCTCTATCAGAGGCCTTTACTTGATTAAAACTTGAAGAGACTAATAGAGAACCTGCTATTACTGAAGTAAAAAGACGCTTAATTAAATTCATTAATCAATCTAGGGAAGGGATTAATATCTTTAATAGACTAGACAAGAAGAGACAACTAGATACAACTCCGCAACATTGATACGTATTGAGGTATAAATTGATAACTTATTTATACTTTAAGATAGTAATTAAAACTAGATATTGTACATGGAATATTTAACTCATTCCCTAATCGATCAATCAGAAGCTCTTCAAATAATTCAAAAACTAAAAGCCGAGAAATCCTCTTGGCAAGATGGTAAAAAGACAGCAGGAAGCCATGCTGCAAAAATAAAATCTAATTTTCAATTAGATAAAAGTTCAAACTTATCAATTGAGCTTAAAGATATTATTGTTAATAAGATTATCTCAGATCCTCTTTTAAAAAGTTTTACATTACCTAGTCTTATCCATGGAGTCATGTTTACTCGATCCCTAGCTGGACATGGTTATGGCACGCATATTGATAATCCTTATATGCCCTCAGGAAGAAGCGATCTATCTTTTACTTTGTTTTTAAATGAACCAGAAGAATATAAAGGAGGTGAATTATGTATTCAGACGATCAATAAAACTGAAGAAATAAAATTATCTGCCGGAGAAATGATAATTTATCCCAGCACTCAACTACATTCTGTTGCTGAAGTTAAAGATGGTGAAAGGCATGTATGCGTAGGCTGGATTCAAAGCTATGTACAAAGTAACGAACATAGGAATTTCTTATTTGGTCTTGATGCTGGAGCAAAAGGATTACTATCAAAACATGGAAGATCTGATGAATTAGATTTAATTTTTCAGGCTTATAGCAATCTTCTGAGAAGCCTTGGAGATTAAGAGAGTTTCTTTATACTAAACAAAGTAAAAAATGAACTTTCATTGATAGACTAAAGATATCAAAATAGAGTCAAACTTAATTACATATGCCTAAAAAAAGTCCTGTAGGAATTTTCCTAGCAGCAACAGCGGCATTAGCCACAACCGCAATCATTCCTGATCATTCAATGGCTGGAGAAAAACATGGTGACATGGGTGGCACAAAGGAATGGACCACTGATCAAGAAGCAGATGAAGATGGCAAACTCGATGAAGCCGCGGAAAAAGCTGCTAAAAAAGCAAAAAAAGCTAACGTTTGTATTCCTATAGGGGAAGGGGAGAATTGCTGGTAAGTTTTAATTAGACAAAAAAGCCTCTATCACGGGGCTTTTTTAATGCACAAAAAAAATGCCCCGTGAGGGGCATTTTTTTATTGTTTTAATAAGGAATTTAGAATTTAAACTCTGTTAAAACAACTGCGCCGTTGACGTCTTTGCCATCAGCTTCAACATCAGAACCACCAAATATTGCAGGAGTAATGCTTACGCCATCATTAACCTTGAATGTGTAATAAGCTTCCCAAACAGTGTTGTCTTCTGCAGGGTCAGAACCAGCTCCATTGTAAGAAGTTGCTGCTTGTCTAGAACCGAATGCAACTCCAGCTCTGTTGCCATCTACAAATAGATCAGTCCAACCTAGACCTACCATCCAAGCTGACATCTCGTCTGGATCACCAACAGCAGCATCATCAACAGAAGCTACGTCGTAACCAACTTGAACTTGAGGAACAGATCCTGAAGTTTCAGGCTTCCAATAAGCTCTTAGACCAATAGAAGTTAGGTCTTTGCTGTAAGTTTCACCAGCTTTAGTGTGGTAGTAACCATCATAAGATTCACCATTTGTTTTGCTGGTGAATGCTGCTGATACTTGCCACTGAGGTGTGCCGTACTCAACCTTAGTCAAGAACATTTCCTTGGCATCGTCATCAAGGATTCCAGATTTTGCATCATCTGCACCTTTTCCGGTGTAGTTAACACTAACTGCAAACCTACCTGCAGATGGATCATCAACCTGCTGAGTATAAGCAGCACCAAAACCTGGGCTTGTGCTTGAACCATAAGTAGAAGCGTTACCACCAAGAGCAAACTGCTTGGTAATTGGCTTATAAATTGATGGAGCACTAGCTAGCATGTAGTAGTTCTCAATCTTTGGTCCAACCCAAACTTGAAGGCTGTCGCCTACAGGGAACTGATACCAAATCTTGTCAACTTTGAGTGCGTCAGCAGAACCATCTTTAGTAGCAGAAAGGTAAGTACCATTTCCTTTGTCTGCGAAACGACCACCTTTATCAAAGTTACCAGTCTTAATTCTTGTGTATAGAAGATCTTCACCAGTAAAACTAGAGTTCATGTTCAACTGGTACATGTAGTTGAAGGTGATTTTGTCAGAGTCAGTCTCTGTATCATCATCAACATAACCAGTTACGAACGCTGCCTTACCACTCATTGTTGTAGTTGAAGAGAAAGCACCAGCTTGAATTTCATCTAGCTGAGCTTCTACACCATCAACACGAGCTTCAATAACTTCAGATTCGTTTGATACAGAAGTGATATCTGCATTTGCTGCCATTGGTGCCATAAGGCCCAAAGCAGCAGGAGCTACCAGCAAACGCTGAAAAAGCTTCATTGTGTCCTCACACAAAATATGTCCAGCATATATTAGTGTATTCATTGAGACATTACCAGAGCTTTAGTCCTCTGAAGTATCTTTTTATACAGCGGTTTATATTATTAGATCTATTTATTATTAGGAAAAATAAAAATATTAATCGATGTTAATAATTAATTCAAACAAAGAGGAAATCCAAAAGACTCTCTTTCTTCCAACCAAGCTTCAGCAACGTTGCGAGCCAAAGATCGAATTCTTGCAATAATCTTAGTTCTCTCTGTCACAGATATGACTCCTCTAGCTTCTAATAAATTAAACGTATGGCTACATTTCAGAACATAGTCAAGGCTAGGAGCAGGAAGTTTTTTATGTATTAATTGATGAGCCTCTTCCTCGTAAATTTCAAAAAGTTTCCTTAAATTATTTGAGTTAGATTCTTCAAAATTATACTTACATTGACCTTTCTCGAAAGGAAGCCAGATATCACCATATTTATGGCTTTTATTCCATGAAAGATCCCAAATACTCTCAACATTTTGCAAATACATTGCTAATCTCTCTAGGCCATAAGTGATCTCAATCGAGACCGGTTTGCAATCAAGACCTCCACATTGTTGAAAATAAGTAAATTGGGTAACTTCCATTCCATCAAGCCAAACTTCCCATCCCACTCCCCAAGCTCCCAAAGTAGGAGACTCCCAATTGTCTTCAACAAATCTAATATCGTGGTCTTTGGCTGAAATCCCCAAGGCTTCAAGAGAAGACAAATAAATTTCTTGAATACCATCTAAAGAAGGTTTAATCAGAACTTGATATTGAAAATAATGTTGAGCCCTATTCGGGTTGTCTCCATACCGACCATCAGTTGGTCTACGGCATGGCTCTGGATAAGCAACTGCCCAAGGCTCAGGTCCTATCGCTCTTAAAAAAGAATGAGGACTCATTGTTCCCGCTCCTTTCTCTAAATCATATGGCTGAAGCAGTAAACAACCTTTCTCACTCCAGAAATTATTCAGACTAGAAATTATGTCCTGGAAATACATATATAATGAATTATCTAATTAATTTTAGTTTTAGAATTAATAAATTCCTCCAATAAATATACACTTAAATAAAAAGTTTACGAGAAAAAACAGAGTATGAAAATATTTAAATGATTTAAATATTTTCATCATATCAACCAGGAAGATAAGATAGATTTCCTGCTATTGAAATTCTTGGTTCATCTGTTTTAAAAAATGGATAAACGCAATGTCTTAATTTAGCGGGAAAGAAAACCATAGTACCTTCATATTCTGAAGACAATTTAAATCTTAGATTTAATATTCCTCCTAAAGAATCATTATATTCAAATTCAAAACAACCTGCCTTTATATTCCTATCAAGCAAATCAATATGTTGTGGCAATTTTTTTTGATCCTCCCATTCATATGGAATCTTCAACCAAATAGCGAAAGAATAGACCCCAGTATGATCATGGTATGGATTAAATTCAGTTTTATATTGATAGTTAACCCAAAACTGATCTAATACCAATTGACTTTCAGGTCCCATTAACGCATTCTGCGATACAGGATCATCGCCTATAGAATTATTCTTACGATAATATTTAACTAGAGGGATGCAAACAGATTTAAAAAAAAAGGAATCTATATCTTCAAGCAAAAGACTTTGGGAAATATTTCCTACTAATTTGCTTTTATAGTTCTCATTAGTGGTTTTTGCTATATCAATAATCTTCCAAAGATAATCAACTACTTCTTGATCCAATTTAATTTGTAAAAAAGGAGTAACTGGAGGAGATATTTTTTCAACTTCCATTGAAAATTGAAACTTACTCAACTAATAATATCAAAACAAAATACAACCTATTGTCTAAACATCGCCTAAACATCTTATACTGTTACATCATTATCCTTCAAAACTACTGCTATAATTGACTTTACAAGGTTAAATTTAGACCTATGTGCTTATGTCCTGGAAATACATTAGTGTTGATATAACATGAATTAGAGGTGATTGGCTTAACCTGGCGGGGGCTGTAAACAAGAAGCAGATCAAATACTTCTCGTTTTTAAATTGCCCTACCGAGAAAATTAATTAAATTATAAATCAACTAGCGATCATTTAAAGCTGAGTATTTAGATGAGGACAAAGAGTAAAATATACAAGTACTTACACCTGGCGGACCCAGTGCAACACTTTTCTTAAAAGATAGTTTTTTCGATAAACAAAAGCATTTAATATTGTTTTTCCTATATATTAGTTACTTGTAACGAATATATAATAAATTTTGTAATATATGATTATTTAACAAAAATTCAACTGCCCTCTAATACCATTCAAGATACAAAATAAGTTTTACTTATAGTTTTATTAAACTGAATATACATAAAAAGCATGAAGCATAGTTAAAAAATCTTAAAACTACCGTAAAACAGAAAAATGTAGTCAAATTTTAGTACACCAGTATCCATTGTTCCGATTCGTCACAAGGCGTATATTGGGCAGGTACTTGGCAAAGACTATGGAATTATCGCCTACAGAGGTGGTCGACTTAGCGAGTATACCGCTCAATAGTGAGGTTACAAAGGGGCTAGTGCCAGCCCAGGTGGAGTACGTCAAAGAATCGGTCGTCGAAATCAACGATGAGTTGAACTGCGTCGGTCAGTCCCTAAGGGCTGTCGCGGCAAATCTTTCCGACATAAAGAGCAACATTAAGCCTGGGAACTGGAGAGCCTTTCTCAAGTCTGGAGCAATTAATTGCTCGGAGAGATTTGCTGTTGATCTTGTAAGCGCATACACTAACTGGTTAGGCGGTTCCGACATAGAAGACAACCTACTCGCTTCGCTAACCCCTAGGTCACTAGCCCTAATGGGGAGCAAAGGGGTAACCGACAAGGAGCGGCAAAAAGTTTTCGAAGCGGTGGGGAATGGCGAAAGAATGACAGAAGCAACGGTAAGGGGCTTAGTAAAAGGGAGTAAGAAAAAGGGAAATAAATCCGTCCAAAAGACAGAAAGCCAAAAGATCAAATCCTTGAAAGAAAAAATCGAGACTTACAAAAAAGTCATAAGCAATCTTCAAGACGAAAACAAGAAGCTTAGCAAATTACTTTCAAATCGAGAAAAGATTGACTCACTTGTCTGACCCTTAATTCTAAAAGTTTCTCACTATTATTATTTAAAATGAAGATCACCAACTTAAACTCCAGAAGTTTCAAGCAATTAAAACCTGAATCAAAGAATATTAATGCAAGTGAGCGGGGAATTACGAGGAGGTTACTAGAAAAATACAAGCCAAAGTATTGTTCTAATGTGGAGAACATGAGCGACAAAAGCATTGAAAAGAGAGTGGCTTGAGATCATGAATAAAATTTCAAAATCCAGAAATAGATTATTCCATTTATACAACCCGAAGAAAGAGGGATTGGGATCGTATGACGTACACTATATAAATGCTTATAAAAAATATAAAAGATTAAAAAACGAACTAAACAAAAACGATAAAGGGAGGTATGCGGCATGATTCCTTTCATTAGAAGTCTTTCAGAACTAATGGCTATCACAGAGTCAAGGGAGACCCAAAATGATCTCTCTCAAAATAATGAGAGCTATATCTCAATAATGGATAGTGGGCAAAGAAAACGATATACAAGATCTCTCGACAAAAAAGACGTTGGTCTCCCCAATTTACCAAAAAAGATAAGGCGTAATTGGATAAATAGAAAAGAAAAGTTATCAAAATTTGTTGATGAATTAGACTATAATAATCAAATCCAAGCATCCTATGATCTGACCTTGCTAGAAAGACAAAATAAAAGAAATACTCAGGATGTTGCCTAATCATGAAAAAAATTAAGCTCAATCATGCCATAGAATATCTTTCTTCGACATTAGTTCTCTCATATTTTTTTATTCATAATATTTTTTTAGTTCTGATTGGGATTATCTTTTCATTATATTTGATTAATATTAATTTTATAAATAGAATTATTAAATCTATTTATAAAAATTTTGTTAATAAAAAAGATTCGATAGAGTTAAATGCAAAAGATACAGAAATAGATACTATTCCTATTAATAAAAAATCAACTAAAGAGGATACCAAGCTTACATTAGTTGAAAAGATAGAAGAGCTAGGATTTATTCCATCATTAGACAATAGTGATGAAACTAATGTTGCATAATATATTTTACTATATAAATATCTTTACTAAACCTTACTTCTAGCAAAGCTATTTATCTCTTTACAAGCATATTTATAAAAGGTAGTATGGACTAGATACAATAAGTAAATGCAAGATGAGCAAAAAAGGATAGAAGATATATTAGTTAAGGGTCTATCGCATATTTTAAAAAGAACAGTAAAGGTCTGCCCAGGGGATCAATTAGCTATTGCCCAAGAGTATAAAGAGTGGATAAATTGTATATCAGCTAGCGATTTTTCAAAGCAGGAGATACTAGTTATAGATAAATTCACATTTAATTAATAATATATACATTATTAGATAATATTATCTCTAATTTATTTTTTTATTTATTTGATGATTCATTGAAATTAATTTATGCATTATATTATATAAATAAAAGAATTTATATAATATAATTTAATAAGAATTTTTCTAAATTAGTAAATTAGTTAATATAATGAATTTTTACTAAATTACACTAAATACAAAAAAATAAAAAAATTGACTTCTAGCAATACTGATGTACTATACAGAGGCATTCCAAGCGTATTAAAGAATCTCAATTTTTTATACACACTCAAACAAAATCATTTAATTCACAAAGCATGATTAATGAAATAGTCAGCAGAGGCAGGGGATGTTTAGCTTATTTTTTCAACCACTCAACTGGAGCATCTAATGGAATCTTCAAGCACTTCAAGCTGGAAATCAACAACGAGTCTAAAGCTTTCAAGCGGACTAGGAATAGGCAGAGAAACTCTCATAACAAGCTCCACAAGAGAGTTAGTTGAATTTTATTGGACAAATCGAAAGCGGTTTTCAGGTGGTTACATAGGCTTCCCATCCAAAACAAGTAAGGATAAGGGTAAATAAAGATTTAACTTTTAATTCTTATTTTTGTTTGTCTGGTCTAAATAGAGAATTAATTTTTAAGCCTATTGAAATAAAATAATTAATTATGATTGTTCTTTATCATTAATTAAATGATATGAATTTGGAGCAAGTATTAAAAATAATATCCACCAGACAAAAACAAAAACGCCTATAATTGAAGTAAATATAATGTTATTAAATAGTTTCCAACTAAAAATTAGAACTAAAACTCCAAAGCTAATAATTGACCAAGGTTGACACCAGTAAGGCTTGGAATCCCAAAAACTTTTTTTTGAATTTGTATCCATTAAAGAAATTTGAGAAATGATTATATCTTTCCAATCCTAACCATTTACTCAGGCTTATCTTCTTCAAAAGGCTTATCTTCTTCAAAAGGCTTATATTCTTCAACAGACTTTCCCTCTTCAATAGGCTTTTCCTCTTCAGCAGGCTTTTCCTCTTCAATAGGCTTATCTTCTTCAATAGGCTTTTCCTCTTCAATAGGCTTTTCCTCTTCAACAGGCTTTTCCTCTTCAACAGGCTTTTCCTCTTCAACAGGCTTTTCCTCTTCAATAGGCTTTTCCTCTTCAACAGGCTTTTCCTCTTCAATAGGCTTAATTTCAACTATGTTGTCAATTGAAGAAGAGGTCTCACTGTTAGTAAAAATCTTAGAAACCTCCTCAACAGAATCAGACGCTGAGCCCTTAAGTAAAAATTTCAGAACATATCCAAGAGAGACAAACAAAGCTATTGGAAGGACAAGTCCTAAAAGCAATTTATAGAGAATTATTCCTATTCCAAGTACAGCAATAGAAATAAGAATGTTCTTCCTGTTCATATGAGCTAAATGAATAGATACTAAATCTAAGCTATTTCTGAGTTATCTTGATGACATAGCTTAAACGCGATGTTTATTTAAATAATCTAAATTGTAATTATCATCGTAAAATTCAATGCTCATCAAAGAGAAAGAATTAAAAAAATTCTTTAATTTATCTTATGGAGAGAAAGCTCCATCTAGGGAAGAATGGGAATCTTTGTACAATCAACAAGTTAAATTTATTGATCCTACTCAAGAAAAAAATGGAATTGATGCATATATCAAAGCTCAAGATGGATTAATCAAAAGATGTGATGATATTTATTTAAAATCACATTCAATTGCCATCAATAAGAATATTGCTTTTGTTGAATGGACAATGGGTTTAAAAATAAAAGGTATCGAATTTGTATACGATGGCACATCACGATTAATATTTGATGAAGTGGGGAAGGTAAAAGAACATAGAGATTATTTTGATTTTTGTTCAGGAACATTTGGTAATATTCCAATTATAGGAGCATTTTTCAGATGGTTATACGCAAGATTTGTTGACTAAAATATTTATAATTAAAGAAAAAAGAACTAGTAAATTTGCTTAATCGCAAACCAAGCGAAAAATAATATTTACTTATTTTCTAAATTTTATTTGTTTATTTGGTTCAATACGTAATTAAAATTTTTTAGCTATAACTATGTTGGTGCTGGAAGAATCAAATGGGAAAATTAGTTGAATTAATCAAGGAAACCTACGACCATAAAGCATGCTTAGAGATTGCGAGTAGTGGTTGTTCTGAGGGTGTATGCACAAGACATAACTATCAAGCTGACACTCTCTTGCTCTATATGAGTTACTCAGATGAGATCATCCAATACACCTCAGAAAGACTCGGATACTCTTTTCTTTCCAATCTTGCAAGAGATTTTGGATCACCACTAAAAGACAATAAAGATCAAGATACTTTCTCATGGCAAGAAGTAGTATCGGCTTGTCCAAATAAGGACGACTATAAACATGCCCTTGTATGGAAATTTATAGAATTAGTAGCCAAAGAGAAAAGTTTAGAGCACTAATAATAAGGAAATTAATTCTCTAGTAATTGAGTATTTATCCTACAGATAATTTAATTTTCGAAAGAAGATCAACTATTGGACTCATCCAATGAGGTTGAAAAATAAAATAAATCACACAAAAAAAGAATATTGCACCTATTATTCCATAAATTTGAACCTCTATTTCTTCCCAAATGTCTTCGGTCCAAATAAGAAAAGATTTGTTTTTGCTTTCTCTTTCCATTGAGAAATAGATTTAGAAAAGTACTATAAACTAATAATAACTAGTTTAAAATACTATTTATAAAAATACCTAAGATTTATAAGTAATTATATTCGATTGATAAATTGAATATAAAATTATGGCCAAAAAGACTCGTCAGAGAGAATTTTTAATTAGATTATTCACCTGAGACACAACCAAAAATTGAAGAATACCCCTTCTATTGAAGAAATAGTTTCGGTCACACTTAGCTGTACCTTAATTAGGATGACTGAAATAAATAGAATAGATAGATCCGTTCTTTATCAAGAATTTAAAGAATGGATAGTAAATTCTGGAGAAAATGAAGAGAGTCAAGAAATTTTATGCCTGAGATACTTAAAAAATGATAGGAAGATTAATTAGATTAACTTATAATTACTATTTGATTATCTTGCAGAAAAGGAATTTTGAAATCCTCGTTCAAGGACAAAAGCCACTAAGCTAAAGTAAATCTAAAGAAATGTTCACTTCTTTATTTTCTCTGTTTTTCTCAACTTTACTTTGGGTTCAAGTACCTCAGTGGAGTGATAATTGGTCAAAATGTGCCGTAGATGTACCCGACACTGCTTGCCATTGGTACATAGTTTCTCCGGACAATACTTTTGGTAAAGGATTCGATTGGGCGACAGCCCCATGGCTTGATGCAAACGGTTTAAATGATGTTGCAAAAATTTCTTCTGAAACAGTTGTAGAAAAACTACAATCAGAAGAAACTCATAGAAAATTAATATCTTGAGTATTTCTCAGCACTTACTTTATAAAAGAATAGAATTAAATCTTTAATCAGAAATAATTAATTTCTTATTTCACCTAATACTCTTAGTGCTTCATTCACATGAGCAGGGCCATTTAAAAGGTCGTTGAAAATATGTCTAATAACCCCTTTCGAGTCAATAATATAAGTAACACGACCATCTAGCAAACCAAGAACTTTAGGGACACCAAAAGTTCTTCTCAAAGAATTATCCGTATCACACAATAATGGAAAAGGAAGTTTATTTTTGTCAGCAAAGGATCTATGGCTTGCTTCATCATCACCACTCACCCCCCACACTTCAGCACCAAATAGTTTAAAAAGATCATATTTATCTCTAAAGCCACAATTTTCAGCTGTACAACCAGGGGTATCATCTTTCGGATAAAAAAATAGAACTAGTGGCCTACCTTTAGCTTGCTTGCTCGTCCTAGCAACTCCAAGCTGATCAGAAAGTGAGAAATCAGGTATTTGATCGCCTAACTTTAAAGGCATTTGAATCCTAAATCCAACTGATTCATTATATAAAAAATTAAGGCATATCGGAGGAGAAAAGAGTTGATAAAATAGTATTTACTCTACAATTTATAGATCAACACCTAGTAACTATGGTTTATAAACTCTAAATTTATTAAGTTAAAAAAATAAGATTTTAAGTTTTAGTATAATGGTATTAATTAAATAAAAATCATTGAGTGGTTTCGGGAAAAAGAAAAAAGAGAATAAAGGCTCTTCTAAAAAACTCGGGAAGCTTTCAGAAAAGGATCTGAAAGCACAATCAATCAATAATCATATAAAAGGTAATTTAGATGCCGCAGAAAAAGGTTATGTAGCTTTTTTAAAAAATGGGTATTCTGATGCAGATATAATTTCAAATTATGCACTCATATGTGAAGACAAAGATGAAAATGATAAAGCTATTAAACTATATGAAAGATGTATCAATAGTTATCCAAATCATATTTTCTCAAAATTAAATTTATCTTTTTTATATTATAAGTTAAATAATTTAGAAAAAGCAGAAAAAATCATTGAAGAAGCAATTAAATTAAAGCCGAGTCTTCCAAATAGCTATTGTATTAGAGGATTAATTCTGAAGAGTTTAAATAAATATGATGAGGCCAAATCATCTCTTGAACAAGCAATCGAACTAGATAGTAATTACTTTGATGCTTTCATAAATCTAGGTTTGCTAAATAAAGATTCTAATCAATATGATAAGGCAGAAGAATATTATTTAAAAGCTTTAGAAATAAATAATAAATCTGCTATAGCTCACTTAAATCTTGGCGCATGCTATAAAGAGAAACAAGAACTAGAAAAGGCAGTATTACATACAGAGAAAGCAATAGAGATAGATAATAAACTAGAAAAATGTTATTTAAACCTAGCTACAATCTATAACCAAATGGGTGATTATAAAAAATCAATCTTACTTACAAAAAAAGAGATTTTATTAAATAAAAATAGTGAGTTAAGTTTTCAACTTTTAAGTGATTTAATAAAAAAAGGAGAATTATTAAATACATCAAAGAAAGATAATAGAGAATTACTTAATAATTTATTAAATAGGAAAGATATTTCTCATCGAGAACTATTTGGCAATATAAACAGCCTGATCTCCAAAGAAATATTAGAAAAATTATCGATTTTAGAGTCGGAATTATATGAGTATAATGAATTTAATATTCTTATTAAGGAAAGGGAATTAGTAAAAGCACTTTCATTACTCATATTTTGCTCTCCGTTATGGGAAAAAGTTTTAAGGAACCTACGCAAGAATATTCTAATGAGCTATTCAGATAAAGATAAAATAAGTAATAATATTTTTGTTTTTACTATAGGGCTGGGATCACAATGTTTCTTAAATGAATATGTCTATTATATATCCGCAGAAGAAGAGAATAAACTAAAAGAACTTAAGAGAAGCATCAATAATAATAAAAATCAAGATTATAAACTAGCAATAATCTCCTGCTACCAATCTCTATCTTCAATAAACAATGAAATAATTAATTTGAATGATTATGTATCAAACAACAAAGAATTTAATAATCTACTTAATTTACAAATTAAAGAATTAAATGATGAAAAAAAGATTTCAAAAGGGATTAAGAAGATAGGAAATATAAAAGATTTTGTATCTAAAGAAGTGAAAAATCAGTATGAATTAAATCCATATCCTAGATGGAGATATAATTCATATGCTAAAGAAAACAAATTAAATTTTTTATCGATTATTAATTCTGAAATTTATCCAAATACAATTAAATCTAATTCAGATCCATTAAAAAATAAACAAACAAATATACTTATAGCTGGTTGTGGAACAGGGATTCAAATACTCGAAGCATCTCGATATAGTAATTGTGAAATAACAGCAATCGATTTAAGCAATTCAAGTATCTCATATGCAAAGAGAAAGGTAGATGAATATGGATTGAAAAATGTCGATTTTATAGAAATGGATTTACTTGAATTAAAATCACTAAATAAAAAATTTGATTTAATAGAATGTTCAGGTGTTCTTCACCATATGAATGATCCTACTAAGGGATTATCAAATCTACTTGATGTATTAGAACCGAAAGGTTTTTTAAAGTTAGGTCTCTACAGCAAATATGCAAGAAAAGAAATACTAAAAGCAAGAGAGCTAATAAAAGAAAAAGATATTAAATCAAGCGTTGATGAAATAAGAAGCTTCCGAAATGATGTTCTTAATGGAGAAATAAAGCAGTTAAATGAAATAACTAATTGGTCAGATTTCTACTCAACCTCAATGTGTAGAGATCTCTGCTTTCATAGTCACGAAAACTGTTACTCGTTAATTGAAATTAAAAAGATGTTAAAAGTATCTAATCTGGAATTCTTAGGTTTTACTCTTTCTAAAGAGATAAAAGATAAATATCAGAGAGATAATAAAGATATAGACTCTTTAAAAGATTTAAAATTATGGGATAAATTTGAAAAATTAAATCCTAATTCTTTTAGAGAAATGTATCAATTCTGGGCTAGAAAATCAATTAAATAGTTGTTCTTCCAATCCTGGAATAAACAATTTACATAGGGAGAAAATAAATAATATTGCTAGAACATTCCCTAGCATTGCTATTGCAAAGCGAATTCTTAGATCCTTAGCAAAGGGTAGTAGGTTTTCCCAAAGTTGTAATAATGGTCCGCCTGCCATTGGATATTAATATTTAATTACTAACAGCTTACAGTGGGACTACCTTATTGGCTACATGAAAACCAAGATTTAAAGTAAAAAGATTCTATTATTATCTTCTACTTCAATTTGCTTCTCATAACAAATAGAAGTATCAAACCTATCAATATTAGGACTATAGGGTAAATCAATACAAATAATAGATCTGTTAAACTCTCTGGTCTATTCACAATAAATAAACCCACTATAAAAATTATTATTGGAAAAAGAATCAGTGATTTTATTAATAGGCCTTCATTCCATCTTTTAGTCTCAATATCTTCATCTAATAAAGTTTGCAACTTCTCCTTTAAAACTTTATCATTAAAATCAGACTGATCACTCATAAGTTCTTTATAATAAGACTACGAATCTATAATAAAACTATATACTTATTTTTTTCATTACTATATAGTTTTGGTCCATATTCATTCCTAAAAAAATGGCGAGTCAATTTAATTATATAGATTTATTTGGTTTTTCAGCAGCTTTGCTCACAACAATTGCTTTTATACCTCAATTATATAAAACATGGCAAACGAAATCAGCAGAGGATGTATCTTTAATTATGTTGATTTTATTTATAACCGGTCTGATTTGTTGGATTATTTACGGTTTAAAAATCCATTCAATTCCTATTTTAGTTGCAAATATAATTACCTTTATTTTTAATTTTTTAATTTTAATTTTAAAAATCACTTATAGAAATAATAATCAATAGAAAAATTCTTTTATATATATTAAATTATTTTTCTTCAGCTCCTTTAGAAGCTATAGTTGAAGGAGAATTAATTTAATTAAATGTCAGGAGAAGAACTACAACTAATTGGCAGATCTTTAGCTCTGCATCCTCCCGTAATGATAATCACAATTGGTTTATTTATGTATATTAGAGGTAAAGCTATTGCAAGCAGCACTCCAACAAAAAAAGTTACTCCGTTTTTCCCTTTTAGAAACGTTTAAAAATATAATTAATTATCCCAACTTTTACGAATAAAATAATTTATTTTTTTAGCAATCACCCAAAAGGATTAGTTCCTCTTAGTGGTCCTACGAATAAAAATTCCATAACAGCTCCGGTTATTGCAAAAGGGAATACCCAAATAGACATAAATCTAATTCCCATGAATTTCATTCCTCCTTTCCCTGAGAAAGCATCTTTTGTCATGGTATAGACAGTTTCAGTATCTTTTACTGAAAATGTATTTTCTCCAGGATCTGAGTAGGCTTGGGCAAAATTCAAATTATTTATTAGATTTCTAATTTTGTTATGCAAAACTATGGGCCAAACCCATAAGAAAAATATTCGACCAACAAATGAAAAAGAATTAGATTGACGAGCAGATAATTGATTGTTAGTTGCTTTATTTGGGAAAGCACCTTCGATGATAGATGTTATTGAGTCCTGATCAGTAGGAAATACTTTCTTTTCCTCTTTAACTTCTGCTTGATTATCTATGGAAGAGATTTCGATATCATTTTCAGCATTATCTAAAACAGCGGTTAAGCTATTATTTTCTGTTTGGGTTGATTCTTGATTTTCCATAGCAAGCTTTTTTCTTTAGTAATTATAAGCCTTATTGGTAGCTTCTGATTAATCTAAAGAGATAATATTAAAATTATCTATAAAATTTCGAAGAAAAAAAATCCTTTTACCCATAAAAAAAGGCTCATCTGTCGATAAGCCTTTTTTTATTTTTATTTTTTAGTTATGCGTTTATTACACCACGGCGAATAAATTGCATTGCGAAGATCGCACCAAGGAAAAACACTGTTGGGATACCCAATGCATTCACCGCCAAAGTTCTAACAGTGAAAACTGGGTAACCCCCTGCAGGTCTTCCTTTATCAGTAACAATTGCAGTATCTTCCCAAACTTGCTCATTTTTAATAGTTGGGCCATTATCCCAGACAAATACTCCCCACCTACGTAACCAATAATCGGCAAAGGCAAGAGTAAAAATAACTGGAGTTAGAACCAGCAATAATTTAAGTGTGTTCATCCATCTAGGATATTTATGTGACAAATCCTGGCATATGAGAGCCAAAAAGGCTGAGCAAGAAGAAGACCCTAAGGATTCTGTAACAAATTGGTCCGAATTTAGAAGCTTTAATAACTCTCTAAGTTGACTCGCATTACTTCTGATATGGTGGGATCATTGCCCCTAGAAAGGCCTAAATTAATTGGTTTGATTTATGGAATTCGGTCTTAAAGAAATTCTTTTCGGATTAGCTGGAGTAAGCATGGTTGCTTGGGCTGGAGTAATCGGCCTCTGGCATACCTATATGTTTCCAAGATTTTTCAAAGAAGATTCCAGCCGAATTAATAGTTCTTCTTCAGCAACTTCCGTAGCGCAATCAGCTCCTGAAAACAGCGGCCCAAGCAAGCCTTGGTTCCTAGACGATGAGGGTGGTTCACTTACACCTCAGACAGCACTAGGTGCAATAGGTCTTACCGATAGAGGTAAATACAGTAAAAAATCTTTTGTGGTTGCTGATTTCAATCCTGTTGAAGCTGGTTATGGAGTTAATAGGCTTTACTCATCAGTTTTAATTGGTTTGGCTATCAGTACTTTTGTAATAATTTGCTTTGGTCTTCAAAGTGGTTTTGGAATGATGGGACCAACCTTATAAATTGATTCAAGTTAAAGCGAAAACAGATAGAACCAGCTATCAAAAGTTAAATCACCAATTTCCGCAAGGATTTATAAACAAAACTTCAGCCATTACTTGGCTTGAAGAAGATGCTTTAATTAAAAAAACAAATGTTTTCAGATAAAGATCTTTAATAAGAACCTTTTTGACTTATTTGCCAATCTTTTTCTCAAGTTAATAACAAATCTATAGCAGTAAATTTTTTCTTAGAAAATTTTCCTAAGGTTTTTCTCTGAAAACCCTTTAAGAGACTAAATCTAAGAATCGTGATTAGCAGCAAAAGCAATTTTAGAAATTAGTCGACTAGTAAGCAAAGGAATAAATATTGACTTTTTTATGTATCAAAAATCAATATTTAATAGACAAGAAAATTTAAAAAAAACCAAATTCACTCTAAATGTGCAAAGCTGCTTTAAAATATTCTTGATTTTAAATTGCTCCATGACTGTAGGAATCTACTTCGCTACAACAACAGGTAAAACCGAAGATATAGCTGAACGGCTGCACGGCTTACTTGACTCTGCTGAAGGTCCAAAGGATATTTCAGATGTCGATGATCTTAGTGAATTAGCTGGACATGACGGGGTTATTTGTGGAATCCCTACATGGAATACTGGCGCTGACTCTGAGAGATCAGGAACTGCTTGGGACTCCATCCTTGAAGACATTGGAGAGCTAGATCTCAGCGGGAAGAAAGTTGCAATTTTCGGTTTGGGTGATTCTTCTACTTACACCGAAAACTATTGTGATGCAATGGAAGAACTTCATAGGTACTTCAAACAAGCAGGTGCCTCAATGGTTGGATACACTTCAAAAACTGATTACACTTTTGACGAGTCAAAAAGTGTAGTTGGAGAAGAATTTTGCGGATTACCTCTTGATGAAGACAGTGAATCAGACATGACTGATGAAAGACTTTCAGGATGGGCTGAGAAACTAAAAGGCGAGATGTTTTAAGCCTAAAAAAAATTCTAGATCTTCCTAAGTAATTACTTAGGAAGATTTTTTTTATTCATTTTTATTTGAGATTAAAAATTTCGAGAAGATAAATTAAAAATATTCTAAAAAAGTCATTTTCTGAAGCTATTTAAGAAATCGCCCCAAATAGCCCGACAATATCTTAATGTTTTCTTCATGAACTCAAATAATTGCTCAGATCAAAACGTTTCTATCAACGTAAACCTCTCTTTAAAAAGTGAGACTTTGCGGATGTTAATAGAGATGGCAAATGATATGGGTGCAAGTCTTGAGGATGTCATAAGCTCAATAACTGAAGATTCAGTAATTGACTTAGAGAGGCTGCAAGATGATTTAGGTATTGTTATCATCCCAGAAAAATGTAGCAAACAAGATTTAATAAATTCGATTCAATAGAAATAGACCCCTTTTTTTAATCTTTACGATATGGGGTTTCTACAAAAATAGAAAAAAGCCTCTATTTGCATTATTTAGTTCATCTTTTAAGAATTCTCTATTAAATCGTCAAAAATTATCTAATACCAAAATCACTTAAAAATTTTGGATTAAGTCCTTGCTAATAAGATTTTTCCATTGATTTGTATGAATAATTAAAAAAGTAGTTTCTGCCTTTAATCAATATTCATATCTTCTTTCTAAACTCTTCTCTTCTCATTCTTAAGTTCATCTGAAAAATGTAACTGGGGCAGCAACTTCTTTAAACTTCTCAATTAATCTTAAAAATCTGCAGAATTTTTTTTATTTAAGCCCTTATAAAGCCAATTCTCAACTCGTTCTGCAAAAACTTTGTTAGTAGCTTTTTTTTCAAACCAATCTCTACAATTTTTTCTTTTAATTTCTGAGATTGATTTTGTTGCTTTAATCAATTCTTCAATGTCATTGGGTTTCACCAAAAACCCATTAAACCCTTCTTCGATCAATTCACCTGGTCCTCCAAGATCATATGCAATCACTGGGACACCACAAGCCATCGCTTCAACAATAACGTTACCGTAAGCTTCATTCCATTTAGGGGTATTTATCAAAGCTCTGCATTGTCCTAATTCCTCCTGAAATTTAATCGTTGGAAGAAATCCTCTCCACTCAATAATTTCCTTTGAGAAAGTATTTTCAATTTTTGACGCATATTCTTTGTCTTCAATAAGTCCCCAAACCAATAGTTTTTCGCCTAAATCCCTCGCGACTTTTGCTGCATCTTCTAAACCTTTCTCTGGTGCAATTCTTCCAGCCCAACCTAATGGCCCATTCTCTTTTTCATTGAAAGAATAATTTTCTTTATCAAAACCATTACCAACAATAATTGGATCAGTTTTTAAAGAATAATCTTTTGATTGACTTTTGGTATGAAAAGCTAATTGAGAAGGAAATATTTGACTTATTTCACTAATGATTTCTTTCATTATTAGTGATTCAGCACCCATACTAATTAAATGAAATATTTTGGTTTCTTGAGTTTTTGTTAACCATAAAGGGAGCCAATCATAGGCAAAGTTAATAACTGCATCGTATTGATTTGCTACATCAATTGCAGCTTCCCATAACTTAGGTAAAACACTATTAGAAGGAATTAAGACAGGATCTGTTTTTTTTTGATGCTGCCAACTAGGTTGATCAATCCCATCTATTAGTCTTATTTCAACTAATTCACTTTCAAAAGGTAATTTAGAACCTTTTGGTGCAATTAAAATAATTTCATGACCTAATAAAATTAATCCTTTTATGAGAGAAATAATAGTAAGTTCAACTCCCCCACCTTTGCCACTCCCTAGATAACCTATAGGTGTACTTACAAGAATAAGTTTTAATTGTTTATTTATCACTTAAGTTAACCCTCTTCTATTAATTCATTATTATTTTTATCCCCCCAGAATCTTCTCCTCTGACTTACAAATAGTACCGATATTAAAACCAAAACCACTCCAATCCACTGAAGGATAAAAAGTCTCTCACCCAACCAAATTCCACCAGTTATTAAGGCAAAAACTGGTGTTAAAAAAGCAAGTGTACTAAAACTTGTTAATTCTTTACGGCTTGCAAACCAAAAAAACAAGCCATAGGCCAGTGCGCTACCAAACAAACTCGAATAAGACATCAAAGTCCATTCAAGAGCAGACCAATCTGGAAATAAAGGCCAATTTTTATCAAATACATGCCAAACGAGAAGAGGGATACTTCCTAAAACCATGTGCCATCCTGTTACTGCAACAGGATCACTGTTTCTGCATGCGAATCGAATAAGAACAGTTCCTAGTGCCATAGAGGTTGCTGCGCAAATCATCCATACTTCTCCGTGGCTTAAAAAATTACTTCCTGATTCAAACTTTCCAAGTAAAAACCAATTTCCAAGCATCTCAGTAGGGACTCCAAGACAAATAATTCCAACCAATCCAAAAACCAAGCCAATCCATCCAATTGGATTAATTGCATCTCCAAATAAAATCCTTGCCAACAGAGCAACCATCAAAGGTTGGGAATCGATAAGAACAGAACCCAATCCTGCTCCAGTTTCCATTAAGCCTTTGGCGAGAAAAATTTGAAAGAGGGTCGCATCAATCAAAGTAAATACTAAAAACCACACCAAATCATCTTTTGAAATATTCCAACTTCTCTTAAGAAAAGGTACGGAAGCTAAAACCACTAAACCAGCAGGCAAAAGCCTTAGTGAAGCAACAATCTCAGGGCCTGCTGCTTTAACTAAAGGTGCCATGGCCGCCATTGAAGTGCCCCAAAGAGCGAACGGCAAAATCATCAAAAACCAATTCCAAATGACAAACATAAGGTCAGAAAGCAATCTCCTTTTTAAGATCAATAAAGTTATGCATAATTTGAATGATTTGGCCCTTGAGACGCAAATCCAAAAAGAGGATGGCACGAATCTGTATTGAAGGTCCTATCAATGCAGAAACACGAAAAAATGTCCTAAAAGCATTAAAGCAAATTGAGGAGAGAGAGTTCCCAGCCCTATTACTTCGCATTGACAGCCCAGGAGGAACAGTTGGTGATAGCCAAGAAATCCATAGTGCTCTCTTGAGACTAAGAGAGAAAGGTTGTCATGTTGTAGCTAGTTTTGGCAATATCTCAGCCTCTGGAGGGGTCTATATAGGAGTAGGTGCTGAAAAAATTGTTGCCAACCCTGGAACAATAACAGGTTCTATTGGTGTGATTTTAAGAGGGAACAACCTCTCAAAACTATTAGAGAGGGTTGGTATTAAATTTGAAACAGTAAAAAGTGGAATTTACAAAGACATTCTTTCTCCTGACCGCCCTTTATCAACTGAAGAGAGAGCACTGCTTCAATCTCTAATTGATAGCAGTTATGAACAATTTGTCTTAGCAGTTTCAAAAGGAAGAAACTTAACAACAGAGGTTGTTAAGAGTTTTGCAGATGGAAGAGTTTTCACTGGAGAGCAAGCTAAAGAATTTGGCCTGGTAGATGAAATTGGTGATGAAAATGATGCAAAGTTGCTTGCAATAAAAATTGCGAACCTAGATGAAAAAACAAAGCCAATTACCTTTGGCAAAACCAAAAAGAAATTATTAGGTTTTTTACCAGGAGGGAAATTAATTCATAATCTTTTAAACGCATTAAATCTAGAGTTGGAGGGAAATGGGCAAATTCTTTGGTTATATAAGCCATAAGTTATGAATTTTCAAAATGAATTCCATTATCTATGTGCATTGAGGGGTGCAACAACTTCAAAACACAATTCTGTTGAGTCAATCACTTCTGCAGTAGAGGAATTGCTAGTTGAATTAGTCTCCAGAAATAATTTGATCCCAGATCAAATTATTTCTGTTACTTTCTCTGTAACCAAAGACTTAGATGCTTGTTTTCCAGCTTCTATTGCGAGAAGAAAAATAGGTTGGGAAAAAATCGCACTTTTAGACTGCCAACAAATGTTTGTTAAAGACGACTTATCAAAATGTATTCGCCTACTTGCTTACGTTTCTTTACCAAATGAACAAATTCCCCAAAATCCTTACCTAGGTGAAGCAAGAAATTTGCGTCCAGACCGATAAATCCAGATTTTTTGCCAACAAAGGCCTATATTTAACTAGGTTTACGCTAAGACACTTGAAAAATATTCAAGTGATAAATTTTTTCAAATAAAATAAGTCATGCTCAAAAATCAATCTTTGCCAATCATAAAAAAAGCTTTTTTTATTGGATTCTCAGCATTCTTGTTTAGTGCAGGAGCTTTAAACGTGGCTCCAAAATCTTCTGCATCGCCAGGCTTTTTTGAATACCAATGGTACCCAGAGGAAGGTTATAAAAAGCTTAGATACCTTCAATCATCGTCTGAAAGGCTTGAGAGAGCAACTTATTACTTTTTTCTTAGAGGCAAAGAAAGAAAAGCTGATATCAGCAAATTAACCCTTAGAGTTCCTGATTATTTTGAAGCAAAAATTAAGCCTGAAAAATTAAGTTTATGCAGAGTAAACATTGGCTCATATACATCAAGAACTCGTTGTTTAGAGAATGTTCCATCTGAGATAAAAATCAATGAAGACCAAACTTCCATTGATATATCCCCAGAAAAAGCAATTCCATTCAACAAAGATTCTTACGCAGTGGTAATGAAGATTTTTAATCCTAGAAAAAGAGGAATGTTTCAATTCCAGGCTTTTTCACAGAATGTTGGAGAAATCGACATCTCAACATATTTAGGGACTTGGAACATAGACGTGCAGTGAACTGATAAATTAATCTCTATATCTAATCCAATACGAGCATAAATAGAAATGACACAAAGGACCTTTGGAGGAACAAGTAGAAAAAGGAAAAGGGTTTCTGGATTCAGAGTGAGGATGAGATCTCACACTGGAAGAAGAGTCGTAAGAACCCGTAGAAAACGTGGTAGAGCTCGTTTAACTGTTTAAAAATAACTTCGTAAAAAATAAAGATACTGATAACAAAAGTTTCTTCTAATGGTTTTGCCAAAACACATGAGACTCAAAGGTCATAAATGTTTTGACTATATATATAAGAAGGGCTCAAGGTTCTATAGCCCTTCAATGGTTCTTAGAGTTACGAATGCGAATACAAAATTACTTTCCACAGAAAGGAAGTCAAAGATTAAGCCCTCTGTAAAATGTGCAATATCTATAAGTAATAAAGTAAGCAAAAAATCAGTTACGAGAAATAAGCTTCGACGGTTATTCCACCATCATTTATCTTACAGACTTTCTAAAATGATCCCTGATAATGATGTTTGGGCATTTATTTCATTGAACCCTTCCTGCATGAAAAATTCCAACAGCAATCTCTTGAAAGAATGTGACAAACTACTTACTAAGGCTGGTATAACAAAATGACAATTAGTCCCAACGAAGATATCTTCTACGAAGGTGGTCCTGCCAGCGGTGACTTAATAATTAATTTACTTGCTGGAATAACTCTAATAGGACTACCTTTTACTTTCGGAGCCTTAGTTAGAGCCTTGTGGGTTAGGTACAAAATAACGACTCGAAGAATATCTGTTACTGGAGGCTGGTTAGGCAGGGACAAGACTCAAGTTGTTTATAGTCAAATTGCTGAGATAAGAGCCATTCCAAGAGGATTAGGCTCTTATGGTGATATGGTTTTAGTCCTAAAAGATGGAGCTCGCCTTGAGATGAGATCACTTCCGAACTTTCGAGAAACAGAATCTTACATCCTTGAAAAAATAGAAAAATCACCTAGTAATAAAGTCGATAAAGATGTTCAAGGTTTTTCAAACTAATGAGCCCTCACAAATATGTGAGACAAGAACACATCTTCTAAGGCAAACTGGCCTAACAAACTCAAACTTTCTACCTTAAAAACCGTGATCGGGTACATCTCAGACAATCTACTTATCCCGATCCTAGATTTTTTCTACGGATTAGTTCCAAGTTATGGACTAGCGATTGTCGCCTTAACCATAGTTATACGCTTAGCACTTTTCCCTCTTAGCGCTGGCTCTATTAGAAGCGCAAGAAGGATGAAAATTGCTCAACCTGTCATGCAAAAAAGACAAGCTGAGATCAAAAGCCGCTATGCAAGTAATCCTCAAAAACAACAGGAAGAATTAGGGAAATTAATGGGTGAATTCGGGAGCCCATTAGCGGGTTGCCTTCCTCTCCTTGTTCAAATGCCTATTTTATTTGCATTATTTGCAACTTTGAGAGGTTCACCTTTTGCGGATGTCCCCTATCTTGTCAACATTAAAGTTCTGCCATCAGACCAATTAGCTGCTGTAGAGCCAAAACCTTTCAAGACAGCAAAGCACTCTATATTTATAACTGAAAAGAATCATTTTCCTGTTATTGCATCTCTTCCAGGAGGTACAAAAATCGGTTCAGGTGACTCAGTAAAAATAAATTTACAAACTTTGAGCGGAGATTCATACGTAAACGAATTAAAAAAATATGAAAGTGGATCGAATTTTTCACCTTCTTGGAAAGTCACAAAAGGAGAAGACATTGTAAAAGTATCCTCTGATGGGACTGTAAATGCACTCAATCCTGGAGATGCGACTGTTGAAGCTAAGATCCCTGGATTAGCGGCTAAAAGCGGTTTCCTTTTTATTAAAGCTTTAGGAAATGTCGGCTTTTATGTAGATGGAGCAATTCATTGGGATATTGCAATTCTAGTAGCAGGTTTTGGATTAACACTTGTCATTTCTCAGGTGCTCTCTGGGAGAGGAATGCCTGTAAACAAACAACAATCAACTGCTAATAAAATCACACCAGTAATGATTACTGGAATGTTTTTATTCTTTCCTTTGCCTGCTGGCGTCTTGCTTTATATGGTCATTGCAAATATTTTCCAAGGATTGCAAACATTTCTGCTTAGCAGAGAATCTTTACCAGATAATTTACAGAAAATACTTGATGATCAACTTAAACAGCAAGATAAACCTGCTGTCTCTGTTTCGTCAGAAGTAATATCCGATTCCGATAGATTACCCTTTGAACCAAAAAGTAATAAATAAGATTAAGAGCGATTTATTATATAAATTCAAGTCTTATTCTAGATTCAAATCTATAACTGATGTCTAATTGGAACGAACAACTTGATCTACTAATTCGGGCGAGAACTCCCATTATTTGGATAAGGAGTAATGAAGAAGAAAGAGTTGAAACTCTTTTAAAAAATTCTACTAAAAGGCTTTCTCCACGAAGACTTGCTACTTGGGATTATATAGATGGAATTAGTAATGTTCTTAATTCGAATAATCTTGGTTCAAGGCAACCAATGGCAGTCCTCGAATGGCTTAAAAAACTAGATAAAAGTTCTCCAACCATCCTTTTATTAAAAGATTTTCATCATTTCTGTGAAGATCCAGGGATTCTAAGAATGCTAAAAAATTTAACTATCAATCTTCGCTCAAAGCCTCATTCAATAATTATTAGCTCTGGATTATGGAGTCCCTCAAATGATTTAGAAGAAGACCTAACTATTCTTGATCTACCTCTACCCAAGGAAAATGAAATCAAGACACTTCTATCAAATATTGCTGAAGCTAGTAATTCTAAATTAGATGAAAACGTTCTAAATGAACTTACAAATGCATGTGGGGGTCTAAGTGAATCAAGGATCCGTAAAGTAGCCGCTAGAGCTCTTGCGCAAAGAGGCCAAATTGGTAAAGAAGATTTACTAGAAGTACTAGAAGAGAAACGCCAATCTATTGCTCGTAGCGAAGTACTCGAATATTGCAAAACGAATAAGTCGCCAAGTGATGTTGGTGGTTTACAAATTTTGAAAGATTGGTTGAAGCAAAGGAAACAAGCCTTCTCCGAAGAAGCAAAAGATTTTGGATTGCCTTTACCTAAAGGGGTTTTGCTAGTTGGCCCTCAAGGGACAGGCAAAACTCTCGTAGCAAAAGCAATAGCAAATAGCTGGTCTATGCCCTTATTAAGACTTGATGTAGGGAGATTATTTGCTGGCTTAGTGGGAGCCAGTGAGGCACGAACAAGAGAGACCATTCAACGCGCTGAAGCTATGGCACCTTGCATTTTATGGATTGACGAAATTGACAAAGCTTTTGGCGGAGATGGAAGAAGTGATGGAGGAACGAGTCAAAGAGTACTTGCAAATATTCTCACTTGGATGTCAGAGAAAACTTCTTCTGTTTTTCTTGTAGCCACTGCAAATGGCATAGATAAGCTTCCCGCTGAGCTCCTTAGGAAAGGAAGATTTGATGAGATTTTCATGCTGGAATTACCCTCTAGAAGTGAAAGGCATAGCATTCTTGAACTGCATCTTCAAAAACGTAGACCTAATTTAAAAATTGATTTAAATGTTGCTGCTGACAGAACGGAGGGATTCTCAGGTGCAGAATTAGAACAAGCCGTTATAGAAGCAATGTACTTTGCATTTGCAGAGAAAAGAGAGCTTCTTGAAGGTGATTTAATTCTTGCTACTAGTCAACTAGT
The DNA here is from genome assembly GCF_047305235.1 of Prochlorococcus sp. MIT 1011. Lineage (NCBI taxonomy): Bacteria > Bacillati > Cyanobacteriota > Cyanophyceae > Synechococcales > Prochlorococcaceae > Prochlorococcus > Prochlorococcus sp. MIT 1011. The sequence goes on along the minus strand of NZ_CP138983.1, from coordinate 533,393 downwards.
TCCCCTTTCTAGGACAGCAAGAGAACAACTTGAATCTCTCAGAGAATGGGCTTCTAGCGGAAGAGCAAGAGCTTCATCTCCAAAACTTTTCTAGAATCATCTTGTAATTTTTATTTTAATTACTAAAAAAAAATCCCTTCATTTTAAAGGAAATAACACGAGTGATTATTTTGGGGAACAATTAACGACTAGGCTAAAAGGAATTCAACATTTAGATAGTGATAGACCAGAGATTACTTAGAGAAAATCCAAATTTAATTGAGGAAGGACTTAAATCCAGAGGAATGAATGTTGATTTAGAAGCTCTTCAGAAATTCTCAAAAGATCTTAAAGAGCTTGAAGAAAAAAGAAACTCTTTACAAGCACAAGGAAATTCAATTGGGAAAGAGGTTGGACAAAAGATAAAACAAGGTTTTTCTCAAGATTCAGAAGAGATTTCAAATCTTCGCATTAAGGGCAATAAAATCAAACAACAAGTTGGGATTATAGAAGAGAAAGAAAAATCGATTTCAAATAAATTAAATGAACAAATCCTTTGCTTACCCAACCTTCCTGAGAAGGGTTCTATTAATGGCAAAAACGAAAAAGATAATAAGGAAATAAGAAGATGGGGTGAACCTATTTCAGGAAATAATTTAAAAGAACATTGGGAAATCGCTAATCAATTAAACCTCTGGGATAGCGAAAGATCTTCAGTAATAGCTAAAAGTAGATTTGTAACCCTTTTCAATCAAGCTGCAAAACTTGAAAGATCACTTATAAATTTCATGCTTGATATACACGTTAAGAAAGGATATTTAGAAGTTCTTCCTCCAGCACTTGTAAATACAGCTAGTCTTACCGGATCTGGACAGCTACCAAAATTCGCAGAAGAAAGTTTTCGTTGTGCTGATGATGATTTATGGCTGACTCCTACTGCAGAAGTGCCAATAACATCTCTCCATCGTGGCGAGATAATCCCTAAAGATTTGCTGCCATTAAAATACGTAGCGTATAGTCCCTGTTTCAGAAGAGAAGCTGGGAGTTACGGTAGGGATACAAGAGGTCTAATTAGACTTCATCAATTCAATAAAGTTGAACTATATTGGTTTTCTACTCCAGAAAAATCTGAAGAAGCTTTAGAGCAAATCACATCTGATGCAGAATCTATATTGCAGGAACTCGAATTGCCTTATAGGGTAATTCAGCTTTGTACGGGAGACTTAGGTTTTTCAGCAAAGAAAACTTATGATTTAGAGGTTTGGCTTCCGGGTGCAAATACCTTTAGAGAAATATCTAGTTGCAGCAATTGTGGAGATTTTCAAGCTAGACGTTCCTCAATACGAACAAAAGATAACAATAAAAAAAATATACTTTTGCATACCTTAAATGGAAGTGGATTAGCAATAGGCCGTACGATGGCTGCAGTCTTGGAGAATGGTCAACAATCTGATGGAAGTATCAATTTGCCAAAAGCCTTAATACCTTACTTCGGTTCGAACAAATTACAGCCAGAATAGCAAAATCAAAATCTAATTAATGAACGTTCTTTTATCTATAACTGTACTTGGCCTTCTAATTTTTTTTCATGAGGCTGGTCATTTTTTAGCAGCCGTACTTCAAAAAATTAAAGTAAGTGGTTTTTCAATTGGTTTTGGACCAGCTCTATTAAAAAAGGAAATAAATGGAATTACTTATTCACTTAGATCTCTTCCTTTAGGGGGATTCGTATCATTTCCTGATGAAGAAACAGATTCACTAGTTCAACCCAATGACCCAGATCTTTTAAAGAATAGACCCATTCACCAAAGGGCCATAGTCATCTCAGCTGGTGTAATAGCAAATTTATTACTTGCTTGGATAGTACTTATTGGTCAAGCAAGCTTCGTCGGGATTCCTAATCAACCTGATCCAGGCGTAATCATTATGGGTATCCAACCAGATGAACCTGCATTTTATTCAGGCTTAGTGGCTGGAGATCGAATAATTAGCGTAAACGGTCAAGCATTAGGAAGCGGGAAAGAGGGGATTATGAATTTAGTTAATATCATTCAAAAATCATCTGGAGAAGAATTACTTTTTGAGAGAGTTAATGAAGGAGAAAGCGAGACAGTTACTATAATCCCATTAGAGAATGAGGGGAATGGAAGGATAGGAGCTCAATTGCAACCAAATCTTCCAAATGAAGTATCTAAAGCAAAGAATATTGGTGAAATAGTTAATAGCTCAAATACACAGTTTTATGAATTACTAAGTCGAACAGTTATTGGCTACAAAAGTTTGATTACTAATTTCTCTTCAACTGCACAGCAGTTAAGTGGACCAGTCAAAATTGTTGAAATTGGTGCTCAACTTTCTCAGCAAGGTGGTTCAGGACTTGTACTCTTTTCTGCGTTGGTTTCAATTAATCTTGCAGTTCTTAACTCGTTACCATTACCTCTTTTAGATGGAGGCCAATTAGTTCTTCTTATTTTAGAAAGTATACGTGGTAAGCCTGTTCCTGAAAAAATTCAGTTAGCTTTTATGCAATCTGGCTTTGTTTTACTTGTAGGTCTAAGTGTTGTTTTAATAATCCGGGATACAACACAGCTATCTTTAGTTCAACAGTTCGTTCACAGATAATAACCTTAATTCTGGATGATCTTAAGTTGAAAAAAATATTTTAAAAATAAATTTCCTGCAATAACTTAAAAACAATCAGGCAAGGAGTTAAAATGTCTGTTAAATGATTTAAATAAGCTCCTTAATGGCAAAAAAGTCAATGATAGCGCGAGATGTAAAGCGCAAAAAACTTGTAGAAAGATACGCAGCAAAGCGTAAGAGCCTGATTGATGCCTTCAAATCAGCAAAAGATCCTATGGAAAGACTAGAGATCCATCGAAAGATTCAAGCTTTGCCTAGAAATTGTGCCCCAAATAGGATTAGAAATCGTTGTTGGGCTACTGGAAAACCAAGAGGGGTTTATAGAGATTTTGGCTTATGCAGAAATCAACTTAGATCGAGAGCTCATAACGGGGAATTGCCTGGAGTAGTAAAATCAAGTTGGTAGAAAATAACAGTAAATTGATTTATACCAATAATTGGGAGAAATTATATCTCCCAATTTTTTCAGTTTTATATTTTCAGTAATTGTGGTAAATGTTTCCTCTAGGAAACAAATCTATCGAGATTTTTACTCAATTAGTCCCATTAAGTGTAAGAATGTATAAAGACAAAAAGCTATAAAGTCACGTGCAAGGTCAGACAAAATCCGTTTCCTTCGATGGTAGAGAGATAAAGCTCACTACAGGGAGATTTGCTCCACAGGCTGGTGGTTCAGTAATGATTGAGTGTGGAGACACCTCCGTCCTCGTAACAGCTACAAGATCTACAGGGAGAGAGGGGGTTGATTTCCTACCTTTAATGTGTGACTACGAAGAAAGGTTATATGCAGCAGGAAGAATCCCAGGTAGTTTTATGCGTCGCGAAGGTCGACCTCCTGAAAGAGCGACTTTAATTTCAAGACTTATTGATCGTCCAATGAGACCTCTTTTCCCTGGTTGGATGAGAGACGACATACAAGTAGTAGCAACATGTCTTTCTTTAGATGAAAGAGTTCCAGCAGATGTTTTGGCTGTGACTGGAGCTTCAATGGCAACCTTGATGGCGGGTATTCCTTTTCAAGGACCTATGGCTGCTGTTCGAGTTGGGCTCTTAGGAGATGACTTTGTTCTTAATCCAAGCTATCGAGAAATCGAAAGAGGTGATCTTGACCTTGTAGTTGCTGGAACTCCAGATGGGGTAGTAATGGTAGAAGCAGGTGCCAATCAGCTTTCAGAGCAAGACGTTATTGAAGCTATTGATTTTGGCTACGAAGCCATAACTGAATTAATCAATGCTCAGAAGGAAGTTTTAAAAGACTCAGGAATCAAGCAAGAGATGCCTGAAGCGCCTCAAGTTGACGACACAATTTCAAATTATTTAGATAAAAATTGTACAAAATCAATCAGTGAAGTTCTTAAAAACTTTGATCAAACAAAAGAAGAGAGAGACAATAAGATTGAAGAGATAAAGACAAGTATTTCTTCAAAAATAGATGGACTTAAAGATGATAATGCTGTTAAAAAATCTCTTTCTTCAAATAGCAAACTTTTAGATAATAGTTATAAAGCTTTAACAAAAAAATTAATGAGAGATCAAATAATTAAGGAAGGGAAAAGGGTCGATGGAAGAGAATTAAATGAAGTAAGAGAAATTCATGCAGATGCTGCGGTTTTACCTAACAGAGTTCATGGCTCAGCTTTGTTTCAGAGAGGTTTAACACAAGTTCTATCTACAGCAACATTGGGAACTCCAAGCGATGCACAAGAGATGGACGATTTAAATCCTAATACCGATAAGACCTACATACATCACTACAACTTTCCACCTTACTCAGTTGGAGAAACTCGACCAATGAGAACTCCTGGCAGGAGAGAGGTTGGGCATGGAGCTTTAGCAGAAAGAGCCTTAATCCCAGTTCTACCAGCAAAAGATACTTTCCCTTATGTACTAAGAGTTGTTAGTGAAGTCTTAAGTTCAAACGGCTCTACTTCAATGGCTTCAGTATGTGGAAGCACTCTCGCACTAATGGATGCTGGAGTTCCTCTAAAAGCGCCTGTAGGCGGAGCAGCTATGGGGCTAATTAAAGAAGGGAAAGAAGTAAAAATATTGACTGATATTCAGGGAATTGAAGACTTTCTTGGAGATATGGATTTCAAAGTTGCAGGAACAGAAAAAGGAATTACAGCCTTACAAATGGATATGAAAATAACTGGTCTTCCCATCAAAACAATTGGAGAAGCAATCAATCAAGCTCTTCCTGCTAGGACCCATATATTAGGCAAGATGCTGGAGGCAATTGATACACCAAAAGAAAATCTTTCTCCCCATGCTCCAAGACTATTAAGTTTTAGAATTGATCCTGAACTAATAGGAACTGTTATAGGTCCAGGTGGAAGAACAATAAAAGGTATTACAGAAAGAACTAATACAAAAATAGATATTGAAGATGGCGGAATAGTCACTATCGCTTCCCATGATGGAGCCGCAGCAGAAGAAGCTCAAAGGATTATTGAAGGTTTAACAAGAAAAGTTCATGAAGGAGAAATCTTCTCTGGCTCCATCACTAGAATTATTCCTATAGGAGCATTCGTAGAAATTCTTCCTGGGAAAGAAGGAATGATCCACATTTCGCAGTTGTCTGAGGCAAGAGTGGAAAAAGTTGAAGATGTTGTAAAAGTAGGTGATCAGGTAACCGTAAGGGTAAGAGAAATAGATAATCGTGGACGCATTAATTTGAGCTTAAGAGGAGTTCCTCAACATGGCGGAGCAAATAATTATCCTGAGCCAACTCCAACTCCCGTAGCCCCTCTCACCTGAAGATCAAACTGTTTAATATTCAGATATTTCTAAAGAGAAAAATTCCATAGCTTTTTGACAAATCTCTTTATGACATTTCCCATGGCTAGCGATTAAACAACCTCTTTGTGAATAATCTGGATTTTGGTAAATCAAATTTGTTCCATCTATATGGGAAAAAACTCCACCAGCAGCCTCAATAAGTGCATGTGGAGCTGCCATATCCCAATCCTTTGGGGAGGTTTTTCCAGATAGAGAAATATAAACATCTGATTCTCCTCTCAAAATTGATGCAACTTTGCAACCAACGCTCCCTATTTTTTTTATCTCAGCAAAGCATAAAGTTGATAGAAGATTTTGAAGTTTCGATTGTTGATGGTTTTTGCTTGAGACCAGAATTAATTCAGATATTTCTAGCCTTTCACTAAAAGAAATATCCTTTTTGCGACCATCACGATTTTCATACCATGCACCGCTTCCAATAATTCCAAACCAAAGCTCATCTCTTTCAGGGATTAAAACTATCCCTATTTTTGGCTTTTGTTTATACGCCAAAGCAATATGAACAGCATAATTTTCAGACCCTTGAAGAAAATCTTTTGTACCATCTAGTGGATCAAGTACCCAACACCAATCTTTTTTAAAACTATTTTCTTGAAAGGCTTTTTCCTTAAAGGTTTCCTCACTTAAAATATCCCATTCTTTATAAGTGAAATTATCTTTTATCCCAGAGATCAATATTTCATTAACTGCCAAATCAGCTGCTGATACAGGTCCATCTCCACCTTCTTCTACTGTTAAAGATTTTGGGAAACCGTAGGGAGGTTTATCTCCTCGCGCATATGCCATCAAAACATCAGCAGCAGCCCAGCTAAGATTTCTAAGTTCATTCAATAAGCTCGTTAATTCGACATCTTCTGGTAAAACAAGATCAATTGACATAATGGATTTAATTAATGATTCTCATAAGCCCCAACAAGCAAGATCAGAACCTTGCCCTGGGACTCTTTACATAGTAGGGACGCCTATAGGAAACCTCGGAGATCTTTCACCTAGGGCAAAATCCGTTCTTAAAAAAGTATCATTAATAGCATGCGAAGATACTAGAAGAAGTGGTCAACTCTTAAAAACTATAGAATCCAAAGTTCCTCTTCTTAGCTATCACAAAAACAATTTCAAAAGTCGGCAATCTCAATTATTAGAAATATTAGAACGGAAAGGGAGTATTGCTCTAATTAGTGATGCTGGTTTGCCAGGGATAAATGATCCAGGAGAAGAACTTGTTCATGCTGCAAGATCAAATAATTATGAAGTAATCTGCATCCCTGGTCCCTGTGCAGCCACAACAGCATTAGTTATAAGTGGATTGCCATCCCAAAGATTTTGCTTTGAAGGATTCCTTCCAAAAAAACAAAGTCTTAGAAAAAAACGTTTAGAAGATATATCTAAAGAAGATAGAACAACGGTGATTTATGAGTCACCACATCGATTGATAAACCTTTTAGAAGAGTTATCAAATGTTTGCGGAAAAGAACGCCTTATTCAAATCTCTAGAGAGCTCACAAAAAGACATGAAGAGTCAATTGGTAATACTATAGAAGAAGTAATAAAATATTTTAATCTACATAAGCCAAAGGGTGAATTTACACTAATTTTAGGAGGGAAAAAGAAAAAGCAAGAGAAAAAAACAAGTGAATCGGAAGCATTAAATAAACTTAACAGATTAATTAATCAAGGTGAAAAAGCTAATGAAGCAGCGCGAAAAATCGCAGAAGAAACAGGTTATAAAAAAAATTGGCTTTATTCCAAATTACATGAGAAACTTGACAAATAAACTTTTTTAATTAATGCTAATTAGAAGACTGATTTTAAACATTTTTTTTTAAATGCTTTTTAGATTACAACTTTTAACTATAAATATTACATCTGCAATATTACTGATTTTCTTCCTTTGTCTTGGATCACAAAATATAAGTAAGAAACATAATTTAAATTTTTTAATAAATAAAACAGTTGCTCTTCCAATAGGCTTTCTAGTAGGAACTTCATTTACTTTAGGGGTGATATCAGGAGGATTAACTTCAGTATTAATGATCAATGACAAAAATTAATCTACAGAGAACCTAATCATCTAAAGCAATTATAAAATCATCAAGTACTAATCTAGTAATCCCCTTAGCAATCAAATAAGATTTTGAGAATTGAAAAACATTTGTGTTTGGTATTTTTATAACTCGTTGATTTCTTGAGCAACTTCTTTTAGCAGAACGTTGATTCAAAAACAAAAAAATTGCATTTCTTTCTAATTCACTTTCAGGTAAAAAACTCCATTCAGGGAACTCAGAGATAGGTTTGAATTCTAGCTCGACTTTCTTATCTACAAGCATATAAACACTCTCTGGAAGCTTATCTTGTGTATGAATCTCGAAATCTATTTCTTCTTTTTCGAAGTCAAAACTAGAAATCAATGGAACTATTTCCTCAAAATCTGAGTTTTCAAACTCATCATTAGCATTTATAACTTGTTCTTTCTCATATACTTTTTGGTGTGAAGAATTAAAAAAATCTAAATCATCAAAAATTTCTTTTTCATTGTCATCACTTTCATTTTTAACAAGCTCTATACTTTTATTAATGTTTTTTGATCTCTTCCCTTTTAGAAATTTATACTCAACATCTGAAAGTAACATTTTAACTGTTCTATTTATAGTGCTTGCACTACAACTATATTTTTTTGCAAGAGTTTCAGCATTATCTCCACCTCGATAAGATTCTACAATTTGATCTTTTTGAATCTTTGTAAGCCTTCTTGCAATCATATCGATTACTAATACATATCCAAGATAGGGCCTAATGCAGAGATAAGGAATAGTTCTTTATAATAGAAGGGCTAAGAGGATATGAAGCAAACTGTTGTTAGTCTGCTTAATTCTGCTTGTAGTTAGTCACAAGACTATGTAATGTTGAACAGTTGATTTTTATTATTGGGATTTCTCCGCGACCAAATAGCTAAAAAATCGATCTGCTCCCTTAGCTCAGCTGGATAGAGCAACTGCCTTCTAAGCAGTGGGTCGTCGGTTCGAATCCGCCAGGGGGCGTACTCAAAACATAGTTATACCAATAGGCCTCAGGGATCGGTGAAATTCTCTGAGCCATCTTGATATGTCGTGATACTTGCCGATATAGCAATTCTGCACCAAAATATGCACCATAAGCATTTAGTCATACCAAGGAAATGGGCGATTGGATTGAACTTCTGCACCAAAATATCAAGGTTGAATGTGGACGTGGATGGCTAGTTACTCCTCAAGGTCGCAAAACAAAAGTCTGGAGAAGACTTGCAAAAGGACTCGGAGCTAACAATCCAAGGAGCTGTTGCAATCTGGACATATCTTTTAACCAAGAAAATGCACCACTTATCAGAGACACAGTTAAACGACTTAACGACCTAACAAGAAACGCAGATAATCCTCTTTCACTCAAAGAAGCTCAAGCCAAAATCGAAACCAAAAGCCCTGTTCAATCTGGAGTGGTGAATTGGGAAAATTTAAAAGATGAATACTTGGCTACAAGAAAAGCAAAAGGGATCAGAGCAACAACTGACTACGACACAAGTAGAAGACTAACCAATCTATTAAGGACTCTTTCAGGGAAGCCAACGCCACGATCAGGAAGAGAAGCGATGATTCAATACTCAAAGCAGCATTGGGCAAAAGCAAAAATCGGAGGAACAGAAAGGAAAAAATCTCTTCAGAATGTTGCTGCTTTTTTTACTTACTGGATCGACCAACATGTTCTTGATAATGATTGGAAACCATTAACACCTGAACAACGTGAGGACTTAATTGGAGTTGAAGAAGTAACTCTAGACGAGAAATTAACCCCTGCTGTTTATCCCAAAGACTTGGCAAATTTGCTCGACAAAATGAAAGAGGATGGGAGAGGAGATTTGTATTTAGCAACCGCACTTATAGGACTTTATGGTTTAAGACTTAGTGAATTAGCTGCAATTATTTTTGAAGATGATCGACCCAAAGTTATTGATATAAAAAGATCTAAAAAAGGCACTAAGAAAAAACCCAGAGATATTTCTCCACTAGACATTCATGGTCGAGAAGGTGAAGGCGCAAGAGTAATGCACATGTATAAAACTGGGCTAGAAAAACTTCCTTATGCTGTTCGCACCCAAATAGACAGAGTTGAAGAGAAAGGATTTTATAAAAATGTTGGTGATGCTTATTCAGGAATCTTGGAAAGATATAAGCCTTGGAATGAACTGGTAGCAGCAAACAAATCAATCACTCCTTACTCACTTAGGCACTCTTTCGCTTACAGAGCACATCATGGAGCTGAGAGAACAATCACCAGAGAAACGGCTGCGAAATTAATGGGTCATTCGGTCACTGTTCACAGCAATATTTATAGTGCTTGGCTGGATTCTGAAACTATGGATGCCGAGGTCAAACGGTTTAATGCCTCATTAATAGAACGGTAAATATGTTGACGTATCAAATAAAAATGTATATAACTCATGGTAACTAAGAGCTTCGGTAACGAATTAGCTGGTAACAGTGAAGGTCGTCTAGAAGTCCCTGAACTTTTAAGTTCAGTCGTATTCATTCCCGAAAATAAAGAAAGGAATGGAGCTGATGAAAGGTTTTCTCGTAAAAACAACTCTTTCTAGTTCCATTTATGTCCACTGATAAATTCGCTAATCCCTATCAGATAACCATTAATGGAGTACTAATTGAGGTTCCTAAATCTCTGGGCATGACTGCCAAAGAGATGAAGGAAGAAATTTTGCGATTAGATAAAGGGAAGAAAGTGAAATGGGATATGACTAATAAACCGCTTTGCTATCAACAAATGGCTATGGCATTGGGATTGGCGATCTAAACCTCTGTTTTTTAAAAAATGGACTCAAAAAGAGCGCACAAGCAAAAAACGCTTGGGTCAAAACTGCTGTTGCAATCAATTTCCTGAATGTATCGGCACAAACATTAAAGAGATACCGCTCAATTAATGAAGGTGGTTTTCTTCTTGAAGGCAAGCACTACCGAAGTGGTCTGCACTCTAATTCTTCAATTCTTTGGGACTTAGAAGCAGTTGAAGAAGAATTTATTCATCGAGGATTAGTCCGAGTTCAAGCAGACAAAGTACTTGCAGAGGTCTAAAAAAAATGACCTCCAAAACTGAAGGCCATCGGGAAACGCTTGCTCCGATTAAAGGAATAGCTCAATCCCCCTGAAAAGGCAATAAATACTAGATATATAGTTCAGCTATAGTTCTAAATGGGACAGAAGTAGGTGCAAAATGCTGATTTTTAGTCTTTTTAAGAACACTATTTAGTAACAAATTCTGCTTTCAATTCAATGATTATTTGTTATGAATGGAAAAGTGGGAAGGTCGCCCATGTCCATTTTTGCCCGAATGAGTCGATCAGAATTAATCCATGGTCGAATTGCTATGACTGTATTAATGTTATTTCTCTTGTCTAAAAGCTTGTTTTAAAATTCAATTTCTAAGACGTCTAATAAAAAAATAGAAAGGGAATTATCGAGTAGCAAAAACGAAACCACATGAATGTTGAAGCAATAAGAAAAAGAGGCATGATGTGTTTATGAGACAATTACTAAATTAATGTTGATAACTCAAGAATTATGGGAAAGCAATTACGATCTTGCTTCACTCAGCCTAAATACTAAATTCGTCCAAGGGATAAAGAATGGAAATCTTCCTAAAACAAAATTCCAAGAATATTTAGCTCAAGATTATTTTTTTTTAGAAAGTTTCGCTCGTGCATACGGATTAGCAGTTTCCAAATCAAGAAATAAACAAACTATCAAAACTTTAAGCGTACTCTTATCAGGAGTATCAGAGGAGTTAATTCTGCATGAAACTTATGCAAAGGAATGGGATATTGATTTGACTACTAATTCAATAGAACCTGCAACAAAAAAATATACTGATTTTTTAGAAGACGTCTCCATAAACCTAAGTTTAATTGAAATCATGAGCTCAATGACGCCATGCATGCGTTTATATTCTTGGCTTGGGAAAAATTTATTAAATATGATTTCCGACAATCCTTATAAAGAATGGATCTTAACTTACGCTGATGAAAGTTTTGATAATCTTGCAAAATCACTAGAATATCTAATAGATGAATATGATGATTCTTATGATATTGACCAAGTTAAGTTTCTATATAAAAGAGCTATGGACTTGGAACTAGATTTTTTCAATGCCTATTCTTCTTTCTCCTGAATTAGTAGAATTTACCTTATAAGAGGAAATTATGTATTCTAAAGTTGCTCTCTCAATTGGTGGTAGTGATTCTGGAGGAGGTGCAGGTATTCAAGCAGATCTAAGAACATTCATGTCTATTAAAGTTCATGGATGTACTGCAATTACATGCATTACAGCACAAAATAGTATAGGAGTAACTGACGTAGAAGCTGTTCAAAATGATATGTTAATCAATCAGATTGATGCTTTATTCTCTGATTTCAAGATCCAGTGTTTAAAAACTGGAATGCTATTAAATGAAAGTATTATTACAAATACTGCAACAAAATTAAAGGAATACTCTATTCCTAAAATTATTGATCCAGTTATGGTTTCAAGGACTGGGGCAAAATTAATCGAAGATAGTGCAATTAATGCTTATAAAAAATTACTTTTTCCTCAGGCCGAAATAGTAACACCAAATATTTATGAAGCTAATTTACTTTCAGGTGTGCAAATAAAAAATGAAGAAGATATAGAAATAACTGCTCAAGAAATCTTAAAACTTGGTCCTAAAGCTGTATTAATAAAAGGAGGAGGATTAAATTCCTTGAAAGGTAAAGATTTTTATATTAATAAAGCAGGCAAAAGAGATTGGTTGATTAATAAATTTGTTAACACCTCAAATACACATGGTAGTGGATGTACATTAAGTGCTGCTATTTGTAGTTATATTGCTTTGGGATTTAATTTAATAGAATCAATAAAGAAGGCAAAATATTTCATTGAAAGATCTTTAGAAAAATCCTATAAGATTGGATCTGGTCCTGGACCTCTTGGACATTACCAATAACAGATAGGTTGACGAGTAGGTGATCTTCTTTCTTTAAAGTAGAATATAATTTTTACGACTAAAAGAAAAATTTCATATAAATAATTTTAATTTAGAATTGTCTTTAAAGAAATAGTCATATCTTCTAATGTTTTTTTAAAAGGGGTTGGCTCCCAATCGAAAATTGAAATAGTTTCGGATATATCTGCACCATATCGACCTCTTTTAATCATAGAGGAAGTGCTTTTCATATCTCTATTGAACATTGCCAAAGAATTTATTACTTGAGTAGGGACCAAACTCTTTGGAGATTTATTAAATCCAAGTTCTCTTAGAATTTCTGAAATTTCTAAGAATGGAATACCTCCTTGAGACGTTGCAATTATTCTTTTATGATCACTTTCGTTATTCGTTAATGATTGAACATGTAACTTCGCTACATCTCTTACATCAACCACAGTGAAATAAATATCTGGCAAAGCTGGGAATTTACCAGTAATCATTTTTGTAATTAAACTCGCTGAGATACCATCTATATCATTGCTAAGTAATGGTCCAAAAACCATTCCAGGGTGAATAGTAGTCATTGAAAATGACACGTCGGTTTGGTTGTCAACAAAATCCCAAGCTGCTTTTTCAGCTATTGTCTTGCTTTTTATATAAGCCCCAACATCCTTTGAGGTGTCAGTCCAATCATTAGTATTGCAGCAGCTCTTATTGTGACCGTAAGCTATTGCACCCATTGATGAAGTTAGGACTACCTTCTTAACTTGTGATTGATGCGCAGCTTTTAATGCCCTTAATGTTCCTTCTAATGCAGGGGTAATTAGTTCATTCTCATTCTTTGGCTCTTCGACAAAGCATGGTGAAGCGATATGAAAAAGATAATCACAATCCGAAGCTGCATCTTCCCAGCCTTCATCATTAAGTAAATTCAATTTGCAAAATTCAAGATTGTTGTTGTTAAATTCTGTACCAAGTGATTTTCTTACTTCATCCTCACGCTTTAGATCTCTTAGAGATCCTTTTACTTCATATCCATTATTTAATAATTCTAAAATGCAATGCAGAGCAATATACCCTGAAGCACCAGTTACTAGAACTTTCCCTTGATTAATAGTCATTGGATAATATTATCAATAAAATAATCTGCCTGTTCTTTTTTTGTGATTGATGCTATCAATTTAGAAGTCAAGTTGAAACTTTGTACAAGTTTTCTAGTTAAAGAAGTTATCGCTTTAGATCCATTATCAAGAAGACAATGGCTTTATACGTATAAAGGGATCATTCAATACGCTGATTCTCATGGAAGTGAACTTACTCAAGAACAGATTATTGGAGCAGATATTTATAGAGACCTTATCCAGCAAGTAGAAAACTTAATTGAAGAAGAAGATTATGAAGGGCAAAACTACAACACCTTTAAAAGCCGTGATCCTAATTACGAAACTATTTACAAAAAACGTTTGCAACAAATACGAGAAGATTTTCCTATACCTGATCAATTCAAAGAGGTCTTCATATAAATAACTAATGCCAAACTTTATTCCCTCGTTGTTATGGGCCTACAAAGAAAGTCATAATGGAAGAGTTAATACATTATTTGGGTGATAACTGAAGAATGCCAGGAAAGGTGGGAAGCGACTGAAGAACAAATTGAGACCATAATTATTCCTGCAATGAAAAACATTGCTCAGCAATGCGCTGGATACGGGGAAAAGCTTCAATGTCCTCCTGCTTTTATTGCTGTAATGCTTAGAGATATTGCAGATGCTTTTGATGAAAACCCAGCAGAAGGCGAAAGTAGTTGTGGGTGCTGCTAACTATCTCCTCTTGTTGGGAATTGTCTTTGAGATTCCTTCGAGGAATATAAGAAAATAATAATCAATAGAAACCATATACCTCCTGCCAAGAAGAAAATAGGAGCATCATTAAACAACTCAATGGAAAAAATACTTCTTGAAATTGGTATCAAACCAATAGAGACAAAAGTAATTCCTGAAAGGTATGCAAGTTGAGATTTATTCATTATTTTATCCATTTATTAGAAAGAAATTATTGTTCTGATAATGGATCTGAAGTTGCTATTTCTATTTCCTTTTCAGGAGGACTATTGGGATCCTCTTTTAATCTGGTAATTCCAAAATCATCTTTACCAAAAGCAAAAAATGCTATTCCTAATATGAAGAATGCTGCAATAGCTATTAATGGAAACATTTATTTTTTAAAAAATTCTTAATATTTATATACTGATTTTTTGTCTTATTGCTCCTTAGGATTTATAACTTTATATTGATGTGATTTATAATTATATATTATGCATTTTATTTACAATTCTTGGTTTTATAAATAGGCAACTAACTTATGTTTTATTACAATTCTAAGATATTATTGATTCTCATCTTGTGATTAGTTGGTCATAAGAGGTGATCAACAAAAGATTAATCAATCAGGGGGTAGAGAAAGAAGCAAAGTCTACTAATTAGAGTTTAAAACTATTCATCTTTAAGTAAAAAATAATCATTCTTGTCTTGTTGATTTTGCTAGGTTTAAAATATGGGATTTTATTTTAATTTTGCTTCAACGTCCACATCAATTGCAATGATAGGAGCTCTCTTGTCATTCGCAGGTGTTGGTTTATTGATTTTAGTTTTAAGTGAAAGAATGTTTCATGGGCTTAGTAAATTAATTTTATTTTTTGGCCAGCAAGCCCTTACAGCTCGAAGATTGTTTTCCAATAAATATATTGAAGAAAATAAAGCTTCAAATAATCAACTTTATAATAAGCAAACAGAAGTCTCCCTAACAGAACAAAAAGAGCGGCTAGAAAAAATCCTCAAAATGAAAGTTCAAGTTAACAGATATGACTTAGAAAACTAGAATCGTATCAAGAATCCAGACAGAGGAACGCTTATAGCAATTGATAACCTTGGAGTGTTTATACCCATGCAGCAAAATCCATCTATAGCTAGAACATAATTGTTAAGAAAATATTAAAGGCTACTTCTTCGGTGTTCTTGGGCCTGACCTATCCGATCGACTCGAGAAGAGCATGAAATCCCCACCAGTAGATCACATTAGTCATGTCACTTACAACAATTAAATACACAATCAAACCCGATGGGAATTTAGAAGAAGAAGTGCAAGGGGTAGATGGTCACGCATGTCAACGAATTACTAATCCAATTGAGAATGAGGTAGGAGATGTTGTTAGCCGTGATTATTTACCATCATTTTTTGTAACTGATTCAAACCCCATCGAAGCAAATATACAAAGACTTGAAGATGAAGACTGGCGTGGATGCTGTACTTCCTGGGAGTGTGCTGTCTAAATTTCTTTATTAGAAAAACCACTCCATCTCTATAGGGGGCAATTCAAGGCCCTTATCTCATCAACTCATTAGGCGATGGAATCATTCCTTCGACTTGGTCTGAAAGTGTTTATATTTCATTACTATTCTTTGTATAATTAAATACTTTTCCACAATTGAAGATTTATGAGATTAATTTTTAAATAAATCAAAAACAGGATAAAAGAGATTAAAAACTTGATGTATGAAAATTTGAGAGGTCAATCGCTTAAAGCCATTTGTTAGTTTTTTGATTTTAATTCGACAAGAAAAATATTTTAATTATATTAATTGCTCTGTTTCCTTGAGAATAAGTGCCTCAAACCGATTTAGAGAAAGAATATGCAACAGGAAACCCTTTGACAGGGCTTAAATGTTCCCTGAAAATGAATAAACAAATAAGCCAGCTAATGTGTATTTGTCCTTTTTAAACGCTTTGATGAGTCTTAAAAAGAATCTTATATCAGTCATAAGATAATCTAATCAATCAACTTTTAAGCCCTTTCTTAAGAGTAAATCATGCGTTTTCAACATTTTTTCCACAGAAAAAAAATATTAATGCCTTTGCTGCTGTACTTCAGTGGAAAACCCTCTAATTGATGCTTTATTTCGTAAGAAGATATACAAGATATTATTTATATTTTTTCCCCTATTGACACCCTTCCCTCCCAATGGATCTCTTGATGAGACACCTTAAGATTTTGTTTTTCATGCTCCTTGACTTACGCCTGAGAACCCTGATAAGTATGCGTCAACAAGCAAGTATTTAATGCAAAGTTCAACGGTAGAAGCGATTCAAACAAAAAAAACAGATCGGCAAAACAGTATTTCTATTAATGATCAAAATGAGTCAATAGTTAGTTTCATAGAAGATGTACCTGTCTATCTAAATGACGCAATGAGAAAATATCTAGATGACCATCCAAACTGGGATCAGCATCGATTAATGCAAGCGGCGATCTCTGGTTACCTATTGGAAAAAGGTGTCACATCACTAGATATGAGACGTCTTTACACACAAAGTATGTTGTGCAAAAAATCTATGAGAGGGAACATATGAGCTTAGAGACAGAGATCCCAGAGCTCCTTTTCACGGAGATGAAGGATTTTATTGAATCAAGTTCTGAGCTTGATAGAAAAAATTTTATAAATTCTGCTTTAACCGATTTTTTATTTCAGAATGGATGTCAAGTTAAACATCTTAGAGAAAGCTATTTGAAATATCTTCTTAATCATTCTCCTAAACTTTAATTTTCAAATTCAATCTTAGGTTTTCGTAGCTTATATCCAAACTCAATCAGTTTTTAAACCTAAGCAAATACAGAAGAAGTCACATATACCTCTTGAATCAGTAAAAAATAACTACTTAAGTAGAGACTTAATTATTTTTCTTCTTTAGTATTTTCCTCTTCAACAGGTTTTGTCTCTTCAACAGGCTTCGCCTCTTCAACAGGTTTTGCCTCTTCAACAGGCTTCGCCTCTTCAACAGGTTTTGCCTCTTCAACAGGCTTCGCCTCTTCAACAGGTTTTGCCTCTTCAACAGGCTTCGCCTCTTCAACAGGTTTTGCCTCTTCAACAGGCTTCGCCTCTTCAACAGGTTTTGCCTCTTCAACAGGCTTCGCCTCTTCAACAGGTTTTGCCTCTTCAACAGGCTTCGCCTCTTCAACAGGTTTTGCCTCTTCAACAGGCTTCGCCTCTTCAGCGGAATTAATTTCTTTTAGAAATTCAGAAAGTTTTTGAAAAATCCCCTTTAGGAATTCAATGATTTTCTGTAGGAAGTCTTTCATATGAAAATTCCCTATCGAATATCGAGGGAAATAAAGCTTCATACAAATAAAAACATTTATAAATTACTTTGTCTCTCGCAACTAATACTCAAAAATTGGAGGAAATGAATAAGCCTTTTAACTCTAGAGGAAATACCCGGGCGTTAAGACGGATTTACATCACCTATAAAGATCACTTAAAACAAACTTAAGACGAACAACTTTGAGACTAATTACTTCCAAAGTAATTAAACCTTGTATATCAGAGCGAATCACAAATCTCTCAGCAAAACTCCTAAAAAAAACAATGAAAAAACCAAATTCATCTCCAAAAGATTTTTTTACATCCAATA
Organism: Prochlorococcus sp. MIT 1011; assembly: GCF_047305235.1. NCBI lineage: Bacteria > Bacillati > Cyanobacteriota > Cyanophyceae > Synechococcales > Prochlorococcaceae > Prochlorococcus > Prochlorococcus sp. MIT 1011. Next base: position 515,506 of record NZ_CP138983.1, on the reverse strand, counting down.
TCACGAACAAAAGGATACTAAATCAAAACAATAAGGAAATAACTGCGACTATAGCGAGAAGAGAACATCTTCTCAGGGAATTAAAAGAAACCAATTTAATATTGCATCACTTAATGAGTCAACTTAAATTAGATGAAGAATTCAAGAAGCTCTACAAGGCTTATTAGCTACTTCTTGATTTACCACCTGCGATATTCCAAACGTACTCTATTGAAAAGTTCTCTTTCCTCTTGAGTTGTATTGAGAGTCAGCAGCTAATCCAGCCAGTGAAATTATTTGTCTAGCGCAGGCAGCAACACCACTTGATTGGTTATGAATAAGTCCTTTCTGCATCCCTTGTTCAAGATTTACGAGTAGTTTTGCCACCATTTGCGGCCGTTCAATATTGATCTCTTCAAAGTCTTGAACAATCAAGTCCATTGCCTTCGCTGTAATTCTTCGTGCTTGTCTTCTGCTTAATTCATATTCTTCGGACACTCGGGTCGTTACTACGGTGCAACTATGACCTTGAGCAAGTAAGTCAGCAGCAAAACCTGCCCTTAATTCCATCTCTTGTTTATTGGCTTTTTTCATATTCCAGCTCGATGCAATGTAGGTTGAGTTCCTTCTGAAGCATGTGAAAACACAATGCCAACTCAGGAACCAAAGAAGGCATTAGATCCCAGGCTTGATTATTTTCTATTGTTGAAAAGGCGGAAGTCATTGCTTCTGCGACAGTTAAAAAATCAGAGTGAATGACTTTAGTCATTTGAGATTTTCTAGGCGTTGCTATTTGGCGTGAACTTATAAATTTATCAATCATATAAGCAACCAAAGTAATAACAAAAGTAGCTTAAAAACATAGTTATTTCAAATAAATTATGCCTGTTACCTAGATTAGATTTTACGACGTGGGCTGCCTTTGGCGGCTCTTATATTTGTTATTTAGTAAAAGTTATTAAAGATAAAAAAGTACTATAATACCAGTAAGAGACTGAAGAGTTTAAATAAATAGCTAATATATCAATTCTGCACCTAAAAATGTCCCACTTAAATATATTTTCCTGAATTTTTCAGTGGCAGATTGTGTTTTCAAACGCAAACTAACTGCCTTCTAAGCAGTGGGCCGCAAGTTCGAATCTTGCAGGGAGCGTACTTAAACTCAACTCATACCAAGCGATTAGATTAGTCCTGAGAAAATCGACTGTTTAGTCTGCTATGGCAGGATATGGTTAATTATTGCTTTTCTGCAAACGAAAACTCCAGATATCGACTAATTGGGAGCCAAATCTGCGAACACTTATAAACAATACTGAAAAAGAGGCTGATTTCTTACCGCGTTGAAGCTCTTGGAGAGTTAATTAAATAAGAGGTAAAACTCAAGTTAATATGAGACTTCCATGGGGGTAAAGTATTATTAAAATATAACCATCTAATAAGCATTAGATGGCAATTTCTAATGTTGCTAGTGGCTCTATAAATGCCTCTAGTCGAGATTCTTTAATTGATTTTAAATATTTATGTCAGTTTTAATAACAGGAGCCGCAGGCTTTATTGGCTTTCATTTAAGTAAAAGGCTTTTAGAAAGGGGGACGTCTGTAATCGGATTTGATAATCTAAACAATTACTATGACCCTATCCTCAAAAAAGCAAGGCTATCTTTACTGGAATCAACTTCTTCAAAAACCGGAGTAAGTTTTAATTTTGTACAAAAAAATATTGAAGACATATCAGCTCTAGAAAACACTTTCAAGGTTTTCAATCCAGATAAAGTAGTTAATCTTGCAGCTCAAGCAGGTGTTAGATATTCAATAGAAAATCCATCTGCTTATATTCAATCAAATATGGTTGGGTTTGGAAATATTTTAGAATGTTGCAGAAAAAATAAAATAAAGCACCTTGTTTATGCAAGTAGTAGCTCAGTTTATGGCGGGAATAAAAAATTACCTTTTTCAGAAAAACATGGAGTTGATCACCCTGTAAGTATTTATGCAGCCAGTAAAAAAGCTAATGAATTAATGGCTCATAGCTATAGTCATTTATATGAATTACCTTCAACAGGTCTTAGGTTTTTTACAGTTTATGGTCCATGGGGAAGACCCGATATGGCACTATTTTTATTTACAAAATCTATTCTCGACGGTAAGCCTATAGAAATCTTTAATAATGGGAATATGGTCAGAGACTTTACCTATATCGACGATATTACTGAGAGTCTCATAAGAGTATTGGATAAATGCGCTCACCCGGATCAAAATTTTGATTCATCAAATCCAAATCCATCCACCAGTTGGGCTCCCCACAGAATATTTAATATTGGTAATTCACAGCCAACTCCACTTATGGAATATGTAAGTGCGATCGAAGATTCCTTGAATATAAAGGCAAACAAGAAATTCCTCCCCATGCAGGCTGGAGATGTAAAAGAAACCTCAGCTGAAACAATCGCCTTAGAATCATGGACTGGATTCAAGCCAAATACACCTATAAAAACTGGGGTTAAGAATTTTGTTGAATGGTATAAAGAGTTTTATAAATATTGATAACTCTTTGTTATGTCTCTATCTATTTGATAGATTAAAAAAAAAATTAAAAAAAGAGTCCAAAATTGAGACAAAAGAATCCATTAAACTATCCAGATATTTTTAATTGTAATATTGTTGTTGTTGGATTGGGATATGTTGGTTTACCACTAGCCGTTGAGTTTGCAAGTGTCAAAAGTTGCATTAAAAGTAAAAAAATTATCAACAGAAAGGTAATAGGTTATGACATTAATCAAAAAAGAATTTTAGATTTAAAAAAAGGTTTTGATGATACAAAAGAAATCTCATTTGATAAACTTAAATCAGCTAGTTCATTAGAATTCACAAATACAGAAGATAGGCTATCGGATGGAGATGTCTTTCTAGTTACTGTTCCGACTCCAATTAATGAAGCAAAGATACCAGATCTATCAATTGTTAAAAAAGCATCAATAGAAATTGGGAAAGCATTAAAGATAAGAAAAGAGAAAAGGGATAAAAATAATAATTATAAAATACCAATCGTTATTTTTGAAAGTACAGTCTACCCAGGAGCTACAGAAGAGTTATGTGTTCCAATTTTAGAACAAGGATCGGGTTTAAAATTTAATGAAGAATTTATGTGTGGATATAGTCCAGAAAGAATCAATCCAGGTGACTCAGAGCATACAATTTCTTCAATTATAAAAGTAACTAGTGGTTGTAACCCTGAAGCAGCAAATTGGATAGACGATTTTTATAGTTCAATTATTAAAGCTGGAACATTTTTAGCACCAAGTATAAAAGTCGCAGAAGCTGCAAAGGTTATTGAAAATACTCAAAGAGATATAAATATTGCATTAGTAAATGAATTTGCCATTATCTTCGAAAAAATGAATATTGATACATTAGATGTTCTAGAGGCAGCATCAACTAAATGGAATTTTTTAGATTTCAAACCTGGTTTGGTTGGAGGTCACTGCATAGGTGTCGACCCATATTATCTAACATATAAAGCGCAAAAGTTAAATTACCATCCTGATATGGTTCTAGCAGGTAGAAGAATTAACGACAGAATGGCGAGTTGGATAATAGAACAAATTGTCCTAGATTTAACCAAAAAAAGATTAACAGTTGGAGGGGAAACGGTTTTAATATTAGGTTTTACATTTAAGGAAAATTGCACAGACATTCGAAATACAAAAGTTATAGATTTAATTAAAACAATAAATAAATATGGGATGAAATCTCATGTTGTTGATCCATTAGCTAGTGCGAAAGAAACAGAGAATGAATATGGAATAACAATACATAAAGATCTTCCAGAAGAAAGAAAATTTATAGCTGCCATATTAGCAGTGCCTCATAAAGAGTTCTTAGCGATTGATTCTTCTAAACTATTAAATAGTATTTATGATGATGGAATATTTTTTGATCTAAAAGGAGTCTTACCAAGAAACAAAAATATCTCTAGAATATAAAAAGGATGCCTGATAGCAAATCAAATATCAAACTAAATAATTCAGGTATATTTTTTCTAATAAAATTTATTTGGAAAATAATTAGACCAAAATTAAAATTGCAATTACTCGTATTAATTCTTCTTATGTTATTGAGTGGGATTAGTGAAGCGATTACAATAGGATCAGTTATTCCTTTTATTTCTATAATTATAAATCCAGATAATCTATGGAATATAGATTTAATTCAAAAGATATCCAAAATATTCTCAATAAACTCCCCGGATGAATTAATTGTCCCAGTCACTATATTATTTCTTTCAACAATCATTTTTGCAGCAATAATAAGATTATTAAATCTATGGCTTGGATACAAATATAGTGCAAATTTAGGGACTGAAATTTGTTTTGAAGCATATAAGAGATCCCTTGGGAGAAGTTACATAACTCATATCACTACTAACAGCAGTGATATTATTAGTAATATTTCTGTTGAAATGAATCTATTAATAGCTTTAATTTCAAAGATATTACTATTAATAAGTTCAACAATTCAAGCCAGCTTCATAATAATTACATTAATAATTATAGATTATAAACTAATCATATTATTATCCACAGTTTTCCTTATTTCATACAAAATAATTGGTATGATAAGTGGTAATAGATTAAAAAGATTAAGCAAAGTAATATCAAAAAGGTTTGCTATTCAAATCAAATTACTTCAAGAAAGCTTAGGAGGCATACGTTATATAATAATGAATAGGATCCAACCTTATTATTTGAATAGTTTTATAATAAATGAAAGTGAGCTGAGGAATTCAAAAGCTAAAAGCAGTTTTTTACAAACATTCTCAAATCTTGCGATCGATCCAATTTATATTATATCTTTTATATTTTATAGTTTATTTATTCTAAAATCTGAAAAAGCCGATCCTACGTCTCTAATACAATCATTAGGTTCTCTTACATTAGGAACCCAAAGATTATTACCTTCTATGAAGCAAATATACACAGCATGGGCAAAGTTAAAGGCTGCTACTGCTTCTACAAATAAAATAGTTGAATTATTAACAGAACCTGAAAAAAATATCGACATTAACGTTAATGATGAAGATAATGTTAATACTATAAACTTCATAAAATCAATAGAGATTTCAAATCTAAATTATAGATATCCAAGTTCTTCTAGAAAGGTTCTTAATAATATTAATATCTCTATAAAGAAAGGAGACCGAATTGGGATTATTGGGAAAACAGGTAGTGGCAAAAGCACATTGATTGATCTGATAATGGGATTAATTAAGCCTAGCTCAGGAGAAATATTAATTGATAATATTAATTTATATAATAATTCAAAATTCCTAAATGGCTGGAGATATTCAATTAGTCATATACCACAAGAAATATTTCTTATAGATAGTACTATTGAGGAGAATATTGCTCTTGGAGTTGAAAAAGATTTTATTAATTATAAAAAACTAAGGAAGGCATCTCATTTAGCAAAAATAGATACCTTTATTGAAAAATTGCCTAAAAAATTCAAAACAACAGTTGGAGAAAGAGGGATAAATTTTTCAGGAGGTCAAAAACAAAGAATTGGAATAGCTAGAGCAATGTACAAAGAAAGTAAAATAATTATTCTTGACGAAGCTACCAGTTCCTTGGATTCTTCTACCGAAAAACAAATAATAGATTCTATTAACAAATTAGATCCAGAAATTACAATGATTATGATATCTCACAGACTTTCTACATTAAAGAAATGCAATAAAATATATAAACTAGACAATGGTGAACTAATAGGAAGATACAGCGTTGATGAAATAAAAAATCTTTCCTAAATATCTAAATATATATATTTTTAGATACTAATTTACACAAATTAGTATCATATTATCATCCTTTATTTTATAAAAATGATCATCGATTTGATCTTCATCCTAGATGGTCAAACAATCCAAAACTAATTTCAATCGATTCAGTTCATCGTTGTTACATAAGCCTATCTATCATTACAAACACAATTATTTAAAGATATAAATATGTTAAAATAATATTATAAATATATTAACAAATGAAAAGGATTATAATTTCTAAGTTGTTAGGTCAAATATTAGGAATAAAATTCATTCCTTTAAATCCTTTCTTAACAGCATTTATACTTTCACTTACTGCAAGACCTTATTATAAAAAATCATTTTTATTTAATAAGAGAAGAAAAAAACTATTTTTCATCCCTAAAACCCTTTTTCTTCCTGACTTAATTAATACTTTCCATGAAGATGATAAAGAATTAGAATTATGGTATATCTCAAGTGAAGCTATAAGGCAAATAGCAAACAGATATCTGCCAAAAGAACTATCTGAATATAATTACAATTCCAACTCAGATGATATAAATAAAAGAAAAATTGAGCTGAAAAATCATTGGATAAAATCTATAAAGATATTTAAATTTATCTTTAGGCCGAAAGCATTTTTAACATGTGCTTTTTACTATCGAGATCAAAGAGAATTAGGAATAGCCTCATTGGAAAACAAAATACCTTTTATAGCCTTGCATAAAGAATGCATAGCAAGTCCAATCACCAGAGAAGCTAGACTTAAAGTTTATAAAGAGAATTCAGGAAAATATACTGGAACATTAATTACCACACAGAACAAAGAAGAGAAAGATACATTGGTTAATGCAGGTTGCGCATTAGATTCACAAGTAGAAGTAGTTGGATGTCCAAGATTTGACCCCATAATTAATAATTCACTAGACCTCTCTCTCATAAATTCATATGACGTAATTTTCTTTTATTTTACAGAATTTGCCTATTTACCTTTTTACCGAGATAAACCAATTTGGCCTGAAAAAGTTGGTTCAATACCAGTAAATCCTTGGACTTGGAAAAAATTACATGAACGATTTAATAACTTTGTCTTTCAATTCACAGAAAGTAATCCATCACTTAATATTGCCCTCAAAATCAAACATGGAGAAAGTTTGGCAAAGCAATTTATAGAAAAACAAATGCCATCTAACTTAACAATTATCTCGACAGGTGAGGGAAGAGAGATGGCCGCGAAAGCGAAAGTAATCTCTGCTTTTAACACAACTACAATTTTAGAGGGATTAGCCGCTAGAACCCCTGTAATTGTTCCTGCTTTTGGGGAAGCTGCTTTAGGAAGTATTCTACAAGAAATTGGTACATTAAATTTAGGTAATGCTGTTTCCTATGCATCTTCTGAAAGTGATTTTAATAGATTAATACTAGACAAGTTAAAAATAAAAAATGATAGATACAGAGACTTTAATGAATCTGAGAAAGTGGCATTAAATAGATACGTGGGTTACAATGATGGTAAATCTGGAAGAAGAGTGAGAAATCTAGTTAATAAAACAATAAACTCTTATAGCAAATAATCTATTTAAAGAAAAGATATATAATTAAATTGAGAAAAAATAAAATAAGATTTTTATCACCTATATTCTTATAAATAATATATATCTAATTAAAACAATTAGTTGTACATAATAAATATAAAACATCTATATAAAGTAGAAAAAAAATCAGTCAATTATTTGCAAGAAGATTAATAAAATCAAAGAAGTCTATTCTTAAGTGAAGAATAAGAATAGAACACATAGTAAAATGATTGAGAGCTACTATCTGATTAAATCATAAGATCTAACATGTATTAGTAATCAATTTTATTAGATACTAATTAATATAAATCATATTAAAACCCTTAATTTTTTTTATGAAGTGAACTATATATATTTTTTAAATGACTTTTTCTAAGTAGCATTAAACCAGATATGTATATGTGAATAATAAAAATATGTTTCTATAAATCATATTCTAGTGTATTATAAATTAAATTGTTAATTAAAAATTGATTTTCGACATTAAATTACAAGAGCTTCAATTCATGCCTGATATATCAAAAGATCATTTCAAAGGCATACCAATTAATTTCTTGCGTGTTGCAAGATTCGTTATAGAGGAGAGCTAATATGAGGATATCTACATTGAGACTAGGTAGTTATTATATACGTTTTTTAGTTTCATTAATTCTTACAATGTTAAGATTAAACAAGTTTATCTATAGAAAATTATATTACTTTTTCAATCTAAAACCTAATTCAAAATATTCAATTCTAACTAATTCTTTAAAAAGGAATGGTTTTGCCATACTTAATAAGCATGATATTAATTGCAATCACGTTTTAAAAGAATGTGATTCAATAATCAAAGAAGATAATGAAGGAAATATTCGCCTAAAGAATATTACTAACAAAGATTATATAAAAACACTAATTAACAAGGATGATTTATCAAAATATCCTAACATAGTTAAATTTGCACTAAACAAAGATCTATTGTCTATTGTCTCATCGTATTTAGGGCATATTCCATGCTTATGTTATATCAATATATGGAAATCACCCGTTTCAATTAAAAGTGAATATAAAGCATCAGGAAGTCAATTATGGCATATTGATCATGAGTCTTTTAGACAAATAAAAGTATTTCTATACTTAAACGATGTAAAAGAAAAATCTGGTCCTATGGAAATATTTAATAGAAATTACACTAAAAACCAACAATTAAAACTTAAATATAGACTAGGTGAAGGTAAAAAGCATTTCAGTAAAGGTCTGGATAGTAAGTATTCAGAAAAATTGATTGGCAATAGAGGTCAAATTATTTTTGCCGATACTAGTTCCTGCTTTCATCGAGGTTCAAACAAAGTACAGAAAGCAAGGTATATTCTTGCATTACAGTTTTTACCTGTAAATGCTTTTAGTAGTAATAAATTCAACCAATATAGATTTTTACAAGAGAAAGGTTTAGTTAATAGTTTTACTCCCTTATTACACTATTAGATAAATATATTATTGATAAATTTAAAAGATTAATATCAAATGTGCTAAAATTTAAGAAACTAAATTATTAGAATCAAATGCTTAAAATAATAAACTACATAAGAAGATTTGGAATTAAAGCAACTTTTGTAAAAACATATTCCAGTTTATTTTTCATTTTTTTCTCAAATTTTATTCTTTCTGAAGATAAATCAAAAGGATTAGACACATTTAAAGATGAAGAATCTAAAAATTTAAAATCATTGGATACGGATTTAATGCCAGCTGATTACGCAAAGTATGTTAAAGGTCAAATAGATACAAGTTTACGTAGATCTATCTACATAAATCCAGCCAGGAAATTAATTCATACAAGAGATAAGCTCATACAACACTTAGTACATTATTCTAAAGATTGGCAAATAAAGACAGATGAGGTTCTTTCTATAGGATGTCGTGATGATCGTGAGCTTGATGGAATTAATTTACTTCTACCAAATTCATCCATTACTGGCTTAGACCTTTTCTCGGCTTCTGATCGGATAATTGCAGGAGATATGCACGCAATGCCATTTGATAATGAAAGATTTGATATATCAGTTTCCATACACAGTATGGAACACTCTTATGATCCTAATAAGAGCTTAAAAGAAATTCACCGTGTAACAAAAGTAGGAGGATTAATTTGTATTGAAGTTCCTATTAGATATTCAGTTACAGAAATTGATAGGCAAAACTTTGAAAGCATAGAAAAATTAATTAGCTTTTTTCCAGAGAATTCTATAGATATTATTTTTTCAGAACTTGAAAGTAGACTCAAGGTAGGTAAAAGCCCAACTCTTAGATGTATACTTAGGAGGGTCTAGTTTTAAATATTTCTTTATATTTAATTATCCTTAGATAAATATTTATCAGTAATTTCAAGTAAACTGTTAATTACATTTTCTTGCCTGAATGTATTTGGTAAAAGATTTTTTTTATAATTAATTTTTTTTGTAATTTTAGATGCTTCTATCATTAGCTGAGGTAATTCTGAGTCTTTTCGAAAAGTAAAACCATTAACACCTTCCTGAATATATTCCTTAGCAGAAGAATCATTATCTCTAATTATGCAAAATACACCTAAATAAAGTGCTTCTAGCATTGATCTTGAAATCCCCTCAGTCAAAGAAGGTAATACCAAAATATTAGATTTGGATAAGATTGGGAATGGATTAATTAAAAAGCCATGAGTAACGATCCTAGTAGAGTCTTTTAAAAAATCTTTATACTTAACTATAGTATTAAATAAAGGACCTTCTCCAACAATATCAAGTTTATATCTATAACCTTTATTTTCTAATTCAACAAAAGCCTTTACAAGAGTAATTGGAGATTTCAAGGTAGTAATACTACCTATAAATATAAATTGTGTCTCTCCGTTTTGGGCTTCATTAGAAAAATATGTTTCAATTCTCTTTTCATCTATAAAATTGGGTAATAAAAAACAAGGCCTATTTGTAAGAGAAGAAATCTTCTTAACCATTACTTTCGTTAATCCTAAACGAACATGAAATCTTCTTAAAAAATTAATATGCAAAAATGAGATTAGAGGTCCTAAATAACCAAACTCAATTTTATAAACTACCGGTAGATCTCCACGAACTGAAGTAATTGTAAATATTTTTGATCGAAAAAAAGAAGTATAAAAATCAGCAGAAAAACAAATTGAAAGGGCAAAAGAAAAAGTATTACAAGAGTTCCTGGAAAATAGGTTTCTAAGGTATAAATATTTTTGAAAAGGGTTTATATTAGAAATATCAATTAATTTACATCTTTTATCAAAAAGAAATTCAGCTTTATTTCCTTTTTTCAAAGCAATAATAGAAACATCATGTTCATCGCAAAGTTTATTAGCGAAAGCAGCAGCTCCAGCGATAGGGCTCAAATTACTAAATGAAGGTATAATTATAAAAACAGTATATTTTTTAGTCATAAAGAGAAAGTAAGTTTTCACCTCTTTTATCCCAAGAATAGTTATTAAGAAAAGAATTTCTGGCATTTATTGATAATTCTTCTCTAAGGTAGTTATTTTTAATTAAAAGGTTTAAAGCATTAGACCACGAATTAATATTATCAGGGGGAACTAATAAAGCATTCTTCCTATCAATTAAAATTTCTTTTAAGACTGAAACATCAGATGAAATTATAGGATTCTTCATTGCCATATATTCAAACATCTTAAGTGGAGACATCCAACGAGAAGTATCCCTCAATAAATTATTAATTAATACTTTATTTTGATAAGGCATCAACAAAATATCAGCACATGATGCAATCAAAAGTGATTCACGATAGTTTCTTCGACCAAGAAAAATCAAATTAGATTTAGCAATATTATCTAAATAAAATAATCTCAAATCTTCGGCTGAACCACCTACAACTAAAAAGAGAACATTTTTGTTAAGCATTGCCAATTCATTTATAATTTCTATACCTCTTCCTTTTTGAATTGCGCCACTATAAACACAAATAAAATTTGAACTATATGATTTATCTCCAATATATTTAAACAATACTTTTCTTTTCTTAAAAGCTGGTACAGGTTCAATAAAGCTTGGTGCCGCATCATGCAATATATTGATTTGACGATTATTTAAACAAAATATGTTTCTAACGTCATTAGCTAAAGATTTTGAGATGCATAATAATTTAACATTCTTATTATTTATTATGAATTTTTGGATTTGACCTCTCACACCATATAGGATTTCATGCATTTCATATATATGATTCTTGGAAGGACTTAAAGATAAAAATAATGAGGCATATAGATTCCTTGAAATTATATATTTACTTCTTGAAAATATTAGTTTAATAATTGAATCAAGAGCGATAAAAAACTCAATGGATCTGTTGGAAATGGAAAAGATTGTAGATAGTTTAATATTATTTGAAAGAGGAAAGTACTTTTCATATAAAGCATTCTCGAAAATCTTTTTTCGAAAAATATTTCGAGCAGCAAAAAGTGTAACCTTATGTCCTTTTTTAGCGATTGCTTGAACTTGATTTAAAACATGTATTGAGTTAGCGCTATCAGAAGGCAAAAAAGAAGGTGATATATAAATTATGTTCATTAGCTAAAGTAAACATTCCATAATGTATCAACTATTACTTATAATGGAATCAGGGGCTATCGCAATAGAATACTTCTAACATGGAAACAAATACAAAAGATAAATTACACTATCAGAAAAGATGGGATAGCTATTCAGGAACTAGAGACGAAGATATTTTATCCCTTGAATATCCAAAATCAAAAGTTTCATTTTTTTATTCCCATTATAATAAATTAATATTAAACCTTTGAAAAGAAAGACTTGGTGAGCTTAATAGCAATATTGATCAATCTGATTTTTGGTTTAGAGTCTTAACATATATGATTTGGAGCTCAAATAGTGACCTCAATAGGTGATGCTATAAAAGCAGAAAATACTTCTTGGTCTTTTGGTGAAGATGTCGCTAAGAATTTCAAAGATCATGTATCTAAATCAGTTCCTTTTTATCTAGAGGGACGTAAACTTATTAGGCAACTACGTGATTTCTTTTTACATCCAGATTCAAGATGCTATGAATTAGGAAGTTCAACTGGTCTCTTATCTCATAAAATTGCAAAAAGACAGGGTACTAATAAATCGTTATTTTTTGGGATCGACTCGTTAGCCGAGATGATTGAACTAGCAAATTCTAAATACGATCAAAGCAATGTGTCTTTTATAAATGCCGATGTTGTATCTTTGGACTACGAAAAATCAATTCTTTTTATAGCTTATTACTTGGTTCAATTTATTAGAACAAGTCTAAGGCAAGTATTATTAGATAAAATTTACAAATTGCCTAATTGGGCAGGTGATTTTTTCTGCTTTGAAAAAACAAGAGCCTCTGATGCAAGATTTCAAGATATAAATACTTCACTTTATACAGAGTATAAATTAGAGCAAGATTATAATCATGTTGAAATAGCAGCAAAGTCAAGAATCTTGAAAAGAGTTCCTGAACCTTTTTCTAAACAGGGGAACATAGATTTATTTAAAACAGCTGGATGTACTGATGTTATATCTATCTTTAAATATCTATTCTTTGAAGGTTTTTTTATGTATAAAGTAGAAATTAAAAATAAATGAATATAATATATATATTTTCAATATTATTGCTTTTAGTTATTTCATTCTCGAAGAAATTACAGGCAAAACTACTAAGCATTAGTATTATATCAACTTTAATAATAATCCTTTCATCTCGAACTAATCTTGATGAATACCAAAGATATTTAGATTTATTAAAAACAAATTATCCCAAGCTGACTGATTATTCGCTCTTCAACGAACCTTTATACGCACTATTAGGTAATTTTGTTAATTCATATACAACTTCACCTTTGTTTTTCTTATATTTAATTTCTTATACTATAATTTTTATTTGTCTTTATAAAAGCTCATATATAATTTCTAAAGATTGGAAAGCAACTAATTTCTCAATTTTATTTTATCTCTGTCATTTCTTTATTTCATATGCATTTTCTGGAATAAGAGGAGGTGTTGCTAATTCGTTATGTGCTCTATCTGCAGTTTTATTTTTTAAAAATAGAAACCTAATTAGTATTCCAATTTCTATCGCAGCAGCCTTGGTTCATCTCCAAACTATAGCATTTTCAATCCTAATGTTTTCAATTCCATTAATAAAAAGAATTGGAATATACACATTAACGATTCTTAGGAAAGTTAAAAAATTAATTTTAACTTTGGGATTAGCAGTTATTATATCAGTTATTATATATTTATCATCATACTTCAGAGAGAGTATAAGTATACTATTAATGAATATCTTTAAATCATCAGGTATTGACATGAAATACATATATTACATCAGTGATGAAATTTATGGTCGTACATTGGATCTTTCATCTACACAATTTCTAGCATCTATTTCATTAACATTTGTATTTATTATACTACTTTTTTCCAAAAAAGAAAAGATGCCTTTATATATAGAGAATCTTACATATCTTTACTCAACCGTACCTATTATAATGATATTATTCTCAGATACAGCATTATACGCTTTCAGATTAGCATCTACTTTTAACACATTACTTATACCTTTAATTTCTTATCTATGGATAAATACTTACCCATATAAAAATCGACTTATTCATAGTTCAAATTATACATACTCAAAAACAAAAATACTTATGATTCTTATAGCTTTTGCAATGCTATACTATAATATATTTTACATGAAACGATTTAATGGATTCAGTTTATAAAGAGATGGATCTAATTAAATATTTATAACCATTTTAATAGCCTAAACAATTTTTTTGATGACCTTTCTTCCTCTAAACTGGGCAACAACTAAAGTTTTCATGCGAGACTATGGGAGTATATTTTTAGCATATATGTTTATAATTATTTTAACTACAGCAGATAACATAGAAAATGTATTCTCATTAATATTAATTTCTACACCATTTTTAGCAGATACTTTTATTTGTTTAGGAAGAAGAGCTTTCTATATGCAAAATATTGTCTGGCCCCATCGGTCACATCTCTATCAAAGACTTCATCAAGCTGGATTGAGCAATAAACTTGTATCTATAATATATTTATTATGGACATTAATACTATCAGTTTCATATTTAACTTTTGGAATAAATTCTCTTGTGTTAACAACAATTTCTTGCTTAGTATTTGGGTATTTGATTGATACAAAGTATGCAATTAACTTTAATTTTTCATAGAAATGCAAATTAACAAAGAAAAAGTAGCAATATTAATGGCTACATATAATGGAGATAAATATATAGAAGAACAAATTTATAGTATATACAATCAAGATGATGTAAGTTCTATATTATACATAAGCGATGATTTATCAACAGATAATACCATTAACATAATAGAAAACTTTCGCCAAAAGAATAAATTTGATATTCAGTTCAGTGTGAATCATAATAAATACTTTAAAAAAAAGTCTTCTGCTAACAACTTCTATAGATTAATAATTGATAGCAATATCCCAAATGATATAAAATGGGTAGCATTCTCTGATCAAGATGATATTTGGTTTAATGATCATTTAAAAAGAGCTATTAATTGTATTAAGGTAAACAAATATTCCGGTTATTCTGCTTCAGTAATAGCTTTTTGGTCAAATAAGAAAAAAATATATATAAAGAAAGATGGCAAACAAAATAAATTTAATTATCTTTTCGAATCAGCCGGGCCAGGATGCACTTATGTATTGCCAAAATCTACTTTCCTGCTATTACAAGAACATTTTAGAAAAAACATAAATATATTATCAAACATAGACTTTCATGATTGGTCAATATATGCTTTTGTATCATCTCAAAATGGTTATTGGTTTATAGATAGTAATCCTGCCTTATATTATAGACAACACAGCTCTAATGTTTTTGGGGCCAAAATAGGCATAAATGGAATTGTTTTAAGACTGAAGTTATTAACTGGCAAATGGTACAGAGGACAGGTGCTTGCAATAGCAGACCTGGTTAACAAAAATGAATTAGAAATAATAAAATTATATACTAGATTTAATTTTATTGATAAATTATATCTAGCATATTATGCTTTTAATATGAGAAGAAACTTACTAGATAGTTTCACCTTATCCTTATCAATACTATTATCAGGTAAAAAGTAAATGATCAAAGAAAGTCATATGAGGGTTATACTAACGGGAGCAAATGGTTTCGTAGGAATTCACCTAAAAGATTATCTTACCCAAAGAGGCCACAAAGTCTTTTGCCTTTCTTCATCAAAATCAAGCAAGTATTCTATTGAATCATTCCTAAAAGGTCAATTAGATAAATATATATCTGAATTCAATCCAAACTCCTGCATTCATTTAGCAGCAATAGCTCACAAGAATAAATTCTATTCCATCGCCAATGAGAACAATATTTTCAAAGTAAATGCTGAATTACCGTTGTATATAGCTAAATATTGTATAAAATTTCGAGTATCAAGATTTATTTATTTGAGTAGTATTGGTGTCCATGGATTACCACGAGAACCAATTAATGAATTAACACCTATTACACCACTAAATCTTTATTCGAGAAGTAAATACTTTGCCGAATGTTCCCTGGTAGAGTTTTTTAAATCCACTATAAAATCATCATTAGTAATCATTCGTCCTCCTCTGATATATGGAGCTAAGGCTAAAGGTAACCTTAGAAAGCTTTATAACTTAGTCAAAACAGGTTTGCCGATACCATTGGGAGAAATCAATAATTATCGAAGCTTAATTGGTATTAACAATCTTTGTTCAGCGATAGAAGTAACTCTAATTAAAGAATTACAAAATATAAGCACATTTGTTATTTCAGATAACGAAACAATATCCACTTTTCAGCTCATAAAAAACATGGAATCCTCAATAAGAAGTCAATCAAGAATTTATTCTATTCCTAAAGAAATATTCAATCTATTAAGGAATATTGGATTCTTTAAAAGAACAATAAGTAGCCTAATTGATAATCATATAATAGACTCGTCACTTTTCAAAGAAACACTAGGGTGGCGACAGCCGTTAACTCAGCATGAAGAAATGTTAATATGCTACCCATCCAAAAAATTAAATCATAAAACCTTTAGAAATAAATCAAATAATTTAAATTAAACATTAAAATGATATAATGAGAAAGAAAAGAGATTTTGAAAATAGAATTTTAAAAATGAATTTATACATTAAAAGATATTTAAATAAAATAGTTAGATTAAATCCTAGAACGAGAAGATTAATTTTATTATTATTAGATGTTTTGCTTCTACCTATAAGCACTTATATAACTCTTTTATTTTTAACTAAAAATGATTTATATCCTATTTATAAAGAATATCTTTTAATTTCAATACCTGCTATCTTTATTGGAATTCCATTATTTCTTCTAAACGGACATTATAAAGGTTTAACAAGACATGTAGGAAGTAAATCCATATATAAAATTGCCCTTAGTAATGCAATACTATCAATTTCAATTTTGATAATAAACTTAGCAATAGCATCACCTCAAATCCCAAATAGAGTATATTTTCTATTTTGGATAATTTCAACTGGAATTTTAGGTTCAACTCGTTTTATTATTAGAGATTTAATAATAGGAATAAATAATAACAATCAAATTAAAACTCGGGTTGCAATATATGGTGCCAATGAAAATGGTGCTCAAGTTGAAGCATCATTAAAGTTAAATAAATCTTTTAAAGTTGTTATGTTTCTTGATAATGATCCTTTGTTAAATGGTAGGAGTATAAATGGAATTGATATTCACTCAATATTTTCTCTTGATGAATTCAAAAAGTATATAGACATAGTTTTAATTCCTTCTAATGATTTATTAAATCAAGAAACCAAAGAATCAATAGGAGAAATATTAAATAAAGGTATTTCAGTTATGCAAGTTCCTCAATTTATGAGGAAAAACGGATTTGGTTTTAGTATTAATAATTTATTACCTATAGAAATAAATGATTTGTTGGGTCGTGAAAGTATTCTTCCAAAAACAGAACTACTTTTAATGAGTATTAAAAATTCAGTCGTATTAGTTACTGGTGGAGGTGGATCTATTGGTTCAGAATTGTGCAAACAAATTATAAAGCTTAATCCATTAAAACTAATTGTATTTGATAATAGTGAACCAAGCTTATATTCTATTTCTACGGAACTCAAAGAGATTGCCAAAAAAGAATTATGTATACATTCAGTTTTAGGAAATGTATGCGATGAGAAATTAGTTAAATCCACGTTAAATGAACATAAAGTTAATTTGATTTTCCATGCTGCTGCTTATAAACATGTACCTTTAGTTGAGGAAAATCCATTTCAAGGAATACTTAATAATATTATTTCTACAAAATCAATTTGTTCCGCAGCAGGGCAATCAAATGTTAGTAAAGTAATGCTTATATCATCAGATAAAGCAGTAAGACCAACAAATGTAATGGGCGCATCAAAACGGATCTCAGAATTAATATTTCAAGATTATGCTAATAAACAAAATTCAATCCAAAGAGAAAAAAATCAATCAAAGATATGTTTTAGTATGGTTCGTTTTGGAAATGTATTAGGCTCTTCTGGTTCTGTAGTTCCTTTATTTAAAAAACAAATTTTATATGGAGGTCCTATAACTTTAACTCATCCAGAGATATATAGATATTTTATGACTATAAAAGAAGCATCTGACTTAGTACTTCAATCTTCTGCAATAGCAGAGGGTGGAGAAGTATTTCTATTAGACATGGGGGAACCGGTTAAAATAATTGACCTAGCGAAACAAATGATCAAACTTAGTGGATTAACCATCAAAACGGATGATAATCCCTCTGGAGATATTGTTTTTAATTTTATTGGTTTAAGACCAGGTGAAAAGTTAAGAGAAGAATTGCTAATTGACTCAAATGCAATCGAGACAAAACATCCTCTTATTTATAAAGCAAACGAAGTCTCATTAGCTTCTGAAGTATTATGGAGAAATTTAGAAGAACTTTTAGATGCTGCTCACAAAAGAAATAAAGAAGATTTATTTAATTCAATTTCCAAAATAGTACCAGAATGGAAACACAATTTTTAACTATAAAAAACAAATTTTAATTTATATACTTTTACTAATCAAGCAACTTAAAAATAATTTAATTAGAAAGATAATTAAAATTTCCTAATCTTTGCGAATTATAACCAGACTTTTTTAATATCATTTTACACCAATCAAGATTATTGATATACCAATATACAGTTTCCTTCAAGCCTTCCGCAAAAGAATACTTAGGCTTCCACCCGAGTTCATTAGAAATCATAGAAGAATCTATAGAATATCTTTTATCATGTCCAGGACGATCAGAAACTAATTTTATCAACCTTGAGTGAAGTCTATCTTCTGGCTTTATATCATCAATTATTGAACAGATTGCCATTACAACTTCATCATTACTTCTTTCACCATGACCACCTATACAATAACTCCGCCCAATTATTCCTTTATTTGCTACAAGTAAAATACCACTAACATGATCTTCAACATGCAACCAATCTCTTATATTCTTTCCATCACCATACAGAGGTATAGATTCGTTTGAAAAAGCTTTTAATATAGTAAGAGGTATCAACTTTTCAGGGAACTGATATGGACCATAATTATTACTACAATTAGTAATAATTATAGGCAAGCCATACGAATAGCACCAGGCCTTTACAAGATGATCACTTGCAGCTTTACTAGCAGAATAAGGGCTTCTTGGATCATATTTAGTATCCTCATTAAATTTATTTTCATCTCCTAATGATCCGAAAACCTCGTCCGTACTAATATGGATAAATTTAAAACAATCTCTTCTTTCCGGGGAAAGATTAATCCAGTGTATTTTAACAGCTTCTAACAAATTAAAGGTACCCAAAATATTACTTTGCATGAAAATCTTTGGATTGTCTAATGATCTATCAACATGAGTTTCTGCTGCAAGATTAATAACAAGGTCTGGATCAGCTTTACAAACAACTGATTTTAATTTTAAATCATCATTTAAGTCTAAATTAATATGCGTATACCTATCTTTAGGAATTGAATGGTTTTGTATTCTTGTAAGATCACTTGAGTATGTTAATTTATCGATATTAAAAACTTTAGTATCAGTCTCATTCAAAAGTCTATTAATTACAAAAGACCCAATAAAACCTGCTCCACCAGTTACAAGTATTCTTTTAAATACTTTCTCATTCTTTATATTTTGCTTGGTTTCTAAATGCATCATTTATTTATTTATTTATTTATTTATTTATTTTAATTTTGTAGAATTTCTTGAGCTCTTGATTTTTTGAAGAATTTCCACCAACATATGTCTCCAATGTGTAGATGAGATATTAAGTAATTTTCTGGCCTTTGACGAATCAAGCAAAGAGTAGGGAGGTCGCTTAGCTGCACGTGGATATTCATTTGTATAGATAGGCAAAATCCTTGCTTTTTTTTTAATTAGTCCTAATTCTAAAGCAATGTCTGCTATTGATATAGCAAGATCATACCAACTAGCTATACCTGCATCACTCCAATGCAAGATTGATGGTAGCTTTGCACCCGAATTATTAATCAAAAACTTATCTACTATTTTCCAACAAACGTTCGATAAAGAAAAGATACTAGTGGGAGATCCGATCTGATCAGAAACAACACGAATTTCATCTTTTATTTCATTAAGCTCAAGCATTGTATCTACAAAATTATTACCATAAGATCCAATCAACCAACTAGTTCTAATAATAGTTGCATCACCGGAGTCATTAAAGATCTTTTGAATTGCCTCCTCAGCTCCAACTTTAGTAGAGCCATAAATATTAACAGGATTTCTTAAACTATTCTCATCATATGCGATATTAGTTTGACCATTAAAAACATAATCAGTACTGATTTGAATCAACTTACCACCTATTTTTAATAATGATTCTGACAATATTTTTGGTGCAACCGAATTAATAGACTTAGCCAATTTAGGTTCTTTCTCTGCTTTATCAACATCTGTATATGCAGCACAATTTATAAGCAAATCTGGGCGATATCTTAATATTATTTCTTCACATTGTTGTTCATTCTCTAAATCTAATTTTTCACGATTAATTTCTATCAAATCTACATTATTAGGTTTTCTAGAAATAATAGCCTTACCAAGCTGCCCTGATGAACCTGTTAAAAGAATTCTCATTAGAAAATATCTCCTTTAATTTTTACTTGATTAAACATTGGTGAAGAAAAGTCTTTAGTACTTATTATTGGTTTAAATGAAGCAATATTTTTAATAGGCCATTCAATTGACAGTTCAGGATCATTCCAATAAATTGATCTTTCAGATGACTTATCCCAAAATCCATTAACTTTATACTGCACTTGTGCAAATTCACTAACAACTAAAAACCCATGAGCGAATCCTGGTGGGATCCAAAGTTGATGATTATTTTCAAAACTAAGTTCAACTCCTATCCACGATCCAAATGTCAAGGATTGTGACCTTAAGTCTACAGCAACGTCAAAAACAGATCCAAAACTACAACTTATTAATTTTCCCTGTGGTTTTGGATTTAATTGATAATGAAGGCCCCTAATTGTATCTTTTTTTGAGAAAGAAATATTATCTTGATGAAAACTGATAGATTCTCCAACATTTTCATTAAATTTTACCTGATTCCAGCTTTCATAAAAAAACCCTCTGTGATCATTAAAGATTTCTGGTTGAATCAATCTTAAACCTTCAACCTCTTGCCCTTCTAAAGTTTTTAAATTAACAATCTTCATTATTATATTATAGCCTAATCAGAAACCAAGTTTACTAAACAATAAAAAATCATAGTTAGTTATTCTTTAAATAATTTTGTCGATTTAGATTTTCAATATACATAAAATATGATTGAAATTCAACCGGTAAAGAATAAGCAAGGAATAAAAAATAAATGTTATCTTTAGGTATAAAATAATTAAATACTCTGCAGCTTTAAAATGAAAAGGAAAGGAATAATTCTTGCAGGTGGAAACGGTACTCGCTTACACCCTCTTACTTTATCTACTAGCAAGCAATTACTTCCAATTTACGATAAACCTATGATCTATTATCCACTATCAACACTAATGTTAGGAGGGATAAAAGATATCTTGATTATTTCAAAACCTAATGACGAGAATTCCTTTAAAAAGCTACTAGGAGATGGGGAAAATTTTGGTATAAATATTTCATACAAAATACAACCTAAACCAGAAGGAATAGCTCAAGCATTTTTACTTGCAGAAAGTTTTCTAGATAATTCTCCTTCAGTATTAATTCTTGGAGACAATCTATTTCATGGCGATTCCCTTGTTTCCTTACTTTCAGAAGCGGATAAAGAGTTTAAAGGTGCAAGCATATTTGCATATGCAGTAAAGGACCCTGAAAGATATGGAGTTATTGAATTTAATGAAGATGGCATAGCAAATAATATAATTGAAAAGCCCAAAAACCCTAAATCTTCATATGCTATAACGGGAATTTATTTCTACGATAACACGGTAGTTAATAAAGTTAAAACTATTAAACCTTCAGAACGTGGTGAACTTGAGATTACAGATATAAATAGAATTTATTTAGATGAAAAAGGATTAAAAGTGAAACAATTAGGAAGGGGAATCACATGGCTTGATACAGGAACATTTGATGCTCTTTATGAAGCATCTGGGTATATAAGGGCACTTGAACAGAGACAGGGTTTAAAAATTGGATGCCCCGAGGAGATCGCTTGGAGAAAAGGCTGGATTAACAACGAAAAGTTAAAGGAAATAGCAAGTAATTCTATAAAAAGTGGATATGGATCCTATTTGTTAAAATTAATTAAAGAATAAATAAAAAATAGATTAATCCTAATAAGGATTAATCTATAATCAAGAAAAAATAAGTTAAAAAGGCTCAAATAAAAATATAATAAGAAATTATATTTTCCAGAGATCTGCATATATGCAGAAAAATTCCTGCTTATAAAAAAACATAAGCCTTAGTAGCAATAATATGAATTAATTGATATTATAAAGCAAGCAGTAGTCGAAATCCCAATCAAATATGGATAATCAAGAAATAATTAATTCAACAACAGATGATGATATTGATTTAAATGAAATAGTAAGCAGTATATATAGGAATAAAAAATTGGTTTTAGCCTTTATTATCTCTGGAATATTCTTAACAAGCTTAATAGCCTTTACTACAAAAAAAACTTGGCAAGGAGGATTTCAAATTGTGATTGGTCAGAGCAAGTCTATGCCTGAAAACCTAGCTGTTAACCCAAGTTTATTACAACTAGCTGGAAGAAGTATTGTAGCAAATAAATTAGAAACAGAAGTTGGAATTCTTGAAAGCCCATATCTATTGATGAACATTTTTAAATTTGTTAAAAAAGAGAAAAATAATAATAAGTTAAGATTTAGTTCCTGGAAAGAATCAAATTTAGAAATAAAGTTGAAAGATAAAACTTCAATTCTTAATGTTAACTACAAAGACAATGAGAAGAGCTTGATAATCCCTGTCCTAGAAAAGATCTCAAAAGCATATCAGGAATATTCAACAGAAAAACAAGAACTTTCAATTAAAGATAGTTCAAAATTTCTAAAAAAAACAAATTAAAATATATAAAGACAAAAGTATTATTTCAAACGATAAATTACAAGAATTTATAATTGATAATGATTTGCCGGCAATTTCCTTAAAAGCTGGTAGTGATATTAATATTGATAATGATTTACCGGCAATTTCCCAAAAGGCTGGTAGTGATATTTATATTGAAAATAGACTTGTAAAGATTAAAAATAAACTTGTATTTCTCGATGACTCTATAGAAAGTATTCAATCAATACCAAAAGAGGCAAAAAATGCAAATGAAACAAATGATATTATTTATCTAGTTAAAAATTTAGATAATAAACATTTAATAGAAAAAGCAGATGAGCTTAGTGAAATGAATAGTAATATAAGTTCTCTAAAAAATGTCTACAGAGAAACCGATAAAATAATTAAGGATGAAAAGAAAAAAATATCAGGACTTTATAAATATATAAGAGAGACAGCATTGAATTACTTATATTTAGAAAAAGATATTAATATAATAAGATTAAAATCTTTTAACAGACCAAAGCCAATTCTAATAAAATACAATCAGCTTATAAGAGACGCTATAAAGAATCAGGATATTTATTATAATTTGGATAATCAATATCGAGTTTTGCAAGTAAATAAAGCTCGTGATTCAAAAAACTGGGATGTAATTACGAAACCAACATTAATCCCCTCTCCTGTAGCTCCCCATAAAAAGAAGATGATCATATATGGTATTTTCGCGGGCTTTATTGGAGGAAGTTTAGCTGGATTAGTTAAAGATAAGATAGAAGATCATGTTCATTCGTTCTCAGATATAACTAAACTGACAAGTTCTCCTGTATTGAATTACTTATCTTTAGATGATGATAAATCATGGGAAGAGAATTTATCTATAATTGCTAAAGGGCCTTTAGCAGAAAGAAGGGGAGTCACTTCAATATTAATTTTAGGGGATTTCGATAAAAACATTTTAGAGGATATACATTATAAATTAAATAAGTATCTTAATGATATTGAATTAATAGTCACAACAGATATTATAAAAGCCGCATCATCATCTAATATAATTTTTGTCATTGGTTTTGGAGTAACAAAAAAGAGTAAAACTATTGAAAGCATGCGTAAACTTAATTTACTAAACAAACATATATTAGGAACCTTGATTATTTCAACTTAAAAACAATTTAACCCTAAAATATGTAAATTTCATTTCAGAAATCTAGTATTAATTCCTAATAACAAATCTGGCTGTTGATTTTCAATAAATCTATCCCAAGCACAATAGTGAAATAGCAATATAAATCGATCCTTACTGGAACGATTATTACTACCCTGATGAATACATAAACCAGTATTTGCTATAAGTGTTGTTCCTGGAACTCCAATATTAGAACCATTTTTTTCTTTAGCATAATATGCAAACTTTTTTTTATCCATGTAAAGTCCTTTCACACCTTTAGCAAGATTATTTCTACGGAAAACTCTTCTTAAAAAAGAGTTCTTTAGAAGCTTGATTGAATGATTAGAAGCAATAACTCTTGTAGGCCCCATTTCCTCAGTGATTTCAGATAAATTAATAAAGACTTTAATAGTTTTTAATGAGTACCTATCAATATGCCATAGCTGGCTTCCTTTTGGAAAATTATCATTAACTGAATTTCCTGGTGATCTATATATCCCACCTCCGATAAAACAAAGTTTACCAAAAACAGACTCTAAATCATCTCTAAGTAAACTGTTACTTCCTATATTTAAGAATTTCTGATAATACTCACTACCTAATTTATCATTGAGAAAATTATAAAAATAAGGTTTACTTCTTCCTAGACTTTCAAATTTATGATCCTCAATCTTTTTTATATAAGGGAGAAATTCTTTATACAAGTCTTCAGAATAAGTATTTACATAACCTTGTTTTTTTAATAGTTTAGCATCTAAATCTATACGAAAATTCATCTTCTTTAGATGTTGTAGAGCTTCAGGCTTGTGAAAAAAATAAGAACAAATATCCTTAAAATATCCAGTTAAATAAGGGCTACAAGTCCATTTCGAAATGAAATCTAATATTCTATCTAAATAACTAAGATACCTGTTAATCATTGAATCTCATCTTTATCATGAGTATAATAGATGTATGAACTTTGAGACATAATACCAAATCTTTCTAATAAAAATAATTTTAAGGATGAAGAAGCAAATAAGTTTACTCTAAGCTCTCATCCCCTGCATGAAAGGAAGGTAAAGACTAACCATTTAAAGTTGATGTTTTTGCTTATCTTAACCCTACAAACATTTTTTTCCAATTACCTTTGTGCTTTCCTAACTCTTCAGCACTATAGTAAAACAAAACTCAATTGACTTTTAATACACATTTAACTCAAATATCAAATGTTCTAGTAATAGGTTGTGGTGGTGCAGGTTTAAGATCAGCCATAGAAGTCAAAAAAGCTGGCCTTGATGTTTGCATACTTGGCAAAAGACCTAGAACAGACTCCCACACAGTCTTAGCTGCCGGTGGAATTAATGCAGCTTTTGGAAATTTAGATACTGAAGACTCATGGCAACAACATTTTGTTGATACATATTTGGAAGGATATGGAATTGGAGATCCTTCAAAAATTGAGATAATGGCAAAAGAGGCACCTTCTTTGGTTAGAGAAATAGATAAATGGGGAGCCAACTTCGCGAAACTAGAAAATGGCAACTTTGACCAAAGATATTTTGGTGCTCATAAATATCGCAGAACATGCTACTCAGGTGATTTCACAGGTTTCTCAATACTAAAAACACTACTTAAAAAGGCTGCTGATTTAAAGATACCTATTTATGACTCGGAGTATGTGACTGAACTTTTGATAAAAAAAAATATTTGCTTTGGAGCAATGTCATTTAATACTTCTTCAGCTGAAAGAACAATACATTTAGCTGATTCAGTGATTATTTGTACAGGTGGACACACAAGGGTATGGAAAAAAAGTTCATCAAGAAAAAATGAAAATACAGGAGATGGGTATTATTTAGCACTTAATGCAGGTTGTAAGTTAGTAGATATGGAAATGGTACAATTTCATCCTTCTGGCATGGTATTTCCGGAAGAGATTGAAGGCACTTTAGTTACAGAAGCTGTGAGAGGAGAAGGAGGAAAGCTATTTAACAATAAGGGGGAAAGATTTATGACTAATTATGATAGTGAGAGAATGGAACTCTCTACTAGAGATAGAGTTGCCGTAGCTAACTATAAAGAAATTATAGAAGGCAGAGGGACAAAAAAAGGAGGTGTCTTCTTAGATATTACTCACAAAAGTAAAGAATTTATTATAGAAAAATTACCAAGTATCTATAGACAATTTCTTGAAGCACAAATGCTTGATATTTCAAAATCACCAATGGAAGTAGCTCCAACTGCTCACTATTCTATGGGGGGGATTTTAGTTAACCCAAAAAATTTATCTACTTCAGTGGAAGGATTATTTGCAGCAGGAGAAGTTGCAGGAGGCCTTCATGGTGCAAATCGCTTAGGTGGAAATTCACTGGCTGAAATACTTATCTTTGGGAAACGAGCAGGCATAGCCAGTGTAGATTATTCAAGAAAATTAAATCAACAAGAAAGGGCAACCAAAGTTATAGACTTAGCACACGAAAATATAAACAAATTTATAAAAAAAGGGAGCGAATTAGTAAGACCTTTACAGTATGAGTTGCGCCAAATAATGTGGAAAAATTGTGGAGTTATAAAAAGCAAAGATTTACTTAATAACGGTCTTGAGAAAATTAGAATTATCCAAACAAAATTAAAAGATATAGATATAAGAATAGATGAACATAGTTGCGAAGACCTGGCTCTGATTTTCGATTTGCAATCTTCATTGATAAGTGCCAAGGCTACAATCCTTTCAGCACTTGAAAGGAACGAAAGCCGAGGCGCTCATCAAAGAAGCGATTTCCAGAAGACAGATCCTTCTTGTGAGTTTAATTGTTTAATACAAATGGATCTAACTTCTCAAGAACTGAAAGTTTCTAAATCACCATTAAAAAAGTTAACTAAACCTCTACGCAACTTTGTAAATGGTGCACGTAGAGAGGTGAATTGCAAAAACAAATTACTTGAATAACCTGTCTAAAAAGTTATCACCTTTTTCGGGCCTAATTTGCATAAATTTCGGTAACAATAAATCCTAAGAGTAGACAGATACTAATTTCTTTCCTTTATACAAGAATTATTGAAAAAGTTACTAGTGAAAACATTTTAAATTAAAAATCCCTCCTAGGTATTAGTTTGTATTGAGAGTTAGCTGCTAATCCAGCTAGTGAAATTATTTGTCTTGCGCAGGAAGCAACGCCACTGGATTGATTATTGATGATTCCTTTTTGCATCTTGAGAAGTAAAACTTCCACCATTAATACTTACCTTGCAGGATTAGAAGTCAATGAAGGCAATAAATGAAGAGAGAGCTAAAGCAGTCGATAAAGATGGTTGAATCAAAAATTAAATTAAAACATTACAGGACAATTTATTATCCTTTACCTTTCAAGTTTTTCGGTAAAATATTAAGACAACAATTCTTTTATTTTATATTTCATAAAACGAACTCAAATTAAGGATGTTTATTAATCTTTTAACGGCAATTCTTTGCTCTTGGCTTCAATTGTATTTAATGCAACCTTTAATGAAAAAACATGGCTTAAACAAACCAAAATTAAATGATGAAAAGCGCTTTAACAAATTAACTATTCAAAATAAAACTTTAAGAAGTGGCGGAATAGCATTTATAAGTTCCACATTAATAGTCTTACTAATCAATAAAACCAATGTTAATATAAACTCCTTTCTTATTATTTTTCTTTGTTGCTTACCTTTAGCTTTTTTAGGTTTAATAGATGACTATTATCATATTCCTAAACCAATAAGATTCTATTTCCAGCTAATAACATCATTAACATTATTGATAATCAGCCCGCTCCCAAAGACTATTATTAGTTTAAACTTTATCATATCAATATCCTTATTAATATTCCTATTAATATCAATTACAGGAATAATCAATTTTATCAATTTCATGGATGGAATGGATGGATTAGTTGCTGGTTGTATGATTATTATTCTATTTTCTGCTGGAATTAAAACATCATTATCATCATATATTTTAGTTGGTGCTTTAATAGGTTTTTTAATTTGGAACTGGAATCCCGCAAAAATATTCATGGGGGATGTCGGTAGTACTTTTCTTGGAGCAATATTTTGCGGGACAATTCTACATTCAAATAGTTGGAATAATTGTTTTGAATTAGTTTTAATTGCTACTCCGTTATTAGCTGATGCATTTTTATGTATTCCTAGGCGATATCTTCATGGTGAGCCGATCTTCAGAGAACCCCATAAATTACATTTATATCAAAGACTTAATCAGGCTGGATGGAGCCATGCAAAAGTTTCTTCAATATATATAGTTGGAACATTTTGTTTATCATTAGCTTACCTTATTGGGAATTCATATACCTTATACTTTATTGCATTATCTGAATTAGCATTTGGATTTTATTTAGATAAATACATAGCCATACCATTTGCTAAAGCAATATCAGAGCAATCACAAGAATGACTCAGGAGCCAAAGTCATTCTTACAATATGAAAACCTTCACCATAACCGAATCCAGCTTGCGATCCTCGAAACAAGGATAATGCTCTAAGGGCTTCAATTGATCTAGGAGCAGGATAAGGATGAACCTGAGATTCGTATAAAGAAAAGGCTGATAATTTAACCTCAATCTGATCAGTAATATCAACCACCCAATTCGGCGTGAAGTTTGGTTCAATATGAGGCGCATTCCAGTGAGTCTCTGACAATGTTTCGTAAGCAGCGACTATTTTTAATTTTTCGCCTATTCCAACTGGCCTAGTGGCGACCATGCAAGCATCAAAAATAACTCTATGGTCTATGTGCCTATCAAAATATGGCATCAAAACAATATCAGGATTACAAACACCCAAAATATCTAATATGTCATTATTTAAAGTAGCTGTATCCTCTTTATCCAATCCCACAGCAGGTTTATTTAAAAATATAGACTCTTTAACACCTATTAAAGAATGCGCTTTCTTAGATTCAGATATTGTTTGATCATGAATAGATTTTGGAAACAAAGGTGGCATATGAGCAGCAATTGTTAAGACTGTCAATTCACCCCCAGCACGAGTAAATCTTGTCATTATGCCACCCGCTCCAAGTACCTCGTCATCTGGATGAGGAGCAATAACGAGCATTTTCAAATTAGTCACTACTTATAAATTTCCAATAATGTGAACGTATTATAGATATTGTAATGATCGATATAAATAATTAAGGATTTAATACACATCATAATCAGAGAATGAAAGATTGATTGATTGCGGATTAAATGCTTTTGAATCATTAAACTCATTAATTATTAAAGGAATTTGCTCTATAACATTAATATCAAGATTAGGTAATTCAAGTTCTAATAATTTAAATAATTCTCTACTAATAAATCTAAAACCAGGCAAGGATTTAGTTTTAATAAAATTAATTAATTCAAAAATCATAGAAATAAAAGCTGAATTGTTTTTCCATTGAATGTCTAAAATATTTAGTTGAGGATCAGTTTTATAAACAGAGAAGAAAGAAATTGCACTATCATTGTAGCAAATATAATAATCTCTATCTTTAAGTATATTTCGCTGGAAAAATCTCCAATTATAATAACTAGATGTTTTTGATATTCTGTAATTATTTGATTCTTCAGCTTTTTCTCTAGAAACTTGAGCTATTTTTTCACAAAAGAATTTAGCTTCATTAGAATCAAATGAATTCAATTCTCTTATTTCTGAAGATGCCTTTGAATTATATCTAGAATGAATTTTGCTAATTTGATATGAATATAATTTAATTGGATCAGGTAAGCTCCAGCCTACTCGCTGATGTCCCCGAATAGCTAATCTATTAGGGAATCCATATGCAAAACTAAAATAATCTGATGAATTATTTAAAGAAAGATGACTTATACGATCAAAAAGCTTATACCTAAAATATTTTTTATTGCAGAATACATTATTACACAACCCTATATCAATTTTATTTTTATTAATTAAACAATTATTTTTCAACATACTATATGCTGAAACAATTATTCCGTCTGAATCCTCTATAATATATGTTTTATTTAATTTAGTTCCTAACATCCAATCAAGACTTTCTTCCATGTCTTGCCTTTGGAATGCTGATTGCCATGCTTTTATGTAATTGGACCTATTTAAATTCCAATTACACATCTCCTTGAAATAAAATTGCTTACCTTTAATTTCGAATTCATCTATAGTGTGGTCAATTTTATTATCCAAAGGAAGCATAAGATAAACGTCTCCATATCATTCTAGCACTGAATAATTTTATTTATAAAAGTGATGAAGACAAGATTGAATTCATTTAATATTTCCATAAAGTTTTAAATGTTCCAGCTTTTTATTTTGTAGAAATTGATGAAAATCATAATTTACATTATGAGGTTAATTGCCATGAAAAAATATTAGTCATCTCAAAAAATAAATTGTTATTACACAGATAATCTAAAAAGAGCTGTGAAAAAATTCATTTAAAATTCAATCTTAAAATATATAGCTTACTAAATAAAAGCAAAAGTCATAATTTTTTAGTAGCTAAAGAAATATTTAAATCAATTAAAATAAAACATCTGAAAAGTATTACACCATTTGCTTTTGCTTTTGCTTTACAAGTTAAAAAATCTTATATCTTTAGATCAAAAAGGATAACTTCCTTAATGCTATAAAGGATAA
Organism: Prochlorococcus sp. MIT 1011; assembly: GCF_047305235.1. Classification (NCBI taxonomy): domain Bacteria; kingdom Bacillati; phylum Cyanobacteriota; class Cyanophyceae; order Synechococcales; family Prochlorococcaceae; genus Prochlorococcus; species Prochlorococcus sp. MIT 1011. The sequence goes on along the minus strand of NZ_CP138983.1, from coordinate 484,735 downwards.
TCTTCGCCTAATTATCTTTAGATGATTAAAACTAATAGAAGTACAATAAATGTGTTTACCTTGAACGCTTTTAAGAGCTATTAGTCTGTATGGAGCCAAGCAGATTCGAACCTTTGAACCTCTGCATGCCATGAAGATGGTGTTCATTCTTGTCAATTATTTTATTTAAAGCTTTTACCAAGATCTATAAATAATTCTTCCTATTAGTTCTCTTAAAGCCTTCGAACTCATATTAAGGCTGGAAGAATTAGGTATCCATTGGTAAGGGCTTTGCCATGGTGAGATCTTAGAAGTTTTAAAATCCACGGGGAAAGGATAAACCACAAAGTTCTGACGCTCAAATAATTTTTTGGCTCGTTTCATATGAACTGCACTAGTCACAAGAAGAATTTTTGATGAAGAGTTTATTTGATTAAAGTTTCTTCTTATTTCTATAGCTTCTTGTGCAGTATTAATTACTTTTTTAGTAACAAATATGGCATCTAATGGAATTCCAAAGCTAATTGCATGTTCTTTGTATAAAGTTCCTTCATCTATTACATCATTATTATAGGGAATCGTCCCGCCCGTAAAGAATAATCTTGGCGCTTTTTTCTTTTGATATAGGCTTATTCCTGCAAAATATCTATCAGGGTCTCCCCATTCAAAAACATTAGCTTTTCCAGGGGGCTTAGATATACCTCCACTGCTTAATACAACAATTGCATCGGCCGTTGGCGCATCACTATCGTCTATTCTTTTCCATGGATATTCAACTATTTTCCATAGCAAGTCTGCTACGAAACCAATACTAAATATCCAAAGAAATATAATCACTCTGAAAATATTTTTCTTCGTTGATTTCTTGAGATTTAAAATCAGAAGAAACAAGCTAACTCCCAGCGGAAGTATTAATAACGGCAACAGTTTACTTAGAAAATAAATTATAAAGAATAGTAATCAATGGTTTTAAAATAACAACATCAAAGCAAAATGCACTAATACTTCACAAAATTTATTTGTGACGAAGTTGAAGACCTTTGAGAATTAAGCTGTAAAACAAGTTATGCAAATACCTTTTGAAATGCAGCCAATCGGACTCGAACCGCTGACCCCCTGCATGCCATGTAGGTACTCAATTAAGCTATAACTAGTGTTTGCAACTGTTTTAGCTAAGCTGGTCGCAGGGCTGATCGCAGGGATAACAAAATTAACAATACCTAACAAAACACCTACTTTTTCTTTTGGTTAAGTGATTTTAAATATCTCTTTCTTTGACCACTATGGACATACCAACCTTGGCCCTGACGCTATTTTAGTTAAGAATAAATAACCAGTCATAAACTATAATTATTTCTAGGGGTTTTTATATGGTTAAAAAGATTAAATTTTTGTTCTATGCCTCGAATAGACCAGCTAAAGCCAAGTTTTGATTTGATTGATTTTCTTGTGATATCAACCCAAGTTAAATTTTTCATTTCTGCAACATATAAAAATCTTTCTTAGAAACTTTAATTCCGACAACATGATTTCAAAGGAAGTTTTAGTTTTGATTCCAGCTTACAATGAGGGAGAATCTATAAAAAATACAATTGAAGATTTAAAAGATACTTTTGAAAATATTTTGGTTGTCAATGATGGCAGCGTTGATAATACTTTAAAAATAATATCATCATTAAATATAGATATCATTAATCACTCTATAAATTGCGGGCAAGGTATGGCTTTAGAGACAGGATTTAAATACTTTATAAGAAATTCAAAATTCAAGTATCTAATAACCTTCGATGCCGATGGTCAACATAATAAAAATGATGCCTTAAAAATGATGAATCATATAAAAGAAAATAATTATTCAGCAGTTATTGGAACTCGTTTCATGAAAAAAGAGACGATTAAAATGATTCCAAAAGCAAAAAGAATCATTCTTAGGTTAGCTTCTATATATGAGAGAATTTTTTACTCAATTAAATTTACAGATGCACATAATGGCTTAAGAGTCATCAAGAGAGAAGTTGTTGAAAATTATTTATTGCCTATAAAAAATTATGATATGAATCATGCTACAGAAATCTCAAAAAAGCTTAGTGATAAAAGACTTATGGTCGTAGAATTTCCAGTAAGCATTAATTATTCCAATATAAAATCTCAATCAATATGGAATGCTATTAATATCATAATTAAAGTAATTTTTTTCAATTAAAATGAATTTTTACTCAAAAATTATATTTTTTCTAATAATCTTTTTAATTTTTAGCTTGACTTATGTTTTTGAAAAAACAAATACCACAAGAGCGATTCAAAAAATATTGATTTTAATTATTTCAATAATTATGTTTTTAACAATAATTTCTCCTCAAACATTTGCGATTGGATTAGCAACCTTTCTGGGAGTAGGGAGAGGAGCTGATGCGGTAATTTATCTATATATAATTACATCACTGGCAATTAATTTAATCCTATTCAAAAAATTATCAGAAAGTGAAAATCGAATTTCACATATTATCCAAAGTTTGGCTTTGAACTCATCACCCTTAAAGAATAAAAAATAAAAACAGATTTAATAACTATTTCTATATTTTTATTAAATCAGATATTAAACAAAATTTTCAAATTATTAATTAAAACCATTCGAATTAAGTGCTATAAGATCTATAGCAGGAAAGTTTGTTAAAACACCAGAAATCCATTCCAGAATAAATCAGAATGGGGATAATAGGTATAGAGTATCGAGAACTGGTAATCAAAGTAGAGGATAATAATAGAGTTATTAAAGATAATAAAAAAATCAGTTTAACTGATGACTTCACACTATCTTTGGGTCTAATTAAAGTTGAGAGAATATTGTAGAATCCAGGTAATGTTAATGAACCTAATAAAATTGTCTTCAAAATACGAGCAGGTCCGTAAAAGCCAAAGTCACCTCCCATTGTTAAACCATCATATTGAAAGCCTATTAGAATACTCAATTTGATCATATAGTTTTGAATCAATATGTTTATTCCTTCAAATTTGAAAGCAAAAAGTGAATGGAAAAGATCAAATAAAGGAACCATTTTCTCTTTTTGGTATAAAGAATCTACTCCAAATGATTTAGAAAGAAAGCCTTTAACATATTCCGTCCAATCAGAATAATAGGTTCCCTCTGCGACAAATAACGAACTTGGGAAAGAAATTGGGGAGGTAGAAAAAAAGTATTTATACGAGAGTAAATAAATCACAAATATACCTATTGAAAAAAAGATATTCTTGATAAATTTATCTGGCTTCAATATGATTAGAACCAAAATATAGGGTACTAAAAAACATATTGATGAAATACGAATCACAATTGCTAAGCCAAAGAAAAAATATCTAATTGGTAGAGATTGAAATGTAAGTCCAATTAGAACAAACATTAAAAAAACTGACATTGGTGAAGAACCAATAGTGTTTAAAACTATAGTTGGATTAATTACTAATAAGAAAGACCATATCAACAAACTATATTTATCTTCAGCTGAAAATAAATATTTTTGAGCAAGCTTATTCATAAGGACAAAATTTGTACAGCCTATGAATATTCCCTGCAAACTAAATATAAATTTGCTTCCAAGCAGTGTTATCGGAAGAAAAAAAAGAGTTGAGTAAATAGGCGAGGGAATCCGTTTCCACTCCTCCAAGGGTAGCTCACACCATTCTCTACATATATTTAAAGATAACTCTGAAGGTTCTATTCCTATTTTTTGAAAGAGCAAAAATGCGTATGAATGGTAAAAATCTAAATCCGAAGTCAAATTAAATATTTGGTAATCGTATTGATTTGATATAAATATTGCTAAAAAAACATAAGGTATTAAATAAGAATATTTTAAAAAACTATAAAATTTATTTAAAAGGAACAACTTCCTACCTCTTTAAAAATAATAAACTGATGGAGCCAAGCGGACTCGAACCGCTGACCCCCTGCATGCCATGCAAGCCAGGGAATGTTTCAAAACCCTTACAATTAATTGAAAAACTGTAGTGATACTGGGCTTTCAAGAAATTCATGCTTAACTTGCTATTGCAAATTAGTGCAATTTAGTGTAGTTGTGCACTATATTCTGCATAACTTAATTCTAGCACTATTGGATTAAAGACGTTCGTAGCATGGTAAAACGTGATTATGGATCAGGTTGGATAATTGAGGAACAGTCTGGAAAGATAAAAATATTAAGACGCATGGCTGATGGAAGAAGGCCTGCTTTTATAACTAACCTTAGCTTTGCTCCTTCTAACTCATCTGCATTAAAAGAAGAGAAAAAGATTTAGTAAAAAAAAGTAATACCTATCAGAAGAATGACATATTAGAGGTTTCATTCCCCACTCAGGATGATGATTCAATTCCAATAATTATGTTGCATAATAGTGTAAACTAACAAATTAATTAATTATTTGAGGTTTAATTTGAAAATTTCATTTAGTAAGTCATTGCTGGATATCTTATCTTTAAAGAAGGGATTTCTGGAAAAAAATGATGAACATTTAAAAGATGCTCTCTTAATTAATCAAAAATATAATCTTCAGGACTTAAGAAAACAATGTAAAAACTGCCAATTGACATTGAAGCAGAATTATTTTGATTTTACTAATCATGGTGTTAACTATAAAATATGTGAAGAATGTGGACATTTGAATGGTGAGAGAGATGATTCAATTGAATTTACTCAATGGTTATATAAGGATGATGGAGGTTCACATTACTCTGAAAATTATTTAGAAGATTACGAAAGTAGAGTATCTAATATTTATTTACCTAAAGCGAAGTATCTCAAAGATTCACTTATGGATTGTTGCGGAGTAAAAACTTTTTCACTAAGTGACTTCGGATGTGGTGGAGGTCATTTTGTTCATTCTCTTAGTTCTTTGGGTGTTAAGGCAAATGGTTTTGATATTTCTGATCAATTAATTAACCTGGCAAGTAAAGTATGGGAAGATTCTAATAAGTTTTCTGTCAAACCTCCCTTTCTTTGTTTGTCTTCTGAGGATGAATTAATCAGAGAAATTATCAGGTCCGAATCTGATGTGATTAGTTTTACTGGTGCACTTGAGCATCTTATGAACCCTAATAATGCATTGCAAGCATTTGTTGATTCAAGTTCTAAATATTTTTACTTTAGTGTCCCTTTATTTTCATTAAGTACTTTTATTGAAAATGTCAGCAGCAATACCTTCCCAAGACATTTAAGTGGAGGACATACTCATTTATATACCCATGAATCAATAGATTATTTCTGTAATAAATATTCTTTTGAGAAAGTTTCAGAATGGCATTTTGGCACTGATGCAATGGATTTGAGACGCTCACTAATTGTAGAAACCGCTAAAAATGGCATGTCTGAATCTGCAAAAGAACTATTAGAAAAGAAATTTCTTAGTCCTTCAATTACGAACGAAATTCAACAGGTCTTAGATAAACATTTTGGAGGAAGTGAGACTCATATGCTTATAAAAAAGAGATAATTTAATTTCCTCTTTTTTACTGGCAAAAACCAACATAGAATTTAGCAAAAGTATCTAACCAAAACCAACGAAGAAGATACATTTTGTATCAAATAAAAAAATAAAAAACAAAAATTTTAAAAAATGCTATTATATCAAAAAAACATGTCTAAGAACAATACCTTAGTTTCGGGTGGAAAAAGTTTAAATATAAATACAAAAACAAGTTCAGAGAAATGTCCTTATAAATTCAAATATAGCATTAATAATATTTCAATTAAGGCTAGAGATTTTTGTGATAATGCTGAATGGTTTTACTTTTTAAAAGCCAAAAAAAAATTTATGGATTCTGAAGAATTATGGTGGCAAGCTTTAACTTTGCAAGAAAAAAAAGTTATAAATGGTCTTGAAGATTTTAAAATCCCAGCTTATCTAGGTTATAGAAATTCGTTTAAAGAGGGTATTAATAGAAAAGATTATAAAAAAAAACCTATATTTACCCTACTAGAGGTAGCTAGTGCATGTAATATTAAATGTCCTTTTTGTTTTCAAAGTGATCCATCTTTTACAACTAAAGAATATATGGGGATTATCGATACGAAACTAGCTTTAAGAGCAGTTGATGAAATTGATGATATGAAGATCAGAGGAATTACTATTGCCAGTAGGGGTGAGCCTCTTTTATATAACGATTTAGAATTATTACTAAACTACATAAAAACAAAGGATAATATTTTAGAAATAAAAGTAAATACTAATGCTACACGTTTAACAGAAAAAAGATTAATAAAATTAATCAATACCCCTATAAATATTTTAGTAATATCAACAGATCATTACGAAAAAGATAAATATGAAAAATTTAGACATGGAGCGAATTATGAAACTTTTATAAAAAATATTACAAAAATTAATGAAGTAAGATCATCTCTTAATAGAGAATTTAATTTATACACAAGGGCTAGCGGCGTTATGGTTGATCCTAATATGAATGTAGAAAAATTTGACGATTTCTACAAACAATATTTTGACGAAAGTGGATCAGTTAATACGATAGAAAGGTGGAATACCTACACTAATGAAAAAGAACGAGGGGAACTAAACCCCTGTGGCTTTCCTTTTGAAAAGATGTATATTTGGCATGATGGAGTAACAAATCCCTGTGATAATGACTATAAATCTCAGCTTTCTCCTGGTAAATTTGGAGAATTAACATTAAAAGAATGTTGGGATAATATGCAAATATTAAGAGAGGAAATGTTAAATAAGAGAAGGCATCTTCATGAACCTTGTGACAGATGTTATGTAAATTAAAGATGAACATCCTTTTTTACGGTTATGGTAATCATGCAAAAAGAATAAAAAAATATTTGGATGAATATCTTACAATTCCTAAAAGCTATTGCTTTATTAAAAAGAGTATTGAAAATATAAATAAAGTTGATTCATTTAATGATATTAGTGAAGCAATTAAGAAATTTAAAGAATTTTCTTGTGTATTTATTGCATCTCCAAATGAATATCACCTGGAACACTTCAAAGATTGCATCAACTTTAAGATTCCCTATATTTATGTTGAGAAACCAGCAATAGGTATAGAAGAATTTTTACAAAAAAACTCTTTAAACAAATCTATTAAATTTTTACAAATTGGATATCACTATAACTACTCCCCAGCAATTAAAAAATTAAAAAATATTATTGAGGCTAACTCTTTTGGATCTTTAATCAGATTAGATATTTTTTTTGGCAAAGGTATTGCCTTTAAAGATAATTTTTTAGAAGGCTGGCGAGCACAAAAACATTCTCAAATATCAGAGACCTTAGGCTCTCATTTATTAAACATTGCCATTTATCTTTTAGGCAGAGAAAATATCACATACAATCAAAGTATAATTAAAAAAAGTGTTGAAAATAGTTTTCATGATACCTATCATTTTTCTGGTTTTACAAAAGATTCTATTATGTTTTCTTTAACTGCAAGCTGGGGCAGTCCATTAAATCAATCGATAAAAGCATACTTTTCAAATTTAATTTGGTCATATGATATGAAAAATATTTCCAAAAAATACCCAAGAGATTGTTTTGACGAATATGGGTTGTTTAAAGTACCACCAGAAACCTTTGAAAATTGCGAAGACCCTGGAATTAATACAAGTATTTCTAGCTTTATTGATAAGGTTTTAAGTGGAAAAGATTATATTTTTGAATTAAACAACTCTGGTTTTACTTATGAACTTTTAAGTAGAAATTAAGTTTTTGTCTTAACTTTAATTTTGGTGTTGTGCATTTTTGAGTAAATTCTATAATTATGGTTAAATCTACACTTTATAAATAATAAACTATCTGAATCAACAATGAAGCAAAATTTATAATTTTTTATATTTTATTTGATCTTGAGCTAAAGAGATCACCCTATTTTTATTATAAGCTCCTCTATTTTCTAAACTCTTTTCACTTAATTCAAGTTGGAATAAATTACAGTTTTTAAAGAAAAGAGAAAAGGGACTTAATTTACCATAAAGCTTATTTCTCTCAATTAGTAAAACATTTTCATTTTTATTTAGATCTGCACCTATCTGAGTAAACTTCTCTATTAGCAAGTTGAATTGGGGACATTTATTTTTAGTCTCAAAGACTTCATTGTGAAGTACTTCTAATTCCTTCTTACTAATACTCATATTTAAAAAAATAATTCATACCATTTTGAAAGACATAACAATTGCCAAATCAAAACGGAATTATTAGGAGTACTTTCTTGATTATAAAAATCATTAATTAATAATTTAATTTGTTTTTTTTCTAATCCTAAGTTTTCAGATAATTTATTTTCATCAATAGTACTTAAGACGAATTCTTTTAAATCTTTAAAAAGCCATTCTCTCTGAGGATCGACTACATGTTTTTTTACTAGTGATGAAGAATGGATTTTTGGGTTCTCTACCATTTTTAAAGCATTCATGAAAAAACCCCTAGGTAAACCATTATGAACTTTATGTTTTGGAATAATACTTCTTGCAAACTTTACTAGAGAAGGAGCAAGAATTGGGACTCTAAGTTCTTTTGAGAATGACATCGAGCAAATATCACATGACCTTAGAACTCTTTGTAATTTATTCATAAATAAATCATCATCTAAAACCTTTTGAAACTCATTAGTTGATTTAGCATTAAAAAAATAATCACTTTCAAAACTATCTTTTTTTTGAATATTTTCCATACTCATTCTGAATTTCTCATTTATGATGCTAGTACCATCTGCAGATGAATTTAAGCCAAATAACTTGCTCTGTGAATTAATAATTAATTTATAAATTTGATTCTTATTTAAATTATTAATTAAAGAGTATTGTTCTACAAATTGATTAAAATCAAAATCAATGTCTTCATTAAGACTATATTTAACAAAAGCTCCTAAAGTATATCTATAACCTCCACCTATTTCATCACCACCTTGGCCCTCTAAAAAGATCCTATTAGATTTAATTGAAGCTTTTTTATACATATTATATTTTGCAATAGTTGGTAAACCAGGGAAAGGTTGCTCTAAAGCAAGTAATATCTCATCAAAATCATTAATAAAATCATTTTTTTGAAGAGTAACTATGTTGTGTTTTAAATTATAAAAACTAGTTATATTATTTATATTTGACAAATCATTATCTAAATGATCTTGATATGAATAACTCCAAGAATTTTCAACATTACTAATTGTTCCACATTTTGCCAAAGTAGAAAGCATAATTCTAGAATCATTTCCACCACTAATTGCAACATTAATAGGTAAATCTGTTTGAGTCTGAATTTTCATTGACTCGGTTAATTTAAATAAAAATTCTCTACTAACTTCTTCAAAAGTATCTTTATTTTCTTCATAACTATAATCGTAATATATAGATTTAAAGGTTGAATTACCCAACTGCGAGATAATCATACCTGGTTGAACTTTATAAATCCCCTCAAAAAACGTTAATTCTGAATGATCATATTTTGATAAACTAATATATTCTATTGATGCTCTATAACTTGGAACAATACTTATTCCAAGTTTTTTACATGTAAATAAGATAGGTTTTATTTCTGAAGAGAATATTAAAAAATCTTTATTTTGGAAATAATAAATAGGTTTTACACCTATAGGATCTCTTATAAGAGATAATTTTTTTTCATTTTTGTTATAGTTGGCAATGGCAAATATGCCTTCAAATTGATTACATACATTATGTCCAAATTTTTCTATTAACTCAGTTACTACCTCAGTATCACAATCAGTTTTAATTTCATATGAAAATTTATTAGCAAGTTTTCTAAAATTATAAATTTCTCCATTAAAACCGATAATATTTTGTTCACTATTTGAATGATATGGCATGTCAGAATCATTTCTCCTGCCCGTGATTTTTAATCTGACAGAAGCTAATTTTATATTGTTATCCTCATACCAGTGACAACCATCTGGACCTCTATGAATTAATAGTTGACTAATTTCTGATTTAAAAAACTTATCCAAAAAAGAAGAATCAGAATCATTTGATTTATTATAAATTCCAAAAAAACCGCACATTTTAAATTAAATAATCTATTTCATAGAAGTGAGTTTTCAATGCCTCCAATCACTTGGTTATATGTCGGTTTTTTTTAAATTGGATTGGCCCTAGAGGTCTTCTAGGTAAGCCCTTGCATCTGTCCTGAAGCTAACTGATACCACTTGATCTGTCTACCTAATCACTAATAATAAGTTGGAGGTTTATCAAGACGAATAACTTTAGTTCCAGCTTTTTCCATATCCGCTAAAACTTCCTTATCTGTTCGAGTGTCGCTTGGATCAACTTCATATCCAACATTTACATCTGTGAAACGGCCATTTTCAACTTCAAACTTTTCCATAACTTCTTCCATATCTTCAAAAGGTTCTGCTGTTCCTTCTAAAAAACAATCAACTACAGATTCTTTTTCTTTAAAAAATGCAGCATCGCAACTGACGCAACCCCAATCTCTAGGTCTTGGAAAATCTGGCATGCAGCCTTGTAGATGATATTTTTTGCTGTAAAAAAGTTCTGGACTTGGATAACCAAAAATAGATTTTCTTACAGATTTCTCACCGCAGTTAGGGCAGATAATTGGCTTTCTTGTGGTCACATACCAATGCTCTTGTGACCCAGTGCATTTAGCGATTTTCATACCAGCACCTTCTTTTCTTTGATGAAGTGCAACCGCTTCTTCTAAGCCAGCCTCATCAGTCCACTTCCCATAGTGAGATGTGTGGACATTTGGGTTATGTCCCATCAATGTAGCGCAAGCTCTAATCGACATTGCCCTATCACCTTCTTGGTGCGCTCTCCATGCGTACCCATGCCGCATGCTGTAAGGACTTAGATCAGGTTCTTTTATCTTTAGTTGTTTCCATGCCCAATACCTATCAAGTAGTTGTCTAAAGGCATCACCAACGTCTTTATAGTCTGGTCTTTCTTTTGCCTTAGATCGTTTTATAGCGTTCTGAATAGCTATTGGAAAACTTACTAATCCTGACTCCAGTTGCTTCACCAGACGCGCTCCTTCATTGGGTAGGGAAGGTACATCTAGGGGTATAACTCTGCGCTGTTCTTTCTTCTTCATTTTCCGATTTCTTTTGACGTTTCCAACAAATAATTTTCCATCCTCAACGCTTAGCACCGCTAGTTCTGCGGGTCTTAAACCAAACAATCCAACAAGACCAACTGCAAGTCTTAATTGAGGTTTGTTGTTCGACTCCAGAGCAGCCATAAGCATCTCAAAGTCATGCGTTTTGATTGGTGGAGTTGGTTTATCTTCAGTACTTTCAAAAGCGTCTCCAACAACCTTCTGAAGCTTCTTTCCAGTAAGAGGTCGCCAATGTTCTTTGGCTCCACATTCTTCAACAGCGAAGTTTAAAAAAGCAGCTACATCATTCAAATTTCTTTTACGTCCAGAGCCACCAATAGGAAGTGATTCATCAAAGTAAATCTCTGCATATCTCTTCATTAGTGATGCGCCGTTTCTTGGTCTAGGAGTCTTATTAAGTACCTGCAAAACTCTATTCATTCTTAATTTGGTATCTCTTAGCGTTGTCTCTCTTAGTCCAGCCTTTTCTTCAGTAAGAAATCTATTAAAAGCTTCTACCCAATTAACCTGAACATTTTGTTGCTGGTCATCGGCTAATGGTTCAGAAGTTAATTTTGCAGCTTCTTTAAGAGAAAGATTATTTGCTTCCATCCTCTCGCGGATGTCATTAACAAAATTCAGAATTTTAGTTTGATTATCTGCGCTCCAATCAAGGGGTAAAGAAACCGAATTTCTAGGGTTATTCATCCCAGCATTTTCATCCACGCGAAGGGTTAGTTGAACCTTTCCGCGCATTGCGCGCACACCCCAACCTTTTCCATGTTCAGATTTAAGTTGCTTCCTTAATAGTTGAAACCACTATTCCCGCATTGGATTACAGAGCTGAAAATGAGCGCATAACTGCGCGCATAATAGCTATATCTTGCTATATCGTATTATTCACGCTTTACCGCAAATTCTCTGAAATCTATTGCTGTGACTGAGAAAACCTAATGGAGCCAAGCGGACTCGAACCGCTGACCCCCTGCATGCCATGCAGGTGCTCTACCAGCTGAGCTATGGCCCCAAATGTGTGAACCGGCAGTAATATCAAGCAGTTTGGAAGATTTATAAAAATCCGCTGGTTTGCTTGATAGCACTTGATAGTGGTTAAATAAGCACTTATGCGCCAAACCATCAAACTCGAAAATGGAGATGGATGGTCAGTTCTTGGCAGAGAAATAAAAGGGATACATAAAACCCAAGCGACTTATCGCTTCCAAGATGGTCTTGGAATGAAAAATCCTAGGTCCGCTGTCTTTAGCCCTTATGACTGGAGCAGCCAAAACCAAAGCAAGATTATCACCGCTGTGGCGGATCTAGAAAGACTTGTTGATGAAAGAAACCTATCTCTAAAAAAGCTGCAAAGTTCATGCTTGAACCTGTGACAAGAGATCAAGCTACAAGCGTTACTATTTGGGAGAACATTACAGAAGCATTTTTTGAAGCGAGAAGAGCTAGAAGAGGGACAACTAAAAAAGTTAATTCAACCTCTACAAAAACTTATAAATGGTGCAAGTAGAGAGTTAAGTATAAAAACACAAATTACTTGAATAATCTTTAAAAAAAATTGTGTTCTATTTATCGCCTAATTTTAAGAAATTGCAATAAAAGTAAAATATAAGACTAGAGATTTACTTGTTTCTTCGATTTATCCAGGAATTATTCAAAAAGTTCATAGTGAAAACATTTTCAATCAAAATTCCTCCTAGGTCTTGAGTTGTATTGAGAATCAAAAGCAAATAATCCAGCTTCTGAATTATTTGCTTTGAATAGACAGCAACCCAGTTGATCGGATATTGCTAAATTTAGTTGTATGATTAAACTTCAATAATAATTTTTCGTGCAAAAGAAAAATTTTAGCTATTTTTGTTTTGATTCCAGTATATAACTATATCTAACTGAATTTATAAAAATACATTTAAACGAGTAAGTGAGACTTTTGCAAATATTTTGGCTATCAAAAATGTGAGTATATATAATTTTTCTAAAACATTAAACTTGACATGCATTGTTGCTTTAGTGTTTTAATTATTTTGCAAATTATCGCCTCTGCTTAAAAAGACTTGGAGATCTAGTTAATTATTGTAAATATTGGATAGTTGTAATACCTATTACATTAATTATGTCTAAAAAGAGTCAATCAAAATAAAAAGAATGATAACATTTTTATTACAATATTTAAACAACTGCTTAAACCTATCAGAATTAAAAATGCGTTTAATATTAAGAGAAAAAATACCCAAGTTAAATCAAAAATTTTCGAGATAAAGCTTAAAGAAATTTTGATTAATATTAAACTTTAAAGTAAACTTATACATAGAATAAGGGAAAGCGATTAATGCTCGACTCAAGAAGAAAAAATATTATTGGTATATCAGCTTACTATCATGACAGTGCGGCTTGTTTAATCGTTAATGGTGAAATAATTTCAGCTGTCCAAGAGGAGAGATTTACACGTAAGAAACATGACTCTGGTTTTCCAAAAAATGCTATTAAGTATTGCCTTGAAAATAGTAATTTAACTCTTAATGATATTGATAATGTAATTTATTATGAGAAACCACTTTTAACATTCGAGAGACTGCTAGAGACATACTTAGGAACAGCACCAAGAGGTTGCAGGTCATTCATAGCTGCGATGCAGGTTTGGCTAAAAGAAAAATTATTTCTAAAGACTGAGATCAAGAATCAACTAAAAAAAATTCAAATAGAACTCACTAACACTAATGAGAAATCATTTGAACTGCCGCCACTTCTTTTCTCAGAGCATCACTTATCGCATGCAGCTTCTGCCTTTTATCCAAGCCCCTTCGAAGAATCTGCAATCTTGTGTATGGATGGAGTAGGGGAATGGGCTACTACTTCAGCGTGGCTGGGGCAAGGCAATAAAATCAAACCTATTTGGGAAATAAGTTTCCCTCATTCTTTAGGTCTTCTTTATTCGGCATTTACATATTATTGCGGATTCAAAGTTAATTCAGGTGAATACAAATTAATGGGATTAGCTCCTTATGGAGAGCCTAAGTATGTAGATCTGATAAAAAATAATCTCATTGACATAAAAGAAGATGGAAGTTTCAGATTAGACATAAGTTTTTTTAAATATCATCGTGGCTTTCGAATGACATCAAGAAAATTTCATAAATTATTTGATCACCCTCCCAGAAAAAGCGAAACAGAGTTAACTCAATTTCATATGGATATAGCGGCATCTATCCAATGCGTAACAGAGGAAGTTACAACTGCCTTAGCCAAATCAATCAGAAAGGAAACTGGTGCTAAAAATCTTTGTTTAGCAGGAGGAGTAGCATTAAACTGTGTATCAAATGGAAAGTTAGTTAAAGAATCTATATTTGATAATATTTGGATTCAGCCTGCTGCTGGAGATGCTGGTACAGCTCTAGGTGCAGGCCTTCTTGCTTTTTATCAATATTATGGAAATGAACGATTCCCAAATCCAACTGATTCAATGAAAGGCTCCTATTTAGGGCCAAGTTTTTCTAATAAATCTATTAGAGACTACTTAGAATTAATAAATGCACCATACGTACACAAAGAAGATAAAGATTTATTCATACAAATAGCGCAATTATTAAAAGAAGGAAATGTAGTTGGATGGTTCAATGGGCCTATGGAATTTGGGCCTAGAGCTCTTGGAGCAAGGTCAATTATTGGTGATCCACGTAATAAGGAGATGCAAAGTGTAATGAATTTAAAGATTAAATATCGCGAGAGTTTTAGACCATTTGCTCCTTCAGTATTAGAGGAAGATATTGCTAAACAATTTGAAATTGATATTAAAAGTCCATATATGCTTTTAGTAGCCAAAGTTAAAAGAGAGCTTTGCAATGAAATGAATGATGAAGAAATGAATCTTTTTGGGATAGAGAAACTAAATATCCCCAAATCTACAATTCCTGCAATTACACATGTTGATTATTCGTCAAGAATTCAAACAGTAAATTCCAAAACTAATTCACGTTATTACAACCTTATTCAAGAATTCAAGAAGGAAACAGGATGCCCAACCCTAATAAATACATCATTTAATGTAAGAGGCGAGCCAATTGTCTGTACTCCTCAAGATGCTTATAGATGTTTCATGAGAACGGAAATGGAAGTTCTTGTGCTGGAAAATCAAATTCTTTATAAAAAAGAGCAGCCCAAAGTAGAGAGAGATGAGACTTGGATGCAATATTTTGAATTGGATTAAAATGAATAACCATATATCCAAGAAAAAACTTAAAGAATTTAGTTATCTAATTGGAATAGGTCTTCCAGTGATCGTGGGTTGGATTTTACCTCTCATGACTGGACATCTATTTAGAAGTTGGACTTTATGGATAAGTATTCCTATATTATTAACTGGAGTATTTTGCCCTTATAAACTTTCAAGAGTTTATGCATGGTGGATGAAACTAGGTCATATACTAGGATGGATCAACAGTAGAATTATTCTAGGCCTAGTTTTTCTATTGGTTTTACAACCAATTGCATTCTTTATGAGATTATTTCAATATGATCCTCTAAGGAAAGGCAAAACAAACCTTTCTTCTTACAAAGAAGATAAGAAAAATTCCAAAGTTGATTTAACAAGGATTTTTTAGTTTATGGAAGCATTTTTAGACCTAGCCAAAGATATATTTGATTTCCTAAAGTTTAGAAAAAAATATTGGCTTGCCCCATTAATAATTACAATCGTTTTAATGGGGGCATTAATTATATTTACACAAGGATCTGCCATAGCACCATTTATTTATACAATTTTTTAATTAATAGAAGCTTTCTTTTACATATCCAAATATCTACATGACTTCCTAAGAGTTAGAGAAAATATTTGCTTTCCCCATTAATAATTAAAATCGTTATAATGGAAATATTAATTAAATTTACACAAGCATCTGTAATAGCAAAATTATTAAGAAAGATTTACACAACTAATTTCATCATATATACTAAAATAGATTTTATAGATTGTATAGATGCATAGCATGTATGAAACTTTATAAAATTATTCTTATTAATTCTTTAGTACTTGGTGTTTTTGTATTAGCTATAGAGATAAGCCTTGGAATAGTTATCGGAATAAGAAGGCTTGCAGGGATTGGTGGAGAAAATCCATATAAATTACAGTTCCAAATTTCTGGAACAACAGGACATAAACATTATTTAATCAATAAAGAATGGGAAACAGGTTATGACCGACAAGAAGAAGATTATGCAATAAAAAATTTTAAAAATAATAGCAATAACAAATCAATCAAGATTATAACTCTAGGAGGTTCTAGTACTGATCCCTATGGCCTTAAATATGCTGCAAAAGGGGGCACGTGGCCTGAATTACTTGGAGAAAGTCTCAAAGCAAAAAATCAAGAATCAAACATTGACATAATTAATTATGGTCAAGGTGGATTTACTTCTTCTCAAGAGTTTTTATCTTTACTAAAGGCTAGTAGTACCTTTCCTGCAAATTACGCGGTAAGTTTAACAGGTATCAACGAAGTATATTTTGTCAGGAATCTAACTAATGGTTATATAAGTGATACTGGCTCTATTTACAAATCAGAATTAACATTAAAAGCAATCAAAAAGAAACAACCTATAATTATTTTCAATAACCAAAGATTTAGAAAATGCGAATGGTTTTGTATAGATTTATTACCGAAGTACAATTCAAACATTAAAAGATTTTTAGATTTTATTAATACAAAAAAACTATCTAAGCAAAAATACACCATTGGGAATGAGAATCTAAAAAAAGATAATATTAAGAACTGGGAAAACGAAAAATTATTTAAATCTGTAGGAGATATATTTAAAAGAAATTTAATTAATTCTTATTTAATAGCAAAAGAAAATGGAATAGAATATATAGCTTTCTTACAACCTACAATGAGAATCAATGACATAAATGAAGTTTATAATAGCGATGCAAAGATAATAGATTATTTGAATGAAAAATATCCGAATGAAGCTACAAACACAAAAAGGAGGTTATCTCATGAAGTGAGTTACTTATATGATATTTCTAAACTTTATTTTGAATTAAAGAAAAGATGTGAAAAACTTGACTTCTGTTATGATATTTCAGAAATTCTTGATAATAACGAAAATCAACTTTATTCAGATCGAAGACACAATAATGAAAAAGGTAATAAAATAATAGCTCAAAAAATTAGTACTATTATTCAATCAAAAATAAAAAAATAATTTTGAATCCATCATCTGAAAAATTTTCAAATATTGAAGAACCTCCGGAAATAATATCTTAAAATATTTATTGTCATTTACTTCCTGAAACAGAAAATCCTTTTTAAGATTGCTTAAAACAAATAATAAAATTTTCCTACTATATATATTTTAGGTGATAGTCATGCCACCAATCATTTACAGAGCATTAGAGAAGCAATTAAGGAAAATAGACTCCCAATCGAAGTCAAAATTTTGATTAACTGGGATTTCATATATTGGTTTCAGAAGAAATAGGTTGATCTAGTAATGATCATTGTTTAGATGAAACTTTAATAAGATATAAATCATTTTTTTTTAAATAATCTAAAAATTAATGATATAAGATTATTCTCCTGGGAAAGTAGTAGAGTCGTTAATAAAAGAAAATTAAATTATCCAATAAATCCCTCAAAATTAAAAACTTCTATTCTAAATGATAGGTTAAATGTTTTGTCTAAAATAGCTAGTAAGAAACAAGAATATATTCTTAGTAGATGACTTGCCATTATATTGTGATCCTGGAGTTGGTTTTGAACATTTTATTAATCGTATGGGGAAGTATGAAATTTTCAAAGTCCCAGAACAAATTTCTTTAAAAGATAGAGAGCCATTGTCAAATATATTTAAATCAATTGCTAGAAAGAAAGGTATTCATTAACTCGATTTTAACTAGTCTCTCTGCAATGATGGATTTTGTACAGTTTTTAACCTGATGCAAATGAAATTTTATATACCGGTAGGAGAGGTCATTTTATTGTGAACAACCCTGCGCCACTTGACTGGTTATTGAGCAATCCTTTTTGCATCCCCTGTTCTGAATCTACGAGTAGTTTTGCTACCATTTGCGGCCGCTCAATATTGATCTCTTCAAAGTCTTGAACAATCAAGTCCATTGCCTTCGCTGTAATTCTTCGTGCTTGTCTTCTGCTTAATTCATATTCTTCGGACACTCGGGTCGTTACTACGGTGCAACTATGACCTTGAGCAAGTAAGTCAGCAGCAAAACCTGCCCTTAATTCCATCTCTTGTTTATTGGCTTTTTTCATATTCCAGCTCGATGCAATGTAGGTTGAGTTCCTTCTGAAGCATGTGAAAACACAATGCCAACTCAGGAACCAAAGAAGGCATTAGATCCCAGGCTTGATTATTTTCTATTGTTGAAAAGGCGGAAGTCATTGCTTCTGCGACAGTTAAAAAATCAGCGTGAATGACTTTAGTCATTTGAGATTTTCTAGGCGTTGCTATTTGGCGTGAGTTTATAAACATGAATAATCATATAAGCAACCAAAGTAATAACAAAAGTAGCTTAAAATATATTAATTTCAATTAAAGTTCACCTCTTAATTTGATTAGTATTTATGATTCAGGCTCCCTTTGGTAGCCCTTTTCTATATTATTTAGTGGTTATTTATTAAAGCCAAAAACTGCTATAATCAAAGGCATAGACTGAACAAACTTAAATAACAAGTTTTTTAGAGTTATGCGGTAAATTGTGCGGTAATTATCTATTACTTAAAGAGAGAACTTAGTGATTGCAATGATTTTTAAGGGTTTGACGCTCTGCAAGCCATGCAGGTGCTCTACCAGCTGAGCTATGGCCCCAAATCGTTAACATGACAGTGATTGCAATCAATCTCAAGCAACGTAACCATTATACTTTACCACTCAAATATACCCAAATATACCCAATGTAAGGTAGATTGTGCGGTAAAACTATGGAAATAGCAACTAGCTATGCCTTAGCGAATCTTGCTGTTCTTGTATTGTTCTTTTATGTCACTTATCGAATGAATAGAAAATCAAAATGCAAGATTTATTTTTGAATAAACTGCTGTTTTATAAGCCAATAGAAATTCAACATTAAAAGCGGGATTATAGATTTATGACTGATCTAAAAAAGAGAATAGAATATTTTAAAAGCCTCTCAAGTGATAAGAGAAAAAATCTTTTTATAGAAAAAGCTAAGAAATGTCATAAGATCACTTTGTATAGAAAGCTTTATAACCAAGTCCATGATAAATTATCTCCCGAATTAACTATTCATTAATAATTATAGACAATTGATGTTAGAGAAACTAAAGTAAAAATGCTAATATTTTATATTATTTATAAAATCTTCATATACTATTAATTTAATATGCGATCTGTTAATAATCTAAGTCAAGTAATTATTAGGGAAGATTTTACGGTTAGAGATATATTAGTGACTCTAAATAACTCTTTAACCGGCATCGTTTTGATCGTCGATCAAAACGAAGTGCTTATCGGAACCCTGACTGATGGAGATATAAGAAGAGGTCTTTTGAAGGGTTTTACATTAGATAGCTTGGCCTCAAGTATTATGAATAAGAATTTTGTTTCAATCACCTCAGAAGAAAATATTTTTAAAGGAATTGAAAAAATTCAAAGATCAGGAGGTAGACAACTACCAATAGTTGATAAACAGGGAAAAATATTAGAGCTTAAGATTATAGATAGTGAATATATCCGCCAATCCCTGCCAAATCCACTTGTTATTATGGCCGGAGGCAAAGGTAAACGGCTTAGACCTTTTACAGAGACATGCCCTAAGCCAATGCTAAGGGTTGGTGACAAATATATGTTGGAAATCATACTTGAACAATGTATTAAGAATGGATTTCGTGAGTTTTTCTTTTCTGTAAACTATTTAAAGGAAAAAATAATAGATTATTTTCAAGATGGTTCAAAGTGGAATATAAGTATTAAATATCTTATAGAAAATAATCCTCTTGGTACAGCAGGATCTTTAACTCTTTTACCGAATACTATTAATGAAACATTTGTAGTTTTAAATTGTGATGTTTTGACTAGATTTAATCCTAGTAAATTATTAAATTTTCATAGAATAAATGAAGGAATGGCTACTATTTGTGTACGTAAACATGATTTCTCTGTACCTTTTGGTGTTGTAGAAAATGATGGTGTAAAATTAAAGTCATTTCTTGAAAAACCTACCTATACAAAATTAGTTAATGCAGGAATTTATGCACTTAATCCAAGCATACTCAGTTATCTAGAAAAAAATACAAAAATTGATATGCCTGATCTATTGATGCTTGCACTTAATCATAATCAAAAAATTATTACATGTCCAATACATGAATACTGGATAGATGTTGGTCGTCCTGAGTCTTTGCAGGAAGCTATTAATTCTTGGTCTAAATCTTCTAATGATTAATTTGAAAAATAGTATTTCAACTAATAGAATATTGATATGCGGTTTAGGTAGTATTGGTTCAAGACATTTGCGTTTGATTAAGGAATTTTATCCGTCTATAAAAATTGGATTATTAAGGTCTGGCAAAGGAAATTATAGACCTGAAAGTTTATTAGCAGATTTTGAATTTAAGGAAATTAACGATTCAATTAAATGGAGACCAAATGGAGTAATTATTTCATCTCCAGCAATTATTCATTTAAAACAGGCATTGTTATTTCTTAAGAATAAAATACCAGTCTTTATTGAGAAACCATTAGGAATTGGTTTAGGAGAAGATAAATTAATAGAGGAAATCAAATCTCTTAGAGAAGAAATACCTGTATTAGTTGGTTATGTTTTTAGGTTTGAAAAGTGTTTGCAAGTTTTAAGGAAATATATTCAAAATAAATCTCTTGGAGTATTAGTTGATGCTGATTTTTATTGCGGATCTTGGCTTCCTTCATGGAGGCAAGATTTTAATTATGAGGGTACTGTTTCTGCTAGAAAAAATCTGGGAGGAGGGGCATTACTAGAATTAAGTCATGAATTAGACATTGCTAATTGGATTTTTGGTAAGTTGAAAATAAGGTCAGCTTATTTGAGTGATTCTAAATTATTAAATATTGATGTTGAGGATAAGGTCTATATAGTAGCTGAGAATGACGAAGGTCTTGTAATCACTATTAGGCTAAATTTTTGTACACAACCTTCTAGAAGAATAATTATTGTTCGCGGGGCTAAAGGAGAAATTATTACTAATTTACTAAAGGGTGAAATCATTTTGAATAGTATTGATAAAACTGAAAGCCTTATCCAAAATAATTATAATTATAATTATAATTATAAATTACAAATAGATAATTTTATTGAATGTATAGAAGGTTTAGCAGAACCTATATGCTCATTTCAGGATGGTGTAAATGTGTTGGAACTAATTGCTAAAGTTAGAGAAAAATCCAATTTAAATTGTTAATCTAAGATGAAGAAAATATATGCTTTTATTTTTGCAAGAGGTGGCTCTAAAGGTGTCATAGGTAAAAATAAAAAGATCTTTGCTGGTATTCCATTGATAGGACATAGCTTAGAATTAGCAAATAATTTAGATGAAGTAGTAAGAGTATTTGTTTCTACCGATTGTGATGAAATAGCTGCTATATCGCGAGAATATGGAGCTGAGATAATTAAAAGGCCTAATTATCTTGCTATGGATAATTCCTCCGAATGGGATGCATGGCAACATGCAATAAATCATGTTAATAATAACTATGAATCTTTTGACCATTTTTTAAGCTTGCCATGTACAGCGCCGCTAAGAATAGATAAAGATGTTTTGAAATGTTTTAAAGCCTTAAAATCAAATGTTGATATTGTTTTAACTATGACTAAAGCTAAGCGAAGTCCTTGGTTTAATATGGTACAAAAAAAAATAAATGGACAATTAAAATTAGTTAATAGTGGTATTCAACTTAACAGAAGGCAGGATGCACCTTATTGCTATGATTTAACAACAGTTGCTTATTTTGCAAAAACTGAATTTATTCTAAAAGCTAGTTCTCTCTGGGACGGCAATGTGTTTGGAGTAGAAATACCAGAGGAAAGAGCAATTGACATTGATACTTTACTTGATTTTGAAATTGCTAGTTTTTTATTGGAACGTAATAAGTTAGATTGATAAAAAGAATATATTGATTATTATTTCTTTATGGATTTACTTAGTCAAAAGGTCTTAATCACTGGAGCTGCTGGACGAATTGGCTCTGCAATCGCTGAGGCGATTTTAAAAAATAGTGGCAATGTAATTCTTTCTGATATAAATAAAGCTAAACTTATTTATTTAAAGGAAAACCTAACAAATCTATATTCAAATGAAATTATCTTAATTGAACAAGATATTTCTACTTCACAAGGAATAGATACTCTTTTTGAGAAAGCTTTAAATATTTCAGGTCGCATTGACAGTGTTGTTCATAGTGCATACCCTAGATCAAAAGGGTGGGGTACAAAATTAGAGGATTTAAAAGATCAATATTTATTTGAAGATCTTAATAATCAACTTGGAGGAGCAATTTTATTATCTAAAAAGGTTTTGGAAATTTTCAATCATCAAGGTTCGGGCCAACTAATTAATATTTCATCAATACAGGGAATACAGGCACCTAAGTTTGATCATTATGAAGGAACAGAAATGAATTCTCCAATAGAGTATTCTGCAATTAAAGCTGGAATTATAGCGATAACGAAATGGTTAGCTAAATATTATTCAAACAAAAATATTAGAGTTAATTGTGTTAGCCCTGGAGGAATATTAGATAATCAAAATGAATCATTTTTGAAAAAGTATAGAAAAAGCTGTACAAATATTGGAATGCTTTCTTCTGCGCATGTTGCAGATGCTGTAGTTTTCTTACTGTCTTCATCCTCAATTGCAATTAATGGTCAGAATTTAATAGTTGATGATGGTTGGTCACTTTGAGCAAATCTAAAAGCAAGGTTTTAGTTACTGGAGCTGATGGATTTATAGGCTCTCATTTAGTGGAGAAACTAGTAGAAAGTGGATATAATGTTAGAGCTTTTTGTTTTTATAACTCAAACGGAAGTTGGGGATGGTTAGATAATTTAAGTAAAGAAGTTCAGGCGCAGATTGATGTGGTTTTAGGAGATATACGCGACCCTCTTTGCGTTAGAGAGGCTATGCGAAGTTGCGATGTAGTTTTTCACTTAGCTGCTTTAATAGCAATTCCTTTTAGTTATCAAGCTCCTAAAAGTTATATTGATACGAATATTTATGGTACTTTAAATGTTATTCAAGCAGCTAGAGAATTAGAAATATCTAAAGTTGTACATACATCTACTTCTGAAACATATGGATCAGCTCAGTATGTGCCTATTGACGAAAAACATCCTGTAGTGGGACAGTCTCCTTATTCAGCAAGCAAAATAGCTGCTGATCAATTAGCGATTAGTTATTGGAGAAGTTTTGGAACACCAATAGCTATTTTAAGACCTTTTAATACTTATGGGCCTAGGCAAAGTGCACGCGCAGTTATCCCTACAATTATCACTCAAGTAGCAGCTGGAAAGAGAAAAATTAATTTGGGATCATTAACTCCCACTCGTGATTTTAATTTTGTAGATGATACATGTAATGCATTTATGGCAGTAGCTTTTAGTGATAAAACTACTGGCAATATTTTAAACTCGGCAAGTAGGTTTGAAATCTCTATAGGAGATACAGCCGCATTAATAGCAAGCATTATGAATGTTAATTTAGAGATTAATACTGATCAAGCTAGGGTTAGACCCAAGACTTCAGAAGTTGATCGTTTATTTGGAGATAATTCATTGATTAATAAATTAACAGGTTGGAGTCCATCTTTTGGAAATATGGATGGCTTTCGCAGAGGTTTAGCTATAACAGTAGATTGGTTTGATAAGAAAGAAAATTTATCTTTTTATAAACAAGGAATTTATTCAATATGATTGCTAATAGAAATTACATCAAGATCTTAGATTTAATTAAGGATTCTATAAATTTAGACAAACATTCATTACCAATCCAACTACATGAACCTGACTTCAATCAAACAAATTCATTGAGTTATTTAAGTGATTGTATTGAAACTGGATGGGTAAGCTCAGCAGGTAAGTGGGTTAACGAATTTGAAAATAAATTATGTGAATTTACTGGGGCTAGATATGCAATAGCTGTAGTAAATGGAACTGCTGCATTACGATTAGCATTGCATTTAGTAGGGGTTCGAGCTGGTGATGAAGTTATTTTACCTCCAATGAGTTTCGTTGCTACTGCAAATGCTATATCGCACTTGGGTGCAGTTCCTCATTTTGTTGATATTGAAAATGAAAGTTTAGGATTGTGCCCACTAGAGGTAAAGGAAAGATTAGATTCAATAGCATTGAAAGTTAATAATCATGTTATAAATAGAGAAACAGGTAGGAAAATATCAGCGATTTTGCCTGTGCATATTTTTGGTACACCATCCAAAATTTTAGAGCTTTTAAATATAAGTGAAGAATGGAATATACCTTTAGTTGAAGATGCAGCAGAGGCATTGGGAAGTTTTAAATATGACAATAAAAAATTAATTCATTGCGGTTTGTTTGGAAAATTAGGTATTTTAAGTTTCAATGGAAATAAAATTTTAACTACTGGTGGTGGTGGTGCTTTAATTACTAATGATCAGAAAATCGCAAAGCTTGCTAGACATTTATCGACAACTGCAAAAAAAAATCATAAGTGGGATTTTTATCATGATTATGTAGGGTGGAATGATAGATTGCCAAATATTAATGCAGCTTTAGGAGTTGCTCAAATTGAAGATTTGGCAAGCAGAATAGAAAAGAAAAGAAACCTTCACAAGAAATATTCTGAAAAATTTGAGTTGTTTAATGAATTAGAAATTCTAAAGCCATCTGACGATTGTATAAGTAATTATTGGTTGATCACACTTCGTTTAAATTTATCGAAGGCAATCTTAGAAGAATATAGAATAGGTCTTTTAGAGTTAGCCCATGAAAGCGGGATTTTATTAAGACCTGTTTGGAGACTTTTAAATGAATTGCCAATGTATCAAAATTCTCCTAAAGGACAGTTGAAGGTGGCAGAAGATATGTCTAAAAGATTAATCAACTTGCCAAGTAGTCCTCAATTACTTTGATAATATATTTAATAATTTAATTTGTTTGAACTTTATAATTGGCTTTGAAAGAGCTAATTTTGTCTAATATATTAAAAAATTACTAAATATGAAAATAGGTTATTTCGCAGATGGTCCATGGTCATATGAAGCCTTAAATAAGTTGGTTGATGATTCTCGTTTCCAAATCGTTTTTATATGTGCACGTTATAAAAAACCTGATCCTTATTTAAAAAAAAGAGCAAAAGAAATAGGAACAGAGTTCTTAGTAGAAAAAATGTAAATAATGAATCTTTTATTGACAAGGTTAAAAGATTTGATTGTGATCTTTTTGTTTCAATGTCATTTGATCAGATCATGAAAGAGGAACTTTTTTCTATTCCCGATTTTGGAACTATTAATTGTCACTCTGGTAAATTGCCTATGTATAGAGGTAGAAATATCCTTAATTGGGTATTAATTAATGGAGAGGATGAATTTGGAATTACAGTTCATTATATTGATAAGGGTATTGATACAGGTGATATTATTTGTCAAGAAACTTTCGAAATATATTTAAGCGATAACTATAAAAGTATTTTGGAAAAGACATATATCAATTGCCCATTAGTATTAATAAAAGCTATTAATTTAATTTATGATGGTAATGTTAAAAGGATACCTCAAAAAAGTATATCTTTAGAGGGACTTTATTGTAGTCGAAGAATTTCTGGTGATGAAATGATTAATTGGAATCAATCTTCTAGCGATATTTTTAATTTTATTAGAGCTTTGGTGGATCCAGGCCCCTTTGCTACTGCAAATTTGAATGGGAACGAACTGAAAATAATCGAAGCAGAACTAGTGCCAGATGCGCCTTCATATAAAGGTATACCTGGATCAATATTATGCAAAGATAATGCAGGATTTTTGGTAAAAACAAAAGATAGTTATATTAGAATTACACTTTGGAATTGTTCTATCGACCCTTTAACTGGTATGAGGTTTAAATAAAGTGGTTTTAATTATTGCTGAGGCTGGAGTGAATCATAATGGTGATATAAAACTCGCACGCGAATTAATTAGAAAGGCAAAATATATTGGAGCAGATATTATCAAATTTCAAAGTTTTAAGGCTAATTTGCTTGCTACCCCTTCAGCTTCTAAAGCTAAATATCAAATCAAGAATACTAATATAGAGGAAAGTCAAATGAAAATGCTTAAAAGATTAGAATTAGACATTGAAAGTCATACAAATTTAATGAAATATTGTAAAGAGATTGGAATTGAGTTTTTGTCAAGTCCATTTGATCTTGAGAGTATCAAATTTCTTTCGGAACTAGGTGTCTCTCGCTTTAAAATACCTTCAGGTGAGATAACTAATTTACCCTATCTTAGATATATTGGATCTTTAGGAAAACCAATAATATTATCAACAGGAATGTCATCTATGAAAGAAATAGAACTAGCAATTAATATATTAAAATCATCTAGTCTGGATCCAAATTTAATAACAATATTACATTGTACGTCACAATATCCTGCTCCATTCTCAGAGATTAATCTAAGAGCTATGAACACTATTTCCAAAACTCTTAATGTTGCGGTTGGATATTCTGATCATTCAAGTGGAATAGAAGTAGCAATTGGTGCTGTTTCTTTAGGTGCAAAAGTTATTGAGAAACATTTAACACTTGATAAGAATATGCCAGGTCCTGATCATAAAGCTAGTTTAGAACCAGATGAATTTAAGCAGATGGTTCAATCAATTAGAAATATTGAAAAAGCTCTTGGAAGACCAGTGAAAGAAGCAACTGATTGCGAATTAGATAATCGCAAATTAGTTCGTAAGTCAATAGTTGCAAAATGTTTTATTGATATAGGTGAAGACTTTACAGAGGAAAACTTAACAACCAAGAGACCTGGCATTGGAATATCTCCAATGGAATGGGACGATGTTCTTTCTCGAAAAGCTGATAAAAAATATTATGAAAATGATTTAATTGATTAATTTAGATGTCAATTAATAAGTATAAAATTGCAGTTTTTACCGGTACAAGAGCCGAATATGGGCTAATGAAATATCTTATTAAAAAGATAAAATTTGATAATAGATATAAGTTGCAATTGATAGTATCTGGATCACATTTATCCAAAAAATATGGAAATACTATTTCAGAAATTACAGAGGATCAAATTGATATAGAAGAGATAATACCACTATCTTTAGATAAGAAGCCTACACCAAATATGACAATATTGACATCTGAAGTTATGTATGGAATGTCAATAGCATTACAGAAGCTACATCCAAATTTATTATTTTTGTTAGGAGATAGATATGAGACTTTTGGTGCTGCTGCCGCTGCTCATCTACATTCAATTCCAATAGCTCATTTACATGGAGGTGAAACCACACTTGGAGCAGTTGACGATAAATTAAGACATGCTATTAGTCAATTAAGTACTTGGCATTTTACTGCTGCTAATGAATATAGAGATAGAGTAATAAATATGGGTCATTGTAGTGAAAATGTTTTTATGTTTGGTCCAATGGCCATTGATGGTTTAGTAGAAATACCTGAACTATCTAAATTTGATTTTGAAAAGGCTACTGGATTTGTTTTTGCCAGCTGCAATATTTTAGTGACTTATCATCCTGAAACATTGTTGAGTGATAACGGTGTAAAGGGATTTGAGGAATTACTAACTGCGCTTGGAAATGTCAAATGCAATATATTATTTACTCACCCCAATGCAGATGAAGGAAGTGAAGTGATTTTGAAAAAGATGTTTGATTTTGTAAATTTGAACCCTGATAATTGTTTCGCAATACCTTCACTAGGACAGAAATTATATTTGTATGCTCTATCTGTCTTTCAAGTTATGGTCGGCAACTCATCAAGTGGCATAATAGAAGCACCATTAATGGGAATACCTATCTTAAATATTGGTAATCGTCAAAAAGATCGCATTCGATATGGTGAGGTATTAGATGTAAATGCTAAGGCAAAAGATATTAAAAATGGATTAGATAAACTTTTGAATTCAACGGAGGCTAAAGATGTACCAAGACAATACAAATATGAAGATTCTACCCCTAGTGAAAAAATTCTAGGCTGGTTAAATTGTCAAAAACAAAACTAATTTATTAATTTTATGAACATTGACTTCAGGTTGAAAATTTATTTTTATCTTTTAAATATTCTACTTTTTAATCGAAAATGACTAACTGGGAAAAAATAACTTATAAGCTTTTCTAGAGTATAGAAGTGATTGCAGAGATACAACGCATAGAGATTTGAAGAGTTTTAAAACGAGAGAAGCGTTGGCCTTAAGCTTTAACTCCAGCGCAATTGCAGTACCTAATTAGTCTCAAGTCTACGGGAGGGAAAGAAAGTAAAGCCATTAATATAACAAGCATTGTTAAAGTTCCCGATACTTTCCCCGAAGGAAAAGAAGTTTTACCCTAAGGGAAAAAGCTGGGAAATTACCAAACGTCTTTATTTGCAACTGGTCGAGACTAATTACTTCTCCTTTCATGGAGATGGACGACTGCTGACGTTGCAGAGGATCAATTTATTTTTAAATTCAAAACTTTAGTGCAACGTATAATCCCTATCAATAGATCCTTCGCAAAACAAATAATTTGACCGAAGCAAAAAGAAATCAAAAGCAAGCAGGCTCTGAAGTAAAAACATTCCCAGTGCCATTTGCTTTAGAAGAACTAAAAGAAAATATAACTATTACTACTAATAATCCTTCTAAAGAACAAATAATTAAACTAGCATTTAAGTTTCATTCAGAAGGAAAACTATCAGAAGCATCAAAATATTATCAACTTTTTATTAGTCAAGGATTCAAAAATGAAATGGTTTTCTCTAATTATGGAGTCATATTGAATTCTATTGGCAAACTAAAAGAGGCAGAATTGTCATACCGTAAAGCAATTGAACTTAAACCTGATTTCGCAAATGCTCATTCCAATCTAGGAAATATATTGAGAGATCTTGGTAAATTACAAGAAGCAGAATTATCTCAACGCAAAGCAATTGAACTTAAACCTGATTTCGCAAATGCTCATTCCAATCTGGGAAATGTATTGAGAGATCTTGGTAAATTACAAGAAGCAGAATTATCTCAACGCAAAGCAATTGAACTAAAAACTAACTTCGCAGAGGCTCATTACAATCTGGGAAATGTATTGAGAGATCTTGGTAAATTACAAGAAGCAGAATTATCACTCCGCAAAGCAATTGAAATTGAACCTGATTACGCAAATGCTCATTCCAATCTAGGAAATGTATTAAGAGATCTTGGCAAATTACAAAACGCAGAATCATCTCATCGCAAAGCAATTGAACTTAAACCTGATTTTGCAAACGCTCACTCCAATCTTGGAAGTGTATTGAGAGATCTTGGTAAATTACAAGAAGCAGAATTATCTCAACGCAAAGCAATTGAACTTAAACCTGATTACGCAAATGCTCATTCCAATCTAGGAAATGTATTGAGAGATCTTGGCAAATTACAAGAAGCAGAATTATCTCAACGCAAAGCAATTGAACTTAAACCTGATTTCGCAAATGCTCATTCCAACCTAGGAAGTGTATTGAGAGATCTTGGTAAATTGCAAGAGGCAGAATTGTCATACCTCAAATCAATTGAAATCAATCCTGATTACGCAAATGCTCATTACAATCTAGGAAATGTATTTAATGATATTGGTAATTTTCGTGATGCTATAAATCAATTTAAACAAGCGCTAAAATTGAACAATGAATTATCAGAGGCGAAGGCTGCTTTAATTGCAGTCAAAGGCAAAATCTGCGATTGGAGAGATAAAGATATACATACAATTTGGCTGAAGGATCTTGGCATTGAAGGATCTTCTGTTTCACCATTTAATTTACTTTATTACGAAGATAATCCTTTAAAGCATTTAAAAAGATCTAAAAAATTTAATGAAAAAAATTATACTCTACAAAAAAAACATATTAAATATTTCAAAAAAAATATAATTCATATAGGTTATTTCTCTGCTGATTTTAGGGCTCATCCTGTAATGCAACTCATTACTCCTCTACTTGCACAGCACGATAGATCTAAGTTTAAAATATATTTATACTCATTTGTGCCAAAAGAAGATGAATATACTGACAGGGCAAGAAAATCTGAATGCATTTTTAGAGATATAAGCAAGTTAGATAATATCGAAGCTATAGCTTTAGCGATAGATGATAAAATTGATATTGCGGTAGATCTGATGGGTCATACCACACAAAATAGATTTTCTATCTTCTCTTCTAGAGTAGCACCTATTCAAATAAACTATTTGGGATATCCTGCTTCAATTGGATCTGATGTTATGGATTATATTCTCGCAGATGAGATTGTTATTCCAAATGATTATGAGAAATTCTATTCAGAGAAGATAATCAATATGCCAAATTGTTATTTATGCAATGATGATAAAATAAAAATAAATAATGAACCTCTTTCCCGAAAAGATTTCAACCTACCTGATGAAGGATTTATATTTACCTGCTTTAACAGCAATAAAAAAATAACTTCAAGAGAGTTTGATATTTGGATGAGATTGCTTACAAAAATAAAAGGAAGTGTACTTTGGTTAAAAAAGCCAAATAAATTAGCAATTGAAAATTTATATATAGAAGCTGAGAAAAGAAATGTAGATCCGAAAAGATTAATCTTCGCAAATAATGTTCCAATTGATTTGCATTTAGCAAGGCAATCTCTTGGCGATCTCGGACTTGATACTTTTAACTTCAACGGTCATAAAACAACTTGTGATGCATTATGTGCAGGATTGCCAGTCCTAACTAAATTAGGAGAAAACTTCGTAGCAAGAGTTTCATCCAGCTTATTAACTTCAATAGGTATGCCAGAACTAATTACATATAATGAAAATCAATATGAAGAAACAGCCCTAAGACTAGCAAGTAGCGAGAATGAACTTTTGAAATTAAAATCTAAACTAAAAAAACTCAAAAACGAATCATCACTTTTCAATTCAAAATTATATACTAAAGATCTTGAAAAAATTTATCTTAATCTGGTTAAAAACTTATATTAGCCTAAGTTATTAATAGTGTTAAAGTAGTTAAGTTAATATTTTCATAATGATTACTGAAAAATTATCTGAAGAGACCTGGAGAACTTGTGTAAGTTCAATGCCAATATTTGGTATTGATATGATTATATTTTCTCGAAACTGTGGGGTATTAATGGGACATAGAATAAACAATCCAGCTAAAGGTAAGCTTTTTGTACCAGGAGGGAGAATTTATAAAAACGAACGGATTAAAGATGCATTTAATAGAATATTACTAAGTGAAACAGGTTTAACTTTTACATTTAATAAAACTACTTCAATGGGTTTATACGAACATTTTTATAATGTTACATCTTGGTCCGCTTCAGAGAGCAGTACACATTACATTATAGAAGCAAGATTAATAGAAGTCGAACCAAAGGATATTAATTCAAAAATAAATTTAAGTGAGCAACATTCAAATTTCGAATGGGTATCTCTTGAAGATATTCATTCGAATTCTATTCATTCCTATTCAAAGATGTATTTAGATCAAATAAAACATATAAAAATAAATGAATAATTTATTTGGAAAATTTAATTGAATTTAAATCTCATAAAAATTGAAGGGTTCTGCAATTTTTTTAAATTCAGTACATATTCTAGTGACATCGCTTGTATCTATATCTGCATTAATAGGAAGATAAATTCCATATAAATGAATTTGATCTGCATATTTTAGAGAAGTACTTTTTCCATTATATTCCCTCCAAAATGGCTGTTGTCCAATACTCCCAGCAATAAGAGGTCTACTTTCAATATTTTTATTCTTTAAATGAATCCAAACCTCTTCAGGATTTTTTATTAAAGTAGCATAAGCAAAACTTGAAATAAAATCGTTAGATGATTCTTGGCACCAAAAGTTTGATAACTCTTCCCTGTATTTATTAAATAGAATCGAACGCTTTGAACAATATTCATCTAAAATACTTATCTGCATCAGACCCAAAAATGCATTCAACTCAGTAGATCTTAAATTATATCCAGGAAAATAAAATGTATATAAATCTCTAAAGTCTGTGGTGTTGTATTTTGATCTTAAATTCTTATGAAATTCCACATCAAGGTTTCTTCCCCAGCCATGAGACCTTAATGACTTGCTTACTTGATTAAACTCATGATTATTACTACAAACACATCCTCCCTCAATGGTAGAAATATGATGACCATAAAAGAATGAAAATGTTGATGCAAGACCAAATGATCCTAGGCATTTTCCAGCAAGGGTAGAACCTAATGATTGGCAATTATCCTCTAATAAACGGATATTAAATTCTTCGCAAATATCTAGGATTTTCTCAACAGATGAATTATGACCAAGAACATGGACTAGAATTAAAGTTCCAATATCTTCTTCCTTTATTAACTTATATAAGTTATCAACGTTAACACCTAAATTTATAGGATCAGCATCCAATAGATACGGTTGATAACCTAACTGAATAAATGGTGATACTGTAGTTGCCCATGATAAGGCCGGTATACCAACTTTTTTATTCCTTAAATCTTTAAAAAATAGATTTGTAGTTGCCATTAATAAATTGGCAGAAGAACCACTATTAATAAAAGTTGAATCATTTATCCCAATATATTTTGAAAATAAAGATTCAAATTCAAATACTTTCTCTCCTTGAGTCAGTCTTGGGTAAGTTTTAATCCATTCAGATAATTTATCTAGATGTTCTTTAGGTATTGTTTCCGAAGCTAAGCCTATTTTTTTATACATTTTTTAGAAATCAGAAATATTTTTTATTATCATCTATTGCACTCTAAATAATGAGAATAAGTTTTCTTTACACCTAATTCTAAATTATGCCTTGGGAACCAACCTAAATGATTTATTTTCTTAACATCTAACAACTTTTGTTTCATGCCAATAGGTTTACTTAGATTAAATGTAAAAGATCCTTCAAACCCTAAAATCATAGATATTTTTTTATAATAATCAAAAATCGAATAATCTTCTCCTATGCCTATATTAATCATATGAGGCATTTCCTTTATCCTAGTTAAAGAGAACCAAACTGCGTCGGCAAAATCTTTAGCATACATAAATTCTCTTCGAACCTTGCCATCTCCCCAAATCTCAACTGTTTTTTTATTATTAACTTTAGCTTCATGTAGCTTTACTATTATTGAAGCAATTAAATGAGATCTTTTAGGATTATAATTGTCATATTTACCATACAAATTACAAGGCATTAAAGTAATATAATTTCTCGAATCATCCTCTATTCTTAAGTAGTCACATAATCTTTGTGCTGCTATCTTAGCGATTGCATAACCTTCATTTGTTGGCTCCAAAAAACCATTTAATAAATATTCTTCTTTTAATGGATTAGGTCCATTCTTGGGATACATACAAGAACTTCCCAAATTAATAATATTTTTTACTCCCATGGTTGCTGCTTCAGATATTAAATTACAACCTATTTCAAGATTCTCTATTAGAAATCTTGAGGGGTTTGCTATATTTGCATGGATTCCACCAACTAATCCAGCGGCATGAATAATATATTCTGGGCTATTAATCCTCAAATAATTTCTTATTTGTTCTCTATTAGTTAAATCTAGTTCTTGACGAGAGGGCGCCAAAACACAATAATTAATAGCCTTTTGATGTTCCTTTATATTACGTCCAACCATTCCAGTCCCTCCTGTTAGAAGAACACGCATAATAATTTTGCAAAGTTAAATAAAAACTTTCTTAAAAATCTACTTTGAGAAAGTGGTTTTAATAGTTAAACATAGCACCAATAGTCATATTTATTTTTCTTGGTCATTATTTCAATAAACTAATCCTCTGCTAGGCAGAATAGAGAATTGGGTTTTAACTTAAGTTCAAAACAATAAATATTTTCTCGCTTGATTGGCATGTGAGGATTCAGCTGCTAATCCAGCCAATGAAATTATTTGTCTAGCGCAGGCAGCAACACCAGTTAGTTGGTTATGGAGCAATCCTTTTTGCATACCTTATTCGAGATTCACGAGTAGTTTCGCTACCATTTGCGGCCGCTAAATATTGATCTCCTCAAAGTCTTGAACAATCAAGTCCATTGCCTTGGTTTTAATCCTTCGAGCTTGTCATCTGCTAATTGATACTCCTCAGTCACTCGGGTCGTTACTACGGTGCAGCTGTGGCCTTGACCAAGCAAATCAGCAACAAAACCTGCCCTTAATTCTATCTCCTTTTTATTAGCTATTTAAATATTCCCGCCGTATGCATGCAATACGGAGAATTATTTTGCAAATCTACAAAGTTAAGTAATATGCTTTAGAGGCCCTCTTCAGCTGTGAACATAAAAAAAACAAACAAATTCAAAGCACTTTCAATAAATATTGTGGGCTGTCTTTGCATATCTAGCTTGATAAATGCACAAGCACAAGCACAAGCACAACAAGTTGTCACAGAAAGAACAACTGATATAGAGGTATCATACTTAGAATCAACAAATGAACTAAATGACTATATATTAGATACAGGAGATCGTTTGAATATAAATTTTATTAATGCTCCTGAGCTTTCTGGCTTTTATACTATTAATGAACAAGGAGAAATATATTTTGAAAGATTAAAATATGCTTTTGTTAGAGGTTTAACTATTAAAGAGCTTACCCAACTACTTGAAGAGCGTTATAAAGAGTTCCTTTTAAATCCAGAAATATATATAAGGATTGATCAATTCAAACCTATTAGAGTTGCTGTAAAAGGAGAAGTAAGATCGCCTGGAATGATAAAATTTCCTTCTTTTACTTCAACGAATATAAAAACAATATTAGATCCTTTAGATAGAAAAACCTCAGACTTATATTATGATAATCTAACTAAGAATTCTAATAGATCAAGCATTTTACCGTCTTCTAAAGATATTATCTCCAATTTAAATTCTCAAAGAATCTCTACTCTTGATATTAAAAGAGATAATGATTATATAACTACTCTTTCAAATGCAATTCAAGGCGCAGGCGGTCTAACTTCTTATAGTGATATTTCTAAGATAGAAATAGTCAGAGATATACCTATTGGGAATGGAGGAGGCAAAAAAAGAGCCATAATTGATTTCCAATCTTACATAAAGAATGCAGACACTAGTAAAGATATTAGATTATTTGATGGAGACTCTATATTCATCCCCAAACTTCAAACAAAAGATCCAACAATTATTTCAAATTCAATACTCTCTGGCCTAAGTCCAAGATTTATGACTGTAGCTATTTCAGGTGAAATAGAGAACCCTGGAACCATAGAAATTCCAATCGAGGGTACTCTTTCAGATCTAATAGATTTAACAGGCCCAAGAAGCCCTCTCTCAGGCAAAGTGTTTTTACTTAGATATAATCAAGATGGAACATTAACGAGAAGAAATATTAACTATTCCTCAAGAGCCACGCCAGGGTCTAGTCAAAATCCCTATTTATTATCAGGAGATATATTAACTGTTAAATCTAGTATTTTAGGAAGGAGCACAAAAACACTTGGAGAAATAACTCAACCTTTTGTAGGTATTTATACAACCAAAACGCTATACGAAAGTTTAACTAAAAATTGATTAACTTTTGATTCTCTAATTAATTCTTACTAGATATAATTATATTTTCTTTTAATTTTTTATTACTCATTGATACCCATCTGGATTTAATAATTGCCATTTCCAACCATCTAAACACATTTTCACTAAATCTCTTTTGGGGGACCAATTTAAACATGAAAGTGCTAGACAATTATCTGCAATTAATGTGCAACAATCACCAATTCTTCTGTTGGAAAAATTCGTAGATATTTTTACATTATTTACTTTTTCAAATGTATCTACAAGTTCTAAAACACTAGTTCCCAAACCTCTTCCCAGGTTTAGATTAACTATTTTTTTTTCAAAATTATTTAAATATTCTAAAGTAGCAATATGTCCTTCAGCTAGATCCATAACATGAATATAATCTCTTATGCAAGTTCCATCTGAAGTAGGCCAATCTTTGCCAAAGATCTTTAATTCATCCAAAACACCTGCAGCTACTTGGGTAATATATGGAAAAATATTATTAGGGATACCTATGGGAGATTCTCCAATCATCCCAGAGGAATGTGCACCAATAGGATTAAAGTATCGAAGATTGGCAATTTTCCATTTATTAGTGTGGCTATGAAATGTATCACTTAGTATTTGCTCTATAGCCACTTTGGTTCTTCCATAGGGATTTATTGGTTTTATTTTTGCATTCTCTTTAAGGGGTAAACAATTTGATACTCCATAAATAGTTGCACTACTACTAAATACAATTGTGCGACAGTTATATTTGTCCATTACTCTTAAAAGAGTAATGGATCCATTAACATTTATATCCCAATAAAGCAAAGGGTTAAGCACAGACTCTTTAACTGATTTTCTCCCTGCAAAGTGAATAACAGCCTTGATAGGATTACCAAGATCTTTATATCTTAAAAATAATTTATCTAATACCTTTTCATCTCTAATATCTCCTACCTCAATATCAATATGTTTTACTATATTATTTCTTGTAAATATCTCAACAACTCTCTTAAGAGATCGTTTATGACTATTTATATAAGAATCAATTACTATTATCTCATAACCTTTTTCAAGTAGAGCGAGGCATGTGTGGCTTCCTATAAAACCTGCTCCCCCTGTAACTAAGACTCTCATTTATGACATCAATTTAAGTCACCTTTTTCAAAATTCAGTCCCCACTGTTCTTTTGAAAGTTGCAAAAGGTAACCACATTTTTCATCAACAGAAATAGAAACTTTTTCAGCTATTGCTTGAGTATCGATATTTTCAATCCCTTTCTTATTCTTAAAGATAGCCACATTCTCCTTCATAGCAAAATTGACTGCACTTTCTTGTGACAGACCAAAACCAACTCCATTGCAAAACTTTTTTGAAAAGTCTTTCGCAATTCTTTCAATCAATTCATCATTTTGCTTAATAGTGGAGGCATTCACCTCTAAATTAAATAATGAGAAAACAAAAAAGAATCCAAATATAATTAGAAAAAAAGCAGAAGAGAATAGAGTGCGAAACTTTATCATTTTTACTAAATATAAATTATGTAAAATGATTTTAAAACTACGTTATCAAAAACTTTATCTATAAATATAAAAACCATATATTCTTAATATAAAAAAAATTATTTCTAAGAAATAACTTTGATTTACTTATTATTCAACATTGTTTTTTCTCTGTCGAGATAATGAAAATTCTATTCTCAGCGGTGCTTTATGTATATCGCTATTGTATACAATGTACTAAAAGCAAAGAATCAAGCCACTATGGATGGAATCAAAAGTGCCTCCGTGGCCTATATCCATTACTTAAGTTTTATGCTTTGTTTTGGAGCTTTAGTCTTTGAAAGGATTAATTTGAAATCTGATCCCAATAGAAAAGATGCTATCTCTATGGTTATTGCAGACATAATATATGGAATTGCGGGTCTAGCTCTTTTAATCAGTGGAATATATCGAGTAATAAAATTTGGTCAAGGTTCAGAATTTTATACTCATAACCCAATTTTTTGGACAAAAATAACTGGTTTTGCCTTAGTAGGTTCATTATCTTTATATCCGACAATTACTTATGTCCTATGGGCAATCCCTTTAAGCAAAGGGAAATTACCAGACGTTAATGCTAATTTGGTTGCAAGATTAAAATTAATAATAAACATAGAATTATTTGGTTTCTCATTGATACCTTTTTTCGCGACCTTAATGGCCAGAGGTATAGGGATTAATTAAATTAATCTAGAAAATTAATTTGACTATTTATTGAATAAAGTTTCTTCAATCACATAAAATAATTACTAAGAGAAAAACCATTTAGATCAAAATAATTCATATTCAAGAAAATTTGCCTAACGAGAAATCAAAAGAATATATAAAATTTTGATCAATACAAATTAATTGTTCTTTTTTTAGTTCAAGATAACTCACCGCAATTAAGACAACAAAACTGTTTAGAGCAAGAAAAGTACAACTCGAACTTTTCCACAATTTCTTGTTTTCCAAATATTGCAAAATGTTTTGTCTGGGATTTTTAACAAGAACTTGATAATGTATCAAGAGATACCAAGATCCGAAACCAACTGCGGGGAAAGAGATTTGAGTGAAAACCTTTTTTTTGTAATTAATCCACTTATAGAATTGCCATCTCCGCGATTGTGAAAATTTATATATTGTGAATTTGTGGAAAAGTGGAAAACTCTATCAAAAGTCTCCATAATTATTCATCTCGCTATCAGCTTTTAATTTTAAAAATCAATCAATTTAAAACTTTTCACCAAGCGATAAAAGAACCATAACTCAAACAAAAATAAATTCGCAGAGGTAGTTATTCTAGTATTTCTAGGTCAATTCGCTTCTCCCTTTTTCGCTCAACTCAGCTAATAAATCTAATCTCTTTTCTAGAGGATAAATAATTTAAATTAGAAAACTTCGATAAACTCATTACTAATAAAGTTTCCAAAAAAATTTAATGAACATAACTTTCTTAAGTAAAATTAATAAGAAAACGCAAATTAAAAATATTTATATTGAAATATTATTTTTAGAAATACTAAATATTTTATTAATTATTTACTTTCTTTCCCTGACTTTAGTCCTGTAGAAGTTTAATCAGAGTCATAGTGTTTTTATACATAATCCTTTCTCGCTTTATTGGAATAAAGACTGGACCTTTCAACTAGTTCATATGGAAGGAGGAATTTATATAGAAGCAAAAGGGTTAGGAACTCTTATAAGAAAGCCTT
Organism: Prochlorococcus sp. MIT 1011; assembly: GCF_047305235.1. NCBI lineage: Bacteria > Bacillati > Cyanobacteriota > Cyanophyceae > Synechococcales > Prochlorococcaceae > Prochlorococcus > Prochlorococcus sp. MIT 1011. The sequence continues at coordinate 445,710 of NZ_CP138983.1, read as the reverse complement.
ACTTTCCAACAGAAAATCTATTAAACGCAGCTGATAATTTAGTCTATGTTGAAGATAAGAATAGAAAATCCTTATTCAAGTATTGGAAGTCTAAAAAATAATTAATTATTAGTTCGTAATTAAAATAGACTTAAGTTTTTCGCCACACAGCGGCCAACTTTCCTTGAATAAGTACTCGTTCAGCATCAATTTCTATAGGCTCATAAGCTGAATTAGCAGCTTCTAGGCGAACTGAGCTACCATCACGAAAAAAATGTTTCAAAGTAGTCCCCAATCCTGGGACCAGTGCACTTACAACAGTTCCGTTTCTCAAACCAGAAGGATCATTAACCGGTTCCATTAAGACCATATCTCCATCGGCAATAAATGAATCAATCATTGAATCTCCATTTACCGTCAAAGCAAAAAGTCCTTTTAATTGAAGAACTGAATTCAAGTCCAGAGTTTCCTGTACATCATCAAAAGTCTCAACCAATCCTCCTGCAGCTATTGATCCCATAACAGGAACACCAGAGATACTTTCTTCTATCAATTGAAGGGTTCTTGCCTGACCTTCTTGCCATTTTATCCAACCTTTTTCTTGTAAATGTCTTAATCTGCTTTGTATTGGTGCTGGAGATCTTAGCCCCATCGCTTGCATCATCTGCCTTATGGAAGGACTATGGTGTTGATCATCAATAAAATTGACAAGCCAGTCATATAATTCTTGCTGAGCAGTAGTTAGAGCTTCACCTGGCATTTGGATAAATCAAGTACATATGTCCTCCAATACATATGTACCTAATTTTTACCGTAATCGCAACCCTAAAGGCCCCCAAGTTGAGCAGCGAGCAAAGCTTGCTGAACATGAAGACGATTCTCTGCTTGTTCAAAGACATTACTATTTTTGCTCTCTATAGCCTCTTCTGTAATCTCTTCTCCTCTATGAGCCGGCAAGCAATGCAAAATAATCACCTCTTTATCTGCAAGACCTATTAATTTTTGATTGACTTTATACTTTTCAAAAATTTCTTTCCTTTTTAATTTTTCTTCCTCTTGCCCCATAGATGCCCAAACATCAGTGTAAATAACTTGAGCTTCCTTTACGGCAATTGAAGGATCATTACTAATAGATATCTTTGCACCAAACTCAGAAAGATATTTGGCTTTCTCTACCATTTTAGGGTCAGCCTCAAATCCTACTGGAGAACAAATTTTTACATTAACTCCCAACAATGCCCCGCATATCATCAATGAATTGGCGACATTATTTCCATCTCCGATGTAAGAAAGATTTATCCCTTCAAGCTTCCCAAATTTATCTTGAATAGTTAAATAGTCAGCTAATGCCTGACAAGGATGCTCAAGGTCAGTCAAGGCATTGATTACAGGAATAGTAGACCACTGAGCATACTCTTCCAACTCTTGCTGAGAAAAAGTTCTAATTGCGAGGACATCACAGTAACGACTCAAAACCCTAGCGGTGTCTTTGATGAGTTCACCCCTGCCAAGTTGTGTAACTTGGGGATTCAAATCAACAGTCTGACCTCCAAGTCTTGCCATAGCCACTTGAAAACTAACTCTTGTCCTTGTGGAGGCTTTTTTGAATATCAAGCCAAGGACTCTGTTTCCAAGGTCTATTCTTCTATGTCCTCTTTTGAGCTGTTTTGCTAATTCAAATAAAGACAAGACTTGATCAGTACTTAAATCAGCTGAGGAGAGAAAATTGTTTTTACGAAAAGAGCCTAAAGTAGAAGCTGAGCCTTTAAATGCTGAAGCCATAGGAAAGCCTCAAATATCCTTTATCGGAGATAAAGGATATAAAAGTCAAGTCTTTTAGTTTAAAACTTTTTCAGGCATAACACTGCTAGCAAGCATTTCTATAAGCTCATCTCCCTCTATAACTTCTTTCTCAAGGATTTTTTGAGAAATATCTTCTAGTAATGAAAGGTTATTTTTAAGAATGTTTAATGCATTTTCATGTGCATCATCTACAAGACTCCTTACTTCTTTATCAATAGCTTGAGCAGTTGCATCACTCAATTCTCTTCTAGGATTGTTATTACCACCAAGGAATTGACCACCACCTTGCTTGTCGTAAGCTAAAGGGCCCAAGATATCACTCATCCCATAAGTACCAACCATTTGTTCTGCTAAATCAGTAGCTCTCTGAAGATCATTTGAAGCACCTGTAGTGATTTTTCCAAAGATTATTTCCTCAGCAGATCTTCCCCCAAGAAGAGTTGCTATTTGACCTTGCAACTCCTCTTTTGAGTTTAAAAATCTTTCCTCAGTAGGTAATTGAAGAGTATAACCAAGAGCACTCATGCCCCTAGGAACAATAGAAATTTTTGCAACTTTGCTACCACCAGGCATCAAATGACCAACTATTGCATGGCCAACCTCATGATAAGCAACAATCTTTTTCTCATCATCTTGTAATACTCTACTTTTTTTCTCTAATCCTGCTACTACTCTTTCAATAGCCTCATTTAGATCTTGTTGTTCAACTGATGTTCTTTTACCTCTAGCAGCTAAAAGTGCAGCTTCGTTAACCATGTTCGCCAAGTCAGCTCCAGCAAATCCACTAGTGGCCTGAGCTATTCGATCTAAATCAATTTCATTTGAAAGTTTTACTTTTTTTGTATAAATTTCAAGAATAGTTTTTCTTCCAGATAAATCTGGTCTATCAACTAATACCTGCCTGTCAAATCTTCCAGGACGAAGTAATGCTGCATCAAGCACTTCAGGCTGGTTAGTGGCGGCAAGAACAATAACAGGTTTGTCAGTTGAGGAGAATCCATCCATTTCAGTTAGCAGTTGATTAAGAGTCTGTTCTCTCTCATCATTTCCACCAACAACGCCCATTGATCCTGATCTGCTTTTTCCTATTGCATCTAACTCATCTATGAAAATAATACAAGGTGCTTTTTTCTTGGCTTGTTCAAATAAATCTCTAACTCTTGCTGCACCAGCTCCAACAAAAAGCTCGACAAATTCCGAACCAGAAATAATGAAAAACGGTACTTCTGCTTCTCCAGCAACTGCCTTGGAAAGTAGAGTTTTTCCAGTCCCTGGAGGACCTACCAATAAAACACCTTTAGGAATTCTTGCACCAATGTCTGTATATCTTTGCGGCTTTTTAAGGAAATCAACTATTTCTGTTAATTCATCTTTAGCTTCATCAACTCCTGCTACATCGTCAAAAGTCACCTTTGATTCATCATCGGGGACATAAACTTTTGCTTTACTTTTAGTAAAACTCAGAGCGCCTTGAGCTCCTCCTCCACCCATACTTCTTCTAGCGAAAAACTGCAATACAAGAATGAATATCAGAGGCGGTACAACCCAACTAAGAATAGTCGTAAAAATGTTTGGTTTCTTGGGAGGAGCAGCTGCAAACTCAACTCCTTTTTTCTCAAGCCTTTGAGGCAACTCCATATCGAAAATTGGAGTTGTTGCAAGAACTGAAGGCGCGCCTTCTTCTGCTGTGGAAAGTTCGTATCTGATTTGATCTTGGGTTATATATGCACGTTTTACTTCTCCATCATCAACTTGATTGATAAACAGAGAATAAGGAACTCTAGGAACTTGTGTATTTTGGCTTGGGAAAAAACTGCTAAAAAGTAGTAGTGCTCCAAAACCGATGAGAACTAAATTAATTATTCCAAAACGCCTATTGGGTTGATTTTCGTCCTGTCGTATTGGCATTAGCAAAAACTTAATTGCTACTAAGTTAAACAACTTTTATCCCAAATCGACTTGTTTAACTGGAGGGAGATCCGAACGAATCTATAATTCTACAAAATTAACCAACTAAAGAAGTAGTCTCCAACAAAGATCCTGCCCTTTTCGATCTAAAAAAGAATGTTGCAATTTGTAGGTAGAATTTATTGATTCAAATCCAAAACTGTTTAAAGGACTCATTGCAGACTTTCCTCCTAAGAGTTTTGGTGCGACAAAAACCACTAATTCCTGCACACAATCATCTGCAATAGCACTTGTAGCCAAAAGGGGGCCGCATTCCCAAAGGATTTTATTACAGCCTTTATTCGCAAGTGATTTTAACAATTCGGATGGATCATTAGAATTTAATCTCAATTTCTCTGGACCATCTTGCAAATCAGAGAAGAAAGCTTCATCCCCCTCTGGCCCATAAGCAATTAATGTTTTAGCAATTTTTGTATCCCAGAGTTTTGAAAATTTAGGTAAATCTAATGACTTAGAGAAGACAACCCTAAGAGGTTCTAAAGTTGATTTTCCTCTAGAAGTCAAAAGAGGATTATCAGCACGAACTGTTCCACCTCCAACTATTACTGCATCACATTTAGATCTTATTTGGTGGACCGAATCCCTTGCAGGAAAATTTGTAATCCACTTACTACAACCATTTTGCAAGCCAATTCTTCCATCCAAGCTCATTGCCCATTTAAGAATGCCCCACGGGCGACCATTACGAACTCGAAAAATAAATTCGCGATTAATTCCTTCACATTCCTGATTTAACACTCCCTCTATCACTTCCAATCCAGAATCTTTTAAACGAGAAATTCCTTTTCCTGAAACTCTTGGATCCGGATCGACCATACCAACAACAACTTTTTTCAAACCAGCTTTTATAAGTGCTTCTGTACAGGGGGGTGTTAAGCCTTGATGGCAACAAGGTTCTAAGGTTACAACTATTGTTCCACCGACCGATTTCTCTCCCGCCTCTGCAAGTGCTTCTATCTCAGCATGAGCCTTACCTGCTCCAGAATGAAACCCCTCTCCAACAAGTCTTTCGCTCGAATCCAGCACGATTGCTCCCACAAGAGGGTTTGGGCTTGTCATGCCCTCTCCTAGTAAAGCCAATTGGATTGCACGCCTCATCCATGGCACCCATATTTTTTTATTCTGAGGCAAATTAATCATTTTTATTCAGCCAATGTTCTCCATTCACTTACTAAGTATGGCGGGATTGGTAACTCATTTATCAGCCCAGGCAATCTGAGTCTCAAAGGTCTATTTTTATCTAACTCAGCAATCAAAATGCTTAGGTCAAATTCTGCAGCAGAATCATTCAAAGCTTGAAATTTCATTTTACTGTTTTTTGTTATGTCTTTCAGATCCCAAGTCTTTCTTCCTGAGGTAACTATCAAGTTAGTGGGATGATCAATCCTTAATGAGCCTGGATAACCAACAAGTCTTAAAATCAACTTCTTGGACCCTATGGAACTTGGATAAACAATAATTTGCCAAGTTTGGTAATCCAAGTCTTTAAGGCTCTCTAAGCTTCTTTTAATTTCTTTTTTTTGATCATTTAAAGTGAAATCTGAATCTGCATAACTTTTATTTGCGTTAGTAAAAAAACAACAACAAATCAAAAGGCAAGAAATTATTAGACGCAATAAATTACTAAATCCTTCCATGACTAATATCGTAATCTTCTGATTCAAGAAGCGCATCTAATGCTACTGCTGAGCGAACTAGTGACTGATATTTCTTAATTATACGTTGATTACGTTCAACTATTTTGCAAGGATCATATTTTTCTGAATGATTAAGAGGATTGTCAAAGACTTGAACATCATCGTCCATTAATTCTAAATCTTTTTGTTGCTTAATCAGCGCTACCAAAATTTCATGCAATCGGGATCTTCTGGTTAAGTATTCCTCAGTTTCTTTATTTTTAAGATTCACAAACCTTCAAACTAACTATTGAAGTTTTAGTTGATTTTCATCAAAAAAATAGTAAAGCTATAAAAAAGAAATTTTTCTACGTACATTTATTTAAACCATGCCTAATGAGTCCAAGCAGATACACGTCATAGGAATTGATACTTCAAGTGCTGAAAGTTTTTTTGAAGCTAAGAAAAACCCCATATTTAAAGCTGAAAGAATCACTGGCCCGCAAAGAATTTTAGATTCATTCAAAAATTGGTTAAAAGATAAAAATATAAAAAACCATAAGTTCGAGTTCATTTCAACTGACAAACTAACTAGCTTTATAGATTTATTAAAAAAAGAAGAAAAAAAAACAATTGTGTTTTCTGGTGGGGATCCTCTTTGGTTTGGAATTGGTAGATTGTTAATTCAAAACTTTCCTTTATCAAAACTTTATTTTGAGCCAGCCGCCACCTCTTTCCAATTGGCTTTTTCCAGACTCGGCAAACCTTGGCAAAATTCAAACTGGATCAGTCTTCATGGAAGAGACCAGCTTTCATTTGAAAAAGCAATTAAGAAGCTTCCTTCTTCACTTGTAGTTCTACCTGACTCAAATAGAGGCGGTGCTGAAGAGGTTTATCAATTACTTCATTCAATAGGGTTAGAGGGTAAATATGAATTCTGGACTTTTGAAAGGCTTGGATATCAAGATGAAAGAATCATAAAAATTAATTCAATTGAAGATTTCCCAAAGGATATTGATCCATTGCATCTTGTTATTCTTTTTGAAAAAATTGAGCCACCAATTCAATCAAAAGATTTACCTTTATTTGGAATTGACGATTCAGTTTTTCTTCAAAATTCAGACTGTCCTGGGTTAATGACAAAAAGAGAAGTAAGAGTTCAACTTCTTGCCGAACTTAATCTCCCAAAGCAAGGAGTAATTTGGGACATAGGAAGTGGGGTTGGGAGTATAGGTTTGGAAGCATTAAGAATATCTCCAAATCTAGAATTAGTATCCATAGATAAAAGGATTGGAAGCAAAAATATAATTGAAGAGAACGCAAGAAGAATTGGAGTTAGACCATCTTTGATAATTGAAGATGAGGTATTAAATATATTCAAAGAAAACAAAATAATTCCTAGTCTTATACATCCAGACAGAGTTGTTATCGGAGGTGGTGGATCAAACTCACATTTAATTGTGGAAGAAGTATTGAAGCTAATAAAAAATGCTTGTATATTAGTAATACCACTAATATCATTAAAATCGATATCAAAATTAGAGGCGATTTTAAAACCCAAAGTTCACAAACTAAATATTAGTCAACATCAATCATATAGAGGTGTAAGTATTGGAGAAGATATAAGGTTGTCTCCTCTAAACCCTGTTTTTATTTTGAAAGGTGAAATCCAATAATTTTTTATCTTTTACCAGGCTTTGCAACGTGCGGTAGTCCCCAACCTAATTTATTCCCAAGAACTTCAAAAAACTCATGATCTGAAAGTCTAATGAATTTAACTGGATGATCACTTTTTCTAATTAGCACACGATCCTCTGGCCATACATAACAACCTGCGCTGCCATCAACAACCATCATCAATCTTTCTGGTGTAGCAGGGAAAACCGTTACTGGTTCTTCATTACTAAATACAAGAGCTCTTGAAGCAAGTGAATGAGGTGATATTGGAGTAAGTTGCAAAACTGGACAATCAGGAGTGATCACTGGTCCCCCAGCACTGAGTGAATAAGCAGTTGAACCTGTTGGGGTAGAAAGAATTACACCATCTGCTGAAATATCTACAGGAGCATGACGGCCAACAGAAATTTCAAAATGACACATGCTTGTCATAGGTTCTCTATGCAATGCCATTTCATTAAGACAAAGTGCTTCCCATCGACATTGATCCCCTCTCATAACACTTACGACTAAACTAGTTCTTTCCTCAATCTTCCATTGTCTTAGAGCTAAATGTTTGAAAATTTTATCTATGTCTGAGAGGTACGCTTCTGCTAAAAAGCCTAAATGTCCAGTATTGATAGTAAGGATGGGAATGCCAATTGGTGCAGTTTGTCTTGCTGCAGATAAAACAGTTCCATCACCTCCTAGTACAACTGCAAGCAAAATCGAAGAATCAAAACCATCAGGGATACAGGAGTTATATCCTTGTGAACTCATGTATTGATCAGGATTAGCAAAACCCAACAAACCACCCGAGCTGCTAACTCTGACAACATCAAAACCAGAATCTTCTAGTCTTTTCTGAAAAGTTTTTGCTGTCTTGACAGCAAGCTCTTTCCCGTCATTAACGATCAGTCCAACTCGGGGCACCGATCATACTTACAAACAATTTTTCAATATTAGCAATTAAATGTGGATAATATTTATTTAATACAATTAAAAATTAATTCAGAAAATATTTAAAGTTAAAATTGTTCTAAAAATCTGAGATCACTTGTATATAACTTTCGAATATCATCTACACCATGTTTAACCATACAGAATCTCTCAACACCAAGGCCAGCAGCAAATCCACTATATTTTTCTGGATCAATTCCTAACCCTTCCAGAACAGCAGGATCGACCATTCCACAACCCATGACCTCTAACCATTTTCCTCTCCATTGAACATCAACTTCTGCAGATGGTTCTGTAAATGGGAAATAACTAGCTCTGAAACGAATTGGCAAATCTCCAAAAAACGCTTTTAAAAAAGCCATTACAGTGCCTCTCAAATGGCTAAAATCAAGGTTTTCATCAATTGCCAATACCTCTATTTGATGAAAAACCGGTGAATGAGTCGCATCAACGGAATCTCTACGATATACCCGACCAGGAGAAACAATCCTTACAGGAGGCTTCTTGCTCTCAAGACAACGAATCTGAACAGGAGAAGTATGAGTTCTTAAAAGATATTCGCCTCCTAAATAAAAAGTATCTTGCATATCTCTAGCAGGATGATCAGGCGGGATATTTAGTGCTTCAAAATTGTAGTAATCATTTTCTATCTCTGGACCTTCAGAGACTTGATAACCGAGACCTAAAAAGAGATCAATGATTTGTTCAGTAGTTGTTATTAAGGGATGCCGATGTCCTTGAGCAAAACCAGTTGGAGGAGCTGTAACATCTATAGTTTCTTTTATTAATATCTGATTTAAATTTTGAGATTTTAAAATTTCAAGCTTTTCCTTTATTAATTCTTGCAATTGGTTTTTTAAAACGTTCGCTCTTTGACCAATTATAGGTCTTTCCTCACCCGAAAGATTCTTCATCCTCCCCAATAGAGATGAGAGTTTTCCTTTCTTTCCAAGAAAACCCAACCTCAATTTTTCTATTGATTCAGAATTTTCAGCAGCAGCAATGTCTTTTGCCGCCTCGCTTTCTAAAATTTCAAGCTCATTAATGAGCTGTTTTAGGGATAATGTTGAACTCAATGAATTCCAATCTCGAGTACTAGTTTAATCGGCAACCAGTCCAAGTTCTAAAAACCAATAGATAAACAATGAAACCATTGAGAATTTTAATTAGTAATGATGATGGAGTTTTTGCAGATGGAATAAGAACACTTGCCTCATCTGCAGCAAAAAGAGGACATAAAGTTACTGTTGTTTGTCCAGATCAAGAAAGATCAGCAACCGGGCATGGATTAACTTTACATTCGCCAATACGAGCTGAAAAAGCGGACGAGTTATTTGGAGAAGGTATTAAGGCTTGGGGCTGTAGTGGTACCCCCGCTGATTGTGTAAAACTCGCACTTAATGAACTTCTTGATCAAAAGCCAGATTTAATCCTTTCTGGAATTAATCATGGACCTAATCTTGGTACGGATATTTTTTGCTCAGGGACTGTAGCTGCTGCCCTTGAAGGGACTTTGGATGGAATCCCCTCGATAGCAGTAAGCATTGCAAGTTTTCAATGGAAAAGTTTTAGTTTTGCGGGAAAACTAGCACTAGATATTGCAGAAAAAGCAATACAACAAAGTTGGCCAAAAAACCTACTCCTAAATTTAAATATTCCCCCTTGTGAAGAAAAAGAGATGAGAGATTTGGTTTGGACAAGACTTTCAATCAGACAATATGAGGAGCAATTCATTCGTAGGGTCGATCCGAGAGGGAACACCTATTTTTGGATGGCTGGGGAGGCTGTAAAAGATCTTCAATCAGCTGGTGAAGGACCTAAAGGCTGGCCAAGTGACGTATCACAAATAGCGTTGCGCTCTCCTTCTTTAACCCCTATTCAACCTGATCTCTTTTGGAGAGGTGATTTAGATGATTTACCAAAACTAATATAAGAGTCAGTTTTTCCTATAAATTCTCTGTAATAACCATAAAGAAAAAATCAACCCTATTAAGTGTGCAAATAAAACTTGTGTATTACTTAAAACAGAGAGCATTTCTAGAGAGGTAATTGGATAATTTTCCATTGCCCTCATACCTGCACCTATAGAAATCCCAGGAGCTTGCATTGAAGCTTGAACAAATAAAGCACCTGCCAAGGATTGATATCCAACTGACGAAAAAACTAATCCCACCAAATCGACAATCAAGCCTCTCTTAAGCAATCGACTTGTTTCTCCTCTGCCCGGACGTGCCTCACTATCAAGTGCTCTCCCAGTCTTAACAATTAACCATCCTTGCCAAAGGCTAAATAGCAATAAAATAAATGCCAATGTCGTGAGAGACAAACCTGGACCCAGTCCTAATGCTCGCTCTGAGTTTCTAGCTAAACTACTTCCAACATTGTTGAACAACAAAACGCCAACTACTACTACACCCAAAATTGTTTGAATCCAAAATCGAATCCAACCAATTCTTCTCAATCCTAAAGAAAGCAATTGAAAGTCACGTTGATCTGCCATCACGATGAATAAGGCTATAAACCAAACTTGCCATCTAAGCATAAAAATTGCACGCCTATCTTGATTCCTCTCTGTGCTCCTGAAAACGCGAAACTACCTACAGCACTAGCTTTAGGTAGTTTCGACGGCCTACATTTAGGTCATAAAAAAGTAATAAAAGCCATATTAAAGGAGCCAATTGGTATCCCAACCGTTGTCAGCTTCTGGCCTCACCCACGAGAAGTTCTCTTCGGAGAATCAAGATTAAGATTAGATTTACCAAATGAGAAAACGTCTTTACTAGAGCCACTTGGAATAGAACAATTAGTTTTAGTTCCATTTAATAAAACTCTTGCTTCTAAAAGTGCTGAGACATTTGTAGATGAAATTCTTGTGAAAACCCTTCAAGCTAAGCACATTGCAGTTGGAGAAAATTTTAGATTTGGACGCAATAGAGAAGGTGACATTTCTACACTCAAGAGAATTGGTGAATCTCTTGGAATAAAAGTTTCTATCGTTCCAATCCTTGAAGACGATAATGGAAGACTCAGTAGTAGCAGAATAAGAAAAGCACTCAATGAAGGTGATTTAAAACATGCAAAATATCTATTAAAGCGTCCATATACCTTTATGGGGATGGTGGAAAAAGGTAGAGGTTTAGGGAAAACAATTGGATGGCCAACAGCAAATTTAAAAATAGATGGGCGAAAATTTCTTCCAACATTGGGGGTTTATGCAGCCTGGGCTTCAATAGCAAACAAAAAAGAACGTTTCTCAGCCGTTATGAACATTGGACCTCAGCCCACTATTGATCCAAACTCATTATCAGCAGTAGAAGTTCACCTTCTTGATAAAAAAATCAACCTGTTAGGACAAGAATTAATTATTGAACCTGTGCAAAGAATTAGACTTCAACAAAAGTTTGAGAGCATTGAAGCACTAAGCAAACAAATAACTTTAGATGCAATATTGGCAAAAGAAATTTTGGCAAACGATCTCTAAATTTAAGTAATTGAGGGATAAGCATTAGATAATCCCCACACAACAAATAAACCAATGCCCCCCAACAAAAAAACACCCCAAATAAGTACAGTCATATTGTTCTCAGAATCATTTTCCACAATAAAATTTAGATACATATCATCTAATAAAGGATGACATGAAATCAATGACTGTCACCCCTCCCTCTGATAATCGTATTGCTCAATTGATTGACGCGAACCTTGATCGAGCTAGAGAAGGGCTTCGAGTTATGGAAGATTGGTGCAGGTTTGGTCTAAAGAGGAGTGATTTTTCTATCCAAATCAAAGATTGGAGGCAGCAATTAGGAGTCCATCACCACAATATTTATAGAAAAGCGAGGCTTACATCCAACGACCCCGCAATGGGGGTTTCACATCCGTTACAACAAGTCAGAACGACCCCAGAGTCTGTATTTATCGCAAATTCATCCAGAGTTCAAGAAGCCTTAAGAGTTATAGAGGAATTTACTCGAACAACAGATCCGAGACTTTGTGAAATAGCCACTAAAATCAGATATAAAGCTTATGAAATCGAGCTAAAAGTACTTAATACCTCGGAAGGTATTGAGAAGAAAAAAACCTTAAAAGATTGTTCCGTATATTTAATTACCACAAACAGAAGGAATCTCGAAGAGGTTGTTCTTCAGGCCCTAAAAGCTGGCGTAAAAATAGTTCAATACAGAGAGAAATTTTTACATGATAATGAAAAAATTTCGCAAGCTAAATGCTTAGCATCTCTTTGCAAAGAATACAATTCACTATTTGTAGTCAATGACCGTATCGATATCGCACTTGCTGTTGACGCAGACGGAATTCATTTAGGGCAAGAAGATATACCAACCAAAATTGCAAGAGAGCTCCTAGGATCTGAAAAGATCATTGGTCGAAGCACACACTGCATTGAAGATATAAAAAATGCCGAAGATGAGGGCTGTGATTATATTGGTATAGGCCCTATTTTTCCCTCTCAAACAAAAAAACAACTAAACCCTATAGGAATTGACTACCTTTCAAAGGGATTAAGCAAAACTCTCCTACCTGCATTTGCTATTGGTGGAATCAATAGCTCAAATATCAACAAATTAAACCATATAAATAACCTACGTATAGCCGTATCAGATGCAATCATTAACTCAAATGACCCATTCTTAAAAACTGAAGAACTTCTCAAACTTTTAACATGAACTTAAAAATCAACGGTGAAATAAAAACTATTGAAAAATCTAACAAAGAAATCCTACTGGAGGGATTACTTGAACGCTTGGGCTTCAAACCTCAATTGGTTGTGGTTGAGTTAAATGGCGTAATTGTTAACCCAAAAGATTGGATAAGTACAAAAATAAAAGATGGGGATTGCTTAGAGGTTGTAACAATTGTTGGTGGAGGTTCCTACAGTTAATTAATACTGAATAAATAAGTGTTCAAAACTATTTGCTTTAACTGGATCAAAAGAAAACAGATTTTTTCTTTTCTGGTTGTTTCAACAATAATCTTCTCTTCTTTCTTTACCTATCCCAACATTGCAGCAGCAGCGAGTGGAGGACGAATAGGCGGAGGAAGTTTTCAGGCACCTTCTTCACCACAGAGGCAAAATTACGGAGGTTATGGAGGCAGTAACTTTGGAGGTTATGGAAGTGGCTATAGAGGAGGTGGTATTGGTTTTCCTTTCTTATTGCCAATATTTGGCTTTGGTGGAGGTGGGATTTTTGGTTTTTTAATAATTATGTCAATCGTTGGTGTAATTGTTAATTCATTTAAAAACTCTTCAAATTTTTCCAATGCAAGTAACGACTCAATAGTTTCTCAATCAATTAATCCCTCCAAAGTTTCTTTAATACAGTTTCAAATTGGATTACTGGCAAGTGCAAAAGAAATTCAAGTGAACCTTAGGGAGCTTGCTGCCTCTGCAAACACCTCAACTTCATCTGGGCTTCAAAGAATTCTTCAAGACACAACCCTCTCATTGTTAAGGAAGCCTGAATTATGGGTCTACTCAAATATAGAAACAGGGTCCGTTCCGTTCGCCTCCGCAGAATCAACATTTAATCGAATATCAATAACTGAAAGAAGCAAATTAAAAGCAGAACTCACATCAAACTATTCCGGTCAAATATCTACATCAACAAATAATGAATCGAATCCTGGTGATTCAGATTCAACAAATGAATACATCGCGATTACGATTTTAGTAGCGACAAAAAAGGATTTAAGACTGAACAACTTCCCAAGCAACGAACTCATCACAGAGGCGTTGAGACTATTAGGCTCAATATCATCAAGCGACTTAATAGCTTTAGAAGTCATCTGGCAACCAGATGGAGAAGGAGAGACCTTGAGAGAAGAAGAACTAATAACTCAATACCCAAATCTTAAGCATTTATAAAGAAGAACACGCCAATCCAACGACCAAATCTTAAAGATTTATAAAGCCAGTGTCTATAGCAACCAAAATCTTGATTTCTTTATATTTTCTTCGCCTAATTTAGGTAAACAACGCGTAAAAAAGATACAAATAAGAGTTAGCATTCGCTCACAGTTTTTTATTTTTTACAGAAGTGTCCGCTTCTTCACAACCAGAACCACGTTCAATGAAATGGGAAAGTTCGGGTGAACTAGCTCAGCGTGATTTGTCCGAGTTGGTTAATCGACTTTTAGATGTTGAATCGAGCAATAACAGTGATGAATTAACAAGACTCAGTAGCAAATATGACGAAGAGTTCTAACTCTATTTTTTTCCCCTTGCGCACCTTCGATTAATAGACCAACTTAGGTCAAAGTAAAAAAGTTGATGAGAAGGAAGCAAATTCAATGGATAAATACACCCGTTATTACTGAAGCAATATTTCGATATGAGAAAGGACTTCTACCTAACTCAATGAAATTATGGTTAGAACAAGTCTTAGAAATAGACTCCAAAAAATCTATTTAACAAGTCGAGATAAAATCCAATAATAATCATGACGACAAAATTCTTGAAGCAGCCATAGCAGCCCCATATCCATTATCAATGTTCACTACTAATAATCCTGGAGCACAGCTTGCAAGCATTCCTTCTAAAGCAGTTTTACCACCACCACTAATCCCATATCCAACTGACACAGGGAGTCCTATTATTGGCTGAGGAATTAATCCAGCGAGGACAGTAGGAAGAGCACCTTCCATTCCTGCGCATGCAATAACTACTTTTGCTGTTTTGATTTCTTCTAATCTCTCTAGAAGCCTGTGAATCCCTGCGACACCAACATCAATCAACAATTTCGTTTTTATGCCATGTAAATTCAATGCGATTTCTGCTTCTGATGCAACGCCTAAATCACTTGTTCCTCCAGTCAAAATAATTACTTCTTCCTTAAGAGAGAGACATTCCTCAAAAGATCCCATAGTTAAACAACCAGATATTTCATGAAATTTTGCAGAAGGAAAGTCAATTAAAAGTTTTTCTGCCTTTTCTTTTGTAAGTCTTGTCACCAAAGCTGTTTCAGAGGCAAGTTGATATTTTTTTAAGATTTCAGAAATTTGTTTAATTGATTTGTGCTCCCCCCATATAGCCTCAACTACGCCCAGTCGTTTTCTTCTCTGAAAGTCAACAATTGATTCATCCATTTTTCACTCTGGAATTAATTCTCCTTCATAAATCAAGGGGAAAGGGTTTCCAGTTGTTTCACCTGTTTCCTTTCTGGCAATATTTTCGAACTCCTTCTGAACAAAATTCACTTCTGACTGAGGGATCTTTTTCCAAAGATCTCTTGACTTCCAAGCAATCAACAAGATTGCCTCCTCATCTTTAGGATCCCAAAAAAGTTGGCGCCCTAAAAAACCATCTTTGTTCAATAGCCATGGTTCCCAACTTCCTTCTTCGGCTTTTAACCAAGCATGTTTAAATTTTTTGGGCACATCAAGCTTAAGGTGCTCGACAATAGATTCCTTTGGGAAATTCACTTTCAACAAAGACTCAGCTTGAATATTTTTCACGTTTCCAAAAACAGTAGAAATAAAAATCAAAGTAACAAATAGGAACCTCAATATTTTTTCAATAAGATTTTTCTTTCTACTTGTTTTCATTTTTTTTTCATCAAAACAACTGCATGACAACATATACCTTCCTCTCTTCCCTCAGCACCTAATTTCTCATTAGTAGTTGCTTTAACTCCTACATCATTAAAGTCAACTCCTATTTTCTTAGATATTTTTTCCTTCATCAAATCGATATAAGGTTTTAATTTTGGCCTTTCAGCAACAATAACTGAATCAATATTTTGAATTTGCCAACCTTTCTTCTCAATTAATTCCATTACCTGTTCAAGAAGAATCAAACTATCTGCATTTTTCCATTTAGGGTCATCTGGAGGGAAATACTTTCCAATATCACCCAAAGATAATGCCCCTAAGATGGCATCCATAATTGCATGGGTAAGAACATCTGCATCACTATGCCCATCAAGACCTAAACCTTCAGGGTGGCTTAACTTGACCCCGCCAAGTATTAAAGGTCGCCCAGCAACCAATCGGTGCATATCATAACCGTTACCAATTCTTATCATAGGAGACTTACAAGTCATAAAATCAATAGATAGATAGACATCAACCTGAATTGATTGAGATTATATATAAAGATTGTTGTTTCAAAAGCCTTCCGAGAAATGCAAAAGGTAATGGCATGTAGAAGTGAAATATAGTTCTAAAACCATAATTTGCTAATGTTGATATAATTTTCTTCTTATCATAAAAAATCTTATGATCTGGGTCACGATTGTATCCCGAATAGCAGGGAACACCTATCAATAATTTACCAGATGGTTTAATTATTCTTTTGATTTCTAGAAGAAATCTATCAGGATTTTCAATATGTTCAAGTACTTGGTCGGTTATAGCAAAATCCCATGAATTTTCACCAACTGGGAAAGTATCATTCTCAATGAAATCAGCATTTAAACCTCTCTCACGACAATATTCTACATTTAATGGATTAACATCTAAACCTAAAGATCTTTTAGAACCAAAGGAAAGAAAATCTCCTAATCCACATCCTATATCTATAAATTTATTGCCAACAATCAATCTTAGGGCTGGGTAAAGATAATATCTTCGGTACATCCTTCCAAAAACAGAAGTTCCCTTTAAATAATTGTTATATTCAATGTAATAGTCACTAACCTCATTTTTGTTTCTCATTTTCATGCAATATTTAATTCAATTTTAGAATTGATAATTTAACGAAAAAAAATACTTTATGATTATTATTTTCAAAAATTTTACAGAATGAAAAATCATTTTTTCATAAGCTAGTGTCATTTAATTAAAAGTATTTCACTTCTCAAGCATCTTTGTTTACAGCTCCAATCTCTTCTGCTCTTATTAATGCATTTACTAAAATTTCAATATTTCATCATTGTTCTGCAATCTTTAAGAGAGTAGATAAATTTGTCCTCCTTTCGGTCACTCTGCGTTAAATCTTATTTTAAGGATCTCCTCCAAAACTGGAACGGTAACTTAACGGTAATTCTCTTATAGCCTATCAGAACCCAGTGCTTGCAATACTTTTACCAGTCTGGATAATGGTTGTCATATTCGTTGCCTATTCGTAAGCTCACATCAGTTTTCAATAATGTGCTTTTCTTATCGAATGATAATTGGTCGAGCTTCCAAAGTTCGAACAAATCGGGTCTACGGGTCTGCGTCCTGATTTCTCTTTGCTTCTGCCTCCATTCTTTAATTAATTTATGGTTACCTCTTAGAAGAACATCAGGAACTTTCATTCCTTTGAATTCTGAAGGTCGTGTGTATTGCGGATGTTCTAAAAGAAACTCATTATGACTTTCATCTTCTAATGATTCGGCACTGCCTAAGGTTCCAGGCAATAGACGTAATACTCCATTAATAACAGTTATTGCAGGAATTTCTCCACCAGTAAGAACAAAGTCTCCAATTGAAATTTCTTCATCAGCTAGAGACCGAATCCTCTCATCAAATCCCTCATAGCTGCCACATATCAGAATGAGTTGATCTTCTTTAGACCATCTAGAAAAATCAGATTGAGATATTTTTCTACCTTGTGGAGTCATCAAAAGTATCTTTTTTTTATTGAGCTTTGGAATTTGATCAAACACCGAAAAATAAGGTTCAGGCTTTAAGACCATTCCAGCGCCTCCACCATATGGTTCATCATCAACTTTCCGATAATTATCTATTGCATGGTCACGAGGATTGTGTATATGAATTGATGCGATCTTCTCTTCAAATGCTTTTTTTATAAGTCCATGATTAAAAAATTTTTCAAATGCTTCTGGGAAAAGGCTTACCACATCGAATCTCAATTTAATCATATGAATTAGCTCCCTTCATAACCAAACTCATTAAGCCGAGAAGATTTACTTCTCCAATCAGGAACAACTTTAACAAACAATTCTAAATAGACATTTCCATTAATTAAAGTTTGAATTTGCAGTCTTGATTGCTGGCCAATTTTCTTTAACATCGATCCCCCTTTACCAATTAAAATTCCCTTCTGACTTTTTTTCTCAACACAAATAGTTGCAAGAATTCCTGTTCTTGACTTCTCTTTAGATTTTTTTTTCGAGAGTATCTCTTCTATTTTATCAATAGAGACTGCAACACTGTGAGGGACCTCTTCACGTGTATTAATTAACACTTGTTCTCTTATAAATTCAGCCATCAAAAACTTCTCAGGATGGTCACAAGTCATATCACTTGGATATAACTGAGGGCCCAAAGGTAGTTTTTTTTCTATTTCATTAATCAATTCATTACATCCCTTTCCTGTAAGAGCGCTACAACAAAAAACTGGCCAATTTGTACTCTCAAGAAAGTCTAAATATTCTTCCTTTCTTTCTTTAAATTGACTCATCTCTAAAAGATCACATTTATTCAAGGCTACAATCACTGGGATTTGTAAATTTCTAATCAAGTTTAAAATAAATGCATCACCCCTACCTGGAGAATGATTGGCTTCAAGAATAACTAAGACTGCATCCACCTCTCCAATAGATCTTTTGGCACTCTGAACAAGTCTTTCTCCTAATAAATGATGTGGTTTATGAATACCAGGAGTATCTACAAAAATAATTTGAGACTTTTTTTTGGTAAGTATTGCTTTTAATCGATTTCTAGTGGTTTGAGCAATGGGTGATGTAATAGCTATTTTCTCACCAATAAATTTGTTTATGAACGTTGATTTCCCAACATTTGGTCTACCTATTAATGCAATAAATCCAGACTTAAAATCCTCTGAATTTAAATCTCCCAAAGACATTTTCTTTCTCTACGATTATCTATAGCCTTACTCTAAAAGAGCAATAAAACCATGAATGAACAGAAACCAACTTTTAAAGAAGCTATGCAAGCATCCATGATTTGGTGCAAAAGTTGGGAGAATGATGAAATAAGTGACGAAGTTATTTCTGATCGAATTGGAGAGCTTATTAAATCGTTTGAAGGTGCAAGAGGGTTTTTTGTTGTAAGTCTTTCAATAGATTGCCCTTTAATGGATAGATTACCTGATGCATTAATTTTTCAACTAAGAAGTGCTGGAGAAAAAGTTATTGACTTAACCGTAAAGAATCTTGCGATGAGTTCAGCGATGATAATTGCACATCGAAAGAATAAAAATCCTCAGGAAATGCAATCAAAAAGAATCAAAATTCGGTGTATTGAATTACTTAAACTATTAGACTCAACTCAGGTAAAAAAACGTTTAGATGTTTTACTTGAAGCAACAAAAGGGAATGGAACGGATTTGAAATTTCTTAATAAATGGGGTTATAACGATGAACAAATCAATGCAATAACAGAAAGTATTTATGAAGTTGCAACATAAAAAAAGAGCCTTTCGGCTCTATTTTTTATGTTTAATTTAAAAGTCTTAATCTCTTCTGCCACCGCCTTGAAGAGCAATAATAAGACGAAGGACAAAAACAAATAAGTTTATATAAGTTAGGTACATTCCCAATGCTCCTGCTAAATACTGTTCGTCGTTATATCTTCTTGGCATAGTGTAGAAATCTACAAAAGACATCGCAACAAAAAGTACAGTTCCAAAGCCAGCAATCATTAATTCAAATCCGCTGCCTCCAAACATACCTGGAGCAAATAAACCTCCAATAAATTGGAAAACCATCGCGATAATCAAACCAAGCAATCCAAGGCCAACTGCACCTTGTAAAGCTTGGCCGACGTTATCACTCATCTTCCTGCCAACTGAAGATGCAATCACGAAAGTGATTCCAGTAGCGAATACAGCTGTTCCTATTGCTCCCATCCCTGCGACTTGAATTGCTAATCCAACAATCCCACTTAGAGTAAAACCAGTTAACAAGCTGAATCCGGTCAATAATGGAAGCGCTTTAGAATTATTTGCGTTGTTGGCAGCGCTGCTTGCCATGAAAAATAGAACTATTTCTGCAATAAAAGCGACTATAAACAGAGGGCCAAATATAGGATTGTTAGTGGCTTGTAAAGAAAGTCCACCTAAGACACCTAGTCCGGTTAATGCCATTCCTCCGCCTACATATGGCAAAGCTTTATTAACTACATTTGGACCAATAAGTGAACTTGATTGTGCTTCACGAATAGCTTGTTGGAAATTGCTGTTTGCTGGCATAACGCACCAGATAATTATTAATACTTATTTTGGCACAAAAAAAATAACTCTCCACGAATGTGAATGCGGATCACCCTATAGTCTGTTTTTTGTCTAGTTCTGCATAAGCATCAACAACGCTTTGAACAAGTGGATGTCTTACTACATCTGCGGATGTAAGTCTACAAACAGAAATCCCATCAATCTTTTCGAGTAAATCTGCTGCTTCAATAAGTCCACTCATCTGTCCGAATGGTAAGTCTACTTGGGTTACATCCCCAGTTACGACCATCCTTGATCTCTCACCAAGCCTGGTAAGAACCATTCTCATTTGTGCTGGAGTGGTGTTTTGGGCTTCATCTAGTATCACGAAAGATTCTTCTAAAGTCCTTCCTCTCATATAAGCCAAAGGAGCGACTTCGATCACATTCTTTTCTAAAAGTAAATTAGTTTTTTCTTGTCCAAGTAAAGAGTGAAGAGAATCATATAGAGGTCTTAAATAGGGATCTACTTTTTGCTGGAGGTCTCCTGGCAAAAAACCCAATCTTTCTCCAGCTTCAACTGCAGGTCTTGTCAAAATAATTTTCTCGATTTTTCTCTCTGTAAGCATTCGCACAGCTAATACTGTTGCTAAGAATGTCTTACCTGTTCCTGCAGGGCCTAAAGCAAAAGTAAGATCACTTTTTTCCATTGCTTCTACATAATTTTTTTGCCTAATTGTTCTTGGTCTTAAAAGATTTCCTCTTTGACTTCTGGCTAAAACTTTATTTGTTGATTTTACGTGATCATTTTTTTTTCCATTATCCAATGCTCGAGCAGCAGCCTGTAAATCAACGATAGAAACAATTTGCCCTTCTTCCCAAATTGGCCTAACTAATTCAACAATTGCTGCCGCTCTTTCTATTTGATAAGAATTTCCTTTTATTTCAAGTTGTAATCCCCTTAAGGCAAAAGATGCTCCAGTAAGGCTTCCCAATCTGTGAAGTGTTGATTGACCAGTTCCAGCTAGAGCAGTAGCAGCATCGGAATCAGGCAGATCTATACAAAAGCGACCTTCAGTGGTTGCTTCAGACATACATTTTCTTGAAGTTATTGATATTAATCAAAACTTCTTATTCAGAAGTTTCAGATGCGGCTGCATCTTTTTTCTTTGCTGATCTCTCTTTTCCCTGTTTTTGCTTTCCTAAAACTTCAGCTGGTCGAACTTTCTTTTCAAGGAGTCCTCCTTTTTCTAATAAAGTTCTTACCGCATCAGTAGGCTGTGCGCCTTGTCCTAGTCGAGTTCTTAAAGCCTCAGTATCTAATCTAGTTTCTTTGGTTCTTGGATTGTAAAAGCCTAGTTCTTGTAGGGGGCGACCATCTCGCCTTGATGTGCTATTACAGGCAACTAGACGAAAACTGGATTCACGCTTTTTACCAAACCGCTTAAGGCGGAGCTTGATCATCTTCTATTTATTTGTAAGTGGATTGAACGCAAAGGTTCTTCACTTTAATAATACTCCACAGATGATTAATTTAGCCTTTTGTTATCTCTAAAGATCACCAAAACCTTTCTTTTTCTTAACTGGTCGCTGTCTTCGGGGCGCCGAACCGGCACCTCCTCTTCCTTTCCTTGCTTGATATGGATTAGAACCTGATGAAGGCATTCCAGGAAGTCCTCCCATTCCAGGAAGTCCTCCATCCATGCCTGGGAGTCCTCCTCCAGTAGACATTTGCTTCATCAAGCCTCGCATCCTCTGAAAATCAGCGAGGACCTTATCAACGTCTGCCGGTTGATGGCCACTTCCACTAGCAACTCTTCGACGTCTTGAAGGTTGTGCTGCCAATAATTCAGGCTTATTCCTTTCCTCTTCTGACATTGAACCAATCATTGCCTCAATTTTTTTAAGTTGATCTTCTCCACTTTTAATCATTCCATCATCAAGTTTATTCATCCCAGGAATCATTTTTAACAACCCCCCTAACGAGCCCATTCGCTTTATCATCCTCATCTGCTTTACAAAATCTGAGAAGTCAAAAGTTGCTTCTTGAAGCTTCTTTTGCATGATTTCTGCATCAGCAATTTCAACTTCTTTCTGTGCTTTTTCAACAAGGGTTAGGACATCACCCATCCCTAAGATTCTGCTAGCCATCCTCTCGGGATAGAAAGGTTGCAATGCCTCAACCTTTTCTCCTGTTCCTATAAATTTGATTGGTTTCCCGCTAATTTTCCTAATAGAAAGAGCAGCGCCACCTCTAGAATCTCCATCTAGTTTTGTGAGAACAGCACCTGTTATTCCTACCTTTTCATGAAAACTTCTGGTAATGTCTGCGGCCTCTTGGCCAATCATTGAATCAACTACCAACAAAACTTCATCAGGCTGAACGGCCTCTTTAATTCGAACCATCTCACCCATCATTTCCTTATCAATTTGAAGCCGACCGGCAGTATCTACAAGCAAAGTATCAAATCCTTCTTCTCTAGCTTTTTCCAGACCTTTTCTTGCAATCTCCTCTGGCTTTAAATTGGAACTTAAACTAAAAACCTCTACATCAATTTGATTTCCCAGAGTTACTAATTGATCAATGGCTGCTGGTCTGTATGTATCTGCAGCTACCAGCAATGGTTTTTGATTTTTTTCTTTAAGGAGCAATCCAAGTTTTGCTGTAGCTGTAGTTTTTCCAGCCCCCTGAAGCCCAGCCATTAAAATCACGGTTGGTTTTTCATCTGAATTTGCCAAGGGATCGTTCTCTACCCCCATGACATTCACCAGTTGCTCGTGAACTACTTGAATAAATTTTTGCCCAGGATTTATACCTCTAACAACTTCTGTGCCAACTGCCTTGACTCTTACTTCTTCGATAAATTCTTTTACGACAGACAAACTGACATCTGCTTCTAAGAGAGCTCGTCTTACCTGCTTAAGTGCTTCATCAACATTTTCCTCTGAAATCTTAGCGTCTCCCTTGAATGCCTTTACGGCATCTTCAAATTGATTGGTTAGTTCATCAAACATTTTCTTATTTTAGATTTTTTAATTACCACTAATGTAATCAACTAATTGCCAGTTATTTTTATTCTTACCTATTATGTACTTCACTTTTAAAGAAGGGTAAACGCTAGACTCTATAATGTCACCAGAAGAACTAATCTTTTTATCTTCATATTTCATTTGAACATCTGCTTCTATTCTTTTATTTGTCTTTTTAATAACCTTAATTGAAGTTATTCTTGCATCAATAATAATATTTTGACCTAAAGTATTGTATTTTTTTCTCCTTTCGATTTCTATATTATATAAGTTTGGAGACGCCACAGAAGAGAGAGTTTCACTTTCTAAACCCTTCAATAGATCTGCTTTTCCCTTTAACCATGATTCAATAAGAAATTTAATTTCTTGATCTGTAGGAGAAGATGAAGTAAGAGGAATTAATAGATTTGTAGCTAATCTTTCTTTATCATTAAATATTTTATTTGAGCTATCATCTTTGATTTTTACATCTTCTTCTTTAA
The DNA here is from genome assembly GCF_047305235.1 of Prochlorococcus sp. MIT 1011. Taxonomy (NCBI): domain Bacteria; kingdom Bacillati; phylum Cyanobacteriota; class Cyanophyceae; order Synechococcales; family Prochlorococcaceae; genus Prochlorococcus; species Prochlorococcus sp. MIT 1011. The sequence continues at coordinate 422,138 of NZ_CP138983.1, read as the reverse complement.
CAACTTCAGCGATCGAAATATCATTATTTTCTGATTGTTTTCTCTGTGTGAGTATTCCTAAGCTTGTGCCAACAACAAATAAACCAATAAATGCTAAAGCACTTGTATAAATCGGTCTTTTTAATATGAAAGATTTGAAGTTTGATTTCTTGATAAATTCAAATATTGAATAATATTTTGAAATTATCTTTTTAACTAAATCAGACCTTAAGAAAGCTTCTTTATTTTGCAATCGTGCTTGAAAAGACTGTCCTTTCAAGCTTTCATCGAAAGAACCCCCTGGCATTGGCAAATTAGCTTCTTCTTCATCCAAGTTTTTTAATGAATTATTCTCAATTTCTTGTTCAAGAGCAAAAGACGATAAGAATGAAAATCCTGCTTTTGCAATTCCCAATGCACCTTTTGTTTCCAACTGTTCTATATAAAGCTGAACTTCTTGATTAGCGAACCAATCATCAAGATTTACAGCTTCAATTTCAATATCCCTAAAACCGACTACAACATCTTTTCTCAACCAATTTCTGCAATAGTCACAAAGTGCAGCCAAGGTTTCACCTGGATAATTATTTAACCAGTCTTTTAATTTCTCATCTGAACTGCTTCTAAAACGAGACTCTGCTTGCTTTGCATCTCCTAACAACAGATCCAGGCATCCAATTAATGGCATAGCATCAAAACCATTAATATTGATATTTCGAAGATATTTACGGGCCTCTTGCAAGAGTTCTGGTTTCTTATAAGAAAAGCCAGAAGCTATCAAGGCAAAAGCAGCAAGAAAACCAGCATCTTCGGAACCCCTTCGATACCAATTCACGTAAAGTTTTGTTTGATCTTTTGCAGTTATAAATCTTCTAATTTGAAGGAAAAATAGCTCAAAATCGTTCTGATTTAATCCTGCTATTTTTTCTGAATTTCTTTTCCCTTCTAGTCCGCCCCTTTTGTTAACAAAGTCTTCTAGCAACATCAGGCCTTCCTGATGAAATTTCTCATCTTCTTTCTCTCTACTTATTAAATCAAGAATTCTATATGGAAGTAATATCTCTAAATCGGATTCAAGGGTTTTTCTTTCTTCAACAAGCTTTCCCATCCTTTGAAGCAACTGTATCCCTTCTTGGAGCAAATCAGCACCTGAAGCGTATCTTCTACCCGCCTGCTCATCAATAGAGGCGTCTCTGCAAGACAAAGCTGCTATTAATGTTAAATCAGACTCCCTGCCACTTCCCAAAGCGGGGGCTTGAGGCGGTTGCAATGCTTTTTTTGCAAGTTTAAAAGCCTGAAAAGAAGCATTTGATTCCCACAAAAGAAGTAAACCCGCGACTTCTCTGTTTGAAGACAAGTCAAATCCTGAAGAACCCTCAATGAGAGCAAGTTCGTAAGATTGTCGTTCAGCAGGATTGGATAGAAGATCGGCAGAAAGTCTTAGAAGCTCAGCTCTCTGAGCTAAAACTTCATACGTAAAGCCTTGCTTGGGAGGACGATCTAGCCTTAACTGAAAAGCCCTGAGGACTTCTTCAGCATTTGCAGAAGGGCTAACCCCCAATAAGCGAAAATGATCAATAGGTAATTCCAATCGCTACTTGGTAATTAGGAAAAAAGCTCTAGGCATCGTAAGGGGTTTTATCCATTTTGCATCCATTGACGCTTAAAGTCTAAACAGGATTGACAAGTGAATATGAACAAAGTCATGTCTAACAACCAGGACAAAACCAGCCAAGACCCAAGTCAGCACAGGGAACACGCCGACAGACTAAGCAATCTGGCTAATACCAAACCCGCTAAAATCAATAGAGAAATTGGTTTAAATCTTTTCAAAGACATGACTTTGGGAAGACGATTTGAAGATAAATGTGCAGAAATGTATTACAGAGGAAAGATGTTTGGTTTTGTTCATCTTTACAACGGGCAGGAAGCAATAAGTACGGGTGTTATTGGAGCAATGAAACGCAAACATGACTGGTTTTGCAGCACATACAGAGATCATGTTCATGCTTTAAGTGCTGGAGTCCCTGCAAAAGAGGTTATGAGCGAGCTATTTGGTAAGGAGACAGGCTGCAGCAAGGGGAGAGGAGGTTCAATGCATTTATTTTCAAAAGAACATCATCTTCTTGGGGGTTATGCATTTATTGGTGAAGGTATTCCAGTCGCACTTGGAGCTGCTTTCACCAGTAAATATAGAAGGGAGGCTCTTAAAGAAAATAGTGATTCTGTAACTGCGGCTTTTTTCGGTGATGGTACATGCAACATAGGTCAGTTTTATGAATGTTTAAATATGGCTCAACTATGGAAATTACCGATCATTTTTGTAGTCGAAAATAATAAATGGGCAATTGGAATGGCCCATGACAGAGCAACTAGTGAAACAGAAATCTGGAGAAAAGCTTCTGCTTTTGGGATGTCAGGAGAAGAGGTTGATGGAATGGACGTCCTAGCTGTAAGAGGTGTTGCTCAAAGAGCTATTGAGAGAGCTAGGGCAGGAGAAGGGCCTACTTTAATAGAATGCCTTACTTACAGATTCAGAGGTCATTCATTGGCTGATCCAGATGAACTGAGATCAGAAAAAGAAAAGGAATTCTGGGCTAAAAGAGATCCTTTAAAAAAGTTAAAAAATGATCTAACTAATTCTGGATTAGTTACTGATGAAGAATTAAAAAATATTGAAAAAGAAATTGATCTAGAAGTTAATGACGCTGTTGAATTCGCTCTAAACGCACCAGAGCCTGATCCTAGTGAATTAACTAAATATATCTGGGCAGAAAACTAACTTAGATAAAATTCAAATTCCACTAGGAAGCTTTCTCGTGAGGTTTCTCAACTTCCTAAGAGCTTTTAGCTCAACCTGTCTAACCCTCTCACGTGAAACTTGTAATAATCTTCCTATCTCAGCGAGAGTATGTCTCTCATTCCCTTCCAAGCCAAATCTAAGCCTAATAACGTGCTGTTCTTGTTCGCTTAAATGACTTAGCCACCTGCCAAGTTGTTCTTGATGAATTTTTTGTTCAACTTTGTCTAGTGGCTCTTCTCCAGAACCATCAGCTATTAGATCACCTAAAAAGCTACGGCCTTCATCTCCATTCACAGGAGCGTCAAGACTACTTGTAGTAAGAGCTTGTCTCAAAATCGAATCAAGTTCTTCTAACTCAATTTCCATTGCCTCAGCTATTTCAATACGACTAGGCATTGCACCGAGCTTATGAGCCAAATCTAAGCTTATTTTTCTAATGGTCGCTAATCTCTCACTTAAATGAACAGGTAATCGAATTGTTCTTGACTGACAAGCAATAGCTCTAGTCATGCTTTGTCTTATCCACCAAAAGGCATAAGTAGAAAACTTATATCCACGTGTAGGGTCAAATTTTTCTACCGCTCTTTCTAATCCAAGAGAACCTTCCTGAACTAAATCTAAAAGTTCAAGACCTTTTCCCTGATATTTCTTGGCAACGCTTACAACCAATCGAAGATTTGCCTTCATCATTCTTTCCTTTGCTCTTCTTCCAATTCGAATCAATCTTCTTTGATGAGAGGTAAATTCTTTGCTCTGCTCTTTAATCTGACCATCCTCGGTGAGACTCATCAAAGTTTGAACCTGATTACCAAGTTCAATTTCCTCCGCAGGAGTTAAAAGAGGAACTCTTCCTATAGAGGAAAGGTACCAACTAATTGGATCACTGCTGCGTCGTTTTTGTGATTCAGCGGGCTTGGGTGCAGTTGAAACCATTGTTTCTTGACCCTGTACTTAAAGTAGTAAGACTTTCCTACACAAATCGTAAAAGATGCCCGACTTTCATGAAGGCTTCAGATTCTGTAGACGATTAGTTAACAAATGACACCAAATCCACCATTTAGCGCCCTGAAAATGGTTGTTTCAAAACATTTCAAGAGCTTTCTTTTTTTATTAATTCTCCAAGAAAAGTGCAAATAACACTTGCCGTGCTTCCTCTTGAGCATGATGCGCCAGCATATGCATGCATCAATGCTGATGCAGCGAGCAAATTAGTATCCAATCGCTCAGTACTTGCTAAGCCAAAAGCCCCCATCCCTGAAACGAAACCAGCCAAAACATCGCCAAGGCCAGTTCTTGCAACACTTGAATTCACTTGCCCTATTTGCCAAGTTTTCCCTTCTGGATCAGAGATAACACTATGAGCACCTTTCAATAAGACAGAAGAACTGCAAATTTTTGCAGCTTCAATTCCAGCCTTCAATGGATTGGAGCAATCAATTAAAGGAAATAGCCTTTTAAATTCTTCAAGATGAGGGGTAAGCCAGGTAGGACCTTCTCTATCATTTAGCCACTCCCAACCTTTTGAAGTTATCGACAGCCTATTGATTGCATCAGCATCAAGAACAAGTAGACCTTTGAAATCCTGCAAGTCAGAGCCAAAACAATCTTTTTCTTTTGCAATCCCTAATCCAGGTCCGAGCAAAATCGAGTCAAACCTATTTAAATCAACTTCATTTAAAACTTTGGAAAAATCTGAAGAACCATCCTGAAAAGTATTTAGATCTCCAAGTAATAAAACCTCAGGGTGAGTTACCCAAAGACCCGATGAAACTGACTGAGGCAAAAAAGCGCTAACACTTCCAGTCCCACTTGCTAAAGCACCATTCAAAGCAAGGGATGCTGCTCCCTTGTATTTTTCACTTCCTGCAACAACAAGAACTCTTCCTCTCTGGTATTTACTTTTACTTTTACTTGGCTTAGGCCAAGCAAAAGTAGTCAAGTCTGAAAAAGAAATCCTTAAAGGCTGGGTTTTAGGAAAATCAGCTAAGATTTTATCCGGAATCCCGATATCTAATCTCTCTAAATTACCTACATAATCAATAGCTGAATCTTGAATTAACCCAGACTTAAATAGACCCAATGATATTGTAGAGAAAGGTTTGCATGAAGTATTTGATATTGTTTTTCCATTATCTGAGTCCAATCCTGCGGGGACATCAATACTAATTAATTTATCAGGGCTAAATCTCTTCTTCGAATTCAATAAATGAACTATTTCCTCAGAGATAGTCCTTGATTGTCCTATTCCAAATAATGCCTCAATCCATAATAAATGAGAATTCGAATCGGGTTTACGCTCCAAATTTTGAATCCCAATCTGCCTCGCATAATCAAAATGTTTTTGTGTTAATTCTTTTTTCAATGGGAGTGGACACCAAATGGAGATATCTACGCCGGCCATATAAAGTTCTCTTGCGACAACGAGTCCATCGCCTCCGTTGTGACCTGGCCCTACTAAAACGATTGCACCATTTTCAATCAATCCTTGTCTGTCTAATATCCATGAAGAAATACCAATCCCTACTTTTTCCATCAGGGCTTCAACAGGCATACCCATAGAAAACATTTCTTGTTCTATGTTTTTCATCTGCTCTGAGGAAACCATCAAATGTTCCGAATCAAATTGAGGCCAATTCAAAATCAAAAAGCAATCAAACCCACTATGAACAGAAGCTACTATCAATGCCCATGAATGTGGAAACAAGAGAAACAAAAAAAGTTTTAAATCATTTGACTTCAGAAGAAACAGTCGAGGAAACATTAAAAAGACTGCAAACATTTTCTGGAAATCATTCAGTTGTAGTGGGGCTTTCCGGCGGGGTAGACAGCTCCTTAACTGCTGCTCTTCTCTGTGAAGCTGGCTGGGATGTAGTGGGATTAACTTTGTGGCTAATGAAAGGAAAAGGTTCTTGCTGCTCTGATGGATTAATTGATGCTGCAGGGATATGTGATCAACTTGGAATCAAGCATCACATAGTTGATACAAAAGAAATCTTTCAAAAAGAAATCATCAATAATGTCGTAAAAGGATATGAAGAAGGAATTACCCCTTTACCGTGCTCGCGCTGCAATAAATCAGTCAAATTCTCAGAAATGCTCAAATGGATTAAAGAACATAAGAATATCGAAAAGATCGCGACTGGGCATTACGCAAGAATTAGATACTCAAACGAATCTTTCAATAAAAATGATCTTCCAAGTGATGGAATAAAAAGACATAAGCTCTTAAGAGGTAAAGATCTCAACAAAGATCAAAGCTATTTTTTATATGATCTTCCTCAAGAAATTTTAGGAAAAACAATTTTCCCTCTTGGAGAGTTAACCAAAGAGATAACACGAATTGAAGCTTTTAAACATTCATTAAAAACCGCCGAAAAGCCAGAGAGTCAAGACCTTTGTCTTGCTGAACATTACGGATCAATGAATGCATTTATTGATAAGTATTTACCCCACAAGATAGGAGAGGTTGTCCTTAAAAACGGTCAAATCATAGGTTCCCATAATGGAATTCAGCATTTCACGATTGGACAACGAAAGGGATTAGGTATTGCTTGGGAAGTCCCTTTGCATGTTGTTGAAATTGATGCCTCTTTAAACAGAGTAATTGTTGCCCCAAGAGAAGATTCTGGTAAGTCAGAATGTATTGTAAAAGCTATAAATTGGGTATCAATTGAAGCGCCTCAAGAACCAATTGAAGTTGAGGTCCAAATTAGATATAGGAGTAAAGCAGTGAAAGCAAAATTAATACCAATTATTGATAGTAATAAAGAAAATTATTGTGAAAAATGTCAAGTTCATTTTGAAGAAGATCAATTTTCAATTACTCCTGGTCAAGCAGCAGTATTTTATAAGGGTGATTATGTATTAGGAGGAGGACTTATTTCGAAAGAGTATTGATATCAATCATACTTACGTAAACGCAAAACGACTATTAAACTTACAAGAGTAGCTGTAATCATAGGCAAGTCAGAAGCATATGTATATAAAGTTTTCTTTCCATTTAATTCCAGGTCAACGAGTTGAACAAGTTCTTTATTTGGTTTGAGTAGGGTATCAATTCTTCCATTATTTTTAATCAAAGATGTTGGGCCAGTATTTGAGACAGATATTAAATTTTTTGATGTTTCAATACTCCTTAATTGAGACATAGATAAAAATTGTCTCTGCAAAGAAATAGGATAGGGATCTAAATTTGCAATCACTAAAATCCATTTAGCTCCTTGATTTACTGCTTTAGCTATGGCTTTCCCATTACTCAATTCATAACAAATAACACCTGCAAATGAGGGCCCCTCCCAATCAAGAAGTCTTGATGGATTCCCACTTTCAACTCCTCCTACTGCAGAAAGGCCATTTTTTAAAAAGTTGGGTAATACAGGGATCCATTCTCCCAAAGGAACTAATCTAGATTTATCCAATACATCCGAAAAAGACTCTTCACCTGGATTAAAAACTAATAGTGAACTTCGTAGAGAACCATTTATTTTTCTGAAACCTCCAGAGAGAAAATTAATAGGAAAATCTCGGATCTTTGTTCTATCCAGAGGCAACGTTCCCTCTGGAGCAATTAAAAAAGATGCATTCATTTCAATAGCATCAGTTAATGCTCTATTTACTTTTGAGGGCAAAGCATTTATTTCTTGCTGACTAAATTTTTGTCTTATTGGAATATTTGTTTGCCACATCGCAACCTTCTCTGACGAATCAGTTGAAGAATCCAACAACAATATAAATCCAATTAAATGGGCCAACGAAAAATAAGCAAAGCCAAGAATAATAAATTTCTTGAATTTTTTTCTAGCTTGAAAAGCAATTGAAAGTTGCCACATCCACCATCCAACTAAAAGATGGATAGAGGCCAAGCCGCCCGAACCTATCCATCTTGCTAATCCAGCCAAATATCTATCTTGTGGTAATAAGCTTGGTCCTACACCCATCCAAAACAAAGGACCTCTAGATAATAGTTCTTCAGTAAGACCCCATATTGTTGATAATAAGACGGCATAAATAAACTTATTTTCTAATTTAGAAACCTGCAGTCTTCCAGGAGCTAAACAGCCACTCAAAGCTGACCAAATAAAGACCAGCCCCCCTCCAAAGGCTCCACAAAAAAGCCATATAAAAATGGTAATAGGTAAGCTTAAATTTGAGCTTATCCCTACCCAACTGATTGGATGCAAAGATAGCAACCACTTATGACTCCATAAAATAGCCATCGCACCCCAGCAAAAGCCTCCCCATGGATTTTTACTAGCAGGCCATAGTAAAGATATTCCCAAAAGCATTAATATATAATTTCCCTCACTAAGGGAGATTCCTGCTAGAGCTCCACCAGCAAAAGCTTTAATAAAAAGAGAATAGATATTATTCATAAATCCAATTTAATAAAATATACACCGACAAAATTCATACTCTCTAGTTAGTATTTTTAAATAGATGTAATTTGGGTATTAATCTGCAAGAATATTTCCGACTACTTAATATTGCTGTGAGAGAAATCTTAATTAGCTTTTCTGTTTGCCTTAGCTGCTTGATGATTGCAGTGATCAGCCAAATCATCTCCCCAACTCCAACAAATGCCTTACAGATTGATCAACCAATCCAAGCGGATGTAAGGCAATCCACAAAAACCAGCGAGTCTGTAACTAATCCATTTGAATTAGACCCAGAAGACCCAAATCCATCACTTTTTACTATGGCTTCAGATAAAACCAGTGCAAGCAACGCTTCTCTCGGAGGAGCAGGAATAGAAGCATCTCAAGTCACTTCAAGCGGGCTGAAAATCACTGAATTAGTTTTAGGTGATGGTCAAGAAGCTACTCCAGGAACAAGTGTCTCAGTAAATTACAAGGGTACTCTTGATGATGGAAAAGAATTTGACAGCAGCTATGGAAGAGGTCCTTTTGAATTTTCTTTAGGTGCAGGGATGGTGATAAAGGGTTGGGATGAGGGAGTCGCAGGAATGAAAGTTGGAGGTAAAAGAAAATTAGTCATCCCACCAGAATTGGGATATGGCAGCAGAGGAATAGGTCCAATCCCTCCTAATTCAGTTTTAACTTTTGAAGTGGAATTATTGAGTGTTAAGTGAATTTCTTAAATTATTCAGAAAGCTCTAGAAAAAGTTATGGCGTTTGTTGACAAACGCCATTAATGTAAAAAAAAATGTTCACAAATTATTTTCAGATGTTGAGCGAAACACTTACATCAATCTTTAACAAGCTTCCAGCAAAATCTGTTCACGCTCACTGTGACGGACCTTGCGGCGTATATGACCCTGCTTCTGCAAGAGTTGCCGCAGAGGCAGTTTTGTCTATGACAAAAAAACTTATTGCTCTAACTCCAGCTGGCAACGATCAAGCTTCCATTTCAGCTTATAACAACACTTTTTCTCGCTTCGTTGCGATTAAGGAAGAAGAATCACAAAAGGCCAAAAAAGAACTTCTAATCCTCTGGACTGATTACTTCAAGCCTGAACACTTAGCTACATATCCAGACCTTCATGACACTTTTTGGAAAGCAGCAAAGCTTTGTAGTGCATGCAAGGTAAATATTGATCAAACCAAGGCAGAAGAATTATTAGCAGCTGTACAAAAGATTCACTCGATGTTTTGGTCTTCAAAAGGTAGAAGTGATAGCTGGGTTACCGCAAGCTAATAAAAGTCTTTTCCACAAGCCAGACTTATTTACTTTATTTACTTTAATAATTGGTTACCGACAACATCTACGTGTTGTCGGTACTTCTATGGAAAGAACTCTTAAAGAGGGAGATTTAGTAACGTATAAAAAGTTAAACCCAAAAAATATTAACTTAAAGATTGGCGATATCGTCATCGCCTCTCATCCAAAAACAAAAAATAAGTTAATAATTAAAAGGATTCATAGAATTTATCAGAATAAATTTGATTTAAGGGGAGATAACTCCTTTTCAAGTACGGACAGTAGAGAATTTGGTTTAATTGAATTAGATTTAATTATTGGGAAAGTAGATAAAGTTTTCTCTAAATAGATTTAAGAGATTGATATAGATCTTTTACTTATTTACAACTTACCAATTAGCTTTTTAACTGCACCTAATATATCTTCCTGTGACATAAGAGATTCACCAACCAAAACAGCATCAGCCCCATAACTCTTTACTAAATCCAAATCCTCACGAGTAAATAAACCTGACTCGCTTACCAAAGTAATAGAATTTTCCTTGACTTGGTTAGCATAATTCTCAGCCAACTTCTTTGTAACTTCCAGATCTGTTTTAAAACTCTTTAAATTTCTATTATTAATTCCTATTAAATTAAATAAGTTAATATTTAGTACTCTTTCAAGTTCTTCTGAGTCATGAACCTCTACTAATATTGTCAGTCCCAAATGTTCAGCGACCTTAGATAAGTACTTTAAATCAGAATCAGTCAGAATTGCAGCTATCAAAAGTGCAGCATCAGCCCCAGCAACTCTTGCTTGATAAAGCTGATAAGGATAAAGAATAAAATCCTTACAGAGGATTGGGATTGTGATTTCCTTTCTAACTTCAACTAAGACATCAAAACCACCTTGAAAAAATTTTTTATCTGTTAAGACTGATATACAGTTAGCACCTCCATCTTGATACATTTTACCTATCATTCTCGCGTCAAAGTCCTCTCTAATTACCCCTCGACTTGGACTTGCTTTTTTTATTTCTGAAATTAGTGCTGGTTTCGAATTACTATTTCTTAATGCATCTATAAAGTTTTTTGTTTTAGGTAGATCCTTGATCTTTTTCTTTAAATCTTCAAGCGAAACTTTTTTTCTTGCAATCTCAACTTCGAGATGTTTTTCCCAAACAATTTCCTCCAAAATATTTTTAGGTTGTGAATCTGGGTGAGGAATTGCATACTCTAAATTAGCTACTTTTATACTTGGATTAGGAGGTCTTCTTCGGATTTCCATAGTTTAAATAATTAATAATCTACAAAAATAGAATTTGATTTACTAATTCTTTATTTGTAAAGATGCCTGTTTATAGGCAACTTCAACAACTTCGCTTAATGTTGGATGCGTATGAACTTCTTTTGCTAAGTCATTGACTCGTTGTCTTCTAGAAATTGCATTAGAAACCTCTTGTATAAGATCAGCCGCATGTAATCCATAAATATGAGCCCCAAGGACCTCTCCCGTCTCTTTATTAAAAATCAACTTCATAATTCCATCACTTTCTAATTCAGCCAAGGCCTTAGAGTTCGCTTTAAAATAACTCCTAACAATTCCAAGTTCAAAGCCTTCATTTTTCGCTAGATCTTTTGCTTCTTCTTCCGAAAGTCCAACGGAACTTATCTCAGGGTGAGTAAAAGTCGCTGCAGGGATACTTCTGTAGTCAATTTCTATTGCTTTTCCTAAAATGTTATCTACAGCAATACTCCCTTGCGCTGCAGCGGTATGGGCCAACATCAACTTACCCGTAACATCTCCAACTGCCCATAGATTAGAAATTGGTTTTTCATTTACCAAAACTCTCATCTGATCATCAATTGGGATAAAACCTCTCGTTGTTTCAACTCCAACGGATTGTAGATTTAGATTTTTAGTCGACGGAACTCGGCCTGTTGCGACCAGAACAGCGTCAACTTGTAACTCCTCAATTACTTCTCGACTCTTTGCATCTGTAAGCTCGACCTCGACGGGGCAACCTGGCTTAACTTTAGTAGCAAACACTCCAGCTCGAGTTTCAATATCTCTTTTATCAATTAGGTTTCTTGAAGCAATTTTGGTGATATCAGGATCAAAAGTAGGCATTACTTTATCAAGAGCTTCAATCATGGTCACCTCACAACCTAAAGCTGTATAAATATCAGCGAATTCCAAACCTATATAGCCACTACCAATTATTGCAATCCATTTTGGCAACCACTCCAAATTAATAGCCTCATCACTTGTGAAAACAGTTCGTCCATCAATTTCAATTCCAGGCGGCACGAAAGGGTCTGAGCCTGTAGCCAAGATAATATCTCTGGCGGAAAAGATTCTATCAACTCCATTTGTTTCTCTTAAACCGACCTTTTGATTGCCTTCTAAACGTCCTTCTCCTCTAAGTATCTCAACTCCTGATCTTTCTAATGTTTTAGTTAGATTTTTTCGAATTGTCTCAACTAAGTTTTTTGCATGTTCGGCAATTTTTTTACGTTCAAATCTAACTGGAGCAGAATGTATACCAAATTCAGCAAGATAAGGAACATTTGCAAGCTCACGAACTTTGCCACTGGCTGCTAGTAATGCTTTAGAGGGGACGCAGCCTCTGTTGACACAGGTTCCACCCATATCTCTTGATTCGACAATCGCCACTTTCAAGCCAGCCTCTGCTGCATGCTTAGCTGCATCAAAACCTCCATATCCAGCTCCGACAACAATTAAGTCAAAGTCAAAAGAAATTTCACTCACGATTTTTTTTGGATACCCGTAACCATTTTTACTCTTTGTCGCTCCAACAAGAGAGGAACTGCAGCAGATGCCACATTTAGTGAATCAACTAATGAGCTATGAGGCAACGTAACAAAGTCTGAACAACAGGCCTCAATTGAAGAATGAACACCTGAGCCTTCATTACCAAGAACCAATACTGTAGGGAGATCCCAGTCTAATTCCCAATAAGGTTTCACTTTCTTATCAGTAATTTTATTGGGCGAAATTGTTCCTACTACTTGGTAATTATCATCAATTGCAATATTGAGTTTTGAAACAAGCATTTCAATACTTGAAGAAGATGAATCTCCAATCCTTTCAAAAGGTAAATGAAGAACTGAGCCAGCTGAGGATCTTAAAACCTTTTGATTTAGAGGATCTGCTCCTGATGCCAACCAAATAACTTCATATTCAGCAGCAAGGGCTGATCGGAATAAATTTCCCAAATTACCAGGATCTTGAATCCTATCTAAAGCCAAAATGTGTTTTGGGGCTTCCCCAGGTTCTGGCAACCCTGGCATTGGGAATATCGTTGCGACACCATCAGGTGTAACTGTTGACAAAGATGCTTCTAAAACATTCTTAGTTACAAGGGTTAATAAAGATCTTGAAGCTATTTTTTTTAAAACTTCCTCATGCTCATCACACCATTCAGGAGTTGCAATAACTTCTAATGGCAAAAAATTTGTTTTCAAAGCCTCTTCTAACAAATGAGACCCCTCAAGCAAAAGAGAAGAATGCTCTTCACGTCCAGTTTTTTTCAAAAGACCCCTCAATTTCCTAACCAAAGGGTTTCTTTTACTTGTAATCAATGGCGAATATGACTTATTAATTTTGCAACCTCAAATTATTTAATTTTTAAAAGCAAAAAAGTTTCTTGCATTGAAATAAATATTGAATTTTCTTATTAAATTCAATAAAAACTATATTAAAAATTTTATTCAGACTTTCAACATTATCAATGTTTAATTTGAACCCATCAATTTTCAATAAGGTTGACTGGACTATTTGAAATCCACTTGGCATTATGGCGGGGTAAGCAGTTCGCTCCAATATGAGTAGTGTGGCGACAATTAAAAGTAATATTATTCCGCCACATCTGGAGGTAAAAGGAGGGTGTCCGCTTAATGGGGTCTTAAAAGTTAGTGGGGCAAAAAATTCTTCGCTAGCTTTAATGGCTGCTTCTCTTCTTACGAAAGAAAAACTCCTCATTAAAAATGTTCCACAACTTACGGACATTGAAGTCATGTCAGAGATTCTCCGTAATTTGGGCGCAAAGTTAACTAAAACAAATAATTCTATCGAGATTAATTCAGAATCCATTCATAATGTTGAATTACCCTATCAACTAGTTCATAGCTTGAGAGCAAGCTTTTTCTGTGTTGGCCCCTTACTTACAAGACTTGGAGAAGCAAAAATTCCTTTACCTGGTGGTTGCAATATTGGAGCAAGACCTGTTGATGAACATATCAATGGTCTAAAAGCTTTAGGAGCCGAAGTTGAAGTTATAAATGATGTTGTAAAAGCTCAAGTTTCAACCAAAGACAAAAGATTACGTGGAGCAAATATTACTCTTAAATATCCCAGCGTTGGGGCTACGGAAACCATCTTGATGGCCTCTTGCTTAGCTTTAGGCAAAACAACAATATCGAATCCCGCTAGAGAACCAGAAATCCAGGATCTCGCTAAAATGCTTAATTCAATGGGAGCAAAGGTTTTTGGAGCTGGAACGAAAAGAATAACAATCCTTGGAGTGGACTCTTTAAGCGGGACTTCTCATTTTGTTATACCCGACAGGATAGAAGCAGGAACTTTTCTTATTGCTGCAGCCATAACACGCTCGCCTCTCATTATTGGTCCAGTAATCCCAAACCATTTGAGCGCTGTTATTTCAAAATTAAAAGAATGTGGATGTCTAATATCTCAACATGGGGAGCATCATTTAAAAATCATTCCAAGAGAGATTTCAGGAGTTGACATAACCACAAGTCCATTCCCTGGCTTCCCCACTGATCTTCAGGCTCCATTTATGTCATTAATGGCCACCGCTAAAGGTTCAAGCAAAATCAAAGAAAGAGTTTTTGAGAAGAGAATGCAACACGTTTTAGAACTAAATAAAATGGGCGCCTGTATTTATCAAGAAAACAATACTGCTTATATTAAAGGAGTAAAAGAACTTGTAGGTTCAAATGTAGAGGGAGGAGATTTACGTTCTTCTGCTGCCATTATACTTGCATGTCTCTCTGCTAAAGGAAATAGTATTTTCACGGGCCTAGAACACTTAGATAGAGGCTATGAAAAGTTAGAAGAAAAATTAACTAATGCAGGTTCCATTATTTCTAGAAATTTTGATCAACCAACATCTCAACGTTCTATCTCTAACAAAATAATTAGTGAAGACAATATTAATACTCAAAAAAATGCAGCTTAGTTTCATATTTTTGCTAGTTTTGACATAAAATAAACACATGGGAGCGTGGTGGAATTGGTAGACGCACCGCACTCAAAATGCGGCACCTTCGGGTTTGTCGGTTCAAGTCCGACCGCTCCCACTTCATTGATGAAAACATACAATCGTTTTCCCTTAGACCTCATTAGGGGTAAAGGCTCATGGGTGTGGGACAAAAAAGGCCGGAAATATCTTGATGCTGTGGCTGGCATTGCAACTTGTTCACTAGGCCACAGTGATAAAGCATTAATCAAATCCTTATCAAAACAATTAAGAAGACTTCAACATGTATCTAACCTTTACGGAATACCAGAGCAAGAAGAACTAGCTCAATGGTTAACTTCACAAAGTTTTGCCA
This sequence comes from Prochlorococcus sp. MIT 1011, assembly GCF_047305235.1. Classification (NCBI taxonomy): domain Bacteria; kingdom Bacillati; phylum Cyanobacteriota; class Cyanophyceae; order Synechococcales; family Prochlorococcaceae; genus Prochlorococcus; species Prochlorococcus sp. MIT 1011. The sequence goes on along the minus strand of NZ_CP138983.1, from coordinate 407,117 downwards.
AGAGTGTATTTTTTTGCAATAGCGGTGCTGAAGCAAACGAAGCTGCAATTAAATTGGCAAGAAAATATGGGCATATTGAACGTAATATCGACAATCCAGTCATTCTTTGCTCAAAGGAAAGCTTTCACGGAAGAACACTCGCAGCTGTAAGTGCTACAGGCCAATCGAAATACCACAAAGGTTTCGAGCCAATGGTTCAGGGATTTCAGTTTTTTTCTTATAACGACAGTGAATCTTTTGAAAATCTATTTGATGAATTAGAAAAAACAGGTCCGCAAATTGCAGCTGTATTTATTGAACCTATACAAGGTGAGGGGGGAATAAATATTGGGGAAAAATCATTTTTTGAGCTCTTAAGAAAAAAATGTACCCACAGCAATATTTTATTGATATTTGACGAAGTCCAAACTGGAATGGGAAGGACAGGTACTCTTTGGGGATATGAACAACTAGGCATTGAACCTGATGTCTTCACACTAGCCAAAGGGCTTGGTGGAGGTCATGCCATCGGAGCACTATTGGTTAATCAATTGGCTGATGTCTTTCAGCCCGGTGATCATGCCAGCACTTTTGGAGGGAATCCTTTCGCTTGCAGAGCAGCTCTAACAGTTGGGAAAGAAATACAAAAAAGAGACCTCTTAAAGAAAGTCACCGAGAGAGGTTCTCAATTAAAAGAAGGATTAATTAAACTTTCAAATAAATATTCAGACATATTTATTTCCACTCGAGGCGTTGGACTTATTCAAGGTCTCGTTATAAAAGACAATACCAAAATAACATCTCTTGATATTGTCAAATCCGCCTTAGAAGAGAAACTTCTTCTAGTATCAGCTGGTGTAAAAGTATTAAGGATAGTCCCTCCTTTAACTATTACAAAAAAAGAAATCAACGAGCTTTTATCGAGACTAGACAAATGTCTGATGAAACTTTCATAGCACAATCGAATTTCATTTTTGAAAGCAAGAGCAAAGAATATAAAGATATGAATCTGGGCATAGACCGTATGTCATTAGCTATTACTGCTATGGGAGACCCCTGCAAAGAAACACCTGCTATTCACATAGCAGGAACAAATGGGAAAGGCTCTATTGGCGCTTTTATTAATAGTGTCCTTAGCTTAGTAAATATCAAAACTGGAGTTACCACTTCTCCCCATTTAGTTGATTGGGTCGAGAGAATATGTATCAACAGGACTCCAATATCAAAAGAAGAATTTCAATCATTAAGCCTGTCTCTTTCTCCAATTGCAAAAAAATATAGCTTGACTCCTTTTGAATGTGTTATTGCAATAGCACTTAAGTATTTTACTTTAAGGGAAGTTGAACTTCTTATCCTTGAAGTAGGGCTTGGAGGCAGACTTGATGCAACAACGGCGCATCAATATAGACCTATTATTGCATTTGGAGCTATTGGGCTTGATCATTGTGAATACTTAGGCAATAGTCTAGAAAAAGTAGCTATTGAGAAAGCAGCCGTAATAACCACAAAGAGTACTGTAATTACAGCTACTCAACACAATATTGTAAAAAGAGTTTTCGAAGAGACTGCCAAGAGGAAACAAGCTGTCATTCATTGGGTAGATCCAATTCCGTCAGATTGGGAACTCGGCCTATCAGGAGCGATACAGAAAGAAAATGCAGCTGTAGCCAAAGGGGTTATTGAATCCTTAAAAAAGATTGGATGGAATATTTCTGAAGGAGAACTTCGAGAAGGCTTGTCTCTGGCTAAATGGCCTGGAAGACTTCAAACAACAAAATGGGAAGGGATGCCCATCGTTGTTGATGGAGCACATAATCCTCATGCGGCTAAGCAATTATCAATTGAAAGAGACTCATGGACTGATCAAGAAAGTGGAATTATTTGGATACTAGGAATTCAAAAAAGAAAAGATATTATAGGCATTTTGCATAAGCTAATTAGAGAGAAAGATTTAGCTTGGATAGTTCCTGTTCCAGGCCAACAAAGCTGGTCGAAAGATCAAATTTTAAGTTTTTGCCCTGAATATAAAGACCAAATCAAAGAAGCCTTTACTGTTGAAGAAGTTTTATCAACACTTAAAAAACAACATAGATGGCCATCTCCACCACCTATCATTTCAGGATCGCTATATTTAATAGGTGACCTTTTTCAAAGGAAAATATTGATAAATTAAATTGTTTAAATTTAGCAATTAAATCAATTGACTTTTAGATTCCAACCTTTGAGTTTGCCTGGATTAAGAATCCCTTTTGGATCAAAGTTACTCTTAGCTTGCACTTGATCAGAATCAATTACACCTAGGCCTCCATCTTCAACAGTAATTGTATGCGGATTGAAAATCACTGCACCAAGGTCTTTGCATTGAGTGATTAATTTATTCATAGCTTCTTCACCTTGCCATCTAACAAGAGGAAGTGAAGCTAATCTTTGAACTCCATTTTGACGAACACATTCCAAATGCCACAAAAGATTTGATCCCCACTCAGATTTCAATTTTTTCATCATTCCCAACTCAGGCTGAGGAAGAAGCATTTGCAAATATGTCCAAGCAGGATCAATGCCACGCATATGTAAAGTCGTATGGTTCCAAGAAAGCTCTCGAAGGCCTGTCCCTGCCTTAAGATTTTCTGGACCTAAATCATCAAAATCTGCGCCAGCCGATTTCGCAAGTCGCTCAATGGTACTAACACCATCAGGAGAGACCAAAAGTAAAATCCTATGTTTGTTTGAAGGTTTGCCAGACCCAGAGGGAAGACAAGTAACAATTTCTTTCTCTAACAAAGTTCCCAAATAAAGCTCCAGTGCTGCACAACTAAATTTGCATAACAAGTCAACCGCTTGATCCAAATCAAAACAATCGACTACTATTTGTTGCCATTCAACACATGGAGCAGTTGTCAATGTCAATGCAGTAATAATTCCGTTAGTTCCATAAGCATGATTTAAAGCTTCAGAATTGCTTGCGTTCAATTCAAGTTTTCTTGGTGAATCCTCAGTCGTTATTACTTCTAAGGCCTGCAAATGCCCAGGATCTCTAAGGAAGCCCCATCGAACGGATCCTATCCCACCTGAACCGCCAGCAATAAAGCCACCAATGGAAGCGCTTCTCCATGTACTCGGAAGCAACCGTAACTGACGACCATGTTTAATCAACTCATCATTAATATCTCTAAGCAAACAACCAGATTCAACTGTGACTTCACCTGATTTTGAATCGAAATTTCTAATTTTTCGAAGACCAGACATAACCATAACGACTCCACCGTTAAGTGGAACACATTGACCATAATTCCCTGTTCCAGAACCTCTAAGGGTCAAAGGAGTTGAATACTTATTACACATTTGAGCCACAACAATAATTGCATCTACCGAAAGAGGTCGAACGACTATGTCAGCCAAGCAATCTTTTAATTCATTAATCAATATCGGTGAATAATCAAAGAAATCTTTAGAGAACCTTTTTAAATCACTAGTTTTTTGATAGATCTCTAGATCAGGTACTGATTTTAGTTCAATTAAAAGCAATTCTACTTTCTCTTTATTAGTCATGGGTGAGAATTGTTGTATGTTGATTTTTTGTTTTTAGGCAATTCATTCAAGAATTCACCATTAACTACTACTCTTCTTTTAGGTCTTTCAGACAAAGCTTTTACCCAACTATTTGAATCTAACAAAATAAAATCGGCAGGACTTCCATTTTGAAAAAGGCCATCCCATTTAAGGCTAAGTAAATCTGCTGGAGACCAAGTAAATGGAGAAAGGCCCAATCTGTCCCAGGGAGATAGCTGAGCAATTGGCATGGAAAACGACATTAAACTTATAGGATCAAAATTAGATAGGGGGAACCATGAATCATTTATATTGTCTCCTCCTACAGATACATCGACTCCAGCTTTTTGAAGTTGAAAAATAGGTGCTAGTGGTCTTTTCGTTAAAGTGGATCGATCTTTTCTTCCTAAAAGCCAAGAATTAGTTAATGGTAAAGCAACTACTTTTAATCTGTTCTTAGCCATTTTGTTCGCTAAAAATGAAATCTCCTTTTCTCTTAACAAGCCCACGCTGCTTAGATGACTACAAGTTATTGATATCTCATTTTTAACTTGGCCTAATACTTCTAGAAGTAATTTCAATCCCCCAGCCGGGCAAAATTGAGACTCATCAATATGAAGATCGATATCACACTTAAGTCTATTTGCAAGTTGCACTAGGTGAAGTAAGGACTTAAAAGTCTTCCTCTTATTGTAAGGAGGCGCTATCAGCCCACCTAAAAGATCTCCGTTGGAGGCAACTCTTTGAGCTAAAAGCTCACCTTCATCACTTTGCCAAAAATCTAATGGAACCAAAGCCACAAACTGTAAAAAAAGTTTCTCTTGCCATTTTGTTCTAATACTTTCTATCAGACCCCAATCTCTCATTGCTGTTTTTCCAAAACTATCTATGTGAGATCTAATTGCCCTAATCCCATTAACAAGAGCTAAATTGAGACACTTCTCAACTCTGAAAATTAATTCTTCTTCGGACCTCAATTCATATTCACGGAGATTTGCTGCTAAAGCTTCTTGATAACTACCCCTCAAGTTAGGTGAACGTGACCATGAAAATGCTTTATCTATATGTGCATGAGGTTCTACAAATCTTGGCAGAAGGATTTCCTTAGGAACTTTTGAAGTTTCTTGCAAGCCCCCAATTGATGTAATTGTTCCATCTCGCCACTCAAGCTGAACAGAGGACAAGCCTTCTTGATCAATTGAGGTTCCTAACAAATCCTGTCCATTACCAATCAAACATCTTGGAACAAGAACATCTGCTCGCCCAGACTTTGGAGGACTTGCAATCAATTCAACATCTTTTGCGAAATTCACTTTTGAATAGATTTAAATCCCGAGCTTTTACTATTACGGGTTCTACTTACACAGTAACTTCAATACCTGTCAATTGCGTTTTGATCAAGATATAAAAAGTGATTTTTTCAATCCGTACTATCTACAATAGTCACAAGCTAAATTTTTTTACCAAAATCATTTTGGAATTTCAAAATGACAAATCATTGGTAGATTAAAAGCACAAGGCGGGCGTCGCCAAGTGGTTAAGGCAGCGGCTTGTGGCGCCGCTATTCGGGGGTTCGAATCCCCTCGCTCGCCCTTGAACATAATTTAGGACAATCTCAAAAATCTTTTCCCCCATGGAAAAATTAATCTGTGATGACAACAACCATAGCTCCTACTAAACAAAGCAAGTCTTTTAGAAGCCATAGAGGAAGCTACTGGATTACCACTTTCGGTTGTCAAATGAATAAAGCTGATTCAGAAAGAATGTCAGGCATTTTGCAAACGATGGGATATGAGCTTGCAGAAGAGGAACTTAAAGCGGATTTAATTCTCTACAACACTTGTACTATTCGTGACAATGCTGAGCAGAAAGTTTACAGCTATTTAGGAAGGCAAGCTAGAAGGAAAAAATCAGATCCTAATCTAAAAATTATCGTTGCAGGATGCTTAGCTCAGCAAGAAGGGGAAACGCTTTTAAGAAGAGTTCCTGAAGTAGATCTTGTTATGGGGCCTCAGCATGCAAATCGACTGGAGACTCTTCTTAATCAAGTTGATAACGGACACCAAGTATTAGCGACTGATGAACAGCACATTTACGAAGACATTGCTACAGCGAGAAGAGAGAGCACTATATGCGGTTGGGTTAACATTATTTATGGATGCAATGAGCGATGCACTTATTGCGTAGTCCCCTCCGTTAGAGGTAAAGAACAATCACGAACACCGCAAGCTATTAAACATGAAATAGAAGAATTAGCGAGAATTGGGTACAAAGAGATAACCCTTTTAGGGCAAAATATAGATGCTTATGGCAGAGACTTTAAAGCTTACGAATTCAATAAATCTGGGAAATTAACACTTTCATATTTATTAGAATATATTCATGGTATTGAAGGAATAGAGCGTATAAGGTTTGCCACAAGTCACCCTAGGTATTTCACGAAAGAATTAATAGATGTATGTGCAAAACTTCCTAAGGTTTGTGAACACTTTCATATCCCAGTCCAAAGTGGAAGTAATAAAATACTCAAAAATATGGGTCGAGGATATACTGTTCAAACCTATAAAGAAATTGTAAATTATATAAAACAAATAATGCCTGAGTCGTCAATTACTTCTGATGCAATTGTAGCTTTTCCTGGAGAGACGAGAGATGAATTCGAAGAGACGCTATCACTTATAGAGGATGTTCAATTTGACTTGGTCAATACGGCAGCCTATTCTCCTAGACCAAATACTCCTGCTGCCTTGTGGCCAAATCAATTACCTGAAACAATAAAAATCGATCGACTAAGAGAAATTAATAATTTAGTCGAAAATACTGCAAAGAAAAGAAACTTAAGGTACAAAGACTCTTTACAGGAAATACTCGTTGAGAGCATCAATTCTAAAGATAATTCCCAATTACTAGGAAGAACTAGAACAAATCGACTGACATTTTTTCCAAAGTCCTCAGTTGATAGCAAATCACCTCAACCTGGAGAAATAGTGAATATAAAAATCAATGAAATACGTCCATTCTCATTAACTGGAATCTTGTTATAAATGTTAATTAATTCAATAAACTACGTTTATAGAATATTGAGAACAAACTAGACATGACGAATAAAAAGCAAATTATAGGACTAGTTTTTGGTGGAGAATCAAGTGAACATGAAGTTTCTATTAAATCAGCTGAAACTATTTACGCAGCCTTATCTCATTCTTGCAATATTGAACGTTTTATTGTAAATCCAATTTATATAGACAAGAATGGTTTTTGGGAGGATTCAGAATACTCAAAGTCAATTTTATTAGGAGAAAAAAAATCAACTAAAACAATAAAAAGAGATAGAATTACTATCAATAATCTAACCAACTTCCCAAAAGAAAGTAACGAAGTTGATGTATGGTTCCCTGCATTGCATGGTCCAAATGGGGAAGATGGAGTTATTCAGGGATTATTTAAATTAACAGGAAAGCCTTTTGTTGGATCAGGAACTCTTGGATCATCATTAGGCATGGATAAAATAGCAATGAAATCAATTTTTAAATCATTCAATCTTCCTCAAGCTCCATATATTTATTTACATAAAGAGAATTTATTAAATACATTATTTATGAATTCTATTTTTGATGAAATAGAAAAAATAATAAATTATCCATGTTTTATTAAGCCCGCTAATTTAGGTTCTTCGATTGGCATAACCAAAGCCTACTCAAAGCAAGAACTAATTACTGGGATAGAAATTGCAGTAAAATATGATGAAAGAATTATAATAGAAAAAAATATTATAGGGAGAGAACTTGAATGCGGAGTATTAGGAAAGTCCATAATGAAATCATCAGTTGTTGGCGAAGTTAAATTTCAAACTGATTGGTATACATATGATTCAAAATATAATGAGCATTTAAGCACTACAATCATCCCAGCTGATTTGAAAATAAATATATCTAATAAGATACAAAAGCTTGCTATCGAGGCATGTAAAGCTATTAATGCTTATGGTTTAGCGAGAGTCGATTTCTTTTATCAAGAGAGTACAGAAAAGATTTACATAAATGAAGTAAATACCTTGCCAGGCTTCACCAACACAAGCATGTATCCAATGCTGTGGGAAGCTTCTGGATTAAAACCAGAAAAACTTGTTGCTAGTCTCATAGAAACAGCTAGAGAATGAATTAACCATGACATTTTTAGATCTCTTTTTCAAAAAATGATTCACGGTCTCCTTTGGTTGCCATTACTTATGGCTTTTATTCTCATAGCCTCCCTTGGATGGATAGAGAGAAGGCGACAGAATCTCTACTTAATTTGGGCTAAAGGTTCAGAGCTAGCCAAGCTTGATGGAACAGGAGCTGCGCGATTAAAAGCTGGTATTTTATGTTGGAGCAGCTTTGAGGCTGGTAGCTTCAAGGAAGAAGCAACTTTTGAAGTTAAGAAATTAGAAATGGTTGAGCTGATGGCTCTCAGCTCGGGAGAAGCTCCATTAACAAAAGAATCTGAAGGACGCTGCCGACTCAGACTTATTGGTTCAGGAAGAGAAATAGATGTACCATTTTCAGATGCTGAGCGTGCTCGTCAATGGATGGACAAACTTATGTCCAGAGCAAGATGCGACATTTGAAATCAAATAAAAGAAAAACCAGAAAATCAAATAAAAACAATCGAATATCAACTAAAAAAGTATCGAATATTTTTCACAATAAAAATTTTCTAATTGAACTTTGGCAATTAATTTTTTTCTCAAGCACATCAATTTTTCTGATTCTTACATTTTTAAACCAAGCATGGAAACCAATAAGTTTTGATCAAACTAAAATTACAGGTCTTTCTGGAATATCAAATAACGACATAAAAAAAACAACGAGTATTTTTTATCCAAGAAATTTGTTGGAATTAAATCCCAAAGAAATCGAATCCTATTTAATAAAAAAGCTTCCTATTAAAGGAGTTGCAGTCAATAGAAAGTTTTTCCCTCCCGAAATTCATCTAAATATTTTAGAAAGAGAGCCAATCGCTTTTGCGAGTCGAGTTCTCTCAAACAATATTGAAAAAGGGATGATTGATATGGAAGGATCGTGGATACCTCTTCAATACGTAAATAAATCAAAGCAAAATAAAATAAAATTATCTATAGAAAATTGGAATCCAAATAAAAAAAAAGAAATTATTTTAATAATAAAAAATAGATTTATTTTTCAAAGTCCTCTTCAAAAAATTAAAATAAATCCTCTTCAAGAAATAAGCCTAAAAACCGAGCACTTTGATTCAGTCCTTCTAGGAGCAGGAACTGATCGCTTGATCGAGCAAATTAATAAGCTCAACCAGCTACAAAAATCATTGCCAAATCTTTTAATCAACACAAAAGTAAAAATCGTGGATCTTAAAGATCCAAGCAAACCAGAATTAAAAATAGAAAAAATACCAGGCAATGAAAGTTAAAATCCTTGCTATGACTAACTTTTTTAGGAATGTTTAATATATCAAGATCAATTAAGGAGAAATCATGGAAATTAATTTGTTAATCAATTTAAACCTATAAGCCAACAGAATTCATGGATGATGTTCATAATGCCCAAAACGAGTTCTAATCCTGAATATGGTGATGGGAATGGGAAACAAATCTAGTTTCAACATGGATGAAGGAATCCTACCCAGTCAATCTGCACGTATTGAGGTTATTGGCGTTGGGGGTGGCGGAAGTAATGCCGTCAACCGAATGATTAACAGTGATCTTGATGGAGTAACATATCGAGTACTCAATACAGACGCTCAGGCTCTTATCCAATCATCAGCCACTCATAGGGTTCAGCTTGGTCAAAGCTTAACAAGAGGTCTTGGGGCAGGTGGAAATCCAAGCATTGGTCAAAAGGCAGCAGAAGAATCGAGAGCTGATCTACAACAAGCCCTAGAAGGCGTTGACCTAGTATTTATTGCCGCTGGTATGGGCGGAGGAACGGGAACGGGAGCAGCCCCTGTTGTTGCTCAAGTTGCCAAAGAAAGTGGTGCTTTGACAGTAGGGATAGTCACCAAACCATTCAGTTTTGAAGGCAAACGTCGCTTGAGGCAAGCTGATGAAGGTATCGCAAGGCTTGCTGAGAATGTTGATACTTTAATTGTCATCCCAAATGACAGACTAAAAGACGTAATCTCAGGTGCACCTTTGCAAGAAGCTTTTAGAAGTGCTGATGATGTTCTTATGAAAGGAGTTCAAGGAATAAGCGATATAATCACTTGTCCTGGATTGGTAAATGTAGATTTTGCTGATGTGCGTTCTGTGATGACAGAGGCTGGCACAGCGCTTTTAGGGATTGGTTTAGGCTCTGGGAGATCAAGAGCGCTAGAAGCAGCTCAAGCAGCCATCAATAGCCCTCTTCTAGAAGCAGCTCGAATAGATGGAGCCAAAGGATGTGTAATAAACATAACTGGAGGGAAAGATATGACGCTTGAAGACATGACATCTGCTTCTGAGGTTATATCTGACGTAGTAGATCCAGAAGCTAATATCATTGTTGGCACAGTCGTTGATGAAAAACTTGAGGGTGAAATCCAGGTCACCGTTATTGCTACTGGATTTGACAGTAATCAAATTTATTCAAATGAAAGAAATAGGGCACGACTTTCGCCTCAAACACTTTACGAACAATCAGAAGTAAGGGAATCTGGTGCTTCTATACCTGAGTTTTTACGTCTAAGGCAAAATCGTTGAGGATTATCAACTTCCTGTAATTGAAGGTGACCCGGAGTCCACGCCTGCTTTGAGCATCCCTTATGGCTGCTACCTTCCGGTCCTGACCAGGTATAGGTGTCACAGCCGCATGGGGCCGAGTCGATAATATTCTAGCAATAGCTAAACACGTTATTAAGAATTAAATGCAAACCACAGAATTGGTTCGTTTTAAAAAGTTAGGGAAACAGATAACTGTATTAACTGCTTGGGATGCCATCTCATCCTCAATAGTCGAAGAGGCAGGAGCTGATGTTGTATTAGTTGGAGATTCTCTTGGAATGGTTGTATTAGGACACGCAACGACACTTCCGGTAACACTTGACCAAATGCTTCACCATACACAAGCTGTTTTTAGAGGTTTTTCTAAACCTCGTTCAAAACAACCACTAGTAGTTTGTGATCTCCCTTTCTTAAGTTATCAATGTGGAGAAGACAAGGCTGTTGAAGCTGCTGGAACTCTCTTGAAAAACTCCTCTGCTTCAGCAGTGAAACTTGAGGGAGCAGAACCTGAGACTTTATTAGTAATTAAAAGACTTATTAGAATGGGAATACCAGTAATGGGTCATCTTGGCCTTACTCCGCAATCAGTGCATCAACTTGGATATAAATCACAAGCTAGGGATAAGGATAGTCAAGAAAAAATTTTCAAAGATTCAAAAATGCTTCAAGAATCTGGATGTTTTGCAATAGTTTTAGAACATATCCCAGGAGAAATTGCTAGCTCGTTAAAAAAACATTTAGATATTCCTGTAATTGGCATTGGAGCAGGAAGTGATTGCGATGGGCAAGTAAGAGTTACAGCTGATATTCTCGGCCTTTCAACTACACAACCTCCTTTTGCGAAACCTTTTCTTGCAGGCCGCGAACTTTGCATCGATGCCCTAAAAGAATGGATCAAATCTACTAATCTAGATCAAGAGAATCCCACCACAAAAACATCTGAATCAAAACCTGATTGCTAATCTGCATACCCTTGGGATTACTTAAAAAATACCTTCCATTGTTTCTTAATAGAGTTCCTTCGTTTAAAGAATTCAACCAAAATTTCTCTAGTAATTCTAAATTCTTATCACATTCTTTTTGCGTCCATCCAACATTTTTAGCAAGTTCCTCAAAATGGATACCCTCACGTCTTCTGAGACCAATCATCAGTAGTTCATCCAATGGCATTGGTTTTGACTTTTCATTAGACAAAGTTTTTTCTAATAGTTGACTCTTTTGCTCATCAATCCATTTTTTATAACCTGCAATTGTTCTAGGCCTAGAGAATCTCTCCCCCCAAGGAGCACTTGTTGCTCCCATACCAAAACCCCACCAACCAGAACCACTCCAATAAACACGATTATGTCTAGATGCATGGCCAGGCAATGAATAGCTTGAAATCTCATACCTAGAAAAGCCCTTACTTATGAGAAATCTATTTGTTTCCAAATCTATTTTTTGAGCTTCAGATTCAATTGGAATATTTAACTTACCTTTTTTATGTCTTCTTCCAAAAACAGTATCTGGTTCGATGGTTAAATCATAAATTGACAAGTGAGGGGCATCTGTTTGAACTGCTTGTTCTAATTCTTTCAGCCACTTAGATAAATTTAATCCTGGAAGATTTTGAATCAAATCAAGGCTCCAGCTTCTTAACATCCCTTTTTTAAATAAGTTATTTACCCAATTACAAGCCTCAATTAATTGTGAGCGATTATGTTTTCTACCAATTGAAGTCAATGTACTGTCATCAAATGACTGACCTCCCAAGCTGAATCTATTGATTCCAATTTCTATATATCCTTTCAGATCATTTTCAAAAAATGTTGCTGGATCAACTTCCATAGATATCTCCGCACCATCTTGAAATCCAAATTTTCTTTGAAGATTTTTCAACAAATCACCCACCTCATTTTTTTTCAATAAAGAAGGGGTTCCGCCGCCCAAATAGATTGTTGATAATGCAGGACCTTTTGGGGCAATTGAAATCTCTCTATGAAGTAAATCCAAATATGAGGCAATAGAAGTGATCCCTGGACTACCTGGAGCTTGAGCGCTATCACCTAAAGGGATAATGGAAAAATCACAGTAAAAACATCTTTTATGGCAAAAGGGAATATGCAAATATGCACTTCTTGGCGGGGCTATCATTTGAGCTCTAGATATACAAACCCAAATAAATGGTCACTTTTACAATACAAATCTTTGAAAATAAATAAAGCTTTAGTAAAAAACGAGAAGCAAGCATAACCTGAATATATGGCAGACATAGTTATTCTGGTTTTATTTCTTATATCAGGTGCAATCACCGGATGGATTGGGGTGAATTGGTTGCCGCAGGAGACTTTAGATAATATTACTAATCTAAGAAATTTAAAAATTGCTCTATCAGGATTAATTGCTCTAATAGGTCTTTTAACAGCCTTCCTTTTTCAGCAATTTAGAAATAAATTAACGAAAAGAATAAGAACTATGCCAACAGACCTACTAGTCAGTAGATCTGTTGGCATAGTTCTTGGACTTGTAATAGCAACCCTTTTATTAGTACCTGTATTACTTTTACCGTTACCTGCTGAATTATTTTTTGTAAAGCCTATTTTCGCTGTACTTAGCAACATCTTCTTTGGAGTACTTGGATATAACCTTGCTGATGTTCATGGACGAACAGTTTTACGTCTTTTCAATCCAAATAGCACGGAATCTTTGTTAATGGCAGATGGGATCCTAACTCCAGCAAGTGCAAAAGTTTTAGATACCAGCGTAATAATAGATGGCCGTATTCAGGCTCTCCTTAGATTTGGACTAATAGAAGGACAATTAATCGTAGCCCAAACAGTTATGGATGAGTTACAAAAACTAGCTGACTCAAGTAACAATGAAAAAAGAGGAAAAGGAAGGAGAGGTCTTAAGTTGCTGAACCAATTAAGAGAAAGTTATGGGAGAAGATTAGTTATAAACAGTACAAAATATGAAGGGGAAGGAACTGATGAAATTCTTTTAAAATTAACTTCAGACATCTCAGGAATATTAATAACTGTTGATTACAACTTATCTCAAGTGGCTCAAGTCCAAGAGATAAAAGTTCTAAATCTTAGTGATCTAGTGCTTGCAGTTAGACCTGAAGTTCAACCTGGTGAAAAATTAAATTTAAAAGTAGTCAGAGAAGGTAAGGAAAATTCACAAGGTATTGCCTATCTTGAAGATGGCACAATGGTAGTTATCGAAGAGGGCCTCCAATGGATCGGTAAAAGAATAGAAGTAGTTGTGACTGGAGCATTACAAACACCCACGGGCCGAATGGTTTTTAGTAAAGCTTCCAATGATCAGCCCCCGAACAAATTTGAAACAACAAAAGCATCTCAAGGCTAGATCTAGCTAGGCTCGAATCCAAGAAGACTTAACTTCATATGACTGCATCTTCACCGTATTATGGCGACTCTGCCGTAATGAGAACTCCACCCCCTGATTTACCATCCCTTCTGCTGAAAGAAAGGATCGTTTATTTAGGCTTACCCCTATTTTCCGATGATGACGCCAAAAGACAACTCGGAATGGATGTAACTGAGCTAATTATTGCTCAACTTCTTTTTCTAGAATTTGATAATTCAGAAAAACCTATTTATTTTTACATCAACTCAACTGGAACAAGTTGGTACACAGGAGATGCAATTGGATTTGAAACCGAAGCCTTTGCAATTTGCGACACGCTCAGATATGTGAAACCTCCCGTCCACACAATTTGCATAGGTCAAGCAATGGGAACCGCAGCAGTAATCCTCTCGGCCGGGACCAAAGGTCAACGAGCAGCCCTACCACATGCATCAATTGTTCTTCATCAGCCTAGAAGTGGTGCTCAAGGCCAAGCAACTGATATTCAAATCAGAGCGAAGGAAGTAATTCACAATAAGAAAGCCATGCTAGAAATCCTTAGTCATAACACTGGAAGATCAGTAGATCAACTATCCAAAGACTCAGATAGAATGAGTTATCTCAACCCTCATGAAGCTGTTGATTATGGGATTATAGATCGCGTTCTTACTAGTAGAAAAGATTTACCAGGAGAGAAAGTTTTGCCCACATAACCAAATAATTTTTCAAAAATATTTTTAACTTGTTAACCCCAACTACCAAACATTAATTAGCCATGCCAATAGGTACTCCAAGCGTTCCATACCGTCTTCCAGGAAGTCAATACGAAAGATGGGTTGATATATATACAAGACTTGGTGCCGAGAGAATTCTATTTCTTGGCCAAGAAGTTAATGACGGCATAGCAAATAGCCTCGTAGCACAAATGCTTTATCTTGATTCTGAAGACAGCAGTAAGCCAATCTATTTGTATATCAATAGTCCTGGGGGTTCAGTAACAGCGGGTTTAGCGATCTATGACACTATGAAATATGTAAAAAGTGACCTTGTAACCATTTGTGTTGGGTTAGCGGCCTCAATGGGTGCTTTTTTACTCTCTGCAGGCACAAAAGGGAAAAGACTCGCATTGCCCCACAGTAGAATCATGATTCACCAACCACTTGGAGGTACTGCTCAAAGACAAGCTAGTGATATAGAAATCGAAGCACGTGAGATTCTTAGAATAAAAGAAATGCTCAACAAATCGATGGCAGAAATGACGGGGCAAACATATGAAAAAATAGAAAAGGATACTGATAGGGATTACTTTTTGAGCGCAGAAGAAGCAAAAAATTATGGCCTAATTGATCGAGTGATAACCCATCCAAGTGAAAGTTAATTTGAAAATTTTATTTTTCTTATTAATTAAATTGTCTTTATAGTAAAAAAAAATATATCAACGAAAGTGGTCTTGATAGCACTCTATTACGTAAGCTCAGCCTTAATACAGTTCTGAAATACCAACTCACATGGCAAAACTTTTTTACGATTCTGATGCCGACCTAGGTCTTCTTCAAGATAAAACCGTTGCAATTATTGGCTATGGATCTCAAGGCCACGCGCATGCATTGAATTTAAAAGATAGTGGCATAAAAGTTGTCGTTGGGCTTTATGAAGGGAGTCGGTCAGCCAGTAAAGCAACTTCTGATGGATTAGAGGTCTTAAGCGTCTCAGAGGCCTCCGAGAGAGCCGATTGGATCATGATTCTTTTGCCTGATGAGTTTCAAAAAGATGTATATAGCAAAGAGATTGCGCCTCATTTGAAACCAGGAAAAATACTAAGTTTTGCTCATGGTTTCAATATTCGTTTTGAATTAATAAAGCCCCCTGAGTTTGTAGATGTTGTAATGATTGCCCCAAAAGGGCCAGGCCATACAGTCCGGTGGGAGTATCAAAATGGTCAAGGGGTTCCAGCTTTATTTGCCATTGAGCAAGATGCCTCCAGGAATGCAAGGTCACTTGCGATGGCATATGCAAAAGGTATTGGCGGAACTCGCGCTGGTATTTTAGAAACTAATTTCAAAGAAGAAACAGAAACTGATCTTTTTGGAGAGCAAGCAGTTTTATGTGGAGGCCTGTCCGAGCTAGTCAAAGCTGGTTTTGAAACTCTTGTAGAAGCAGGCTATCAACCTGAATTGGCCTACTTCGAATGTTTGCATGAAGTCAAATTAATTGTTGACCTCATGGTTAAAGGAGGTCTAACTGCAATGAGGGATTCGATCTCAAACACAGCTGAATATGGAGATTACGTAAGCGGTCCAAGATTAATAACTAAAGAGACAAAAGAAGAAATGAAAAATATTCTTGCCGATATTCAAGATGGTACTTTTGCTAAAAACTTTGTAAAAGAATGCGATGCAGGAAAACCTGAAATGAAGAGAATTCGACAAAAAGATTCAGAATTACCAATTGAGAAAGTTGGTAAGACACTTCGTTCTATGTTTAGTTGGCTTAAATCGGACTAAGTATCATTAACTTAATCTTAGTTGCTGTTTTTCTTGACCTTTTAATAGGAGATCCAAAAAGTTTGCCACACCCAGTCCAATTCATGGGTGTGGTTATTAGTTTTTTAAAAAGATTAGCTGAAAAAATTGCGAAAGGAAACAAATCTAAGTTATATATTGGAGGTGCAATAATTACATTTATAGTCTTATTATTAAGTGGGATATCTGGTTGGTTTATAGAAAGATTATTTTTATTTTTTGAAATAAAAAATCCTTTTCTTAGTACATTAATTTTTGCTTTAATTTTAAGTAGTTCCCTTGCTTCAAGAAGTCTAAATAAAAGTATTTTAGAAATTATTAATTTAATAAGCAAAGGAAATCATAGAGATAATCTTAGTAATTCAAGAAAAAAATTAAGTCTTATAGTTGGTAGAGATGTTGAAAGTTTAGATACTAATGAAATTCTTAGAGCTTCAGCTGAGACTGCAAGTGAAAATTCTGTGGATGGTATTTTTGCTCCATTATTTTGGATATTTTTAGGAACTATTTTCTGGGAATTCAATCAATCTATGCCAGGCCCATTGTCAATGGCATGGATCTTTAAAGCGTCTAGCACTATTGATTCAATGCTTGGATATAAAGAGGGAAACTTAAAGTGGCTTGGCTTTACTGGGGCCAAGACAGATGATCTAATGGTATGGATTCCTTCAAGAATTGTATTAATTACGCTTCCTTTTTGCTGCAAAACAAAGCAATCAATTTCCAAAACGATAAGGGATTCATGGAAGGATGGCATTGTAGATTCTTCCCCAAACTCAGGAATTTCCGAAGCAATATTTGCTTATTGTGCAGAAGTACGAATGGGGGGGGTAAACTATTACAAAGGGCAAAAAAAAATAAAGCCAATAATTGCAAAAACTTATCCTATGGCAAGTATAAATTCAGTAAAAAAGATACTTAGTCTTAGTCTTAGGCTTGAGCTTGCTTGGATTCTAGTTTTTTTCTTGATAATGAAACTTGTAAACTTATAATTTCAAAAAGCGCCTCTATCCATAGGAAAGAGTAAAACACCTAATGTAAGAATAATGATTTCTAAATCAAGTAGAAAATTTCTATTTCTTGCATAGATCAAATCTAATTCAACCCTTTTTTTATAACTAAGATTATTTCTACCACTAACCTGCCATAAGCCAGTTAGTCCTGGTCTAACAGATATAACTTCTTCCATAAAAAGACTGTATTTATTAATCTCATTACTAACTATTGGTCTTGGTCCAACAACACTCATTTCCCCTTTTAAAACATTAAAGAATTGGGGTAATTCATCTAAACTGGATCTTCGAAGAAACCTACCTAATTTTGTTATTCGAGGATCTTGTCGTAATTTAAAATCTTTTTCAAATTCCTTTCTCATAAGAGGATATTTCTCTAATAAATTTGGTAATAAGTTATCAGCATCTTTATGCATAGTGCGAAACTTTATACATCCAAATTCTCTATAGTTTCTTCCTACTCTTTTTTGAATGTAAAAAACAGCTCCTGGAGAACTTAACTTTACTAATATTCCAATTAAGATAAATATTGGTGAGCCAAGAGTTAAAACTAGCAAAGAAAATATAATATCTCCTATTCTTTTTAATGTTCGACCATATCTACTCTGATTTCTTATTATTTCTACAGCAGGCAAAGATGAAGGTTCTTGTGAGATAACTTCAAAAGGAATTTTTGGAGAACCTTTACGGAACTCAGACCATCGCAATAGAGATTTTCTAGGATTAGTTTGCACAAATTATTGAGTTAGAAAGCTCAAGACTCCGATAAATTCACACCATACTTAATTAGGATTTTCTTGATAAAGAACTAAGGTCACTAGTAGTAATGTCACAAGAATTTTTATGCTCTCTCCAAGCTCTATTTATGGTTTGCTCAAATCTTTTTTTAAATGAATCTTGAGAAAAAGAATTGCTCCAATTTCTAATTAACTCTGGGTTTAAATCTCTCCAAAGTTGTTTTTCCTTAAAAAATTCGATTGCTTCAACCAAAGACTTCACTGTCTGATCAGGGAACAAAAGTCCAGTTGCCATTTCACCTGAATTAGAATTAAAGCATTTAACTGTATCTAAAACCCCACCTTTAGCAAAAGCAATTACAGGAGCTCCAGAAGCCATTGCCTCCACAGGTGCGATTCCGAAATCCTCAATACCAGCATAAACAAAGGCTCTACATCTGCTCATAAGTTTTTCAATCTTCTCTTTACTCTGAAAACCAAGAATTTGAACCGTTGGACCTGCAAGATCTTTTAAATAAGCTTTTTCCACTCCATCGCCGACAACAACTAAAGGTAATTTGAGCTTATTAAAAGCCCTTACCACCAGATCGACCCTTTTATTAGGGACCAATCTACAAACACTTAAATAGAAATCTTCTCTGGGCTTTTCCCATTCAAAACGATTAATATTGACAGGCGGATAAAGAACCTCTGAATGCCTTCTCCAATACTTCCAAATTCTCCTTGCCGTAAAAGTAGAATTTGCTAGCAGATAATCTACTCTTGAGCTACTTAATTGATCCCATTGCCTCAAAGTATGCAATTGCCATCTAATCAATGGCCCTAAACCAATTCTTCTTAAAAAAGATCGTTTCAAATATATATTCATCTGATCCCAAGCGTATCTAACGGGTGTATGTACATAACTAATGTGAAGTTGATCAGGCGAAGTCAACACGCCCTTAGCCACAAGGTGACTACTACTTATGACTAATGGATATCCTTCTAAATCGATCTGCTCAACTGCAAAAGGTAAAAGAGGTAAATATTGTTGAACATGTGAGATTCCGAATGGTAATTTTTGAATAAAGCTAGTTTTTACTTTTCTTTTAAACAACCAACTATTTTCCTGTAAATTCTCCTCATTAACTAAAGAGAAAAGTTGTGGCCGTGATGAAACTTCAGTTAACAAATCATCAATTACCTCAACAACATTCTCAGCACCACCAGTTGACCTTGGAGTGAACCATTCATGTACTAATGCAATATTGCTTGGAAGATCTAAAGATGAATTTACACTCAAAGTAAAAATCTTAAATCCTAAAATTATTTTTAGTTTATTACAACTTAGATATTATGACAACAGAGAGTTAAATCATACAATATACAAACTTAAATTATTTTTGATCAAGCTCCTTAGCTTATTAAATAATCGAACTAAAAAGAAATACCTGTTTTGTCTAAGGATGATATTAATGGATCATAAAAGTTGTGAAATAAGCTACCACTAAAAGAGAATAAATAGACGAAACCACATAAAAATCCAAGAGAAATAAAATATCTAACATAGCCACTTCTTCTTTTTAATTTAGCAACTGAAAAAAGCATAATCAATAAGAAAACTAAACCTATTGATTGTGCAAATAGCAATGCTGGTCTATCAATAACTAACTCGAAGTTGCCTCCAAAAAGAGGATCATTGCCTGATATGTTTTTTCTAAATAAAATAAAGTTGGTTATTTCAGAAAAGATAAGACTGATAATAATAAAATATGATACTGGCTTTGTAAGCCTATTCATTGTTTTATTAAAACTAATCAAGAGCAAAGCTATAAAAATAGATGCAAGTATTGGTAGCCCAGGGATGAGCCAAGTAAAATTTAACAACATAGTTATCAAACAAGCTTAATTTCATACGCATGTATAAGTTCTATTATTTGTTCTCGAAGAGTCCAAATAAAAAAGCGAGATGAATTTAAAAAGCTACTAATCAGATTAGCACTATTCATTTCTTAAAAACATTTATTATTTTTTAGCAAGGAAATGAGCCGAAAACAAGCTATCAATTAATAGTCAAACAAAACTTAATAAGAAATAAAATCAAACCTTTCTAAATTTTAAGTAGATCTTTTCTTTTTTAATATATAAATCATATAGACTTCTAATACATATAGCTAATATATAATTTAAGTTTAATTTTTAGAATATTATTATTTTCACTGGTTCTTTTTTAATTAAGCTTTGTTCTAAATGATGCTAATAGTTAGTCACTTCAAATAGTATAAACGAAAGCTACATATCAAAAAAAACAAAACTTTATAAAAATGGATTATAATTTGTTATGTAAATTGGTATCAAATGCAAATGTCTGAGATTGATTCGGAAGTAAATAACCAAAGTGTCAATTCAGAGCAAGATGATACGAAAACAATTCAATCCCAAAATAGTCCAGAGCTAATTGATCAAAGCCAAAGTCTCAAATCATATCCAAAATGGATAAACAATAAAGGCGAAGAGGTAAAACAAGTTTTTGGATTCAATGAAAATGCTGAACTCGTTAATGCAAGAGTAGCCATGATAGGTTTTCTAATGCTCTTACTCACTGAATTAGCTTTTGGTGGAGAACCAGCAACACTAAAAATTTTTGGAATTAGCTAGTGATCAAAGATTTATATTATATTTATCCCATGAACTTGCTTGATTTTCTCAAAAGCCATGAATAAGAAAACATTAGTAGGTGTTTCATACGTATCTGCCTGGGTAATTATTTGGGGTACAGTTGGATCAATTATAGATTTTTATTTCCTTCAAAATACATATCTTCCAGGCTCATTAGGACAATTTCTAACATTTATAATTACAGCTGCCATTTCTTCAATTGCAGCTATATATATCTTTCCAACAATAAATAATAAATTTATAAGTTAATAACGATAACGTTCAATAACTTGAGAAGGTTTTTCATTAATTCCCTTTTGATAAAGAATCCATTGATTAGTTTCAAGATCGTGATCACAACCCAAGCCTTCTAGTTCAACAGATTTTAATCGCAATTCATAATGACATTGCTGATCAGCTTCAAAAGCGGATTTGTAGCCAGTAAAAAAATATAAATATCCGATAATTGTTGCTGTTAAGGTTATAAGCACAATACTTATTTTCATAATAACTAGAAAATTATTAATAATATATTAGCTATTATCGTAGATTAAAAATGTATTTATATCTTTTTTTCTCCTTCTGTATCTAAAGATATTTCACATTCAGTTAAATCTTGATTATTTAAACGATCTAATATACGAACCATATCTAGCTCCGAAAGCTCTCCATTTGCTCCCCATTTAAGAGTTGTCTTTCGCTGTTGAGGAACCTTTTTCGAAATGTTTACCTGACTTCTTTTTTTAACCATTACTACTAAACTGCCTTTTCAAAACATTAAAATATAAAGCTTCTATACAAGAACTCTAAAAAAGAATTCTTAGTCAAACTTTACCTTTATTTTTCCTTAGTAGTAATATTTTCCTATTTTTAGGAATCTAACTAAATGTTTCCTAATGATTAGGCTATTGAGTTATAAAGTCACTAGCCTCTTCCAAAATTATAAATAAACTCTTGAAATGAAGGACTATAAAAGTAAACAAGCACACTAATAACTAATAAGACGTTCAAACCAATTACAATTGAACCTATAATAACTCTCTGACGCTTACCTGGGACTTTATATTTCATGCCAGCTGGCAGGTTAACTAATACATCTGGATCATTAGTACTTAATTTCTTAAATTTATTGTCTTTGACCTTATTGGTCTGTGTTTCCTTATAGTTAGTTTTTTTGGAATTTGAAGCTTTGGAGCCCATTTTTTTAGTTAGAAGAATTTCTTTATCTTTATAGCTCTAAGCTTACTTAGGCAGATCAGATAAACACCTATTTTGTTCTAGTTTTTCACATTAGTTTGTTAACTAAGTCAAAAATCAAGAATCAAGTGATCAATTTATTGATTATATTTAGCAATATTTCTTGATAGCATCAAGAATATTTTTAACTTCCTTTCTTTTGAAATTAGAATTCGTAACCTTTATTAAATTTGCCTCTAAACCAAGTAATCTAGTTTGACAAGAAAACTTTTTATTTATTGCTGCATTTTTTTGATAATTATTTATTTTAAGTAATGCTTTATTGCAAGATTTTATATCTCTATAACAACTCTTTACTAGCCTATCAATAACCAAAAAATCTCTTGATTCATTTGCTGTCAAGGGAATTAAAGGAATAGACAAATATATAAAAAGAACAAATAGGAATTTATTTTTTTGAACTGGATAAATAATCAAAATACCATCTCAATTAAATTGATTTAAAAATTATTCTAATATAGTTAACAACTTTTAAGCGCCTAAAAAGAAAAATTATTTTCTTAATCATTCAAATTCTAGGTTTTTACAAAAAAAAAGGACTCTTTTTTAAAGAGTCCCTCAAAAATAAATAAAAAGGTAAGAAAGCAAAACAGCTTTTTAAAGACTCATCCCTGAACACGGTCCTTAAACAACTTCCCGGCGGTAAACGCAGGGACTCGCTTAGCAGGTATTGCTATCTTTTCCCCAGTCTTAGGGTTTAATCCCTGACGAGCAGAACGATCGCGGGGCTCAAAAGAGCCAAACCCCAGAATGGAGACTTTCTTACCCTCCACTACAGAATCAATAATTGTATCTATGGCGGCATCAACTACCAGAGAAACGTCTGTTTTAGTTAGCTCAGTACGAGCTGCAACCAGGTTGACTAAATCTGCTTTGTTCATTGGAAAGATTGTATGTAGCAGGGAGTAAGAGGAGGAAAACCAATAGATTATTAGTTTCCATAAAACTCAATCTTGCTAATCGTATGGACCAAATCACTTGCCTGCAACCCAAAGGGCTTGTGGCAGTATGGTTTCTAAAAAATATATGTGCTTTTTTTGTCGATTAAATAATCTCTCAAAGATTTGAACTAATTGGATTAAAAAAGATAAACGTTTGATGTTTTGGCCAAGAAGCGTGTCAGCGCAAGCGTTCTACAAAGATGAGTTTTCAAATTTATCATCAAGAATGGTTCTAATGTTTGAAATTAATTCTTTTTTCTAAAGAAAATCAGAAATTTAATTCAATTCTCATGAATTAACAAAGGTCTGCAGAACAGCACATTTATTGGTATTACAAAATAAAATCCACACTAAAAAAGAGTAAATAAATGCAAAATCTAGATTTTTTCTAGATCTTCGAAATACAATTTGAAGCCTTCATACAAAAAAAGCTATAAATTTTTTTCTTAACTGTTTTTTCAAACCTTCAAAAGATTTGCTTTTCAATTGGAATAGTATGCATTTCGACTTAACTCAAATCCCAAATCGCAAAAGATAACGATCTGCTCTCACAAAAGTGATTAGGAATTCATTAAAAAAGCAGCTCGAGCTTAATAATAGTTGCTTTTAAAATTGAATTTCGTTTTTTATAACTTGTTAAACCAAACCAAACACCTAACTTATAGAGAAAGTTACTTGATTACTTTTTTGAAGGAAAAACACAATTGAGCAAAATAAAAGTTGGTTCAGCATGGCCTTTGGGTAGCTCAGTCACTCCTAATGGGGTTAATTTCTCCATCGCAGCACCTCATGCAAAAAATGTAGAATTATTAATTTTCCAAAATAAAAATGACGACTATCCAATAGAAACAATACCACTAGATCATCAAAACAGGTCTGGAGATTATTGGCATGTTGAAGTAGAGGGACTAACAGAAGGCGCCTTATATGGATATAAAATTTCAATTAACGAGCACAAAGCCGCAGAAGAAAATCTTGTTTTAGATCCATGTGCCAGAGCTATTACGGGGTGGCAAAATTACATAAGAAATCCAGAAGAAAAAGAAAAGAAAAAATATAGTCATTGCCTAAAGGGAGTAGTAAGCGAAAGGGATCATTTTAATTTAAAATCTCATCCAAGACCTAAACATTCATGGAACAAAACAATTATTTATGAATTACATGTTGGAGGTTTCACTAAAAAAACAGACTCAAGTATTAGCGAAAATAAGAAAGGTACTTTTTTAGGATTAATAGAAAAGATACCTTATCTTAAAAGCATTGGTATTACATCTATTGAGCTCCTTCCAGTTTTCGCTTTTGACACTCGTGATGCCCCTGATGGACTAATTAACTATTGGGGTTATAGCCCTATCAGTTGGTTCACGCCGCATCAAGGTTTTGTAGATGGTTGTAATCCATTAGAAGCAAGGAAACAATTCAAGAAATTAGTAGAAGTTTGCCATGATCACAGGCTCGAAGTATTAATCGATGTTGTTTATAATCACACAACTGAAGGCAATCAAAATGGTCCAATAATAAGTTGGAAAAATTTTGGTCCTAAAACTTACTACCATCAAGATGCGAATGGGACCTATCAAGATGTGAGTGGATGCGGAAATAGTATTGCTGCCAATCGTCCATTAGTGAGAAAATTGATCTTAGAATCGTTACGTTGTTGGGCAATTGAATTAGGTGTTGACGGATTTCGATTTGACTTAGGTATTGCTTTAAGCAGAGGCGAAAATTTAATTCCTTTAGATAAACCTCCCCTATTTGAAGAAATCGAATCAGATCCTCAACTAAGTGATGTGAAATTAATCAGTGAGCCCTGGGATTGTGGAGGTCTTTATAAACTAGGAGATTTCCCAGCTAAAAGATTCAGAACATGGAATGGTCATTTTAGAGATGATGTTAGAAAATTCTGGAAGGGTGAAAAAAGCACAATATGGCCACTTAAAGATAGATTAATAGGTAGTAAATACCTATACAATGATAATAATTTAGCTAATATATTTAGTATTAATTTCATAACTTCTCATGATGGATTTACATTAAAAGACCTAGTAAGTTTTAACAAAAAGCATAATCTAGCCAATGGTGAAAATAACCGAGATGGAGAGAATAATAATAATAGTTATAATTATGGAGTTGAAGGACCAACTACTAATAAAATAATCAATAATTTAAGGCAAAAACAACAAAGAAATCTACTTTCAACACTCCTATTGACACCAGGGATACCTATGCTTTTAATGGGCGATGAAATAGGAAGAAGTCAAGGAGGAAATAACAACACTTGGTGTCAAGACAACACACTTGGTTGGATGGATTGGGAGCATGAGAATTGGGATCATGACTTAAAAGAATTTGTGATAAAACTCATATCTTTAAGGAAACAACTACCAGAATTTTTTAGTCCTGATAATATTTTTGATTGTGAGAGAGATAATACCAACGCAAAAAAGTCCGGTTTTTGGATTCAGTGGCATGGAATTAAAGTTAATAAACCTGACTGGAGTGACTGGTCACATACTCTTGGATTTAGCATTAACAAAAAAAATGAAGGATCAGCAATCTGGCTTGGCTTTAATGCTTACAAAGACTCAATGCTTTTTGACTTGCCAACCCCAATTTCTCCCTGGAAAAAATATATTGATACTTCAATTTTAAAAAATAAAAATGTCTCTAAAAAACCTTTAGCAAATCAATCAAACATACGTCTTGAAAGTAATAGCCTTGTTCTAATGGTTGCCAACGATTATTCAAAAAAAATCAAGCTATGAGAGCCATGATCAAGCGGGCGGCGGGAATCGAACCCGCATCATCAGCTTGGAAGGCTGAGGTTTTACCACTAAACTACGCCCGCGATAGAATTAAAGATCTACTTCCAATTGGAGCAAATATTAATTCCCCTTTCTCCATTATTACCTTGCGAGCCCCTTTATCCAAAAAAGATTGATGAAGTCCACATCGCTTTACAAAGGGAATAATCGCACAAGACTAATGTTCTCTTATGCAATGGGAGATGCTGGAACGGGATTAGCCGCAATACAGTTAGGTACTTATCTATTCCTATTTTTCACTTGTGCTGCAGGAATACCTGCATTTATTGCAGGCTCACTGCTCATGGTTTCAAAGCTTTGGGATGCAATAAATGATCCATTAATTGGTTGGATGAGTGATCACACCAGATCGAAATGGGGGCCAAGGCTTCCGTGGATGGTTGGAGGTGCCGTTCCCCTTGGTTTGTTTCTTGCAGCAATGTGGTGGGTCCCTCCTGGAGGGATAGAGACAAAAACTACTTATTACGTGTTCGCCGCAATTTTCTTGATGACAGCTTATACAGCAGTAAATCTCCCTTTTGCCGCATTATCTACAGAGCTAACTGAAAATATTGCCATTAGAACAAGACTAAATGCTGCAAGATTTACTGGGTCTATTTTGGCTGGGACCACTGGACTAATAGTAGCGGCAGGTTTCTTATCGCAAGGAGTAGAAGGATATACTTCAATGGGAAGAGTTACAGGAATAATTGCTACTTTTACAACTTTAATTGCTTGCTGGGGACTGGCC
The DNA here is from genome assembly GCF_047305235.1 of Prochlorococcus sp. MIT 1011. Taxonomy (NCBI): domain Bacteria; kingdom Bacillati; phylum Cyanobacteriota; class Cyanophyceae; order Synechococcales; family Prochlorococcaceae; genus Prochlorococcus; species Prochlorococcus sp. MIT 1011. The sequence continues at coordinate 380,864 of NZ_CP138983.1, read as the reverse complement.
CCATTTGCTAAAAAAGCAAGAAAACCTGTTTCTCATACTGAACCTTTTAAGCAGCAACTTAAAAGAGTTTTAAATAATAAGCTTTTTACACGAATTATTGCTCTTTATTTGCTGCTATGGTGCGGACTACAATTAATGCAAACCGTTTCGTTAATCTATCTTGAACAAGTAATGCTTGTTCCAATAGAGATTTCAAAATGGATCCCAATTCCATTTCAAATTAGCACTCTATTAGGTCTACAATTTTGGAGCTTTTACTCCAACAAATACGGGAGAATATCAGCACTATTCAAAGGAGGAAAAATATGGATATTAGCTTGCCTTTTAGTTATGATTATGCCCCCTATAGCAAAGGGAGTAGGTATCAATACTTTATTGTTTTTTAATAATATTGAAGGGATAAAAATGTTAATCCTGTTACTAATAATTATTTTAGTAGGATTTGGAGCTTCAACAGCTTACCTTATTCCATGGTCTTTACTTCCTGATGCTATTGATCAAGACCCCGAAAAACCTTCTGGGATATACACAGCCTGGATGGTTTTTATTCAGAAAATTGGTATAGGTTTAAGCGTTCAATTTTTAGGAGTTCTTTTATCTTTATCAGGATACAAATCATCAACTAATTGCTTATCAAGTTTTCAAGATTTAGATCAACCTCTAACAGCAATTATTACCATTAGATTATGTATGGGATTAATACCTTCTTTCCTTGTATTAGCTGGATTAATCACTATGAAGCCCTGGAGAAGTTTAGATTTCAAATCTCAAAGAGTAGTAGGTCAATGAACTACGCACCTCGTTGGCTAAGAAGATTCTTCAGCAGCATATTAATTGGAGGACAAGCAATTGCATCAATAGCCAAAGGGAAGATCAATAAATCAGATTTAATAGATCAATTAATGGAAGCAGGGCCAGGAAGCTTCCTTATCGTTCTAATAACAGGTATTGCTGCTGGAACCGTTTTCAATATTCAGGTTGCCGCAGAATTAAGTAAACAAGGTTTAGGTTCTGCGGTTGGGGGGCTTTTAGCAATTGGCATGGCTAGAGAGATAGCGCCTTTACTTACAGCAACTCTTCTTACCGGGAAAGTTGCAACTGCTTATGCTGCTCAAATAGGGACAATGAAAGTTACTGAGCAAATTGACGCTATTACGATGTTACAAACAGATCCAGTTGAATATCTAGTTGTTCCTAGGCTTTGCGCAATGGTTGTAATGGCGCCTATTCAATGCTTACTGTTTTTTTCTATAGCTTTATTTAGCGGTCAATTTAGCAGTACAATTCTCTATCAAATTCCACCAAGCATTTTTTGGAATTCGGTAAGAGAATGGCTAATAACATCTGATCTTCCATTTATGCTTGTGAAATCAATTGTGTTTGGTCTCTTAATCGCAATCATTGCTTGCGGATGGGGATTAACAACTAGAGGCGGTCCCAAAGAAGTAGGTTCAAGCACTACTGGAGCAGTAGTACTGACTCTAATAACCGTTTCTTTAGTAGATGTTTTACTCACCCAAGTTCTTTTTGGCTAAAAACCATGACTTCTGAAAACCCTCTTGATAAAGATAGTGTAATTTTACCCGCTTCTTATCGTTTACCCATCTTCATAATCTTTGCGGGCTTATTATTCTTAATTACACCATTTCATCCTTGGCCAACAATTGTAATTAGCAGTTTTGGTTTTTTCCTATTACTGCAATCTTTTACCTTAAAACTGAAATTCACTAAAGACGATTTAGTTGTAATACAACTTGGAAATGAATTAAGAAGATTTCCCTTTAAAAATTGGATAGCATGGAGAATTATATTGCCAAAATTGCCAGGTTTTCTTTACTTTAGAGAAGAAGCAAGCCCTCATCTATTGCCAATACTTTTTGAGGTAAACTCATTAAAAGAGCAATTAAGCTTAAGAGTAAAGGATTTAGAAATAGAAAAAGAAGTAGACTCATCAAAATCTAAAACTTAATTAAAGTTTTTGAAATATGGAATCCGAAGAAAATCTAACTAGAGAAACACAAAATTTAGAACAGAATCTTTCTGTAGAAAATTCTTTACCATTGGCAAATACTTCCAAAAAGCCTATAGAGAAACAAAAGGAATCACCAAGTATCATTAATCCGAAAAACAATCAAAAAATCTCAACCGAACAGACACAGTCTCTTATCAATATTGCTCTTAAGGATCTTCAGCTTTCACGCGAGAAATTAGAAAACGAATTAGAAGAACTTTCAAAAAAGAAAGTCCAAATCGAGACTGAACTTAAAAGCTCATTTTCAGGTCAATCTGATGTAATTGCAAGAAAAGTTAAAGGTTTTCAGGAATATTTAACTGGCGCCTTACAAGACTTAGCTCAATCAGCCGAGCAATTAGAGCTTGTTGTACCACCAGTAATAGTTAAACCATCTCCACTCGATGAAAATAAAAAAATTGAACCTTCTAAAGAGCAAGAAGTTGTCCCTGCTGTTTCTGATACTTTCAAACCTGACGAGAGTTTAATCAGGAAATGTTTTGGTCAATTTGTAGAACAACCCGATTTCTATGCAGAGCCCTGGAAACTCAGAAGGAGTCTAGAAGATAATGATATTGAAATGCTGGAAGATTGGTTCTTCAGTATGGGTGGTAGAGGTGCTCAACCAAGTCGAGGGAGCAGATCAAAGAATGCTTTGGTTGCCGCAGGGATTATTGAAATTTTAGGCGAATTATACGGGGACCAATTCCAAACATTAGTTTTAGCGAGTCAACCAGAGCGACTTGGAGAATGGAGAAGATGTCTCCAAGATGCATTAGGACTGAACCGTGAGGATTTCGGGCCAAATAGCGGAATAGTACTTTTTGAGAGATCCGATGGATTAATTGAAAGAGCAGATCGACTTGAAGAAAGAGGTGAGTTACCTTTGATAATTATTGATGCCGCTGAGATAAATGTAGAAATTCCAATTCTTCAGTTTCCTATTTGGCTAGCTTTTGCAGGAAGTCCCAATGAAATTTATGAAGAGGATGAATTAATATAAAAGTTGTTATGGAAATCATTTTGAATCTACTAATTCTATTTTTAGGATATTTATTTGGTTCTTTTCCTAGTGGTTATTTAGCTGGAATAATTGCGAAAGGAATTGATATTCGTTCATTAGGTTCAGGTTCTACAGGAGCAACAAATGTATTAAGACATATTGGTAAACGTGCAGCAATTACAGTATTTCTACTAGATGTTTTCAAAGGAGTTATATCTATTTTATTAGCAAAGTATTTCTTTCTAAATGATTCATGGCAAGTAGCTATAGGTCTATCAACTTTAATTGGACACATTTGGCCTGTCTGGCTGAATTGGAAAGGTGGCAAAGCTGTAGCGACAGGTTTAGGAATATTTCTTGGCCTTTCATGGCAAGTTGGACTTGCTACCTTAGGGGTCTTTATAATAATGATTGCATTATTCAGGATAGTATCACTTGCAAGTGTCAGTGCAGCATTAGCGCTACCTTTTATAATGTTTATAAGCTTCAAAACTTCAAGTATTTCGCTACCATTTTTAGTTGTTTCACTATTAGCTATGACTCTAGTCATTTGGAGACATAGAGAGAACATCCTTAGGCTAATTAAAGGTAAAGAACCAAAAATTGGAAAGCCTTAGGAAATTAATTAATAATTTTATTGCAAAAACTTTTAAACATATAAGCAGGATCGTCTGATTGGGTAATTGCTCTTCCAATAACTAACTTTGATGCACCCATCTTAACAGCTTCGGATGCATCAGAGACCCTAGATTGATCATTAATATCTGAACCTATTGACCGTATTCCAGGCGTTATTAAATCGAAACTCTCAGGATAAATCTCTCTGAGAAATCGAACCTCCCTAGGGCTGCAGACACATCCTCCTAAACCAGCATTTAATGCAATCTCTGCTAGGTGCTTAACACGTTGATCTATTGATTGAACAATCAATAGATCGTTAGCAAAACTTTCTTCAGTCCAACTAGTCAAGATTGTTATTCCTAAAAGTTTTGGCGGATTTAAATTAACTTTAGAGGCTCCTTCCTGTGCAGCTTCATTGGCCATCTTTAGAGCTTTCATGCCTGCACAAGTATGCAAAGAAATAAATTCAGCGCCAGTTTGTGATGCTGCGAAACATGCTCTAGCAACTGTTGTAGGGATATCGTGAAATTTAAGATCTAAGAATATTTTCTTCCCCTTATCTCTCAAAATTGATAATACATCTGGTCCTTCACTAACAAATAACTCTAGTCCGACTTTAACCCAGATAATTTCAGGTATCTTTTCAAGTAAATTGAAAACATTATTCTTATCCATCCCATCTAAGGCAATAATTATTTTTTCGCTTGGATTATCTATATTTTTCATAAGAACCTATTAATTTGAAACACGAAGAAATTTTTTCTTTCCTACTTGCAATATTTTTCCTATGAGCTCATTAGGAGTATCAAACTCTAAATTAGGGTCTTCAATCTTTTCTCCATCAATCCTTACTCCACCTCCAAGAATTTGTCTTCTAGCTTCACTGCTACTTGAACACAATTTCATCTTGCTAAATAAATAAAATGCTTTAGCTGGAAAATTGACTTTAGAAATTGAAGATTCTGGAATTTCTTCAAGCGAATTTTGATTTCCTAAAATTAATTTTTCAGAGTTATATTGAGCTTTTTTTGCTGCTTCAAGTCCTTTAAAATTAGAAGTTATTTTTAAAGCCATAAATTTCTGAACCTCTCTTGGAATAGAACTCAACTCATTTAAATTCTCATCAGTTAGTAAATTCAAATAACTAAAAACTAGATCATCTGGAACTTTCTCTAATTTTGAATACATCGATAGTGAATCTTCATTTATACCTACAAAATTATTTAAACTTTTACTCATTTTTTGGGTCCCATCCAAGCCCACTAAAATAGGCAATAACATTCCAAATTGAGGCTTTTGACCAAAAGCTTTTTGTAAATCTCTTCCCATTGCAATATTAAATTTTTGATCTGTACCTCCAAGCTCTAAGTCAGCATTAATAGCAACCGAATCATATCCTTGCAGAAGGGGATAAAGAAATTCATGAAGAGATATGGGAGTGCCGGATTTATATCGATTATTAAAATCTTCCTTTGCCAGCATTTGGCCAACTGTTGAATTTGACAAAAGCTCTATAACATTAGACAAATTAAGATTCTCAAGCCACTCACTATTCCTTCTAATTTCTAAGCGACCAGGCGTTGAGAAATCAAGCAAAGAATTTTGGGGTTCTTTTCCTAGTCCTAATTGCTCCAGATAATTCAATGCGTTTGATTCAACCTCATCTTTTGTAAGCTGAATTCTTGTTTTACTCTTACCAGTTGGGTCTCCAATTCTTGCAGTAAAATCTCCGATTATAAGTATTGCCTTATGCCCAGCATCTTGAAAAGCTCTTAATTTTCGAAAAAGAATACTATGACCTATGTGAATTTCTGTTCCTGTTGGATCAATTCCAAGTTTTACACGCAAAGGTTTTTTTTCTATAGATGAAAGTTCTAATCTTTTTAGAAAACTTTGATCAGAATCTTCAGCTTTTTTATAAGGGAAAAGATCATCTAAGCCTCTAGATATCCAATCAGGGAATTCATTGAAATTTCCTAACATAATTCAAATGTAAAATCGATAGATGGTCATTTATCCAATTCTGATTTCATTCTCACTAGCGTTTTATTCATCTGATCAAACATTTGATCAGGAGTGATCCCAAATTGACCCAACTGAGTCTTTAACTGCTCTACTGTCATTTTTGCCTGAAAATCTTCTGAGAGCTCGAATCGTTTCATAAAAACTTTATACCTCTCCATTAAGTTTTCCATAGTATCAATAAACATTACTTTCCCTTCTCTATCAAATTTTCCATAATCAGAGCCTAATTCCATCAGATTCTGATAATCAGTGAAAAGTTTTTTTGCCTCTTCCTGAACAATTTCAGATTCAAAAAAACTCATATCATTAATCCCTGATGATAGATCAAATGCTTGACTTTGAGTTCAACGTTTGACATTGATTGTATCATTTATTTTTCAAGCTTAGTCTAGTGGATCTTTACTAAACAACATTTGCTTAGGGAGTGTAAATAGCCACACCCCCCCACAATATAATCCTTACTAAAATTATATAAAAACTTATGATTAGAAGAAAAACACTATTTATTTAATCCAGACAAGCTAAACTTAAGCTGTTATCAACAAAAAATATAAAGTTTTGTTCATATTATAATGAAATATTGATTAAAAAATATCTTTTGATTCTAATCTCTTAAAATGAAAAAATTGGAACGACAATATAATTTATTTAATAATAATGATTTAGACTTTTCAGAAAAAAATCTTCTTCAAGACGTATATATCCAAAAAGAGATTATTAAGGAATGGCAAGAAAAAGTCATTAATCATCAATCTCCTTTTTTTAAATCTAACTATAAAGATGTAACTCAACCTTCACTATTTGAATCTATTTCAGAGGAGTTAAACGTAACTTTCAACCCAATTCAACTTACTCCTCTACCTTTAAGTTTTTGGAGGTGGCCAAAAGCAATGCACCAAGGACCGGCAGTTTATTTTGTAATGGATAAAATTATTAATTCTGAAGAAAATATTATTTTATATATTGGAGAAACAATTTCTGCAGAAAAAAGGTGGAAAGGAGAGCATGACTGTAAAAATTACCTTTCAAGTTATTCCGATACTCTACAAAAAGCGAATATGACACCCAAATTAAACATTCGTTTCTGGCTTGATGTTCCAATTAAAACTAAGGAAAGAAGAAAATTAGAACAAAAGCTTATTCAAACTTGGCTTCCACCTTTCAATAAAGAGACAAGAGGAATATGGGCAACACCATTTACTTCTCAAATCAGTTAGAAAAAATTGTTATCATTAACGTAAGTAAAAAAATTAAATGCAAATTTCAGCAGTCGCCAAAGAAATTAACGAATGGTCAGGATCAGTACTTATTTGGGGAATTTTAGAAGGAAGAATCGAAAGTCAAATAAATTCATTTAAGACAATTATAAAAGACACTTATATAACCCAAAGGTTTAATGACGCAAAGTTTGAAGGCCAAAAAAGTCAAAAATTATCAATTGAACTTAATGAAGGCAAAATAAAAAAAATTATATTTGTAGGACTAGGTAAGGCTGAAAATCTTCGAGTTGAGGACTTGCGAAAAGCAGCTTCAATTGGAACACGTCAAGTTTTGGGTTATGAAAAAAAATTAGGAATATCTTTCCCTTGGGATGCTTTTGACCCATCATCAGCGGCCTCCGCAGTTGGGGAAGCTGTTCGATTGTCTTCTATCAAAGATATTAGATTTAAATCAGAACCAAAAGAATCAACTTCAATAGAGGAAGTTGAATTAATAGGATTAAATGTCAAAGCTACCGAATTAGCAATTGCTGAAATAAATCCTATATGCGAAGGAGTTAAATTTGCTAGAGAACTTGTTTCAGCTCCTCCGAATTTTCTTACTCCATATCAAATGGCTAAAGAAGCTGAGAAATTAGCATCTGAGTATGATCTAGATTTAAAAATTCTTAATAAACAAGAGTGCGAAGATCAAGGCATGGGAGCTTACTTAGCAGTTGCCAAGGGATCAGATCTAGATCCCAAATTTATACATTTAAAATATTCTTCAAAAACCGCTAAAAACAAAATCGTATTAATTGGTAAAGGCTTAACTTTTGACTCTGGTGGATACAACTTAAAAGTAGGAGCTTCTCAAATTGAAAAAATGAAATACGACATGGGAGGTAGTGCCTCTGTTCTTGGTGCAGCAAGAGCCATTGCAGAGCTAAAACCAAACAACATCGAAGTTCATTTCATTGTTGCTTCTTGCGAAAACATGATTAATGGTTCTGCATTGCATCCTGGAGATATTGTCAAAGCTTCCAATGGAAAGACTATTGAAGTGAACAATACTGATGCAGAGGGAAGATTAACTCTCGCTGATGCTTTGGTATACGCTTGTAAACTCGAACCTAACGCAATCGTAGATCTAGCGACTCTTACTGGCGCATGCGTCATTGCACTAGGCGATGAAATAGCCGGATTATGGACTGACGATGATAAGTTATCTAGCCAATTAACTAAAGCAGCAGCCAAAGCCGGAGAAGGCATTTGGAGGATGCCCATGCAAGATTCATACAAATCTGGAATCAAATCATCTATTGCTGATTTGCAAAACACAGGTCCTAGGCCAGGGGGTTCAATTACTGCTGCCTTATTCTTAAAAGAATTTGTGAACTCAAGTATCCCTTGGGCGCACATTGACATAGCAGGTACATGTTGGACTGAAAAAGATAGAGATATTAACCCAAAAGGTGCAACTGGTTATGGAGTTAGAACATTAGTTAATTGGATAAAAGACTTGAGTCAAAAGCCCAATTAATAAATTCAAAAGAATCAATATCTAAACATAAAAAGTAAATTTTTATAGATCTTTGAATAAAAGATTTTTATCTCCCCAGACTTTTTTTAATCTATTATCTCTTCCACAACTTTTTCTATAAAAATTATATTTAAGTGGATTTTTAACTGCAAAATCTTGATGATAATTCTCTGCTATCCAAAAGGTCTTTGAATCAATAATATCAACCTTTAATTGGTCCATAGGTATATTTAATGCAACAGATATAGTTTCTTGACTCTCTTTTGCATAACTCTCTTGTCCTTTATTAGATGTAAAAATAACAGGCTTATATGCATTACCTCTATCACAAAATTGTCCCTCATTATCAAAAGGATCTATATTAACCCAATACTGCTTGAGTAAATCTTTATAATCAATAATGTCGGGATCAAAAATAACTTTTACAACCTCTTGATGACCACTATGATTATCATATGTGGGATTAATCAGATCTCCTCCCGAGTATCCACTTTCAGCTATAACGACTCCATCAAGTTTCTCTAGATCATGCTCTAGGCACCAAAAACAACCTCCTGCAAAAATAGCTTCTTCTGATTCGGCAAATGCTTTCACCGGGAAAGTTATTAATAGTTGCATAAGCAGACACAATGCTATTATTCTTCTGAGGATTTTCTTCATAGGAATCATTGAAATAACATGTCCAGAATATACTTTGAAGCTCTATCTGTAACTCCAGGCTTCCCTAATTTATTTTTCAATCTTTTATAACCATGCATTATGTCTTCTTTTGACGAATTGTCTTCAAGGATTCTTAATGCTGCATTAAAAATTTTTTTTGATTTAAAATCTTCTTGTACAAACTCAGGTATTAACATTTTATTTAAAAGAAGATTAACTGGGGAAATATATTTAACATTAAATCGCAATAAATATCTTGCGAAAAAAGCAGTAACTCTACTTACTTTATATCCAACGATCTGTGGAACTGAGTTTAAAGCCAATTCCATATTTATCGTTCCAGACTTAGCTAAAGCAAGATGAGCAGCCGAAAATAAAAATGGCTTAATATTATCTACTTCATTCGACAAAATAATCCTTCCAGATACACCATATTCTTTTAATGAATTATTTAATAGTTTATCAAATTCTTTTAAACCAGATGGTATTAGAACAGTAATGGAAGGATCCTTTTCCTGAAGAAGCTTAGCGGCTATTAGCAATGTAGGTAAAATATATTTAAGTTCTTGTTTTCGAGAAGCTGGAATGATAAGAAGAAGTTTTTTATCAGGAGTTAATCCTAATTTCCTCATTGAATCTTCTCTAGTAGGAATATCTCTATAAAAATCCAACATTGGATGACCCACAAATTTTACATTCCCTCCCTTATTTGAATAGAATTTAGCTTCTTCTTCAAAGATAGCTAAGATTTTATCTGTAAAACTAATCAAATCAGTTGTACCCGAATCGCCTAATCTCCAGGCCCATTCCTGAGGCGCAATATAATAAATTATTGGAATATTAGGGAACTTTTTTTTTACTTTTAACCCTAGTCGAATATTTGGCCCCATATAATCAATTAAAATAATTGCATCAGGAGGGGAAGAACTTAAGTAATTGTCAATTTTTGATTGTGAATTTAAAGTTGGAAGAACGTAAGGAAGAGCTTCCAAAAAACCAATTGCACCTATTGAAGAGGTATTAGATATTAATTTAGCACCAGCCTCTCTCATCCTTTCACCACCTAAAGCAATTATCTCTAGTTCAATTTTTCTTTTTTCGGCATTAGTCTTTAAAGCTTTTATTAACAAACTTCCCTGCAAATCTCCAGAGACTTCACCAGTGCTGATTAATAGCTTCATTATTTATTTAGTTGGCATTAAAGAAGGCATTGGGCCTCTTCTACCTTTCCCAATTGAGAGTTCTATAAATCCACATAACCTTGCGGAAGATTGCAATAAATTCTCTTGTTTTGCAATTTTCAAACCATCAGAAATTACATATTCAGATTTAAATAATAAGTTCCAGATTCTTTTCAATTGTAGATATTCTTCTTTATTATATTTATCAATACTTTTCCTTTTAATTCCAACTTTATTTAGTCCCCTCATTCTTCCAGGATGACCTTCTGCCAAGCAATATGGAGGAACATCTCTATCAACTCGCGTCATGCCTCCAATCATCGCTAAATAACCAATATGAACAAATTGATGTATCCCCAAGCAACCTCCAATAACAGCTCTATCTTCTACAACAACATGACCTGCAATCTGTACGCTATTAGCAATTACTACATTATTTCCAATTTCACAATTATGTCCTAAATGTGAATAAGCCATTAATAAATTGTGATTCCCAACTATCGTTTTCTCTCCTTCAAAAGTCGCCCTATTAATAGTTACACATTCCCTAAAAGTATTATTATCTCCAATTAAAACATTTGTAGGATCTCCATTGTACTTCAAATCTTGGGGTTCTAATCCAATACATGCTCCTGGGAAAATCTTATTATTAGATCCTATTTTCACTTTTCCCTCGATGATTACATTTGGTCCTATCCAAGTATTGGGACCAACAATCACATCTGGACCAATTACAGCCCCTGGACCCACACATACACCTTTCCCAAGTTCAGCCTTAGGAGACACATCAGCAAAGCCATGAATATTAACTTTTTTATCTGCTATTAAGCTTTCAGAAGATTCCAGTTCACCCATCAGATCAATCCAAAAGAGAAAACATCAAATCTCCAGAACAAACCAATTGATCTTCAACTTTTACTTCGCCCCTAACTTTTCCAAATCTCTTCCTTTTGATACTTATCAACTCACAAGATATTAATAATTGATCTCCAGGAACCACTGGTCGCCTAAACCGAACTGAATCAATCCCAGCGAAAACAAACAGTCCTTTTGGAAGATCAGGCATTTGAGAAACAATCAAACCACCAACTTGAGCCATTGCTTCTACTATTAAGACTCCTGGCATCAATGGCCTGTCAGGGAAATGGCCTTGAAATTGAGGCTCATTAAGAGTGACATTCTTTATTGCCACCGCTTTCTTTCCTGGGTCATGATCAATCACTCTGTCAACAAGCGCAAAAGGATATCTATGAGGCAAAAGCCCCATTATTTGCTCGCTATTTAAAACAAGAGGTTGGGAAGAAGAGATGTCAGTCAAAATCAGATTTAATTAAGTTAATACCTTTTGAAGAGAAGCTGCAAATTGAGCATGAAGAGAGTGAGAACCCTTGTAGACAAAAATTTGAGCCCTCGGCAATCCAACAAGAGCTAGATCTCCAATCAAGTCAAGCAATTTATGACGCACTGGTTCATTTTCAAATCTCAGGGGTGGATTTACCCAAGAATCACCATTACAAACCAAGGCATTTTCAAGTGCTCCTCCTTTAATTAGTCCAGCATTCTTTAATTCTTCTAACTGATCAAGAAAGCCAAAAGTCCGAGCAGGTGCAATTTCTTTAACAAAATTATTTGGAGAAAGCTCAATAGAGAACATTTGCTGTCCAATTGCCTTATATGGGAAATCAATCAAACCTATTAATTTCAAATTTTTTGATGGTTTAGCAAAAATAACACTTTCTCCATGGCTTACAAAAATTGGAGATGTTATTTCTGGCCTTGGTCTAGGAGATGAAGTCGAACTAATTATTCCCACCTTCTCAATTTCCTCAATCCAACCAATCGCAGAACCATCAAGCAAAGGGATCTCACTTCCATCTATTTCTATATGTACATGAGTTAAACCTGCGCCAATTAATGAAGCGAGCAAGTGTTCAACCGTAGATACTTTTTTTCCATTCAGATCAAGTGTTGTGCACAAAGGAGTATTCCTTACATGGGAAATATCGATAGGAATAACTTTATTAGGTTCGTCAGCAAAAGAAATATAAAATCCAATTAAATCTGTTGGCTTAATAATGACCGTACATTTAAGACCTGTATGCAATCCAATACCATCTTTTTCAATCTCATTTTGAAGCGTCCAACCTTGTTCATAATCATCGGGAAATGAGAACACTAGAATTTCCAGCCTATTCCGATGTTATATCGCCAATTACCACTAAAATCTTGACTAGCTGCCTCTATCCGAATTGGGCCAACAGGTGTATTTATGACTGCTCCAGGACCCACTGAAAAACCAGATCCAGGTTTTTCAAGAATTTTCCCAGGCTTCCCTGGAACATTCGATTGGGAACCAAAATCAGATCCTGCATCAACAAATAGCACCCCAGAGACTAATCGCCAAATAGGAAATCTATATTCTGCTGTTGCCTCACCATAATTTCTTGCAACGCCTAGATCACAAGAATTCCAACCTCTAACAGAGCTGGTTCCTCCCAAGCAAAATGCTTCATAAGGAGGTAGATCTCCAATAATTGTTCCTATCTTTGCCTGAAAACCTAACGACTGGGAGCAATCTGCCTTTTCACCAGGCTTAGGACGACAACCCTTGTGGAACTTCAACCAATCAACAGGATAAAAACGTGAATAACTAACCCTAGATCTATTAAAAGTCGGTGAATTCTCGCCTAAACTAATAAATTGTTCTGAACCAATATTTAAATAATCTCCGGAGGTTGGATTTCTTGAATTATTTAAATTGTTGTAAGTAACGGCACTTTTAAAACTAATAAGTGTATTTTCTGAAGAGCAATTAAATGCAACACAAATAACTTCATTCTTAGGTGCTTTACCTTCTTTAAAATTTGTGGATGCAACACCATAAGGTCTTTTATCGCCTGCATAGTCTATTGGTTTAACTTTCTGGAGATTTGCACCAATAAGAACACTCCAAGGTACTTTTTTTAAAGGGTTACCACCATTTAAAGGTCTTGCGAAAGAGAAGCCTCCTCCTGTTCGCTCTAAGACAATAGAGTCACCTTCATAATCAAACCAACTAAACTGAGGGGCCGACAACTTAGCCGAAGAAAGATTAGCAAATGGTCCAGTTTCAATTAAAGTATTATTATCATTTAAATCTAACTTGTGAGATTGATTAGTGTCGTAACTTATCGATGAATTAGGTGCTTCATATCTATCTATAACTCCTCGAATACTTCCTCCATCTTGACTTCTTAGTTCTTGCGGAACTTCTCTGCTTAAATACAACGAAGTTCTAAAAGATGTTCTGTGTTTATCATTTTTAATCCATGGGTCATATAAGGAAATATTCAACAAGGCCCCATATTCACCATAAGTCAAATTCATATTTGATGACCATGATCTACCAATCAGATTGGACTCTTGTAATCCAATTTGTCCAAACACACCTTGAGCTCCGCTATAGCCAAGCCCACCTGTCAAAGAACCTGTTCTTTGCTCAGTTATACCTAATGAAATTATGATATTTCCTGGTTTAGATTTAACTGGCTTAAGCGTTACTTTTACATCATTAAAAAGTGATGTTGAATATAGTCTTTTTATATCTGATTCTAATTTATTTCTATTAAATATATCTCCAACTTTTGTGATTAATTCTCTTTCAATTACCCATTTTTTTGTTTTTCCTTTTATAATTCTTCCTTTTTCATCTTCTGTATTACCATCTTCATCAATAAAACTAATCTCTATACCACCTATATATCCTTCTTGAATATTAAGTTCTACAATTCCATCCTTAGTTAATCGACTTGGTCCAGATATTCTTGCTAATGAGTAGCCATTAGAATTATACCAGTCTTTAATTTCTTTAATTCTTATCTGAAGAGTATTGAGGTTTAAGGTTTTTCCATAATCATTATTAAAAATCTTATTCAATTTTGTATTAGATATTTTTCTTACAGGCGGTAAGATAGTAATTTTTTTTAATATAGGATTTGGATTAACTTTGATCAGAAGTTGGACTCCTAAAGCACTCTCTAAAGATTCAATTTTTGCTCCCGAGAACCAGCCAGTTGAATAAATCCGATCTAAATCCTTCTTAACTTCTTCACTTGTAACTTTACTACCCGGTCTAATTAAAATTGAATCATAAGCTAGAACCTCCAATCGCTCTTTGTCAGGATGATCTTCAAGTCCCTCAATAATTATCTCTGAAATTAATACTCTTTTTTCTTCAGTTACATTATTTTCTTCTTTTTTATTTATTTCATCAGCAACTAAAAAATCATCAAACTTTAAATTAAATTTATTATTCTTGACTTTATTCATAAATTCGAAACTTTGAATATATTCATTTTCAATAAGTAATTTATTTTCACCTGAAATTATTTTAGAAGCCTTAGTTTCTCCAAAAAGACTAACAAAAGGAAATGCCAAAGCAATTGCAAATGCACTATTACTTTTTAATTTCTTATTAGAGCTGGTGTGTCTTTTGAACATAGATTTCAAAACAATTCAGTTAAATTACGTAATTCTTAGCCCAGAATAATTGGCTTAAGTAGCATTAGAGGGTTCTTTTTCTATACGTTTCAAAATCTCCTCATAAGCATCAATAACACCTCCAAGATCTTGCCGAAAGCGGTCTTTGTCAAGGATACGATCTTTGGGATCAGAGTTTCTTTTATCCCAAAACCTACAATTATCTGGACTTATCTCATCGGCTACCACAAGTCTCCCTAACGAATTAAGACCAAACTCTAATTTAAAGTCGACTAATAGTAAATCAAGTGAATCAAAATATTCTTTTAAAATCTTATTTACACTTCTAGTAATTTTCTCTACCTCTTCCATCTGAGAAGTACTTATCAAATCAAGCAACTTTAATCTACTTTCTGTAAGTATCGGGTCTCCCAATTCATCATCTTTATAATATAAATCAAGGAGTGGAGGGTTTAATATTGTTCCTTGACTAATAGGTGTTTCTCTACACAATGAACCTGTAGCAATATTGCGAATAACAATTTCCAAAGGAATTACACTAATTTTATCTGCAATCATGAATGTTTCTGAATGAAGTTCTAAAAAGTGCGTAGGAATTCCATTCAATTCAAGTAATTTAAAAAGAGCCGCAGAAATTTTGCAATTCAAGCGGCCTTTGCCCTCAATATTTGATCGTTTTTTTGCGTTAAAAGCAGTAGCATCATTTTTGAACTCTATTAAAACCCTATCTGGATTTTCACATGCAAAAACTCGTTTCGCCTTCCCTTCATATATGAGTGGTCCTTGGATATGATTCATTAATACCTCTGATATCTAATTAGTATAAATAGCCAATGCTAAAAAAATCACCCCAATCAAAACAAAGTAATTTAAAGAAAAAGCTCCAAACTACTAAACAAGTTTTCTTCAAAGAATATATTAAATAATAATCAAAAGCTAATTAAAGATCTACTAAAACTATTTTTTCATCCAAGCAAGAGAAAAATTATGTTAAAAATTCAAAAAACTAATGGCTTAAGCCAACTAAAAAAAATATTAATAATTGGAAGCGGAGGTAGAGAAAATTCTATTGCCTGGGCTTTATCAAGAAATGAATCTATTCAACAAATATATGTTTGTCCTGGGAATGGTGGCACATCAAACTTTGAGAAATGTATTTGCCTAAAAACCAAATCTGAAGATGAAAAAACTATTATTAGTGAATGTAAACGACTTCAAATTAATTTAGTAATTATTGGTCCTGAAGTCCCTCTAGCAAAGGGATTAGCAGATAAAATGCGTGACGCAGGATTGACAGTATTTGGTCCCGGCAAAGAAGGTGCTCAATTAGAAGCAAGTAAAGGCTGGGCTAAAGATCTGATGATAGAAAACAATATCCCTACAGCCAAGTATTGGTCGGCAGGATCTAAAGAGGAAGCACTAAAAATTCTTCAAAAATTCAATCAACCTCTTGTTATAAAAGCAGATGGTCTTGCTGCAGGTAAAGGAGTAACTGTATGTGAAACCATTGAACAATCGAGGGATGCGATTGTAGAAGTATTTTCTGGAAAGTTTGGCTCTGCAGGAAATAAAATTATTCTCGAAGAAAAAATTGAAGGGCCAGAAGTTTCTATTTTTGCTCTTTGTGATGGAGAAAAATTAATTATTCTTCCTCCAGCCCAGGATCACAAAAGATTACTTGACGGAGATAACGGTCCAAATACTGGAGGGATGGGAGCTTATGCACCTGCACTTCTAATCAATCAAAAAGATCTTAATGACTTAAAAGAGCTTGTTCTTATACCTACTTTAAAAGGTCTGAAAAAAAAGAACATCAAATATATTGGAGTCATTTATGCAGGATTAATGCTCACGTCCTCTGGACCAAAAGTTATTGAATTCAATTGCCGCTTTGGCGACCCAGAATGTCAGGCCTTAATGCCTTTAATGGGAAAAGAATTTGCATCTGTACTTTTTGCCTGCGCCAAAGGAGCGTTAGAGAATGCTCCAAAACTTACATTCAAAACCAAGCGAAGTGCCTGCATTGTTGCCGCATCTAAGGGGTATCCTGAAAGCCCTCAAAAAGGTGACAAAATAGATATTAATATTGAATCAAATTCTGCTCTCCAAGTTTTTCACGCAGGAACCACGGTGGATAAATCTAACAATATAATTACTTCAGGTGGAAGAGTTCTCTCAATAGTTGCACAGGGAGAAAGCTTTAATGAGGCTTTTGAATTAGCATACTCTAACCTAAAGAAAATTAAATTTGATGGTATGCATTTTCGCGAAGATATTGGTTACCAAGTTAGAAATATTTAATCCAATTAAATTCAAATGAATAATTCAGATTTTAGACAAAATAATTCTTTTTCATCGTCAAACGAAGATGGCTTAATGGATGATTTAAGTATCATAGAAAAAATAAATTTATGGTGGTCAAGATTTAATTTGAGATCAAAATTACTAGCTTTTGGGACCCTAGTAGTGAGTTTTATAATGACACTTATTACGTTCTTTTCTCTGAGTAGTATTCAAAAAGATGCAGGTATGAATGATACAAGATATGCAAGAGATCTAGGATTATTATTATCTGGGAACGTTACGGAATTAGTCGCAAAGAATCAAACAAGAGAGCTTTTCAATGTAGCAGAGAAGTTTTGGCGTTCAAGCAGAAATTTAAGATATATTTTCTTTACTGATCCTGATGGCTTAGTGAAACTGGGTATTCCTGTAAGCGCAACAGCTACAGAATCTGAAGTAGAAGGCGCCTTGCAACTAACTAGGAAACTTAAACTACCAAGCGAATTAAAAAAACAACCTCAATTTCCATTAGTTAGACAACATTCAACACCACAAGGTCAAGTAACAGATGTTTTTGTTCCTATGCTTTGGAAGGGTGAATATCTTGGCGCCTTAGCTCTTGGTGTAACACCCAATAAAAAAGCTCTTGCCACAGCTGCATTAACTAGAGAGATCACAGTAGCAGTATTTATTTCTATTTGGGTTTTAGTAATAATTGGCGCAGTATTTAATGCTCTAACAATCACTCGTCCCATTAAAGAATTAGTTATTGGAGTCAGAGAGATTGCTAAAGGTAATTTCAAATCAAGAGTAGATCTCCCTATGAATGGTGAACTGGGCGAACTCTTAACTGGGTTTAATGCAATGGCATCACGATTAGAAGACTATGATGCAGCGAATATTGAAGAATTAAAAGCTGCGCAAGTCAAACAGCAATCTTTAATAGCCACAATGGCTGATGGAGCGCTTCTCATTGACGAACAAGGAAATATTGTTTTAGTCAATCCAACTGCTAGAAGACTTTTTCGCTGGGAGGGTAGAAATATTGAAGGTCAAAAATTATTAAATCAACTTCCTGATTCTCTAGTAAAAGAGCTCGAAACACCAATAACCTCCCTCTTGAACAACTTTGGAGACAGTGATGATTTGCGTTGCAATCTTGATGAACCACCAAGAACACTTCGTATAGTTTTAAAGTCTGTTAGAGACACAACAGGAGAGAATATAAAGGGTATTGCTGTTACGGTTCAAGATCTCACTAGGGAAGTCCAATTAAATGCAGCACAAAAAAGATTTATAAGCAATGTTTCGCACGAATTAAGAACTCCATTATTTAACATAAAAAGTTATGTTGAGACACTATATGACTTAGGAGAACAACTTACAAAAGAGGAGCAAAAAGAATTTCTGGGTGTTGCAAATTCAGAGACAGATAGACTTACTCGCTTAGTAAATGATGTTCTTGATTTATCCAAGTTGGAGTCTGGGAGAACAATTCAATTAGAATCACTAAATATAAAAGAAGCAATGGAACAAACCCTCAGAAACTACAAACTTAATGCTGAAGATAAAAATGTTAAATTAATACTTAATGTTGAAAGTAATTTAGCATTTGTTTTAGGAAATTGGGATATGATTCTCCAAGTTTTAGACAACCTTGTTGGTAACGCACTTAAATTTAGTAAAGAAGGAGGAATAATAAATTTAAAGGCATATACATGGCCAGACATTTGCGTTGCTTCGCCAGTTGATCAAGACAATAAAGCTCCACATTGTGAGATTTTGTCTCCCATGCCAAAAATCAGAGTTGAGGTATCTGATACGGGCTGTGGTATTTCTGAACTAGATCAACAAAGAATTTTTGAACGTTTTTATAGAGTTGAGGATTCAGTTCACACTGAAGTAGGAACTGGATTAGGGCTTTCAATTGTCAAGGGTATCGTTGATAAACACGGAAGTGAAATAAGAATGGCTAGTGAACCTAATACAGGAACGACTTTTTGGTTTGAACTTCCTTTAGAAGGTTCTGATTCTGATCAGTTATTACTAAAATCTGCGAGAAAAAATTGGGAACTTGAAAATGATAAGTCTTTAATAAAATAGAAATTACTCTTCGCTTTTTTCAATACTTTTAAAAACCCCAGGCAGCTGCTCTTCAGGGTTAACACGATGAGGAGCTCCACTAAATATTTGTTCAAAATTAGAGAATGAATCCTTAATCTCAGGGCCTTTATTTGTAATAATGTATTCACGTATCCTTTTGTCATGCCAAGATCCTCTCATCTTGAAAACATTTATTGCTCTTGCCATTTCACCTCTTATTTCTACGTACTGTAAAAGCAAAATAGTATCAGTTATTGTTGAAATATGAGAATCAGTAATTGAGTGGCTTCCCATGAATTCTTCCGCAGTATTAGTAAAGAATCCTGCTATTTCTTCTTGTTTTGCATAACCAGTTACTCCAATAACAAACTGTCTAAATGCATTTAAACTTACACCTCTAGCCAATGCAGACAAAGAGTCAATTGCCATTCTGGAAGGTTTATATTCGGAAATCTCGGATTTAATAATTTGCAAATGGTCTTCCAAACCAGTTGATTCTGGATAAGCACAAATAATCTTCAATAGTCCATCAGCTTCCATCTTTTCAAAATCAATCCCCCAGCTAGTGGCATTACGAAGAAGTTGCGCTCTTGATTCCTCATATGCAAAAAGTATTGTTCTTTCCTTATTTATGTAAGCATCTTCAACAAATTTAGAAACTAACATTGTTTTCCCAGTACCAGTTGCACCAGTCGCAAGAATAATTGAATCTTGAAAATATCCTCCACCACACATTTCATCCAAATCCGGGACACCAGAACTTATACGAATATTTGATGACCTTTGAGTCAATCTCATTGCACCTAAAGGAAATGCAACTATTCCTTGAGAACCCATTGTAAAAGGGAATTCACCTTTCATATGTGTAGTGCCTCTTAATTTCAAAATTTCTACAGTTCTTCTCCTTTTTTCTCCTTCTAAAACATTCCTCAAAATAACAACATTATCAGAAACGAATTCTTCAACTCCATATCTAGCAATTGGACCATATTCATCTATTCTTTCAGTGGTCATAACAGTAGTCACACCTATTTCTTTAAGTCTTGCTATTAGTCGAAAAATCTCTCTTCTAACAACATAAATAGCATCATATTGTTGAAAAACTGCCGTCATTGAGTCTATAGCTACTCTTTTCGCTTTGAACTTTCTAATGGCATAACTGATCCTTTCAATTAATCCTGACAAGTCAAAACTTCCAGCAACATCTTGTCCATCTGGGTCTGGAGATGCATCTAAAATAAAAAGTTTATTTTGATCAATTAACCCTTGCAAATCCCATCCAAAACTTGCAGCATTTCGAATAATGTCTAAAGGTGATTCCTCAAAAGTAACAAAAATCCCGGGTTCATCATAATTACATATTCCATGATGAAGGAATTGCAGTGAAAAAACTGTTTTACCAGTACCAGATGTTCCGCTGACAAGTGTACTGCGCGCATTTGGTAAACCACCATGACAAATATCATCAAAGCCCTCAATTCCAGAGGGAAGTTTTTGAACCTGCATTTTTGATCTATTTTTTTTTTTTAAGAACACTAAAAGCTCTTATGTACAAAACATAATAAACAAACACTAAAAATTGCTTAGTTATCGGTTGGGCTTAAGAATTCATTTACTTCTTGTTTATATAGCTCCATTATTTATCTGAAGAGTAAAACATTTCTTGATCCGTTAATTCATCATATAAAAGATCCAATCCAATGAGCACCTTTTCTCTATCTGATAAGTCACCAATTATTCTTCTCACAGGTGGGGGTAGAATCTTAGCTAAAGTTGGAGTTGCAAGTATTTTATCTTCTTCAGCTAATTGAGGGCTTTTTAAAACATCAATAACTTTAAGAGCATAGACGCCTTTAAATTCACTTTCTAAGATTTGTCTCAAAGTGTTCAAAGCTCTCATCGAATTTGGTGTATTCCCAGCAACATAAAGCTTGAGAATATATGTCTTTCTTGCATTCATTTAAAACCTCCGAAAAATCCACAGGACATTTATCCTTCTTAGATCTTGACTAAATAACCAACAAAAAGCGAAAATGTTAGTTTGTTTTTCGATTACGATTAAGGCTTAATCGATTAAAGAAAGGAAATCCCTTTTTATTTTTATCGAGCCTTAACGTGTCACCAATAATCATGGCTGATAAAAAATCATCTCCCAAGAATGAAACACCACAAGAAAAAACTTATGCGATAGTCGAGGCATCAGGAAAACAATTTTGGCTTCAGCCAAATCGTTATTATGATTTAGACAGATGTCCTGCAGAAGTTAATGATGTTCTAACTATTGAAAAGGTTCTTCTTCTGAACGATGGTAAAGATTTAAAGCTTGGAAAACCATATGTAAAAGATGCAAAAGTAGAGATTAAAGTCTTAGAGCATAGAAGAGGTCCAAAAATAATTGTCTATAAAATGAGACCAAAGAAAAAGACAAGGAGAAAGAATGGACATCGTCAAGAACTTACAAGAGTACTAGTTCAATCCATATCAATAGGATCAAAAACCAAAAAACCAAAAGAAACAAAAGATGCCAAAACCACTGCTAGTAAAGTAGAATCTTGATTAATTCAAAAAAATTAAAAGATTAAATAAATTATGGCTCATAAGAAAGGTACCGGATCAACTAGAAATGGAAGAGATTCAAACTCAAAAAGACTTGGTGTAAAAGCTTATGGTGGTGAGAAAGTAACGGCTGGGTCTATTCTCATTCGTCAAAGAGGTACCTCTATCCTTCCAGGAATCAATGTAGGTAGAGGAAAAGATGATACTCTTTTCGCCTTAACCGATGGTTCTGTTCATTTTGAAAGTGTTCGTAGAGGCTTGAGAAATAGAAAAAGAATTAACATTTCCACTGCGAAAGCTATATAGTTTATTTTTTTAATGGTTTGTAAGCTCTAGTAGTAATTAAAAAAGGATGGAAAATTTCTAAGTAATTTAATTGTAAGGTAGAAAAGAAATTCTCAATTAGAACAGGATCATCAAAGTGAAAAGGATATTCTCCATTCTTCCCTTTATAAAAATACCAATTCATTAGAGCTATTCCTTTAGGCGAAAGTTTTTCCAAAAATATTTTTAATTGTTTTGCTGGATCGGGAAGATGTTCAAGCACATCTAAGCAAACAATAGAATCAAAAATCACTTCAGATGTATTTTCTAAGTCTCTCAAAACTGAAATCTTATTTTCTATACCCAATTCCTTAGATCTATATTCTACAAAACTTCGGTTTTGAGGGTTAAGATCTACAAACCAAACATGTTCAACATCTGGCAAAAACGAGGCAGCCAGAGCATGTGTACCAATGCCACCCCCAAAATCTAATACTTTCCCAGAAGCAAATTTATGTTGTAGACGAAGAGTATCAGCTATGTAATTAGAACTATTTAAATGCCAAGATGCTAGATCTATTAAATGGGCATCTCCAACTTTTTCTTCATAAAAATCGCCCGCATTGTTCTCAGAGAATGCACCTGGATGCAGAGCCGCCAAATCATCAACGCCATTAATTAATCTTTGATTTAATTGATCATTATTTATATGAAGGAAATCAATAAGGTGTTTTTTCAACTGAAATCCATCTTTAATGAAGTTAGAAATACTTAGATCTAAATTAGTCATATTATTTGGCTCACTGAACACACTGAGTTATAACTTTAAATGTTAAGGGTTAATTGAACAATCTTTTAATGTGAACCTCAATCTACAATATTAATTTTGGAAAAACCTTTTGGATTTGTTGTCATTGATAAGCCTGCTGGGCTGACTTCTCATGATTGCGTAAATAGACTACGTAAAGTATTTGATATCAGAAAAATTGGACATAGTGGAACTCTAGACCCCTCAGTTACTGGAGTACTTCCAATAGCAATAGGTAATGCAACAAGATTAATATCTTATTTACAAGGCTCTAAAGCTTATAAAGGAATCATTCAGTTAGGTACCACAACAAATACTGATGATTTGCAAGGAGAAATAATAAAATCAAGAGTTTGGCCATTAATTAGCGAAAATGATATAAATACTCTTCTAGAAAGTTTTAGAGGTGAGATATTACAAACACCGCCCATTTTTTCTAGTGTTCACATCAAAGGAGAGAGAGCTTATAAGAAAGCAAGAAAAGGAGAAAAATTTGATTTGGTTCCTAAAAAAGTTAGTATTAACAAATTAAATTTAATAAGCTGGTCTCAAAGCAAAGGTGAGTTATTAATTGAGGTCGACTGTTCTACAGGAACATACATTAGATCTTTAGCTAGAGACATTGGAAAAAAAATTGGATGCGGTGGTTGTTTGAGAAAGTTACGCCGTACAAAAGCTTATAATTTCACCGAAAAACATGCCATATTGCTTCCTAAGAAATCAGAATTTTACCAGGAAGCAAATAAACCTGAAGTTCTTAACCCTAATATTTTTTTTAAACACCTCTCTTCTATTGAACTAATTTCTGAAGAAGAAATAACTAGTTGGCGCTCAGGAAGGAAGATAAGTTTTCAAGATAATATTAAAGGTTTAAAGATAGGAAAAAATAATAAGAATGAAGATAGTATTGCTAATAATAAAAATATATTAGTAATCGATAAAAAGAAAAATATCCTAGGCATAGCAGATTTAGATGAAAGTTTTGAAATCCAACCTAAGGTTGTTTTTAATGCAATTGGCTAAAAGAATAAATCTAAATCTTATTATAATAGTTTATATCTATTAAATAATTGTTAATAGGATTTTATTTGTACTCCTGTATAAAAATGTCTTAGGATTTTACGGAAATTTGCTCCTCTTTCAGCCATAGCTTTAGCACCCCATTGACTCATTCCTACCCCATGCCCAGCTCCGTAACCGTTCACTAATAGAAAATAATCTGTTGGAATTGGAGGGAGAGGTTTAAGTGCGGAATTTTCAACTAATTTATTATCTAGGTTAATATGATTAAATTTCAAACTAACATCAAATTTATTACTTAGTAATTTCAAGTTTTTCCTTAAATTTTTACCAGAAATATTTCTAGTTCCTCTGGGCCCATAAAGTTTAATCACTAAGACTCTATCACTATTACTTTTTCTTTTAATTTGAATACTATTTAGTCCACCTATATCGGAAAATATTTTATCTAATTCTGAGGAACTAATTTTTTTCGACCATCTATATTTTGTACTATTTTGATCATAATCAATAACACTCCTTAAGTAAGGCAATTGATACTTCCAAACTTGACCACTATTTTCAGTTCTACCTCCTGAACTACTATGAAAAACTGCCTCTATAAGTTTATTTTCATAAAACAAAGCAAGTGAACTTGTACTTCTAACTGCCCTATTTATTTTTGCCGTTTCAGCTTCAAGTCCTAAATAAACTTGACTAGCTTGAGTTGAATGAATATCAAAAACTTCATTCTTCCCTAAAAGTTTTAAAGCATAAGTCCTAGCCGCTATTGCTTGAGCTTGAAGTGCTGCAAGTGGAAATTCTTTAGGCATTTCGCTACCTACAACACTTTTTAAATACTTTTCTAATTTTAAATAATTTATTATTTGCAACTTCTGATCATTTAAAAAAACTCTTAATTCTCCTGCATATCTTCTATTTTTATACCAAATGCCACGATCATCATTATTTTTAATTATCAAATTAAAATTCTCAGGTAATTCAAACCATGAATTTAGGTTGTTATTTATAGAATAAGTAGCCGTACCATCAGCATAAATTATATTTATGGATTTAATAGGTCTTTGTTTAGAAGAAATCCCTTGAACAAAAATAGATTTGGAGGCATCTGCTCTAAATCTTGCCTTATTTTCTTCACCAATTAAGACACGTATTACTGGCTCTTTGGCAGCAATTACCTTTAATGGAGAGATGAAAAATATAGCTATAAAGATTATTGCCCATCCAGATTTTCTTGTAGGTGATGCGCTCACAATAAAATTGGATTTAGGTACTAATTTTGCCTATAAGAAAGAAGATCCACCAGTGGTCAAAGCTATGAATGTCACCATGTCTTAAAAGGGGAAAACTTGCAAGTCACTTTTCTAGGAACAAGCTCAGGAGTCCCAACTCTTAATAGGAACGTATCAGCGATGGTACTAAAGCCTCCACAAAGGTCAGAATTGTGGTTGTTTGATTGTGGCGAGGGTACCCAGCATCAGTTCATCAGAAGCAATCTTAAATTATCTCAAATAAAAAAAATATTTATTACTCATATGCATGGGGATCATATTTATGGTTTGCCTGGGCTTCTAGCAAGTATTGGATTAGCAGGGAGCAGTTCTGGAATTGAGTTGTTCGGGCCAGCTCCTCTTAAAAACTTTATTGATTCTTGTTTATATAACAGTTCTAGCAGATTGGCTTACTCTCTAAAATTCCATAAGGTCGAAAATGCTGCTATTAATAAAGAAATTTTATTTGAAGATTCTGATTTAGAAGTCAAAACTGCTCCACTAAAGCATCGAATCCCATCTTTTGCATACAGAGTGAATCAGAAATCCAGACCTGGCAGATTCGACATAGACAAAGCAAAATCACAAAAAATACCTCCTGGCCCTGTATATGCTTCACTCCAAAGAGGAGAGGAAGTGCGTTTAGATGATGGACGAACTTTTTCTGGGAAAGAATTCTGCGGACCTCCTAGGCCTGGGGTAAGCATGGTTTACTGCACAGATACTGTTTATACAGAATCCGCAATTGAAATTTCAAGAGAAGCTGATCTATTAATTCATGAAGCTACATATGCATTTAAAGAAACCGAGATGGCTTATCAACGTGGGCATTCAACCGCCACAATGGCGGCTGAAATTGCTGCAAAAGCAAATGTCAATCAACTAATTCTGACTCACTTGAGCCCGAGATATAGCCCTGGAAATCAAACATGTCCTAATGATTTGCTTAATGAAGCAAAAGCAATTTTTCCAAATACCCAGTTAGCAAAAGACTTTCTTCAGATTGATGTAAATAAGAGCCGCAACTGCAACAGTTCGTGATCCCTTTGCCTATGAAATGCCTCTACATGAAACAATAGTCGAGTTTGGTGCTTCTTTAATTGCTGGCGTTATTAATGGATTCTCTTATTTCTTCCCTTAAACGGTCTCTTACAAGACTATTTGTCTTGATACCTGTGCTTGTAAGTCTCATTATTAGTCCTCTTTCTGTAAGTGCCCTGTATCCCAGCGATCCTTCTTCAGTGGAGAGCTTAGATACAAGCTTGGCTGGTAAGGACTTACAAAATACAGAGTATGTGAAATACGACTTATCAGGAAAAGATCTTGGTGGGGCGAATTTCACTGGGGCTTATTTCAGTGTCTCAACTTTGAAGGACTCTGATCTAACGGGCGCAAACATGACCAATGTCATTGCCTATGCGACAAGGTTTGATAATGCGAACCTCACAAATGTAAAGCTAACTGGTGCAGAATTACTTAAGAGTGTTTTTGATGGTGTAACCATTGATGGCGCTGACTTTACTGATGCTGTATTAGATAGAAGTCAACAAAAGAATCTATGTAAAGTAGCTACTGGAAGCACAGCCGAAAGTCTTGGTTGTAGCACAACAGCTGCTGGATATGTACCTGCGACCAAAGGTCAAGGTTTCAACCCAGGTACTTAAATTAAACAAAAGATTTAATTAACCAATAAGAAAGGGGGGCATTGGCCCCCCTTTCTTATTGGTTAATTTCTGACCTGTATCACTTTGTGATAAGAAAGAAAGCCGCTGCAGCCCCACCAACCGCAAACATAGGCAACCCAACTAACAAATG
Organism: Prochlorococcus sp. MIT 1011; assembly: GCF_047305235.1. Lineage (NCBI taxonomy): Bacteria > Bacillati > Cyanobacteriota > Cyanophyceae > Synechococcales > Prochlorococcaceae > Prochlorococcus > Prochlorococcus sp. MIT 1011. Next base: position 354,022 of record NZ_CP138983.1, on the reverse strand, counting down.
TGAGGTACCAAAGCCAAAGCCTTTTTGGCGCAATATAAAATAGCCAACTCCCGCAGCTCCAGCAGCCAAAGGAATTGCAGCAGTAGCAGCAGAAGCAACAGCGTGATAGTCGAAGTTCATCCCTGTGTTGAAATTTAATTACTTACAATTATCCTTCAAATTTGAAAAATGGTATGAACTTATGACTGAAATGCTTCATATCTTCATCACTTTAAATCCAAAAAGAATTTCCAAGTTTGTCTAACTCATGCTGCTTGAGGCGCAATATTTGAGCTATCTCTAGAACGTGGATGTTTGCTATACCACCATTCCTGAATGTTCGTATCTAAACGACGGGAAAACAAGGTCAAAATTGTTTTTGTAGGTTTGACGCCTGGTTGAATAATCTCAACAGAATATGATGGGCATTTTTGTGCAGCAATATCAGCAACCAATCTTTTCCCAATTCTTCTCCAACTAGGTTCCTTACTTCGCCATGAGAGTCTGCAACAAGGCCAAGGTAATTCCTCACGGTCATAAAGACGACAACATGGGCCTAAAACCCTAAAACTAAATTGACCACCAATACTTGAGTGAATAGAACCATGATCTAAAAGATCTTGAACTTTGTCGGTTGGCAAAACTTCTGAGATCAATTAATCACTAAATAATTTTATTTGCGCCCATGAGCACATAAATAAGAGGTTGGCGAGGAAATAGATACTTGGCAAGCAAAACGATGAAAATCTGGCAAAAAAATTAATATCAATACATTTCGTCCTCAGCATTGGTTCTAATTGTGCAATCTGAAGTCGGATAAGCAACGCAAATTAAAACATAACCTTTTTTTATTTGATCATCGTCCAAAAAACTTTGATCCTGTTGGTCAACTTCTCCTTTTTCTAATTTAGCTACGCAACTTGAACATGCTCCCGATCGACAAGAGTATGGAAGCTCAATATTTTGTTCACAGGCAGCATCAAGAATATATTTATCATCAGGTATATCTATAATTTCTTTAAGACCACTTAATTCATTAATAAAAGTGATCTTAAAAGATTTCATGAAGATTATTAATCTGAAAAATTTGAATTTATTTAATTCAAGGTAAATCTAGAGTCAATACCATTAAGGCCCATTGATCCTTTGTCTTAATGTCAAGAGCTTTCCACCCAAGTGAAGAAAAGAGCTCTTGAAGTTCTTTTATTTGCTCAACTAATAAACCAGACAAAATAAGCTTACCCTTGTAACCAATAATTTTTTCAAAACTTGAACCTAATGATTTTATGACAGGTGCAAGAATATTGCAGAGAATTAAATCAAATTTTTTTTTAGGCATATTCATCTCAAGTTCCTCAATAGAACCAAGAGACACATTTAAGAGGTTTTGAGAGAAATTATTTAAATCAGAATTAATTTTAGTAGCTGATATTGCCAGAGAATCCGTATCAACAGAGAAGGTACTCTGCGCTCCTAATTTCAATGAAACCAGAGATAGTATTCCGCTACCACACCCCAAGTCAGCGATTGTTTGACCTACGGGAGGTTTTTTATCCAAGGCTTCAATGCATAATCGCGTGGAGGGGTGGCTACCAGTGCCAAAAGCACTTCCTGGGTCTAAATGAATAATTTTTCGTTCTAAAAACTCCTCAGGGACGTCTAACCATGCCGGTAAAATCAAGATTGATTTTCCTACGGGATCAGGTTTCCAGTTTTTTTTCCAACTTAAACTCCAATCTTCATCTTTTATTTCTATCCATTTGCATGCAGGCAAAGTCAAGTCAAATGGTTCTGCTAACGAGATTAATGATTTGACCAAGATCTCCTGATCTCTAACTAACCACTCATTCAAAGGAAGCCATACAAATAGGGTTTTGGTGGAGTTATTATCTGGATCATGCTCAAATGAGAATCTATGAATATCTAATTTTTTCAACAGCCAATAAAAAGAATCTTCTAGCTCAACTGCAATTTCTTGCTCCAATCTCAACCAAGATACCTGAGAATTATGCAAATCTATATTTTTCTCAACTAACAATTTATAAAGTTACAGAATGAGCTTCGTTAATTCCTTGCATTGAAAGAATTAAGCCCAACAACTCAGAGGGGATAGGATCATCGATACTTAAGACCATAACTGCCTCACCTCTAACAATCCTTCTTCCAACTTGCATTGATGCAATATTTACATTGTGCTTACCTAGAAGTGAACCTATCTGACCAATAATTCCAGGCATATCTCTATGCCTGGTAAAAAGCATGTGTCTACTTGGCACAAAATTTATCGGATATTCATCAATACTTGTAATACCAAGATCACCATCACCAAAAACAGTCCCAGAGACACTATGTCCACCTTTGTCGCTAAAACTATCCAACTGCAAGGATCCTCGTGCAAACTCTGGGCTCAACTCATCCTTAATTTCAACAACATCAATACCACGTCCTTTCGCTTCCAATGAAGCGTTTACATAATTAATTTTGTCTCCCAATGCACTACTGAGTAATCCCTTCAAAGTTGCAATAACTAGAGGTTGAGATGGATGTTGAGCGAATTCTCCTTGCAAACGTACTTCTAATTTTTGAATCTGTCCCCCCGAAATTTGACTAACTAATAATCCTAATGTCTCCGCAAGTTTTAAATGTGGTTTAAGACTATCCATTATCTCTGCGCTAAGACCTGGAATATTTACGGCACTGCGTGCAGGTAAACCTAAAAGAACATCTCTAATTTGTTCTGCAACATCTATAGCTACATTTTGTTGTGCCTCAACAGTTGAAGCCCCTAGATGTGGAGTAAGTACCAAACCTTTTTTTACAGCTCGTAAAGGGGACTCCTCAGCCAAAGGTTCTTTTGCGTATACATCTATAGCAGCACCTTGAATAACATTTTCTTCTAATGCATTAGCTAAATCATTTTCATTTATAATTCCACCTCGTGCACAATTGACCAATCTTGCAGTTGGTTTCATTTTTCTTAGAAGATCCATATCAACTAAATTCTCTGTCTCAGTTGTCCTTGGAAGATGAAGGGTTACATAATCGGATTTTTTGAACAACTCTTCAATATCACTTAATACAACCTGCATTTGCTGCGCTCTTTCAGTAGAAACGAAAGGATCAAATCCAATAACTTCCATACCCATTGCATTTGCAACTTTTGCCACATGAGATCCAATCTTGCCAAGTCCAACGACTCCTAAAGTTTTCTTATAAAGCTCATTTCCTACATATTTCTTGCGATCCCAGCCTCCAGAAAACATACTTGCATGTGCTTGAGGAATATTTCTAGATAATGCAAGAATCATTGCTAATGCATGCTCTGCTGCTGCAATCGTGTTTCCGCCTGGCGAATTAACAACTAATACACCCTTTCTTGTCGCAGTTGATACATCAACATTATCAACGCCAACTCCAGCTCTACCAATGATTCTTAATTTCTTAGCCTCAGCGATCACATCTGAAGTGACTTGAGTTCCTGAACGAATCATTAATCCGTCATAATCGCAAATAATATTCTTTAACTGATCTATCGAAAGACCTACTTTTTGGTCAACCTGAGCAACCTGAGTAAGAATATCTATACCTGCTTGATCAATGGGATCAGAAACAAGAACTTTCGTCATTAAAGGCGATAAACGTGCCTATCTGAACTTTAGTGATCTATTTGCCGCTGACCAGAATTATGTTGAGCAGGATTGAATATCCAAACATTTCAAGGAGCTAATTAGTGTCCACATACGTCTTCATCCTAAAAGGAAAAAACCCAGCGAAAGAGTTGCTACTCAAGTTGAGAGAGTCTCAAACACCAATTCTTAATTGCGATCTTGTAGAACCATTAAAGAAGAAATCGGAGCATGAGAATTCAAATTTAGATACATCTGAAGAAGTATTTGCCAATCAATCAAGTTTTAATAATATAAAGCTTTTGAATCCAGCTCTTGCTAAAAAAGATCGCCAAAAAACTTTAGCGACTTGGTTAATACCCTTTGGTTTTATTGCAGGCCTAAGCTTTTCTCAAATGACCGGTCTGAAGACATTTGCAGATATGGGATTCCCAAATCAATTAGAGAAGCTTTTAGGTGGCCTAGTTGGAATGATTTCAGGAGCGCTGGGAAGTTTTTTTTCAGCTGGAGGGATTAGCCAAGAAACAGCCGATGATTTGAGAGCTCTTCAAAAAAAAAGTGAAGAAGGTTTTTGGCTGTTAATTCTTGAATTACCAATAGAAATAGAACCACCTTGGGCAATCCTAAAAGAAGCAGAGAGCCTAGAGGTAATAACCATAGGAAAAGGATAGAACTAAGTTAAATAATATTTTAGAAAGTGAAAATAAATATTAATAATTTTGATCCAAGAATGTATATTATATTTCTCTAAATACAAAAGAAAAGAGAAGAAATGGTTTAGACTATTTAGCAATAAAATAAGAAAATTCCATCTCTTTTCATGCATCTTCCAAAAGAAAAGATTCTATTTAAAAGTCCTTTTCGTAATGAGTTAGAGACTTTACTTCACTTCGCGGAAAAGGCTCTAAATGAGAGAGTAGCGGTATGGTCTCCTTTTGTATCAGCACAATTAGTAGAGGAAGTAAAAAATAAATTTAACAATTTAAATGATATAAATCTTCTTTTCGAGGGAGGATTCCCGCGTGCAGAGCGTAAAAGGATATGTTTCCTAAGATCAGAAGAAGAGATTAACTTTCCCTCTATCAATATTCCTTTAAAGGGTGTTTATATTAAAGGTAATTTCCTTTTTGACAGAGCCAACCAAAATGATTTTAGAGATATCTTATATGAACTTCATGCGCAAGCAGGTGAAATTGGAGACATTTGGCTAATAAGAGATAGAGGAGCTCAAGCTATATGCTCGGGGAAATGTGCTGATTCATTAGATCAAAGTAATGGAAAGCTAAGAGAAGTTGAAATATCAATCCAGGCATTAGATATAAGCGAGATGGAGATCCCTTTTAATAGGCCAGAGAAAGTAATCAATACGGTTGAGGCATCTACAAGGATTGATGCAATAGCTTCTGCAGGTTTTGGGTTGTCAAGGTCAAAAATAACCACACAAATCAAGAAAGGATTTTTGCGACTTAACTGGGCTTTACAAAATCAGCCCAGCAAATCTGTAAATATTGGAGACCTTATTCATTTAGAAAAAAAAGGTTCACTTAAAATTTTAAATATCGACAAAACGAAAAAAGAGCGTTGGAGAATCAAATTACTAAGGCAATGATTATTAGGTCCTATTGCCTGCTAACTTCATTGAGGAACTTAGTATTTTAGTTCTAAATTAACTTATAAGGGCGATTAGCTCAGAGGTAGAGCACTACCTTGACACGGTAGGAGTCACTGGTTCGATTCCAGTATCGCCCATTTGCTAACATTCGATGGCGTAGAAATTTTCACCATCAAAAGTAATAGAGAAAGTTTTTAAACTCTTTACTTATCAAACATTTGATGAAGTTTAATCCATGTAATTTCACTCTCGCTCTGATCTACCAAAACATTTAGAGAATAATCAACATTCGTTGGCTCTTGAATTTTTTTTTGTTTGAAAATTTCAATACCCTCAATTTTTGCAGCCATTAAAAAGAAGAAAATGCATTTGCATCAAAACAACTTTTAAAGAATAAAGCCAGAGGTATTAAGAATTTTTTAATCTTATTAAAATCAATTTAAAAAAATCGAAGTTCTTATCTTATTAAAGGAAGGTATTCAAGCAATAATGAGTCATATATCTTTATTTTAAAATCAAAACAAATTAATATAGAAAATATTTATATTAGAGAGTAGTAAGAATTGCACACAATCAAATTTATCCTAAGGTGACAGATAGCTAACAACGAGAAAAGCTACTTACATTAAAATCTAAATTCAATTGTCAAAACAAAAACAATCAAATCAAATACATATTGTACTTGGACTAGGTAGCTCAGGGATAAGTGCAGCGAAACTACTTAAATCTGAGGGGAAAAACGTTTTAGTATTAGAGAATAATTCAAATGAAAAACTAATAAATATATCTAAAAAATTAAAATCAGAAGGAATCAACGTTATTTTACTTGGCGAACCCCTTCATATTAATAATTTCACTCCATGGATAGAAAGTATTTGTTCTATTACTGTAAGTCCAGGAATAGATTGGGAGCATAAAGCTCTAAAAGAATTAAGATGTAAAAATATCAGTACCCAAGGAGAAGTTGAATTAGCTTGGGAAAGATTAAATCATATAAAATCTATTGGTATAACTGGAACTAATGGTAAAACTACCGTAACCAACATGCTTAATCATGTTCTTAAATTAAATAATTTAATTACTGATATGGGAGGAAACATTGGGAAACCATTATCCAAGATCGCTTTAGAAATCATGAAAGATAATTATCAAGAATTAAACTGGCTAGTCCTAGAGTTAAGTAGCTATCAAATTGAAAGTTCACCAAAAGTAACTCCTACCATAGGCATATGGACAACCTTTACACCTGATCATTTAGAAAGACATAATGATATAGAAACTTATTTCAAAATAAAGCGTAGTTTACTAGAAAAATCATCTATTCGAATTTATAATTCTGATGATCAATATTTATCCAGTAAAAGAAAAGAATTGCCTGAAGGTATATGGATTGGGACAAATCAAAATTCCTTCTACTCTCAATATACAAAATTTTGGATCAATGAAAAAGGTTATATATTTGAAGACCAAAAGCAACTATTTCACAGTTCTATACTTAAGATACCGGGTAAACATAATTTGCAAAACCTTTTGCTCGTAACAGCAGCAGCAAGAGAAATAGGTCTTGATCATTCATCAATAGCTAAATCTATAAATTCATTTAAATCAATTCCTCATAGGTTGGAGTATTTAGGAAAGGGAAAAAATTTAAGTTTTTATAATGACAGCAAAGCTACTAATTTTGACTCTTCACTAACTGGTCTAAAATCTATTCCTAATCCAATAGTTTTACTAGCTGGTGGTATTCAAAAGAAAGGAGATTATTTGTCGTGGATCAGACAGATGCAGCAATCTACTAATGGGATAGTTTTATTTGGACTTAGTGCAAATAACTTAAAGGAAGCATTATTAATGTCATCTTATACAGGAGAAATAATTGTCAAACAAAATCTAGAAGAAGCGACAATAGCATCTATTGATATAGCAAGAAAAACAAACTCAAAAAGTATACTTTTATCTCCAGCATGCGCAAGCTTTGATCAATACCAAAACTACGAAGAAAGAGGAGAGCATTTCAAAAAACTAGTTAAAAAGTATGGCGATATCAAATGATCTACGTTTAATAAACGTATTAGAATTGGTCGGGGATCCACCCTTGGATGAATTTTGACCGGTGATAGTCTGTAAATAGTTATTGTAAATATAAGTTGAACAACAATCAATTTTCAAAAAATGCTATTAGTCACAGGGAATTAAATGACTTTTTGATCAAGGCCAAAAAAGATATATCTTCAATTAATACCTCTGAAAATAATCAAATCAAGGGAAATCAAGAATTCAATATTTTAATTAAAGCCTGGTCAGAGACAAGTCAAAAAATATTACTAATGATGAATAGGGATCAGAAAATTTTATCTGAGAATAGAAATCCTAGATCTCTTATGGCCTATGGAGCTATGGGAGCACATATAAATATGGCTTTACAAGCACTCAAAGCAACAGAATCTGATCAATGAAAGTTAAATATTAGGAAGTTTATTACATAAGAAATTAAAAGAACTAAATCTACTTTTTAAAAAATATAATTAGGTATTAAATCCTTTATAAAAAAGGGTTATACAACTGCCTTATTTTGTCCGAACAAAACCAAAATCCACTTGTTCTCATTCCAGAGTCAACAGCTAAATTGATGAAGTCAATATCAGGTAAAAGCAAAGGATCGTTTGATGATTTAATTTATTGTCACCTTTATGGAGTTGTAGGTGATTGGTACCTTTCGGAGATATCAGAAGACAGGGAAAAAGCTTTTGGATTTCAAATAATAAATTCTGAACCTGTTTGGGAAATGGATAATTGGTTAACCAATTCCAGCGAATGGGGAGAAGTTCCGATTAAAGTACTTCAAGAGCTTGTTAATGAAAAATTTTTAAAAGAGAAAGATATTCGTTTTTTGATTACAAGAGATTTATTTTGGAAACCTATCAAGTTTTCAGAAATTAATATTGATCAAAATACTCTTTTCTATCCTGGAACAACTGATAGAAGTTTATCTTGAATATATGAAAAACTGAACCTCATCTACCTAAATAAATTCTAATTAAAATGAAAGAAATAGACCACGAAAGCGATCCTCTATATTTACTAACAAAAGCTGTTGAGGAAGGCGAACCTAAAGTTGCCAAAAAAGTCAAAGAACTCCTTGATAAGTCAGATAACCCATCAGAAATGAGATACTTGGAAGGATTGCTTATATTATTAGGTGAAAAGCCAGGAGAACTAGAGGATCCACCCGACGTCGAAGATGATCCAGATGAATATTGGCAAGAAAATGATTACTTTGAGGTCTAAAGCAAAGTAATAGCAACTCCAAAAAAAGATAAAAAAGAATAAAATATTGTTAATTTATTTATTTCATCTCCCTCTCTCTTTGCAATAAAAAGTGCAAAAACAGGAGAAAGGCTTAACAAAGTCCAACCAATACCAATAGGTAAAAATTTAAAAACTATCTGTTGAAATAATATTCCACAATTAGTACCAAGTAAGGTTGATAAAACCAAACTTAAATGATTTTGTTTAGTTATTGATCTATTTTTAAGAAGATCCAAAAAATCTTTTTTAAAGATTAAAAATAAAAATATCGATGCAGATAGAAGTCTAATTTCAGTAGTTTGTAAGGGGGTTAATGTAGAGCTGATTAAAATCACTCTTGACATTAATGCTGCAAAAACAGCACAAAAGACTGACCCCAATGCGCAGAAAATGCCAAGAATATTTGTTTCTCTAGGGTCCTCTTTTTTAAATGTATTTTGACGAACAATCATTAAAACAGAAAAAGAGACAATCAAAGATCCTATCCATACTTTTTGTGTATATGTTTCATTGATACTCAATGTTCCTAAAGTAGTTGCAATTATTGGAGTTAATGCTTCAAATGAAAGAGTTTTTCTAGTCCCTATAATTTTTAATGAATTTATATATAAAGTATCCCCTATAGAAATACCGACTATTCCACTTACCATCAAAACAAATATAGAAAATACATCAGAGAACCAATTTATTGTTAAAACAACTGGCAAAAAGAAAATTGAAGCAAGAAGATTTTTATAAATATTGATTTGCCTAGGTAGCAATTTTTCAGATGCTTTACGCCAAATAGAACAAGCAAAAGTCCAAGATAATACTGCAGATATTGCCGCAAAAAAACCAATCATTTTTTAGAATATTAAATAATAAGTTTTAAAATGATTAAATATTAATCAAAAGTTTAAGAAACAACTAACTCACATAATTTTTTGTCTGAGAATTAACTACTTTTTTTACATTCTGGCTTGTTTTCTTTACTGTTTAAATTGAATTTGTCATCACTCCAAACTTCTAATACATCAGGGAAGTGCTTCTCCATACATAAATCACAAATCCCATGACTAAAACGAATATCTGCAATTTTAGATAGGTATTTTTCTAGATGCTGCCACTCACCGTCCGAATCTCTTACCTCTTTGCAATATGAACATGTCGTTAAAATACCCTCCGTGTTATGCATATGGGTGAGAGCATCAAGAAGACGAATAGATCTTTTACGAAGTTCCAATAAAGTAACAACCTGTCTAGATAATGCCTCCATAATTTGATGCTGTTGGTCAGATAAATGTCCTGGTTTTCTATCAATCACACAGAGAGTACCTATTCTCTGATCATTTGGAGTTTGCAATGGAAATCCTGCATACAATCGTATTTTTGGTTCCTCTACCACCAATGGATTTGATTTAAATCTCTCATCCAACAAAGCATCCTCAATAATCAACGGTTCTGTACTAGCAATTGCATGAGCACAAAAAGAAACATCCCTTGATGTTTCTTTGGTCTCAAATCCACACATTGACTTAAACCATTGCTTATCTGTATCAACCAAACTCATTAAAGAGATAGGAGTTCCACAAGTTAAAGAAGCAATTTTAGTTATGTCGTCATAGCATTGCTCAGGCTGAGTACCTAAAATCCTGTACTCAGCAAGAGCTCTTAAGCGCTCTTCTTCATTGCTTATTTTTGGGGCACCAAAACCCAAAATAATTCCTTATTTATATGCTTTAAGGATAAATAATACTGAGCGATAAAAATGAATCTCTTCTCAATAATAAATAATTAAGTTTTTATAAAAAAAGCTTCAACAATTTCAACTTAAATCCATTTACAAAAGATTATTTTCAAAATGCATAAAATACTAGATAATCTATTGAAACTAGCTTCTTGTCTGTTGCTTTCTTCTCTTTTTAAACAAATTAAATAATTGCTCTTAGATATGTTTCGATCAAAAGGTCTTAGTGGCTCTAATTTTAAAACTACTTTTAGTTATCAAAGTATCATTACTAATATCTAGTCCTTTCACACTAGAGATCTGCCCTTCGAGGCCCTCTAATTGAAGTTGATCTATCATCTGCTGAATAACCTGACTTTCTACTAATTTCTGATCAATCATTTCTGGAGTCATTTTCTCAAATAATTTACCTGCTTTAGAGGCAACCACATCTGATGCATTAGTAATTTTGAGAAGAATCATAATTAAATCAAAACTTAGGCAAATTGAAATCAAATTCAATCTATTTATAACTTAATATTATATTAATCAATTAACAGTCTAATATTAAAGAATTATGGAAATACAATTCAACTCAGAATCAATATAAAAATTTGAATTAAAGCAAAGCATATAAAGGTCCAAAGCAATATCATCCCTATTTTATTATGGAAAGAACCCTTCTTGTAAAATGATGGGCCCGAGTTCCGATCCCTATTCATTAGGAAAAATTAAATAATCTACAAATCAAGATAGCAATAGATTTGTTTTTTTTTTAATCCTTCAAAAAAAAACATACAATTTAAAATCATATTTCTCAAAAAGCCAAAAGATTTCCACAAAAACAACATATATATTCCATAATGATAAAGAACAAACTAATTTACACTTTACAAATTTCCAAGAGAAATTAATGTTTTAAACTAGTATTTTTAAATGAACTTTGAACAAACAAAAAATTTAATAGGAAGAATCCTAATTTCAGCAATATTTATTTATGCTGTTCCAGGTAAAATAATAAATTTCAAACGAACTGTTGAAGTTATATCAAATCAAAATATATCTCCTGCATTAGCTCCTTTTCTATTATTTTCAGCTATCATTTGTCTGATTTTTGGTTCAATACTTTTCATCTCAGGATTCAAGCAAAGATTCGGTGCATATCTTCTGCTTTTATTCATAGTTCCAACAACTTTTATTTTTCATTTCTCTCCTTTTCAAATAAAAGCTGTATTAATGAATGCTGGGCTAATTGGAGGATTAATGCTTGGGCTAAACAATGTAAAAGGTAATTCACTCAAAGAACTTTTTAATAACCAGACAACTAAAAACAATTAAAATGTTAATTCAGTTTTAAAATGTTTGTTTAGTGCCACTTCAACTTAATGTCAATTGAGCATTCAAGATTAAGCTTAACAGGACAATCCTCAGCTGTATTTCGAAGTATTTTATATTTTTTAGAATCCAAATCAGATGGCATGAAAATTTCTAATACTAGAGTCTTTATTTTCCGAGGCCCCTCTGATGTCATTGTCTTATAAACATCAATTTTAATATTACCAAGTTTCCACCCTCTACGTTTTGCCTCTATAGCCATAATTGTTATTACGCAACTCCCCAAAGAAGAGGCTAATAAATCAGTTGGAGCAAAATCTTTTCCTTCCCCGTCATGGTCTTTAGGTGCATCAGTATGAATTACACTCCCTGAAAGAGAATGTTTTGCCTCAGTATGCAAATCTCCAAGATAGTTGCAACTAATCTTGGTAGAATTTAAATGAGTATTTTTCGAGTTTTTGATTTGAAGGCCCTTGTCTATGATTTTATTTTAACGAATCTATACTCTTATCTAGTATTAAATAAGTTCCTTTAGCAGAGATAACCAATAATGATAAATATCATTTTTAAAATATAAAATTTTCTTATACTCAATTAAATGACTTTTATTTCGTTTTTTCTAAGTTTACTTATTACTCTTAATCCTTCTTCAGATTTCAATTGCGATGGAGATAGATTAACTGCAATCATCAGAAATAACTTAAATGGAGATTTTGCGATAACCGATAATCTTGAAAATATTGATAAAGGAGCTTTTATCGTTCTTCATTGGCGAGATATAAACCTCATGCTTCCAGTGTCTTTTAAAGTCGGTGATATATCTTTCACGGACAAGAAATGGTTATGGAGTTATCAAGATGAGAAAAATGGATTAAGAATGGATGAACCTAGATTCGCTAAACTTTTACCTAATGGAGAAATTCAAGAATTTTCTTGTCAAGCTATTTACAAGGAAGACATGATTTCATAAAGAAACCCTTAAGCAGGAAATAATCAAGACATGCTATGGCTAGGTATTAAGTAGTTAAAAAAACTTAAATGACTATCTCAAGATCAAGGAGATTTGTATTTGTAGATACGAAACCAAATTTAAGCAAAAAACAAGTTTTTATTTTTGGATCAATAATTGCAAGTGGTTGCTTAAGTGGGGCATTTTTAATCGCACTTTATATTGAATATCTTCATAATCCAGCTTTTCACAGCTTTGTTCAATCGAGAGGAATATTCCTATGATTTTTGAGTTCATTGATATTAGATATTTCTTGTAAAACTAAAAAAGCTCCCAATACGAGAGCTTCTATATTGATTTTAAAAACTTCAAACGTCATGATAGAGGGTATAAAATCAAGGAATCCTCAATCAAATTGAAACTAGTAAACCAAACAATTGCCGAACTTAGAATAAAAAGTTCAGTAATTATTAGTAGTTTTATATTGGTTACACAAAACCAGGTATGATTTGACCTGTTGTTGCATATGCTCCAACTAGAGCAATACAACCAAATAATGCTGCATAGCCATTAAGCCTTTCTGCAGTTACCTTTTCAGGATCAATGTTACTTGTATTTTTCTTTTGAGTAGACATTACACAACACCGGGAATTAGTTGGCCAGTTGTTAGGTAGATACCTGTTAGAAGTACGAAAGCCATCATTGCTGGCCTTCCGATACTTCTTTCAAGAATTGTTTTGTTAGAAGGTTGCATAATTAAAAAATTTAGAAGATACCAGGGATTATTTGTCCGGTTGTTGCATATGCGCCAAAGGCTGCAACGAAACCAAGCATTGCTGCCCAACCGTTAAACTTTTCTGCTTCAGGTGTCATTTGAAAGTGGATGCATTTATGTAAAGGAATGTAACGGAGTCATGCATGCAGTTGATGGTGGGCAACCGAACATACTAGTAAAAATGATCAAACACATTAGAAAAATCTATATAAAAAACGAAACTTAAATAAATACCTTTTCTTTGAAACACTTGTTAAATTCTTATAATTAGAAAAATAAATGAGAAAAGAATTTGTACGATCCCTCGATTGGACAAGAATCACTCACTATAGTTGATGTTGTAGGCGTTCTTGTTGGACATGTCCTTTTTGGCGTTGCCGCCACACTTTTAATTGATTGGAGTTGGATTCCCTTAAGTCCTCAACAAAGAGAGAGTGGCAGATCACTTAAAGAAATCAAAAGAAGCTGGGGCTGGGATGAAGAAACTGATATAAAGGATGAGTCTCTAAGCTCAGAAAATAGAACATCCTCAGCTGAAGAAAATAACTAGTCATCATTTAATTGCTAATAAAGTCAAATAATTTGCTGTGATACGTATCATATAATCCGACAATTTTCGAAAAATATATTAAAAAATATCTAACAAGAGTTTTTCAACTTAGGTGAAAACTTTTGCGTGATAGCCATTTCTTGCATGGTCTTGGCTATCAAAACTAACACCCTTAAATAAAATGCAATTAAATATTATTTCTTGGAAAGTAATTTATCTGTGTTTATTGCTCATAACGATCGCTATAGATAACTATAAATAATTGTGTTTCGTAAATATATTTTTAATAAGTTTATTAAAATCTTTAATTGACTAAAATAAGTCATAAACTGAGTTTTATGCTAACCAAGGAAATGAAAGGAACAGATTGTACGCATTTATTTAAGTCAGCCTATGAAAATCGCTACACGTGGGAATCAGATTTTTCAGGTTACGAAGGTAGATGTTCTTGGACAGATGGCGAAAGAAAAGTAGAAGGAAACTTTTGCTTAGGACAAGATTTAAAAGCCACTGTTAAAGGAATAGATGACGAAAAAATACACAAAGCCATTTCTTCACAACTTTGGGAAGTTGCTATTCATAGAGTCAGAAGATCATTTGAACAAACTCATGGTAAAAATACCTTTACTTTTGGAGATACAAATGAAATTGGCTCAGAAGTTATAGTTGGAGGAAAAAACGAAGGTGACAAATATAGGGTCAAGAACGATGTTGTTACGATGGTTTATAGGCATATTCATGGAAATCTAATAATCATCCTGACTAAGGATGTGACTCATACTGGTAATGGCTACTTAAGCAAGAGTTATTCCAGTCAATATCTTGATCCAATTTCAAAAAAAGATTTAAAGGAAAAAAGCTTTTACGAAGATGCTTTTATACCTTTATTTAAAGGTGGTCCTTGGGTTTTATCCTCTAGATCCATAAATCAAGAAGCCTCAGAAGGTTCAATAATAAATAAACAACTATTTTCTTTTTCGGAGTTAAAAAGTATTGGTTCTAATCAAGATTAGTCTTCAAAACATTAACTAGGCTAATGTTTTATGTAAGGATATCTGCTTAGGTGAAAACTGGGATTTATAAATTAACTATTTTCGATTATGAATGATTTGTAGGAAAGGGGGGGTACAAATGCTTCTCAAGCTCAACAAGGATTTATTGTTTAGCTGCTTTTTTGAGTGTTTTTGAAGTCCTATGATTCTGTTTAGCCAGATCAGCCTTGCTTGGATTAGGGATACTGAACTGAGTAAGTAATTTCATGAAAATTATGAGAAATTAAAGAATATTCAAAACTTATAAATAACTAATCATTATCAACTTGAAACTCTTTCAATGAGTCTCCGTAATAACTCATGGCAAGCTGAAGCAAAACCCAGTTCACGGCTCTAGACATTGTGACCTCGAAAAGAATCCAACTTAAATATGGCTTATGTTTAAAAACCTTGCCATGAGTAATTATTATTTTTAAAGGATTAAAAAAAATCCTTTGCTATTGAAAAATCAAATTAGTCATCAATCTTAGTTTTAAGGAGAAGTAACGATAAGTAATTATTCATAGCATTTGTGTATTTTAAATATAAACTTTGCTCATAAAGCAACTGTAAGGTATTGCATGGTTTTTCTATCGAATCCTCAGGTATGGCACTTGCCTGGAACTTGGTCTGATCAACCTATTGATGGTCCTTACTTAGGAATGACATCAAGTCAATTAAGTTGGGTGGCTGCATCAATTTTGGTAACTCTATTAATAGCTTTTAGTGTTTATATTCTTGAGACGAACCACTCAAAGAGTAAAAAAAGTTCTTAGAATAGCTGGAATAATAATAATTGACTTACTCGATAAGTAATATTTTATGACATATTTTATTCTATATTTTTTTGGAATAGCCTCAATTTGGTGGGTTTATCGCGTTGGTTGGAGTGAAGCAATAAAGACCATTATTAGTGTCTTAATTCCTTCTCTTTTAATTATTCTTTTTAATGTCAAAGCAGGACGACTGATTTTCAAAAATCCTACAGTTGGAATAATAAGTGTTCTTCCCACAGCCATTTTTATTTATCGAGGATCAAAGCCTCTCGTATTTGGTATTAATAATTGGATAGATAAGAAAAGAAACGAGTTTGTTGATTCAAAAGAAGTTGTTGATGCCGAAGTGGTTTCTAAAGAGGAAGCATAGATTTTCATTTCAAGAAAATAGTCATAGAGAGAGATTCGAAGGTCCTCAAAATCTCAAACCTTTAATATGGATCTCTTTCACCTTTAAGGAAAGCAAATTAGATTTTGAATTTCGAAAAAAATTAGGAGTTTCTTTATTCTTTTATTAGTTATATTTGTTGATAGCGTTGGATAATTGGCAATAATAAAGTGATTAATAATTCAACCATGACAGATAACGAGCCAAAGTGGGATTACACCACTAAAGAAGGAAATTTTGCTGCAGGAGCTGCGGTTGTTGGAGGAAATTTATTAGTTCTTATAATTTACATTCTCTACAGAACGGTTCCCTCAGTTCACCATTTCATTATTGGGAGATAACTCAAAAGTCACCTAAAGAAAGACTTTAATTATTGGCGAACAGACTTCTTAGTATCTTCGGTTAGTTGTTGATTGCGACCAAATGAAAGCCAATAAAAAAGCCATTCCTATCAATGGAAGAAGAGTTTTAATTAAACCAATCAAAAGCAAAACTCCAACCCCGGTAGAGCTATAAATTGCCCATTTAGGGAAATATCGACCTGCTCTACTCCCTTTTTTACTTGAAGGAGAAATCACTTCTGGATCAATAGCCATTATTAAATTAAAAATAATCTATCTCCATACACAATAAATTCATTCAAAAGGAAAACAAGCACTTTGTGGATACTGAAATTATGAGAATTTGGTACTAGCTATCTAGCTATATCCTCACATCAAAGGTTCCTTTAGCATCTATGTATTTTTAGTTTCTTCAAATAATCCAAAAAAAGTCCAAGCTATTAATGAAAAAAGTCCTATTATCAAAGTTATTATGGCAAAAATAAATTTCCCTAAAAAAAGAACTGCAATAGCTGTTGTTATGAAAATTAAAGAAGAGATCAAATAAATATTTGGGGGTATTTTTTTTAGAAACTCCATAATTCACATATAAAGAAATTTTTATTAAAAGGGAAACTCAGATTTGATCCATAAAGCAGAAATAACTTTCATAAGTAACCACATAACTAAAGCACCCTCAAGGAAGCCAAACCAATAAAGGGCATAGCTTGATATACCCATTTCTTTTTGAGCACGTTCAACAAATGATTTATGCCATTTAATCAACTTCACAATTCATCTGCCTACATAAACTTATTATAGTTAAAAGTTGCACATAACAAGTTTTTTATAATATTAGAATTCTTATAAGAAATTTGCTATGCCGCAGAACAAAAGCTAATGACCTAAAGAAGACCGTAATCTTTTACAGATTGTATTAATAACTACGAAAACAAGCCATTTATAATTTTATAAAAATATCACTAGGCAACTCAACTAATTCAGCAATATTTAATAGGCATAAAAATAATATAACGTTATTCTTAAAATATGACTTGATTGAGATGCATTAAATTATTAGAAGCAAGAAATTATCTTGAATAATTGAATCTCCTATGAGTGAGCTTTATTTGAGACTTTGAAAAAGAATTACAACACACAAAATATCTTCCATTGAAATAAATTTTGACAATGGTCCAATCTCCTTGAAAGCTCTCAAGCCCATCTCCTTGGCTTGAATCGAACAGCGGTCTTCGTAGGCAGTTAGGATAATTGAGTAAGTGATCACTACTTTCGAGAATATTTACACTCAAAAATGTCAATGTTGATGATTTGATATCTAGCTGTTTTTCTACGTCACAAGAAAAATTACGTTGTCATTTGGCTGACTCAGACCACTCACTTAGCTCAATCCATCTATCCTCATATTCTTGAATAGATTCAATAAGCTCTGCTAATTGACGACTAATTTCACTAATGTCTACATCGCTATCAGTTATTTTTTTTTCTAAATATATTTTCTGTTTTTCTAACATAGGTAGTTTCAGATCAAGTTCTTTTAATTCTTTAGCTTCTTTAAAACTTAATTTTCTCATATTATTTTGAGGACTTGGTTTTATTTCTGATCCACGCTTGTTTCGTGATTTATTAACTATCTGATCCCGTCCTTTGGTTTCATTATTTCGCTCCTCTAATATTTTTTGTTCCAGAAATCGAGAGTAATTACCTTCATATCTTCGTAAGTGACCATTTTCAAAATTAAAAATTCGATCAATAGTTCGATCAAGAAAATATCTATCATGCGATACCACTACAACACAACCTTTGAAGTCCTCAAGAAAATCCTCTAGCACGCTTAGTGTTTGAATATCTAAATCATTTGTAGGCTCATCAAGCAACAATACGTTGGGAGCTTGTATGAGCATTTTACAGAGAGCAAGTCTTCTTTTTTCTCCTCCTGAAAGTTTAAGTAGAGGACTATGTTGCTGACTGGGTGGAAATAGGAATTTTTCTAAGAGTTGTGATGCGGTAATTTGTTTTCCTCCATGATCAATTCGTAATGCAGCTTCTTCCACGAATTCGATAACTTTACGCTTTAGGCCACTCCCTTGATTTAAATCATTTGTATGTTGATCGAGATAGCCAATATAAACAGTTTCTCCAAGTTTTATTTTCCCACTAGTAGGCAATCTTTTACCTGCAATTAGATCTAAAAGAGTCGATTTACCACTTCCATTTGGGCCAATAATACCTACTCGATCCTCCGGACTAAAGCTATAAGTGAACTCATGTAAAAGATCCAAATTATTCTCTTTATTATTTAAAGAAAGTCCTACACCTTCAGCTTCAATTGCGATTTTTCCAATTCTTCTACTCAATGAATTCATTTCTAATTTAGCTTTGACATGATTTTTAGGTTTCGCTTGCATTTCAGCAATCCTTTGAATACGTGCTTTTTGTTTTGTACTTCTTGCTTTGGGACCTTGTCTTAACCAAGCTAATTCCTTTCTTAAAACACCCTGAAATTTTTTCTTTGTAGATGTCTCTGATTGTTCTTGTTCAACTTTTTGTTGAAGAAATTGGCGATAATTTCCGGAATACTTGCGAGCTTCTCCATTATTTATTTCGACCATCCGAGTAGTAATGCGATCAAGAACATATCTATCGTGAGTTATCAAGACAAGAGCTCCCTCATAATGGTCTAACCAATTTTGAAGCCATTCCACTGCAGATGCATCGAGGTGATTGGTAGGTTCATCAAGAAGTAAGACATCTGGTTTAGAAACAAGTGCAGCCGCAAGTCCCACTCGTTTGCGGTAACCACCAGAAAGATCTTTTACTGGCTTATCTAAATCTCTTATACCTAGTCTTCTTAGAACATCTTGGCATTGTTGTTCTAAATTCCATGCCCCAGCTGCATCCATACGTTCACTAGCTTGACCAAGTTTTTTCAAAAGACTTTCATCTTCTGGACTTTGAGCAATTTTTCTACTTAGCTGACTGAAATTAAGTAATAATTTTCTTTTTTCTCCACACCCTTCAAGAACTTCTTCCAAAATACTTTTTTCACTGTCGTAACTTGTTTCTTGCCCAACTAAAGATATCCGCAAAGATGATAAACATCTCCTTTCTCCTTCCATCAAAGGTTCTATTCCTGCAATGACTCTCAAAAGTGTTGATTTACCAGATCCATTTGGACCAATTAAACCAAGTCTCTCTTTTTTATTTATATGAAGGTCTAAATTTTTAAAAAGGTTTTTTATTCCAAAGTCTGTTGAAGCATTAACAAGACTAATCAACACAGCTTACGTCCTCACATCCAAAAATAAAGCTAACTCATAAATATTAACCCTCTTAGTCCTCATGATCTTTTTCAACGCTTGAAGATGAAATTTATAATTAACTTCTGTCATTGCTAAATACCCAATAGATTCTATTTCAACAGTTACATCAATTACGAAGAAAGTAATAGGGCTGCAAGAGCTGAAAGCATACTAAAGAAACTTAGCGAAAGAAATTGCAGTACTGCTCTACTCTTGAGTTGACCCTACCAGAATCTTTCAATCCTAATAACCTTGCGGCATCACCACCGTTAATTTCGACTGCATAGTATCGCCCACAAATATTCTTGGTTTCATAAATTCGATCATCAGAATAAACTGCCATCGGAGACATAAGAGAAAAAGATAGAGCCATAAGAAAGATACGGTTCATTATTTTATTTATGAGATAAAAACTTTAGGGCCTTTTGAGAGTAAGATCTTACATAATTATTTATACATATCAGAATAAGGATGAATTTTTTAGAGAGAGTTCTTTCAAATTACTTTCTGGCTTGGAGTCAGATTTTTAATTACAAAGATAAAACAAGTAGAATACCTTTTTGGCATTTTTTTATCCTGGATGGATTCATAGGAGCTGTAGTTTCAATACTATCTAATAACAACTTTGCTAATGATCCAAATGATTTTTATACAATCGCTGAACAATATGATTGGAGTTATTTGTATAGCATTCCATCTTTTTTAGTTTTTATAGCTTTATTAATCAGAAGACTGAGAGATATAGGTAAGGAAAACTTGGTTTTATGGGCATTTTGTTCATTTATTCCTTTCTACAATCTTTATATATTTGCTCAGCCTTCCTCAGAAAAATAAATGAAGTATTTTAAAGCTATGCGCATTATTTAGTTTTTTTCAATACTCATTTCCTACCCTTAAAAGTTCGAGGATAAGGGATATTAAGAGCATTAAACCTTTTCAATCTTTTACTACGCCAATAACGCTTATAAAACAAGTCGAAAAATGTCGACACCCCAAACCAAGATAGAATACAGCTTATAAATATCCTAGCGCCTTCAGTTGAAGCAAGCCAATAGATAATAGGATCGACTATAAGATTAATACTAATTATAAAACCAATAAACAAAGAGAAAGCGAGACAAGCTATTACTAATAAAGCTCTGGTTATTTTTTTTGTATTGAAATTTTTCATACCCAAATGTTTGAAATCGTATTAGGAATCCATATTTTCCATTCTCAAGCAAGATAGATAGTAAAGGAATTTTAATGTAATAAAAGTTGATTCACTCTTAATAATGAATATATACAATTCACAGATCAAATAATAAAAAAGTCAAAGGCAGATATTAAGATTTGGTTTTAATTAAGGCTGAATTGAATTCAACTACTTTCAATAGATATATCTATTAAGCAGCGGTTAGATGCTTTCATAGCAGTCAGGCAAGGAGCTTACGTTCATTCATCTAAATATTAAAATTACTTATAGCCAAATTCTTGGAAGTTTACAAACTGATCTCAGAAGGTAATTTAGATTAGCTACTTTTAGCCAATGGCATTTCATCAATCTGTCGAGGAAACGATGTCAGATCTCATATGTCATATGCTTAAAAGAACCGACCATCTCAATACTGGTGATCAATTAGCTATTGGTCAAGAATACAGAGAATGGATTAAATGTATAAAGAATAAGGACCTTGTTCCACAAAACATACTTTTTATAAATACATCTACTTTCGGAAAAAATATTCAATAAGAAGAATCTCATTCTTTATATTTAGGAAAGTTGCTAAACTTTTTAATACACCATATTTAAACTCAAATCATTTGATAGGGATGAAATCAACTATTAATGAAGAGGAGTGAAGCTGATGCAGATTCGTCATAGCAATTAATCTCGTTGATTTCAGCTTATTCATTTAGATATAAAGACAAATAGTCTATCTATAGTAATAGATTTAAACTTATTAAATACGCTTAAAAGTTTTAGCGGGCTTTATTTTTAAGATCACAACTTTCAATGAAGATAAAGCAAAAGATTTTCTTTAATTGCATAGGAAATAGAAAAATCTGGCGAAAATCTAATTTAATGATCACAAAAATTATGCGCCGATTAGTATCAGGAATAGTTGGTCTAGCAGCTCTATTAGCTGGCTGTGCGACAACAACTCAAGACAATAGTTCCAGACTTAATCTAATAAAAAATCGCAATGAGTTAATTTGTGGAGTAAGTGGAAAGATTCCTGGATTTAGTTTTCTGAAAAGTGATGGAAGTTATCAAGGACTAGATGTCGATATATGTAAAGCATTTGCTGCTGCAATTATAGGAGATTCAGAAAAGATCCAATATAGGCCTCTAACTGCAGCAGAGAGATTCACAGCTATTAAGACTGGGGAAATCGACCTGTTATCAAGAAATACCACTTTCACTCTCAGTAGAGATTCCTCAGGAGGAAATGGATTAACTTTTGCACCAGTTGTTTTCCATGATGGGCAGGGATTGATGGTAAAGAAGGAAAGTAAAATTAGCAGTCTTAAAGATCTTTCAAATAAATCTATATGTGTAGGTTCTGGTACAACTACTGAGCAAAATATAAATGATGCGTTTGAGAGTGCCTCACTACCTTATACACCAATCAAATATCAGGATCTTAATCAAGTAGTTGCTGGTTATTTACAGGGTCGTTGTTCAGCAATGACTTCTGATCGTTCACAATTAGCAGCAGCCAGATCTGGTTTTAAAAATCCAAAAGGACACATTATTCTCAAGGATGTATTAAGCAAGGAGCCACTTGCTCCAGCCTCAGATGGCCAAGATCAGAAACTAGCTGATGCCATGAGATGGGTTGTCTTTTCGCTTATATCGGCAGAAGAACAAGGGATAACAAAGTCAAATATTGATGAGAAAGTAAGAATTGCAAAGAATAATCCTCAGTTAAAACCTTTAAGAAGATTTCTAGGTATTGATGGAGGACTAGGAGAAAAAATTGGCCTTAGCAATGACTTCGTAGTTAAAGTAATTAGCTCAACTGGTAATTATGGAGAGATCTACGAAAGACATTTAGGACAAAATAGCGAAGTCCCTATTCCAAGAGGACAAAATGAGTTGTATAACAATGGAGGTGTACATATTTCACCACCATTTAACTAAAAATAATTTATTGCGGGAATGAAAATAAATCAAAAAATATTTTTGCAATTTGGAATATGTGTTATCTTTTTAGGTTTGATTGGGATACTAATTAATAATTTAACAATAAATTTAACAAGAACAGGTCTTGGTTTTAATTTTAGCTGGCTTTTCAAACCTGCAAGTTTTGCTTTAGCAGAACACCCTTTACCTTACACCTCATCAGATAGCTATGCTTGGGCATTATTTATAGGTTGGCTCAACAGTCTTAAAGTTATTGCCTCATCATTAATATTAGCTACTTTCTTGGGAACACTAATAGGCTTCACGAGAGCAGGCAGGAACTCATTACTAGGTCTCATTTCGGCGGGTTACATAACAATAATCAGACAAACTCCTCTTTTACTTCAACTTATGTTTTGGTATTTTGTTGGATTCTTGGGTTTAAAGGACAATATATTTATCCAAACAAAAAATATATTTAACATTTCAAATCAAGGAATAGAGTTTTCAGGATTAATTTTCTCCTCGGAGTTTCTAGCATTATTACTTGGCCTAAGTATATTCACGAGTGCTTACATAGCAGAGGTAATCCGCGGAGGTATTCTTTCTGTTCCCCGAGGGCAATGGGAAGCATTTAGGAGCTTAGGACTGTCAGAAAGAAAAGGACTTATCCGTATAATAATTCCACAGGCATTACCAGCAATCATTCCGGGATTAACAAGTCAATACCTTAACCTTGCTAAAAACAGTACATTAGCAATCGCAGTTGGATATTCAGATATTTACGCGATTAATGATACTATTATTAATCAAACAGGAAGAGCTATCGAATGTTTTATTATATTACTTGTTAGTTTCTTACTATTAAATCTATTGATAACTAATACCATGGAATTTATAAATAAATTGATTTTAAAATCACGTAAATATAGTTAACCTATGTTCAAACTAAATATAAATTCAATAATATTTATCTTTAAGAACCTAAAGAAAACTTTTTTTTCAAATTTATTCAATACTATTATTACTTTGCTCATTATATTATTTATTAGTGCAGCTTGTTTTAATACTTTTACATGGCTCATATTTAAGGCTAATTGGGAAGTTGTACTATCAAATCTTCCTTTATACGCATTTGGCAGTTTCCCGTCTAATGAACAATGGAGACCTGCTACTTGGATTATCAGCCTTCTCATACTCAGTATCTTTACTCTTTGCGGTCCTGAGTGGAAATGGCTACGTAAAAACCTACTAAAAGCATGGATAGGAACAATACCGTTGGGTATATATTTACTTTATGGTGGGTTGGGCCTATCGCCTATAATGAGTAGACATTGGGGTGGATTAACTCTAACTATACTGTTAACTGTTTGTAGCTCATTATTATCATTACCTTTTGGAATACTTTTGGCACTATGTCGACAGAGTTCATTACCATTAATTCAGAAGCTAAGTTCAATCTATATAGATGTTATGAGAGCGATTCCTCTTATTGCAGTACTATTCTTTGGGCAACTACTAATACCTTTATTTCTTCCACTTGGAATAGAAATTGATCGTGTTTGGAGAGCGGTCTTTGCGTTTACTCTATTTGTCTCTGCCTACATAGCAGAAGATATTCGTGGCGGACTACAGTCAATACCCAACACTCAAATAGAAGCAGCAAATAGTCTTGGTCTAAATCAATACCAAATCATTCAATTCATATTAATTCCTCAAGCTTTGCGTATTGCTTTACCCGCTCTCACTAATCAATCTATTGGGCTTTTTCAAAATACATCTTTAATGGCTATTTTAGGACTAGTGGAGTTACTAGGAGTAGGCAGAAGTATCCTTGCTAATCCAGAATTTATTGGTCAATATATTGAAGTTTATGTTTGGCTGGCTTGTGTCTATTGGATTGTTTGTACAATCATGGCTGTTCTGGCAAGACATCTTGAACAAAGAATGACCATTAATAAAGCCAATTTCTGATAATTCATGGAACCTATTGTTATTGCGAAGAATCTCACTAAATCGTTTACCAAAGGATTACGAGCTCTTGATAATGTTTCTCTTACAGTTAATCAAGGGAAAGTTCTGGTAGTAATGGGTCCCTCAGGCTCAGGGAAAAGCACTCTAATTCGAACTTTTAATGGTCTTGAGACTTTTGATAAGGGAGAACTAAATATTTTAGGAATAAAAGTTGATTCCACTCACGATGAAAGAAAAATACAAAAAATCAGAAGAAGAGTAGGCATGGTATTTCAACAATTCAATTTATTCCCTCATCTATCAATTCTTGAAAATATCACTCTCGCGCCCGTACAAGTGCAAAAACGTCGTCAAATCGAGGCGGAAGAGTATGGTATGTATCTCTTGAGTCAAATGGGAGTAGATTCTCATGCCCAAAAATATCCAAGTCAACTTAGCGGAGGAGAACAGCAACGAGTAGCCATAGCTAGAGCTTTAGCATTAAAGCCTGAATTACTTTTATTCGATGAACCCACTAGTGCTTTAGATCCAGAGAGAATTAAAGAAGTACTAGATGCAATGAGAAGACTTGCTGAGCAAGGAATGACAATGATTGTAGTAACACATGAAATTGGCTTTGCTAAAGATGTAAGTGATCAAGTTTTATTTATGGATTCAGGTAAAGTCATAGAAACATCTCCTCCAAATATTTTCTTTTCTAATGCTAGGCATGAGAGAAGTAGAAAATTTCTAAATCAGCTTGATAAACATTATTCAGAATCATGAATTAATCCATCGAAATAAAGCTTTATTAGGGTCGCTAATTTCCTCTATAGAGGTATAAAAATAATTTTGCCAATCAGAGGAAGGTAATCCTGAAAAAAGCATCAAGTTTAGTGGATAATCTTCTGAATCTGTACAGCGACGAAAATCATCACGAAACAAAAAAGTTGGTTTACGCAATGCTATCGCGGCTCCAAGTTCAATCATGACTCCTTCATCTGGTGGTGTTCCATTCACTATTGCAAAAATACAATCAGATTTTTTCACATCTTCAAGATCAGCGACAGCAACCTTATGAGCCCAACCTCTCTGAGCTAAGTTGATTTGACTATTCCTTTGGAAGGGTTCCCAAACCTCACAACCTAATCCTTCAAGAACAGAAATGAACTCAGGAAGAAGCTTCTGACGCCATTGAATAGAAAATCCATATGGTGAAGCTAAGTAAATAATTTTTCTAGTCATTAAAGTTTCTAGATAAATTCAAAGATAACTCATAAACCAAAAGGAACTACTGATCAATTGAAGATTGGATCTGATCATGCATATCAAAAAATGATTAGTAGAATTTTAGATGAAGTACTCCCAGAGCATTAATACAACAATTTTCAACCAATAGAAACTACCAAATCTATATAATATAGTAAAAAGACAGCGAGTAGTGCTGCAAAGAAAGGCGCTGTAAGCATCAATTCATGACTTCCCTTACTACTAGAGATATCTTATCCCCCAGTTGGTTTGATAGTAACAAGGAAGTTTCTTATGAAAATTTACATTATCAATTTCAATATGAAAATAATACATTTAATAAAGAGCTCACCTACTACATCAATGACAGCTATCAAAATATAGAAATTAAAAACCTAGATGGAAGTATTAGTGACGTATCAGTCAATACAAGACAGATATCTAACGATGAAGAGCGTTATATCAATAATATCTTCAGCGATTTAGATCCCAAGTTAGACATTGATTTTAAACGTGTCTATTCCAGTAATGATGCATATGTCTCTATTTATAAAGGATTACCAAGCGATGCTGATGCTGAAACATTCCGCGGAGTTGCCTATTTTCATATAGATGAGGAAGTTAGCGAAACTATTAAGACAACTAAGTACCAAATCTTCTGGGAAGAAGCACCCGGAACGACACAATTTCTAGATGGTTATGGATATCTTGGGAATGATGCTGCTCATACTCTTAAACATGAAATAGGGCATTCATTGGAGTTATGGCATCAAGAAGATGAAATCCCATATTTCAATAGTCTTCTAGATCCTTTGGACGACAGATATGATTGGCAAGACACAATCATGTCTTATGATACAGACAGTTTAGTTGCGAATGATCTAGCACCTCTTTATACAGATTTAGATATTGAAGCTCTTAAATTTGTATGGGGAACCGAAAAGACAACTACATCTAGCTCTACATCTACATCTACATCTACATCTACTTCTACATCTACATCTACATCTACTTCTCCTGCTGCAACTTCCACTGAATTACAACAACTTTATATTGCTTACTTTAGTCGTCCATGCGATCCAGCTGGATTAGATTATTGGACTGCTCAAGGGATCAGCAGAAGTGCTTTCGCGGCCAATATGTACTTGCAGCCTGAATTCAACAACGTGAATGGTGCACTCACTACAGAAGCACAGGTCAATCAAATCTACTTAAATCTATTCAATAGAGAAGCAGATATAACTGGTCTAACCTATTGGGCCAAGCAAATTCAAAATGGTGTTTTACAACTTGCTTCTATTGCCAATGACCTTATCTGGGCTGCTGAAAACAACCCTGGAGGCTCAAGTGATGCATCAACACTTGCAAAAAAAACTAATGCTGCTGTTGCATATACAGCAACGGTAAGAGCAAGTGTATCCTCAATTCTTGCTTATCAACCTCAATCATATAGTCCGTGGATCACAGGAAATAATCTGACAGAAGCTAAAAACTATATCTCAGAAATTGGACAATACAATTCTCATACCTCATGGAGTATTCAAAATAGTATTGCGCAATTCAGCAAATCATCATCAAGAAGCTACAAACTTTCAAGTGATACAAAAACATCAAATATAGATGCTATCACTGGTTTAGAAATTCATCCTGCTGAAAAAAATACTTTTGAAGATACTTTTAGTCAACTTAATACAACCGCATCAAATATCTTTAATGAGCACCTATTGGAAGATAGAAATAACCAAGAATTCGTATCTCATTTATACGAAGAAGTTCTGCAGAGAGAACCTGACTCTATTGGCATGAACTATTGGCTAGGGCAACTCAATAGTGGAGCAGAAACGCGGTATGAAGTTCTTCTTGGTTTCTCTCAATCAGCTGAGAGTACGACACTCTTTACTGATATGACTGGATTAGGATAAGGAGCAAACATCTCCATCATCTAAAAAGACAGCTGATGTCTTTGAAGCAAAGAGAAAAGTTAAACCTTTAAAAAACCACAAAAATATCTGAGCTGATATAACGACATATACGGGACATAGATAACCCCATACTCCTCTCTAGAAAGTAGACATAGAGAAAGATTGAATACTCTATACAGAAACACGCACCACCCTGAAGTCACTTCATTAATGGGGAATGTGTGGATAGGCTTTGAATATTGTGTGGATAGAAAAAATACTAAAAACTCAAATCTGTTTGCTTAACTAGTTTTCTCAACAATATTCTCTTGATATCAGAAAAAACATTCAAGCTTAGTCTTATTAATAAAAAAGGGAGCTATTGAAGCCCCCTTAAATCATCTAAGGAATCGATTGTTTCTTTGTTGCAAATCAAAAGCTATCAATCTTCCTACTTTTATCATTAATTGTGATTCTTTTTTTAAAAGACATTGCAATTCCTGATAAGTAGAAAATTTTAAATTTTTGATTGCTTTAGAAGTTTTTAAAAGCTCGTTTAAAACTTCTCGACAAGCATCTGTCACTAATCCGTTGGGATAGCGTGTTCGATGTTTTCATCTTCTCGATTCCAGAGATAAAAGATTTGTCTCAACTTATTTATGTCTACATTAGTCAAGATTTGCTCTTTCATCATTTCATCAAACTTAGTCTGAAGAAATTGCATTAAGCGCGTTTCAAGGTTTTGAATTGCTACTGCAATTAGTTCATCATTCTCTTCAAGACTCTCTAGCTTTTGCATGACTAAAGAGGTTCGAAGTTGACCTTTTTCGTTTGATTTAACTCTTATTTCTTTGCCGATGTATTTGTTTACTTCGGACAAAGGAAACGATTCATTTGGGAAAAGACAAATTCCTCCCCAGTTGTCTCGTTTGACTTTACCTACCGTCCATCCATGCTTGGCGCCATCAGGACGATGGTATTGAATACCAGTGAGAATTACCGTCTCAAAAACTGGCATGACTTCAGTTTCAGTCATCATCTTTGAGCATTAGCGAGTCCAGAGCATGAAGGCATTTGACCGCCGTACTCACTTTTAATGAGTGCTTCTTGCCAAAGCCTCGAGAACTTCCCAAGATCTTTAGAGACTAAAGTTTCATAAGCTCGTTGGTTCTGAAAAATACGATCAAAGCCTGCTGCTTTTGCGTTCTTTCTCGCCATCCAAATTTCAAGACAGACCGCATCATCAAGCCAAATGCCCTTGCGGGTTGCCTTCCTGATATAAGCAGTAAAATATTTCCGATCACCAAAATGTTTTGGCAATAGATACTTTTTACATGCTTCGATCGTCTTGAAATCTTCCTCTAAATATTTAGAGTGAAGTGTCATGGTTAATTAACCTCCTTTTTTTTTTACAGATATGTAGTTGAGATATAGATGGTCTCTTGGAAATACTGACGCTCCATCAGAGCAGAGGTTGAGTCAACAACTTGATAATGGGTCTAGTCTTTCTTTGAATTGAAAAAATACTAGCATTAACAAATAATTACGACAATAAATTTATAGGTATATTGAAAATCTTTGACACATCGAAAAGACGAAAACAATAAATACTGAGAAATTTCTAGGTGTATTGATAAAAAATTGTAAATCCTTTATTTGAAACGTAATTTATGCTGTCTACAAAACAATATCGAAAGTATTCAGCCTACTCCTAGCAGAAATTACTATTAAATTGAAACTTGTGCTGAAATAGAATAAAGAAATAGGTGTGAGAATGTTAAGCCATCCACACACCATCCACACATTGCAATATCGCTAAGATCCCATGGCATCAAAGGAAATTAACTATTGGCTAATGAAGAGTGAGCCCGATGCTTACAGCATTAAAGATTTACAAGACGAAGAAGAAACCCTCTGGGATGGAATTCGAAATTATCAGGCTAGAAACTTTATGAGGTCAATGCAAATTGGTGATCAAGCTTTTTTTTATCATTCAAATACTAAGCCCCCTGGAATAGTTGGTCTGATGGAGATTATTGAGACAAACTTAATAGACCCATTTCAATTTGATGAAAATTCAAAGTACTTTGACAAAAAATCAAAGAGAAACAACCCTCGTTGGGATTGTGTAAAGACTAAATATATTTGTGAATTTAAAAATATGATTACCTTAAAGGAGCTATCTGAAACTTATACGTCTGAAGAACTAACTCTAGTTCGAAAAGGAAACAGACTATCAATTATGCCAATTAATAAAAGTATCGCTTTAGAGCTCCTCAAAAAGCTCAAGAAAAAATAATTTAAAAAGAATGAGATCCAAACATATTTCCAATATAAAGACGTGTTATCAATCTGGAACTGATACCATTTTGAATCAAAAAACCTGCAAGGGCAGCTTGTAAAAGCCTGTATTGATCCCAATTGGGATGTTTCTCAATATAAGCCTTCATAGCTTGTTGAATATGCTTGGGTATTTCTGTTTGGAAACTAATTGTATCCTCAGACTCCATAACTTCCGAACTTTGACTCGAGCTTTTTTCTTCCATAAAATCAATATTTTTCATTTAACAAGCTTGTAGAAGATTTAATTCACCCGCAAACTACTCTCAAAATCAAATCTATAAAAAACGCTTTCTCGGGCCGTCTCATTCTCAGATCAAGTACTCAGCTGCCTTCCTCACAAATATATAAGAATTACTTATCATTAGTATTAGAGTTGTTTAATAGCCAAGTTCAAATTATCACAACCAGCTTTTTTTCCACAGGAAACAGTGGGGAGCTTATTGCTCGGATTAATGCTGTGGAAAAGATGTGAGTTAAATCCAGATGGATTTGGGGAAAAAATCGAATAACTTTTAGTTAAGTTCTCTCACAAATAGTCTGAATCCCACATTGTTCTCATTGCATTAGCAACATGATTAGTCACATTTCTAGGCCAATAGACCTCTGCTCCTCGATTTAATAGCCCACTAGCACTCAAGATCAATCTAAGGTTCCACCCATATTGATCACCTTTTAAAATTGCCAACCAAGGGCTACGTTCTAATTCCAAAGTTATATCTTCATCTCCCATTAGTTGTTCTTTAACTGATTTGTATTGATCAGACAAATCTATTACCACCTTCACTAGATTTTCCCACTCAGATTTGTTCAACTCTATTGCCCAAGTATCTCCACCTATAAGTGTTGAAAAGTTATCTCTAGATGAATCCCTAATTATTCTCCAACCAGGACCTTCTTTTTTGAGCACCTAACCAGGTAATAGATCAGGCTGATCTTGTTCATCACTTAGTTCAATTATTGCTCTTTGTACTGGCTTCACTGTTGATTCTTCTAGAAGGCCATCAAAATCATCAAATCTTCTTTGCTTTGCTCTAAAAGCAATCCGAACAGTAGTGAGGTAGCGGTTAGTGGAATGTCTAATGAGACTCTCGCCTCTTTTTGCTAAATCCTTGGAATTAACTCCTGAACCTGACTTAATCACACTTAAAACATTTATCTTGCTTTATTCTAGGAGAGAATCGTTCATTTCTATATTTTTTCCAAAATAATAACAGTGGTGTTAGGTTTTCTAAACTCACTAGATCTCGTTTAATTCTTGCTTATAAAGCTAAACAATTCCTAAGAAATATGGAGAATAATAAAATAGATCAATTAGAAAACATCCAACAAGATGAAATCAATAACAATGATTTTGGAACATTAGCAATTGATTTAGGTAGTTCAACAACAGTTGTTGTGTTTCAAAAAGAGAACGGAGAATCGCCCGAACTTCTAGATTTGCCTCCCATTAGTCGATCTCCTGGGGAAATTCCAAGCTTAATTTGGGAATCATCAGAAGAAGAGGAAAAATATTTAATAGGACAGCAAATTATTGATTTAAACCTCATTAGTGAAGAAAAAGAAAAAAACTTAAGTCAAGATTTCAAAAGATGGATAGGATCTCCTGAAATTGATCCTATCTATGATTCAAAAATCTCCCCAGAGAAAGCTGGGGAGATTTTAATTCATAAGATTTGGGGGAAAGTCTCGGAGAAATTTAATATCAAAAGGCTTGTATTAACTGCTCCTGTAGATACATATCGAGAATATAGAACTTGGATAGTCAACGTATGTAATTCATTCAAAGTAAAAGAGATTGCATTAGTTGATGAACCGACAGCTGCTGCGATGGGTGCTGGACTAGCTCCAGGTTCAACATTGCTTGTTTTAGATTTTGGAGGAAGCACAATTGACATGTCAATTGTTGCTTTAGAGGGAGGAGAAGGACAAGCTTCACCAATTGCCCAACTTGTCAGATTTGATGGCAATAATCTCGAAGGGAAAAGTACCCAGGTTCTTCGCACCGCAAAAGTCCTAGGCAAAGCAGGAATTCGCATAGGTGGCAAAGATATAGATAGATGGATATCTCATCATTTATTACCAGAAGAAAAACCAACCAATTCAATTTTGAGAAAGGCCGAGGAGCTCAAATGTGAATTAAGCAATATCAATATAAAAGAAACGTTAGTTATTTCTAAACAAATAAAAAACAATCAGAATGAAGAAAAGTTTTTAAAACTATCTAAAAAAGGACTTGAAGAATTACTTATAGAAAAAGGCCTACTAAAAAGTATTAAAAAGCTTTTCAACCAAACAATTAATAGCGCAAAAAGAAATTCATTTGAATTAAAAGATCTCGATAGTGTTGTCTTGGTCGGAGGAGGATCTCGAATACCTTTAATTAAAAATTTTTTAAGTAATATTTG
The DNA here is from genome assembly GCF_047305235.1 of Prochlorococcus sp. MIT 1011. Classification (NCBI taxonomy): domain Bacteria; kingdom Bacillati; phylum Cyanobacteriota; class Cyanophyceae; order Synechococcales; family Prochlorococcaceae; genus Prochlorococcus; species Prochlorococcus sp. MIT 1011. Next base: position 321,385 of record NZ_CP138983.1, on the reverse strand, counting down.
TAATTCTATCCCTTTTCTAACGCCTCCCCCTATTGAAGCAATTGCATTGGGAGCCTTAAATCTAACGCCAGGTGTTCAAGTCAAAGATGTACTTAACAAAGGGGTAAGTTTAAGATGCTGGAATAAAAAAAATGAAAAGCACATCTGGCATCCTCTTTTTCTGGCAGGCCAAACATGGCCAACAAATAAACCTTTAGAAATAATTTTATCAGCAAGTATAAATGATCAATTAAGCATAGATTTAATAATTGGCGAACCTCAGGAAGAAGGGTCAAATGAGATTATTTATATTGATGGGTTACCCACTTTGACAACAATAGAATCCAAGGATCAAATCAAGAAGATAAATAGTACTATTATTTCAATACCTCTAGATCCTCCTGGTAGAATTGATCAAGATTGTATTAAATTAATTTTTAATATTAATGACAATTGTCAACTTGAGGTTGAGGGCCTTGATTTACGAAATAATAATTCAATAAAAAATTATAATCTTGGGGGCATTAGATAACTTTTTTATATTATTTAAAATTACTATATTATATTTTTTTACATAAAAATATACCTTCTTCTCCATCAACTTCACTTAATCGAAGGTCAATCGACTCATCTTTACTAGTTGGTACGACACGTCCACAGAAATCAGGCTGAATTGGGACTTCTCTGTGACCTCTATCTACCATCGCAACAAGCAAGACTCTTTTTGCCCTTCCCCAGGAATGTAAAGCTTCTAGAGCTGCTTTTACAGTCCTACCTGTATAAATAACATCATCAACTAAAACTACCTCTCTATCGTCGACAGTCGATGGCAAATCAGACACTTGAGCTATTCGAGTACCAATCCTTGCAAGATCATCTCTATGAAAGGTTGGATCTAAACAACCATTCTCGATTGGATGGCCAGATAATTCCTCTAAATATTTAGCTAAAATTTTAGATAAATAAACCCCCCTAGTAGGAATTCCAATAAGCAATAGTGAAGTAATATTTGGAATCTTTTCCAAAATTTGAGAAGCCAATCTTTTTATGGTTCTATCAAGTTCTTTTTTTGAGAGGATTTCTATCTCTTTTTTTACAGTTTCTTCGGGCATATTTGAAAATCCTAAAATTTTATTTTTTCTTAGGAATAGCTGCAATACTTTTTTAATCTAATAGGGAAAAGCTAACCAAACGTCAAAGTATTAGCCTGTTTACCTATTAGGAAGTAATTTAATACAAAAGCAAAACATTATTAGGACCCAGTTTATTTGAATGTCAAGCAGTAACGCCGCTGTTTCAAAAAGCAAAGGGAAAGTAGCCCCAGTGGTATTGGCGATACTTGATGGTTGGGGGCATTCTGAAGAAATCAATCATAATTCTATTAAACAAGCATCTACCCCAGTAATGGATGCTTTATGGCATGCATATCCCCACACTCTGATTGAAGCGAGTGGAGCAGATGTTGGGCTACCAGATAATCAAATGGGCAACTCTGAAGTTGGACATCTAACTATTGGAGCAGGGAGGATAATTCAGCAAGAATTAGTCCGAATATCTAATACAGTTAAAGAAAATAAATTAATTGAAAATACTGCTCTTAATGAATTTGCTAAAACTTTAAAAAAGACAGGAGGAACTCTTCATATCATGGGACTTTGCTCTGATGGAGGTGTTCACAGCCACATCAATCATTTATGTGGATTAGTTGAATGGGCTTCCAAAAAGGGGCTAAAACGTCTTTCATTGCATTTATTTACTGATGGGAGAGATACTTCAGCAAAGAGTGCGTCGAAATACATAAAAACTGTAGAAACCAAAATCAAATCAGCAGGAGTAGGAGAAATTGCATCAATTTGCGGTAGATATTGGGCTATGGATAGAGATAATCGATGGGAAAGAACTTCAAAAGCCTACGAATTACTTACCAACCCTGACTTTGCAATAAGCAAGCTAACAGCAGAAGAAAGCATAAATAAAAGCTATCAAGATGGAATTACAGATGAATTTATTGAACCAGTTAGACTTTCCTCCTCATCATTACAAGATGGAGATGGAGTAGTTTTTTTCAATTTCCGCCCTGATAGAGCTAGGCAATTAGTAAAGGCACTTAAATTAAAAGATTTTGATGGCTTTGAGAGAAAAAACAAACTAGATATTGACCTACTTACCTTCACACAATACGAATCAGGTCTTCCTGTATCAGTTGCATTTCCACCTGAACCTTTAAATGATTTGTTAGGTCAAGTAGTTTCTGCTCATGGTTTAAATCAATATCGGACAGCTGAAACTGAAAAGTATCCACACGTAACTTATTTTTTAAATGGAGGTATTGAAAAACCATTAAAAGGAGAAGTAAGACATCTTGTGCCTTCACCAAGAGTGGCAACATATGATCTACAGCCTGAGATGTCAGCAGACGAACTAACTGAAAGCTGTATCAAAGCAATTGATACTGGGATTTACTCATTAGTGGTAATCAATTTTGCTAATCCAGATATGGTTGGACATTCGGGAATAATGTCAGCGGCAATAAAAGCTAATGAAAAAGTTGATTATTGTGTTGGGAAATTATTAAACTCGATTGGAAAACTAGGAGGATCTCTTCTCATAACAGCTGATCATGGTAATTCTGAAATGATGATTGGTCCCGATGGGCAACCATGGACCGCGCATACAACAAATCCTGTCCCAGTGATACTGATCGAAGGCGAAAAGCGTAAATTGAGTGGATATGGTAATGATATAAAACTAAGAGAGTGCGGAGGTGGATTATCTGATCTGGCTCCTACTCTTTTGCACCTATTGAATCTGCCAAAGCCAAAAGCAATGACTGGATCAACTCTTATTGAACCGATTAACTTACCTAAGAAACCAAATCTTATCCCTCAACCCGCATATTAAAGAAAAACAATGATCATTCCTCTCTTGTCTTGGGTATGGGTAATTTCAGGAGTTTTTCTAATACTATTAGTTCTTCTTCATAGTCCTAAAGGTGATGGAATGGGTGGCCTAGCATCAAGCGGAAGCTCAATGTTCAGTAGTGCAAGCAGTGCCGAATCGACCTTAAATAGAGCAACTTGGGCATGTCTTATCCTATTTTTATCCCTTGCTGTTATTCTTAGCGCAGGTTGGTTGAAATAAATTTTCAGGCTTAATCTTTCAGTCTTTTGAAATCTTCATCAATATTATTCTTAAGCTAGCTTGATAAGTATTAGATATTAGATTGTTTTTTTAAACCAGACTAAATATATTTGTTAATCAAACCAAAAAAAGAGACTGCTAAAACAATCTCTCTTTTTTATTTAATTAAGTGAAAATGATTAATCAGCAATCAAAGTCTCTATGAATAAGCAAAAAGGGACAAGATATAAATCCTGTCCCAAATTGAAATTAAAGTTTCTTTTGATTTAGAAGTTAATCAATAATCAAAATCACCACCCATTCCACCGCCAGTTGGGGAAGCATCCTTCTTCTCAGGCAAATCAGCAACTATGCATTCAGTAGTTAAAACCATTCCAGCTATTGAAGCAGCATTTTGCAAACCTGAGCGAGTTACCTTGGCTGGATCAACAATTCCAGCAGAAAGCATATCTACATATTCACCAGTTGCAGCGTTGTAGCCATCATTGACTGGTTTAGATTTAACGTTCTCGGCCACAACTGCTCCATTAGCACCAGCATTTTCAGCTATGCGCATTAGTGGAGAAGTAAGAGCAGCTTCAACAATATTTGCTCCGATCAATTCCTCACCGGAAAGATTGGATGAAGACCAATCACCCAATGAAGGAGCTAAATGAGCGAGTGTAGTTCCACCACCAGGAACAATTCCTTCTTCAACCGCAGCTTTAGTTGCATTAATTGCATCCTCTAGACGAAGTTTTTTGTCTTTCATCTCAGTCTCAGTTGCTGCTCCAACCTTCACTACCGCCACGCCGCCAGATAGCTTGGCTAATCTTTCTTGAAGCTTTTCTTTGTCATACGTTGAGTCAGTCTCATCCATCTGCTTCTTGATTTGTTCACATCTTGCTTTTACAGCTACTTCATTACCTTCAGCAACAATTGTTGATGTGTCCTTATTAATAGTAACTCTCCTTGAAGTTCCAAGCATGTCAAGAGTTGCATTCTCAAGTTTTAAGCCTGCATCCTCAGTAATGAGTTGTCCATTAGTTAAAACAGCCATATCTTCAAGCATCGCCTTTCTTCGATCACCAAAACCAGGTGCCTTAACGGCTGCAACGTTTAAAACACCTCTAAGCCTATTGACTACCAATGTAGCCAAAGCTTCTTTTTCTATATCTTCAGCAATGATTAGAAGAGGTTTACCGGTTTTAGCTACTTGCTCTAAAACAGGAACAAGATCTTGGACTAGACCAATTTTTTTATCCGTAAGCAATATGTAGGGCTCATCTAATACCGCTTCCATTCTCTCGGTATCAGTTGCAAAGTAAGGAGAAATGTATCCTTTATCAAAGCGCATTCCTTCAGTGACCTCTAATTCTGTGGTCATTGACTTGCCTTCTTCTAAAGAAATTACGCCTTCTTTGCCAACTTTATCCATTGCATCAGCAATCATCTTGCCGACTTCATCATCATTACCAGCAGCTATTGTTCCACACTGAGCAATTGCGTTACTGTCACTGATTGGTTTTGAATGATCTTTTATTTTTTCAACCAAAAATTCAGTTGCTTTATCTATTCCTTTTTTCAAAGTGATGGCATTGGCACCGGCGGCAACGTTTTTCAAACCAGCTTTAACCATCGCATGAGCAAGAACAGTCGCGGTGGTTGTTCCATCACCTGCAGCGTCATTGGTTTTTGAAGCAGCTTGACGGATTAGAGCAACTCCAGTGTTTTCAATGTGATCTTCGAGTTCGATCTCCTTAGCAATGGTTACACCATCATTGATTATTTGAGGTGCACCAAACTTTTTCTCTAGAACAACATTACGACCTTTGGGGCCTAAAGTTACTGCGACTGATTCAGCCAAAATGTCAATACCTCGCTCGAGTGCTCGGCGGGCTTGCTCGTTGTAAATAATGCGCTTAGCCATAAGAGGCGATTTCCTTTAATTTCGAAAGTTTTTTTGGGTTTGGACTGCAGCTAAAAAGCTGAGTGTTAATTGACGACAGCCAGAATGTCTTTCTCAGATAAAAGAACATATTCATCACTGCCAAGTTTGATATCAGTACCTGCATACTTACTGTAGAGAACTTTGTCTCCGACACTAATTTCAGGAGATTGACGAGAACCATCTTCGTTACGTTTGCCAGGCCCAACCTGAGCAACTTCGCCAACTTGAGGTTTCTCTTTAGCAGTGTCGGGAAGCAATATGCCCCCCGCTGTCTTCTCTTCTGATTCAGAAACTTTTACAAATACACGATCTCCAAGTGGCTTTACAGTGGAGACGCTGAGGGATACAGCTGCCATAAATTAATGCAGGAGCAAAAAAAACAAAAAAGCGCTTAGCGCAACTCGATAAAGAGTATTACTCATTACCAACCGTATCAATTTATGCCTCATAGCACGCTCTAGACCACATTTATTCTGTGCGGTTGACCGAACACTTAAAAAAAATGCCTGTGAAGTGGTAGTCTTAGCCGCTGATAGAGAGTATGCACATCAGAGCATGCTCACAAAGTTACTAGTTATCTTATGGCCGCTTCTGCTACTTCTACAGTTGGAACAAAGGGAATTGTTCGTCAAGTAATTGGACCTGTTTTAGATGTCGAATTTCCTGCTGGTAAGCTCCCAAAAATCCTCAATGCGTTAAGAATCGAAGGTAAGAACCCAGGCGGGCAAGAGATTGCACTGACAGCTGAAGTTCAACAATTATTGGGTGACCATCGAGTTAGAGCCGTTGCAATGAGCGGAACTGATGGATTAGTCAGAGGAATGGAAGCTGCAGACACAGGCGCTCCAATTTCCGTACCTGTTGGTGAAGCAACGCTTGGAAGAATTTTCAACGTCCTTGGAGAACCAGTGGATGAGCAGGGTGATCTTAAAGATGTAACTACCTCTCCAATACACCGGTCAGCCCCAAGCCTTACAGATTTAGAAACAAAACCAAAAGTATTTGAGACTGGTATAAAAGTTATCGATTTGCTTGCTCCATATCGTCAGGGTGGAAAAGTTGGATTATTTGGTGGGGCTGGAGTAGGGAAAACAGTTCTAATTCAAGAGCTAATAAATAATATTGCAAAAGAGCATGGTGGAGTATCCGTTTTTGGTGGAGTCGGAGAAAGGACAAGAGAAGGTAACGATTTATATGAAGAATTTAAAGAATCTGGTGTGATTAATTCAGAAGATTTAACCAAGTCAAAAGTAGCTTTGTGCTTTGGTCAAATGAATGAGCCCCCAGGCGCAAGGATGAGAGTGGGACTATCAGCATTGACTATGGCTGAGCATTTCCGTGATGTAAATAAGCAAGATGTTCTCTTGTTCATCGATAATATTTTCAGATTTGTTCAGGCTGGATCAGAGGTATCTGCTTTGCTGGGTCGTATGCCATCTGCAGTTGGATATCAGCCAACCTTGGGAACTGATGTGGGAGAGCTTCAAGAAAGGATCACATCAACCCTTGAAGGATCTATCACCTCAATTCAGGCTGTTTATGTACCAGCTGACGACTTAACAGACCCTGCACCTGCTACTACTTTCGCTCACTTGGACGCAACTACAGTTTTAGCAAGAGCTCTTGCGGCAAAGGGAATTTATCCTGCTGTTGATCCACTTGACTCAACCAGCACAATGCTACAGCCATCGGTGGTAGGCGATGAGCATTACCGCACTGCGAGAGCAGTTCAATCAACACTTCAAAGATACAAGGAATTGCAAGATATCATTGCGATTTTGGGATTGGATGAATTGTCAGAAGAAGATAGAAAGACAGTTGATCGTGCCCGGAAAATTGAGAAATTCTTATCTCAGCCATTCTTTGTAGCTGAAATCTTTACTGGTATGTCCGGTAAATACGTCAAATTAGAAGAAACAATTAAAGGCTTTAACATGATTCTCTCAGGTGAACTTGACCAGCTTCCTGAGCAAGCTTTCTATCTTGTTGGAAGCATTGATGAAGTGAAAGCTAAAGCAGAAAAAATAGCATCAGAATCAAAAGCTTAAATTAATTTCCTTTGTTCAATTACCTTAACTCAACTTTTTTAAAAATCCTCAAGAAATGACTCTAACTCTACGAGTTCTTGCTCCTGATCAGAGCGTATTTGACGATACTGCTGATGAAATAATCCTTCCAAGCACCACAGGGCTTTTGGGCGTATTGCCAGGTCACATTTCAATGGTTACTGCTATTGATTTTGGTGTATTGAGGATTTTAAAAAATGGCAATTGGGACTCAATTGCTCTCACTGGAGGTTTCGCAGAAGTTGAATCTAATGAAGTTACAGTTTTAGTTAACAAAGCTGAAATGGGGAAAAATATTGATTCAGCTAAAGCTGAGGCTGAATTAGAACAGGCTAAGAATCAACTAAATCAAACAAAGGATCAGAAAACTTCCCCTGAGAAAATTAAAGCTCAAGAAACATTTAACAAAGCAAAAGCTTGGTTTCAAGCATCAAAATCAGACTAAGATTTTTAAATAATATCCTTTTCCTTGAACAAAAATTTTGTTCAAGGATTTTTTATGCAGTACCGCAGAAAGTTACATCAGGGAATTTAACTTTTGCTTGTTCTAAGGTCTTTCCTTTGCCCTCCTCTTGCCAATAATTAATAACCTCTGTCGCTTTGTTTAATACTTCCACTCTTTCATTATCAGTAATCCAACTTTTTTCTTCTAATTGAGATTTTAATGTTTCCCATGCGTCTTCCCTTGGCCAAAAGAAATAAGCCGTGAGTGGACTAGGACCCCCTCCAACAATTTGGTCAACGGCCAAAGCCACATTATCTGGCAACCAAAGAATTTTTAGTAAAAACCTTCCCTCATCTGCTTTTGGTGTATGCCCTGAAGGTACACCATCTGCATCTATTGTTGCAGTTGCTAATGCTGCGGCACCACCAAGTGCACTTGGCCGACCTGATTTAGTCTCACCAGAATTTACTTTCTCTTGATTTTCAGATTGTGTGCTTGCCTCAGTACTTGTTACATCTTCTTGAACAGTACTAGCCTCTTCAGAAACCATCATCTCTAAGTTTTCTAATAGCTAACAAAGTACTAACTTAACAGGAATCAGGTCCTATTTGAATTAGTAGAGTAGGAATTCAAAAGGTTTTCTATTATTCGATAATGATGAATTATTGAAGGAGAAAAATATTTGGATAGATCTATTTGATAAGAGAAGCTTGAAATGATCAGATTTCTTAGTAAATAACTAAGAGAACTTCAATTAATATTCCAAATCACTCAAATTCTTAGCTGCTTTACGACTCAATACTTCTACAGAATCTTGTGTAACTAAAACATCATCCTCGATACGAATTCCTATACCTTTCCATCTTTTATCTATCTCAGGCTGTCCCTTTGGGACTGCCAACCGATCACTGATGTAAATACCAGGTTCAACCGTTAAAACCATGCCGGGTTGAAGATTTAAATGATAGTCACCAAGCCTATATGCTCCTACATCATGGACATCAAGACCTAGCCAATGCCCTGTTCTATGCATATACAAATGCGAGTAAGCTTGTTGTTCAATAATCGAATCCACATCGCCGACGAGTAAGCCAATATCAACTAAACCCTCAACAAGATGTTTTAATGCAGTCATATGTACATTCTCAGCGTTATCAGAGGGTCGAACACACTCAATTGCAGCTTTTTGAGCAAAGAGAACAATTTCATATAAAGCTTTTTGTTCTGCAGAAAACCTTCCATTTACTGGAAAGGTTCTTGTTATGTCGCCATTGTAATAATCATTTAAAGAGCAACCTGCATCTATCAAAACAAGATCTCCATTCTTTATGAGTGAATTGTTTTCGGTGTAATGGAGGACGCATGCATTATCACCTGATGCAACTATTGAGCCATAAGCAGGTCCTCGAGCCCCCTTTTCAAGAAAGTATTTTTCCATCTGAGCTTGTAAATCTCTCTCATTCATACCTGGACGAGCAAATTCTCTAACTAATTCATGAGCCTCTGCAGAAATTTGTGAGGCAATACGCATCCTCTCTATTTCAAAATCGTCCTTACAAAGTCTCATATTGTGAAGTATTGGACAAGGAGCAATCATGGATAATGGGGGCAATCCACTTCTTGGAAGTTTTTGTAAATGCTCCGACCAGGCTTTTAGAACCAAGGCCTCAATGTGAGAATGTTTTCCAACTCGAAAAGCAATTCCCTCTGCTCCCTCTAAATAATGAGATAAAAGGCTGGGCAATTCATTCAGAGAGTGAGCTATATCAACGTCAAAATTGTCTAAAACTCCTTTTGTTCCCCATCTAAAACCTGTCCAAACTTCAGCTGCAGACTCTTTAGGTAAGACGAATAGTACATATTGTTCTCCCTTAGGTTTATGAGGCAAAAACAAAGCGACTGCATTTGGCTCATCAAAACCAGTTAAGTACCAAAAGTCGCTATTTTGCCTAAATGGATACTCGCAATCTGCATGATGAGTAACTAATTCTGCAGCGGGAATAATAGCCGCATAAGAATCTAAATGTGACAAAAACAAGTCCCTACGGCGTTGAAAAACACTTGAATCAGCCACAAAAAATACTCCTATTTACACTTAAGGATGGCAAGAGATCTAACTTAGTGGAAAAATAAAAGCAAAAGATCCTTACTCTTTAAAAAATCTTTAGAGAATGAGCCAAGACATTATGCTTTTAACTGCTCTTATTGCGGTTATTCTAATGGGTTCTGCAATGTGCTCAGGGATAGAAGCAGCCTTGTTAGCCGTCAACCCATTACGCGTACATGAGCTCGCAAGAAGAGAACCCAAAGTATTAGGAGCTAGAAGATTAGAAAAATTACGCCACAGGATTGGAAGGACTTTAACTGTAGTAACAATTGCAAATAACAGTTTCAATATTTTTGGAAGTTTGATGGTAGGTAGCTACGCAACTTACATATTTCAAGATCGAATCGGAAATGTAAAGCCAATATTTTTTATTGGCCTTACCATTCTTGTTTTACTTCTTGGAGAAATTGTTCCCAAAGCGCTCGGAACAAGGCTTGCATTACAAATAAGTCTAACTAGTGCTCCTGTTCTTGATTTCTTGAGTATCGTCATGAGGCCGTTGCTTATAGTTCTAGAACGTCTACTACCAATTATCACTGCGAAGAGCGAGCTAACAACAGATGAAGAGGAGATAAGACAGATGGCTAGGCTTGGATCTCAAATTGGTCAAATAGAAGACGACGAAGCTGCAATGATATCCAAAGTTTTCCAATTAAATGATCTTACTGCTAAAGATCTAATGACTCCGCGTGTTGCAGCTCCAACACTTCCAGGAAGAGTTTCTTTGCAATCTGTTAAGTCAAACTTGTTAGAAAACAATTCAACATGGTGGGTAGTATTAGGTGAAGAAGTGGACAAGGTTGTCGGAGTTGCCAATCGTGAAAAGCTATTAGCCTCTTTACTTGAAGGAGACTCACATTTAACTCCTTACGACCTAAGCGAGAATGTAGAGTTTGTACCCGAAATGATTCGAGTAGATAGATTACTTCTTGGTTTTAATCAAGACGAAAATGGAGTCAGAGTTGTGGTAGATGAGTTTGGTGGATTTGTTGGTTTAATAGGAGCAGAAGCCGTTTTAGCAGTTTTAGCTGGTTGGTGGAGGAAATCAAATAAATGACTAACAAAAGAGAAATACCTACAAAATGCAAGTTATTACTTGATCAATGGAAAGAAAACTTAAATCTTACTAATTACGAAAAAACAAAATTTAAAGACACGTTAAATCAACTTGATTTTCAAATAAATAAATTAGAAAAAAAAGAACTACAGATCTCAGTACATGGCCGAGTAGGAGTTGGCAAATCAAGCTTATTAAATGCATTAATTGAAAAGCAAATTTTTCCAACGGACATAATTAACGGCAATACAAAAACTAGTAAATCTTATAAATGGTGCAAAAGTTTTAAAAACTTAAACAAAGTTGAGCTAAGAGACTCTCCTGGTATAGATGAAATAAATAATTCTAATAATGAAGAAATAAATTTCAATTATGTATTAAATACAGATTTAATTATTTTTGTAATTGATAGTGACATAACACGAGTTGAATTGGATTCGATTCAAGAGCTATTAAGCAATAACAAACCAATATTAATAGTTTTAAATCGTTGTGACCAATGGAATACAATAGAGACAAAACAAATACTTTCAAGTATTCATAGAAAATTATCATTTTGCAAACAAAAAATTAAAATTGCTTTAGCATCTTCATCTCCAAGGCAAGCGAAAATAAAGCCTGATGGAACTGTTAGAAGTGAACATAAAACTCCTAAAGTTGATATTCTTAAGAACGAACTTAAAGATATTATCGATCAAAGTGGTGAAGTACTTCTCTGTATAAATAGTCTAAGAATTGCCGACAAATTCTATAAATTACTTAAGGAGAATCGACTACTGAAAAAGAGAGAAGAAGCTCAAAGCTTAATAGGCAAATATGCAACTTTAAAAGCCTCAGGAGTAGCAATAAATCCCTTTTTAATGATTGATCTTATTACCGGTTTGGCTTTTGATAGTGCTCTTATTATCCAACTAAGTAAATTATATGGTTTAGAAGTTGGTGGTCCTTCCGCCAGAGAATTAGTGAAAAAGCTTAGTTTTCAAAATTCATTACTAGGGGGTGCACAAATAGGAATACAAATTACTTTAAATATTTTCAAGCAAGTACTGATCCTTTTTGCACCTCTAACTGGCGGATTAAGCCTTGCGCCTACTGCTCCCATAGCCATTATTCAAGCAGCTCTTGCTATTTATACGACAAAGCTTATAGGTCGTCTCGCAGCTTATAAATTTCTAATGGGAACAAATAAGAATGATGGCAGGCCTCAATTAATGTTGAACTATCTTCTCAAAAAAAATTTAGACTTCAGAATAATGCTTGGTGACTTTAAATTTCTTACATCAAGTACGGAAAAAAATAAAAGTTATTTATTGCCATGAAAGCCAAAATCAATTCAATAGCCTTATTTGGGACAAGCGCTGATCCACCCACTCTTGGTCACGAGGCCTTATTGAGTGAATTAACAAAGATCTTCCCAAAAGTTATAACGTGGGCAAGTGATAACCCTGATAAAAAGCATCAAATTCCACTTCTAAAAAGAACTCAACTTTTAAGAATTCTGGTAAAAAAAATTTCACATCCTAAATTAGAGCTAGTTCAAGAATTGAGTAGCCCTAGAACAATTCATACTCTAAAAAAAGCTTTTCAAATATGGCCTGAAGCAAGTTTTAGTTTTGTAATTGGCAGTGATTTAGCTATTCAAGTTCCAAAGTGGCTTAATGCCAAGTCTATTCTCAAGAAAACAACAATAGCTATCGCGATGAGAGATGGATGGCCAATTAGCGATAATCAATTAGAAGAGATTAAAAACCTTGGTGGTGAAATTGAACTATTGCCCTTTAATATACCTGAATCATCAAGTTCAAAATTCAGAGAGAGACCTCAAGAAGTTCTTGTTCCTCAAGAGCTTCTTCCCTTACTACTTGAAGAGAATCTATACGGACTGGCCGATAATACATAATGAAATTAGCATTGGTCCAACTCAATCCAATCATTGGAGATCTCGATGGTAATGCCGAGAAAATATTTGAAGTGTGCAAAGAGATCAAAAACAAAGAGGTGGCTCTAGTAATAACACCAGAGCTTTCTTTGATCGGCTACCCTCCAAAAGACTTATTATTCAATCCACGACTTTATGATGAGGAAAAAGATGTCCTAAACATATTAAGTGAAAGATTAAATAATCAATGTCAAAACTTATCTGTATTAATTGGTATTGCAGAGCCAACTCCTGATTTAGAAGTTCCTAAACTCTATAATTCAGTTGTTATTTTAGAACAAGGTACTTGGAGAATCATAGCGAGGAAGCAACTCCTTCCCACGTACGATGTGTTTGATGAAAAACGTTATTTTCGTTCTGCAGAGAATAGTAGTATTTTAAATTTTAATTATCAAGAAAAACTTTGGAAGATAGGAATAACTATTTGTGAAGATATATGGGTTGAGCAAAACCTACAAAATAAAAAAATCCTAGGGAAAGACCCCATAAGATCCCTAGAAAAAGAAAAGTTAGACTTGCTTATCAATCTTTCAGCTTCGCCATTTATTGAATCGAAAAGTTTATTACGCCAACGAATAGCAGCTAAAGCAGCTATTCGTCTTTCATGCCCGGTGATCTATGTCAATCAAGTAGGAGGGAATGATGAATTAATTTTTGATGGTTCTAGTTTTGCTCTTAATAAAAAAGGCAAGTTGCAACAAGAGCTTCCTGCCTTTAAAGAGTCAGTTGGTCTTTATGATATATCTTCCATCAAACAACAAAATTCGATATCAAGTGAATATCCAGCATCACAAGAAGTCCTTTTCAGGGCTTTAGTTCTTGGAGTTAAAGATTATGCAAGAAAATGTAATTTCAACAGTGCTGTTGTTGGATTAAGTGGGGGAATCGACTCAGCTTTAGTAGCAACTATTGCAGTTGCCGCTTTAGGCATCTCTAAAGTTCATGCGATTTTAATGCCATCTCCATGGAGTTCAGCAGGATCTGTAAAAGATGCAATGACATTAGCTAATCGACTCAGAATACATAATCAAACGATCCCGATCTCAGATGTAATGAATAGTTTTAACGATGCTTTATCCAATTCAATATGGGGCATGCCAACCGGTATAACAGCTGAAAATCTACAATCTCGCATTAGAGGAACAATATTGATGGCTCTAGCAAATCAAGAAAAACATTTGCTACTGTCTACAGGAAACAAGTCAGAACTGGCCGTAGGATATTGCACCCTTTACGGAGACATGAACGGAGGCTTATCTGTAATTGGAGATCTTTATAAGACAAGTGTATTTGATCTATGTAATTGGATAGATAGTGAGTCTTCATCCAGTTGCAGAAATGATTTCTTTCTCCCTGAAAAAGGAGAAATTATAGGCTCTGAAATAAGAAACAAACCACCCAGTGCTGAATTAAGACCGGAACAATTAGATAGCGATTCTTTGCCAGATTATTTCATTCTTGATCCAATCCTAAAAGGATTGATTGAGCAGCATCTGCCAACTGAAGTCTTAATAGAACAAGGATTTGATAAAAAAATTGTTCATAAAGTAGCCAATTTATTAAAGAACGCCGAATTCAAACGTTATCAAGCACCTCCTCTATTAAAAATTAGTAATCAAGCTTTTGGGAGTGGATGGAAAAAGCCAATAGCCTCAAGATAAATCCTAAAATTTACTTTTATTCGTCATTCAATTCCTTTAAGCAATCAATCGGTCTTCGCAGAGACTTAATATTAATCCCGTGACGTAAAGCGGTTATTAGTCCTGCAGCCTCTACATAATTTTCAGCGTACAAAATATTATTATTAATTTCACCACTTAAACAATCTAGCCTCATCTTTGTAGAGCTAACATTTAATACTCCTTGATTAGAAACTACTATCAAAGGAATATATCTTTCGATACAAGATAAAACTGCTTCACCACCTAATGCACCCTGTGGAACAACAACGGCTCCTAAATCCGTATTACTTAATAAAGCATGTTCTTTGGTTTGCATAGCTGACTTACAGATCAGATCAGGTGCACGACTAAGACCAACTAAAACACTTTGCAAAAATGTATATCCTATCTCCTCTCCCGAAGTTCGAGGATCTAAATCATAATCAATTGGTAAGGGGGCTAATCCAGGTGCATGTGCACAAGGAATTAATAAATGTTTTACAAGGAAATGACTTATTACTGCTTCGACCCCCGCGATAGCATCTACACCATTACCTTGTCGATAAAGTTTAGTCTCTAATCCATCACTATCATCAGGGAAGCGAGTTACTACAGCAATAGCGGTTGCACCAGCTTTCTTAAGTTTTTCAGCCGTTCTTAAAAGAATATCTGGTTCTTCAATATTCCCCCAACTCGATCCACTTAAACCTTTTTTTAGATTAATTTGTATGGCTCTTTCAGTGGTAATTACAGGGCCAATATTTAACCCCAAACTTGCGACACAGCCATCAGCAACTTGTAAATGTCTTTTCTTTAAATCAGACTCTAAGCCAGCATCTAATAACAAACCTACTTTTTGCTGTCTTACTGGTTTAAGAAACACTTCTCCAGCGGCGAAAAGATTTAAACTATAACCTTCTACATATTGGATACAAGTCTCTGGCCAATATAAAGATCCACCATTCATAACATTGGGATGAGTTATTAAACATTTACTAGCAGAAGCCAGTAATCTTGCAGCAGGGATTGCATCCCCTGCATATCCACCTACACTGCACCCTATGCCAGTAGGAATAATCAATAATGTTGGTAAAGGATCAGTAATTGACATAAAGAAATCAACTCAATTCAGAATTGATACCTTTCCTCTTATCTTGATTAATAATCAAAACAACTTCAAGAGATATTAATTGAATTTTTTTTTCAGAATGTGTAGTCACTGAAGTAATGGCCCACCTAAGTGGTTCACCATATTTCTTCAACTCAGACAAAATATAGTCTTTCAGATCAAATATGCCTAATTCAGAAGGCCAGACAAGGTCTAATTCTATAAATTCAAGATTCACTTTATTAATTACTTATACTTTGATAATTCGCAAGATTAAATCCAGATGAGAATCTAGGCAGCAGCGCCACCCACAACTTCTAAAATTTCTTGCGTAATTGCTGCTTGTCTTGCTTTGTTATAATCAATAGTAAGATTTTTAGCCAATTCCTTCGCATTATCACTAGCGTTATTCATAGCAGTCATTCTACTCGCCAACTCTGATGCAGCAGATTCCTGTAATGCACGAAGTAATTGATTCTGTAAATAAAGAGGTAAAAGAGAATTCAAAAGTTGATCAGGGCTTTGTTCAAAAACAATATCCGATGGTAATTTCGGCTCTTCATTAGAAGGAGCAGAATCTTTCTCAATAATTAATTGGCTATCTTTTGTAGTTAATCTAAAAATTTCATCCTCTGAATCTGCAATTCCTTGAGGGTCTAAAGGTAAAAGAGTTTGTATTGTTGGATTACAACTAACCAAACTTACAAACTTAGTAAAGATAACCTCTACTCGGTCAGTACTTTCAGAGAGGAATTCTGCTAATACTTCACTAGTTATAGAGGCAGCGTCCTCAGAAGTCGGAACTTGCTCTAATTCTTTGAAAGTTGCTCTTATCTTGTATATACTAGATCTATTTTCAAAATAACCTATTGATTTCTTACCAATCAAGACCAGATCAGGGCTATATCCTTGACCCTTTAATTCTGCATAGCGTTTTTCGGTTCGTTTGATAATATTTGCATTGTATCCCCCACATAACCCTCTATCTCCAGTTACGGCTACGAGGGTAATTGTCTTAACCTCACGCCTATTGAGTAATGGAGAGTCAGCCGCTTCAAATTGCATTCGTGATTGTATATTTTCTAAAACCCTTGCCAATCGATCAGCAAAAGGTCTACTCCGCAGAACTTGATCCTGTGCTCTCCGAACCTTCGCAGCAGCAACGAGTCTCATTGCTTCTGTGATCTTCCTGGTGTTTTTGACAGATACAATTCTGTCTCTTATGTCCTTAAGATTAGCCATAGGTAATTGTCTCTATTAGATAGCCTTAGTATTCAAGCCGCAAGCATGGAGGATTTAACCTCGCTAATAGCATCTTTAAGCATTGATTCAGATGATTCACTTAAGACTTTTTCGGAGAGAACACTTTTAATGAAGTCAGCCTTATTAGTTTTTAAATAATCACGCAATTCACGAGCAAACTTAGTCACATCCTCCTCAGGCACCTCGTCAATCAACCCTTTGACGCCTGCATAAACAATAGCTACTTGTTCAGCTAAATTCAGAGGATCAAATTGAGGTTGCTTAAGAAGTTCTCTTAGCCTTTTTCCTCTACCTAATTGCTTTTGCGTAGCCTCATCAAGATCTGATGCAAATTGAGAGAATGCCGCGAGTTCATCAAACTGAGCTAGTTCAAGTTTTAACGTACCTGCAATTTTCTTAATGGCTTTAGTTTGTGCAGCTCCTCCTACTCGACTAACTGATATACCAACATTAATTGCAGGTCTTAATCCAGAGTTGAATAAATCTGAGCTCAAGAAAATCTGACCATCAGTAATTGAAATAACATTGGTTGGAATATACGCAGAAACGTCACCAGCCTGCGTTTCAATAATAGGCAAGGAGGTCATTGATCCTGCACCCATAGCATCAGAAAGTTTTGCAGCTCTCTCAAGTAAGCGACTGTGGCAATAAAAAACATCTCCTGGATATGCTTCACGACCTGGTGGACGACGTAAAAGTAATGACATTTGTCTGTAAGCCTGAGCTTGCTTGGTTAAGTCGTCATAAATAACTAGTGTTGCCTTACCTTGATACATAAAATGCTCAGCAATCGCTGCGCCTGTGTATGGAGCTAAATATTGCAAAGCTGCAGCTTCAGATGCTCCTGCATTAACAATAATCGTATAATCCAAAGCTCCTTTTTCTTTAAGAACTTCAACTACATTTGCCACCGATGCTTGCTTTTGACCAACCGCTACATAAACACAAACAACATCTTGACCTTTTTGGTTGATAATTGTATCAATTGCTATTGCAGTTTTACCTGTTTGACGATCTCCAATGATCAACTCCCTTTGACCTCTCCCAATAGGGATCATCGCATCAATAGATGTGATGCCAGTTTGCATAGGCTCATGTACTGACTTTCTTTTGATAATTCCAGGAGCTATTGACTCAATTAATCGTGAATCAGTTGTAGCCATCTCTCCTTTCCCATCAATTTGCTGCCCAAGAGGATTAACAACCCTTCCAAGCATTGCCTCACCAACTGGGACTGAAGCAATCTTTCCAGTTGCTTTAACGGTGCTCCCCTCTTGTACACCTAAAGCTTCACCCATCAAGACGACACCAACATTGTCATCCTCAAGGTTTAAGGCAATCCCTTCAGTTCCATCTTCAAATTCAACTAGTTCGCCTGCCATAACCTGCTCAAGGCCATAAACTCTTGCGATACCATCACCAATTTGTAAAACAGTACCTACATTGCTTACTGATACTGACTTATCGTAATCAGCAATCTGCTGTTTAAGGATTGAACTGATCTCGTCGGGACGTATAGAAACCATGGGATTAACTTAAGTTGGGGAAGATGAAAGGGAGAGAGAAGAATAGAAAGTCAGTAGAGAATCAGCTGACCTTGGCCAAAGCAAGACCAAGTCGCCTGACTTGCCCTGCAATGCTGGCATCAATGACCTTTGATCCAACATTGACCACAAAGCCACCAAGCAATTCGGAATCGACTTTGAGATCGATTTCCAAATTATCTGTACCAGCTATAGATTGTACTTTCTTAAGTAGCTCAGATTGTTGATCTTCATCTAGAGCTGAGGCTGAAGTAATTGTTGCTAGAGCAATATTTCTTTGTTCTCGATAAATTTCCAATAATCTTTCAAGAACGGAATTCAACAATCCAATTCTCTGCCTATCTGCCAAAAGCTTTAGCAAGTTCAAGAAAGAGGGAGTGACCTGACTAGAGAAAAGCTTCTCTAAAGCTGCTTTCTTTTGATTAACCTCTAATACTGGCGATGACATCGCATCACTAAATTCTGGACAAGTATTCCAAATTTCTAAAATAGATTTAGCTTGAGTAACCACTTCATCGACTTCGTTTCGGCTTTCAGCGACTTGAAGGAACGCTTCGGCATATGGAGTAGTAATAGTATTAAGTAGTGGCATCAGTTGTCTCCAATATTTTTAATTGATTGTTTGAGAAAATTATCTTGAGTATTGGAATCTAACTTTTCAGGAAGAATTGCTAATGCTTTTTCAATAGCAAGTTCTGCAGCCTCTTTTCTTAATTGAGAAGTCACTCTTGCAGCTTCAGCATTTAAGTCGGATGCAGCACCCTGCTTTATTCTTGCCATTTCCTCAACAGTCCTTTTTTCGCTATCTAGACGAATTGCTTCTGCTCTCGCTTTACAATCATTTCTGATTTTGTCTGCTTTTTCCTTCGCAGAGGCAAGTTCATCTTTTGCTTTTGAAAAAGAATCTTTTGCTTGGGCTAAACGCTCTTCTGCTTCTTTCAAGTCTGAAAGGATTGAGGTTCTTCGCCTTTCAAGAATTTTTCCTAAAAAACCAGGCAAGAACTTATAGAGACCAAAAACAACAACAGCTAAGTTGATAATGTTGGTCTCAAAAATATTTAAATTAAGGCCAAAGCCTTCGGAAGCGAAAATTAAAAAAGTCATTTTTTTGCCAAGAGTCTTTCAACAATCAAATCACCAAGATTATCAGCTTCGCTTTTGAGTTGATTAAGAGCGTCATCTCTTTGTGAATCAATCTCTCGCCTAGCTTTCTCTCTCGACGCATTTGCATCTGAAGTGGCAAGAGCAAGAGCTTCTTTATAAAGATTCTCAGAATCTTGCTCTGCCTCAAGTATTACCTTTTGAGCTTCAAGACGAGCTTCTTTGAGCTGATCTTTAAGTTCAATCTCTAAGCGTTCAACCTCAGCGATTTTTTTCTTTGCTTCTGCCCGACTTGTATTTACATAATCCTCTCTTTCTTCAACTACCCGTCCGACAGGTTTGAAGAAAAGAGCATTAAGAATGAAAGTAAGTAATACAACCTGAACCGCCATTAGCGGAAGAGTTGCATCGAAATCAAACAGACCTCCCTCAGAGGCACCAAACAAAAACAAAGTTGGCATTAGCTAGGGTTGCAAGAATTTAAGCGAGCCGCAAAACGGCAATTGAAATTTGCTAAAGAATTTCAAATATTGGGCTGAAAGTTAATCAAATTGATTGATTTACAAAAATCAGCCCTGTTTGAAATATTCAACCAGCAAAAGGGTTGGCGAAGAGAAGCACCAATGCAACCACAAGGCCATAAATGGTAAGTGATTCCATGAAAGCGAAAGAAAGAAGCAAAGTACCTCTAATTTTTCCCTCAGCTTCAGGTTGACGGGCTATGCCCTCTACTGCGCCTTGTGCAGCACTACCCTGACCGATACCAGGGCCTATTGCGCCAAGGCCTACAGCTAAACCAGCTGCAACAACTGATGCGGCGGTGGTAATGGAATCCATAATTCTGCTAAAGATGTGTAGCGCTTTAAACGCTTATAGAGTTGTGAACGGGAGTTTATACCTGCGAGGGGTGCATCTCATAATTCTTGAGATGATACTGAAAGAATTTCAGGCCTCAAAGCAAGTAATTTGCCATTGAAAAGTTAATTCAGTAGCAAAAAATTATGATTAATGATGCTCTTCAACTGCTTCCCCGATGTAATAAGCAGCAAGAGTTGCAAAAATCAGAGCCTGAATAGCACTAGTAAACAAGCCTAGAAACATAACTGGAACTGGAAGAACGAGAGGTACAAGAAAAACAAGTACAGCTACAACAAGTTCATCAGCCAGGATATTTCCAAATAAACGGAATGAAAGTGAGAGAGGCTTTGTAAAGTCTTCAACAATTTTGAATGGGAGCATTATTGGCGTTGGGTGAACGTAATACTCGAAGTAACGCAAACCTTTATTGCTCAACCCCGCATAGAAATATGAGAGAGACACCAGTAGTGCTAAAGCAACAGTCGTGTTTATGTCAGCTGTAGGAGCCCCAAGTTCACCACTTGGTAGTTCAATCAGCTTCCATGGAACTAATGCTCCGCCCCAGTTGCTCACAAATATGAACAGAAAGAGGGTTCCGATGAAAGGCATCCAATCTCTATAAACCTTTTCACCAATTTGTGTTCTAGCGAGATCACGTATGTAATCCCATAGAAATTCCAAAAGGTTTTGCACCCCTTTTGGATCACGTTCCATTTTTTTTGTTCCAATGACTACTAAGGCAAGCAAAGCGCCTATAAGGAGCCATGAAGTCATAAAAACCTGGCCGTGAATTCTAAAATTTCCAATTTGCCAATAGAGGTGTTGACCCACCTCTAATTCAGCTAAAGGAAAAACAAATGGTAAAAAACCCATTTATCTGGAAGTTAGGTTGCGTAGAAAATAAAGGCCAAACAAACAAAACTTAAAAATTTGATTTCTAAAAAGCACTTACGGCATTGATAGAAACTGAATAATTAACGCTGGTTTATAAAGCAAAAATCCTAATAAAGCCGGAATCAAATCGAGTTGAGGAAATCTAGAAGATACCAAAACCAAAAGAACCGGAACTAACAACTGGACTTTACCGACGATTTTTGATGAAGTACCTAATCTTCCAACTCCGCGAGCAAGCAAGCGAAAATAAAAAATTCCTGATAAAGCACCAATAAATAGGCTTGCACTAACCTGGATTCCCCAAAAGAAACCAGCTATGCCAACAGAAAAAATAGTCAATAAGAAGGCAAGACGGAATACTCGAAATTGAAGTTCAAGATATTCGTCTAATTTGACTCCGGAGGATGAGTCCGATGAATCAATATCCAGAATAGGATCCTGACTTGAGCAACTATCAACGGTCTCAGATGCCACAAAAATTCCTCCTTTGGGAGTTACTTAGTGATATTGAGAAGTTGTTTTGCAAACAAGACACCTAAGCTCTCTGCAAAGGCCCGGGGAATCTATCACGAGACTTGCATCAAAACAAAAAAAATTTCACGAATAAATTGAAAAGTTTGTTAATTTAACAAATAGTGAAAAAAAATTAAGAAGAGTTTTAGTTATCCAATCTAAATCAATCTATAATTTCTTTAAAGATTTAATACTGATGATATAAAATTAAATAATTAGTTATTGATCTATTTTTTTTGATCTTAACAATAAAATAAACAATCAAATTCAACACATGAAAACTTCTTAAATTTTGTGGGATTCCATAAAAAAGTAAATCAATTCAAGTTTAAAGACTTGGCAAAATAGGATTTTGACGGCTCAATGGTATATAAGCAAAAGATCCTTTGAGTAATATTTCTAATAAAAAAATTCTATTTGAATCCAAAAAGGGAAATGCTCGCGAATCAAAAGATTATCTGAGTAATTTAATAAACAAAAAGATTCTTCCATTGCCTTGGCCTTTTTGGCCAAAGGAGGGACGATTAATAATGGGATTAATCGCCTTTTGGAGCATTTCAGGAATTTTCATACTTGGATCCGCTAGTTGGTGGGTAGCCACTAGAGAGATGGGTGAAGGTTCTTATTACATAAAAAGACAAATAATCTGGCTGTTAGCTAGTTGGAGCATTTTTTATCTGGCAATCAATATCCAACTAAAAAACTGGCTTAGGCTCTCAGGTCCTTTCCTTTTGATAGGCATGCTGCTGATTGCCTCAACAAGTTTTTTCGGTAGTACTGTTAATGGATCTACTCGATGGTTGATTATCGGCCCAATCCAAGTTCAACCATCGGAATTAATTAAACCTTTTATTATTCTTCAAAGCGCAAAACTTTTTGGTCAATGGGAAAGAATAAATTCAGAAAAAAAACTTTTTTGGTTAACTATTTTTGCTTCCATTATTTTATTAATTATAAAACAGCCCAATTTAAGCACCGCTGCATTAACAGGCATATTACTTTGGATGATTGCCTTAGCAGCTGGTATTAATTTCCGACATCTTTTAAAAACTGCTTTATCTGGTTTGACTGTTGGTTCAATAAGTATTTTTTTTAATACTTATCAACAAAGTCGAATATTATCATTTATTAACCCTTGGAAAGACCCTCAAGAAAGTGGCTATCAATTAATTCAGAGTCTTTATGCTATTGGTTCGGGTGGGTTGTTTGGAGAAGGATATGGTCTATCAATGCAAAAATTACAATATCTACCATACAGAAGTACTGATTTTATATTTGCTGTTTTTGCTGAGGAATTTGGGTTTTTTGGATCTATTTTACTTTTATCATTTCTACTGGTAGTTGCATATTTAACTCTTAAAATATCACTAAATTGCAGGAATAATTATTCTAAACTAATCTCTATTGGATCAGGAACTATTCTTGTAGGCCAATCAATTATGCACATTGCGGTCTCTTCAGGCGCAATGCCTACGACTGGTCTACCGTTCCCTTTGATCAGTTATGGTGGAAACTCGTTAATTTCAAGCTTACTAATAGCTGCCTTATTGGTCAGATGCTCTATTGAATCTTCAGATTTATTAGTTAAAAATTCCTCTAATTGACTTTTAAATAGATAATCTGGAGGAGGAACTTGTTGTGGTAAATCTTTTTTTGAGCATTTCTTCTATAAGTTTAATTTTCTCTGATTTGACTCGTCATGGCGAGCAGATAATTAATAATGGTTTAAACGATCCAACCCCTTTAGCAATATTGATAGTCTTCGCTGGAGGACTTTTGACTAGTTTAGGACCCTGCTCATTATCACTTTTACCAATAACAGTTGCATATTTAGCTGGATTTAAAAACAAGCAAAAACCTTTACAAAAAACTATTAGTTTCTGCGGAGGAATAGTTATATCACTTGTGATATTAGGAAGTCTAAGCGGTTTTTTAGGAAAAATTTATGGCCAATTACCTGGTTTCTTTTCATTATTTATTAGTCTTTTAGCAATAGTTATGGGTCTTAATCTTCTTGGGCTTTTAAAATTCTCACTTCCATCTGGTCCTGACCCTGAGATTTGGACAAGCAAAGTCCCGCCTTCTTTCGCATCAGTTTCAGCAGGTTTAGCTTTTGGATTAGCCTCCTCGCCCTGTACTACTCCGGTCCTAGCTGTTCTTCTCGCCTGGGTTGCGAAACAAGGCAATCCACTTAGTGGCACAATTTTTCTTGCTAGCTTTGCAATTGGGCAAATTGTTCCTTTATTTATTGCAGGTACTTTTGCAGCGAGCATTCCAAAATTATTATCATTAAGACCTATTGGGAAATGGGTTCCACCAATTAGTGGGGTGATTTTATTAAGCGTAGGTCTTATAAGCCTTCTTTCTATTTGGATATAAACTAGATGAAGAAAATTAGCCAAGTTTTAAACTGGCTTTCTAGCTTAAAGATTGCGATATTACTATTATTATTAATAGCAATTTCTTGTGCGGCGGGAACTTTGATCCCTCAACAAGAATCAAATCAATTCTATTATGATAGTTTCAATAATAATCCTCTTTTTGGTCTGATCAACGGAAATATATTAATACTTTTTGAATTGAATCATATTTATACAAGTTTTTGGTTTTTGTTGCTACTTACCTGGCTTGGTTTGGCTCTTGCCGTTTGTAGTTTTAGACGACAATTACCTATACTTAAATCAGCATTAAGCTGGATCGATTATAAATCACCTCGTCAAATAGCAAAGCTTTCCATAGCTCAAACAATTCAATCTAATAATCCTTCTAAAAGCTTAGAAAATTTTTCAATTAATTTAAAGAAGCAAGGTTGGGATGTCAAAGAGAGGGAAGGTAGAATAGCTGCTCGAAAAGGTGTAATTGGTAGGTTAGGACCTATATTAATTCATCTAGGTATGATCCTATTAATGATAGGGGCAACTTACGGATCATTAAATGGGAAAACCATAGAAAGGTTCCTAGCCCCTGGAAGATCAATAGATTTATTAAACAATAATGAAGAGAAAGAATTAACTATTAAATTACAAAAGTTTCAGATTGAAAGAGACCCTCAAGGAAGGGCTGAGCAGTATAGATCGATAGTAAAAGTTATTGAACCTAATGGCAATGATGAAGAGAAAGAGATTAGTGTTAATTATCCATTAAGGTACAAAGGATTAACATTATATCAAGCCGAATGGTCTTTATCAGCAATAACTATTCAAATTGATAGTAGTCCCAAATTACAAATTCCAATAAAACCTATTCCTGAGTTAGGGGAACAAGTTTGGGGAACTATTATACCTACAAAGATTGGAGGAGAAAACCAAATTCTATTAACAGTGACGAGTGAATTAGGACCAGTAACGATTTTTGATAATGATGGTAGAAGTCTTACAAGCCTGAGCATAAATAAGGAAGCAAAAGTAAAAAATACTTCTATTAAATTAATCAATATAATTCCAAGCAGTGGATTACTTTTAAAACGTGACCCAGGAGTACCTATGGTATATAGCAGTTTCGCTATAATATTAATTGGTGGTTCACTAAGTATAATTTCTACTAAGAAGATTTGGGTATTACATGAAAAGGAAAAATCTCTTATTTATATAGGTTGCTTAAGTAATAGAAATCTTTCTGGTCTCTCGAAAGAATTGCCTAAATTTATTACTTTACTAAATAATTAGCTCTAAACTATTTCTTTTCCCATGACATACTCTAATAATAGTGTGAACATTTCCTCTAGGATTAAAATCAGCTTCTAATTGCATCCACTTAGGCTCAGAAACTTCAACGAAATCATCTATTATTTTATTTGTAACTTCTTCATGGGATATCCTCTTTTCACGAAAACTATTTAAATAAAGTTTAATAGCTTTTAATTCAATAACCTTTTTATTTGGTTGATAAACAATTCTCAAAGTTGCGAAATCAGGATAACCAGAGAAAGGACACTTACATGTAAATTCAGGGAAATCTATTGAGATTTCATAGTCTCTTTCCCTATTTGGATTAGGGAAACAAATCAAGCCCCCAGAGGCTATTTCTCTTTCCCCATACAAAATCTCCTCTTTGGTGTCTTCTTCGCTCATAGAAACATATTGATGGTAATTAGAATCACACACTACTTAAAAACTTGTTTAAAAGTTCAACCCTCAAATAAATTCTTTTAATCAAAAAGTATCAAAATGATGGGGAAAAGCTGATTTGTATCAACGCGTACAAAACCAATCCACGCTATCCCCCTTAATAGATCTAACAACAAAGTTTTGTATGGACATCAGTCTTTCAGATAAGAGAAATGGAACTCAATTAGAACCGAAAACTGTTCATGGAATCCTTTGGCTACAAACTCATTTTGAATCACAACATTGGGAATTAATCAGTAATGGGCTCGTAATAATTCCTACCAAAGATGCTCAAATGCTCTGTAAAGATGCAACAAATGCTGGACTAAATGTAAATTTCATAAATTCTCTAAGTCAAATAGACAAAATTTGATCAAATATTATCTAAAATTACATTAGTTCTCTCTGAAGCCATATGAAAAAGATAGAAGCAATAATACGCCCGTTTAAACTTGAAGATGTAAAGATTGCCTTAGTGAATGCAGGTATAGTTGGTATGACAGTAAGCGAAGTCAGAGGATTTGGTCGACAAAAAGGACAGGTTGAGAGATATAGAGGCTCCGAGTTTACCGTTGAGTTTCTTCAAAAACTAAAAATTGAAGTTGTTGTTCCAGAAGAAAAAGTTGATGTTGTTTTAAAAGCTATTGCTGATGCAGCAAAGACTGGAGAGATTGGAGATGGAAAGATTTTCTTAACTCCTATTGATTCTGTGGTTCGAATCAGAACAGGTGATCAAAATGAAACCGCTCTGTAAACTCACAAAAAATTTATCAAATTTTTGATATCTTCATTTCCTTTAGATTTATCGTCCATCCACAGCAAATATTCTTGATTACCAGCAGGTCCCTTTAAAGGTGATGCAATTAATCCTTTTGGATACCAACCATATTTTTCAGATTCGTTAACTACTCCTTCTATTGCCTCAAGATGCAAAGAATGATCACGAACGACTCCACCCTTACCAACTTTGTCTTTACCAACCTCAAATTGAGGTTTCACTAATACAAGTAATTCAGACCTGACATTGCAAAGAAGAGATTTAAAACTTGGCAAAACAATTTTCAGAGAGATAAAAGACAAGTCAGCCACTGCAAAGTCTGGTATTGGGTCTCCATCATTAAATAATTTTTCAGGAGTTAAATGTCTAATATTAGTGCGTTCTAAAAGAACAACTCTTGGATCATTTCTAATAGTCCATGCAGTTTGGCCATAACCAACATCAATTCCATAAACCTTTGCTGCACCTAATTGCAAAAGACAATCTGTAAAACCACCAGTTGAAATCCCAGCATCTAAACATACTCGATTTTTAATAACAAGAGGAAATTGATTAAACGCTGCAGCCAACTTTTCACCTCCACGTGATACATACTTCAAAGGCTGCGTAACTTCTATCTCAAGATCTTTTAAAACTTCTTGCCCTGGCTTATCAAGGATTTGTCCATTGATCGTTTTAACCTTGCCAGCCCTAATGAGCTTCTGTGCTTCTTGACGAGATTTAACTAATCCTTTGGTCAGCAAGTGAAGATCTAATCGCGATTTTTTAGTCATTTGTTTACAAAAACAAACAGGAAACGGAACAAAAACCGCAGAAGTCGAAATAATTCTCATTTTCAATAGAGAATCTAATCAATTGACCAAAGGTTTTGTCTAAAAAGCTCAGGCATCCCACAAATGAAAATGAGCTATCTAGCCATGGTCATTTTCATCTAACACCAAAACAGCAAAATGGAGAAGTGCTTGAACTTTTGCCTCCAGGAAGTTTTGCAAAATTTGCGAATCAACCTAACGATTTGCCGCCCTTCCAAGTAATTGATTGCAAAGGAGGGAGGTGCAGGGTAAGACAGCAGGCTTGGGGAAGATATGTGCATTGGGAAGTTGAACACAATAGACTCAAGTCAGCTTGACCTTGACGACCTAAATTAAAGTAACCTTTAACTTTGTAGCACTTTGATTGAGCGTTACACAAACCCAGAGATGGGAAATATTTGGTCTGAACAAGCCAAATACCAAACTTGGCTTGATGTTGAAATAGCCGCATGTGAGGCCAATTGCAAATTAGGGAAAATCCCTCTTAATGCAATGGAAACTATTCGATCACAGGCGAATTTCACACCCGAACGCATACTCGAAATAGAAGCCGAAGTTCGACATGACGTAATTGCTTTTCTAACAAATGTGAATGAATATGTTGGAGATGCAGGTCGATACATACATGTTGGTATGACAAGTAGCGATGTCCTCGATACAGGGCTAGCACTTCAATTAAAGTCATCAGTAAAACTTTTAAAAAAAGAGCTTTTATTACTTGAAGAAGCTATTAGAGATCTAGCAAGACAGCATAAGAGCACCGTAATGATTGGTCGTTCTCATGCGATTCATGGAGAACCAATTACTTTTGGGTTCAAGCTTGCAGGATGGCTAGCCGAAACTCTGAGGAACAAAGACAGGCTAAACAGTCTCGAAAAAGATATAGCCGTTGGGCAAATTAGCGGTGCCATGGGAACATATGCAAACACCAATCCAGAAATAGAAAGAATAACTTGCGAACTTCTGGAGCTTGAGGTTGATACAGCTAGTACTCAAGTTATCTCAAGAGATAGGCATGCTAATTATGTTCAGATTCTTGCTTTAATTGGATCTTCATTGGATCGTTTTTCTACAGAAATTAGAAACCTTCAAAGAACAGATGTCCTTGAGGTAGAGGAAAACTTTGCCAAAGGTCAAAAAGGTAGCTCTGCCATGCCTCATAAAAGAAATCCTATACGCAGTGAAAGAGTAAGCGGTCTATCAAGAGTTTTAAGAAGTTATGTGATTGCAGCCCTCGAAAATGTAGCTCTATGGCATGAAAGAGATATTAGCCACAGTTCCAATGAAAGATTAATGCTCCCAGACACGTCTATTACTCTTCATTTTATGATCACTGAAATGACGGCGATAATTAAAGGGCTTGGCGTTTATCCGAATAATATGCTGAATAATTTAAATATTTATGGTGGAGTAGTCTTTAGTCAAAGAGTTCTTTTGGCTTTAGTTGAGAATGGGATGAGTCGCGAAGATTCTTATCGATTAGTACAAAAACATGCTCATGCAGCATGGAATCAACCTGAAGGCAATTTCCAAAAAAACCTTGAGAATGATCCAGAGGTAATGAAAAGTCTCTCACTAGATCAACTTTCTGAATGCTTTTCAACTGAATTACATCAATCAAATTTGAAGGTTATTTGGGATAGACTTTGTATATAACTACAGAAGCTGAATCAATTAATATTAGTCAGTAGAATATCAAAAGGGTATAGCAATAGATTTAACTAAAATCCATAGCTATAATCATTATTCCCTAGGTAACTTTAAATTTTGATACTAAGATCAATGTCTAATATGAAAAGGCTTGAGAAAGATAGTCTAGGTTCAATTTCTGTTCCAGAAGATGCTCTATGGGGAGCTCAAACCCAAAGATCAATATTAAATTTTGATATTGGTGATGAGGTTGTACCTCTTGAGATTATTCATGCAATTGCCCAAATAAAAGCCTCTGCAGCCCGAGTAAACAATCATTTAGGTCTAATAGATAAAGAAATCGCACAATTTATCATTGAAGCAAGTTCAGAAATTATTAAAGGTAAATATGATGATCAATTTCCTTTGAAAGTCTGGCAAACAGGCAGTGGAACCCAAACAAATATGAACGTAAATGAGGTAATAAGCAATATAGCTTCAAAGCGTTTAAATAATCCTTTAGGTAGTCATAACCCACTACATCCCAATGATCATGTCAATCGCTCTCAATCTACTAATGACGTTTTCCCAGCAGCTATACAGATAGCCACAATAATTAATTTGAAAAAGACCTTAATACCCGAATTAAAAAAGCTCATTGATTTATTTCATCAAAAAAGTCATGAATGGAAGGATCTTATAAAAATAGGACGAACACATCTTCAAGATGCAGTACCCCTTACTCTTGGGCAAGAAGTCTCTGCTTGGTCAAGTCAGTTAGAAACTGCATTAGGACGCATTGAAATCAACCTCGAAGAACTTTATTCACTTCCACTGGGAGGAACCGCTATTGGAACAGGAATAAATGCTCCGAAAAATTTCGACAACCTCATTGCTCTTGATATCTCTAGAGAAACAAATTTACCCTTTCAAACAGCAGCTAATAAGTTTGCCATCATGGCTAGTCATGATGGTCTTGTAAATATAATGTCCCAACTAAAATTATTAGCCGTAACTTTTCTCAAAATTGTTAATGATCTTCGACTTTTATCTTGTGGGCCAAGAGCTGGATTATCAGAGCTACAGCTACCCGCCAATGAACCTGGCAGCTCAATAATGCCTGGGAAAATCAATCCTACTCAATGCGAAGCCATGGCAATGGTATGTACACAAATAATTGGTATGGATGCCTCTGTATCCATAGCAGGAAGTGGTGGACATCTACAAATGAACGTTTATAAGCCACTAATTGGATACAACATTTTAAAAAGTATTAATCTTATTCAAACCGCATGTAAAAGTTGCAGAGAAAATATGATTGAGGGTATTCAACCCAATAAAACAAAAATCAAACAATCCCTAGATAATTCTTTGATGTTGGTCACTGCATTAGCTCCATCGATCGGATACGAAAAAGCAAGTCAAATTGCTCAATTAGCACATGACAAGAATCTCAGTCTAAGAGAAGCTTCAAGTCAACTAAACTATATCGATCAAGAAGAATTTGATAATCTCATTAATCCAAAATTTATGATTGGGACTGATTGAAAAAATAAATCTTTAATCTCAATGATTTCTTTCAGTTGCGGGATTAATAACCTCATGATTTTTTTCTTTTGTTTGATTAATATCTTCTGCCTCGCAAACTGGAAATCTGTCCATTAGTTTTATCGCTGCTTTTGCATTATTCCTAAGTTGTCTACTCACAGCCTCACAATAGGGAATCTGCGAAAGCAAATCATTTGTTCTTCTAAGAATTCTTACAACATCTCCCTCATCTAAAGAAGTATTTAAAATTAAATCCGTCCAAGTACTTCCTCTTGCCCAGGCTTCTACTAAACCCATTAATTCTGAACTCCATAAGATTGGGACTTCTACACCTAATCGTTCTTGAACTCTAAATAATTCTCGTCGTATATTTGTTAAATCATTAAAGGCTTCGTCTGCAACTGCACTTGGAATAAATCCAGTCCATAAATCAGGACGATTAACTTCCGTCACAATTGACTGAATTACTCCAGCCAATTCTATCGGAGTCAATTCATCAAGATGTCCACTCATTAAAACCAAACCCAACCACAATTCATTTTCACCTCTTAACGATCCAATACCTCTGCCAATCTGAGTGGGCTTTAAATCATCCAAGCATCCGAAGTGGTTTAGTACTTTAATCAGTGATAAAAAAGTTTCCCAGTGACGATTAGACCTGTCATAAAGGATCTCCTCACGTTCATGGATTTCAATATCTAGTTCATTCATTTTACGTCTATACTTCTTTAATTTTTTCTTATCTCCCCATCGATGAGCTGGATGAAGCAACAATTCATCATCTAGAGATTTAACTAATTGAGCTTGAGACAGAACCTCACTAGCAAGATCATATTGAGCAGTTCTCATATTATTTTTCTTAGCAAAATTTGAAATTTTCAAAGCTATTTCATTACTTATCAAATCTCCATAATGTATTTCACCCAGTCTACTAATTTTAGGAGGTATAATATTTACTACGTCTATACAGGGGAGATCAGCATAAAAACTAACTACCTCCTTACAAGAAATAAGTATCCAAATATTTTCATCTGTTAAGCATAATAATTGAGATGGTCTATCCTCTCTCTGTATCTTATTAACAATGACACCAGGTATAACTTTCCCTTTTAGCTGTGAAGTTTTAAGACTTATGAGGGTTCCATTATTTGCAAATTCTAAGGCTAAGATCAATTCATTAGATAAAGTTTCAGCAGATTGTTTTTGAAGAATTTTCAATAGTCGTCTTTCTTCCTTCAAATGATTTTTTATTTTTTCATATCTTTCAAAATCTGACCATGGTATATCCTTTGAAAAGGTTTTATATTTTTCAAACTCCTCTTTTAATCTAGATAGTTCTTCTTCCTCTTCAACTAAATCTAAGCTGGCTAAGTATCTACTAAAGCTTCTTTCTATCAATTCTTTTGATTTATCTAAGTCATAACGCTGTAATAAATTCAGGACCATGCCATAGCTTGGCGTGAATTGACTAGTCAGTGGGTCCGCTGGGCTGGTTGCCAATTGGCCAGCTTCTCGAACTCCTTCAAATCGAGTTTGTACAGTCACTACATAGCCTCTAGAATCAAGACCTCTTCTTCCTGCTCTGCCAGCCATTTGTAAAAACTCACTTCCCATTAATTGACGATGTCCATTATCTGATCTCTTCGACAAAGTAGATATAATTGTACTTCTTGCAGGCATATTGATTCCTGCAGCTAATGTTTCAGTTGCAAAAACAACCTTTATCAATCCTTCTTGAAATAATTCCTCAATCAATTCCTTCCATGCAGGAAGAACTCCTGCATGATGAGAGGCGATCCCATTAAATAAAGCTCTGATATGTAGATCATCTCTAAGTCCTTCTGAATTTAAACTCGAATATTTTTCAAATCGATCTTGAATTAGGTTTCTCTCTTCTTGATTAACTAAACAAGTACTAGCAATTGTTTTCACAGCCTTGTCACAACCGCGACGACTAAAAATAAAATAAATAGCGGGCAACATATTTCTTTCAGCCAACTGAGATATCACAAAGCCCAAAGAAGGAGATTCAGGTTGAGTAGGCTTGGACAAGCGTCCTCTCTTCTTATGTGATTTTGATGGACGCCAAATCTTACAATTTGGATGCAATCCAGTTCCCTTATCATTGAGTAATGGATGAAGTCCCTTAGCACTACAAAAATTGAATTCAAGGGGAACTGGCCTTAAATCACTAGAAATGAGATCTGTGGGTCCATGAACTTTCTCAATCCAATCAGTTAATTGGCCAGCATTTGCAACTGTTGCCGATAGACCAACGAACTGAACGGATTTAGGACAATGAATAATTGATTCCTCCCACACTGTTCCTCTATGAGCATCATTCATGTAGTGACATTCATCAAGAACAACCGTTTCTATATCAAGTAAAGG
The DNA here is from genome assembly GCF_047305235.1 of Prochlorococcus sp. MIT 1011. Classification (NCBI taxonomy): domain Bacteria; kingdom Bacillati; phylum Cyanobacteriota; class Cyanophyceae; order Synechococcales; family Prochlorococcaceae; genus Prochlorococcus; species Prochlorococcus sp. MIT 1011. The sequence continues at coordinate 288,515 of NZ_CP138983.1, read as the reverse complement.
ATCATCATTTCTATCAGCTGCTGCATAAAGCATATTTCTAAAAATTTCAGTAGTCATCACAAGAATCGAAGCCTCTCTATTCAGGCTTAAATCACCTGTTAAAAGGCCCACATTGCTTGAACCAAACTGATTCCTAAAGTCTCTTAGCTTTTGGTTAGATAAAGCTTTTAAGGGAGTTGTGTAAAACACCTTGTTCCCATGAGAAATCGCTCTATAAATTGCATACTCTCCTATTAATGTTTTTCCTGATCCTGTAGGAGCACTGACAACTACTGAATGCCCTTGATTGAGTGAATCAATTGCTTTAAGTTGAAACTCATCCAATGCAAAAGGAAAGATTTCCTTTGGATTTAAATTGTTTTGGAGGATTTCGTTTTCAGATGTATCTCTTCCTGATGAAGTCATTATTAAATCCTAGAGGAATATTCTATGACCACATGATTTTTGACGTGGATACATAATAAAATCAAGAAACTAAAAAAAAATGTTAAGCCAGCACCCAAGTCTTTAACCACAGAAAACAAAAAAATATGCCTGAAATCCCTAACTCTAGAATTCGTAAACTCAGGACTTGGGTCCCAGGGGGAAGATCATCAGAATTGATTGGTGTAGATGAAAATAAAAATCAAATTACGTTAATTGACCTAGCAAGTAATGACTATCTAAATCTAGCAAGACACCCATTCTTAATTGAGGCAGCTAAACAAACCTTAGAAACTGATGGAGTTGGTTCAGGAGGATCCAGATTTATTACTGGCAGTAGAAATATTCATCAAAAACTTGAAATGAAGCTTGCTGAATGGCTTGATCGTGAGATTGTCCTGCTTTACCCGAGTGGTTTCCAGGCAAATCTAGCTGCGGTATTAGCACTTTCTGATCGTCACACTCCTGTTATTTGTGATCGTCTGATACATCATTCCCTGCTTGTTGGCGTCAAAGCAAGTGGAGCAAAGCTCATTAGATTCAAACACAACAATTTATCTGAACTAGAAAGACTTTTAAAAAAATCTAGCCAAAGCAATCCACAAAAAAAACCTTTAGTCATTACTGAAAGCCTATTTAGTATGGAAGGTACAACAGCCCCCATAAAAGAAATTTCAAAGCTATGCATTAAGTATGATTCAAAGTTATTGATAGACGAAGCCCATGCTCTTGGCGTTATGGGTCCAGAAGGAAGAGGAGAATCTTTTGGACTCAAAGAACCAATATCAATTATCAGTGGGACCTTTGGTAAAGCATTTGGAAGTGGCGGAGCATTTCTAGCAACGGACAAGATAACAGGAGAAAATTTAATCCAAAACTGTGGGGCATTTCGCTATACAACTGCTTTGGCTCCTCCACTTTGTGCAGGTGCGTTAGCCGCGTTAAATCTAATTAAAAGCAACCCTAACTGGCCTAGCGCACTGAAAGATAACTCAATAGCTTTAAGAGACAGATTGGCTCAAATTGGGTGGCGAAGGCCTGCTGGGGAAGGTCCAATAATCTCCATAGTTCTAGGTTCAGACGAATTAGCCATGGATTACCAGAAGAGACTTGAGACACAAGGCCTTCTAACTGTTGCGATCCGTCCACCAACTGTCCCTGAGGGTAAATCGAGACTCAGATTAGTAATCAGGCGAAACACTCCAGTTCAGGCCTTCGAAAGAGTTATCGAAGTTCTTAAAAATACATGAAAGAAATAATTGCTATGCATGGCTGGGCTGGTGATAGTCGACAATGGTCAAATTGGGAAAAGATATTTAAAAATTGTGATTGGGAATGGCAAGCTTCTGAACGCGGATATAAAGATATAAGTCCTCATGCACAACAATGGAATCACAACTCAACGCAAGTCGAACCTAAAAGAGTTGCCATATGTCACTCTCTTGGTTCACATTTGATAGCTAAAGAAGTTTTATACTCAGCTACTCATGTTGTATTAATCAATAGTTTTAGTCGTTTTATTCCAAGTGACAAAGAGAATCGCCCTATAAGGCTGGCCCTCAATAGGATGATGAATTCACTTAATACGCCTAATGAAGCAAATATGTTAAGAAAGTTTCATACAAAAGCTTATAAGCCTAATCACATTGATGTTAAGTCATCCGAATCAAATTTACTTCACATATCAGGCTCAGGAAGGTTGAGACTAAAAAATGATTTAAAACTTCTCATGAATTCTGATTCTCTACCAATTGGCTTAAACAATTCTGCCAAAGTACTTATTATTCACAGTGAACAAGACTATATTTTAGCTAATCAAACGAAAGAAAAACTAATAGAAGATTTAACAAACCACTTAGAGGCCTTACCCAAAATAATCAACCTTCAAGACGAGGGGCATTACATCACAAAAATTAAAAATATCAAAAAAGTTAAACACTGGCTAGAATTTGATCATGCAAAAAACATGGTCTAGCCAAGTTAATAAAAACTTTAATGAAGCTGCATTAAGTTATAACGAATCAGCATCAATTCAAAAAAGTACTGCTTTAAAACTTGCAAAAATATGTTCTCATCATTCAATTAAACATGGACTATGGGTTGACCTTGGTTCTGGCACTGGACTACTCGCTAAATCATTAGAAGATCTACATCCAAACCAATATGTAGTGAGATTGGATAATTCTAAAAAGATGATTGATCAACATTCAGAAAAGAGTGTCAAACAACTTTGGGATTTAAATAATGGGTTACCTAAGTGGTCTAAAAAACCAAATTTATTAGCTTCAAGTTTTGTTTTACATTGGCTTGATCATCCACAAAAGAAACTTAAGGACTGGTTCAATTCTCTAAGTTTAGATGGATGGATTGCTTTAGCAATCCCAATCAAGGGAAGTTTTCCAGAATGGTATGAAGCTGCAGAAAAGGCAAATTTAACATGTACAGCTCTTGATTTACCATTATACGACTCACTAATTAAAGTCGTTCCGAAACAAAGTATTTTATATAATAAAATTGAAGTTATTAAACAAACAGCGAAGAAGGCGACTTCTTTATTAAAGCCGATGATCAAGGTCGGAGCACAAAGTACTCAGAAAGAACAATTAAGTGTTTCAGATTGGCGACATCTATTGTCTTTTTGGCCAATTTCCAATAAGGATAAACAAGTAAGTCTTAGTTGGTCAATTCAGTTTTTATTAATAAAGCGATGAGTGCTTTCTCAAAAAGAATTATTATTTGTGGTACAGATACAGATGTAGGTAAAACGATAGTTAGTAGTTTTTTCGTCCAAGGTCTTAAAGGTACGTACTGGAAACCCATTCAAAGTGGGACAGAGGAAGGTACAGATACCAAAACTGTTTGCAATCTCTTAAGTCTTGAACCTAGCCGCTATCTTTCTGAAATATATAAATTCAAGGCTCCTGTCTCTCCACATTGGGCTGCCGAAAAAGAGTCTAGTTTTATTGAAGCAAGCAATTTAAAATTACCTGACTTAGATAAATTAATAATCATCGAGACTGCAGGTGGTTTAATGGTTCCTTTAAATCGGAATTGGCTACAAATAGACCAATTAAAGGCTTGGGGAGCTCCAATAATTCTTGTAGCCAGGACCGGGCTTGGTACTCTCAATCACACCTTATTAAGTCTAGAAGCCTTGAAACATAGAAATTTAGATGTATTAGGAATAGTATTAAATGGCCCTCCACATAAAGATAATCCGAAGACTCTAGAGCAATTTGGAGATACTAAAATTATTGCAAGTCTTCCTATCTTTGACGAAGTCAACGCAAAAGTACTTTCACAAGAATGGAATAAACAGCAATTAGATCAAAAGCTTAAAGAATACATTCAAAATTAAAATTTTATTTTTTTCTTAATCAAAAGATTTTTTCGACTTCAATCAAGTTAAATGAAACAAGAGGGAAAACTAAATTTGATGAATGAGAAAGAAAATTCAAATCAAACTATTCAGAATCCTCATATATGGCCACCATTCACACAACTTACATCCTCTAAGCCTCAATTATTAGTTGAAAAAGCCAAAGGTGCCCTTTTACTTCCTAAAGACAGAGCTCCAATAATCGATGGCATAAGTAGTTGGTGGGTCACTCTTCATGGGCATGCAAATGAATATATAGCCAAGGCTATCGCAACTCAAGCAGAACAATTAGAACAAATTATCTTTGCAGATTTCACTCATCCTCAAGCTGAACTATTAGCTGATCGACTAAGTAAATTAACAGGTTTAGAAAAGTTATTCTTTTCAGATAATGGCTCTACAGCAGTAGAAGTAGCTTTAAAAATGGCTCGTCAATGGTGGAAAAATAAAGGTGATAATAGATCTCAAATCATTGCATTCGAAGGGGCCTATCATGGAGATACGTTTGGAGCAATGGCAGTAGGCGAACGAAATATATTTAGCGAGCCTTTTGATCAAATGCTATTTCCTGTTAGTAGAGTCCCTTGGCCCGAGACATGGTGGGGCGATGAAGATTTTGAAAGACGAGAAAAGGAAATTTTAGAAAGTCTTGATCACCTACTAAAGAAACCAACCATTGCGGTAATTCTTGAGCCATTAGTGCAAGGGGCTGGTGGGATGAGAATGGTTCGTTCAGAATTTTTAGTAGAAGTCGAAAAAAGAATTCGCCATGCTAATTCTTTACTGATTACAGATGAAGTCTTAACTGGCTTTGGAAGATGTGGAGAGCTATTCGCTTTTCAAAGAGCAGGATTAAAGCCAGACCTTATATCACTCTCAAAAGGGTTAACCGGTGGATTCCTTCCGATGGGAGTTACTCTGTCCAGTAAAAGAATTTCCGAAGGCTTCCTTGGGGAAGATCCTAAGCAAACTTTCTGGCACGGTCATAGTTTCACCGCTAACCCCTTAGGCTGCGCAGCTGCCAATGCCAGCTTAGATCTTTTAGAAAACTCTCCTCAAAAATATTTGGATTTTGAGTCACGTCACCTTCCTCATCTACAAAAAATAGTTAAAGATCCAAGAATTGATTGCCCAAGAATCACAGGAACTATTGCTGCTTTTAATATTAAAGTGAAAGGTAAAAAAGGTTATTTAAATTCGGTTGGAAAAATCATGAAAGCAAGTGCATTGAGAGTTGGTGTTTTCATCAGGCCATTAGGAGATGTAGTTTATCTAATGCCACCACTATGTATCACAGATGAGGAACTAGAAAAATGCTATTTTGGAATCCAAGAGGGCTTAAATTCTTTATCCTAGAATTTTTTCTTACTAACATTCTTACCATTTAGCTATATAATGATTTCTGAAATTAAACTTACATCAACCAACTTGGAGTAAAGTTCAAGTTTCCGCCTCTTGAAAAAGCAATAAACACTCCTAAAGCCAGACTCAAGAAAATAGAGACAATTAAAAGAAGAAGTGAAAATAGTTCTCCTCCTGATAATGGTCGCCTTACTCCTATCGATTTAGAAAATTGTACAGGTTGTATATTCTTTAAATAAGGTTCTTTTTTCTGACTTATAAGATTATTCTCTTTTTCTATAAATAAGTCGTAGTTTGCCCTTAAGACAGGATCACTTAATAAATCATAAGCCTCACAAACATTTTGAAATTGCCTTGTCGCTTCATCACTTGGCAAAGATGTCGTATCCGGATGAAGTTGCTTACTTAATTGACGAAAAGCTTTTCTAAGTTCTGCGTTATTGGCAGAGGTAGACACACCAAGCAGTTCGTAACAATTAGAGGAAGGAGTCAACGAGAGAAAATATGATCTAATAATGTATAGATTTTATCTAAATATCTCAGAACTGACTATTTCAAAAAACAATTACAAATGTCTACTGATAAAAACAACAAAAAAGCAAATCAACTCATGATATGGAATGAGCTTAAATGGACGCCAAGTGAAAAACAATTAGCTCAATTTATCCATTTGCAAGATTTACTTAAAGAATGGAATAAGAAAACCAACCTTACTCGTTTAGTTGATGGAGATGATTTCTGGACTGCACAAGTATGTGACAGCTTGTTGCCACTGTATGAAGAGCTTCAATACCCTGAACTTTCTCATAACTACATAGATATTGGTTCTGGCTGTGGATTTCCTGGTATAGCCATAGCTATAGCAATGCCAAATTCAAATATTACTCTTTTAGATTCTTCAAGTAAAAAAACGATTTTTTTAAAAGAAGTTTCTAAAGAAATTGGATTAAATTCTCGTATAACAGTCGTAAATGAAAGAGCAGAGACAGCAGGAAGGGATCCAATCCTTCGAAGTAATTTTGACTATGCCATTGCAAGAGCAGTTGCTTCTGCAAATGTGGTAGCAGAATATCTCGTGCCTTTTTTAAATTCGAAAGGTCAAGCGCTCATATTTAAGGGAGGATGGAGTGAAACGGAGCATCAAATACTAAAAAAAGCCTTAACTGAACTAAATGCAGAGATCGAACGAACAGATAAATTCGTACTCCCGAATAATCGCGGTATTAGGAATATTATTAGGATTAATTCTATTAATAAATGTCCTAATCAATATCCAAGATCAATTGGTAAACCCAAAAAACAGCCTTTAGGTTACTAAATCCCCCATAATCTATCTCTTCTTTCTCCCCCTAATCTGTCTTTCAAATTCCTAAGTATAAAAGGTATTTCAGAGCTCCACGGGCTATTAATCAAAACTTTTTTCAAGTCATCCTCGCTCACTTCACAATCCAAGCAATCTGCGTTTGAGCCTGGGAACCAATGTCCTCCTCTGCCTAAAAGACCATAACGATCTTTAGCAAAGCTTTCCATATCCCAAGCCTCTAATAAATTATTTAACCATAGCAGAATAGGTATATTAATCTCTCCTGGAGTTTGTTCCCAACCAGGTAAACCTATCTTCCAAGTAGTCAACCATGACTCTCCAAGAGATTCATTTAAGGCATGCATTAGACGCTTATCTATAGTATCAATTAACTCATGCATGTTATCCATTTTAGAAATTGCACTTAAATGAATATCCAGATCTTCAGGTTTTGAAGCTCCGACACTTAATGTATGAATTCTTTTATCACTCAAACAAAACAAATCATTAAATTCTATTGGATGCAAGGGACTACATAAATTTAAAAGTGTCAATGATGGTGTATGTAAATGACCTCCCTTATCAGTAGGACTAATAATAAAAACCCCCATATCCTTGGCATTCGCTGCTTGTAAAGCTCTTTCATTTTCCTGACGAATAAAATACCAATGCAAATTCACATAATCAAAAAGTCCTGTTTCAATTGTTTTAATTATCAGGTCAACATTTGCATGAGTTGAGAATCCAACATGACCAACGAGACCATCTTTTTGCCAACGACGAACAATCTCTAGACATCCATTAGGACGAATAGTCATATCTAAGTGTTCAGGAAGATTGATACCATGAATAGCTAATAAATCAATTTTCTTGGAACCTAATCTACTCATACTTAACTCAAGTTCTTGCTCAAAAATCGAAGGATCATTATTTGGTGGAATTTTCGTTTGCAATATTCTTTTTGGATCATCAATTTGGTCGAAGGCCCAGCCTATCTGGCGTTCTGAAGTTCCGTAATGACGAGCAGTTTCAATATGATGCATACCTTGTTGAGACGCATGCTTGATAGTTTTTCGCAAGATGTCTTGTTGTTGATTATTAATCTCTCTAGGATCTAAATCCTTCCAGCTTTGTTGAAAGCGCATCCCTCCAAGAGATAAGACTGGCATCTGAATCTCTGTTCGCCCGAATCTTCTGGTAGGAATTGAATTGTTTTTACTATCTTTAATTCTTTCCACTTCAAAATTTAAAAATCAAGTAACTGGTGGTAAACCTAAATTCCTAAAATGATGATTTTTTATAACTTCTTCTAATTTAACCAAGTCTTCGAAAGAAACCCAATCTATGCAATCAACAGGGCAGGTATCTATAGCCTCTTGAATTAATTCCTCACTATCTCCATCTTGTCTAAATGCCCTAGCTCTGCCTTGCTCAGGCTCCATTGCAAAAGTGTTCGTAGCAACTGAGCTGCAATAAGTACAGCCAATACATTTCCTCTCATCAACCCATACAGCTTTTTCTTTTAATTTCCCTCCTAAAACTGGATCTCTACCATTTAGCTTGAAATCTTCATTATTAGCTGCTTCATATGCAACATTTGGATCATAAATATCATTTGAGGGCTGATATTCAATAGACCTAGTTTCAAAAGCAGCTCTAGGATCGAATGTCAATTGTAGTTAGTAGAGTTAGTAAATTTAAGAATCCCAACGAGTAACAACTAATTCTATTGATCCATCTAGATTTTCCTTTTGTTCAGAAATTTGAAATCCTTCTTGAGCAGTTGAATCAAGAACAGTATTTAAGGCATAACGTTGAGTGACTTGAGCTAAAAACCTCTCAATTGGTATTGATTGCTTCCAGAGATCAAGGTCAGTTACAAGTTCATATGATTTTGAGCCTTCATTCCAACGAAATCCTATATCTGCTCCCTTACTCATCTCTACAGTCATTTGAGCTTTTACAGTTTGACCTCTATAACCTCTAACTAGATTTTCACCTTCGTTGGGGGTATAGCCTAAGTCTATTAGAGCCTGTTTAAGGAACTCCTTCTTGCGAAGTTGAGTTTTAACTGTGCTGAAATGTGACATCAGTGGATTTCTGCAGGAATAGTCTGTTTTTGAATGTTTTCGCGAAGAAAGGTATCAGAGGTTGGTTCTCTCCTTTCAACGGTGCCTAGGGCATCCTCAAGCTTCTCAGTTAAATCAATACATGCCTCACCAACAAGACCTTCAACGGTTTCTTCAACACGTCCATCTTGTCGGATTTTAAAGCGCAATGTGCGTTGTGGCATGAAATTGAAGCCCCTAAGTCACGCATGATATAGAAAAAAACTCTAGAAACGCGAATTATTAATTACAACGAATTGTTTTTGTACCAAAAATTAAACCAATTGACCATCATCAATTAATGATTTTAATTTTTTTTGTGCCTCTGGATTATCCAATTGCTCCAAAGCTGTCCTTGCTTCATACCTGACAGAAGGCTCTCTATCGTTTAATAAAACAGAAATAAAAGTCTCTACTATTTGAATTTGGATTTCAGCACTCAAAAGTCCATAAAGGCGGCCGAGGGACCAAATACAGTTACTTCGAACTAATGATTCACCATCTACTTGCAAACTTTCAAGTAATTGATTCGCAGCTGAGGGAGAGCTCTCTGCTGAATTAAGTCCAACCTCTGCTAGAGAACTTGATGCCCACAATCTCACAGCAGCGACATCTTGTTTTAATGCATTAATCAGAGGCTCTAGAACTGGGGCTTCAGGGTAATTTCCGAGACTCCATGCAGTAGCTTTTCGCACATAAGCGTTACTATCAAACTTCAACAAATGCAATAGAAGATCTATCGCTTTTGGACAAGGATTTCTACCTAAAGCATAAACAGCACTCATCCTGACTACGGGAGAAGGTTCGTCAAGCAAAGGCAATAAGAATGGAAGAGCTCTAGGGTCTCTATGTTCGCAAAAGACTCTTAATCCCTGAAGTCTCTCATTATTTCCTGATTGAAGCCACTTCAACGCAAGATCACATTCTTTTGATGAATTCCCTCGATCTACATCAATTTTATCTAATTCAATTTCATCTAAAGGATCTCCTGCTAATTGAGCAGCTAATTCTCTAGCTAAAAGATCAGGGTCAATGGCTAAATCAGCCAACCCTTTTTCACTTAATTTTTGATTTTCATCATTCATAGCTCTGACAGAAGAAGAGCAAACTAATTAATTGGTGCTGGTGCAAGCATATCCCCGGGAAGCCATATCCGAGCGCTGACAGCGAACAAAGCAACAGCAAAAAGAGCAACAATTAAAATAGGGAAAAGAGTTGTTCGTAAAAAACCCAAAGTTACAAACTAATTATGATTCTATTTTGCTCTAAATTTTGACCATTTGGCTATCGAGGGTCAACTTTTTAAGTTATTAGTTTTGTTTTCTTCATTAAAAACACACAACTAACAGCAATTGAAAGCGCAATCCAAGCGCTCCTCTCTTGATGTAATAAGAAAGCCCCAATACTTAGCAAACCACCATAGAGAATTCCTGATCCTAATAAAAAGCGAGATCCAAGCACTAAAGAACTGTCAACTGGAGTGATATTCAGACTTTTCCTTATTTTTTTCCAACCAGGGCCTGGAGGTTTGACCTGCATCACAAATTTATTGAGTGTCTCCTCAGACTCTGGCTGAGTAAAAAATAAAGTAAGCAACCAAATCACAGCTGTAAATGAAGTATTAAATAGGAGTCGTTTACCAAAATCTTCAATTGTAAAATAGGGAGAAACTGATGTGATTAAACCTATAAAAAAACCACTCAACATTGCGGAAAGTTCCGCTAGAGCATTAACTCGCCACCAAAACCACCGAAGCACAAGGACAGCACCTGGTCCTGTACCTATTGCAATAACAAGTCTAAACATTGAACCAATACTGTGACTAAATAGAGCCGTGACGACTCCAATTAGCAGTAACAAAATACTTGCAACCTGGCCCATAAAAATCATTTCTCTAGGGCCAGCTGATGGCCTCACAAATCTTTTATAGAGATCATGGGCAAGATAACTTGCCCCCCAATTAATTGAGGTACTTACGGTACTCATAAATGCAGCAACCAATGAAACCACGACCAATCCAAGTCCAACAGGTGGCAAATATTTGACAGCGAGATTTGGATAACTTAATTCCCAGTCAGTTTGTTGGGGCAAGAGAACTAAACCAGCCAAACCAACTAAAATCCAAAGCCAACTGCGAATAAGATAATTAACAATTAAAAAAACTATTCCTGCCAAAGTTGCTTGTTGTTCATCTTTAGTAGCCAATAAACGCTGAATAAATTCCCCACCACCATCACTACGTCTAAAACTCCACCATTGCAAAGATATAAAAGCGAAAAAAGTAGTAATACTTATTCCTGAACTATCCAACCAATTGAAACCATCTTTATTTAATGTCCATGGGAATAAAGAAAGGAGCTCAGGTCGATCTAATGCCTCTAAGTTTGTTAACAAATCCGTCATACCACCTGAAGCATCAAGTGCTACAAAGCAAACAGCAAACGCACCTAAAAGAGCTAATAAAAGTTGTACAAAATCATTAACCACTACTGCCCAAAGGCCACCTAGTACAGTGTAAATAAGCAAAAACAAAGCAACCAAAACCATTAAAAGTATCGTGTCAGTAAAAGGTCCAAACACAATATGTCCATCCACGACACCTAATGATTCAGCCACTTTACGCATTGCCAAGAATGCATAACCAATTCCAATACAATTGATTGGGACAGAAAGCAAGAAAGCCTTGATACCTCTTAAATAAGCTGCTGGTTTACCCCCATAACGTAATTCAGTAAAAGCCGCATCAGTCAATACTCCACTACGCCTCCAAAGCGGAGCGAATACAACTGTCATAGCAACATGTGCAAGTCCAAAACTCCACCACTCCCAATTCCCTGCTAAACCTCTCACCCCAATAATGCCAGCCACATATAGAGGTGTATCAATCGAGAACGTTGTTGCCGCCATGGACATACCTGCAAGCAAACCACTTAGGCTTCTCCCAGCGACAAAATAGTCTGATTCATTATGATTTTTTAGTGAAATATAAATTCCTAAGACCAAGGAAAATAATAAATAAAGAAATAAAATAAACCAATCAATAAATGCCATAGAAGCTTAAAAGTAATTGATTTTTACTTGCTATTTGATTTTTATTTTATTAATTGTTTGCCTTCTTAATTGTCCACATGCCGCATCTTTATCTCTACCTCTACTTGCACGAACACTTACAGCAACTCCTTTTTTTTCTAATAGCTCTCTAAAACTATTAACTCTAGATTGGCTTGGTCGTTTAAAATTTTCTTCAGCGATGGGATTATAAGCTATCAAATTAATATGGCTTTGAAAGCCTCTCATCAGATCAGCTAACTGCTCTGCATGAATATCTTTATCATTCAATCCTCCAAGAAGAATATACTCAAAGCTTACTCTTCGACCAGTGAGTTCTATATATGTTCTACAGTCTTTGAGTAATGAATTGATGGGATAAGAACTCGCCGAAGGAATAATTAATTCACGCAACGTCTGATTAGGCGCATGTAGACTGACTGCAAGGGTAAACTTAACTCTTCCCAATCGCTCATGGGCTATTTTTGCTAAATATGGAAGAGTATCCGGTATTCCAACAGTGCTAACAGTTATTTTCCTTTGACCAATACCAATATCATTCGTAAGACATTCAATAGAGTCTAAAACATTGCTTATATTTAGAAGTGGCTCGCCCATCCCCATAAAGACGACATGAGTAGGCCTCCTATTCATTGTTTCTCTAACACTAATTACCTGATCAACTATTTCATTCACATTAAGAGATCTATTGAGTCCCCCCTTACCAGTCGCACAAAACTTACACCCCATAGGACATCCAATTTGACTTGAAACGCAAACAGTCAGTCTTTTTTCTGTTGGTATTCCTACTGTTTCTATAATTTCACCATCAAAAGTACCCATTAATAGTTTTAACGTCTCATCCTCTGCTACAACTTTACTAATTTCATCAAGTCTTCCAACCTTTATTCCTTTGTTTTCCAATAAATCTCGCCATTTCTTTGGAAGAACAGTTATTGAATCTAGCTTTTTTGCACCTCTTTGATAAATCCATTCATGAATTTGCCTACCACGAAAAGCTTTTTCACCTTCCTGACGAGCAAATTCTTCAAGATCTTCCGAACTTAAGCCAAGCAAGGATGAATTACTTGATGGTTGAGGAAGTTTTGTCACCAATTCATTAATCCATGTCCTAATTTAAATTCCAAAAGCACTAAAGCAATAAAACCAATCATTGCCCATCTACCATTAACACGCTCTGTATGTGTGTGAAAGCCATAGCGGGGTAATTTACGCTTGGGAACTACAGGAGGATCAATCATCGATGGAATTTATTAGTTGAAGAATTAAATACTAGAAAATTTAAAAGAGTATTGCAGATAAATCGATTTATTCATCTGAGAGTAAACCTTCTTCTTGCAAGCCCTCCAAGGCAGCAGGATCTGGCATTTGGTCTTCTGGCAATTCATCGTCACCTGTTGGGCGAGCAAAAGCTGCAAAATTACTCGTTGTAGGATCAATTCCATGTCTACTTCTCGTTGCCTCTAAATCCTCTTCGCTAGGATCATCTAAAACAGACGTGTTCTTAGCTACTGGGGCAGAGGGCATATCAACAGTGTAGTCAGGTCTAAGATTTTGGATCCTTCGATAACCTGCTGGATCTTCTGCCAGAATATCTGGGTGAGGACCTGCTTCCGCATTTAACTCCTCCACAAAGCCACTAAAACCTGTTCCGGCAGGTATCAGGCGACCTATAATTACATTTTCTTTAAGCCCTCGAAGCCAATCAGACTTGCCTTCAATAGCCGCTTCGGTAAGGACTCGAGTTGTTTCTTGGAATGAAGCAGCTGATATGAAGCTATCAGTATTAAGTGATGCCTTTGTAATACCAAGTAAAACTGGAGTGAATTCTGAGGGGGCGCCTCCCGTGATTGAGATAGCCTGATTAGTATCTTCAACCTGCCTAAGTTCAATCAATTCTCCAGGTAAGAATGTTGTATCTCCTGCATCTTCTATTCTTACTTTACTCGTCATCTGACGAACAATCACCTCAATATGTTTATCGTCTATAGCTACTCCCTGAGATTTATAAACATTTTGCACTTCACTTACCATTCTATGCTGGAGTTTAGCGATTGCCTCCTGGGCTGCATCCATTAAAGGTTTCTTATCACGCAAGTCTGCAAAGAAACACTCCAAAAGCTCATGAGGATTCACTGGACCATCAGTTAAGAATTCACCAGCTACAACTTGTTGGCTATTTCTAACCATTACATTACGTCCTAAAAGAATTGGATATTCAGAAATTACATCATTATCTTCAATGACAGTTACAACTACAGACTCCTCGTCATCTCCATCCTTAATATCTACTGTTCCAGACTTTTTACACAAAATAGCTGAATCCCTAGGCCTACGAGCTTCAAGTAATTCTTCAATTCTTGGCAAACCCTGAACAATATCTCCTGTTTTTTGTCTTTCAAAAACCAACAAAGCCAAGCCATCACCTCTTTGAACTAAATCCCCATCACGAACATGAAGGACTGAATCCGGTGAAACCATATAAGGTCTACCAAGACGCAATTTAACTTTCTTTCCATCAATATTTTCTATTTCTCCACAAGCACCTATTGCCTGATCTTTTGAGACGAAATCTCCATCTACTACTCTTTGTCCGACTTTCACAAGAGTAGTTCCTTTGGAATCAATATTTATTGTGTCTTCTTCCCTTTCAACGATAAGACGACGAACCGGATCACCATCAAGGGCATCAGGGAGTTGAACAATTCCTTCTTGCTTACATAAAATCTGAGTTGTCGCTACAACATCTCCGGCTGAAACAATTTGAGCATTTTCTATCTGTAATTCAGTATGTGTTGATCCATGACTTGAATCAGATGTGGTATCTCTTCTTACTAAAATACTTTCAAGGATAACCAATTTAAGTCTATCAATACTCTTTGAATTCAAGTCTTGTACAACTTCTACGTCTACTGTCATCTGTGGAGTCGTCTCATATGTCTCAAGAATCAGTTGTGTTTTAAGTAACTCAATGCCTTCAACAGATTTAATGAGCTCACCATCCTTAAAGGCAAGACGCTGAGAGGCTTTTATACCTAGTGATGGGCCTTTGGGTTGCTTAACATGCTCTAATTCAGGTAGTTGTGCTTGGTCAGGAATAGTAAATTCCTCAACGGGTCTCAATAGAAGACCTTTACCTTCCGGAGTTTCAACTGACTGAACCATTACCATCGAATCAGTCTTAATACCTTTTGCGATAGTTTCACCGGGATTAACTATTTGCCCATCACCTTCAAACCTATCAAGTGCTTTACTCTCTTTGCATAGTTTAAAAGTACCACTCCTAACTATAATTTCTCGAAGAATATCATTTTTCTGAGTAACAGTAACTATTCCAGCAGTTTGACTGAAAATATCTTTGACGACTTCTGTCCCTGCCTCTATCCATTGACGATCTTTAATCATCAACAATGAAATATCCTTATTAATTTCATGAGTTTCTTGAGGGATCCACAAAAGAGTTCCACCTTTACTAACTTCAAAACCATTTTTGGCAGAACGAGCTTTCTTAATTGTCAAGCCAGGGGCATATTTAACAAGTCCTCCTGTTTCAGTTTTAAACCGATCATCTGACAACTCAGCTATTACCTCGTTATTTCCAATTTTACTTCCGGGAACAGTATTCAATCTATAACGAGTACCATCTTTTGCTTCAAGATGCCATATTTCACCTGAATGAGTCGACTCTTCTAGTAATTTAAAATCCTTTAAAGTCATCGACGTTGTTACTATTTGAACTTCTCTAGAATCACCAATTGAGTCTCTAAGTCTTACTTCACCTCCATACTCACTTGCCTGGCTCGCTTCAGCTAAAACTTGTCCCTCTTTTACTGAAACATTTCCAGAGACAACTGGCTTAGCATTTGGAGGTAAATTATAAACATCTCCTGCTAACACCCAAAGCCGACCAAGCCGTTGGGCTTTAAGAGTTATATTTCCTTGTCTATCAGTAACCTCTCTGGGTTGGATAATTGTTTCATACCTAACTTGTCCCGCTAAATCACATACAACATCTTTAGTAGCCTTCTCAACACTTTTTTGTACAGCTCCACTAGCAATCTGAGCAACAGTCACATCTGTATCGATATTTTGATCATTGTCTACAAAAAGTAGCGAACCAATAGGTATATCAATTGCTTGAGGTTTACCACCATCAGTAGGAATGATACTAAGGTTAAAGTCAACTTCTGCTTGCTGAGCCTCAACGCCATGTGGTGTCCTGTAGCCTCTCACTCGTGCTTTTGAACCAAATTCTACTTTTCCTGAAATGGTTGAGCGGACAACACCAGTCTCCGCTGTTGAAACTCCACCAGTATGAAAAGTCCTCATTGTTAATTGTGTGCCTGGCTCGCCAATTGATTGAGCAGCAACAATACCTACTGCTTCGCCTAAGTCAACTAGTTGATTATGCGCTAGCGCCCAACCATAACATTTACGACAAACTGATCTGGTCGCCTCACATGTAAGAGGAGATCGAACCCTTACCCCTTCAATATGTGATTGTTCAAATTTCTTAGATAGTTGAGGATCAATTGGAATATCTCTTTCAGCTAAGATTTCCTGATCTGAGTTAACTAATTGTTCTGATGTCAAGCGACCAACAAGCCTATTCCCAAATTTTCCATCCTCTGCACTTATTAAAATTGACCTTGTCGTACCACAATCCTCTTCTCTAACAATTACATCTTGAGCGACATCAACCAAGCGTCTAGTTAAATAACCAGAGTCAGCAGTTCTTAGAGCTGTATCAACAAGACCTTTACGAGCTCCATAAGAGGAGATGACATATTCAGTTACTGTTAGACCCTCTCTAAAATTGGTTCGTATTGGTAAGTCAATAATTTCACCTTGAGGATTAGCCATTAATCCTCTCATCCCAACAAGCTGACGAACCTGAGACATGTTTCCTCTGGCTCCAGAGTTGGCCATCATCCATACTGAATTCAGTGGATCATTTTGATTGAAATTCTTTTTAACTGCATCCACTAATCTTTCATTAGTTTCTGTCCAAGTGTCTATAACTTTTGTATGCCTCTCAACCTCAGTAATTTCGCCTAATCTATAGCATTCCTCTGTAGCAGTTATCTGTTCTTCAGCCTGCCCAAGTAAATCTTGTTTGGCCTCTGGGACCTTTAAATCATCAACAGAAATTGACACTGCTGCCTGGGTAGCATATCTGAAACCAAGGTCTTTAAGGTTGTCTGCCATAGCAGCAGTTGCCGCTGTTCCATGATGCTTAAATGCCCATGCAACTAAATTTTTCAAACCTTTTTTATCAACTACTTTATTTCTAAAAGGTGGAGGAGTTTTAGAAAGTTTCGGAACAGCTTTTATCGCTGCTGCTTTCTTTGCTTTAGAACCTCTTTTTGCTTTTGATTTAGTAGAGGATTTGCGAGTTTTAGGAGAGGAAGAAGTCATGAAAAAATCTATTCAAAAAAGGTTGGATTTGTTATTAGGGTTATGAGGAGGTGGCTGCCACAGCATCAATAATTGTATGGTTCATTATGACTCGACCGACAGTAGTCAAGATATAACGGCTAATTAAACTTCCCTCTTCATCTAATCGATCTCGTCGATATGTCCATTCCTCAATACGTGTGCCATCTTTTAAAGTCTCCGACTTACGCGGTTTCTGCAGCTCATCGTCATCCTCGATTTCACCAGAGAATCGAACCCAAACCCAATCATGTAAATCTATCCTTTTGTCTTCGAGAGCTTGTAAAACATCTTCAAGTGATGCGTATGTATGTGAATGATCTCCGAACTTAGGCTGATTTGCTTGAGGCTGAATTGCGGTTAAGTAATAAGAACCCAAAACCATATCTTGAGATGGGGTAACTATTGGATCCCCAGTTGCTGGAGAAAGAATGTTATTACTTGCGAGCATTAACATTCTTGCTTCTGTTTGAGCCTCAATCGCTAAAGGCACATGAACAGCCATTTGATCTCCATCAAAATCAGCGTTAAAAGCTGGACAGACCAATGGATGTAGCTGTATAGCTCGTCCAGCAACTAATTTAGGCTCAAAAGCTTGAATACCCAATCGGTGCAAAGTAGGGGCACGATTGAGAAGTATAGGATGACCATCTATGACTTCCTGCAATACCTGCATTACTTCATCATCAGCTTTCTGTATCAATTTCTTTGCCGCCTTGATGTTATTAACAATGTTCTGACGAATCAATCTGTGAATTACAAAAGGTTGGAAAAGCTCTATTGCCATTTCCTTTGGCAGTCCACATTGATGCATTTTCAATTTTGGACCAACAACTATGACTGAACGACCTGAATAATCAACTCTTTTTCCAAGCAAATTCTGTCTAAATCTACCTTGTTTACCCTCAATAATATCGCTTAATGATTTCAAGGCACGATTATTTGCACCAACAACAGTTCTTCCTCTTCTACCGTTATCAATAAGTGCATCTACAGCCTCTTGAAGCATCCTTTTTTCATTTCTAACTATTATCTCTGGGGCTAATATTTCCTGAAGACGAGCAAGACGGTTGTTCCTATTGATTACTCTTCTATATAAGTCATTTAAATCTGAAGTAGCGAATCTACCCCCATCTAATTGGACCATAGGTCTCAAATCAGGAGGTATAACAGGTATCGCATCTAAAACCATCCACTCTGGGCTTGCACTAGTAGCAATAAAATTATCTATTACCCTTAGTCTTTTGATAAGCTTAGCCCTTTTTTGACCTTTGCTTGTTGCAATTTCTTCTCTCAATTGCTCGGCAACTTCTTTTAAATTTAAATCTTCAAGTAATTGCTTCAAGGCCTCTGCACCTATTCCAACAATTGGTTCATTCTCTATAGTTGAATCCTCAGCATAAATTTCGTCTTCAATCTCAAGCCATTCATCTTCTGTTAATAGCTGCTTGTACTTAAGATCTTTACTATCACCAATATCTAAAACAACATAACAGTTAAAATAAACAATTTGCTCAACATCTCTCAGCGGCATGTCTAATAGGATCGCGACATAGCTAGGAATACCTTTTAGATACCAAACATGGGATACGGGAGCTGCCAATTTAATAAATCCCATTCTATGCCTTCTTACCCGACTTTCTGTTACTTCAACTCCGCATCTTTCGCAAACGATTCCACGATGTCTAACTCTCTTATATTTCCCGCAGTGACATTCCCAATCCTTAGATGGACCAAAAATCTTTTCACAAAATAATCCATCCATCTCCGGCTTTAGTGTTCGATAATTTATTGTTTCTGGCTTGGTCACTTCCCCTACTACCTGGCCATTGGGCAAAGTCCTTTGCCCCCATTCCATTACTCTTTCAGGAGAAGCTAATTTAATTTTGACGTAATCAAAATGATTTTCCGTACGTAGATTGCTATTAGTCATGGGAATTTAGGATGTTGAGATGATTTGTTTCGATTGAGTTAATTACTCCTCATATTCTTTACCTAATGATTCATAGGTAGGTCTACTTGGCGTGCTTCTACGAGGATTTACATCTTGCATAAGATCTACCTCTTTCCCATCATCTGTATAAACTCCAATGTCTAATCCCAATGACTGAAGTTCTCTCATTAAAACTTTGAAAGATTCTGGAGTCCCAGGGCGAGGTATGGGCTTACCTTTTACGATAGAGTTAAGAGCTTCATTACGGCCTTGCATATCATCAGACTTGACAGTTAACAGTTCTTGCAAAGTATATGCAGCTCCATATGCCTCGAGTGCCCATACTTCCATTTCTCCTAATCTCTGTCCACCTTGCTGTGCCTTTCCACCAAGAGGTTGTTGAGTAACCAAAGAATATGGACCTGTAGATCGAGCATGAATCTTATCGTCTACTAAATGAACAAGTTTAAGGAAATGGGCGTAGCCAACAGCGACCGGTTGATCAAAAGGTTCACCAGTTCGACCATCTGTAAGAAGTAACTTACCAGGGTCCTTAGGGTTGTATACCCATGATTTACCTGGCTGCTTTGCTGCCTTTTCCAAGTAAGCTTGAACAGTCTGGTTAGACATCTCTGGTCCATACATCTCATCAAAAGGGACAATCTTAACTCGACAATCCAAGTGAGAGGCGGCCCAACCCATAAGGAGCTCAAAGACTTGTCCTACATTCATTCGACTTGGTACGCCTAGCGGGTTAAGGCATATATCTACAGGCGTGCCATCAGGAAGATAAGGCATATCTTCTCTTGGCATTATTCTGCTAATAATCCCTTTGTTACCATGCCTACCTGCCATTTTATCTCCAACTTGAATCTTTCTACGTTGCGCGACATAAACCCTGACAACCATATTTGCTCCAGGTGGTAGTTCATCTCCTTGTTCTCGTGTATAGATTCTGACATCAACAACTCGTCCTCTCTCAGTCGAAGGGACTCGAAGAGAGTTATCTCTTACATCTCTTGCTTTTTCACCGAAAATAGCTCTTAAAAGTTTTTCCTCAGGCGGTTGATCTGATTCTCCTTTAGGGGTCACCTTCCCAACAAGGATGTCTCCACTCTCAACGAAAGCTCCTATTCGAATAATCCCCATTTCATCCAAATTCCCAAGACTTTCTTCTGATACATTTGGGATTTCTCTTGTTATTTCTTCAGGACCTAACTTAGTTTGACGAGCTTCTATTTCATATTTTTCTATATGGACGGAAGTATAAAGATCATCTTTAACTAACCTTTCGCTCACTAGAATTGCATCTTCATAGTTGTAACCCTCCCATGGCATATATGCAATTAATACATTTTGACCAAGAGCTATTTCGCCTCCCTCACAGGCTGAACCATCAGCCAAGACTTGCCCCACAATTACTGGGTCACCATTGAAAACTACAGGCCTATGATTTAAACAAGTATCCTGATTAGATCTCTGATATTTTTGCAAGTAATGTGTATGGTCATTACCTTCCTCATCAGTAACAACAATTGCATTAGCATCAACATAAGTAACTGTTCCATTTACTTTTGAAATTGGAACCATCCCAGAGTCTCTAGCAACTTGAGTCTCTAAACCAGTTCCAACCAATGGTCTTTCTGGACGCAAAAGAGGAACTGCTTGTCTTTGCATATTTGAACCCATCAAAGCTCTGTTAGCATCATCGTGTTCCAAAAATGGAATTAAAGATGCAGCCACAGAAATAACCTGAACTGGTGATAGCTGGACATAATCAACTTGTTCAGGAGAAACCGTTTCAAAATCTTGTCGATATCTAACTGGGACAAGTTCCGCCAATATTTTTCCTTCTTCGTCCGTTGCTACATCACCAGGGGCAACCCTACACTCATCTTCTAAATCTGCAGACAGATAAATAGGATCTCCTTCTTTAATTAATCTTCCATTATCCACCTTCCAAAATGGTGTCTCAATAAAACCATATTCATTAACTCTAGCGTGAGTTGCTAATGAATTAATTAGACCTGCATTAGGCCCTTCAGGAGTTTCGATAGGACAAAGTCTTCCATAATGAGAAGGATGAATATCCCTCACAGCGAAACCAGCTCTTTCACGAGTTAAACCTCCTGGTCCCAAAGCAGATATACGTCTTTTATGAGTTAATTCAGCCAATGGATTGGTTTGATCCATGAATTGACTTAATTGACTTGAACCAAAAAATTCTTTTATTGCTGCAACTAGAGGCTTTGGATTTACGAGTTGTGCTGGAGTAAGTGAGTCTGTTTCCCCTACTGTCATTCTCTCCTTAATTATCCTTTCAAGTCTATTCAAGCCAACTCGAACTTGGTTTTGTAAAAGTTCACCGACTGACCTTACTCTCCTATTTCCTAAATGATCAATATCATCAAGAGTTGCTCCGCCAACATCTAATTCTAAATTAATTAAATAATCTAAAGTAGAAAGAACATCTTCATTCGTAAGTGTTCTTACATTATCAGGAATAGTTAGACGTAATTTCTTATTTATTTTATATCTACCAACTCTTCCTAAGTCGTATCGCTTTGGATCAAAAAATCGAGTTTGAAGAAGCTGCTGCCCACCACTAACTGATGGAGGCTCACCTGGTCTTAACTTTTTATAAAGCTCCAGTAATGCTTGATCTTCTGAACTTATACCCTCTTCATTTGCTGCATCAATTGACTTTTTATAAAACTCTGGATGTCGTAATTTATCTATTACATCATTATCTGACAAACCCATTGCCCTCATAAGGACATGAGCATTAATTTTTCTTGTTTTATCTACACGAACATGTAACAAATCATTTTTATCAGTTTCAAACTTTAACCATGCACCACGATTAGGAATGACGCTTGCATTATAAGTTCTTCTACCATTTTTATCTTGCTCATCTTTGAAATAAACTCCTGGGCTGCGAACAATTTGATTGACTATTACTCTTTCAGCACCATTTATTATAAAAGTTCCACGCTCAGTCATTAAAGGGAGTTCACCTATAAAAACTTCTTGTTCTTTTATCTCTCCAGTTTCTTTATTAACCAAGCGACAAGTGAC
Source organism: Prochlorococcus sp. MIT 1011 (assembly GCF_047305235.1). Lineage (NCBI taxonomy): Bacteria > Bacillati > Cyanobacteriota > Cyanophyceae > Synechococcales > Prochlorococcaceae > Prochlorococcus > Prochlorococcus sp. MIT 1011. The sequence goes on along the minus strand of NZ_CP138983.1, from coordinate 266,424 downwards.
ATACATTTGAGAAGCGAAAGTTGCATCTCTTCTTTTTGCTTCTTCTACATCATGCCTGGGACGTTTAAGCTTATATTCTGCACCTATAAAATGCAGCTCAAGCTTACCGGTATAGTCAGTTATAGGAGAAAAATTATCTAATTCTTCTATCAAGCCTTTATCCAAAAACCACTTAAAACTTGATCTTTGCACCTCAACCAAATCAGGCAGATATGTAGCTGCTTTGGCTACCTGAATTGCGCTTCTGCTCATTCGAGAACCTGCGTTTATATTTAGAGGACGGGGTTTGATGTCTTGTCCTTTGGTCAGAAAATGATCTTTACTAAGAAAAACAAAAAAACAATCTAGTTGAAGACTGAGATCTGAAAATGAATTTACTTAATCAACGAACAAACTGACTCAAAAGTTAGAACCCTCAATGGGGTTGAGCGCAGATACCACGCTATGCAAGACAATAAATAACTCTACACTTAAATAAGATAATTAACTAGGGTAAATGAGCATATTTAAGGCAACGCAAACAATTCACGTGCATTTTGAGTAGTTTTTTCTGCGATTTCAGAAAAGCTTTCATCTCTAAGCTCTGATATTTTTTCAACCACATACTTTACGAAAGATGGTTCATTCCTTTTCCCTCTATTAGGAACAGGCGACAGGAAAGGGCTATCAGTTTCAACTATGAATCTACTTGGCGGAACTTCTTTCGCACATTCATGGATATCAATAGCATTTTTAAACGTTACATTTCCGCTAAAGCTTATGTAAAAGCCAAGAGCAAGGAACTCTCTCATCTCTTGAACTTTTCCACTCCAGCAATGCATAACACCTTTTGGGCAGCAACCATCTTTGGAGAGCTTCGAAAAAACTTCTAACATTTCTTTTGCGGCATCTCTGCAATGAACGATCACAGGTAAATTCAATTCAAAAGCTAATTTCAATTGCGGCATTAAGATTGATAACTGCTCACTCAAGTTCTCTGCCTTAAATAGATCAAGTCCTAATTCTCCTATCGCGACAACTCTACTGTCATCAAGAGCTGCGTTTTTTAAAACATTTAGAGTCTTATCATCCCAATGATGTGCATCCAACGGATGAACTCCAACCGAATATCTTATTTCTTCAAACTGATCAGCCATTGACTTAATAGCTGGGATTTCAGAAGGTTCTACACAAGCGTGTATTAAAGCTTTAACCCCTTGGGATCTCCATCTTTGTGCAACTTGTTTTCTATCTTCATTAAAGTTAGAAAATACAATATGGCAGTGGCTATCAATGATTGAACTTTTGGACTCGTTCAAGATGAAAAATAGAATGTACTTTTATTAAAGTCTAGATTATTAATTCTCAAACAACTTCCTTCATAACCTTCTTGAGAGCCACGCTTAGTCTAGATTTCTGATTAGCACCAGTATTTCGATGCATAACACCTTTTTTAACGGCTTTATCAATTTTGCTAAATGCTAGATTAAATGTTTTTTGAAGATCTGATTTAGATTCTTCGCTTGGTTCTTTTTCAAATATTCCACAAGCTACAAAGCATCGCTTCATTAAAGTGCGAACTGTAGATTTGTAATTTTTGTTTTCAAGGCGGTTGCGTTCCGCAATTTGAATTCGCTTTTTAGCTGAGTTGTTATTTGCCACGGAGGCTTAGTGTTTTAGTCTTATGTTAATCCACACTACCTCAAGACCATGAAGAAGATCTACATAAATCAAAATTAAGGCATAAGATAATCAAATTGAACCAATAGCCAAAAGTTCATGACGCAAATAATTAATAAAGATGAGGTTCAAGAAACCCCGTCAAAAAAATTGACCATAAAAACGACTCATAATATTGATCAGGCTCAGATTGAGCTCAAGAGAATCACTAATAGAACATCTGGAACCGTTCAAGATAAAGCTATAAAGGTAGTTGAAGATATTCTTGAAAACGTAAGCAAAAGGGGCGACGATGCGCTTAAAGAATACACTTCTCGCTTTGATGGATTTCTAGCGGAAAATTTTCAAGTTCCATCAGATTCAATACTGAAAGCTTGGGCAGAGACTTCAAAAGAGCTACAAGATTCACTTTTATTGGCAAAAAAAAGAATTGAACAATTTCACAGTCTTCAAGTACCAAAAAATATCACTTATACCGGACCGCATGGTGAATCACTAGGACGAAGATGGAGCCCTGTTGAGAAAGCAGGTATCTATGTTCCTGGTGGAAGAGCCGCATATCCAAGCACCGTATTAATGAATGCTATTCCTGCTTATGTTGCTGGAGTCAATCAAACTATTATGGTTTCTCCGGCCAACGCTCAAGGGGAGTTAAACAAAACTGTACTAGCTGCAGCACACATTACAGGTATCAATAAAGTTTTTCGTATTGGAGGCGCTCAAGCCATTGGCGCGCTTGCTACTGGAACCCAATCAATTCCAAAAGTAGATGTAATTACTGGCCCAGGAAATATTTATGTAACTTTGGCAAAGAAGAAAGTCTATGGGAAGGTAGGAATTGATTCTTTGGCTGGTCCAAGCGAGATCCTTATAATCGCTGATGAATCAGCAAAGTTGAGACATGTTGCTTCAGATATGTTGGCCCAAGCGGAACATGATCCTTTAGCTTCAGCAATACTAATAACTACTAATAGAAAATTAGCGGAAAAATTACAGTCAGAAATTGAACGTCAATTAAGTGATCATCCAAGATTAGAAATATGCCGAGAATCAATCACTAAATGGGGCTTAATAGTCCTATGTGATGATTTAGAAACTTGTGCAAAATTAAGTGATTCTTTTGCCCCAGAACATCTTGAATTACTTGTAGAGAACCCAAAAGAACTATCAAAAAACATCAAGAATGCTGGGGCGATATTTATGGGACCATGGAGCCCAGAGGCTATTGGAGATTATCTTGGGGGGCCTAATCACACTCTCCCAACTTCAGGTACTGCAAGATTTGCTGGCGCTCTTGGAGTTGAAACTTTTATGAAAAATACTTCACTTATAGATTTCTCAAAAGAAGCCTTTAATGAGAATAAAAATGCAGTTGTGCATTTAGCAAATAGTGAGGGGTTACACAGTCACGCAGAATCAATACGAATGAGAGATTCTAAATCTTTTTAAGTGATTCAACGCCCACTTCGTCATTTTCTACTTTTCCAACTAAAACTTCATCTGTCAGGTTTACAAAAAGTCCATTTTCAAGCACACCTGGAATGTTGTTGATTTGACTCTCCAAGAGTTCGGGTTGTTCAATACCATTACTAAAAGTTAAATCAAGTATCAAGTTCCCCTGATCAGTAACTATGGGTCCAGCTTTTTTCTGAGCCATTCTTAGATTCCCTTCTCCTCCAAGATTTTTTAAAGTTTTTTGTACTTGTTTCCAAGCAGAAGGAAGAACCTCTACTGGCAGTTTGAAATCAAGATTCAATTTCGTAACAAGTTTTGTTGAGTCAACAACAACTACGAATTTTTTAGCCAAAGCTGCTACAAGTTTTTCTTGCACATGACAAGCCCCTCCCCCTTTAATGAGTTGAAATTTGGGATCAACTTCATCTGCACCATCAATTGCAAGATCAATTTCTGAAACTGAGGAAAGAGATTTAAGTGGTATTCCCAATTCAGTAGCAAGAACTTCACCTTGAAAAGATGTAGTTACTCCAACAACATCTTTAATTTCTCCTGATTTCAGTTTCAGAGCAAGAGCTTCAATCATCAAAGCTGCCGTAGAACCAGAGCCAAGGCCAAGAATCATCCCATTTTGAATTTGATCTACAGCAGCTTGCGCAACTGCTTGTTTCATTTGATTTTGAAGATCCATTTAGTCGTACCTTTTCGAGTGACAGTAGCAAGATTTTTAGCTTATTCCTGGCAAAGCAGCTGGCTTAATAGAAAGATTAATCTCTTTATTATTTCTAAGTACTTCCAATTCAAATGGCTTACCTATTTGAGCATTCTCAACTTGAATAAGTAAAGACTTAGGATCTTTAATTGCATTCCCCTCTGCATTAATCACAAGATCACCACGTCTTAAACCTCCCTCCTCGGCTGGGCTTTGAGGGATAACAGATTGAACAAGGGCTCCTGATCGTTCAGGCAAAAAAATCAATGAATTTGGATCTTGATTATGCTCTTTGGCTATTCTTTCGTTCAGTAAAACCAACTGAGCCCCTAGGTAAGGGTGAACGACCTCACCATTAGTAAGCAATTGATTTGTAACTTTTGAAGCAAGATTGATTGGGATTGCAAATCCAAGACCAGCACCTGGGCCTGATCTAACCAAAGTATTTATCCCTATAATTTCTCCATTTGCATTTATCAATGGTCCTCCAGAATTCCCAGGATTAATTGCTGCATCAGTTTGAATTAAATCCAATCTCTTATCAGAAAAGCCAAGAGTGTTAATGTCTCTATGAAGACTACTTACTATGCCTAGCGTGACAGTGCTTTCAAGGCCATAAGGAGTTCCAAGAGCAATTGCCCAATCCCCGACTTGAATATCCTCTGAATCACCCAATTTTGCACTTTCTAGACCAGGAAATTCTTGAATTTTCACCAAAGCTAAGTCAGTAATTTGATCAGTTCCTAATACTTTTCCATCAATTTGATTTCCATTTTGAAGAGTGATTATTACACTATCAACTTTTTCAACTACATGAGCGTTGGTGAGGACTAATCCAGAACTATCGATTATCACCCCAGAACCTTGTCCCCTCTCTTTCTTTGGGGAAGCACCCAAATCGCCTAGAAGATCTTTTAGTAAAGGATCTATCAAATCTGATTCAAATTCGTCCGTTTGAATTTTCCTTTCAATATCAATTCTCACTACCGATGGTGAAACCTTACTGGCTACGTTAGCAACAAAACTATGTGCTTCTTTTACTTTAGAATCTTCTAAAGCAAATAGAGATACTGGCCTAAACAAAAAGCAAAAAAGAATTAAGGAAAGAAAAAATATGTTGCTAAGTCTCCTTATAATTTCTAATTTTTTAAGTCCCAGCATAATTAGTCAAAACTTACTCAAATAATAAATTAGATCAATGCAAAATAAGAAGAACTTGATTTTAGAGGTAACCGAAACCTTGATCTAGTAATATTTAATTGCCTGACGGTACCTCTTTAAATAGAGGCGGGTCAAAACTTAAACCGCTCGGGCTTCCCAGCCCGACTTCGACACTGCCTTTTGTCTAATCAAACCGTTACAGAATTGAAAGTTCTTGCAACAAAGTCAGCAACTATTTATGGCTTTGATGTAACCGATCTTAGAATGTTCACACATCTAAATCCCTTGTCAATTCAAGTAAATATCCGACACAAAAATCCTGAAAAGAAAGTCACAATTGATGACTGTTCCAGTCTTAATCAATATATTGATGAAGCTATTCAAGGCTCTTCAATCCTTGATCAGCCTTTCACTCTAGAAATCAGTAGCGAGGGAATTGGTGAAATCTTAACTGAGGAAAAAGATTTTCAAGTTTTTAAAGGCTTTCCAATTGAAGTTACTTATCAGGATTTAAAAAAAATTGAACAACAAACAAATGGTTTGCTTCTAAAAAGGACAAATAATGATCTACAAATAAATCAAAAAGGGAAAACTCACCGAATCCCAGTCGAAGACATTATTCAAGTCCGACTTACAACACCTTCTGGTTAAAATCTAGATATCAACTATCTAACCCAATCATTCTCATCTTTATATCCCATCATCGATGGCTCTTGTTCTACTCCCAGGTTTAAATAACTTAATTGAAGACATTAGTGAGGAAAAAAAACTTCCATCACAAGTTGTCGAAGCTGCTTTAAGAGAAGCACTTCTAAAAGGTTATGAAAGATATCGAAGAACTCTATACTTGGGTATCAGTGAAGATCCTTTTGAAGAAGAATATTTCAGCAACTTTGATGTTGGGTTGGATTTAGAAGAAGAAGGCTATAGGGTTTTAGCAAGTAAAATAATAGTTGAAGAGGTTGAGAGTGACGATCATCAAATAGCAATATCTGAGGTTATGCAAGTTGCTGATGATGCTCAAGTTGGAGATACCGTTGTCCTAGATGTCACTCCAGAGAAAGAAGATTTTGGAAGAATGGCTGCAGCCACAACCAAGCAAGTATTAGCTCAAAAATTAAGAGATCAGCAAAGAAGAATGATTCAAGAGGAATTTGCTGACTTAGAAGATCCTGTGCTAACGGCCCGAGTCATAAGATTTGAAAGGCAATCAGTAATTATGGCAGTAAGTTCAGGTTTAGGAAGGCCAGAGGTGGAAGCAGAGCTACCAAGAAGAGATCAATTGCCAAATGATAATTATCGAGCAAATGCAACATTTAAAGTATTCCTAAAAGAAGTTAGTGAAATCCCGAGGAGAGGGCCACAACTTTTTGTAAGCAGGTCAAATGCTGGCCTGGTTGTCTATTTATTTGAGAATGAAGTTCCTGAAATTCAAGAAGGCTCAGTACGAATTGTCGCTGTTGCTCGTGAAGCGAATCCACCTTCAAGAGCAGTAGGTCCTAGAACAAAAGTGGCTGTTGACAGTATTGAAAGAGAGGTGGACCCAGTTGGAGCATGTATTGGGGCCAGAGGGGCCAGAATTCAACAAGTAGTGAATGAACTTCGAGGAGAGAAAATAGATGTAATTCGTTGGTCTTCCGACCCTGTTCAATACATCTGTAATTCATTAAGTCCTGCGAGAGTTGAAGTGGTAAGACTTGTAGATCCAGAAGGTCAGCACGCCCATGTTCTAGTTCCTCCAGATCAACTTAGCCTGGCCATTGGTAGAGAAGGACAAAATGTAAGGCTTGCGGCAAGGCTTACAGGATGGAAAATAGATATCAAAAATTCACAGGAATATGATCAGGCCACTGAAGATTCTGAGGTTGCAGAACTAATATCTCAAAGAGAAGAAGAAGAGTCTTTACAGAGAGAAGCTGAGCAGAGATTAGAGGCAGAACAGGCAGCTAGAGCTGAAGAAGATGCACGATTAAGAGAGCTTTACCCCCTTCCTGAAGACGAAGAAGACTTTCCAGATGATGAATTATCAGAAATCCATACTGATAACACTGAAACTGTAACCGAAGAAAGTGATATTGAAGAAACAATCGAAGAGGCGATGACTGATGAAGATAAAATAATTACACAAGAGGAAGGAACCCGGTGAGTCAAAGCCCCATTCTGCGTAGGTGTGTAGCTTGCAAAAAAGTTCTTGATCGCAAGTGTTTTTTAAAAGTTACAAGAGATTTTCAGAATGGAGTAGTTCTCTCAGGCGGAATGGGAAGATCAGCCTATCTCTGTCCTACTGAGTCATGTTTTGAAGAAGCTTTGAAGCGTAAAAGATTACAAAAAGCTTTGAGATGTGATATTCACTCAAGCGTTTTCAATATGCTCCAAAAGCAACTTAATACCAGCATTGATTCAAATACTGAGGCATGATGTTCATAAAGAGAACTCAGGCAACTCAAAACCCAAATCTAAAGTTCAAGCACAACATTAATGACCAGCAGCGGCAAAATCAGAATTTATGAATTGTCCAAGGACTTAAACCTTGACAATAAAGATGTGCTAGACGCGGCTCGAAAACTTGCCATAGCAGCAAAGAGCCACAGCAGCTCGATAAGCAGTCTTGAGGCAAATCAAATCAAAGATTTTCTTAAAAAAAGCAATAGTGTAAAAACGACCAGTAAACCCAGCAAAAAATTAGATAAACAAATTCTTTCCGTTAAAAAAAATCCTGTCAAAACTCAAAAGGATCAGAAGACTGAACTTAAGCAAAATTCCCCCGATCAATCAGAGTTTTCACCAGCAAAGCTAAATATACCTTTAAAGCCAAGTAAAACATTGGTTGAAAACAAAGGATCCTCTCAAGCTAACAACCAAAAAACTTTAAAAAATAAACTTCCTGCACAGCAACAAATAGCTGCACCCTCTAAACCAAACAAGCCATCACCTCCAAAGCCAAGAGAAGAAGTAAAACCAACTATTTCTAAGTCCTTAACGCCAACGGATCGAGCGATTCCAGGTTCCGAGCAAAAAAAAGGTAACACATTCATTCATCAACCAAAGAGTTCTGAATCAGCTAAAAAGCCAATTATTCAACCACCACAAACTAATCGTCAGGAACCAAATAGACCATTAGCACCACCAAGCAGACCCAAAATAAATATTGAAGCTAAAAAACAGCTACAACCTAATAATCAAAAGCCAAAAACAAGAATTAATCCAGGTGATATTTCTCCTCAGAAAGTTGGACCAGGGAATATCCAAAGAATTAAAAGTCAAAACAAACAGAATTCACCTGCGAGATCCCCTCAGCCTCCAACCAAAGGAAATACTCTTGAACTTGTAGGAGCCCCAATACGAAGAGAAAAACCTACAAATAGACCTCGGACGAACGAAGCAAGCAAGAAACCATTAATGCCATCCAAACCTGGTGCACCAAAACCGCCAGTCTCTGCAAATCGTCAAGGATTATCAAATCGACCTGAACCTATTAACAGAATGGGAGGACCAAGTCGCCCTAGTCCTCAAAACAGGCAAGGACCTAATCGAGGTGGAGTAGCTAATCGACCTCCTCAAGGTCAAAAGCGTCCAGGGGGTAATAATCGATCTGGAGCTCCAGTTCGTGCTGGATCTTCAAATCGAGATCGAGCTGGAGCCCCAGTTCGTGCTGGATCTTCAAATCGAGGCGGAATACAAAATAGGCCTGGAGTTCCTATCAGGTCTATCAGTGGGCCAAACCGTTCTAATAATCGTCCAGGGGTTCCATCTGGCATGAGAAAACCAGTTGCACCTAGTGAATTGATGCAACTGCAAAAACCACAAGCCAGACCAAATACTCCACAAAGAAAAACTGATTCCGCAACTAGTCCTAGGCCAAAAAGAGAAAACTCAACTGGCGCAAGGCCACCAATAAACAGGCCAACACCAGCAGCTCCTAAAAAGCCAGCTCATAGGCCTGGTGGCTCCGCTGCAGCTCCAAGAAGAACAGGCAGACCTGACTGGGATGACAGTGCGAAGCTTGATGCTTTAAGAAATAAATCTCCTCAAAAGCAGCGTCAAAAAGTCCACATCATTGGAGAAAATGATGACGCACTAACTGCAGAAAGAGGTGGATTTGCAGGGGAACAACAAGCAGTTGTTCTCTCAGCAAGCTTGGCTAGGCCATCAAAGCCTAAATCAGGTAAGAGAAACAATGGGAAGCCTTTAACTGCTCTGAAAAAACGTAAAAAAGAAACAACTCGCCAAAGACAAAGAAGACGTGCGATGGAATTAAGAGCCGCTAGAGAAGCAAAACTTGTAAGACCTGAAATGATTGTTGTTCCAGAAGACAATCTCACAGTTCAAGAGCTTGCTGACATGTTGAGCGTTGAAAGTTCCGAAATCATTAAATCATTATTTTTCAAAGGAATTACTGCAACTGTCACTCAATCATTAGATCTAGCGACAATCGAAACAGTTGCGGAGGAATTCGGCGTACCTGTTCTTCAAGATGATGTTGAAGAGGCTGCGAAAAAGACAGTTGAAATGATTGAGGAGGGAGATTTAAAACACTTAATCAGAAGGCCTCCTGTCGTTACGGTGATGGGGCATGTGGACCATGGGAAAACCTCCTTACTTGACGCGATAAGAAAAGCGAGAGTTGCAGCAGGAGAGGCTGGAGGCATAACACAACATATTGGTGCTTATCAAATTGAGACTGAACATGATGGATCAACTAAGAAACTAACTTTTCTTGACACTCCTGGACATGAAGCCTTCACAGCGATGAGAGCTAGAGGCACAAGGGTTACAGATGTAGCGATTTTAGTTGTAGCTGCAGATGACGGCGTTAGGCCTCAAACCCTTGAAGCTATAAGTCATGCAAGAGCAGCAAAAGTTCCCATTGTCGTAGCAATTAATAAAATCGATAAAGAAGGATCTTCTCCCGACCGCGTAAAACAAGAGTTATCAGAACAGGATTTATTATCAGAAGAGTGGGGAGGAGACGTAGTGATGGTTCCCGTTAGCGCCATTAAAGGGGAAAACATAGATAAACTTTTAGAAATGGTTTTACTAGTAACTGAAGTAGAAGATTTACAGGCAAACCCAGATAGATTGGCAAAAGGTACAGTTATTGAGGCACACCTAGATAAAGCGAAAGGCCCAGTTGCAACTTTACTAGTTCAAAACGGCACCCTTAAGTCAGGAGATGTAGTCGCAGCTGGTCCAGTGCTTGGGAAAGTAAGGGCAATGGTAGATGAAAATGGATCAAGAATTAAAGAGGCAGGTCCATCTTGTCCAGTAGAAGCACTTGGATTCAGTGAAGTACCAACAGCTGGTGATGAGTTTGAAGTTTACCCAGACGAAAAGGCCGCAAGAGCAGTGGTTGGAGAACGTGCCACAGATGCTAGGGCAGCAAGACTTGCTCAGCAAATGGCTTCCAGACGAGTATCACTTTCTTCTATGTCTGGACAAGCAAGTGAGGGTGAACTTAAAGAATTAAATATAATTCTTAAAGCTGATGTTCAAGGAAGCTTAGAAGCGATACTTGGTTCTTTAGAACAGCTCCCTAAAGACGAAGTCCAAGTAAGAGTATTGCTATCAGCTCCAGGTGAAATTACTGAAACTGATGTTGACTTAGCAGCAGCCTCTGGCGCGGTCATAGTTGGATTCAATACTTCAATGGCATCGGGTGCCAAACGCGCAGCTGATGCGAATGGTGTTGACGTAAGAGATTACGAGGTTATTTATAAGCTTTTAGAAGATATCCAATTAGCCATGGAGGGTCTTCTAGAACCAGAAATGATAGAAGAAGCCTTAGGGGTTGCTGAGGTAAGAGCAATATTCTCTATTGGCAAAAGTGCCGTTGCTGGTTGCTATGTAACAACTGGAAAAATACAACGGAATTGCCGGGCTAGAGTCAAACGAGGAAAGCAAATCGTTTTTGAAGGCGATCTAGATTCACTAAAGAGAAATAAAGATGACGTAAAAGACGTATCAACTGGATTTGAATGCGGAATAGGTTGTGATCGCTTTGCAAACTGGGAAGAAGGAGATCAAATAGAAGCCTTCAAGCTTGTAACTCAAAGGAGAAAGCTGACTAATTAGTTAACCTTATTAGTCAGAGCTAATACCTGAATAAATATAATTAATAAAAGCTAGAAAACTAATTTGCTTCCTCTTTACTCCTGTCCTTAAACAACAAAAATCCTAGAATAATTAATGCTGAGAGTTGGATTGCAAGATCATTGATAGATACGGTATCTCCCGCAATGATATTTGTAAGCATAATAAACAAACCTAGGGCCGCTGATCCAAAGAGTGCGATCCAAACAGCTCTTCTCAAGCCCCGATAAGGATTTTTAGTCTCCTTCAATAGTCGAGCCCTTAAATTAGGGTCCAGATTGGATTCAGGCTTATTAGAGTTACTCAAAAAAAAATTAAATTAAAGATGATAAATTTATTCTAATGCCGGTGTAGCTCAGGGGTAGAGCAACTGATTCGTAACCAGTAGGTCGGTGGTTCAATTCCACTCATCGGCATAAGCCAAAATTAGATCTAGATTTATTTTTTGAAGTGTTCTTTAAGTTAAGGAAAAATATAAACAAATAAACTTAAGAATTCATTTACAGGTTAGAAAATATCTAAGAATTACTTAACTTAATAGAAGAAAAATTAAAGTCAGGACTGATGATCTAGATAGTGGAACAACAATAATTACTATTGCTCACTAATTACAAGACAAGGCACTGGGTTGCTGTTTAACAAGCTCAAAGAATTCTTGTTTCAGACTAGGATCATGTCTAAAATCGCCTCTTACTACTGAATTAATCATGCTTGTATTGGGCTCTTTAACTCCTCGCCAACACATACAAAAATGTTTAGCTTTAACAAGAATTGCTAAACCTTTTGGTTCGCATAAGCTTTCGATTTCATCAGCAAGAATCATGACAGCTTCTTCTTGGATATGAGGCCTAGAAAATACCCAATCAGCTACACGAGCAAACTTTGATATTCCAATAACTTTATCTCCAGGCTTAATTCCAATCCAGCAGTCACCGATAATTGGGACTAGATGATGCGAACAAGCAGAGCGAACACTTATTGGCCCAAGAGTATATATTTCATCTAGATTCTTAGCATTTGGGAAATCTGTAACTTTAGGTTGTTTCTTATATCTACCTTTGAAAACTTCGTTTATGTACATTCTTGAAACTCTTGCTGCAGTGTCTTGAGAGTTATGATCATTATCTACATCAATTAATAATGACTTAAGTAATTCTTTTACTCTCATAGCGACTTCTTTTTCAAGACTTTCAAGTTCGCCTGGAAAAATATATTCGGAAATATTATCGTTTGCGTGAAATCTTGCACCCTCAGATTGCAAACGATGACGAATAATTTCTGAAGTTAGTTGAAAAGATATTTTTTCTTTAACACCTTGCTCTGTCGTATTAGAAGTCATAATTTGTATATGAAAAATTAAAAAGCAGTCTTCACTTAAAACAATAACCAAAAGACCCTAACACAATGGGTGCTCATAAGGTGGAAACAAAGAGTGGGTCACCACTGAAAAAATAAGCAAGTTAATCTCTCAGACTCTTTGATGATATTAACTTCTAACAAGAAAGAACTATAAACAATTGCTAGCTATGAATTGTTCCTTTTATAAAAGTTTTCTCGATTAATGTATTGAGTATTTCCTAGATCACATATCCAAGAAGAAGCTGTCATGACTCTTGCAAATAAAATTGATATCAAAACTTGAAAGAAGTTTTTACTAAAGCTCCATTAATGTCCTCTTTGTCATCTTTCTCGATAACAAAGATAGCTGGAGTAACTGTGACACTATCGTTCACTTTAAGATCGTAAAAAGCTTCCCAAGCTAAAGGATCGTCATAACCACTGTCATCTCTGTGTGTTTCAGCTGTTCCAATACCGAATCCAAGCTTATTTCCGTCAATAAACGCATCATTCCATAAGAATCCAACAGACCAAGTATTTCCTTCCTCAACTTTATTCATAGAAGTATCAGGACTATCATCGTTTTCAGGATTCTTCCATCCTATTCCTCCACTCAAGCTGTAATCGTCTCCAAATTTATAGCTACCACTAACCCCGAAAGAGGAGTAGTCGTTAATATCAGGGGAATTGTCAGTCCTCCCGTTGTCAGACTGTGTGAATGCAGCTGCAAGAGTAAATTTCTCATCAACCCAGGCCAACTGAGTTGTTATGTGGTCTTTTCCTTCATCAGTTAAAAACCCAATAGAAGAATTTGATGCGTCTTCTGAAACGAAAAGTGCAGAAGCAACTAATTTGTCATGGAACCAAGTAATTCCAGCACCAGCCCCCATTTTTTTGGAATAAGTATCATTCGCTCCCGCCTGGTTTAGTACAAATAGAACTCCATCTCCTGGATAAGCACTTGGCCACGCTCCAAGCAAATCATCTTGACGAAGCTTGAGGCCAAAAGTTACTTGAATATCATCTCCAACAGGGAACTGATAATAAGCCTTATGAAGTTCTAACGAATCACTACTACTGAAAGCAGTATCTAATCTTGCCTCACCCATCATTCCGAAGGGTTCCATCATGCCAAAATTGCCAATGCGAACAGCAGTTTTAAGCATGTCTTGACCTGTGAAACTGGTCATAAACATTAACTTTGTATCGTAATGAAAAACTGTTCCATCCTTTTCGTCAGCAGTAGACATTCCACCCATTCCGCCCATTCCAGAATCGCTCACGCCATCTACTCCACCCAAAACAAAAGTCGTTTTACCCATAAACATAGTTGAGGGGTATGAATCTCCCATATTCATATGACTACCATGGTGATCATGATGACCTTTGTGCTTTTCACCTCCTGCTTGAACAACCATTGGAGTCATGAAACCTAAGGCAGCGGGGATTGAGAGTAATTGAGTAAAGAGTCTCATATGTCTTGGTGTGCTAGCAAAACTAGTAAAACTATTCATGCTTCACGAAGCTAGCTTCTCAGGCTTGATAAAGGAATGAAACGTGTGCCTTTAGATACAAAAGATTATTTTTTAGTCTTTGCCAGGAAAAAACCGAAAACTAAATTTCCATCAAAATCTTGTTTCAACAAAGAAGCAATAAAGAATAGTTGGATTATTATTTTACTTATCTGTTCTAGATTTCCTAAAATACTCAATGACAAAACTCTAGGAATAATTAGTCTAGAGACTAGTTTTACTAGCCATGACTAGACGAATGAACAAACTCAAGCCTATTCTCTCTATAATTATTCTCTCTATATCATTTTCACTAGTAGGATGTTTAGATAATTCTCAAAAAAATGGTACTCCCTCTCTTTTTGAGACAAAAATAGAAGCCGAAAAAGCAGCAAAGGATTTCAATTGCACTGGAGCTCATAGAATGGGTGATAAATGGATGCCTTGTAAAAGTCATGCTGCTCATGAAGAGAAAGAAAATAACAAGTCAAATAATGGACATCACCATCATCACTAAATTCTTGAACAATAAATGACATCCCAAAATAGCACTAATCAAAATGAGACCGAAGGGCCTTCTCATTGTGGAAGTAAACCAAAAAAAATTGCATTTGGAATAGCACCACTTGGATTTATTTCCATTGGAATTGTTCCTATGGGGATTATTAGCATTGGAATTGTTCCAATGGGTGTCGTTTCTATTGGCGCAGTAGCCATGGGAGTATTAAATGCCTCAATAGTCGGAATGGGAATATTTTCTGCAGGAATAACAACCATGGGTCTAAAGGTATGGAGTCCAGAAAATAATGCTATTCAGGAGTCAATCAATCGTTCTAATTCTCCATCTTCAAAAAATATTTATGCCTATCCAACTAAAGCTCAGGCAGAGATCGAAGCAAAGAAGATCGGATGTGTTGGCGTTCACAAGATGGGTAAATTATGGATGCCTTGTGCAACCCATATCAACCCTAACTAATCTTGAAATTATTAAGAATTTAAAGTTGCTGTAAAAGCTTCTGGGCAATATATCTACAAATAAGTGAAATTCATTACTATTTTCATAAAAACTTAGAGTTTAATTAACTTTAGAAAAGTGATCTTAATTGATCTAAGAATATATATCTTCGACTAGTATTGAACCCTTTTCACAGATTTGTTGCTGTGAAGGAAACTCTTGATCGGAACAACAACATTCTCCTCTATCAGAATTGTTTATCCAATTAATTATCCCTGTTCGAATTGGTTGAGGACATACGTCTCCTTCTTTGAGATGATTAATTTCTTCGCTTGTTAAAGGATCAGCATGTTCAATAAAAAGAGACTCTTTAAGTCTAAAAGAACATGTCTCATCCCATTGTTCAAAACAATTTATATGATTTATAAAATCATTCCATGCCTCTTTGATTGATCTATATCCCTTTCTTTTTAATTCTTTTCTAAAAACAGCTTTGATGAATTCATTAAAATTTACTAATTCTTGAGATGTAAAAGGTTGGGTTCTTTGAGCTTTAAGTGCTGACAATTGAAGATTATTTTCAATTAATTGAAGCCTTTGTTCAATTGTTTGAAATCTAGAATCTATCGATTCAACAGGAAGGTTCTCTATTTGATTAACAAAACAATCAGATACAAAACTAACCAATGATTTGCCAGAAATCCTGGCACTCTCTTTAATCTTTTCTAAGAGTTTTGGATCAATACTTACATTAAGTTGCGTTCTCTTCATGATTCAATCAATAAAAGGACGAATTAGAAATCAACTTGTTCTATTTTATTCAAACTAAAATCAAATCGTTGTTATTTTCAGATTTCTTGATCTAATCCTATCTTCTTAGAGTCTCATTAAATAGAGCCAATAAAATTAAGGAGATTTTGAATTCAATTCTAATTACTCCTTGGAAGCAAGATCAATGAAATTACACAAAGAACACTAATAAGTGGGCCTGGAGGCAAATTCATAAACATAGCAAACGAAAAACCAATGATCGATAAAACTAATCCAAATATGGAAGCTCGAACCATCGCAACCCATAGAGAGCTAGCTTTCTGTAAACCCAACAAAGTTGGAGTTGAGAGTAATGCAATCACAAGGATGACCCCGACTGCTGACATTGAGCTCACAATGACAAGTGCAGTGGTAAATCCCAGAGCTAAATTCAAAAAAGACACATTAACGCCACTTGCAGCAGCTCCTTCTGGGTCTAAACCAATATGAACAAGCTTGTCGTACCCAAAAAGCATTAGGCAAATGAATGCCGAGAAAGCAATCAAAGTTCTTAATAAATCGCTCAAATTTGCAGTTAATAAATCTCCAAACAAAACAGCCTCTAAATCAATCCTGATTCCAAGTAAAGGTATAAGCAAAACACCAAGTCCCATCGAACCAGAAAGAATTGTATTCATTACAGCTTCATAATTTTGATTTTTCTTATTTGTCAAACTTTCTGCTGCAATAGCTCCCACTAATCCGCTTAAGACACCTCCAATAGATGGGTCAATCCCAAGCGCCATAGCCAAGGCAAGTCCTGGCAAAACACAGTGTGAAATCAAATTGACTTGAAGAAGCCTTTTATGAGTTATCAATACAGTCCCCATGGCAGGGCAAAGCACTCCTGAAAAGAAAGTTATCAGAAGAGGAATTATCCACCAATTTGTATTGATAAAAGACATTACGCAAATGATTCAGTATGTTCAGTAAAGAGATCAAATTAAGATCTTGCTAATGAATACAAGCAAGCCTGACATCACTAAAAGACAGCAACAGCTTCTTAATGAACTCAAGAGATGTAGTGATGAGTTGAGTGGACAAGAACTGCATAGAAAACTTCATAATGGTGAAAAGACAATGGGTCTAACGACTGTATACAGGAACTTGCAAGCGTTAGTAAAGCAAGGATTGATCCGCTCGAGGCACCTCCCGAACGGCGAAGTCCTTTATGCCCCAGTTGAAAGAGATATTCATCATTTAACTTGCGTAAGCTGCGGAGAAACTACTCAATTGAAGGGATGTCCCGTCAAAACAATGCACGTACCCCAAAAAGCCTCTAAAAAATTTGAGCTGTTGTTTCATACTCTTGAATACTTTGGTCTCTGTCAAAATTGTTCCCAAGAATTGAATGCTTGATGGAATTGCATAAATATCAATCACAACTATATTTTCCATCTTAAATAATTAATTGAACTAAGTTTTTCCTGCACCTCTTCTGGGTTACCAGAAGCCAGAATAATCTTATCTAAAACAACAACCTTGTCATAAGCATTTAATGATGTTCCCCAATCGTGACTACTAACGAACACTGTCAATCCAGAATCAGCTAACTGACGGATAATTAATAGGAAATCTTCCTTTGCGGGGGGATCAAATGCGGAACAAGGTTCATCAAGTAAAAATATTTTGGCAGGATTCATCAAGGTTTTTGCGAGTAACGCTCGTTGTTGCTGACCACCGGATAAAGCATCAAGTCGCCTTTTGGCTAAATGAGATATTCCAACACGTTGAAGAGCCGCTTCTAATTCACAACAAGTCGATTTCGAATAATTGACTCGACCTAAAGAAACTAATCCTTCAACAGTAATTGGAAAACTCCAATTCAGCTTCCCCCTCTGAGGCATTAAAGCCACTTGAGATCGATTATTTCTCAATGGTTTTCCGTCAACAGTAATTTCTCCTTGATCCGGTTTGCTACTCCCTTGCAGCAAGCTTAATAATGTGGACTTACCAGCACCATTCGGACCAACAAGAGCAGTCAAAGTACCTTTTTCAAGCTTTAGAGAAACCTTGCTTAAAGCAGGCTTATTTTTACTTGAATAAGAATATGTCAAATTTTCAGCAATCAAGCTAGGCATCAATTAGAGGATTTGCTGACAAGAAACATAATATACTTGCCAAGATCAAATGAAAATGATTATCGTTTTAGATACACTTTATATTTTTAATGTCGAATTTTTCAAATCAGTCAAAAAAGGCTAAACCCATAATCAATAAAACAGTTCTCAAAAGTTCTATTGTTGCTGGAGCATTTTTATTTTCTGGAATTCATCAGAGCGCACAGGCAAATTCAAAATCAATTGTTGCTGTAGAGCCATTAGTCTGCGATGTCGTTTCTGCAATTGCACCACCCTCTACTCCCGTAACCTGCTTAATTGAAAGAAAACAAGATGTTCATGATGTCAAGATCACCCCAAGGCAAGCTCAAACACTAAAAAGTGCGAATCAAGTATTTACGCTTGGTTCAGAGATGACCCCTGCAATTAAAAAATGGTTAGATAATCCCTTAACTGTTGTCGTTGGTGTAAGTGCAATAGAAATAGACGCTTATCATGACGACCACGATGATCATTCAGCTGCTAAGGATGATGACCACGATGATCATGGTGATAGCCATGGAGAAGGAGCTTTTGAATGGGCTGGTGTTTTTGATCTTTCAGCAGGAACATACAAATGGTCTTTTGCCAAAGTCGATGGAGACTATGCTGATCCTGCAATGAAAATGGTTATTCTCAATTCTGGTGATATTGAAGCATCAGAGGAGCTTGCTAAAGAATTATTAGGATCCAAGGATTCAGAAACCAAACGCAATAATGACAAACTTGTTGCGCAGGAAAAAGCATATTTTCTTTCATTCAATGAGAAGAAAGACATCACAACATTTACTGTAGAAATCAAAAAAGCTGGTAAATATGCATTCTTTACTGAGCATATGCCTTTTGAGTTTGAAGCCGACGAACATTTCTTTAAGGATGTTTCAGGCGACGATGTTGAACCTATAGCTCAAGTCCCAGATGAAGGCGATCATCATCATCACCATGACCATGGTGGGCTAGATCCTCATATCTGGCATGACCCTCATAACATCATCAAGATGGGAAATGTCATTTCTAAAAATATCAATAAGAAAATTTCCTTCTTTGACAGAGAAACAAAAAAAGTTTTAAAAGAAAGAACTCAAGCCGTTAATTCTATTTTGGAAGATCTCGACTTATGGACTCAAAAACAAGTTGCTACAATTCCTACTGATCGAAGGACAATCGTTTCTAAGCACAAAGCGATGGAATATTACGGAGATGCATTTGGCTTGAAGACTTTGAGTCTATTAGATTTCCTTGGTGGTTCTTCCAGCCTTAGACCAGAGACTATTTCTACGGTAATAGCTGAGCTCAAAGAAGAAAACGTGAACGTCTTATTCGCTGAGCAAAAGCCTCCTTCCAAGCTATTAAAAAACTTGAGCAGACAAACTTCCTCCCCTATCGCAAGAAATCAAATCTTTGTTGATGGTCTAATGCTAGAAGGGAATACTGTTTCAGTAGCAGTACACAACACATGTACAATTGTTGATTCGCTTGGTGGAGAATGTGATGAAAAAGAGGGTGAGAAACTAGAGAATAAATGGAATTCCTTAACTAACCCTTAACTTTTAAGGTTGAAATAATGTCTAGCTTTATCAAAGGTAGACATTATTTCAACTCAATGTTTCAACCAAAAGGATATAAAGCTTACAAACAACATTGGGAAGACCAAGCAGGTTTCATAGATAAGCCACCATGGAATAAAGACAAGATCTTAAAACTTACTATCTCAACTGATTTCGTAGAAAATCTAAAAGAACTTCAATTTTCAAACCATTCGCTAAAAAAAGAGAAGGGAAAACATACATTAAGAGTAAAGGTTCCATACAACTATTTTGATCTTGATGACTTTTTAATGAAATCACTAGAATTATTGGATATCAAAGAGAATTGGTTAACTGATATTTCTCTTGATAATTCTCATTGTTCACATTATTAAGTAAAAAAAATGAGCAACAAGCAAAAAGTACCGGTGACAATACTGACTGGTTTTCTAGGATCTGGAAAAACAACTCTACTTAATCGAATCCTGAGTGAAGAGCATGGTAAAAAAATAGCTGTTATTGAAAATGAATACGGTGAAGTTGGCATTGATCAAGGATTAGTAATCAATGCTGACGAAGAGGTCTTCGAGATGTCCAATGGTTGCATTTGCTGCACCATTCGGGGTGATCTTATTCGTGTACTTGGAAACCTCATGAAGAGGCGAGACAAATTTGACTATGTATTAGTTGAAACTACTGGCCTTGCTGATCCTGGTCCTGTCGCTCAGACATTCTTTATGGACGATGAAATCCGTGAGGAGTTTTCACTTGATGGAATAGTCACACTTGTTGATGCAGCCCATATAGAGCAACAACTTGGTCGAAGTGATGAGAGTTCGGAGCAAGTTGCCTTTGCTGACGTCCTTGTCCTAAATAAAACCGATCTAGTTTCAGATGAATCACTTGACAACTTAGAATCACGGCTACGCGATATGAATCGTATGGCTCGTGTCATACGCAGTAAACAAGCAGACGTCTCAATTGATACTGTGCTAAATCTAAGTGCTTTTGATCTAGATCAAGTACTTCAGCGTCGTCCAACTTTTCTTGAACCAGAATACCCATTTGAGTGGACAGGTGTTTTTTCACTTGAAAAAGGTCGCTATGAACTTACGCTCGAAGAAGGTCCAGACCCCACAATGTCTCTCGTCCAGTTATTAGACCAAGGTAAAGACGAGACAGCTCTTAACACAGGTGCTGAATCATGCGTGAGACTCTACGCAGAACAAGAACAACTTATGAATCCAGGGGATTTGGTTCCAGTCGGCAAGCATGTGAGCCTTCAACTTCAATCCGAAGGGACTAAGTCCTTTTTCATAGATGTTGATAAGGCAAGGGATATAGGTCTATTCACGCAACATACAGCCGAAGAATTTAATATGAAATTAAAGAAAGTAAATACTCCTTCTAAAGACGATATAAAAAATGATCAGAGCATCTCTATAATTTCCCCAATAGCTGAGAGGGGTTGGGTGGCCGAGCACGAACACGACGATGAAGTTGGTTCATTCGCTATCGAGAGAGTAGGCGATGTAGATCCAGAAAAACTCAATAAATGGTTAAGTCGACTCCTATCAGAAAAAGGTGTGGATATATTTCGTACGAAGGGATTCATTAGTTATGCGGGCGAGTCTAAGAGAATAGTTTTTCAAGGAGTACATATGCTCTTCACCGCCCAACCTGATAAAGAGTGGGGCAATGAACCTCGCCGCAACCAACTCGTCTTTATCGGTAGAAACCTTGATCAAGCAGAAATGAGTAGAGAGTTTGACAAATGTCTGGTATAGAAGCATTTAGTCCAAAAGGAATGCTTCATGAAGGTTGGTCTGCTCAAGTTGACGACTATGCGATTGTCTGCGGCTGGGCATTACAAGGTAAAACCTTTTTAGTAGGTGATGTTGCTGGAGGGCTTTACGCATTTGAGGGGAAATCTGGAAAGCTTATTTGGCAATCAAAAGACATACATAAAGGTGGCTTACTAGCAATGTCTATTCATCCAGATGGAAATACTTTTGCAACTGCTGGCCAGGATGGACATGTGTGTATATGGGAAAGCAAAGAGGGTAAGTCAACTAAAAATTTGGAACTAGGGAAAGGATGGGTTGAACACATCAAGTGGTCCCCAGACGGAAAATTTTTAGCAGTAGTTTTTACTAAATACGTCTATGTCTTTGATGAAAATGGTCAAGAACAATGGCGATCAGAGGAGCATCCCTGCACTGTCAGCGCGATTTCTTGGTCTAATTCCAATGAATTAGCCACAGCATGCTACGGCCAAGTAACTTTTTATGATGTAGTAGGCGACAAGATCAATCAAAAGTTGGAGTGGCGAGGCTCACTGGTATCTATGGTGCTTAGTCCAGATGGAGACATAGTGGCATGCGGCAGTCAGGATAATTCTGTTCATTTCTGGCGTCGTTCCACTGATCAAGATTCAGAGATGACAGGCTACCCAGGTAAACCAAGCCATCTAGCTTTTGATCAAACCGGTACAGTCCTTGCTACCGGGGGTAGTGATCGAGTGACGGTTTGGAGTTTTCAAGGCGATGGCCCTGAGGGCACTGTGCCAGGAGAGTTAATGCTTCATACCGAACCCATCTCATGCCTTGCTTTCTCACATAGCGGGATGCTTTTAGCTTCTGGCGCGCGCGATGGTTCAGTTTTTTCTTGGTTTCTCCAAAAAGATGGTCAGGGTGATCCAGTTGGTGGTGCATTTGCAGGTGACCTTGTAAGCCAAATCGCTTGGCATCCTGATGACACTGCCTTGGGTGCAATAAATGCAAATGGAGGAATTACGGTTTGGGAGTTTAAGGTTCGGACAAAAACAGCACCTCAAGGATTCGGATAAGGTCAAAATTTCTTATTTCCAATAGATACTCGAGAGCTGCTCGATTGCTATTGCTTAGAAAATTAAAAATTCAACAAGAGTAGTTTTTACTGATGTATAAATATTCCACATAACTTATATATGGTTATAACCCACTAGAGGACTCAATGAAAAAAACAATTCTTTGGCTTCAAGAATTACTCATTTCAATGGGAAATGCTCTATTTCATCCTTATAAAGAGAACTCACCTCCAAGTTTTGAGGCGCAGCCTTTCAAAGATGACCCTTATAAGAACAGAGGGATTGCATAAGTTAAGGTCAAAATTTTTTTAAATTTCAAAGAGGGGTTCAAGTGGGCCTCTTTTTTATTATCTATTTACGAGAAGAAAAAGTAACGACCGAACCATAAAGAATTAAAGAATGTGCTTTAATAGTCCAATGAATACACAGATTAAGAAGAAGTTAAGCACTAGCAATTCTGGCGTTAACTTAAAAAAAACCGACAACAAAAAACCTACTTGGCGTTTTGAAGTAGAAGGTAGCGGTCAAAGAAAGAGATACTTAAGGTCTCTTAAAGACAAAGCTGTAGCTTGATTTATAGCCTTTTAATTAAAACAACTTCATCTAAATCAAACATAAAAGCTAGCCAACCAAGAGAGGGGAAAAGTCCCTGTGAGATTTTCATTAAAATGGTACTTTCAAGCGATTTAGAGTTTCCAGAGATCAAAAAACCTTGAAAAAATTCTATGAATTTAATTGCTAGTTATAGAAATAAAGGTTTTGAATCTGTTGCAGATGGCGTGATGTCATTTTTTGATCGTCGTACAGACTTGCATCGCAATGGAATCGCCTTTAGTAATGGGGCAAATAATGATTCAGATCCTGCAAAAATTTCTACAGATATCAGCCTTGTAGCAATAGATCGAACTGATCCAGAATCATTTGCTTTGTCTGAAGTAATAATAAGAGGAGTCAATGCTGGTCTTCAAAAATACCTTGAAGAACGCCCACTTTTTAGCGAATGCGCTCCTGAACAATCTCTCTTTGTTAATCCCATTTTCAATTTACAACGTTATGCTCCTGGGGAGGGGTTTAAGAAATGGCACTGTGATTGGACTATTAGCGAAGAAGTGACCGAACCAGTTCACAGAGTCTTAGCTTGGATTCTGTATTGCAATGATGTCGATTCAGGAGGAACAGAATTTCACTGGCAGGAATTTCATGAGACAGCGGAACGAGGAAAACTAGTTATTTTTCCCGCTGGTCTTACACATATTCATAGAGGTCGAGTTAATAAGACTCATCCAAAAACGATCGCGACCGGATGGATCAATGCCGGTTCAAGAGATTCATATATTTCTAGACTAGCTCGATAGTTAATTACTAATTTCATTCATTTAATAAGACCTCTCATTAGGAATATTCAATCTTATTGCCACTAATTCTTTAATGAATCACGAGTTCACATCTAGATTGATAATAATTTTTGAATAAACTTCAACAGATTGGGAATGTATTGTGTATCATCAAACGACGTTCAGCTCAATTTGAGTCGCAGTTAGATTCAAGCCATGGAACGGGGACTTGAACATTGAAAATCATTCCAATGGCTGAGCTAACTTACAGAGGACTTAAGTACACTCAAAACAAATCCGCCAAAAGGTCACAAGAAGTGCACTTGCAATATTGTGGTCATGAAATCATGAGTAAAAGAATCCATGAAGCAATGAAAGCAGAGATGGGTTAATAAATAAAGTCCAAAAAACTTAATTTCCAACACATATTAGAATTTTTAATTATATATCATTAATTTATAATTTTTTAGAAATAAATAACCAAATAGATTTGATTATTTGAATCAACATATACAGATTTAATTATTTGATTCCTTTATTTATATACTCTTTAGTTTCAAACATGCAATACGAACCAGGAACAATAGATTGTCATATTTTCTTAGAATGCAAAGAGCAAATAGAGAAAATGCTACTCAGATTAAACAAAGTAGAAAATACTGAACATATTTGCGATCAACTACAGTCTGTTTACCAACAAATAGAAGGTATGCACGAGTTGAAAAAAGTCAAACGAAAAAAAATACTATCTAATAAAGAATTGATTAAATAAATTCATAAGATATACAAATTATTCATAGATTTTTGATTTTGTATCAATTAAGTCTTAACTTATTCAACTAAATTCCTATAACTATTTTATCAGAAAACCCGTTCCTAAGTTTTCTGTAGGGAGGTCACCACTACTGGGAAGGGTTTTGACCTCCCTCCCCAATCTTAAAGAAAACACAAGTTTATCTAATGAATTTACTAATTAAATCCTAGTTTCAAAGTTCCCCAAAGATCAAATGCGCCAAATAAAAAAGCTATAAAAACCAAGTCCCATGCTTTCTGCTTAATAGCCCATGGGGCAAAAAAGACCTCACCAATCCCATGAAGAGCTGCTCCTATTCCTAGATGATCTAAAACCAAAAGTCCATGTGATAATAAAAATAATCCGCTAGCGAAGTATCTCAAAAATATATCGTAAGTTATGAGTTTAATTTTTTTTTATGTTCGAAAAAGTTATCGCTGTTGCGGGGATAGATTTAAAGGTTTTAATCATTTCATCAACCAAAAGTTTTTTATTTTTAATAGTTGATTTAGCCATGACTTAATAATATTTTATGTGATCTAACTTATTAATATTTTTCATAATCTTATGTATCAATAATTGCTTTGTGAGCTAACTAGAACAAATAATATTTGATGCCTTTTAGTAAAATCAAATACTCTTCTTCTTTCCCAAAAGATAATTAATTCGCTAAAAGTGAATTAATTAATACAGTTAGATATATTTATTCCAGTAATGTTTGGAACAAATAATTTTTTTAATGAAACTCAATTTTGTACCGGTTAATATTTTTCGAGAGACTCCTGAAGTAACTTTTTTAGATGCCAGTGTTGAAGGTTCAAATGGTAGTGATGTCGTTATTCATAGAGGAGGAGCAACTTCACCTCCTGATTTAAATGGCTTTGAGCAATATTATGTACACCATCATCAAACAGATAATAATCTTGTACTTGAGGGAGATAGAACCTTCACACTATTAAATCCTCTTTGGGATGAACCCCATCACATAATTTATCTCCATAGATTCATGGGTGCACTTCAAATACCTATCGGTACATTTCATAGATCAATATCTGGGAAGGATGGAAGTATTGTTATCAATCAGGCAATTAGAGATAAACAATTTGAAGCTAATAAAGAATTTAATCCTATAAGTATTGAAAACAGAATTGATCTACAACGAGCAAAATCTACAGAGCCTATTATCTGGTTATGGAAAGATGAAAAAATTAAGAGAATAAAAGATTCTCTATTTCTAAAAGTAGCTTAACTAAAGCAGCTCCAAATAAACCTAAATTAATTACATATATGTAGTATCTAAGAAATATTTATTTTAGATACTATTTCCATCAATAAAATAAATAGTAAGCCTGACATGGCAATTCTACCATGGAATATCTCAGTTTTACTTAGTCTTTCAAAAGACATGTACTAAAAACAAGTTGTTCAATTTATAACCAACTAAATAAATAAAACAAGTATTTAAAAATGCATTTTAATATTAATTAAATGAATTAGTATTATTCCAAAGAATCAAAGACGACGGTCCAAAAGATCTTGTATCTTTTATAACAGACTGAAAATAGTATGATAAATGATCATATAAAAAAGATTTAGTAATAAATGAGTCCACTCTTCAAATGCCTGGGCTGTGGACAAAATATCGAAAGGTCAACAAAGACTTTTTGGAAAAAAAAAAGGTCATATTCTTTGCTCTACTTGCCAAGACAAAATAGAGCAAGAAACTGCTTTTACTCAAACAAAATAGACTTAAACACTAAGGAACTTCTCTACCACAGCTTTACTTAATTCACTAGTTGGTCCATTTGCAACTATGCCTCCGCGTTGCATTGCATAATAACGATCTGCTTGCCTCACAAAATGCAGATGTTGCTCTACCAATAAAACCCCAACACCAGTCTCACTAATGATCCTTTTAACTGCAGACTCAATATCTTGAACGATATTCGGTTGTATTCCTTCAGTTGGTTCATCAAGTAAAAGCAACTTTGGTTTCCCAAGTAATGCTCGAGCAATTGCAAGTTGTTGCTGCTGCCCACCGCTTAAGTCACCTCCCTTACGAGCTAGAAATTGTTTTAAGACAGGGAAAAGTTCATATACCAATTCATCAATCTGTTTATGCTTTGCCAGACCTCCTGGTAAAGCTTCCAATCCAAGTTGAAGATTTTCCTCGACAGTCAAATAAGGTATTATTTCTCGTCCTTGGGGAACATATGCAATTCCGGAACGAGCCCTTTGATGAGGTGGCTTTCTATTAACAAAATCTCCATTATAAACAATCTCTCCACGCCGTGGAGTTAATAACCCTATTAAAGATTTAAGCAAAGTTGTTTTACCTACTCCATTTCGACCTATAAGACAAATCATCTCACCTTGATTGATATTCATATCAACATCTCGAAGAATATGACTTTCGCCATAGTAGGTATTCAAGCCTTTTATCTGAAGCATAGTCATTATTCTTCCTCCTCCGATTTACCTAAATAAACCTCTATCACTAATGGATCTTTTTGTATGTCACTCATGGAACCCTCTTTCAATACATGACCTTGATGTAAAACACTAACAGGGCAATCAAGTCTACGAATAAATTCCATATCATGATCAATGACTAAAACTGTATGATCACCCGCTAAAGATTTAAGAAGATCAGCAGTTAAATCTGTTTCTTCATCAGTCAAACCAGCAACAGGTTCATCAACAAGTAAAAGATCAGGGTCTTGTCCCACTAGCATCGCAATCTCAAGCCATTGTTTTTGACCATGAGAAAGCGCTCCGGCCCTTATATTGGCTTTTGATTGAAGGTTGACAATACTCATCAAATGTTGAATTTGATCTAAATGCTTAACCTTTAAACTATTCATCAACAACGACAAAGGAGTTTTAGGTCTACTCACTGCTAGAGCTAGGTTTTCTTGCACAGATAAATTCTCAAATATCCTAGGACTTTGAAATTTTCTTCCAATCCCTTTACGCGCTATACGAAACTCTTTTTGACCAATCAACGATTTTTCTTTAAAAATCACGTCACCCTTTGTAGGTGCTACTTTCCCTGTAATCACATCTAAGAATGTAGTTTTACCTGCACCGTTGGGACCAATCACTGCTCTAAGATCACCCTGATTCAAAACCAGATTAAGATCTCTGAGAGCAAGGAATCCTTCAAAACTAACTGAAATTTGTTTTAGCTCTAGTAATGGAGAAGTCATGATTTCACCTCACCTTGTTCATTGACTTCAAGACTTGGATATGTTTCTAATTTTTTATTAATCCCAAGTAAAAACAATAATTTCTTTGGACCGTCTTTCCTAATCCATCCTAGTACCCCCTCTGGAAGAGCTGTTACAACAAGAATAAATAATCCACCTTGAATAAACATCCAGCTTGCTGGTAATGCTTCACTTACCAAACTTTTTGCATAATTAATTAAAACAGCTCCAAGTATTGCACCTAGCAAAGTTCCTCTACCACCCACGGCAACCCAAACAACCATTTCTATAGAGAAAGGGACAGTCATAAACTGTGGAGAAACTATTCCAGATTGAACTGTATACAAAGCCCCTGAAATACCAGCTAAGCCTCCTGCTATTGAAAATATTATTGTTTTAAAAATTACCGGATTATAACCAGTGAAACGAACTCGAGCTTCATCGTCTCTAATTCCAATAAGGATATTTCCAAATCTATCTCGAACAATCCACCGGGCAAAAAACCAGGCAAGTATTACTAAAACAGCTGATATCCAAAAGAACCATCTTTGCATTATTTCTGAACCTACCATTTGTCCAAAAAGTTGAGTCACATCTGTTTTCAAACCATTTGTTCCATTAATCAATTTCTGCTGTCCATTAAAGAAATTGAAAAAAACCAAAAGAGCCGCTTGTGTAAGGATTGAAAAATAAACACCTTTTATTCTATTTCTAAACACTAAATACCCAAGAAAACCTGCAATAATAGCCGGTATCAGCCAAATGGAAATAAGAGTAAAAATTGAACTTTTAAAAGGTTCCCAGAAAAATGGAAGCTTTTCGACTCCATATAAACCAAAAAACTCAGGGATACCATTTGGGAATTCTCCTGCACTATTCAATTGGAGGAACATCGCAGCACAATATCCACCAAGTGCAAAGAAAATTCCTTGACCTAAACTCAACATTCCTGTGAATCCCCAAATCAAATCCACTCCTAATGCCACTATTGCAAGCGATAAATATCTTCCTAATAGATTTAATCTAAAAACAGGAAGCACTGAGGGTGCAGCAATAATTAGGGCAATAAGTAATACCCAAATAGTTAAGTTAATCCAACTTTTTTTTGTAGAAAAAATACTCATCAATCAAGACTCCACCATTCTTCCTTTTTGTGGGAACATCCCAGTTGGTTTAAATTGAAGGAATATTACTATCAGAGCAAATATCATTACTCTAGCCATGCTTGTTGTCGCAAAAAAATCTATTGTTGAATAAAGAGGGGAAGGCATATCTGGCCAAATGGTAAGTAGTCTTCCTGCTCCTATCAAATCAGTCATTATTCCAATAGAGAAGGAAGCAAGGATTGTTCCTAATAAATTGCCCACTCCACCAAGAACAACAACCATAAAACATCCCACAATGTAATTTCCACCAACATTTGGTCCGACTGAGCCAAGGAGTGAAACTGCAACTCCTGCAACACCAGCGAGACCAGAACCTATTCCAAAAGTAATAATATCTACTGTTTCAGTGGATATACCTAAACAATCACTCATTGGTCTATTTTGAGTTACTGCTCTAATTCTCATTCCCCAAGCTGTTTTATCAAGAAAGAAAATTACTACTAAAACAGATATTAAGGTAATGAGGATTATTAAAAGACGCGTTTTAGGAAAAGTAATTCCAACAAAATCAATTCCACCTCTCATCCAAGAGGGAGCTGTAACATCAACATTCCTTGCACTAGCGCGACTAAGTTTACTTACTAAAGACGATAAAACACCTCCTGTTGCTACACCTAATAAAGCTGAGAACCCCCAAGTACATGCTCTTATTAATTTACCTTTTGCACCATGAAGTAAGTCATCAGAAATAAATAGCGGTGTAAACAGGCCAAAGAAAAGTGCTATTACCAAACCACTGGCATAGGCCAGCGGAACACTTCTAACAAATTGTTGAAGGATTAGGCTCACTCCCCATGTGGCTAAAAGTGTTTCAAGAGGACTTCCATAGAGACGTCTAATAACTGTTCGCTCTAAAAGAATTCCAACTGTTCCACTAACTAAAAAAGCAATACCAATTGCAACTATGACATACGAATCATAAAAAGGTTTTAAGAAAGAAACTTGTTTGAAAATTAATTGGGTTATGTATGTTGAATAAGCACCAAGCATCATCAATTCCCCATGAGCAAGATTGATGACACCCATTAAACCGAAGACAATTGCTAGTCCCAGTGCTGCGACGAGCAAAACTGAGCCAATAGCAACGCCATTAAAAAGGCTTTCAAGAATAAGTTGCACTAGCTTGGTTGATTTTTTTAAAGAAATAAGGAGCCCGAAGGCTCCTTATTAGAATCTATTTATAAGTCAAAAATTGAATCACATCCTATATTTTTCACCTTTCTTAGGATCAGTCCAATCACAAGCATAACCTTTTGAACTTGGATGTTTTTGGTTCCATGCTTGTGGTTCAACTACTCCAGTTTCTTCAAGGATAGTAAATCCACCCTCTGCGTTGATTTCACCGATTCTCACTGTTTGAGATAGGTGATGATTTGCCATGACTTCTACTGGCCCTTGGGGAGCATCGAATGTCTGACCAACCAATGCTTCTCTAACAGCATTGTCATCAAATGTTCCTGCATCTTCAACTGCCTGCTTCCAAAGATAAACCATGTTATAAGCAGATTCTTGAGGATCAGCTACGACACGATCACTACCCCATCTCTTCTTAAAACTCTTAGCAAATTTCTTAGAAGCTGGAGTATCAATAGACATCATGTAGTTCCACGCACCATAGTGGCCTTCAAGGAACTCAGGTCCAATCGTACTAATCTCTTCTTCCGCAATGGAGTAGTTCATTACGTAATAACCATTGGAAGGAGTAATTCCTGCGTCCTGGATTTGTTTAAAGAAAGCAACGTTTTGATCACCGTTCAAAGTGTTAACGATGATTCCACCATCAGGAAGAGCAACTTTAATCTTGGAGATAATAGGAGCTACCTCTGTATTACCTAAAGGTAGATAGTCTTCTCCAACAACTTTACCGCCAAGTTGTTTAACTTGAGCTTTAGTAATTGTGTTAGAAGTTCTTGGGAAAACATAATCAGAACCAACTAAGAAGAAATCTCCTCCAGCCGCTGGTGAGCGCTTGTACATGAAATCAGTAGCAGGCTCAGATTGCTGATTAGGAGTCGCTCCTGTATAGAAGATGTTATTGGAGCACTCTTGTGCTTCATATTGAATAGGGTAATAAAGGAATGCATCTTTAGATTCATAAACCGGAAGCATTGCCTTACGACTAGCAGAAGTCCAGCCGCCAAAGACAACTGGTACTCCATCCTGATCAATTAACTTCTTGGATTTCTCAGCGAAGGTAGGCCAATCCGATGCACCATCTTCAACGATGTACTCAATTTTATAGCTTTTACCGTCGACTGTTACACCGCCAGCTGCATTAATTTCCTCAATAGCCATTTTCTCTGTATCAACAAGAGTTGATTCGGAGATTGCCATTGTCCCCGATAAGGAGTGGAGAATTCCAACAGTTACGGTGTCATCAAAGTTGCTTGAGGAATCTGATCCACCACAAGCAGTAACAGTTACTGCCAATGAGGCAGTAGCTAAACCTGCAAAAATGCGCTTTGAAAGCTTCATGAATTACTAACTAAATTCGTTGTTTGCCCAACTTGGGGGTTTACGAAAAGTATCCAACTGAACACCCATCTTTTTGTAGCAAATGAAACTGTTTTAGCTATTTCAGTAAACGAAGATGCATTTCAGTATTCGTTCATACCTTTTGACGATCAGAAGGTATCTGATTACACAAAAACTCTTCAATTATTTCTATCCCTTCCCCTGTTTTTGTATTGGTAAAGCACCAGGGAAGATTCTCCCGCATTAATAAAGTATCCCTCTCCATTATTTTCAAGCTTGCGCCAACCATTTCAGCGAGGTCAATCTTATTGATCACTAATAAATCCGAACGTGTTATGCCTGGTCCACCTTTCCTGGGTATCTTATCCCCTGCCGCGACATCAATAATATATATACATATGTCAACTAACTCAGGGCTAAAACTTGCAGCAAGATTATCTCCACCACTTTCAACAAATACTAAATCTAAAGTTGTAAATTTATGCTCTAGCTCTTCAACCGCAATACGGTTTATAGAGCAATCTTCCCTTATCGCTGTATGTGGGCATCCTCCAGTTTCCACTCCTTTGATTCGTTCTGGTGCTAAAGCCTTTGAATTAGTCAAAAATTTCGCATCTTCTTGAGTATAGATATCATTTGTTACTACGGCGATCTCTAATTGATCTTTAAGGTTTTCACATAGTCTCTGAATGATAGCCGTTTTACCAGATCCAACTGGACCAGCTATTCCAACTCTTAATTTACTTTCCATTAGCTTCTAAATAATCTTGAATAAAGTTCTACATGCGACTGTTGTGCCATAATAGCTCCTACATCGCTAACCCAAATTTCTTTAGGATTCTGTTCCAATAAGTAACTTGCTTGAGACTTAATAAGTACTAGAGATTTCTTTTGAAGCTTTTGAGCTTTTGTTGGCCCTAATGACAATAGCCTTAATGCCGCACTTAATTGATTGGCTACCCAGCTATATAAATAACCCTCCACCATATCAATTTGAGTTATGTCCAAGCATACTCCAGCCCAAGCCCAAGCTATAGGCCATATCAATTTCTTTTCATGATCAGGAAGAGGATGATCCAGATCAATTAACAGCTGTAGTAAAGATTCGCCCATTTGTTTTTGTTGAGATCTAACCTCCGGAGAATCTCTTAATGAACCAAGCCAAGAATTCCACTCTTCAATAATTAACTTATATTGAACATCTGTATGATCACTCCAATTCGCTAAATCTCTCATTAAGTGCGAAATTGAGCTGGCCTCAATTGTTATTTGACCTCGAGAAAGTTCACTTTCAATCCAATTGAAAAGTGTCGTCTCGTCATACACTTTTTTATTTTGAACAAGCCATTCTAACCCTTCTGAGTAACTAAAGGCGCCAATTGGTAATGATGGGCTCATTAATTGTAAAAGCTCAAGTTTCATAAACTGAATTAATCAATCCTCATACTCGTAAGCACCTATCTCAGGAGAAAAAGGTCTTTGAAAAGTTTCTATTGAAAAGCCTTGGCCTTCTAACATCTTTTTCATAACTACATCATTGAGTAAATATAACTCTTTATCGTGCAACTCAATCTCAACATGTCTATTGCCTAAATGATAAGCAGCTTTTAACAATTTCAATCTATTTTCTGAGCTAATTCTTATTACATCTTCATGAGCAGCCTCTATGCTTACAAAAATTTGTGAATTCTCACTTTTCAATACCTCTCCAGGGATCAAGCGGCCTCCTCCTCTAGGCAAATTTAACATCACATCAGTTCCATCTAAAGTTGATCGTTTGCCCCTAAGCTGAGTCCTCTCTTTTGCAGACAAAGGAAGTAAGAGGCATTGTCCAATGACTTGAGCACTAATTCTCTTAGTGAGATAGATTAATTCGTGAGACAAGCTTCAATTCTTTATAGATTTCAATTTTATAGATCATGTCTACCAGATCAGAAATTTATTATTTTCTCAAAACCAATTAAACAAAAACGATAAATCTATTTAATGACCTCTCAATGGCATGGAACTTGTGATCTAAGGCTTTACAAGAAGCCAAAGTCTAACAATAGAGATATTGTCAAAACAATTCATCAAGCAAAATGCACTGCTCCATTAAAATTAATGAAGGTTTTCAATGATAAAAAAGATGGGAGATGCGAAATACCAATTCTCCATAGTGCTGGTGGAATTGTTGGAGGTGACCAACTCACAATAAATATAAATGCTGAAGAAAATAGCAGTGCTATTTGTTCTTCGGTAGCAGCTCAAAAAGTTTATGGAAGCAGAGGTAGATCAAAACTAAATCCGCAAGGAAGATGGGCAAATCAAAAATGTTTTTTTCAAATTGAAAGAAATTCTGACTTTGAATGGATCCCTCAAGAATTAATTGTCTATCAGGGAGGTCTTTTCGAACAAAATATGACTGTTAATCTTGATCCTTCATCGAGCTTTTTATGTGTTGATTTGGTTCGCTTGGGAAGGACTGCTGCGGGAGAAGAACTTGGTAGTGGAGTATGGAGATCATCTTTGGAAATCTTTAGGGAGAATACTGAAGGAAAGCATTATGAATTTAGTGATCGCTTAGAACTAGCCGGAGACGCTCTAAAGTCCATTCATGGCTTAGAAAAGCAACCAGTATTTGGATCTTTAACTTGGATAACACCTAAAGAAATCAAACAAAAAGATTTGTCTGATTTATTAGTCAACTGCCGACAACAAAGAGATGCACTTGAGGGATTTATGACTTGTAGCCTTCTTAAAAATGGCATATCAGCAAGATACACAGGCTCATCAACACAATCAGCTCGATTTTGGTTTTATAGAATTTGGAGACTTACTAGAAGTTTAAGAAAATTAAGCATGCCTCAATACATGAGGATTTGGCCAATGCAAGAAAATCCATCAACAGACATAAAATGTCCATCATGAACTTTTAAGCATTTCTTTGCTAGTAAAATGAACTTCTAACTATTAAAAAATGTACCTAAGCCCTCAAGAAAAAGACAAATTACTTGTAGTTACCGCTGCTCTTTTAGCAGAGCGAAGATTAAAAAGAGGTTTGAAATTAAATCATCCTGAAGCTGTTGCTTGGCTTAGCTTTCAAGTACTTGAAGGTGCTAGAGATGGCAAGAGTGTCTCAACCTTAATGAACGAAGGAACTACATGGCTAACCAAAGAACAAGTCATGGAAGGCGTGCCCGAACTCATCCATGAAGTTCAAATAGAGGCTGTTTTCCCCGATGGAACGAAGCTTGTAACACTTCACAATCCAATTAGCTAACTACAATTATGTCTTATTTAATTCCTGGAGAACTTATTCCAGAAGATGGTTTTATTGAACTCAACAAAGGAAGAGAAATCACAACTCTACTAGTCGCTAACACCTCCGATAGGCCAATACAAATTGGCTCTCATTATCATTTCTTCGAGTCAAATCAAGGTCTAGAATTTGAGCGTCAAAAAGCTCTCGGCAAAAGATTAGACATCCCAGCTGGTACTGCTATCAGATTTGAGCCAGGTGATCAAAGAAAAGTTAATCTTGTTCCTTATGCAGGAGATCGTAAAATTTTTGGGTTCAACGGACTTATAAACGATTCACTTCAACAATAAAATGCCTTTCAAAATTTCTCGCCAAGCCTATGCAGAGACTTATGGTCCTACTAAAGGCGATCGCATTAGACTTGCAGATACAGACTTAATACTCGAAGTTGAACAAGATCATACTCACTATGGAGACGAAGTTAAATTTGGTGGTGGTAAAGTTATTCGTGATGGAATGGGACAATCACAACAAAGCAGAGACAATGGAGTAGTAGATACTGTTATTACAAATGCACTTATCCTGGATTGGTGGGGAATTGTTAAAGCAGATATTGGTATTAAAGACGGGAAGATCTCAGGTATCGGAAAAGCTGGCAATCCTGATACTCAAGAAGGTGTCAACATTATTGTAGGAGCTAGTACAGAAGCAATCGCTGGAGAAGGAACTATTATCACTGCAGGAGCTATTGATAGTCATATTCATTTTATCTGTCCACAACAAATAGAAACGGCTTTAGCTAGTGGGGTTACCACAATGCTTGGAGGAGGGACAGGTCCAGCAACTGGTACTAATGCAACTACATGTACGCCAGGAGCATTTCACATCTCAAGGATGCTGCAATCCGCGGAGGGTTTTCCTGTTAATTTGGGATTCTTTGGGAAAGGCAATGCGACTAATAAAGCAGCGCTAGAAGAACAAGTAAGAGCAGGAGCTTGTGGATTAAAACTTCATGAAGACTGGGGAACGACTCCAGCTTGTATTGATTCTTGCCTCAGTGTCGCAGACCAACTAGACGTACAAGTTTGTATTCATACAGATACCCTAAATGAAGCTGGTTTTGTTGAAGATACAATTCGGGCAATAAAAGGAAGAACAATTCATACCTTCCATACAGAAGGAGCTGGCGGTGGTCATGCTCCTGACATTATAAAAATTTGCGGGGAATCTAATGTGATCCCTAGCAGTACAAATCCGACCAGACCCTTCACTCTAAATACTCTTGAAGAGCATTTAGACATGCTGATGGTTTGCCATCATTTGGATCCTAAAATTCCTGAGGATGTTGCATTTGCTGAATCAAGAATACGTCGTGAAACTATTGCTGCTGAAGACATCCTGCATGATTTAGGAGCCTTTTCTATTATTGCGAGTGACTCTCAAGCCATGGGAAGAGTTGGAGAAGTTATTAGTCGAACTTTTCAAACTGCCCATAAAATGAAAGTTCAAAGAGGATCATTACCAGAAGATAATAAAAGGAATGATAATCATCGCCTGAAAAGGTATATATCAAAGGTAACTATTAATCCAGCGATCGCTCATGGAATCAGCGGTCATGTTGGGTCGATAGAAGTTGGAAAACTAGCCGACTTAGTACTATGGAAGCCAGGGTTTTTTGGAATCAAACCTGACTTAGTAATCAAGGGAGGCTCTATCGCATGGGCTCAAATGGGAGATGCAAATGCCTCTATTCCTACCCCTCAACCAGTGCATGGTCGCCCGATGTTTTCTACCTTTGGAAAGGCAATAAATCCTACTTGCCTTACTTTCTTAAGTGAGGCCGCGATAGACAATGGTGTACCAGAACGACTCAAATTAGAACGTTCTTATGCTGCAGTTAAAGACACAAGAAAGATATCTAAACAATCAATGAAACTAAATAATGCAAGACCGAAAATAGAAGTTGACCCTCAAACATATGAAGTGTTTGCGAACGGAGAGCTTTTGACTTGTGAACCAGCGGAATCATTACCACTTGCACAAAGATATCTATTGCTTTGAATAAATAATTAAATAACTAATGGACTAAGCCGCAATTGGATCTTCTTTCATAGAAGCAGAAACTCTGAGACGTTGTTCTAAATTTGGCCCATAAGACTCTATCCCCCAAATTTCCAGCTGCGAGCCTTCTGGTGCCACTGATGAAAAAACTTCTTGGGGGAAAATAGCTCTTTCTAAAAAAAATCTATCTGGTCCAATACATTTCAATATGACCATGCTTGAGGTGATGTTTCTATAAGAGAAATCGACCATGACGAACAATTATTTGACGAAATTAAAACAAAATAATAAAAAAGTATTTGTAATTTTTTATACCAAAGATAAAGTTTAAAGTATAAAATAATTCCAAAATAGTTCAGCATGAACGACTTCTTCTTGAGCATTTAGTTAAAAAAAATAAAAAGATTATGTTTTCTACTACAACAAGAATTAAAATAAAAGAAATACTTAACCGAATAGAAAACAATCAGTCAGTTACCTTAGAAGAGAGGATTTATCTTAATAAATTGTCAAATGTTTCTTCAGTTGTATCAGGATGGGTTAATTCTTCTTTAGGGCCTGAAGCAAGCTCAATAGATAATGATTAGAAATTAAAATTTAATTTCAAGTATTAATTAACAAAACTGCAAAAGACATGATTTTCAATTCTCATCAAAATAAAAGATAGTTAATGATTCAAAAACCATAAGCCACTATTTTTTGCCAAGTTCGACAATAAAAAATCTTGATGAAGTTTAGAAATGTATTCGCCGATACGCGATAGTTTCTAGGAATGTATCTCTCAATACATCGTATTGAATTGTTAATTAGGAAGATATGTTTGATCTTAATTTGTGTGAGGACACAATGAAGTTTTTTCAGCGTTTGCTGGTAGCCCCTGCTGCTTTGGGCCTAATGGCTCCTATTGCAGTGAATGCAGATACTGCATTCTCATCAACTACATCTCTTTCTGGTGGTGCTGTTTTCACTGTTGGTTCTGTTGCCGACGGTGGAACAACTGATACAGAAGAAGAGCTCTATATGCAATATGGATATGGACTGGATGTAACTTCCAGTTTTACTGGTGAAGACATGCTTTACATGGGCATGGAAACTGGTAATGCCAGTGGTCCATTGGCAAGCATGGATAGCTCAGTAGGTGGCACTGGTGCTATTACACTGCATTCTTTATTTTATGCATTCCCTGTTGGCGATCTAGAAGTAACTGCTGGTCCTTTGGTTGATCAGGATGATGTTGTTGCTGCAACTACTTCTGCTTACTCAGACGCTTTCAGACTAGGCAGTATGCCTTATTCGTTAGCTGGTAGCGAAACTGGTCCTGGTGTTGGTGTTGCGTACTCCAACGACAACGGCGTAGTTGCTTCTGTTAGCTTCGTTTCAGTTGGTGGTACTGATGCAACCACAGGTATCAATTCTGATGATGCTGATGATGTTTCAACTTTCACTCTTGGCTATGACGGCGACGGCTTTGGTGGCGGTCTAGTAATTGCTTCTAACGACGGTGAAGGTGGAACAACTGGATACGACACATTTGGTGGTGGTATCTACTACAGCCCTGAGTCAATCCCTGCAACAATTAGCGTTGCTTATGACACAAATGATCCAGAAACTGGTGCAGATGCAACTGATTTGTTCGTTGGCATTGACTACGAAGTTGGTCCTGGAACATTAAGTGCTGCATACAATTCAACTGATATTGACGGTAGTGATTCCGAAGATTCAACAGGATTTGAAGTTTCTTACAGCTACGGACTTAATGATTATGTCTCTGTAACAGCTGGATTCTTCACAGTAGAAGATACAAGTACTGGTGATGACGACACTGGTGTAGTTGCTGAAACTTATTTCAGCTTCTAAGACTTACAAGTTAAATTTACAAAGCCTCCTATTGAAATAGGAGGCTTTTTTTTGATAAATAGAAAAATAAATTTTAATAAACAATAATATTATTTAATAGATTTATTATTATTTTTAGAAGTACATTTGATTTGCGCTTCATAAGCATCAAGCTTCTCCAATCTCACAAAATCTTCATAGGGATCAGGATTATTTTGTTTGTTAATTTTAATCTTTCTCATGTGATTTTATAAAAAATAATTAATTTATATTGTTTCTCATGCTGCAATATCAGATTTCAAACCCCTGTCACGACTGCCTTTGAACCATCTCATTTGATGGGTCATACGATGTCCATCAGGATACAGATAATTACGATTCTGAATTGCTTGAATTGGAATTACCTTTTCGTTTTTATTAATAATGTCTTGAGATTTATCAGTATTATTTTGATTTAATTCCATAAAAAATAATTTCACTAAACTATTAAAAACACCAAATCAATAGATTGATGTTCGTCATGAACAAAGTGATGATTCTCAGACGAAAATAATCCAATCAAAAAAAATCACTATCTAAAATTATTTCTAAAAATTTGTTATTTATTCAAATTGAATTTCTCATGAAGAATAAAGGCAGCTAAATTAGCTGCCTTTATAACCTAAAAATCAATTTTATCTATATTTTTATCTTAAAAATATTTAAAAGGGAAAAATATCTTATCAGGACCCGCAAGCATGACAGAAGCAGCGATAAGGGCAGTTACTACTTGAACACCAATAAATTGTTTTTGAAGATATTTATATGAACCAGTTTCAGAAAGCTCAACTGTTGGTTCATTCTCAGGTAATCCATAATAATAAATTTGAGAGATCTGAAAAAAGATAACCAATCCTGCAATTGCAGCTAAAGGATTAAATCCGCCAAATGTGATTGTTGAAAAAGGAATTGTTGAGTAAAGCATTAAAAAGGCATTGCTCTGAACTTCTTATCATTACAGCATTAATTTTAGAAAATGCTTAATTCGCTAATAGACTGAAATCTAAAATTAATTAAAATTCAAAAAATATAATTTATCGAGTTACAGACAGTTTTACTGTCAGAGGTATGAAAAATTATTTTTAATCTAATTAATTGTTTTTAGGTCTAGCTTTTGTAACCCTGATAGCTCTCCCCATCCATTCAACATCTTGAAGATCATCGATTGCTTTTTGTTCTTGAGCATCATCGCCCATATCAACAAAAGCGAAACCTCTTTTTCTTCCAGTTTCCCTTTCTAATGGGAGCTTACAATTAGTGACTTCACCATAACTGCTAAAAACGCCAACAATATCTTCAACCTCAGCATCAAATGAGAGGTTCCCTATGTAAATAGTCATTGGATAACGGACCTATGAAATAATAATGAATGGTCCGAAAAGGGGAAAACCTCAATAATTTGGCTAATGAGCAAAACTTGAAGAAAGCTATTTGGATAATTCAACAAATATTCTAGATCTTTTTCTCCCAAAAAGGACAAAACAAAAATATGCTTTATCGTCCTGTAAAATTATCTGATAGCATTTTTTATCTTTTTGACTCAAGTAACTGTTGGAGAAAACGAAGGCATTGAATCAGCACTTCGCCGCTTTAAGCGTCAAGTTTCCAAAGCTGGCATCTTTGGAGAATTAAAGCGCCTGCGTCATCATGAAACTCCAGTTGAAAAATATAAGCGCAAATTGCAACAAAGACGCAGAAGCAGAAGAAGATAAATACAATTTCATTCTCTTACTAGTTCAATCAAATGGAAAGAGAAAACTGTTGGGTTTGGTTCAAAGGCTCACTCAAAGAAGGAGGCTCATGGAAGGGAGGATTTACATATAAAAAGGATGACAACTCAGGCGTCCTTATTCAAAACCCAGGATATGTACAATGTAGAGTTCCAGACTGGCGAATAAGCACTACAGAGCCACCTGATAAATCTATAGGACCTAAGATACCTGATAATGCTAATTGGAAAATTTTATAAATTTAACAGCCACATAATGAATATTTTTTTGACTTTCGATTACTAAATTGCTAGTTCATATTCACGCTAACAAAAGGAGCTAAATACTTAACAACAGCTGGCGTGATTAACAAAACAGCTATCAATCTAAATGCATGAATTGCTGCAACTGCAGCTCCTACCCCAAGTTCTGCTCCAACCAGGCTCATACCAAGAGTCCCTCCAGGAGCAGATCCTAGCAAAGCTATTAATGGATCAATTCCAAACAAACGGACTACCAGGGCTCCAACCAAGAGGCCTGTAAAAATTAAAGTAAAAGTAATTAAAATAGCTGGCTTCCAAAGAGTTTGTAACTCTGTGAGAGTATCTCGATTAATACCCGTACCAATAACAGTACCTACTCCAATTCCAAGCAAAGTTTTGGTGCCTATAGGCCATTGCGCAGGTTCAAATTGGCCACTTATACTTAGGCATCCCGCAGCCAAAATCGAGCCTAAAAGAGGAGCAGCAGGAATACCACTAAGCAGCATCAAACTCCCAAGAGCAGCACCACTGAAAATGTATATGATCAAAGTCATTGCAGAATTCATAATCCAATCATTAAAGCGATGGCTTTAGTCTGATCTATTTTTTGTTTTTTAAATCAATTGTTCAATATCAATTTAAAAAAGCCTTTATAAAAACTTTATCTTTCAATTAGATTGTCATCTTACTAGTTGCAAAAAATATAAAAATGACCTCTATAACTAAGTTTTGACTGGATTTGCAATGGACTTTAGTTTTCTTCCTTTTGAATATTCATCTAATTTCCAATCAAAAAGGTCCACAAATTGTTAGTGTTTATTTCTAATTGATCATTTTTGTTAGCAATAGATGTTCTGATGAAAGCAAATTTGACATCTGAATTAAAAGTGCTTAGACCTCAAGCAGAGGCTAAGATCTTATATGTCAGACTGCCTTGCAATCCTATTTTCCCTATTGGACCAATTTATTTAGCTGACCATGTTCATAAATGCTTTCCAAAAATTGAACAATCAATTCTAGATTTAGCTTCATTGCCAATTTTAGATGTCGAAAGAATATTAATAAGTAGCATTGAAAGTTTTAAACCTACACTCCTAATTTTTTCATGGAGAGATATACAAATTTATGCCCCTGTAGATGGAAGAGGTGGAAATCCATTACAAAATTCATTTGAAGTTTTTTATGCTCGCAATCCTCTTAAAAAAATTCGTGGTGCTTTAGGTGGATTCCAGTTATTGAAAAGTCATTATGGAGAGATATGGAGAAACCAAAAATTAATTAGAAAAGGATTAAAATATGCAAAGAAATATAATTCAAAAGCTAATGCAATATTAGGGGGAGGTGCTGTTAGTGTATTCTACAATCAATTAAAAAATTCACTTCCTAAAGGTACTATTATTTCCTTAGGAGAAGG
This sequence comes from Prochlorococcus sp. MIT 1011, assembly GCF_047305235.1. Classification (NCBI taxonomy): domain Bacteria; kingdom Bacillati; phylum Cyanobacteriota; class Cyanophyceae; order Synechococcales; family Prochlorococcaceae; genus Prochlorococcus; species Prochlorococcus sp. MIT 1011. The sequence goes on along the minus strand of NZ_CP138983.1, from coordinate 224,720 downwards.
AGAACTATTAATAGAGAAATTAATAAGAGGTGAATCAATAAATGATGAGAGATGTTTTATTGTTGGTGAGTCACCTAGAGAAAAATTGATTCATGAAAAACCAAATAATATACTTAAAACTGCATGCGACTATGGATATATTCAATCTATTTGGCCTGAATTTAAATGGTATCTAGATGGTGGGGACTTTTATATCGGAGTACAAACCAAAAGAGGCTGTCCGCATAATTGTTGTTATTGTATTTACACAGTTATTGAAGGTAAAAAAGTAAGAATTAATCCTGTAAGTGAGGTTATTAAAGAAATCAAACAATTGTACAATCTTGGTGTTCGAGGCTTTTGGTTTACGGATGCTCAATTCATACCCTCTAGAGGACACATTCAAAACGCTAAAGATATTCTTCAGGCTATATATGACGAAGGATTGCATGATATTCATTGGGCTGCATACATACGAGCTGACAATTTAGATGAAGAGTTAGCCGAATTAATGGTTAGAACAGGTATGAGCTATTTCGAGATTGGAATTACTTCTGGATCTCAAGAACTTGTTAGAAAAATGAGAATGGGATACAACTTAAAAACAGTTTTAAAAAATTGCGAACTTCTAGCAAAAGCAGGATTCAAGGCACAGGTTTCAGTCAATTATTCATTTAATGTTATAGATGAGCGTCCAGAAACAATAAGACAAACAGTTGCTTACCATAGAGAATTAGAGAAGATTTTTGGAGCTGATATCGTTGAGCCTTCAATATTTTTTATAGGACTTCAACCTCACACTTTGCTAGAAGAGTATGGACTGAAAAAGGGTTTATTAAATCCTGGTTATAATCCAATGAGTTTAATGCCTTGGACTGCTAGAAAACTCCTCTGGAATCCTGAGCCCATGGGAAAGGAATTTGGAAGAGTTTGCTTAGAGGCCTTTGATACAAATCCAAATGATTTCGGCAGAACAGTTATGAACTTATTAGAAAGAGATTATGGAGTTTCATCTTTAGACGAAGCATTAACTGTCGAGGCTAAAAATCGACCCGTTCTTGCAAAAAGTCTTCGTTGAAAAAATATAGTAATTAGCAAAATTATTATTCCAATAACGCTACCAATTGGATTCACCATATTTCTGCTTGGTCCTAATAAAAAATAAGGGGTATCAATAGAAAAACTTACCATTCCAGAATCAAAAAGATACCAAATACCAACCAATCCACCGTGCAAACCTATACATCCCCATAAAGACCCTTTATCAATAATTCTTCTAAAAGTGAGAACTATTCCAAACAAAAACAGACCAGTCAAGAAAAGAATTAAAGCTGATAAACTAAGATCAGATCGGTAATGGGCAAGACTGAAAATTGCAGATTGAAAAATCATTCCTCTTCGCATACCAACCAAAAGAACCATTTCTTCCATTAACCATCCTCTAAAAATCATCTCTTCAGCAAAAACAATACCCACTATTAACAATATTGCGTTTAACAATTGAATGAATTTGATATAGTCAACTCTATCAATCCAGCCAGATAAAAGAAAAAAAATAAAAAGTATAATTATAAGAAAAACTGAAAATATAAACCCACCAAAAAATAGTTTTAATGATTGAACTGTATTTTTAAAATCTAACCCAATATATAGCCATAGATTATTAGTTTTCCATCTAATTCTTCCCCAACTAGGCAAAAGAATTAGAAACAATATGAATGTAATTATGGTTCCTATAATACTTAAATTATTGGAACTAATATCTCGGTTAAATAAATAAAAAAATTGACTAATAAACCATCCTGCAGGATATAAAAACAAAAAAAGAGTAATTGTTGGTATCCATTGCATCTTTTGATGCAACCATCTATTCCAAAACCTGTTAATTGATAATTTCAGCTTTCTAATTCTATAGAACTTGTTAGTCCTTTTGCCTTTAAAGATTCAGAATAAAATTCAGCAGGTTCTAAGTCACATGTTATAACAAGTCCGATTCCATTGTTATGCGTTTCCAACATAATATTCAAAGCATCCTGTTCACTTAATTGTGGAACCACCTGCCTTAAAGTTTCAACTACATAATCCATCGTATTAACTGGATCATTATGTAGTAAAACCTTATATTTGGGTGATATTTTTCTAACTCGCTGAACTTCCCGATCAATAACAGCAGTATCTCCATCAGTTTTATTTGCAGAATCAACCATAATTAAACTGCCAAGACGAATAGCACTTTTTAATAAGGAACTTACCATGAACGAGCATCAAAGTTTTACAATCCTTTGCATCGCTTTTTCAACATTTTCTCTACTGTTGAAGGCGGACAATCGAAAATAACCTTCTCCCGCTGCCCCAAAGCCACTCCCTGGCGTACCAACGACATTTGCGTTTTCAAGCAAGAAATCAAAGAAGTCCCATGAGCTTAGGTTATTCGGTGTTTTTATCCATGCATAAGGGGCATTGATCGCACCAAACACCTCAAATCCCGCAGAAGTCAAATTAGCTTTGATTATTTGAGCATTATCCATATAAAAACTTACTAATTTTTTGACTTGCATTTTCCCTTCTTCAGAATAAACAGCTTCCGCTCCTCTTTGAACTACATAACTGACCCCATTAAATTTAGTACTTTGTCGACGATTCCATAAGGACCATAAATCAACTTCTTCCTTACCTGCTTTACCTTTTAAAGACTTTGGAATAACAGTAAATGCACATCTTGTTCCAGTGAAGCCTGCATTTTTTGAAAAAGAGCGAAACTCAATGGCACAATCTCTAGCTCCCTCAATTTCAAAAATCGAATGAGGAATCGAATCATCTTTAATAAAAGCCTCATAAGCAGCATCAAATAAAATCAAAGAATCATTTTCGTTTGCATATTGAACCCAAGCAACTAATTGCTCTCTAGTTGCTACAGCCCCAGTTGGATTGTTAGGGAAACAAAGGTAAATCAAATCAAATTTTTCTTTTGGAATTGCTGCCTCAAATCCATTCTCTGAATTAATTGGGATATAACTTAAACCTTGATATTCTCCTTTTAAGTTTGCTTCTCCTGTCCTTCCCGTCATGACATTGGTATCCACGTATACAGGATAAACGGGATCAGTTACGGCTATTTTATTATCCTTTCCAAGAATATCTAAAATATTGCTGCTATCGCATTTGGAGCCATCTGAAACAAAGATTTCTTCTGCTGAGATCTCGCAACCACGAGATGAATAATCATTTTTAGAGATACTTTCGCGAAGCCATTTGTACCCCTGCTCTGGACCATAGCCCTTGAAGCTTTCTGCTGTTCCCATTTCTTCAATAGCTGCTTTCATGGCTTCTCGACAAGCCAACGGTAGAGGCTCAGTAACATCACCTATTCCTAGACGGATCAAATCAGTATTTGGATTCTTAGAGTTAAAGTCTTTAATTCTTCTAGAAATCTCTGGAAAAAGATAGCCTGCTTTCAATTTCAGGTAATCAGCATTAACTTGTACCACTGGAAAATCGCTAAACGCTAAGATTTAATTTAAGGATAATCCCTTAAACACCTTAAAATCTTCAAAATAGATGATTCCATAATTAAGAACTAATTTTTTTAAGAACTCAGATTGAAAGCATTAACTCAAAATTGATCTTGTGTTAATATGAATTTGAACTAAGAAAAGGGTTTAAGCCCTTAGTGTTCTTAATTAACGTCAGTTTTTCTTAAAGGGACGCCTAGATTAAACGTTGACAACTCCATCGGTTTCAATCGGATTATATTTAATTCACATTCCGAACAGTATTCAAAAATCTCTTTAAGTTTGTTTGGCGTTAAAAATTTCCCACAGTTCTATCTGCAGTTTTTCTGCTAGTCAATTTTTTATAGCTTGAAAAAGCTCAACATTGTATATGCCCCAGCAAATTGTCATTGCTGAGTATTTGCGCATTGCCGCTCTGCTCACTGATGAGAGAATAGATGAATTAATCGTGGCTCAAGGTAGCTACCAAATCGGAGATATTTTCTTAGGTACAGTTGAAAATGTTCTTCCAGGAATAGATGCTGCTTTTGTCAATATTGGAGAAAGCGAAAAAAATGGTTTTATTCATGTCAATGATTTAGGTCCACTTAGATTAAAAAAGGCAACTACAGGAATAACAGAGTTGCTCGAACCAAGGCAAAAGGTTTTGGTTCAAGTAATGAAAGAGCCCACTGGGTCAAAAGGACCTAGGTTAACTGGAAACATAGCTCTCCCAGGGAGATATCTTGTACTCCAACCTTATGGGCAAGGTGTAAATATTTCTAGAAGAATAAGCACAGAGAGTGAAAGAAATCGACTTAGAGCATTAGGTGTATTGGTTAAGCCTCCAAGTACTGGGCTTTTAATTAGGACAGAAGCAGAAGATATTTCTGAAGAATTTCTGATTGATGATCTTGAAAATCTTCTTAAACATTGGGAGCTTATTCAACAAGCATCTGATGGTTGCACTCCGCCAATTCTTTTAAATAGAGATGAGGACTTTATTCATAGAATTCTTAGAGACAATATGGGGCAAAATGTAACTCAGATTGTTGTAGATAATACTGAAGCAATTGGTCGAGTTAAAAATTTCCTTGGCAAGGATAGTAAAGAATTGACAATAGAATTACATAGTGATTCACAAAATATATTAGAAAAATATAGAGTCATTTCTGCAATTAATGATGCTCTAAAGCCCAGAGTAGATCTACCCTCTGGTGGATACATAATAATAGAGCCAACAGAGGCATTGACGGTTATCGATGTAAACTCAGGCTCATTTACAAGATCTGCAAATTCCAGAGAAACAGTTTTGTGGACTAATTGTGAAGCAGCTATAGAAATAGCAAGACAATTGAAATTAAGAAATATTGGTGGGGTAATTATTATTGATTTTATAGATATGGATACAAGAAGAGATCAACTTCAATTATTAGAACATTTCACATCAGCTATTAATGGAGACTCAGCTCGGCCACAAATTGCTTCGCTAACAGAGCTTGGACTTGTAGAGCTAACGAGAAAAAGACAAGGTCAAAATATATATGAACTATTTGGGAAAAATTCTACTAATTCACAAGGCGAAAGTAATCTTACAAATATCACTATTCAAGATATAAATCCAACAACTTCTTCTGAAGCTGGTGTAATCAATTCAACTTTAATCTCAGGAGAACATGTCCAATCTTTACAAGAGAATAATATTACAAAGAAACGTATAAATAAAACAAAAGATTTAGATACTAACTTATTCAATGAAGAAAAAAAATCATCTATAGATTATTCAAAATCTAATTCCACAGAGATAATCGCAGAAGATATTAATAAGGAGAATAATAATAAAAAGCAAGAGAGTAAAATAATAAATATAAATATGAATGAGAATGAAAAAATGGTATATAGTTCAATGGGATTTGATCCAATTTTAATTTTAGATGAACCTCCACTATATAAAAACTATACCGTTAATATAATTCTTCCTGGAGTTGAGGAGGTTGAAGGAGAAGAAAAAAATAAAATTCCCGATGATAATCAACAACAAAAAATTGATATTTCCAATACTAAAAATAATAAAGATATAATTCGTCTTAAAAATAACAACCCTGTTGAGCAAATTTCAACCACTTCTGAAGGGAAAGAAAATCCCCAAGAAAAAGATATTAATGTAGATTTAGATATCGAAACAAATGAATTAATTAGTGCTGATAATATTTCAACAGATGAAAAGAATGAATTAAGTTCTAATGAATCACAAGAAGTTAATGAGGATCCAAGAAGGAAAAGAAGAAGATCATCAGCTTCTTCTTAACCATGAATACTCATAAACATCTGATTGCAGGCGTTGACGAAGTAGGAAAAGGTTGTTTATTTGGCCCTGTCTTCGCAGGAGCTGTCATATTAAGCAAAACTAACGAATCAAAACTTTTATCTCAAGGTTTGAAGGACAGCAAAAAATTAAGCCAACGCAAAAGATATAAATTAGTTCCTTTAATAAAAGAAAACTCAATAGCTTGGTCATTAGGCCAGGCTTCAGCAAGAGAAATTGACAGAATCGGTATCCGAGAGGCTACTGAAAAAGCAATGATAAGAGCATTAGAAAAATTTTCTTTTCCACCAGATTTAATTCTCGTAGACGGAATATTACCCATTCGCTCGTGGTCAGGAAAACAAAAAACACAAGTTCGGGGCGAGGGTCACTTCCCTTCAATTGCCGCTGCCAGCGTTTTAGCAAAAGAAGCAAGAGATGAATTAATTAAACGACTTGCTACCTTATACAGTCTTTATGGACTAGAAAAAAACAAGGGTTATGGGACTGAAATCCATAGAACAAACTTACTCAAAGAAGGTGCAACAAGACTCCACCGAAAAAGTTTTCTCTCAAAACTTAAAATTGATTGACATTTATTTTGTCACTAATTTTCTTTGCACCAGTTATTAAAGTCAACAATTAGCTGCTTTTCAACTCTGCCCTTAATTCCCAACAATATTCCATTTAATATTGATTGCCCAGTGGATTCGAGCATTTTAGGAGGAATTAATCTCAATAGCTGAGGCTGGCTGACCGTTACACCTAAAAGCGCTTCACCTTCAAGACCTGATGGTTTTGCCTCCAGAATTGCATCTAAAGTTAAATCAAAATCTTCAACAAATCCCAAACCATCCAAGTGACTTTCTGTCACATACATTCTGATTTTCCTATCAGTATTTTCGACACCTATTGATACCACTGGATTTATCTGAAGTTGAAAAACCTTAAAACTTGTGACTTCGTACTTAAATCTACCTGAACCCAAAGGAGTTAATTTTTTTGGATCAAGCATTGCTCCTACAACTCTTTCCTGTTGTAGGAGATAATCAGGTAGTTGCTCCTCATTTTCTTGAACAACTAGATCAATTTTTTGTCGTGCAGTAAAGGCAAGAGCCATTATCAAAAACTTGCTCAGTTTGATCTTATCGGCATTTACCCCTTTTTTTTTATCTAATGTCAATTCGAGTGGCCTACCTTGGACCTAAAGGAACATACGCTGAGAAGGCCGCAAAAGCCCTGGCAGCCTTAGAAGAGCTTGATTCTCCACAGTTCTCTCCATGCAAAGGGTTAAGATCCGTAGTCGATAATCTTGCAAACAATCTTTGTGAAGCAGCCGTAGTACCAATTGAAAATTCCGTAGAAGGTGGCGTTACCACAACCTTAGATTCTCTGTGGAGACATAAAAATCTATTTATTCATAGAGCCCTAGTACTCCCCATCAAACACTCATTAATGAGCAGCGGATCGATATCAACCATTTCAGAGGTCCTTTCTCATCCTCAAGCAATAGCGCAATGCAGCCAGTGGCTAAATGACAATATCCCAAATGCAGTTCATTTACCAACCAATTCAACCGCAGAAGCGATAAGAATGGTTAAGGGAAGTTCATTTCGAGCAGCGATAGGCTCCAAAGATGCAAGTGAGGAACTAAATATTCTTGCTTATCCAATTAATGATATTGAAGGCAATTGCACTAGATTCATTCTTCTTGGAAAGAAGAACGTTAAAGTAGATGGAAACAAGGCTAGTATGGCCTTTTCTCTTAAGTCAAATAGTCCAGGTGCATTACTTAAAGCATTGAATTGCATCGCAAATCTTGGACTGAATATGAGTAGAATTGAATCTCGTCCCTCTAAAAGGGAACTAGGCGAATATGTCTTTTTTATAGATCTTGATTTAAACCATGATAATAAAAAAGAATTTGAAAAAATTACTGAAGAGTTATCTCCACTTTGTAATCAAATAATTAATTTTGGATGTTATTTCGGTTCAGAAGTAGATTGATTTATCCTCTTGATTTAAAAACTCCAAATTCCATCAAACCTCTTGAAAAAGACCATCTCATCATTAATATCGTTGGGATTTCTCTAAATGCCTTAAATAAAGATCTAAGTCCTAATTTCAAGATAGCTGAAGGTCTTCTTAAACCTTCATATATTGACTCATTCCAAGATTGAATTGTGTATTTTGTCCAATTAGAAGTCTCTACAGAGCCTCCACAATAAGGACTATTTAATAAATTTTTTTTAAATCCTTCAATACTTGAAAATTCAGGATGCGTCCATTGAATTAATAGTTGATTCATAACGAACTTTTCCAAAAAATCGAATGGATTCTTTATTGAATCTCTTTGATTCCAATCTGCGATTGCCAAAATACCACCAGGTCTGAGGACTCTTAGCATTTCATCTGCAAAAGTTTGTTTATCAAAAATATGAGGTCCAGCTTCAACACTCCAAACGCCGTCAAAGCTGCCTTTGTCAAACTTTAAGTCAAGAGCATTCATTACCTCAAAACGGCATAAGTCACTATTAGTTGTTAGTTCATTTGCTCTTTTAATTTGTTCTTGACTTATAGAAATACCAATGACATCAAATCCATAATCATTAGATAATATTCTGGAACTTCCGCCTATTCCACATCCTACATCTAATATCCTTGATCCTTTTGGTAATTTATCCAAACCACTCCAACGAACTAATTCATGAACAAAATCAACCTTTGCTTTTCTAAAATCTTTTTTTATTCTTGGTTTTTCATAAAAACCAAGATGAATATGATCCCCCCAAAGATTTTCTAATAAACGATCATTAGTCCAGGAGTCATATGAGGATGCAACACTATTAACAGACTCATATTTGCGACTTTTCCTAAGCCATTGAGTACTTAAAAAGAATAAAAAGAAAGAACTAAATATAAAAATTAATATCCATTGCATAATTAATTACTGGCTGGATCAGCGCTTGAAAAAGTATCTTTTAAAGCTGTTCTTGCAGCCAGTTGCCTTCTTGTGTGATCAAGAAGTTCATATTCTCTTTCCAATCGTTGATATGTATTTGTTAACTCTAATAAATTTTGCTGTTCATTTGCTACTGGACCGCCAAGATGGGCAGCTATCCAAAAAGACAATTCTCTGGGGATATCAGGCAAAGAATCAGGGAGTTCTTTCTCTGAATCAGTTAATTTTGAAGTAAGCGAAACTACATCTCTAAGAGCGATAGCGACGGAGTTCTTGAGTTCTAATAGTTTTTTCTGATCTGAGATTTGATCATCATCAACCCAACTCACTAAAGCGTTAATGAAAGGAGTTTCGCTAATAATTTCTAGGATTCGAAATCTTTGCTGTCCAATAGTCACAATATTACTTCTACCATCTTGTGAAGTTTGATGCTTAATGATCTCAGCGCAACACCCAACATCAGCCATTTTTTTTGCAATTGGATCCCATCTAACAACTCCAAAACGGCTATCTGATTTCAACACAGATTGAAGCATGACCCTGTATCGAGTTTCAAAAATATGAAGAGGCAAGTACTCCTGAGGAAAAAGCACAACCTCAGGCAATGGGAAAAGTGGTAGCTCCCTAACTGAAAGTTCGCTCAAATGGGTATTCCTAATTAAACCTATCCTAGATAATCAATCTCGTGTTTGAGAGAAAAAGATCTAGAGCTTAACTTCTATATCAACTCCGCTTGGTAGATCCAACTTCATTAAAGCGTCAATAGTCTTTGCTGAAGGGCTATAAATATCAATAATTCTCATATGTGTTCTTGTCTCAAAATGCTCTCTTGAATCTTTATCAACATGAGGGGATCGGAGAACACAATAAATTTTTCTTTTAGTAGGAAGGGGAATAGGCCCTATTGCTGAAGCAGCTGTAGTATCTGCAGTCTCAATTATCTTATCGCAAGATAAATCAAGCATCCTTCTATCAAAAGCCTTTAGGCGGATACGTATTTTTTGCTGTGCAATTGCAGTTGACATAATGGCGTTACCAAAAGCTAATTAGATTTTCAAGGTTCTATTAAATATGAACTGATTAGTTCATTAGGTTATTCAATCTAGAGGATGACCTGAATAAATTACAAGTCATCCTCTGGAATCATCACTCAATAATTTTAGAAACAACTCCTGCGCCAATAGTACGTCCACCTTCACGAATTGCGAATCTCATTCCTTGTTCTATCGCTACAGGAGCAATCAATTCTCCTGTCATTTTTATTCTGTCCCCAGGCATTACCATTTCAACATTACTGCCATCATCAGATGTGAATGCTGTAATTTGACCTGTTACGTCTGTGGTACGGATATAGAACTGAGGACGATAACCAGCAAAGAAAGGGGTATGACGACCACCCTCTTCTTTTTTCAATACATAGACCTCACCCTCGAATTTAGTATGAGGCGTGATCGATCCTTTTTTAACAAGAACCATTCCTCTTTCAATATCTTCTTTCTGAACACCACGTAATAGGAGACCAACGTTATCTCCTGCCATCCCTTCGTCAAGAAGCTTTCTAAACATCTCAACACCAGTAACTGTTGTGAGTCTTGTATCTCTGATTCCTACAATTTCAACCTCCTCTCCGACAGTTACTTTTCCTCTTTCAATTCGACCAGTTGCAACTGTTCCACGACCAGTAATTGAGAAAACGTCTTCAACTGCCATCAAAAATGGCTTATCAACTTCACGCTCTGGCTCGGGGATTGAGGAGTCAACAGCTGTCATTAATTCATCTATTTTTGACTCCCAATCAGTTTCGCCCTCTATAGCTTTCAATCCTGAAACTTGAATAACAGGGATATCATCACCAGGGAAGTCATAACTTGTAAGAAGTTCTCTAATCTCCATTTCAACAAGCTCGATCATTTCTTCATCATCGACCATGTCACATTTGTTAAGTGCAACTACCAATGCTGGAACGCCAACTTGCTTAGCCAAAAGGATATGTTCTTTTGTTTGAGCCATTGCTCCATCTGTAGCAGCTACAACAAGAATTGCACCATCCATTTGTGCAGCCCCTGTGATCATGTTTTTTACATAATCGGCGTGACCTGGGCAATCAACGTGAGCGTAATGCCTACCGTCAGTTTCGTATTCAACGTGCGCAGTATTGATTGTGATTCCACGCTCTCGCTCTTCAGGAGCACCATCAATATCTGCATAATCTTGTTCTTTTGCTTGGCCCTTCTTGGCTAAAACCTTTGTAATTGCAGCAGTAAGGGTCGTTTTACCATGGTCAACGTGGCCAATAGTACCTATGTTGACGTGAGGTTTGTTCCTCTCAAACTTCTCGCGAGCCATTTTTTTTAAAGAATCGGGGGATGGTTAGTAAATTTTAGAGATCAGGAATTGCCCTGATTCTTGGAGATAATTGCTTCAGCAACATTACGAGGAACCTCCTCGTAGGTGCTGAACTCCATTGAAAATATACCCCGACCTTGAGTCATTGATCGGAGTTGAGTGGCATAGCCAAACATTTCGGCTAATGGCACTTTTGCCTGGACTTTGGATTGTCCATCATCGATGGACTGACCTTCGACCTGACCTCGTCTAGAGGACAGATCTCCAATTATAGAGCCTAGGAAGTCCTCTGGGACTTCTACCTCAACTTTCATCATAGGTTCCAGAAGGACAGGCTTGCACTTCTTGATTCCATCTTTGAAAGCCATTGAGCCAGCAATTTTGAAGGCCATCTCTGATGAATCAACATCATGATAAGAGCCATCAACCAAAGTGACTTTGACATCAATAAGAGGATAGCCTGCAATCACTCCAGATTCGCAGGTTTCCTTCATCCCAGATTCCGCAGGTTTTATATATTCTTTTGGAACTGATCCACCTACAATTTTATTGACAAATTCAAAACCAGTTCCTGGCTCACCTGGCTCAACTTCGATAACGACATGTCCATATTGACCTTTACCACCTGTTTGCCTTGCAAACTTTCCTTCTCCAGAAGAACTTGCTCTAATAGTTTCCCGATAAGAAACTTGAGGTGCTCCAATATTTGCCTCCACCTTGAATTCTCTCAACATACGGTCAACGAGAATCTCAAGGTGGAGTTCACCCATTCCTGCAATGACAGTTTGATTCGTTTCTTGATCAGTACTTACTCTGAATGTTGGGTCTTCCTCGGAAAGTGAAGTTAAAGCTTTCCCAAGCTTTTCCATATCGCCTTTGGTCTTTGGCTCAACAGCAACTGAGATAACAGGTTCAGGTATAAAGAGAGTTTCTAATACAATTGCCTCATCAGAAGCACATAAAGTATCTCCGGTGGTTGTATTTTTAAGTCCCAATACAGCTCCGAGATCTCCCGCCCTTAGCTCATCTACCTCTTCACGGTCATCAGCTTTTAAAATAATTAATCTTGATATTCTCTCTTTTGCATCCTTGGTTGAATTGAGTACATAACTTCCTTTCTCAAGGACTCCAGAATACATACGAACAAAAGTCAATTTCCCGTATGGGTCTGCCATTACTTTGAATGCAAGCGCACTAAATGGAGCACTATCATCTGAGGGCCTTACAGCTTCTTTCCCATTTGGAAGCAAACCTTGAATCGGAGGTACATCAACTGGGGCGGGGAGATAATTAACTACAGCGTCAAGAAGTAACTGAACACCTTTATTCTTAAAAGCTGAACCACATAACATTGGAACTAATCCATGCTTGAGAACACCTTCTCTAATTCCAGACTTCAATTGATCAACAGTTAACTCACCATTTTCTAGAAATGCGTCCAGTAATTCCTCATCAGTTTCAGCTATGGACTCCATTAGTTTTGAGCGCCAATCGGAAACCAACTCAACCATATCTGCGGGAACCTCAGTTTCTTCAATATCTTTCCCTAAATCATCTTTATAGATATATGCTTTATTACCTACAAGATCAATAATACCTTTAAGGTCATTTTCCGCTCCAATTGGTAATTGAATTGGGACTGCATTAGCTTTTAATCTATCTTTAATTTGGTCATGGACCTTTAGAAAATCAGCCCCTGTTCTATCCATTTTGTTAACAAAAACCATCCTTGGGACCGAATACCTATCAGCTTGTCGCCAAACCGTCTCGGATTGGGGTTGAACACCACCAACAGCACAGAAAACAGCAATAACACCATCAAGGACTCTCATCGAACGCTCGACTTCAATAGTGAAATCAACGTGTCCTGGCGTGTCAATGATATTGATTCGGTGATCATCCCATGTAGTTGAGATTGCTGCCGCTGTTATGGTTATTCCTCTTTCTCTCTCTTGGGCCATCCAGTCAGTAACTGCGGCCCCATCATGGACCTCTCCCATTTTGTGTACAACCCCCGAGTAGAAAAGAATTCTCTCGGTACAAGTGGTTTTACCAGCATCAATATGTGCAGCAATCCCAATATTTCTTACTCGTTCCAAAGGAAAGGCGCGTGCCACAGAAAATTCTCCGACTAAAGGGCTTTAAAATGCTGGTGGACTCTACAACTCAGCATGCAAAAAACGAAATATTTTTTGAAATTGAATAGAAATATTTGAAAAAATCAGTAACGGTAATGTGCAAAAGCTTTATTCGCTTCAGCCATTTTATGTGTCTCTTCCCTCTTTCTCACTGCGTTTCCAGCCTCATTAGCAGCATCCATAAGTTCCCCAGCAAGCTTTTGAGCCATGCTTCTACCATTTCTTGATCTTGAGAAATTTACCAACCATCTTAGAGCCATCGCAGTGCCTCTTTCCTGACGTACCTCCATAGGGACCTGATATGTGGCACCACCGACTCTTCTCGCTCTTACTTCAACAAGAGGTGTGACATTTTTCACTGCCGTTTCGAATAGCTCAATCGGATCTGAGCCAGTTCTTTCATTGATCAAACCAAAAGCATCTGAAAGGATTTTTTGAGCTGTCGATTTCTTCCCATGTTTCATCAACCGATGAACCATCATACTCGCCAAACGATTATTAAACTGTGGATCAGGGAGAACAGGTCTTTTTTCTGCAGCGTTTCTTCTTGACATGAAATTAAATTGTATAAAGGTTAAAATTCAACAAATCAAAGTAGGTTTTTATTCTTTAGGAGATTTAGCTCCATATTTAGATCTTGACTGCTTACGATCCTTCACACCAGCAGTATCAAGGGTTCCTCTAACTATGTGATATCTAACTCCTGGAAGATCTTTCACTCTCCCGCCTCTCAACAAAACAACTGAGTGTTCTTGAAGATTATGTCCGATACCACCTATGTATGCAGTCACTTCAAAGCCAGAGGTTAATCTTACACGAGCGACTTTTCTGAGTGCTGAGTTAGGTTTTTTGGGAGTTGAGGTGTAGACCCTTGTACATACTCCCCTCCTTTCGGGACACCCTCGCAAAGCAGGAGATTTTGTCTTTGTTTTAAGAGTCTTTCGCTCTGTTCTTATCAACTGTTGAATGGTTGGCATTAATTTAATATTTGGTCTAAGTACGACCAGATTCAACAATTCTTCAGATTACTTGGTCAACTACCCAAATTCATAGTTTTTTTCAATTAATATTTTATTTTTATTCAGGTTTAAGCATAAGTACAAATAATTTTCAAGAAAGTATTGAATAAAAAACTTCTTACTTCACAAAATGTTTAAGATGTAACTCTAGGATCTATCAAATTATTCTCATCAGCTATTTCAAGCTTTTATAAATACCACTTTTGCAAGGAAAGAAAAAATAGTAAGTTAACAACATGCATCAACGACCCTCAAGATCAAATTGGCCCTACTGCGATAGCACCAATCCAGATGCCTTCTCTGGGGAAAAAGATTCTTGTGGTGTTGGCTTTATAGCGAGCGTTGAAGGCAACCGAAATCATTGGGTCTTGTCTCAGGCATTACGTGGTCTCAGTTGCATGGAGCACAGGGGCGGATGCGGCGGAGATGGGGACTCAGGTGATGGTGCTGGGATTTTATGTGAAATTCCATGGTCATATTTAAGGCAAGTTTGGGGCACGGTTAAACAATGCGACCCCCACTTATCAGGAATAGGTATGATTTTCATGCCTAAGGACTATAAGAATAGAGAAATAGCGAAGAATATATGTGAGCAGGAAGCTGAGTTGTTAGGGATAACCTCCAAAGGGTGGAGAGATGTTCCTGTTCATGAAGAAGTTTTGGGAAAACTTGCAAGGGAAAATGAACCCTTTATTACACAATGGCTAGTTGATGTTAAGGATAAAGAAATCAATCTTGAGGCTTTACTTTTCAGATTGAGGCAAAAGATTTCTAATCGAGCAAATATAGAATTAAAGGAGGATGAATTAGGTCTCTATATTTGCTCTTTAAGTAGCAAAACTATTGTTTATAAAGGAATGGTTAGATCTAAAATATTAGCTCCTTTTTATAATGATTTACAGGACGATAGATTCGAAGTTTCATATGCGGTTTACCATAGAAGATTTAGTACAAATACTTTACCAAAATGGCCATTGGCTCAACCTATGAGACTTTTAGGTCATAACGGAGAAATAAATACCTTACTAGGAAATATAAATTGGGCAAAAGCAACAGAGACAGATATAAGTTCAGTATGGAAAAACAATGCAAATGATCTAAAACCAATTGTTAATAATTTATTTAGTGATTCAGCTAATCTTGATTTAACCCTTGAATTATTAGTTAGAAGTGGAAGGCCCATAACTGATAGTTTATTAACACTTATACCTGAAGCTTTTAGAGATCAACCTGAATTAATAAACAAACCTGAAATAACTGCTTTTTATGAATATGCAGCTGGAACTCAGGAGCCATGGGATGGGCCAGCATTAATAGTATTTACTGATGGAAGAAATATAGGCGCAACCCTAGACAGGAATGGACTTAGACCAGCCCGTTATTGCATAACTAAAAATGGATATGTTGTTATGGGATCTGAAACAGGGGTTGTTGAATTAGATGAGCAACAAATCCAAGAAAAAGGTCGACTTGGTCCTGGTCAAATGCTGGCAGTAGATTTAGAAAAAAAGAGGATTTTACGAAACTGGGATGTCAAAGAAGAGTCAGCGAATAGATATCCTTACTTAGATTGGTTAAAAGCAAATCGCATAAACCTTAACAACCAAAATTGGGAATTAAATAATAAATTTGACAAGCAAAAATTACTACAGAAACAAATTGCATTTGGATTTAGTTCAGAAGATTTTGATTACATAATTAATAGCATGGCAGCAAATGCAAAAGAACCAACTTATTGCATGGGAGATGATATTCCACTAGCCATACTTTCTAATAAATCACATATTCTTTATGACTACTTCAAACAAAGATTTGCACAAGTTACTAATCCCCCAATTGACCCTCTTAGAGAAAAACTTGTTACCAGCTTAGAAATGCATCTTGGTGTTAGAAAAGCACCATTATCTCCAAAAGCAGAATCAGCACGCCTAATTCATATTAAATCGCCAATTATCAATGAAAAAGAATTAACTTCGATAACAAAATCTGGGCTTAGATGCAAGGAATTATCCACATTAATTACTATTAATGATGATGATGAAGGTAACTTAGATAAAGGTCTTAAAAATCTATGTCAAGAAGCAGAATCCAGTGTAATTAGTGGTGAAGAAATACTAATCCTCTCAGATAGAAATATTAATCGAGAAAAGTCATACATTCCTCCTCTTCTTGCTGTTGGTGCAGTTCATCATCACTTACTTAGAAAGGGCCTAAGGCTAAAAACCTCGATAATTATAGATACAGCTCAATGCTGGAGTACGCATCACATAGCCTGTTTGATTGGATTTGGAGCAAGTGCAATTTGTCCTTGGTTGACATGGGAAACCACTCGCCATTGGTGGCAATTACCTAAAACTCAAAAACTTATTTCCGATGGAAAGTTATCTAATTTATCTATAGAGATTGCTCAAGATAATGTTAAGAAAGCAATGGAAGATGGGTTAAGAAAAATACTTTCTAAGATAGGGATCTCAGTACTAGCAAGTTATCACGGGGCACAAATCTTTGAAGCTATAGGTATCGGTGCAGATTTAATTGATTTGGCTTTCAAGGGAACAACAAGTCGTATAGCAGGACTAACTCTGAGAGAATTATCAATCGAGACAATTTCATTTCATAAAAAAGCTTTTCCAGAACTAGAGCAAAAAAAACTTGATTTTAATGGATTTGTTCAATATCGAAATAGCGGAGAGTTTCATTTAAATAATCCAGAAATGTCAAAAATTCTTCATGCTGCAGTGAAAGCTGGGCCTGGCTATGACCACTTCAAAACTTATCAACAACTTCTAGAAAATCGTCCCGCTACCACCCTCAGAGATCTCCTCTCATTTAAAACTGCTACTCAGCCTTTACCACTTGATCAAATCGAGAGTGTTGAGAGTATTTGTCAAAGATTTTGCACCGGTGGGATGAGTCTAGGCGCCCTATCTAGAGAGGCGCATGAAGTTCTTGCAATAGCAATGAATAGAATTGGAGGCAAAAGTAATAGTGGTGAAGGAGGAGAAGATCCTGCGAGATTCAATGTCCTAGAGGATGTTGATGAAAATAATCAATCAAAAACATTACCTAATCTCAAAGGACTTTTAAATGGAGATACTGCATGTTCTGCAATTAAACAAATTGCGTCTGGCCGATTTGGTGTAACCCCTGAATATTTAACTAGCGGAAAGCAATTAGAAATAAAAGTAGCTCAAGGTGCAAAGCCTGGAGAAGGAGGCCAATTACCTGGGCCAAAGGTTGATGAATATATAGCAAAGCTTCGTAATAGCAAACCAGGAGTAGCTCTGATTTCTCCTCCTCCTCATCATGACATCTATTCCATAGAGGATCTTGCCCAACTTATTCATGACCTGCATCAAATCAATCCAACTGCAAAAGTCAGTGTGAAATTAGTTGCTGAGATAGGAATTGGCACAATTGCAGGGGGAGTAGCCAAAGCCAATGCTGATGTAATACAAATTTCAGGACATGATGGAGGGACGGGTGCATCTCCACTTAGTTCAATTAAACATGCTGGTTTGCCATGGGAACTTGGATTAACTGAAGTTCATCGATCTTTATTAGAAAATGGTCTTCGCGAAAGGGTTTTATTAAGAGCAGATGGAGGCCTAAAAACAGGCTGGGATGTACTGATTGCAGCTTTACTTGGAGCAGAAGAATATGGTTTTGGAACAGTCGCAATGATTGCAGAAGGTTGCATCATGGCGAGGATTTGCCATACCAATAAATGTCCAGTCGGTGTAGCAACTCAACAAGAAGGATTAAGAAAAAGATTCCCTGGATTACCTGAACATGTTGTTAACTTTTTCATCTTCGTAGCGGAGGAAGTCAGACAATTAATGAGTCAAGTTGGAATAGCAAAAGTTGAGGATCTTATTGGAAGAACAGATCTATTAATTCCAAGAAATTTAGACTTAACAAAAACAAAAGAAGTTGACCTGTCTAGCTTGCTCAAACCTCTAGATAACTCAAGAGATAGATCATGGCTGAGCCACGAAATTCAAGCTCATAGCAATGGAGAAGTTCTTGAAAATGACCTACTCAGAGATGCAGAAGTTTCTAAGGCAATTCAAACTCAGGGAAGTATCACTAAAAAAATTCCAATTGTAAATACAGATAGAAGTGTTTGTGCGCGAATCTCTGGAGAAATAGCTAAAAAATATGGAAATAAAGGTTTTAATGGGAATGTAAATTTGATGTTTAAAGGTTCAGCTGGGCAAAGTTTTGGTGCATTTATTTTAAAAGGAATGAATATTTCTTTAATAGGAGAAGCTAATGATTATGTAGGAAAGGGCATTAACGGAGGTTCCATTACTATTGTTCCCGAAATTATTAATGACTCATCTAACACTCAGGTAATACTTGGCAACACATGTCTATATGGAGCAACTGGTGGAAAATTATTCGCCCTTGGAATAGCAGGGGAACGTTTTGGTGTTCGCAATAGTGGAGCTCATGCTGTTATTGAAGGAGCGGGAGACCATTGTTGCGAATATATGACTGGAGGCGTAGTTGTTGTGCTTGGAAAAACTGGAAGAAACATAGGAGCAGGAATGACTGGGGGCATATCTTTTATTCTTGACCAACACAATGAACTTGATTTAAGAATTAATAAGGAAATTGTTGACGTCTATTATCTAACTGCAACTAACCAAGAACAATTCTTAAATGACTTAATTATTGAATATCATCAGAAAACTAAAAGTCCTTTAGCCAAAAAGATTCTCGCAGACTGGTCTTCGTGGAAAAAGTTATTTAAAATAGTAGTTCCTCCAAGCGAAAAGAATAAATTAGGTATTGAGGAAGCGCTGGAGAAAGCAATTATATAAACAGACTAGAATGCCCTTATTTATCAAGACAGAGAAGTTTAAAGATAAAACCTTAGAAATGTCTAATAGTGAAAGAAAAAAATTCTTATTAATGCATAAACAATGGGTCGAAGATATTAGAAAATGTGGCAATTACATTCATAGTGGATATTTAATAAATGAAGAAAAAAGGCCAGGCGGGGGCGGTTTATTAATTTTTGAAGCGAAGGATTATTTGACAGCAAAAAAAATCATAGGAAATGATCCCATGATTAAACATGAGTTAGTTATTTGGGATCTTCAAGAATGGATATCAATTGATGGAAGTCAACCCAAGTTTTCAAATCATCTTGGATGAGACATCATTAATTTTTTAACTTCTCCAGCATGATAACTACTTCTAGTTAATGGTGAACTAATAACCTGTAAAAATCCTAATTTATTTTCTCCCTCAATACGGTAACTATCAAATTGAGAAGGAGATACAAATCTATTAACAGGTAAATGTTTTGGTCCTGGTGATAAATATTGGCCAATAGTTACTATATCAACTTTATTTAAATGAAGATCAGATAGAACGTTCAAAATCTCTTCATCTGTTTCCCCTAATCCAGCCATTAAGCCAGATTTTGTATACACTCTTGGCCATCCTTCACGAACTCTTTTTAATAACTCCAAAGACCTTTCATATTTTCCCTGTGGTCTAACTCGTGGATAGAGCCTTGGAACCGTCTCGATATTGTGATTGAGAACATTTGGGGCCGCATCCAAAATAACTTTCAAAGCATCCCAATTTCCGCAAAGATCTGGAATTAAGACTTCAATAGAAGTAAAAGGAGATTTACTTTGAACAGCCTTAATACATTTCAAAAATTGACTTGCACCGCCATCTTCTAAATCATCACGATTGACGGAAGTTATGACCACATGAGTTAAGCCCATCCTAGAAACAGCTTCACCTAAACGATCAGGTTCTGATGGGTCTAATTGCCTTTTCGAATTATCAAAAGAGATATCGCAATAAGGACATTTCCTCGTACAAGCTGGTCCCATAATTAAGAAAGTAGCTGTACCTCCTGCGAAACATTCTCCAATATTTGGACAACTAGCTTCCTGGCAAACTGTATTGAGTTTTAAATCAACCAATAGATCAGCAACGTTGCCAATCCTTTCTTGCTGAGGGGCCTTAACCCTTAACCAGTTTGGTTTAAGCAAAATTCTTTTAATAACAAACTAACTTTAGAAAGAATTCAGAGATTGACTTGATTTTTTAACTTCTTCTACAGTTGATGAGCAAAAATAAACTTAAAACTAAGCATTGGATTTTCTAGTTCGTAGTAATCAACGAAAAATTAATTAGATAAATAGCCTCT
Source organism: Prochlorococcus sp. MIT 1011 (assembly GCF_047305235.1). Taxonomy (NCBI): domain Bacteria; kingdom Bacillati; phylum Cyanobacteriota; class Cyanophyceae; order Synechococcales; family Prochlorococcaceae; genus Prochlorococcus; species Prochlorococcus sp. MIT 1011. The sequence continues at coordinate 204,299 of NZ_CP138983.1, read as the reverse complement.
TGGAGTTAAAAATTTATTGTTTTTGATAACACTCTGACTATTACCAATAACCAGAATCGTGAGCATATCGACCTGATCAAATGGCAAAGTTTCGAGAGTATGTAGTTCTATACTTTCCTCTGGCCTCCCAAGCTGTCGAGCGATGGCAACAGGTGTGCTTGGTTTGCGAAATTCAAGTAATAAATCAACCGTCTTTTTCAGCTGCCAATAACGTTTTATTGATTTTGGGTTGAATATTGCAAGAACAAAGTCACCAATAGCTGCACTTTTTATTCTCTTCTCAATTTGATTCCAAGGAGTCAAAAGATCACTTAAAGAGATGGAGCAAAAATCGTGCATAAAAGGAGCTCCTAGTTTTGCCGCAGCCATTTGAAAAGAACTAATGCCTGGATGAACTTGAAATAAAGGTCTTGAATCAACCCTTTCATTTAGCCAAAGTTCAAGCGCCAAGCCTGCCATTCCATAAATTCCACTGTCTCCAGAAGAAATCAAAGCAACCTTTACTCCCTGTTTCGCAAGATCAAGAGCATTTTGACAACGATCTTTTTCAAAAGTTAATTCTGAATCGATCCGAACCTGATCATGACGTCGTATAGCTTCCAAATAATTTAAGTAAGGGCCATAACCAATCCAAGCAGCACATCTAGCCAAAACTTGACGTGAGTCAGAAGTAAGCATTTCTAATTTTCCAGGCCCACTACCAATTAAATGCAATTCACCTTTATGGGGAGCAAAAGGTTTATCAAGCTCTACCAATGCAATAGTTACAGCCCCAAATTCATCCTCTTTGGCATAATGGATTTTTTTTTCTTGTATTAACCTTCCACTTTCTGCTCCCTGGGAAAGTGCTGCCGCCTCAGCTACTGAGGGAGTTCCCATTTCTTTTAACACTACATTTGAAGGAGTAGGGACCTTTACTTTTGAAAGTTCAAGAGCACTAAAAAAATAAATTGGCCATTCATTTTTTTTTGATAAATTCAATAATCCAATTTCATCATTTTTTTTATCAATCGTTGCAATACAAGCGATTGAAAGAAGTGATAAACCTTTTTCAGAAAAAGACTCATTGATTGCTCTTTTAATCAATTTTTCATCAGTATTTCTCTCGCAACCAATTCCGATGATTATTGATGATGGATGCCATGAACATATGCTGTTTTTCTCTTGACCTATATATAAATCGATATTTCCAGAAGATATCTGATCATCTTTCTCTAAAAAAGAAAAATTTGAGCAAGCTTTCAACTTATGCCATAGTTTTGAGCCTTTAGATTGAAAAACAACATTTTTTCTCTCTCTAGCTTGTTTAATCATTAAATTTCGCCAATCAACATTATCTCCTCCTCTTTCCCATCCCCAACCTTTGCCAAAACAATCCAAGGATATTTTTCTTTGAATATATGAATCTGAAGTAAAAATCGATTCTGCTTCTAAAGCTGCTGATAATTCATTTGCAAATCTATCGCCCCCTTGTTTATGGCCTCCCAAGAGAGGAATAATATTTTCAGCTTTTGAATCCATTACCAGTATCGCTGGATCATTTTCTTTGGAACTGACGAAAGGAGAAATGAGCCTAACTACTGCTCCGATTGAACCTATAAAAATTAATTGATTGTTTTTCTGCCAATGCTCTTTTAAAAAAGCTTTAGGCATTGCTTGAATCAAACCTGAAGCTTGTTCTTCGAATAAAAAATCTGATCTATCCGACATGAAAATGTGATCAACATGATTAGATGCCTTTAATCTCTCGAGCAAAGGCAAAGAACTCAAAGAAAATCCAAATGCAATTCTTTTTGGAGTGTTAACTAAAGGTTTTTCCAGAACAGAAATAAGAAACAGCTTTATTTTGATGCATTTCAATAAAATGCCCATCGAAAAGATTCGCTAATGATTAAAAAACAATTTTCAAAACCTAAAACAATAAGAGTATATTTGCCTATGAATAAGCACTCAAAGAGAGCCTAATAAGCGAAAAACATTACGATAACTAGGATAAATAGCTATTTGGATGAATCTTAATTTAAGATATCTATCACCAAAACTACCATCTGAAATTTCATTGATTCTTTATTTCACCTCTCAAAAAATTGAGGTTAAGCAAAGTTTTGAATTTCGAATTGACACAAAAATAAAAGTGTAGAACATTTGTTACACGTGACCGTAGTAACTGAATCTCTGTTTTATGATTGTGACATAACTAAAAACCACAAATTCAATTACCTTTCAAGGTAGGTCTTGAATTCCTAAATCTATCCGCGGAACTAGCTTTTTTTTATTAGTTTTTTCCTCTTAGATTTAACAACTAATCTGAAAAGATTACCCCCCCACCTCGATCACATTCCTAAAGGAATCACTCGATGACCATAAGCCCCCCAGAAAGAGAACAAAAAAAAGAACCAGTTCTCGATAAACCTATCGAAACTGATGCAATCCCTGTAGATTTTTCCAAGCTTGATAAGCCTGGTTTTTGGTCTAAAACCCTTGCCAAGGGTCCCAAGACTACAACTTGGATATGGAATCTTCATGCTGATGCGCATGATTTCGATACCCATGTAGGAGATCTACAAGAGACTAGTAGAAAGGTCTTTTCAGCTCACTTTGGGCATTTAGCAGTCATCTTTATTTGGATGAGTGCTGCTTTTTTCCATGGAGCTCGCTTTTCCAATTACTCAGGCTGGCTAGCCGACCCAACTCATGTAAAGCCTGGAGCGCAGGTTGTTTGGCCAATAGTTGGTCAAGAAATGCTTAATGCTGATTTGGGTGGTAATTATCACGGAATACAGATCACATCAGGAATCTTTCAGATGTGGAGAGGCTGGGGTATTACTAACGAAACAGAGTTAATGGCTCTAGCTATTGGTGCTTTGCTAATGGCTGCCATTATGCTTCACGGGGGTATATACCACTATCACAAAGCGGCTCCTAAGCTCGATTGGTTCAGAAATCTTGAATCTATGCTCAATCACCACATTGCTGGTCTTGTTGGTTTAGGTTCAATTGCTTGGGCTGGACATTGCATTCACATTGGTGCACCAACTGCAGCCATCATGGATGCAATTGATGCTGGTAAGCCTCTGATTATTGATGGCATTCCTATTGCTTCAATTGCGGATATGCCTCTGCCACACGAGCTTTGCAATCCTGCTATTGCTAGTCAAATATTCCCTGGTCTCGCTGGAAGAACAGTTGAAAATTTCTTTACGACTAATTGGTGGGCGTTTAGTGATTTTCTAACTTTCAAAGGTGGACTAAATCCGGTTACTGGTAGCTTATGGATGACAGATATTTCTCATCATCATTTAGCTTTTGGAGTTCTAGCTGTATTTGGCGGACATCTATATAGAACAATGTTTGGCATTGGCCATAGCCTCAAAGAAATATTAGATAATCATGCTGGAGATCCAATTCTTTTCCCTGCTCCAAATGGTCATAAGGGCATTTATGAGTTTTTAGCTAATAGTTGGCATGCTCAGCTTGGTTTAAACCTTGCAATGATTGGCTCCTTGAGCATCATTATTTCTCATCACATGTATGCGATGCCCCCATATCCTTACTTGTCGATTGATTACCCAACAGTCCTTGGTCTATTTACTCACCACATGTGGATAGGAGGTTTATTCATTGTTGGTGCAGCAGCTCATTCTGCTATTGCAATGATTAGAGACTATGACCCAGCTGTTCATATTGATAACGTTTTAGACAGAATTTTGAAAGCAAGAGATGCATTAATTAGTCATCTTAATTGGGCTTGCATGTTCTTAGGTTTTCATAGCTTTGGTCTTTATATTCATAACGACGTTATGCGAGCGTTAGGAAGACCTGCAGATATGTTCAGTGATACAGGAATCCAACTTCAACCTGTTTTTGCTCAATGGATTCAAAATATTCATCATTCAGCAGCTGGTTCTACCACTCTTGCTGGTGCGAACGTAAACCTTCAAAGTGGCTTGGTTAGCGAGGTCTTTAATGGTTCAGTAAGTCAAGTAGGTGGGAAGATTGGAATCGCTCCTATACCTCTAGGAACTGCTGATTTCATGATTCACCATATTCATGCTTTTACTATCCACGTAACCCTTTTGATTCTTCTAAAGGGAGTTTTATTCGCGAGGAGCTCCAGACTAATTCCTGACAAAGCAAATCTTGGATTTAGATTCCCATGTGATGGACCAGGAAGAGGAGGTACATGCCAAGTTTCATCTTGGGATCATGTTTTCCTTGGATTGTTCTGGATGTATAACGGCTTATCAGTAGTTATTTTCCACTTCTCATGGAAAATGCAAAGTGATGTATGGGGTCTTACCGGAGGAAACTTTGCTCAAAGCTCCATCACTATCAATGGATGGCTTAGAGATTTTCTCTGGGCTCAGTCATCACAGGTCCTTACAAGTTATGGGCAGCCTATAAGTATGTACGGTTTGATGTTCTTAGGAGCACATTTCGTGTGGGCATTTAGTCTGATGTTCCTATTCAGTGGTCGTGGTTACTGGCAAGAATTATTTGAGTCAATTATTTGGGCTCACAATAAACTGAAGTTGGCTCCAACTATCCAACCAAGAGCTCTATCTATTACTCAAGGTCGTGCAGTAGGGGCAGCTCATTTCCTTCTAGGAGGAATTGCTACAACTTGGGCCTTCTTCCACGCTCGCTTAATCGGTCTCGGCTGACCCTCTCTGATCTTTTATAAAATGGCAACTAAATTTCCATCTTTTAGTCAGGGTCTTGCTCAAGACCCTACAACCAGAAGAATCTGGTACGGCATAGCTACGGCTCATGACTTCGAAAGTCATGACGGTATGACAGAGGAACAGTTATATCAAAAACTCTTCTCTACTCATTTTGGTCACTTAGCAATCATTGGTCTTTGGGTTGCAGGAAATCTTTTTCACATAGCTTGGCAAGGAAACTTTGAGCAATGGGTTCTAGATCCAACTCATACTCGTCCAATTGCTCATGCAATTTGGGATCCTCATTTTGGACAAGGTCTTACTGATGCTCTGACTCAGGCAGGAGCAACTTCTCCAGTCAATATTGCTTACTCAGGCTTATACCACTGGTGGTACACAATTGGTATGAGAACTAATGAGCAGCTTTTCCAGGGTGCAATCTTTATCAACATTCTTGTCTGCTGGTTATTGTTTGCTGGATGGCTTCATCTTCAGCCTAAATACAGACCATCATTAGCATGGTTTAAAAATGCAGAATCTCAATTAAATCATCACCTAGCTGTTCTTTTTGGATTCAGCAGTATTGCTTGGACTGGTCATTTGATTCACGTAGCCATACCTGAATCAAGAGGAATACATGTTGGCTGGGATAACTGGTTAACTGTTATGCCTCATCCAGAAGGTCTAACTCCATTTTTCTCAGGAAATTGGGGAGCTTATGCTCAAAATCCTGATTCACTAGATGCAGTTTTTGGAACTACTCAAGGAGCTGGTACAGCTATATTTACATTCTTAGGTGGACTTCACCCTCAAAGTGAATCACTTTGGCTATCAGATATTGCTCACCATCATTTGGCTATAGGAGTTGTATTTATAATTGCAGGCCATATGTATAGGACTAACTTTGGTATTGGCCATAGCCTTAAAGAAATTGTTGAAGCACATAATACAAGTCACCCCAAAGATCCACATAAAGGTTATTTCGGCATAAAGCACAATGGACTTTTCGAGACAGTTAACAATTCACTCCATTTTCAACTTGGACTTGCACTCGCTTCTTTAGGTGTAGCTTGTAGTTTGGTCGCCCAGCATATGGGTGCACTTCCTTCATATGCATTTATCGCAAGAGATTACACAACTCAGTCAGCTCTATATACCCATCATCAATACATAGCAATGTTCTTGATGGTTGGTGCGTTCTCTCACGGAGCAATTTTCTTTGTCAGAGATTATGATCCAGAGCTGAATAAAGATAATGTATTAGCAAGAATCCTTAGTACAAAAGAAGCCTTAATTAGCCACTTAAGTTGGGTAACAATGCTTCTAGGCTTCCATACTCTTGGAATTTATGTTCACAACGATGTAGTTGTAGCCTTTGGTACTCCTGAAAAGCAAATTCTTATTGAACCAGTGTTTGCCCAGTTTGCACAGGCTGCTAGTGGAAAAATGATGTATGGATTCAATGCGTTGCTAGCAAATGCATCAAGTTCTGCATCTATAGCTTCCAATTCCATGCCAGGTAATCACTACTGGATGGACATGATCAATAGACCAGATGCACTAACCAATTTCTTACCTATTGGACCTGCCGATTTCTTGGTTCACCATGCAATTGCATTAGGACTTCATACAACTGCTTTGATTCTTATCAAAGGTGCTCTTGATGCTAGAGGAACAAAACTAATTCCAGATAAAAAGGATTTAGGATTTGCTTTCCCTTGCGATGGTCCAGGCCGTGGTGGTACTTGTGATAGTTCTTCTTGGGACGCTACTTATCTAGCAATGTTCTGGGCCTTAAATACTATTGCTTGGATTACCTTCTATTGGCATTGGAAACATCTAGCAATTTGGATGGGCAATACAGCTCAATTCAATGAATCTGGCACCTATTTAATGGGTTGGTTTAGAGATTATCTATGGCTCAATAGCTCTCAGCTAATTAATGGATATAACCCATTTGGTGTAAATGCTTTATCTCCATGGGCTTGGATGTTCTTATTTGGTCATCTCATTTGGGCTACTGGATTTATGTTCCTCATCTCTTGGAGAGGTTATTGGCAAGAACTTATTGAAACTCTCGTTTGGGCTCATCAAAGAACTCCAATAGCTAATTTAGTTGGTTGGAGAGATAAGCCTGTTGCATTATCAATTGTCCAAGCACGATTAGTTGGTTTAACCCATTTCACAGTTGGAAACTTTGTAACCTTTGGAGCCTTTGTTATCGCATCTACTTCTGGTAAGTTCGGATAAATCCATAACAAAAGCTTCCAATCAAAGAACACTGTCTTCATAAACAGTGTTCTTTTTTTGGGAACTAATATTGATGAAATTAGATATTGTTATTTCAAATAAAAATAGATCAATAAATATAAATTCAAGCTTTTGACTCAAAATCAGTAAATTTAAATAAATAATTTAGAGAATTAAAAATATTTTCTAAAAAATTTAAGCTCCAAGTAAATGATATTCCTTAATCAAAGGGAGAACAGTATCTAAATGCAAAGTACCAATTAACAACCAAGCAAAAACAACACCTCCTGTACCTCCCAACCAAAAACCATTTGTAAAAATCAATTGTCCAAGCACGATTAGTTGGTTTAACCCATTTCACAGTTGGAAACTTTGTAACCTTTGGAGCCTTTGTTATCGCATCTACTTCTGGTAAGTTCGGATAAATCCATAACAAAAGCTTCCAATCAAAGAACACTGTCTTCATAAACAGTGTTCTTTTTTTGGGAACTAATATTGATGAAATTAGATATTGTTATTTCAAATAAAAATAGATCAATAAATATAAATTCAAGCTTTTGACTCAAAATCAGTAAATTTAAATAAATAATTTAGAGAATTAAAAATATTTTCTAAAAAATTTAAGCTCCAAGTAAATGATATTCCTTAATCAAAGGGAGAACAGTATCTAAATGCAAAGTACCAATTAACAACCAAGCAAAAACAACACCTCCTGTACCTCCCAACCAAAAACCATTTGTAAAATCATTCCATCCTGCTCGAGTAAATAAATCAGAAGGAGGATTAGCTACTGTTGCATCAGGGGGTTGGACATTAGGCGACTTGCCTGCAGCATTGTAAAGAATAAAAAGAGCAGTCAGTATTTGAATTGCTCCCACGCCGCCAAGTAAACCTGCTGTTAAGGCAAAATCAGTATTTCTAAGAGGCCCTGTCATAGAGAAAGGACCAAAGAGTAAGTAGCCAAAAATTGCTCCTGTTTCGAGGCCTCTGAAATTTGGCGACAAGCCCTGTCTATAAACAGGAAGATTATTTATAACCATCTTTGTAAACCAACCACTGTTCACTGGGGTTTGAAGATTACCAACAGTTGGGTCTGAGACTGTTTTCACAGCCCACTTTTGCATAAGTGTTTCTTGAGATTTAGTCATGGGCTAAAAGAATTGGTAGAAAATTAAGTTTTTGAAATTACTCAGTAGCTGTTATGTACCTACCAATCAAAACAATGAAAACGGCTGGACCCATTATTCCAACTAATGGAATCAGAATAGCGGGAAGCAAACTTGAAGCTAGTTCACTAGTCATTACTTATTTCAATAAATCCACTTATATTTTATAGAATTATGATCTAATCAAACCAAATACAACCCATTGATGACATAAAAGTTCAATCCGTTTATCTTCTTTTACGAAGATGCATCATTAAAAAGGTTTTCTCATCATGAATCAAGTTTTTGCTGGTGGTTTAGCTCTAATTATTGCTTTCATCCTTTGGAGTTCAAAAAAACAATCCAAGGCATCAGCTTTTTTTAAGTCTCAAAAAGATTCTTTTACAAAGGCAAAATTATCATCAGCCTCTTTGGTAATCGAAAAGAGTTTACAAAATAAAAAATCACCCAAACTAAATAATAAAAAATCAGAGTCTTTTAAACCTCAACTTTCACTTAATTCAATAGAAACAAAAAAACAATTAACTAGATTAATCTCTAGCAACCCAAATGATCGTCTTTTAGCTATTCAAATTGCTAGTCAATGGAAGAATAATAAATCATTGCCTTTTTTAAGAAGAGGATTAAGGGATTCTGATAGTAGAGTTGTTATTGCATCTGCAGCTGGCATTTCATCTTATAAAGGAAAAACTATTGATTTACATAAAAAACCTCAAACTTCTCGTCCGCCTCGGAATGTATCTCTAATGCGATAAATTGGTCTATTTTGACTTTCATGATAAGTCCGGATCTGAAGCTCTCCAAGCAATCCAAACCCAAAAAGTTGGACTCCAGTCACTGCAAGAAGTAAAGAGAAAATGAGTAAAGGTCTATTACCAATATCTTCTCCTAAAAGTTTGATGATTAATAAGTAAAAACTTGTTATGAAGCTCCCAATAATTGCAAGAATTCCACCAAAACCAAAAACATACATAGGTCTAGTTAAAAATCTATTCATAAACCAAACAGTTAACAAGTCCATTAAGACTCTAAAAGTTCTATCTATTCCATACTTACTAGACCCAAATTGGCGGGCTCTATGGTTTACTTTGACCTCCGTAATTCTAGCTCCTTCAATATTTGCGAGGACAGGCAAAAACCTATGCAATTCTCCATACAATCTCATATCTGTCAGTACTTCTTTCCTATAAGCCTTTAAAGAACATCCATAATCATTAAGTCGAACATCAGTAACCTTCCCGATTAACCTGTTAGCAATTTTTGAAGGAAGCTTTCTACTTATAGCGGCATCTTGCCTTCGATATCTCCATCCACTTACAAGATCAAATCCATCCCTAATCTTATTAACTAATAAAGGAATATCTTTAGGGTCATTTTGCAAATCACCATCAAGTGTGACGACTATCTCACCAGAAGAAATATCAAATCCTGCTGCCATAGCTGCAGTCTGTCCATAGTTTTTACGAAGCATAACTCCAACTAATTCTGGTATCTCAAAGCTTAGTTTTCTAATTACCTCTGCGCTGTTGTCTGATGAACCATCATTTACTAAAACTAATTCAAAAGTTTCTTCCATAGGCTCTAAAACTTCTAATAACTGATTAACCAAAAAAGGAAGACTTTCTTCTTCGTTATAGATAGGAACAACTATTGATAAGGTGACATTAGAATTCATTAAAAACTCCTCATAATGGTCAATTAATCTTCTTTAGAGTTTTTTCACTCTGATAAGAAGACATCACTCTTCCAGCAGATCTAAATTTAGATCTATAAAAAGAAGCAATTTTTCCAAGGTTCGGGTGAAATAAACCGTCAATCTCTATTCCATTATGCCCATCAGTTACCCCAGAACTGTGAATATAAAAACCATTCTCAATATGTAATCCCACATGTGTACATTTTTCAGAAGATCCAAAGAAAAGCAAATCACCAGGTATTAATTTTTCGCCTAAAGTTTCAATATCCAATCCTACATTTTTACAGAATATTTCCTGCTGATAAGCATCTCTTGGTATCCAAATACCTGAACTTGCAAAAGCAGATTGAACCAAACCAGAGCAATCAAAATTTGGACCTATAGTTCCACCCCACAAATACTCATTATTATTTTTTTTCGCAGCCTTAGTCCAAGACAAAATCCTAGGTATCTTAGAAATAATTTTCTCTTCAGTGAAAAATTCAGATTCCCAGGATTCTATTCTTGAAGCTTGATGAATTAATTCAGAAAATCTAAACCAACAAATATAGTCATCTTCCAAAAGACGCACTTTAACTCTATCGATAATTTCTTTATTTTTATAATTAGATTTAAAACAATCAATCAATTGAAAACTCCTACCAATACTTGCTTGAGTAACTAATTCATCACTATTTGGACTTTTCAATCCATCAATATTTACTCTGAGTTTCCATAAACTTCCCAAAACAAATGAAGCTTTAGTTAGCAAAACCTCTAAGGTCATATTGAATTCTTCTCGAGCGCTATGGCGTTCTACCGACAAGACCCTGAGATGGCATATTGCCTGAAAGGTCTCCTCGATAGATTTGAAAAAGAAGGTCGACCAAACCTTCAAGAAAACATTGCAATAACATGCATCCGCTATGACAAGAAAAGTCCATCTACATCTAGTGGATATGGAACAGGGTGGAATTCAAACAGAAATTTTTATCCTGCAAGCGTTGTAAAGATAGTTTATGCATTAGCGACTCACGTATGGCTTCAACAAGATTTAATTGTTGACTCAGAAGAACTTAGAAGAGCATTACATGAAATGATCGCAAACTCTAATAATGACGCCACAAGTTATATTTTAGATCTTTTAACAGGTACAACAAGTGGTCCATCTCTAAACAAGTCAAACTATCAAGCATGGACAATCCAAAGGCAATTAATTAACAACTGGTTAGAAGAACTTCAATGGCCTGAAATACAAAATTGGAACTGTAGCCAAAAAACTTGGAATGAAGGTCCTTTTGGAAGAGAAAAAGACTTTTATGGAGAAAATAATAAGAATCGAAACAGTATGACAACAGACGGAAGTGCCAGAATTTTTGAATCATTAATGACTAAAGAGATGCTTCCAAAAGTAGCAAGTGAAAAATTGATAAAAAATTTCCTTCGATCACTCGATCCATTTATTCGTAAGCAAGATTTAAATAATCAAGTAGATGGTTTTTTAGGCGAAGGTCTTCCTTATGCTTCAAAGCTATGGAGCAAGGCAGGTCTAATGAGTGAGGTTCGCCACGATGTCGCATGGTGGGAAGCACCCAATAAAAATCCTATGCTTGTAGCTGTTTTTACTATTGGGGAAAAATTAGTGAAAGATAGATTTCTACTTCCTGCTATAGGAAGTGAGTTAAATAAATTAGCTATCTAGCAATTAGTAAGATACCTGCAAATAAAATAGAACCCACAATGAATCCCACCCCTAAAAGAACAGCAATTATTGGGGTATTCAAATAAACAGATATTGTTGCGAGTTGATTACCCTTAGCTTCTGTCACCTTAAAAACTCCTAAAAAATATTTTTTATTCAATCATATAAACATCCCATTGAACTAAAAAGGTAGAAGAGAGAAAAAAATTTATAAAAAACTGATTTATTTCTTATTTTTTCAAATAAACTCAAAAAAAGTTAGATTTAGATTTCTTTGTATTTGAAATGGAGACGTCATTTTTAATTTCTATTTCTTCCAATTGTTCTTCATCTAATTCAGATATTTGATCTTTAGCGATATTATCTTCTGATTTTAATGAATCTTCGTTATCTGATAAATCCTCAGTTGATATATTTATTTCTTCTTTTGCAAAATCTTCTTCACTTTCAGAATTAAAATTAATATCAATAATTTGATTCTCCTCTGAGATTATATTTGATTTTTTGGTGTCTGTTTGAACAAGTTTATCTTTAAAAGCTACAGAAAGTGATCCTAGATTAAAGTTAAGTTGAGACCCCTTTAAAGTAGACAGAACAATTAGTGAAGATATAATTACTATAATTAATAAATTAGATATTAATCTTTGAATAGGAGGCCATAATAATGTTATTTTTGCTACTTCTTTTTGTTTAGATAAGGCGCTAGAAGATTTGCCAAATTCTAAAAATATATCTTGATTAATCCAGCCTTTATTTGCTTTGCTATAAGGAGATTCACTTTTAGTGAATTCAAGAATTTCTTGTAATCGGTCTTTAAACACAGTTTAATATCTTTTGGGAAAAGTTAAAAACGCAAACATAGCAGAAACTCATGATCAAAACTTAATTTGGATAAGATTTTTGAAAATTGAATTAGCCAGAAATAAATACCATTGCAGAGACAAGAAAAGCAGAAGCCAATATACCTACAGCAACTATTCCAACAATTTTACCTGTATCTAAAGAAACTGAAACTGTCAACAGTTCAGTCCTGGAGTCACGCTTTTTCTGAGGATCAAGTTGCTTTACTGAAATAGCTTTCTTATCTGCTGCTGCTTTCTTATCTGCTGCAGCCTTTTTCTCTGCTAAAGCTTTCTTATCTGCTAAAGCTTTCTTATCTGCTAAAGCTTTCTTATCTGCTAAAGCTTTCTTATCTGCTAAAGCTTTCTTCTCTGCTAAAGCCTTTTTCTCTGCTAAAGCTTTCTTCTCTGCCGCAGCTTTCTTATCTGCTAAAGCTTTCTTCTCTGCTAAGGCTTTCTTATCTGCTGCAGCCTTTTTCTCTGCTAAAGCTTTCTTATCTGCTGCAGCCTTTTTCTCTGCTAAAGCTTTCTTATCTGCTAAAGCTTTCTTCTCTGCTAAAGCTTTCTTCTCTGCTAAGGCTTTCTTATCTGCTAAAGCTTTCTTCTCTGCTGCAGCCTTTTTCTCTGCTAAAGCTTTCTTCTCTGCCGCAGCTTTCTTCTCTGCTAAAGCTTTCTTCTCTGCTAAAGCTTTCTTCTCTGCCGCAGCTTTCTTCTCTGCTAAAGCTTTCTTCTCTGCTAAGGCTTTCTTATCTGCTAAAGCTTTCTTATCTGCTAAAGCTTTCTTCTCTGCCGCAGCTTTCTTCTCTGCTGCAGCCTTTTTCTCTGCCGCAGCTTTCTTCTCTGCTGCAGCCTTTTTCTCTGCCGCAGCTTTCTTCTCTGCTGCAGCCTTTTTCTCTGCCGCAGCTTTCTTCTCTGCTGCAGCCTTTTTCTCTGCCGCAGCTTTCTTCTCTGCTAAGGCTTTCTTATCTGCTAAAGCTTTCTTCTCTGCTGCAGCCTTTTTCTCTGCCGCAGCTTTCTTCTCTGCTAAGGCTTTCTTATCTGCTAAAGCTTTCTTCTCTGCCGCAGCTTTCTTCTCTGCTGCAGCCTTTTTCTCTGCCGCAGCTTTCTTCTCTGCCTGAGCTGTTTTCGCTTGCACTTTAAATCCAAAATTTTGCCTATTCAAGCATCCTGATCACAATGATTTTAAAAATATTGGCTAGTTGCAATGAAGTAATGCAATAGATTTCTTTTCTTTTGAATTTATAAAGATCTTTTGCTGTAAATAGGAACGGAGAGGGAGGGATTCGAACCCTCGACAGAAGTTACCTCCTGTAACTCCTTAGCAGGGAGCCGCTTTCAACCACTCAGCCACCTCTCCATTGCCAATACCTTATCAAGTCAACGTTCAAAAAATTTGTATTGTGATCCTCTACAAATTTTAAGCGACCACTCTAGGAAGTCGATTTCTGAAACTGCAAAGAACTTCCCATGGAATTGATCCAGACAAATCGCACCAATGTTGAGGAGATATACAAATCTCACCATCTGTTCCAAGAAGGGTTAAAACCTGACCTGTTTTAATATCTGGTTTATCAGTTATGTCAAAGACCATTTGATCCATTGCAATTGCGCCTACTTGAGGAACCAAAACTCCATCTATTGAGGCTGATATTTTTCCAGAAAGAGTCCTGCTTACGCCATCTGCGTAGCCAATAGCTACGACAGCAAGCTTACTTTTCCTTTGAGTTTTAAAAATATGTCCATACCCCACTCCAATACCTTTTTCAACATCCCTAACCAAAGTAACTCGAGCCTTAACTTTCAAGGCTGGGGTAAGGTTCAAATCAGACTGAAAATCATTTGCGGGAAAGTAACCATACAAGCTAAGTCCCACTCGAACCATATCAAAATGAAGACGACTATCTAAAAGTGTCCCCGCAGAATTAGCTAGGTGTCTGCATAGAATCTTATTTCTTTTGCCTAAATCCTTTAAAACCTTCTCAAATCTATTTAACTGAATCTGAGTGAAACTTGTTTGAGTATTATTTTCTAGATCTTTATCAGCAATTGCCAAATGACTATATATACCTTCTAAGGATATATTTTCTAAACAATCAATCTTAGTAATTAATTCTTCAACTTGATTACAATCACAGCCAAGTCTAGCCATACCCGTGTCAACTTTTAAGTGAATAACAAATTTTTTATGATTATTTTCTGCTATATTATTGCAAATTATAGCCTCACGAATTCCGCTAATCGTGGGAATAAGATCCCAGCAAAAAGAAGCATAAAGTTCTTCTGCATTTATTAGATTTCCAAGAATTAATATATGACACTTCAAGCCAGCATTTCTTAATTGAATCCCCTCTTCTAATGTTGCTACTCCGAGACAATCAGCGCCTCCAATTAAAGCTGCTTTTGCAACAGTCTCTGCACCATGTCCGTACCCATCAGCTTTGACTACTGCCATTAATAAACAATCTGTGCCAATAAAGTTTTTCAAAACTCTTGAATTATTTTCAATGACTTTCGAATCGACCTCAACCCATGCACGACTTCGAGGATCAGGATTCAACACATTTTTAGTTATCCCACCAAAAGTGAAAGATCTTTCTCTTTTATTGATCTTTGACATACTCTACATGGAATCAATGTAATAAGGGAAACTGCAACAAGGCTCCAATGGCACTAGCATGCCGCTAAATAGCTTGCTTGCATGGCTCAAGTTCTTGTTCTGAATGCTTCCTATGAGCCATTGAACATCACTTCATGGCGTCGCGCGACTGTTTTAATGCTTAAAGGCAAGGCTGAAAGTCTTGAAGAAGATGCTTCACACAATATTAGGCAAGATGTCAAAGCCCCTACTGTAATTAGATTAATACAATTTATTAGAGTTCCATATCGAGATATTCCTCTTTCTAGAAAAAATATATTTCAAAGAGATAATAACTGTTGTCAATATTGTGGTCAAAAAAACAAGAAACTCTCAATTGACCATGTTTTACCCCGTAGTAGAGGGGGAACCGACAATTGGGAGAATGTGATTACTGCTTGTCTTCAATGCAACGTCATGAAGGGGAATAGAACTCCAGATGAGGCCAAGATGCCAATGAAAACAAAACCCTATAAACCTTTAAATAACATGAGTTTTGAAACTACAAAACAAATTCATTCTGGTCGCCATAAAGAATGGAGTAAATATGTAATTGGATGGGTAGCGTAGCTTCCTTTAATCTTCAGATTGATTACTAATTTCTTCCATTTGCCTTCTTTGTTCTTCGGCAATACATGCGTCAATCACATCTTCCAATTGACCTGAAAGAACTTGCTCGAGAGGGAAATTAACTCCTAATCGATGATCAGTTGTTCGATTATCTTTGTAGTTATATGTCCTAATTTTTTCACTTCTATCACCTGTGCCAACCTGAGACAATCGCGCAGATCTTTCCTTTGCATTAGCCTCTGCTATTTCTAATTCTAATAATTTAGCTCTTAAAATCTCCATTGCTCTTTCTCTATTTTGCATTTGAGAACGTTCCTGCGTACAAAAAACTCTTATACCTGAGGGCTTGTGAAATAAATCAATAGCTGTTTCTACTTTATTTACATTTTGCCCTCCAGCACCACCTGATCTTGCCGTACTTATTTCCAGGTCAGTAGATTCTATTTTCACCTCTACTGGATCAGCTTCTGGCATTACAGCAACAGTTGCAGTAGAGGTATGTACTCGACCTTGAGATTCGGTTGAAGGAACTCTTTGAACCCTATGAACACCTGCTTCAAATTTTAATTGGCTGTAAACAGACTCTCCTTTGACTGAGATAATCATTTCACGAAAGCCACCCATATCAGCTTCTGTTGAACTTATGGGTTTTACATTCCATCCAAGTTTTTGACCATATCTCTCATACATTCTTGCTAAATCGCCAGCCCATAAACAAGCTTCATTTCCTCCTGCTCCAGCTCTTATTTCAAGCATCACACTTCTTTCATCTCTTGGATCTTTGGGCAAAAGAGCCAAAGTCAACTTTTGAATTAATTCATTTTTTGAGAGTTCGAGATTTTGAAGTTCTTCTCTAGCTAAAAGTTCCATCTCTTTATCATCTTTGCTTTCTTTTACTAATCCTTTAGCTTCTAGACACTCTTTTTCTATTATCTGGAGGTTTAAATAATCATTAACCAAAGGCTCTAAACGGGATCTTTCTCTCGCAATTGTCTCTAATTGTTTTGGATCTGAAGCAACATCTGGATCAGCTAATTGCAACTCCAAATTTTGAAAACTACTTTTAGCTGTTTCTAGTCGTTTAATTAGGGTTGAAGAATCCATTCTTTTTATTCCCTAAATCTTTAAATCAAACGCTATCAACTTTCTTTTTTTTCTTCTGAAGATTTCTCTTTTTGTTCACTTGAATCCGATGGGGCCATACCATATTTTTTCATAAATCTATCTACTCTTCCTTCCGTATCTAAAATCTTTTGAGTCCCGGTGAAGAAAGGATGGTTTCCACTCCAAACATCAACCTGAATTTCAGGCTGAGTAGCACCTGTTGTCATGACAACCTCTCCATTACAAATAACTTTTGCTTCTGGATACCAAGTTGGATGTATATCTGATTTAGGCATGATTAGAAAAGAGCAAGATTTTAGATGAAAAGGGAAATTATCTCTTTGAGAATTGTGGAGCTTTACGAGCTTTTTTGAGACCATATTTGCGTCTTTCTTTTGCTCTAGGATCTCGACTAAGGTGACCCTCTACTTTCAAAGGCTTACGGTTATCAAGTGATAAGTCACATAAAGCCCTAGCAGCGCCCTGCTTTATGGCATCAGACTGACCAGTCAATCCTCCACCATAGACATTAACTAAAACGTCATATGATTCACTCAATCCTAAAGTTTTCAAAGGAGCTTTAACAGCAGATATATAAGCAGGATTAAAATTCAAGTAATGGTCACCAGGGCGACCATTGATGATTATTTCACCTTTTCCCGGAGTTAATCTAACTCTGGCTACTGATGTCTTTCGTCTACCAGTTCCCCAGTAAACTACTTTGTTTGTTGAACTAGTCATTTCGTAACAGATTCAGAATTTAGAGAAAGAATTTTAGGTTCTTGCGCTGAATGAGGATGATCAGAGCCTTTATAAACTTTGAGTTTCGTAAATAATTGCCTTCCTAGCCTTGTGTGAGGAAGCATTCCTTTAATTGCCTTTTCAACTATTCTCTCAGGGATTCTAGATTGAAGAGCCTTAAAGGTTTCAACTTTCATACCACCTGGACGTCCGGAATGTCTGCGGTAAAGCTTTTGATCTGATTTTTTGCCGGTTACTTTGATCTTTTCAGCATTGACGACAATAACAAAATCTCCAGTATCTAAATGAGGAGTAAAATTTGGCTTTGTCTTACCCCTTAGGACACTAGCAACTTCAGTTGCTAGTCGACCAAGAGTCTGATTCTCTGCATCCACCAGAAACCACTGGCGATCTATTGAATCCGGCGATGGAACTGATGTTTTGTTCATTTTCCCTGAACACCTTTAACACTGAATAAGCATTATCGTTTTGATAATACTGTTTAAGGAAGTTATCAAGTCAATAAATTGATCTGATTCTTCAGAAGATTGATTCTACACTTTCATGGCTTAAAACTGGCCTTTTTGTTCGTATAAAATTTAAATTACTGATTTAAGAAATGCCCAAATTTTAATTTATTAATCTTGGACTCTTTGAATACTTTTTGACGATTCAAACATTGGGAGAGAAAAGCTTGGGAAAGTGTCAAAACTTTTCTCTTTTGAAAAGATCATGTGCTCATAACCAACTCTTATCAAACACAAACCATGAGGAGGTGCAGCCTCTTTAATCTCAGAGCGCAAACCCTTTCTCCATCTATATCTAAATTTTTCTAAAGAAAGTCGTTTTTCTCCAACAGCAACTAATTGGCCCATCAAAAGCCTGACCATCCCATACAAAAAGCCACTGGCCTGAATTTCAACTGTGACTATATCCCCATCACGGGAAATAGAAACATCTTGTACTGTGGTCAATGAATTACTTCTATTGCTTCCTGCTTTTTGAAAAGCTGCAAAATCATGTAGACCTAACAAATCATTTAGAGCATGCTTCATTAAATTAATATCCAATATAAATCTATATTTATGCCAACTTATATTTTGAAGAAAAAGATTTGGATAGGAACCATTAAAAATAGAATATCTATACCTTCTATATTTTGCCGAATAGCAAGCATGCCAATCAATTGGAACACTTACTGCTTCAAGAACTTTAATGGATGCTGGAAGCCTACCATTCAAGGCTGATGCCCATTTATGAATAGGAATTGGTCCACAGCAATCAAAATGAACAACTTGTCCTGAAGCATGAACTCCTGAATCAGTTCTGCCTGCTGCTATTGCCTTGACTGGTCTGATTGGATCAAGTTCTGAAATTTTCTCTTCTAAAGTTCCTTGAACAGTTATTGAATCTTTTTGATTTTGCCAGCCTCTAAAACCTGATCCATCGTATTGAATAACAAGAGCAATTCTTTTCGTCAAATTGAACTAATAAGAAAAAATCTTGATTTACTTTTTTGCAGAATAATGAATCTATACAAGCTCAACAATCGCCATTTCTGAATTATCACCGCGTCTTGGAGTGGTTCTCACGATTCTTGTATAGCCACCTTCTCTATCACCGTATCGCTCTTGGGCCTTTTCAAAAAGTGCATGAACTAATTGCTTATCGTAGACATATCCAATAGCTCTTCTTCTTGAAGAAAGACTGCCATCCTTAGCTAATGTAATCATTCTCTCAGTTTCATTTCTCAAAGCTTTAGCTCTTGCTTTCGTTGTCGTGACTCTACCTTCACGAATTAATTGAGTAGTTAATCCTCTTAACAGTGCCTTCCTTTGATCTGCAGGGAGACTCAGTTGTGGAATTCGACGTTGATGACGCATTGGATTAGCCTTTAGATGTGATAGTAATAAAACTGAAAGTCATGCAGAAGTTCTACTTTGTGGAATAGAAATTCCAATTCTCTCTAGAGCTTCAATAACTTCATCAGCAGATTTAGAACCGAAGTTCTTAATTTCCAATAAATCCTCATAACTGAAACCCATCAGGTCTGAAACAGAGTTCACTTGGGCACGTTTTAGGCAGTTATAAGCTCTTACAGACAAGTTTAACTCCTCAAGGGGGATTTGGGCTTCAGCTGCTGGCTCTGGCTCTTCAGGAATCTCTTCTACCATTGAGACAGTGGCAAGAGGTTGAAAAAGTTCGATTAATTGATTCGCAGCTTCCGCCAATGCATCGTCTGGAGATGTGGATCCATCAGTGACCAACTCCATTTTTAATCTTTCTCTAGTTGATCCCCCCTCAGCTACAGCGGTTTCATCAATAGTAAAATTAACTCTATTTATAGGCATAAATACAGCATCTATTTGAAGCAAATCAATTGCGCTTGTCTCTTCATTTCTTCTATCAACTGGTCGATATCCAACACCTCTTTCTACATGTATTTCTAGTTCTAAGTTATGCCCCTCCTGAACTGTTGCGATTGGGCGATCACCATCAACAACTTCAACTTGTGATGAGAACTGAATGTCCTTTGCTTTAACTTCAGCTGGGCCTGTCACAACAAGCCTTCCTATCTCAAGCTCTTGACTGCGACTATCAACTGAAATTTGTTTACAATTCAGCAGTATGTCTAATACATCTTCTCTTACACCAGGAATTGTTGCATATTCATGATTAACACCTGCAATCCTTACAGCAGTAACTGCGCTGCCTTCGAGTCCGCCCATTAACACCCTGCGAAGGGAATTACCCAAAGTTGTTGCTTGACCTCTTTCAAGAGGTCCGATTAGGAAGACGCCTGTTTGGGAACGATCATTGGCAACTTGATGGTCGATCCTGTCTATCTGGTATTGCAACACGGTCTAATGCGATGTGGAAAAAAAGAAAAGTTCACTCAAGTGAATAGATTTTAAACGCGTCTGCGCTTAGGCCTCCTACAACCATTATGAGGAAGAGGAGTAACATCTCTGATCAAAGTAATTTCAAGACCAGCTACTTGCAACGCTCTTATTGCGGTTTCACGACCTGAGCCTGGTCCTCTTACAAGAACTTCTATTTGACGCATTCCTTGCTCTAGGGCCCTTCTGGCCGCAACTTCAGCAGCGGTCTGAGCAGCAAAAGGAGTACCTTTTCGAGCTCCTTTGAATCCGCTTGCTCCCGCTGATGACCAGGAAATGACTTCACCAGAGGTGTCAGTAATTGAGACAATGGTGTTATTAAAGGTACTTTGAATATGCACAACTCCATTTGGAACGTTGCGCTTTGACTTCTTAGAACCGGATTTCTTTGAGGGTGTAGCCATTAGGCTGTGCTTTATTTAATAAAGATTAAGTAAATTACCAGTTGGTAACAGGAGTCTTAAGAAATTATTTCTTTCTTCCTGCAACAGTTTTTCTAGCTCCTCTGCGTGTACGAGCGTTAGTTCTTGTTCGTTGTCCACGAACAGGAAGGCTCATTCGATGCCTGCGTCCACGGACACATCCAATATCTTGAAGTCTTTTAAGCGCCATTCCTTCCTGGCGCCTCAAATCTCCTTCAAGAGTGAATTCTTCAGTAACAGCTCTGAGCTTCTGAATATCACTATCATCTAAATCCTTTACACGAACATCAGGATTAACTCCTGATTTTTCAAGGATAGCCTGGGCTCTGGTTAAGCCAATGCCGTAGATGTAAGTAAGGGCAACTTCTACACGCTTTTCGCGTGGTATGTCGATGCCTGAAATCCGTGCCACTTAGGGATAAATCGAAGAGGACAATGAAAATCATCATAAATTAATGATGACCGTTGTTGAAAAAAGCAAACGAAATAATTTAATCGTTTAAGATTTCTTCAAAAGTCAGGAATCAGCCCTGACGTTGCTTGTTACGAGGCCTTTTCTTGTTGATCACATAGATTCGGCCTCTACGCCTCACGATCTGATCGTCAGGACTAATTTTTTTGACTGAGGATCTAACCTTCATTTGGTGAGACTCTCCTATTTCCAAACTATAACTTTACTACATCATCAGCCTAAAGATTTCTCAATACATGAAAACACAACATCTATGTCAGCATTACCTTCTATCTCCTCAAGAATACCTTCCTTCTTATACAAAGCAATTAAGGGAGAAGTTTTTTCTCTATAAATTTCGAGTCTATTTTTTATGACTTGTTGGTTATCATCCTGCCTTCCTCTTTCTAAAAGTCTTTTAATTAAATAATCGTCGGCACATTTTATTAGTACGACTGCTTCTAAAGGTTGATTTATTTTTTCTAAAAGACTTTTTAGAGAATTCGCTTGATTGACATTCCTAGGGAAACCATCAAGCAACCACCCTTCATTAATATTTTCTAATCTTCCTTCAACAATTGAGAGAACCAATTCATCACTTACTAATTCTCCTTTATTCATAACCTCCTCAGCTTTAAGACCTAAAACGGATCCAGAAGAGACTTCATCTCTAAGTAAATCTCCAGTTGAAAGATGATCTAATCCGTACTTCTTGCAAAAAAGATTTGCTTGCGTCCCTTTACCCGCACCAGGAGGACCAAGGAAGAGTAATTTCTTTTTCATTTAAATAAAAATCATAGTAAAGATTTTATTGACGTACTAATCCTTCATATCTTTGAGAAATGACATAAGTCTGAATCTGCTTAGATGTATCAATTGCAACTCCTACCAAGATTAATAATGAAGTTGCTCCAAGGCCTTGAAAAGTTTGCACATTAGTTGCTCTCTCTACTGCAGCAGGGACAATGGCAACTGAACCAAGAAATAATCCACCTAGTAAAGTGAGTCGATTTTGAACACCTGAAAGATAATTAGCAGTGGAACCTCCCGGTCTTACCCCTGGAATTGCTACGCCACCCTTTTTTAAATTAGAAGCAATATCTATTGGATTAATGGTTAAAGAAGCATAAAAATAAGCAAAACCCAAAATCAATGCAAAAAAGGTAATTGCATATGGCCATGGGTTGGATGAACCTGGATTAAGTGAACTGGCAGCCTTAATAAGTAAAGGATTTTGAGTGAAATTTGCGATTGTTATTGGAAGGAAAATCAATGCAGATGCAAAAATTATGGGCATAACGCCACCAGCATTTAACTTAAGGGGTAAATAACTTTGCCTACTTGGCAGAAGTGCTGTACCTCCCATTTGGCTTTTTGCACTTACGATTGGAATCCTTCTAGCGCCTTCTTGAACAAAAATAATACCCACAATAGTAATTAAAAAAACTATCAAAAGAATTATTATCCCAAGAACATCGGCTCTATCTCCGGTTTGAGCTTTTTCAATAGTAGAGCTAAGTGCCTTAGGCAAAGTCGCAACAATATTCAAGAAAATAACTAAAGAAGCCCCTTGGCCTATACCTTTTTCAGTAATAATCTCACTAAGCCACATGACTATCATCGATCCAGTGACTAATGCCAGGGATGTTTGAATAACAAATTCAGTTTCGCCAAGACCTTCGACTGCATACTGTCTAAGAATCAAAGCAAAAACTGTGCTTTGAACCAATCCCCACCCCAAGGCTACATATCTAGTAATTTGAGCAATCTTCCTTCTTCCTGCCTCCCCTTCATTTTTCTGTAGATCTTCCAATTGCGGTAAAGAAGCAGTAAGCAATTGAATAATTATTGAAGCATTAATAAAAGGAAGAATACCTAGTGCAAAAATACCCAAAGTTGAGATTCCGCCACCTGTGAAAATATCAAGAAATCCAATCAATTGCCCCCCCTGATCAATAAAAGTTTTAAAAGCCTCTCTATCTATTCCAGGCATAGGAATATAAATTCCTAACCGAACTATTAACAATAGACCTAGGGTAGTTAAGACTCTTCCCCTAAGCTCTTCATTACTAAAAAGCTGAGTGATTACTTCACCTGCGCTTGGGTTTCGACCACGACTTATTAACATTTAATAAGGATAATTTATTAGAGGCTAGTGTATAAAATCAATTTTTTGGGATAGCTAAGTTAAGTATATATCTCACATTTGCCGCCGATCTCTTCAATTTTCTTTTTGGCGGATGTTGTAAAAGCAGCAGCTTGAACAGTCAATTTAACTTCTAATTTACCGTTGCCAAGAATTTTTAGAGGATTTTTTGGTTTTGTCAAAATACCCTCCTTGACCAATGAATCAAGATTAACGACAGTTCCCTCTTTCAATTCATTCAAACTGGAAACATTGAGGACGGTAAAATTTTTCTGATTGACTATTGGAAAATGCTTTAATTTTGGGACTCTTCTATACAAAGGCATCTGACCACCCTCAAAGCCTGGGCGAGTAGGTCTACCTGATCGAGATTTTTGGCCCCTCATCCCAAAACCGCAACTAGCTCCTTGGCCAGCAGCGATACCTCGACCTTTACGTGTTTTTTTACGTCTAGATCCTTGATTTGACTGAAGAGATTCTAATTTAATAGTCATGATTTTTAAGAATAAATCTGCTCAAGTGAAATACCGCGCTCTTTTGCTGTGGCTTTATGAGTTCTTAACTCACTTAAAGCAACCATTGCAGCACGAGCATTATTGAGAGGAGTCTTACTACCTAATCTCTTAGCAAGTACATTTTTAATTCCAGCCAACTCTAAGACAGTACGAATTGACCCCCCCGCAATTACACCAGTTCCAGGCGCTGCAGGACGAATTAATACACTCGCTGCTCCATCTCTACCATTAGAGAGAGTTGGTATAGAGCTATTTCGTGTTAAGGGAACACGAACTAAATGTTTTTTTCCATCAGCGACTCCTTTCCTAACAGCACCAATTACATCGCCAGCTTTCCCAACCCCAACCCCAACTTGTCCTTTTTCATTCCCTACTACAACTATTGCCCTAAAACTCATTTTCTTTCCACCTTTGACAGTTTTGGAAACCCTTCTGATTTGGACAACACGCTCTTGCCATTCAGAATCTCTTTCTTGCCCTCTTCTATCTCTTCTTCCTCCGCGTTTCTCACCACGATTTCGACGATTATCCTGCCTACCATCTGCGGCAGGAGGGGAATCTGATGCTCCTGAAGTTCTTTTACTTGAGGACTGGTTTTTAGAGTCTGTCATTGTTAAAGCAATAATTAAAAGTTCAAGCCTGCCACTCTGGCAGCTTCGGCTAGAGCTTTAACCCTGCCATGATAGATGTTCCCACCTCTGTCAAAGATAACTTGTTTGATGCCTTTTGATAAAGCTTTTTTTGCAACAAGCTCTCCGACCGCTGTAGAAGCATCGCAACTTGCAGCATTAGATTTTAAAGAAGCTTTTAAGTCTTTATCTAAGGTTGATGCAGCACATATGGTGCTTTGGGCATCATCATCTATTATTTGAGCATAGATGTGGTTATTAGAACGAAAAACAGCAAGTCTTGGTCGAGCTTCTGTTCCGCTTAAGTTTCTCCTCAAGCGTTTATGTCTTTTTTGTGTCTGTTGTTTTCTTGAGAGTTTTGACATGGCTAAAAAATTTTAAAAAACAAATAAGCAAGATTAAGCTTTGCCAGACTTACCAGCTTTTCTAATTATGTTTTCTCCTTCATATTTGATTCCCTTGCCTTTATAGGGTTCTGGAGGCCTAATTGCTCTTATTTTGGCAGCTTCATTGCCAACTAATTCTTTATCAGGTCCAGTTACTATCACATTTGTATTATTTTCAACTTTAAAAGTTATGCCTTCAGGAGGGACAACCTCAACAGGATGACTATAACCGGCACTAACAACAAGAGTTTTTCCTTTTACTTGAGCTCTTGAGCCAACACCAACAATCTCAAGTTTTTTTGTAAAACCATTACTAACTCCCTCAACCATATTTGCCACAAGAGATCTACATAGCCCATGCATTTCCCTGGACTGTCTCTTTTCATTTATTGGTTTAACAACAATAGTTTTGTCATCTTTGCTTAGGCTTACTCCATCAGGAAGAGTTCGATGCAGTTCACCTTTTGGACCTTTAACAGTAATAGAAAGTCCTTCAAGTTTTACATCTACCTTTTCAGGAAGGGAGATTGGTTTTTTTCCAGTACGAGACATAATAAATACCTAATCAATCAACAGACATAGCAGAGGACTTCTCCTCCAACACCTTGTTTGCGAGCATCACGATCACTCATGACTCCCTTAGAGGTAGAGATTATTGCAACTCCAAGACCTCCTAAAACTTTTGGCAATCCTCGAGTATTTTTATAAATCCTCAACCCTGGTTTACTCACTCGCTGCATTGAACGAATAATGGGTGAGCGATGCTTACCAGTATATTTCAATCCAAGAATGAGCTGCTTTCGAAAGCCTTCTCCTTCTTCATTGATTTCTGCAATAAACCCCTCACGCTGAAGCACCTTAGCGATACTAAGAGACATTCTTGAAGCAGGGACTTTGGTTTGTTCATGACGTTTTTCACTTGCATTTCGTATGCGAGTGAGCATGTCTGAAATTGGATCGTGGTTGGCCATAGTATTTAGCTAATCAAACTCATTTTTTACGGAAGGGCATTCCCATTTCACTAAGAAGAGCCTTACCTTGCTCATCAGAGGAAGCACTGGTCACAATTGTGATATCCATGCCTCTAATGGTGTCGACTTTGTCAAAAGTGATCTCAGGGAAAATAAGTTGTTCTTTGACTCCAATGGTGTAATTTCCTCGGCCATCAAAGCTTTTAGGACTGACCCCACGAAAATCTCTGATTCTTGGAAGTGCCAGATTTATGAACCTTTCCAAGAATGCATACATGCGATCACCTCTAAGTGTGACTGCGCAACCAATAGGCATTCCTTGTCTGATTTTGAAAGTAGCAATTGCTTTCTTAGCCCTTGTTACAAGAGCTTTTTGCCCCGAGATTGTTGCCATTTCCTTTAGAGAGGCTTCTAAAGCTTTTGAATTCGTTGCGGCTTCACCAAGACCTCTATTTAAAGTGACCTTCTGCACTTTAGGAACTTGATGAACATTTTTTAGACCAAGATCTTTTAAAAGCTTTGGTCTAATTGTCTCTCGATAACGGGTTTTTAGTGACATTGTTGGAAAGGATTTAATTCTGGTCTTGGTCAGAATTCAATTGGGAAAAGAAACTCTGCTTTAGTTAATTCAGATAAAGGAATAGTGAATTAATCAATTAATTCCCCAGTCTTTTTTAATCGTCGTTTCTTTGATCCGTCTTTATCTACAAAAATTTCAACCTTACTAGCAACTTTCTCTTTAGTTGAGTAGATCATTACATTTGAGGCATGCAAGGAAAATTCTTTGGTCTCTATTCGACCAGTTTCTCCTTCCTGTGAGGGTTTTACATGCTTTGTTCTTTGGTTAA
This sequence comes from Prochlorococcus sp. MIT 1011, assembly GCF_047305235.1. Classification (NCBI taxonomy): domain Bacteria; kingdom Bacillati; phylum Cyanobacteriota; class Cyanophyceae; order Synechococcales; family Prochlorococcaceae; genus Prochlorococcus; species Prochlorococcus sp. MIT 1011. The sequence continues at coordinate 177,685 of NZ_CP138983.1, read as the reverse complement.
TTCCTTGGACTAAAACTCTATTTTCATAGGGAAGTGTTTTAAGGACTTCACCGGTTTTACCCTTGTCCTTTCCAGAAATAATCTGAACTGTATCTCCTTTACGGATTTTCATTTTGATCCGATCAGTAGGAGCTTTGGATTTGTTAATTGCTGGCATGACTAAATAACCTCCGGAGCTAAAGAGACAATTTTAGTGAAATTGCGTTCTCTTAATTCTCGTGCGACGGGACCAAACACCCTAGTACCTCTTGGGTTTTGATCATCATTGATCAGAACAGCAGCGTTGTCATCAAAGCGAATTGAATTTCCTGTCTCTCTACGCATTGTTGCTCTAGTACGAACAACAACCGCTTTAACGACATCTGATTTTTTGACTCCCATATTAGGCATCGCATCTTTAACAGAAGCAACAATCACATCTCCTACGTGGGCATAGCGACGATTAGAGCCCAAGACCCTAATACATTGCAAACGCTTGGCTCCACTGTTATCTGCAACTGTTAAGAATGTTTCTTGCTGAATCATTTTGCAGCCTCCTTAGATTTCATACCCTGAACGAGAACATCTGTAACCGTCCATCGTTTTTGAGCGCTGATTGGAGGAGACTCTTTAATCCGAACTCTGTCTCCCACTTTGCAATGGTTTTCTGCATCATGAGCTTTATATCTAGTCGTACGACTAATAATTTTTTGGTAAATAGGATGTGGAAATCTATTTTCCACAGCGACAACTACTGTTTTTTGCATTTTGTCACTGACAACAGTGCCAACCATTTCCTTAAGTGCCATAACTAAAAAATCAAGATGATGTGTTGGAGCGGCTTCGCTCGTTAGAAACCGTTAAAAGTTGAGCCAATTCGGTTCGTGCCTCTTTGAAACGGTGGGTTTTCGCTAGCTGTCTAGTGGCTTGCTTAAAACGAAGATCAAAAAGTTCTTTACGAAGATTTTCAATCTTTTCTGATATCTCGGAATCAGATAGATTCCTAACATCTTTCGTAGTTGTTTTGCTCATGATGATGACTCCGAATCATCTGCTTCAACTGGAGTTTTAGCAGGTTTATAATTTCCCTTATTGAGATCTTCCTCTAGGAAAATAAATTTTGTTTTTACTGGCAGCTTGTATTGAGCAAGACGCATTGCCTCTTTTGCAATTTCCTCTGTAATTTCATCGCCACCCATTTCAAATAAAATTCGACCAGGCTTAACAACTGCAACCCAAAATTCTGGGTTACCTTTACCAGATCCCATTCTTGTCTCGGCAGGCCTCATCGTTACAGGCTTATCAGGGAAAATACGAATCCAAATTTGTCCTCCCCTTTTTACATAACGAGTCATAGCTCGTCTGCTTGCCTCGATTTGTCTTGAGGTAACCCAACCACAATCTTGAGCTTGCAATGCAAACTGACCAAAAGCGATTTTGTTGCCTCTAGTAGCAACGCCGCGCATACGGCCTCTCTGTTGTTTGCGAAATTTGGTTCTTTTGGGACTAAGCATGATTAAAACTCCTTATTTAGCTTCATTAGAACGATCCTCAAATTGTTGAGGTCTTCGATTCCCCCTATTGCGTCTAGGAGTAGAACCAACAGGTAATGGCTGTTCTTCTTTAGGAAGAACTTCACCTTTGAAAACCCATACTTTGATTCCTAAAACCCCATAGGTTGTACTAGCAACTTTGGTTGCATAGTCGATTTCTGCTCTCAAAGTGTGGAGAGGGACTCTTCCTTCTCGTGTCCATTCAGAACGTGCAATTTCAGCACCATTCAACCTTCCGCCTACTTGTATTTTAAGACCTAAGACACCAGCTCTTTGTGCTCTTTGAACAGCCATTCGAATAGTCCGTCTAAAGGCAACACGCTTTTCTAGTTGCTGAGCAATATATTCGGCAAGAAGATAAGCATCTGCATCAACTTTTTCTACTTCAACAACATTAATTCGTACTTGTCTATTTCTATCACCGATTGTTTTTTGAATACCAGATCTGAGTTCTTCAATACCACTTCCCTGCCTACCAACAATTACTCCTGGCCTAGCAGTTTTTAATTCGACCTCAAGCTGATCTGCTTTTCGAGCAATCAATACATCGCTTATCCCTGCTGCTCCATACTTTTTCTTGATGAAAGTGCGGATCCGATCATCTTCTTGGAGTAGTAAAGGATAAGTCTTACTTGGTGCATACCATTTAGAACGATGCTCTTGGGTGATGCCAAGCCTAATTCCAGTGGGGTGAATTTTATGTCCCATCAGTCTGAGTCCTCAGAATTGGTTGTTTGAGTGGCCGAAACAGCAATGCTGATGTGGCATGTCTGCTTTTTAATTGCGAATGCTCTGCCCTGAGCCCTAGGCCTATAACGTTTCATTGGTGGGCCCATATCAGCAGTAGCAGTGCTAATCACCAGCGAAGAAGGTTCAAGACCAAGATTGTTTTCTGCATTCGCAACAGCTGATCGCAATACTTTTGTTATTGGCTCAGTTGATCGATAAGGCATGAATTCAAGCATGATCAAAGCATCCCTATAAGTTCTTCCTCTTATTTGATCAAGAACACGTCGAACTTTTGAAGCAGATCCGCGAATATAACGCCCATGGGCCTGGGCTGTCTTTTTGGTAGATGAATTATTCATGATTAGCGTGTTCCTTTTTTATCTCTGATGTGACCTCTGTAGGTTCGAGTTGGTGCAAACTCTCCTAACTTGTGTCCAACCATTTGCTCAGTTATGAAAACAGGTATGTGACTCTTTCCATTGTGAACAGCAATTGTATGGCCAATCATCATTGGCAGAATTGTTGAGGCTCTGGACCATGTTTTGATGACAGCTTTATCGTCATTAGAGTTTTGCTTCTCGATTTTACGAAGCAAACTGTCTGAAATAAATGGCCCTTTTTTTAGTGAACGTCCCATAACGGTTTAAAAGAATTGGTAAAGAAAGATAGAAATCATGAATCGCGACCTCCTCTACTCCGTTTAGATACCTTGCGTCGTTTTCGAAGAACGTACTTATTACTAGGCTTATTCTTCTTCCTGGTTTTCAAACCAAGAGCAGCTTTACCCCATGGCGTAACAGGACCAGCTCGTCCAACTGGTGCCTTACCCTCTCCTCCTCCATGTGGGTGGTCACATGGATTCATAACACTTCCTCTAACTTGAGGTCGTCTACCTAGCCACCTTCTTCTCCCAGCCTTTCCAAGGCTTGTATTTCTAATTTCAGAATTTCCCACCTCTCCAAGTGTTGCGTAGCATTCTTTTCTTACTAAACGAACCTCAGTAGAGGGTAATTTCAACGCAACATAATCTCCTTCTTTAGCCATAACTTGGGCACTAGCTCCAGCTGTACGAACCATCTGTCCTCCTCGACCAGGATACAGTTCAACACAATGAACGCTGGAACCTAAAGGCATTGAGGAAAGAGGTAAGGCATTACCAGTTTCAATTGGTGAATCTGGGCCTGAAATAACTTCTTGACCAACCGTTATGTCTGCAGGCGCAAGAATATATCTCTTTTCACCATCAGAGTAAAAGAGTAAAGCAAGTCTTGCATTGCGATGAGGGTCATAATGTATAGCTGCAACTTTGGCCGAAACACCATGCTTATTTCGACGAAAATCAACAATCCTATATAACCTTTTGTGCCCGCCACCTCGATGTCGACAAGTAATTACTCCTCGATTGTTGCGTCCTTTCTTTTGATGTTTTGATACGACAAGTGAGCGCTCAGGCTTATTAGATGTAACTTCACTAAAGTCAGTTACGACTCTTGTACGAGTGCCTGGTGTGTAAGGTTTGAAACTTCTTATTGCCATTGTTTTAAGCCTCCTCTGATTCTGGGAACAACTGTATGGTGTTGCCTTCTGCTAAGCGAACCACAGCCTTCTTAACTTGTGGCCTCTTTCCAGAAAATCTACCAACCCTCCTACTTTTCCTTGGAGGATTCATAGTGCTAATACCAAGAACCTTGACATCAAACATTTTCTCTACAGCAGCTTTTATATCAGGCTTAGCTGCTCTTGGATCGACTTCAAAAGTGTACTGATTTAAATCCAAAGCTTTTGTAGCCTTCTCAGTTATTAAGGGACGCTTAATAACATCAGTAAGTCGTTTATCAAAAAATTTAGTCATTACCGTATACCTCCTTAATGGTTGATAATGCGTCTTCACCTATTACCAATGAATTGGCATTCAGAAGGTCAAACACATTTAATTGATCAGCAGAGATAAGCTTAATTTTTTCTAAGTTTCTAATTGAGCGCTTAATAATTTCAGAAGGATGATTGAGAATAATCAGAATTTTGCCATCAGAATCAATTCCAACTCGCTTGAGTAGGGCAACAATTTCACTTGTCTTAGGTACGTCAAGTTTTGAGCCAAAGTCTTTAATTATTTTTGCATCTGCAATTCTACTCATTAGAGCAGTGCGAAGAGCTAGCCTTCGTTCCTTCCTATTCATTTCCAAGTTATATTTCCGAGGCTTAGGGCCGAAAATAACTCCACCCCCAGGACGAAGAGGAGTTCTAATTGAACCTTGTCTTGCTCTACCAGTACCCTTTTGCTTATAGGGTTTTCTACCGCCGCCTCGAACCTCAGACCTAGTCAAAGAACTTGCAGTCCCTTGGCGGCTGTGAGCTTGCTGGCGCAAAACAGCGCGATGCAATAGATCTGCTGCAGATGATTCCTTGGCAGTTTTCAAATCAATTGATGATTCGCCAGTCTCTTTGCCTTGCCAATCAAGAACAGTACAGTTAGCCATCATTTACCTCCTTGGTGGGTAGAGACGCCAACTCTTTTGGCAGGTCTTATGTTTAGAAGAGATCCAGGCTTACCTGGAACAGATCCCTTTACGACTAATAAATTGTGATCAGTATCTATCTTTAGAATTTCTAGGCCTCTCGTAGTAACTTTTTTACCACCCATACGACCAGCCATCCTCTTGCCGGGATAAACACGTCCAGGAGTGGTTCCAGCCCCTGTTGAACCAGGTAATCGATGATTTTTCGAACCGTGACTCATAGGGCCTCGGCTAAACCCATGTCGCTTTTGATAACCAGCGAATCCTCTACCCATTGTGTCGCCGCTCACATCAACCTTTTGACCTGTTTTGAAATCATCGACTGTTATTGCAGCTCCAAGTTCAAATTCACCAGAATTTTCAACTCGGTACTCTCGAAGATGACGCAAAAGGTCATCTCCTGATTTTGCAAGATGACCTTTTGAAGGCTTGTTGATAAGTTTTTCGCGAATTAATTGAAAGCCTATTTGTACAGAAGCATAGCCATCTGTATCGGCAGACTTCAATTGAGTGATTCGACAGGGACCCGCTTCGATCAAAGTGACTGGAACGGCTCTGCCTTCATCATCGAAGAGTTGGGACATACCCAACTTCTTACCTAAGATTCCTAAAGACATTGATTTAAAAAAACGCCAGCTAAAACGTCTATCTGTACGAAGAAAGACTTAGATCTGAATTAAATCGCCTATCTAGCCAAAAAAGTTGAAATTAATTGAAGTTCAATTTATTTGGAAAATGCTAGCGATCATCAGCTGGCTGAGACTTTTCTAAACTCTTCACAAAGTTCAAATAGTATCTCGACAGAAGGAAAAAAATTCTTCTGTACTGGCCAAAAAGACTAAACGCAAACGCTCAGTCTGCTCAAGCATCTAGAGGCCCGGCTAGCGGGCGGGCATAGAAAAGCTTTAGCAACTTATAAGATTACACTACTAAGGTCAATTTTGTGTGATGCTTCAATTGAACAAGATAAAGAATTTGATTTAAGAATGCCTTTATTACTCTCTGGTCAGAAATTTCGCACTGATCTGGAATCATTTGGTTGTCTTGCCATCCTCAGTCCATTAGAAGGAGGAGCGGAAACTCGTTTACTTCGAAGACTTAGAGCTGGCGGGTATCAAACACAGATAACTTCCGCTAGAGGATTAGGAGATCCAGTTGTCTTTCTTACACAATTACATGGAATCAGGCCACCACATTTAGGACATCAAAATGTTGGGAGAAATGGGGCCTTAGGGGAAGTTCAACAAGTGATTCCTCAATTAAATGAATTGTTAGTTGAAGATAAACCCTTGGTTCTATGGTTATTAGAGGGTCAAGTTTTATCCAAGTCAGAACTATTAGCAATAAATAATCTCTGCCAAAAGGAACCTCGAATCAAAATTGTTATTGAGATGGGAGGGGCTCGAAGTATTCAATGGCAACCATTAAATGACTTTATAAATAGAGATTAGAACTTCATCAAAGTGATTACTCAAAATTCGATTTGCAATTCTGAAGCTCTCAAAAAAGGTAACTGGGTAAAATTAATTTGTGGCGCAAGTAATCAAGACTTACCTTCAATAACTGATCTTTGCTCAATTTATGGAGCTGCAGGGGTGCATTGCATTGACCTCGCTGCTGACGAAGCTGTTATCCATGCAGCTCGCAATGCAATTGATTGGGTTTTCGAAACTTATGGAAAAAAACCTTGGCTGATGATCAGCTTAAGTGATGGAAAAGATGCGCATTTTCGCAAAGCTTGGTTTAATCCAGACCTATGTCCTTCGAATTGCTCAAGACCCTGTCAAAGCATTTGTCCAGCTCATGCGATTGAAAAAGAAGGTGGTGTGAAGGCTAATAAATGCTATGGATGTGGCCGATGTATTGATACATGCCCATTAGGAATCATTCAAGAAAAGGATCGAAGATTAACTCTGAAAGATTTTGCTCCATTATTAACAACTATCAGACCGGATGCAGTAGAAATTCATACTGCTCCAGGAAGAGGAAAAGAATTTGAACAGACAGTCAAGGAAATTTTTAAAGTCGATCTGGAGCTACAAAGATTATCCGTAAGCTGCGGTTTACAAGGGCATGGAATAAACCATGAAAAATTAGCAGAAGAACTTTGGCTTCGACATAAATTTCTCAGAATTCATAATCAAAAACCTCTTTGGCAAATTGATGGGCGTCGAATGAGTGGAGATCTTGGGGCAGGTGCGGCCAAAATCGCAGTAAAGCTCTGGGAAAGAATACGCCCTATAGCTCCACCAGGCCCCTTACAACTTGCTGGAGGGACAAATGAATCGACCATTAAGTACCTTCCAGAGGTCAAGGGGCCTGAAGGCATTGCTTTTGGAGGGAAAGCAAGAAAGATAATTCAACCATGGTTAGAAGAGGCTCAACGAAAAAGAATTAGTCTTAGAGAATGGCCTGAAGGCTGGGAGGCGGCTCTGACAGAGGCAAAAAGACTGATAAATCCTTGGCTTGTAAGAAAATCTTTATAATTGGATTTCTCCTAGCTAAATCAATCATTCGAAAGCGCACGATGAGTTGTATTAATGAAGAAATCTTCCGATTAACAAAAAAAAACTGGATTAAGACATGACAGGATTGAATCAAATATGCAATTATCTAAGAGAAAGAATCCAAATCTATGTCTTTCTATTGCAAACATAGATCTGGGACAATGGGCCGTCGCCAAGTGGTAAGGCATCGGGTTTTGGTCTCGACATTCCTAGGTTCGAATCCTAGCGGCCCAGTTTTCAACACTTAGTGATAGAGAAACCTCTGCTTGTTCTTGATTTTGATGGCGTCATCGTTGACGGCATTAAGGAGTATTGGTCAAGTTCTCGTCAAACTTGTCTAAATATATTTTCTGCCAAAGAAAAAGAAATTATTTCTTTTCCTACTGAGATCCCCAAAGCTTTTAAGGCTATGAGACCATGGGTTCATCATGGTTGGGAAATGGTTATTCTGGCTGCTGAATGTTCAAATAAAACTAGTCAATTAAACTTAAAAGGTTTACAAAATTTCTCAAGTAATTATCAAATAGAATGCTCCTTAGCTCTTGAAAAATGGGGTTGGACACCTTTTCAATTACAAGAAGCTTTAAATCAAACCAGAAGAGAAGCAATAGCAAATAATTTCAATCAGTGGTTAAATTTTCATCAGCCTTTTTCTTTAGTCACTCAACGCCTCAAGACACTTGAGAAGGACGGCATTGAATTTGCTGTTTTAACAACAAAAAGTATTGAGTTCACAAAAAAACTTTTGGATTGTTTCGATCTTCAGCCAAAGCTTATTTTCGGCCACGAATCAGGAAGTAAAGTCGATGTCTTGAACCAACTCTTACAGACAAGAATAATTCAAGGTTTTATTGAAGATCGAAGAACAACCTTAGAAAAAGTCTTGGAAGATCCAAAGCTAAAATCTATACCTTGTTACCTAGCAAGCTGGGGATACTTAAAACCTCAAGATAAAAATAATCTTCCTTGCGGTATTAAATTATTAAATTCAGAAACTTTACAAGAACCTATTCCTAAGTGGTCTTGACTTAATAGCGTACGTCTGTACTATCGGTTTAATTGCTATTCGTTGAGGAACTGAGCATTTCATCATCAATCCCAACGTCTGTTGTTATCCCTCTGAATTAAAGTTATTTGTCATGTCAAACGAAGGTAAGTCACTCCAATCTACTGAACCTAAGAAAATAGACGCAAAGCCTGGTGAGAAAGAAAAAGCATTGAGCTTAGTGGTTGGACAAATAGAACGCAATTTCGGGAAGGGTTCAATCATGCGCCTTGGGGATGCATCAAAAATGCGGGTAGAAACAATATCTACGGGTGCTTTAACTCTTGATTTAGCTCTTGGTGGCGGTTATCCCAAAGGACGTGTAATTGAAGTTTATGGTCCCGAAAGTTCTGGAAAAACAACGCTGACATTACATGCGATAGCTGAGATTCAACGTAATGGCGGAGTTGCTGCATTTGTAGATGCAGAACATGCTCTTGACCCAGTTTATGCAGCTTCTCTTGGTGTTGATGTAGAGAATCTTCTCGTATCTCAACCAGATACAGGCGAGATGGCATTGGAAATCGTTGACCAACTTATTAGATCTGCTGCAGTCGATCTAGTTGTTGTTGATTCAGTCGCTGCACTTACGCCCCGTTCAGAAATAGAAGGAGAAATGGGTGATCATTCAGTCGGCGCTCAAGCTCGTCTAATGAGTCAAGCAATGAGAAAAATTACTGGAAATATTGGCAAGTCTGGTTGCACAGTAATTTTCTTAAATCAATTACGTCTAAAAATTGGTATTACATATGGGAATCCAGAAACAACAACTGGTGGAAACGCTCTTAAATTTTATGCCTCTGTAAGATTAGATATTCGTCGTATTCAAACTTTAAAGAGAGGAACTGAAGAATATGGAATTCGTGCAAAAGTGAAAGTCGCAAAAAACAAAGTTGCACCTCCATTCCGAATAGCCGAATTTGATATTCTTTTTGGAAAAGGAATTAGTACTCTTGGTTGTCTTCTTGATTTAGCAGATGAGACTAATGTCGTTACTCGTAAAGGAGCTTGGTATAGCTATGAAGGTGACAATATTGGGCAAGGGAGAGACAATACCATTACTTGGCTTGAACAAAATCCTGAATCAAAAGAAATAATTGAAAAGTTAGTGAAAGAAAAATTAACTGAAGGCTCAGAAGTAAGCGCTAATTCAATGAGACCATTGGCGACAGCTGCTCGACAGGCTTCATCACGATCAAACCTAAGCCAAGTTTCAGCGAACGGTTAAAGGTGAAAACATACTAGCTTTACCTAATATCAGCAGGAATCCACCACCCTGCAGCAGGTCCAATAAAGCGAACAATGATCCAAAGAATAACTAAAGCAGCAATGCCTACCCATCCTGCACGAATACTTAATTGTATGAATTGATCTCTTTGCGCTTGCGTAACAGGAAACCAAGAGACAATACGCGGTGACTCATTCCTAGAGTTTTTCTTACTACGAGGTTTTAAGCCTTGCTCAGATCTTCGGCGTGCTTCTCCCATTATAAAAAAAACAATATTTTTTAATCTAAGAGATTGATTTTAATAAGGCAATAAACGCTCTAAAGCGACCCATGGTTCAAGAGCTTCGAATATTAGTTTTCCCCAACTTCTATAGTGCATGCGTCCGTCAAGTATGGCGACTCGAGTATCTTTACCCCTAATAATTGCAAGCGATTTAAGAAGGGTAGTAAGGGTTTCTGGGAAAAGGAATTCTCGAAACCAGTCACGACCTTGATGCTTAAGCATTTCAACTTTAGCGGCTATCCAGGGTGATTCTAAAGTCGGCAATGGAATTACTGGGAAAATCAATTGATCTGGAATTGGCAAATTGTACTGATTAATAATCCACCAATTACAGCCACAACAAATAATCCCATTAGTTTCAATATTAGTAGTTTCATGAACGACTCTCAATCCAAATTCTCCAGCCAATTCACTAGTTATCTGAAGTCGTAGCTGTAAATCATCTACCAAAACAATAGTTGGGTGAGTACGACCAAGAATTAATCTTTGACACTGTCTTATAATGTGGCGATAAAAATGAGACGTATTTGGCAAAGGTTGTCTTTTAGGAACAAATAAAGGAGTAGGTTCTTGATCAAATTTATTTCCTAAATGCACCTTCACATCGAAAGTAAATTGTGTTTTATTTAAATCTAAAAAGAAAGAATCGCTTTGATCTGAGTTATTCAGCATCAAAAGAGAATTTTTTGATAGCAGACCTGAGAGAGTTTGCAAAGGAAGCAAAGGTTGAATATACCAATCCCAACTAAGTTTTCGATTATCTAGTTTCGCCCATGTTACCCATTCATTGTTGACGATATTAAGAGCTCGTTTCCAAGGCATTGCCGAAGGCAAGTCATCTTTGAGAATTTCTTTTAATGCTAAAAGTTCCCTATAGTCAATTCTTATTACAGCATCAGAACTTACAGAATGACTGAAAAGACTTTGACTTAGACGCTCATGAACTTCAATAATTGGAGCTTCAAAACGTGCGTAAGAAGCAATCAAATCTTCCCAATCTTTTGGAGTGATTTTTATAGACATAGATTCTCTAAGCTCATTAGAAATAAACTCAGATTCAGGAAATATTAATTGGCGATTGTTTAATAAATCTTTTTCATTCGCAAAAACAAGATCTTGGTATCTTAGAACCCAAACTTTTTTATCTGAGGGAGTTAATTCAATTCCTTCTACATAATCGAAATCTAATCGACTAGATCTTAACTTTGGCAATTCCACTTCAAATAAGTGTCGATATTGTCTCTTTGAAAGAACAAGCACAATATTATTGTTATGCAAACAAAGTGGAATCAAAAGGCCAGGCCACCAAAAATTTCTACTGTCACTTGATAGCTGAATAAAAGTATTATCTTGACGACTTAAACTTCTAGATATCAGTCTTGTTAGAGTCAGATTATGAGGCCATAGAGCAAGATTCTGTTGATAGTATTTTTTTAGATGTTTATGTGAATTTACCTCAAGCATTAGTAGTACCTTTTATCAATAAATTCTTTTAATCATGTTGCCCTATCAATAAAGATATAGAACAATACTATTTATGGAGCTTAAACCAAAACCCTCTGAAAATATTGGAATTGTTGGATTAGGTCTAATTGGAGGATCTTTAGGCCTAGATCTCCAAAAGCTTGGATATACAGTTTATGGGATTACTCATCGAGAAAAAACTGCACAAAAAGCCAGAACAAGAAAACTAGCCCAAATTGTTAGTACCGATCTGAGTGTATTAAACAATTGTTCTCTTATTTATATTGCTTTACCACTTGAGCAGCTCCTAAATCCTTCAACAGCTTTAGTTAATGCCATTCCTAGAAATTCTGTTGTTACTGATGTTGGATCTGTAAAAGTCCCTATTTTAAATACTTGGAACAAGTTACATCCACGTTTTGTTGCTAGTCATCCAATGACAGGGACGGAGGAATCTGGCGTGAACGCAGGTCAACATAATTTATTTAAAAATAAGCCATGGGTCGTAACCCCAAGCAAAGAAACTGATCAAAAAGCCCTCGACATAGTGCACAAAATTGCTTTATCACTTGGGAGTCAATGGATAAGCTCTGAAGCTCAAACACATGATGAAGCTGTTGGATTGATTTCACATTTACCAGTTCTAATTAGCGCGGCATTGCTCCAAACACTAACTACAGATGTAAAGCCTTCCTTATATTCACTTGCAAAAAGTATCGCATCCACTGGGTTTACTGATACATCTAGAGTAGGAGGTGGCAACCCAGAGCTAGGCGTCTCTATGGCAAAATTTAACAAACAAAATATAGAGAGACATTTGGCCTCTTATAGACATTCTCTAGATCTTTTTGAAAAATATTTACTTGAAGAGAACTGGAGTGAACTCGAAAAAATACTAATAAATACTCAGAAAGAAAGACAAAAATTTTTGTAAAACCTACTAATTAGAGACAGGGATATTCAAATATCTCCCTTTACATTCCATTAGTTGTCTGATAACCATCATCGCTGATTGGCTGACGCCAGCTGTACCTTCACCGGGATAAATTGAATCTCCACAAAGCCATAAACCTCTGAGAGGGGTTCTACTTGACAAGCCAAAAGGGCCAAATTGATCTGGATGTTGACCAAGGCCTCCGACTATACCACCAGGACGGCCTGTCCACTTTTCAAAGCTTCTTGGGGTTGAAAGTTCTTGATGATCCCAACTCGTCTCTAGCAAATCAAATTTTTTATTTAAAATACTTCTAATCTGTTTTGATATAATGTTTTTTTTTCTTGCATAGGATTGACTATCTAGGTTAGACCATTGATCAATATTAACAAATATACTTGCAATCAAAGTAGCCATTCCAGCTGGTGCACGCTGATCATCTTCCATGCTTATAGAAATAAATAAAGAACCAAAATTCTCATCGAAGAATTGAATATGCCCTGGACAATCAACTGGCAAGTCAGAACGATGGAGAGCTCCATAAAACACAAGAGCACCACTGGGCTTAGGTAATTTTTTTATAGTTTCACGATAAGTTGTGGATAAACCTCCATCAATAGGAATTAAATCTAAAAGAGATTGAGGAGGTAAGCTAAAAACAATATCTGATGCTTTTAGCTGTATCAAATTCTTTCTTCTATCAATTATATTGACATCAAAAATATTTAATTTATTTTTACTTAATATTTTGGTCACTCTATGCCCAATCAAAAGGCTTCCACCATCTCTCAAAAAACTATCTTTCAACAAATCGCTAAGAATTTGCATTGATCCATGAAGATGCCATAGGCCTCTAGGGGATTGGGCCATTTGAAGAACAGTTGCACCGTATAAAGCTGCCGTTCTACTTGCTGGCTCTTGAGAGTAAAGTTTTAATTGAAGGTCTAGAAAAATTCGTAGACGTCTATCTTTATGACAACCAGTTATTACAAGCAAGTCTGCAATAGTCAACTTACTCAAAAAACCTGTTAAAAGATTTGAAGGACGTATGGCTCTAATTAATTGACTTAAATCCCAAAAATTTCTTACAGGAAGTATTGGATCTCTTTCGACAAATTCCCAGTTACTTTCGTGAATTTTTGAACACAATGACCAGAAGATTTCACTCCCAGGAAACTGTTCTTGTCTTTCTTTCTGCCACCTCAATGGATCATGCCAAAGATTGATTGGCCTGCTCCCATCACCAAGTACAACTGAACACCCAGGATCTAAAATTTTTGCATCAGGTAACGGAATATCTAAATAATTAAACAAACGATGATGAATTCCTCCCCTCTCAAGGCCTGCAACTTGAGTAGCGCCTACATCAAAGGTATAAGAACCTCTTTTAAAAGTTCCTGCACAACCACCTAATTGACTATGTGCTTCTACCAAAATTACCTTGTAACCTTCTTTTGCGAGAAGAGCAGCTCCTGTTAAGCCAGCTATCCCTCCCCCAACAACAATGATAGATTCTTCAGACATAAAAAATTGTCAAGCGAGAATACGGTGAATGGAAGAATTAATCCAAAAGGCTCTTTCAAGTTCAAATAAAGTAAGCCAAAACTCATTAATAGAAAAAATAAGTCCGTTAGGCGGGGGTTGTATCCATAAAGCTTGGTGCATTCATTTCCAAAATGACAAGAGAGTTTTTGCCAAATCAAATCACATTGACAATATTAATATGTTTAAGTTCGAACGTGAGTGTCTTTCAGTTCTAAAAAAATTTGCTAATAAATCATATATCTGGGTTCCTGAAACACTTGACCTCATAAGTTATCAAAATATATCTATACTTTTTTTAGAATGGATAGATCTCAGACAAAGCCAACAAAATCTCCTTGGGAAAGGCTTAGCACTACTGCACAAATCCTCGAGTGAATGGAGCCAAAAAAATTTCGGATGGGAAAAAGAAGGTTTTATAGGTTCTAACACCCAAATAAGAGGGTGGGGAAGTAACTGGGGCGAATTCTTTGCCAATTATCGTCTTAGGCCACAACTTATACAAGCAAAAGCATGGGGGGTTAGAGTTGATGATTATGAGGATGTTTTAAAATATTTAAGTTCATATCTAAATGATCATCAACCAAGAATCTCAATAGTGCATGGCGATCTATGGTCAGGTAATTGTGGAAGTACTAAAAATGGTTTAGGAAGTCTTTATGACCCTGCTTCTTATTGGGCTGACAGAGAAGTCGATATTTCAATGACTAAATTATTTGGTGGTTTTAATAAAGAATTTTATAAAGGTTACGAAGAGATTTGGCCACTAGATAAATTTTCAAAAGATAGAACTGATATTTATAATCTTTACCATTTGCTTAACCATGCAAATATGTTTGGTGGATCATACAAAGAAAGTTCATTAAAAATATTAAAAGATCTGAGATCTCGTGTTTAACGAAACCTCAGATCTTTTGTTCTTTTCTTATTTATTTATCCTAAATACTCTTTTTTAAGATTTTGAACTTTATCAAAAACGGCTGTTCTTTTTTCACTTGTAGTTAAATTTTGCCAACTCCATTGGCCCAAAACTACTATTCCAAGAAGTTCTAGCAAACCAGGGAGAATTGGGAAGAAATTAACTGTATCAATAACAACCTTGATTAATACTTGAGCAAGCACAACCACAGCAATGATTCCTGCGGCCTTGCCATACTTACCCATCTGGGTCCAATCAATTTTGCTCAATGATTCATTAACTTTCCCCATTACATCACTGTAACGTTCCGAAAAATTAACACCTTCAGTTTTCCCTCCCTTTGATTCATCTTTAGAATCAGGATTTACATCAGACATGAACACAAGCGACTAAGCAGATATGGATTGAGCGTATCGAATTAATTTGATAAATGCCATAGGCTTTATAGAGATAAGTCCGAACCAAAATAGGGAGGATGCCGAATCAAATGACTTTTTCTTATGAAAATTCCAAAATATATTGAGTTCCATAACGAGACAAATTATGTTCTCTGTAGATTTTTAAAGGCAGCGGAACCAGCAGAAGGCTGCGCTATATTAATAGGTCAGAAAAAAACCTCCGCAACAGATAAAAAAAATTTTTGGAAAGTAACCCATATATGGAATTGTCGTAATATATGGGGGCAAACAGAGTCGCAATTAATTGATCAGAAGATAAAAGTTTTTTCTAATCAAAAAAATATTCAACTATCAAAAAACACTCGTTTCGAAATAGACGCTAAAGATCAAATTGCATCTCAAAAATGGTCAAGAGAGAATGGTTTAGAAGTTTTATGCTGTGCTCACTCTCATCCATCAGGTGAAAACAAACCGTCAAAAATAGACCTATTATTACATCAATCTCCTGGCCTTATGGTTATTTCAAATAAATATGGAGACTTAAAGGCATGGTGGATCACAAATAAATTAAACTTTCATAACGTGAAAATTGAAATTTTTTCTTTAACGTAAATTAATCAAGAAAGATTTGATTCATGGAGCAAAGCAAGAATGAAGCAAATTTAAATCTCGATGAACTTGCTAGGTATGCAAGACACATAAGTCTTCCTGAAATAGGTATCACAGGGCAAAAAAATTTGAAGACAAGCTCAGTTGCTTGCATTGGGACAGGAGGTCTCGGATCTCCACTTTTAATTTATCTTGCTGCAGCTGGAATTGGACGTATCGGAATAGTTGATTTTGATGTAGTTGAATACTCAAATTTACAAAGGCAAATCATTCATACTACAAATTCAATAGGTCTATTAAAAACAGATTCTGCCAAACAACACATACTTAAAATAAATCCTTCTTGTCAGGTTGATTTATTCAATCAAAAGCTAACAAGTGGTAATGCTTTGGAGATACTTAGAACTTATGATGTGATATGTGATTGTTCGGACAATTTCCCAACTCGCTATCTAATTAATGATGCTTGCATAATACTGAAGAAGCCTAATATATATGGTTCAATTGCAAGATTCGAAGGTCAGGTAAGTGTATTTAATTTAAAGGAAGATAGCCCTAACTATCGAGACCTTATTCCAACACCACCTCCACAAGAGTTAATTCCGTCATGCTCTGAAGCTGGTGTCATGGGAATTCTGCCAGGAATTATAGGTACAATTCAAGCAGCAGAAGCCATAAAAATAATCACAAATATTGGGTTTCCACTAAACGGAAGGATACTCATTTTTAATGCATTAAAGATGAGCTTTAAAGAGCTAACATTGAAATCGAGTCCAGAGAATAGAAATATCAGTAAACTAATAGATTATACAAGCTTTTGTGCAGAAGTTAAAGTCAAAAATGAGGTCGATTTAAATATAAAAAGTATTTCAGTTAAGGAATTAAAGACACTTCTTAGTCAAGCATCTAAAGAAACATTATTAATAGATGTTCGCAATCAAATTGAGCATCATGAATGTTCCATTTCAGGCTCAAGGCTCATACCCCTTAATACTATTGAAAGTGGGGAATCCATCAATGAAATTAAAATTCTTGCCTCACAAAAGAATCTTTATGTATTTTGTAAAAGTGGAAAAAGATCATTGCGAGCATTAGGGCTTTTAAAAAAGCGTGGTATTCAAGGTACAAATATTGAAGGAGGTATTGAAGCCTGGAATAAAGAAAATATTAATTAGAGCTAATAATCTACTCCCCTCTTTAAATCAACTCCTTTTTCTGCATAGTGCTTATGACAAACCATCTCAGAATGAACACTTGCTATATCAAAATATATAGGTTGGTTTTTACATCTCCCTGTAATAATCACTTCAGTCTCTGAGGGCTTCCGCAGCAATGTTTGAACAATAGGCTCAACTGGTAGGAGTTCCAAATCAACGGTTGGATTTAACTCATCCAAAATCACAGTCTTATAAAGACCACTAGAAATCGCTGCTCTTGCAATTTCCCATGCTCTTTCAGCTTCTACATAATCAATAGGCTTTTGCTGGCCCCTCCAAACGATCGCATCTCTACCAGATCGAAGATGGTCTACTAAATGAGGATAACTTTCTCGAAGAGCTGCTATTGCAGCATCCTCTGTATAACCACTACCACCCTTCAGCCATTGCAAAATTAATACACGATGACTTTTGTCCTGACTAATCCCTCTGCCAATAGCTTGTAAAGCTTTACCCAAAGCACTAGTTGATTTGCCTTTTCCTTCTCCGGTATATATTTCAATTCCACCAACATTATTCTCAAAAGGGGTTTCCGCATTATTAATCTCAGGGCGTCTGTGAGCTCTCATTTCAGAATGAAGTTCCGCAACTTTAATTAGAGGGTTTGGTGCAGCTCTTCCAGTGACGATAATTTCCATACCGTTTGGTCTTGCAGTAAGTGTTTTAACAACTTCTTCAACAGGCAATAATCCCAAATCCAAAACAGGATTCAATTCGTCCAAAACAACAACTGAATATAGGGCACTAGCAATTGCTCCCTTTGCTATGTCCCATCCTCTTTGAGCTTCTTGATAATCAAATTTAGTAGCTTGATCGGCGTTAAAAAATTCACCCCTCCCAGTCCTAACTTGATCAATCAGGTGAGGAAAGCCTTGCTGCAATGCATCAATTGCTGCATCTTCGTCATAAGAGCGACCAGGTCCTTTCAAAAATCTAAGAAGTAATACTCGTGTTTGTCTTTTCTCACATATACCCAGACCTATAGTACGCAAAACCACCCCCAAAGCTGCTTGGCTCTTGCCTTTACCTTCTCCGTCATAAACATGTAATTGTCCGTGACTACGTTCCTGGCTTCCCGATGCTGTCGTAATTCCTATACCGTTTGATACCACGATCGATAATTTTGCTTCTTATGCATGCAACTTAACTTCTTCTCCATTAGACGTCATAGAATATGCAAAATACATACAAAGATAAAAGTGTTTAGAAGTTTGAATTTAACCAAATCAATGATCTTTTAGAAAAGTGTTTTTTAGTCAACTGGAATCCTTAACTGAATCAGAACTGGAGCAATTAAAATTGTTGAGAGAGTTTATTAAGGATATCAATAAGGCTTGTGTTGCATTCTCTGGAGGCGTTGATAGTTCTTTAGTAGCAACAATCGCTCAAGAACAGCTAGGTTCAAAAGCCTTTGCTGTTACAGGTGTCTCTCCTTCCTTAGCCCCATATTTACTCAAGCAAGCTCGTCTTCAAGCAGCTTGGATTGGTATTCGTCATGCAGAATGCAAAACCAATGAAATCAATGAGCCAAATTACTTTAAAAATCCTGAAAATAGATGCTTTGCGTGCAAACAAGAATTGCACAAGCATTTAAATCAAATATCTCAAAGATTCCATAATGCTCAAGTGCTTGATGGAGTTAATCATGACGACCTTCAGGACTTTAGACCAGGCATTAAGGCATCTAATCAAGCAGGAGTAATATCACCTTTGGCCGAATTAAAAATAGATAAAAAATCAATTCGTTCGATTTCCAAATCATTAGGGTTACCTTGGTGGGATAAACCTGCTCAACCATGCTTAGCATCTCGCATTCCTTTTGGAGAAGAAATCAGTTCAAAAAGGCTGGAGCAAATTGCCTTAGCAGAAGAATGGATTATTAATCAAGGTTTTTCTAAAGTACGTGTAAGAAGTCAGGGCCTATCAGCCAGAATCGAATTGCCCGCAAATGAAATAAATAACTTTCTGAAAATTATTGAAAGGAATCAATTAATTGAATATTTCTTATCTTTAGGTTTTCATTCCATCAGTTTAGATCTAGAGGGTTTGATTAGTGGGAAACTTACTAGAGATATAAAGAAGACCACTTAAAAAATAAACTCTCATATAGAAATGGTTTTGGAATTACTGTAATTGAGGATTTTGTTTAGGGTTCACGATGCAAAACTTGGATTCCTGAAGGAATCTCTCTCGCGATATTTTTAAAAGAGAAATTCTTAGCCAAAAAATCCTTAAAAAATAACTTACAAGCCTTTTCAGGCATCGTATGGTCACCACAAGTGAATACATCAATGGCTGCATAACCAATCTCGGGCCATGTATGTATTGATATATGGGACTCAGCCAATAAAGCCAAGCCTGTAACCCCCTGAGGTTTAAAACTATGTGTTACCAAATTCATGAGTGTTGCACCAGCAACTTTGGCCGATGATGTAATAGTTGTCCTTATAAAAGCTTCATCATTAAGCTTCGCATGATCACATTGGTAAAGTTCAAGTATGCAGTGCCTACCAATATTCTCACTAGAATTAATATTTATAGTTTCGATATCCTTTGACTCCCAAGAGTCATTCCATCCAGGGTTTGGATGCAATTCTGGGAAAGAAGGTTCCATAATCTATCAAACAATCATTTCCACAATAACCGACCAATAGTTTTAAGAAAAAGGATCTAATTGCATTAATTGTGAGTTTTGTACCCACTCACCTTCAAAGGATTCTAAATGTGTTGCACTGATTAAACACTGATGTTTCTCACCAACAGCATCTAAAAGCAATAATTGTCGTTTTGGATCCAACTCAGCCAAAACATCATCTAAAAGTAAAATTGGAGATTTGCCATAAACCGTTTTAATTAATTCTAATTCTGCCAATTTCAAAGCCAGCACAATAGTCCTCTGCTGACCAGCAGACCCAAAACGTCTAGCATCTACCCCATTTAGTAAAAACTTTACATCATCACGATGAGGACCTACTCGACAATTACCCGTAATCTCTTCCTCAGACCTCATTTCTAAAAGTTGACGTTCAATATTCTCCCTCCAAAGCCTTTCACTCTCTTCACCTTCAAGTTTGCTACCCGGTAAATATTTGATGTTCAGATTCTCCTTACTATTACTTAAATGTTCTTGCCAGCTTGAAGCTATTGGAAGTAGACGATTTAAAATACGCCTACGTCTTCTATGAATTCTTGTGCTTACCAAAGCCATTTGCATATCATAAGAATCTAATAAGATATTTTGATCCTTGTTCGATTGAATACTTAAATTGCGCCAAAGCTGACTTCTTTGCCGAAGCAATCTAGAAAACCTTCCAATCAAATCAGAATAAATAGGCTCAAGTTGTTGAACAATTCTATCCAGCCAATGCCTTCTAAGAGCAGGTTCTCCTCTAATTAGTTCTAGATCAAGAGCACTAAAACCTACACTTCTTATCGGTCCAATCAAATCAATTTGACGAGTTAAAAGTTTTTCATTTTTATAAGCTTTTCTCCCACCTTTTCTATTTAATTCTAAAGAAACTTTTTGATCATCTTCAATCATCGCAGATACGCAAGCCTGATCTTGGTCCCAATAAATTAAATCCTGGTTTCGATTAGATCGATGAGAACGTAAACTTGATAGAAGCTCTACGGATTCAAGAAGATTAGATTTACCAACTCCATTTTGACCTATTATTATCAACCGATTTTCAGTTAACTCAAACTGAAAACATCGATAATTTCGAAAATTATTAAGTTCTAACTGGTGAAGTTGAATGTTTCTTTATGGAATTTGTATGTAAGCTAATTTTAATGAGGTCTCAGTATTTGGCCTTTTTTATAACAACCCCTTTTTGGGCATGTAGCTCAGTTGGATAGAGCATCAGATTCCGGTTCTGAGAGTCGGGGGTTCGAGTCCCTCCATGCTCGTAAAATTAATTTTTTCAAAGTCTAAATCCCATTGTTTTGATTCCATTTGGATCTAATAAAAATCCATTAGCTTTTAATGGATTAATTGAAATTAATGGAGCAGCAACTGAAATGCTACAGCCAGGCAACTCCCGTCTAATAATTTCAATTGCTTTAAATACCATAATAGACATGTAGGTTTCTTGTTGGTCTCCAGGCTCTGCCGCTAAATCCCACAAATTTGCATTTAAACCTTTATCGCTAGTCACACGCACGAAACCTACAAGGTTATCAGAAGTCTTTTCAAGGAGAGTTAAATAAAAATCAGACTTTTTCAAAGCTAATTCTAACTTCCTTGGTTGATGAGTATCTTGATTACATCTTGATAGGAGCCTATTTATTTTACGAACAGAAAGGAGTTGACTCCGTAGCAGAACTAAGCCCTCAGGCATTTGAGGACATTTATTTCCTGAATTTAATCCAAGCATATCATCCTGTGTTTCTCATCCCTGCAGCAATGCCATTGATAGTCAACAATGCTCCTCTCAATAACTCACTACGGCTATATGTACGTGAACTTTGACTAGAGTCAACAGTCAAATCTTCACTAATTGGTGGTTGACGATTCTGATCTCTTAATCGCTTAAGAAGAGCGACTTGGAGGAATCCTAATGGAACAATGGTCCTATTTCTCAAATTGACAGACAATTGCAAAGCAGGGTCTGCACTTAAAAGTTTTGACTTATCAGTGATTTCTAAAATTAATTTTTTAGTCAAGTTATATTCACTTGAGATAATCTCAAAAATTGCAGCAAATGCATCGCGATTATCATTACCACCTAAACTAACCATATAGTGGTGGGCAACATCCAAATCAACTTTCGAAAGTGTCATCTCTACTTTAGATATCAACATTCTAAAGAATGGCCATCTTTGATTCAACATTCTCAACATCTCCATTTGATCGGGGTCTGTATTTAGTTCAGTAGATAAAGCTGTGCCAACCCCAAACCAACTTGGTAAGAGGAAGCGACTTTGAGTCCAACCAAAGACCCATGGAATCGCTCGAAGACTGGATAAATCTTTTGCACCACTTTTTCTTCGAGCAGGACGACTAGAAATTTGTAACTTACTGATTTCTTCTATTGGAGTAACTACCTGAAAAAATTGAACCAAATCTGGATTATCATGAACTAAAGCTCGGTAATGCTCTCTTGAACGGGCGGCAAGTCTGGTCATTAAATCATTCCAACTTGGCGTAGCATCTAATTTATTTGTAACTAAGCTATTTTGAAGGACAGCCGTAGTTACAGTTTCAAGATTATATAAAGCTAACTCTGGTAGGCTATATTTTGAGGCAAGAACTTCCCCTTGCTCAGTAATCTTTATGCGGCCTTGAAGTGTGCCGCTTGGTTGAGCCAAAATTGCTTGATAAGCGGGTCCACCACCTCTTCCAACAGACCCTCCCCTACCATGGAAAATCCGTAATGCTATTCCTTGTCTACTAGCCAGATCTTGAAGTGCTATTTGGGCCTTATGAATTTCCCAATTACTTGAAAGAAAACCAGAATCCTTATTACTATCAGAATAACCAAGCATAAGTTCCTGAAGCGGTTGCTTTTTCTCTCCTACTCGTGGAAGTAATTTGCGATAAATGTCTGTCTGGAGCAACGACTCCATTACAGCAGGAGCATGCTGTAAATCCTCAACCGTTTCAAATAATGGAACAACAAGAAAATCAGCAGCCCCTAAAGTTGGATCAATCAACCCTGACTCTTTTGCTAAAAGTAGAACTTCTAATAAATCTGATGCTGTATGGCTCATTGAAATTACATATGAGCGACATATACGAGTGCCAAATTCTCTCTGAAGCCTATGAAGCATATGAAAAACTGAGATAGTTTCTTGAGTACTTTGAGACCACTCAAAAGCAGGAGGAATAAGAGGTCTCCGAGTATTTAATTCCTTCATCAACCAAGTGACTCGTTGATCCTCGCACATCGCTCCATACGACTCAGGCAGATCTAAATAGCGAGTGAGTTCATCCAAAGCATCACTATGTCGAGTACTTTCTTGCCTAATGTCTAAACTTGCCAAAGAGAAGCCAAAGATATGAACTTGATTTAATAATGTATCTAAAGGTTCACATGAAAGGTCCGTACTAACTAGACTGTTCCTAATGAGTTCTAATTCATTCTTAAACTCATCTACAGATCTATAGTGAAAAAATTCATCAAAACTATTTTTGGTAGACATTAAAGGCTTTCCTTCAGGCGAGAATTGCCATCCAGCATCGGCGAGCTGCTTATTACGTAGTTGAGTAAGTCTTAACCTCTCAAGTGTATAGCTAAGCTTCAAGCGATAAGGTTCTAATCGGTATCTCGCAGCTCTTTCCTCATAGACCTCAGGGAAACGAACTCTGTCCATCTCCAACGACTCTAAAAGAGGAGAACTTACTTGACTCCATTGCATAGATATACTCAGTTGGTCTCTAAGCTCTTGAACTGAGGCAATATATCTATCCAACATTAATTGTCTTTGATAACATGCTGTTCTCCATGTAATTTCGGGAGTAACAGACGGGTTCCCATCTCGATCTGAACCCACCCACGAACCAAATGTACAAAAAGCTTCATTAGGAATCTCTACATCTGGATAACTTGAAGCTAATGCAGTAGTCAACCTTCTTCTCAATTGGGGCATAGCATCAAACAAAACCTGCTGAAAGTAATGAAGTGCATAGTCAACCTCATCAAGAACAGTCGGTTTAAATTGATGAAGCTCATCAGTTCTCCACCAAAGTCTTATCTCCTCCTCTAATTGCAGCCTGAAAATCTCCTTCTCAGATTCGGAAATTAAGCTATTAGATTGAAGTTGTTGCAAAAGAGTTGCGACTCTACGTTGCTTGTGTCTAACAGTATGTCTAACTATTTCAGTTGGGTGAGCTGTAAAGACTAGACGAATATCCATTTCCCTCATCAGAGCATCAAGTTGAGCTGGAGGGACATTTAGACGCCGTAATCGCTCAAACAATTGTCTAAAAGTTGCTGGCGCAGTCTGACTTGCTAAAGCTGGAGCAAATGGATCTATTTTATAATTGACATTGTCTAATTTACCTTTTTTCATGCTTTCTAAATAACTATCTTCTTCTATACGTTGCTCAAGAATATTTACTAACTGAAAATAAAGTGAGAAAGCCCTAGCAGCAGATATAGCCTCAGCTAAATCCATTTCTGTAATTAACTGAACTATTGCCTGAGAAGAATTATCTTTCTTTGACTTGCTAGGGTCACTTAATTGTTTTAAACGCAATAATCGGTCTGTTTGATTAGGAGGACATTCACTTTTGAGAACTGTTTTCCAAAGATCCTCAACTAGTTCAAGCCTTTGTTGCAATAAATATCCAGGATCTTGATCCTCAACACATACTGTCGAGTGATTAGAGATATTTTCGTTAGAAAGATTTTTCAACATAAACCTATTATGAGGCAGTTCTCCCGACTTAGTCACTAATAGGTTGATTTCAATTGAATGAAATTAGTCTCTTCTCGTTCCATTTCACTAATACCTTTCTGGAGCAAAGACTGAATTGAGACGCCTTTGGAATAAGAATTCAGCCATATCATAGATTGATTTCCTTTTCTCAAAACAGATCCAATAGGTTGCAATAACTCAAACATATCAAGCTCCTTAGCTAAAGGAGTTACATCTAACAGAAGTTCATTTATCCACTCACGACAGGTTATTTTATTTCCATTTTTCCAATGAGATAGATTTCCATCCAGACTATATTTAGCTGCAATCAAATCATTTTCATCTGCCAATCGAGCCAATTCTTTTGGTGTTTTGGAGCTCGCTTCCATGGGATCATATTTTTTTATATTGTTTTTAAGGTTAATAATTCTTAGTTCAAGTAGTGCTGTAATAGCCAAAAGCAAATCAACATTACCGACTAAATCGCATATCCTTAGCTCTAATCGATTTAAAACATGAGGTCTTTGAGGACCATTTGGCCTTACTGATGTCCACAAATGTCTTTCATTTTGCATATTGCCCATAACTAGTTGATTTTCAACCCATGAAACATAGTGTCCATGATCCACAAACATAGGCACGTTCAAGGGTGTCTTAGGGAATTGAACCCATCTTTGAGAATGTGCTCCAGTAGCATTTCCTCCTAAGAAAGGAGAACTAGCGCTTAATGCCAACAATAATGATGCCTCACATCTAACCAAACGAAGGGCCGAAAAAAGTAAGGATAAATTTTCAATACCTAAATTAATATGAATACTTGCTGTTACAACTTTTGTTCCATAAGTTTTTTCTATATAAGAGTGATAGGGATTTCCCAATTCTGACCTTTCAAATTTTGTTGTATTGCCAAGACTTAGTGTGCTACCAGGAAGAATTGTCAGTTTTTTGTAATCAAGCCATTTCCTAAGTTTTATTCTTGGTAGTAGTAGAGCATGTTTTAAGACTGCATATCTTTGATCTGGGATAGTTATGTACTCAAGATTTCTTTGATCCGGCTCTTTGACAAAATCTGATAGATCTTTAGTAATGGCGGATGAAACCCCTACATTTTCACCAGCGAATGTGCCAGTAAAAAGCTCCACTTCAAACCCCTTTAAAAGCATAAAGTTGGTCATGAATCAGGAGCTTCTAAGCAAGCTAAAGCTGTGAACATACCTTTCGCTTTATTTAAAGTTTCTTGATACTCATTAGAAGGTATGGAATCTGCAACAACTCCTGCCCCAGCTTGAACTTGAACAGTAAAGTCATTATTGTTTTTCCTACGAACAACCATTGTTCTGATAGTAATCGCTGTATTCAATGCTCCATTTAAATCCATAGAGCCATAAATGCCGGAATAAGGCCCCCTACGTTGTTTTTCTAATTGATTGATCAGTTGCATCGCTCTTATCTTTGGGGCTCCACTTACAGTTCCAGCGGGGAAGGAAGCAATTAACAAATCCCAAACATCATTCCCTTTTTTTAAAGTACCTTCAACCTCACTGACTATGTGCATTACATGCGAATATTTTTCTATAACCATTAATTCTTTTACAAAAACACTACCTGGGTTGCAAACTCGGCCTAAATCATTTCGACCTAAATCTACTAGCATCACATGCTCAGCTCTTTCTTTTGGATCTTGTAAAAGATCTTTCTCTAGAGTTGCATCTTCCATATCATTTTTACCTCTTGGACGTGTACCAGCAATTGGTCTCAAGCTTGCTTGAATCCCCTTTTCTGTTTGTTGGGCCTTAACCATTACCTCTGGACTAGAACCAATAAGTTGCCACTCTCCAAAATCAAAAAATGCCATAAATGGAGAGGGATTTACCATCCGCAAGCTCCGATACAACTCAAAAGGTTTTTGTGGGACAGTCGACTCCAATTTTTGACTAATAACCAACTGAAAAACATCACCTTTTTTAATAAATTCTTTTGCTGATTCCACACTATTCTCAAAGTCAGTTTTTGAAGTTTTATAAGTCATATCAAGAGATCTTTTAGCATTTTCATTCCACTTTAAAGACTTCACTGGCTTTAGAGGCGAAGCCATTAGATCTTGAAGTTGATTTATTTGTTCACAGGCGATTTCGTAAGCCTGCTCAGGAGAAACTCCATCATTTAAATCTCCATATGCCACAGCTGTTATTAAACGTTTGACTTGATCAAAAATAAGAATTTTGTCCATAAACATCCAAATACCATCGGGCAAGTCTTGATTCGAAAATTCACAGGTGGGTACTGAGGGCTCAATCCATTGAATTAGTTCATAGCCCCACATTCCAAAAAGTTGCCCTAGTTGCGGCAAGCCAGACAAAGAAACAGATTTATAAGGTTTAAGCATTGTCCTGAGTATTTCAATTGGATTGCCATAAAACTTTTCTTGTTTTCCGTTTCTCCAAAATCTAGTCAATTCATTACCACTTACTGTCGCCCTCCAGAGAGGATCTGATGCAACCACACTCCACCTACCAATAGTTTCTCCGCCTTCAACTGATTCAAGCAATACTCCTGGAGGACTGTCGTTACCAACTTTAAGCCAGGTTGTAAGTGGGGTTTCCAAATCTGCTGGCCAACTTTTTGCCAAGGGGATATAGTTTGCCCCGCTGGACGCAGATAGAAGAAATTGTTCCTTATCTAAACTAAGCATGACTGCATAATGGCAGCCCAATATATATATTTAAAGGGGTCAATAGTTTAAATCAAATGAGTCATGCATCGTAAGTTTTTTTCCCGCTAAACTTCAAGCTTGCTGGATTAGGATTTTCTCCAATCCTTCTATTATTGTAGCCTTCTTTTAGCCTACCTTCATTGGGCTTCTCAGAGAAAACACCATCTTTAGGGAAAAGTAATTCTCTATCTCCTCCAGGATAAATTCTATATATTTTACTTGTTTCAATTCTTGGCTTAAACCCTCTTAATTGAGTATTCAAAGCAAAACACTGTTCTTTTCTAGCAAAGTACATAAGATTATCACCTTGATGCATTATGGCAGCTCCTCCAGTTGGAAGTTCAAAAACTTCCGAGGTTTTACTTGTCCATGTAATTGCATATTTTTCTTCGGTTTCAGCCGAGTTCAATAGCCCACCGGTGCTACCAATATGCTTTGGAAGTGTTCCAGGTAATACTTCGGTCATGCTTTCAATTAAATCAACTTATTCTTTATATTTTTAAATTAGCACTTTATTTTATGCCTTTTGATACATTTCACGTCAACTTCACACGCGTCAACATTAATCAAGAAGATCAAATTCTTTCAATTCAGAAATAGGAAAAAATATCGTAATTCCTTTATCTCGCCTATTCGTAAGACGACCACCAAGACTTTTCAAAAGCCTTTGCGTTGCAGCCTGACTAAGCTGCAAATTACCTGTGGCTGGATTCCAACTAAGTACTGGTCCAATTTCTTCATTCGAAACACTTTCTGAGATTTCAGAATTGGTAGCTGTGGGAAGCTGAGTTAAAATCTGAAGCTTTAGTCTCTGTCCAGCTGGCCTTAATTTCAAAGTTAATTCCCCACCCGTCTGCAATCCACGACTGTTACGGTCAATTAGACCTGTAAGCATTAATTCAAGCCCATCAGAATCACTCAAAACTTTTGGTAGATCTGGTGTGATATCAAGAATAAGTTTCAAACCTTTTCTCTCTAACTGATTACTCCAAACCGGATATAGGATTGTGAGCATTTTCCCTAAATCAGTTAAAGCCAAATTTGTTTTCTCTGGCTTGCTTCTCTCTAACTCCACTGCATTAAAAATCAAACCAAAACGATCAATTTGTTCTGTACATTCAATATCTATTTGCTTTAAACGCGTTTCAACGACTTTAGGTAAATCTTGCTTTCTTAAAAGAGATCTTATTAAAGTTCTTATAGTAGCCAATGGAGTTCTAATTTCATGTGTTAAAGCCTCTAGTAAGGAAATTTCACTATTTTTTGAACTTGATTTGTGATCATTAGTTAAATTATCTGGCAAAGTTTGAATATTCAAACTTGGTGCAATATCTGCGAGACGTTGAGATAGTAGAGGCCAAAATATTTTAGATAAATCATCATTGGTTTTTAGCTGGCCCATCTCTCCTAGTGCGTTGCGGAGATTATTTGCTTGTTCAACATTTTCTGTATTCAATCTATTATCAAGTAATGTCAAAAGATCACTCAAAGTCTCAGGATCACTTCGCATCAATAATTTTCTCTCCTGAGTATTACCTTCCAGAGCTAAAGCAATTTGAATTTCAGGAGTAATTACTATTAGCAAAGGATCGTTTCCATCTTCCTCAAGAAGAGTCAAGCGCTCATAGTCTGAAGAATCATTATGGAAATCCATCGAAACTGATTGACTTGGAGGCAACATCCCTACGGAAGGATTTTTAAGGTTTAACAAATCTTTTGGAGCCCAAACCCATCCTTGAAATTTCTTGAGTAATTTAGGTTCATATAATGCTGGCAAAGGTGAAGACATCCATAAACCTCTTGTAAGGTTCATTGGCAACAAAATATCTGACTGAAGAGTATCCAGAGCTGCCCACCACATTCTTCTTACTGCAGATTCACTGCATGTGGAATGAGATACACCTTCAGCCATCCTTTTTTGTAAAGCTTGAATAGTAACTAGAGGTGTTTTCACGAAAACCTCCAAACCTCATACCAACCTTTAAATCCAATTGATTGATCAAATTTTAAAGGATGAAAAATCATAAAAATTGGAGTTTCAACTCTTGAAGGTTTTTAAAATGACTATTGTGAAATAGTTAGATTGAGAATTCCTAAGTCAATCTATTTAATAGATAAATAAAGTTTCTCTAAACAAATTAAGTTCATGGGAGCTAATTCGTCTATGAGTCAGGATTTAGAAGGAGGAATATCTCCTTTAAATTCCATTAAAATAACAATAACTAATTCAATGAAACTAATGTTTAATATTGAAGTGAGGATTCCTTCCTTTACATAGATGAAAAAACTTAACCTCAAGATGGTATTTAGAGGTTAAACCATACTGAGACTCAAAGATTTTTTATCACTAAACAAATGCATCTATGCATAGAATCAGCAGAAGTGTCTAGTTAAAGATTTTTTCTTATTGACTGCCCTCGTCTTGAGACAGATAAACACAAGCCCAGACTTATAAAATTAACAAATAACGCAGTTCTTCCATAGCTCATAAAAGGTAATGGGATTCCAGTAACAGGACCTAAGCCAATAGTCATAAATATATTCACCATGATTTGAAAGACAAACATTGAAGCTATTCCAATAACAACTAAAGATTCAAAATCTGTACGCGCATCAACAGCTATCTTGATTAATCGAAAAACTAAAATAAAAAATAAAAATACTACTAATAAAGTTCCTATAAAACCTGTCTCTTCTCCAAGAGCACTAAAAATGAAATCAGTATGTTGTTCGGGGATGAATTTTAATTTAGTTAATTGACCTTGCATAAGGCCAGATCCAATCAATCCTCCTGATCCAATGCCTATTTTACTTTGAAGCATATGATATCCACCACCCAAAGGATCTTGGCTAGGGTCAAGAAAAATGATTAGTCTATTTCTTTGATAATCTCTTAAAACAGTTTCCCAAAACCAAGGAGTGATTTTTGCTATTAATGAATGAAAAAAGATAGAAAATAATGTTAGTAATTTTTTTAGTTTTGGAAAAGACTTATAAGATAAAAAACCAATTATTGGAATCCAAATAAAAAGTCCAAATGTATATAAATATGAGAGTAATCCTGTAATCAAAGTTGCAAAAACAATCAATGCCCATTCATATGGCATTCCTGACCAATACAACATTCCAAGAAGTATAGCTCCAAAAACAAGAGATGTTCCTAGATCGGGTTGTATAAAAACTAAAATCCAAGGCAAGAATGAAACTAAGAAAGGTTTAATTAAATGAGATAAATCAGAAAACCTTTTGCGATCCAATATAGAAGCCAAGGCAAGTATTAAGATTAATTTTGCAAACTCCGATGGCTGAACATACAATCCAGCAAAGCTCAACCACCTTTGCGCTCCTAAGGCAGAAGTACCGCTAAGATTCACATAGAATAGTGTTAAAATAGTGAAAAAATATATTGGTATAATGTATTTTCGTAAATCCTGTAAAGGAACTTGAGCTAAAACATAAACAATTAACGACCCTAAATAAGCAATAATTGCATGTTGATACCAATTTGTAATTCCAAGATTTCTTTGAGTGCTTGCAATTAATAAACAAGATAAATGTACTAAAATAAAAGGTACAATCCAAATTACGAAATCAATATTTTTCCAAT
Organism: Prochlorococcus sp. MIT 1011; assembly: GCF_047305235.1. NCBI lineage: Bacteria > Bacillati > Cyanobacteriota > Cyanophyceae > Synechococcales > Prochlorococcaceae > Prochlorococcus > Prochlorococcus sp. MIT 1011. The sequence continues at coordinate 147,077 of NZ_CP138983.1, read as the reverse complement.
TTTTTTTGTTTCTAACTATTTTTAAATTAGATATTTTATATCGACCAAAGCCCATCATTACTTTTAATCACTGTTTAACAGATAATGCATTACATAGAGTTCCCGCAAGTTCTAAAAATACTTTTGCTGTTAGTGAATCTGGAGATGTATGAACGACTGGCAGGTCCTTGCCTGTACCAGAATAGTTATCAGACTCTATTGGTATCTGCGAAAGTAAAGGTACATTATTTTCTTTGGCTAATTGATTACCTCCTCCTGAACCAAAAATCTCATATGATTTTTGCGGTTGATCCGGAGGTATAAAATAGGTCATATTTTCTATCACCCCAAGTACGGGAATATTCATTTGTTTAAACATTGCCAACCCCCTTCTTGAGTCTTGAAGAGATACATTTTGTGGAGTTGTAACTATTATCACACCTGCCATGGGAACTGCCTGAGCCAAAGAAAGTTGAGCATCTCCTGTCCCGGGAGGAAGATCTACGATTAAAAAATCACGTTCACCCCAGGAAGCTTGATATAAAAATTGTCGGATAATGCCATTAAGCATTGGGCCACGCCAAATCACTGGCTGATTTTGATCAATTAATAATCCCATTGAAACCATTCCAATTCCGCACGTTTCAATGGGAATAATCTTTTGCTCTGCACCAGATCCACTAACTTCCGGAGTTATTTCGCTAACACCAAGCATATAAGGCGTATTTGGCCCATAGATATCAGCATCGAGCAAGCCAACCTTAAAACCCTTTTGACTAAGTGCACAAGCTAAATTTACAGCAACAGTACTTTTACCGACACCACCTTTACCACTACTTATAGCGATAACATTTTTTACTTTTGGTATTGAAGTTAATCCCTGAGATTGCCCACCATGCCCGGCTTGACCAATAGGAGCATCCTCAGAGGGAGATGAATCACCTATCTCAATTTGAACTTCTTCTATATCGTCCAGCGAATTAATGCTCTCCCTTATATCGTTAGCCATTTGACTTCTTTGCTCTATCGCAAAATTAGGCAGAGTCAGTCTTACAACAACTTTCGGTGGCTTTACAGAAACTACTTCGAGCCATCCAAGTTCAACAATAGAACGTTTACTTCCGACATCTTTGATTGAATTAAAAGCTTTTAAAACCTTCTCGTTGGTTTTCATTCTTAATTTCTATTACTTACGATGATAGTAAAAAAATCGACAAATATTCCACCTCATTATCCAATGATATTCGCTTTAGTAATCAGTAAAAAATAGTCGCAATACAAACTTTTCCAATATTGATGTGAAATTTGCATCATTTGAAAGTATTTTTTTAGAGAAAGCAAAATAGAATTAATTTGTCCTCCTCACAAGACCAAGCCAATTTACCGGCAGAAAACTCAAGAGATCGAGCCAAAAAGCTTGTTCTAGGACTTCAAGATGAAATTTGCGCTGGCTTGGAGACTATTGATGAAGAAGGCAAATTCGTAGAAGAATCTTGGGAAAGACCAGAGGGTGGCGGGGGACGTTCAAGAGTATTAAAAGATGGAAAAATCTTTGAACAGGGAGGAGTGAATTTTTCTGAAGTACATGGCAAAGAACTTCCACCCTCAATTATTAGCCAAAGGCCCGAAGCAAAAGGTCACTCTTGGTTTGCGACAGGAACCTCCATGGTACTTCACCCCAAAAGCCCCTACATACCAACTGTTCATCTTAATTACAGATATTTCGAAGCAGGTCCTGTTTGGTGGTTTGGGGGAGGGGCAGATTTAACCCCTTTCTATCCATATCTATCTGACACGCGTCATTTTCATTCATGCCATAAAGCTGCATGTGACACAATTGACGAAAATCTTCACAAAGTCTTCAAGCCATGGTGTGACGAATATTTTTTCCTAAAACATCGAAACGAAACAAGAGGAGTTGGAGGTATTTTTTATGACTATCAAGATGGATCAGGTTTTCTTTATAAAGGACAAAATGCCAATGGGAAGGCCTCGAACATTTCAAAAGAACTAGGGAAATATTCTTTGAATTGGGAAAGTCTTTTTTCACTTGCGAAAGCATGCGGGCAAGCATTTTTGCCCTCCTATGAGCCAATAATCAACAAGCGAAAAAATCAAAGCTTCTCAACAAAAGAAAGGGAATTTCAGCTTTATAGGCGAGGAAGATATGCTGAGTTCAATTTGGTATGGGATAGAGGGACCATTTTTGGATTACAAACGAATGGAAGAACGGAGTCAATATTGATGTCATTACCGCCCTTGGCGAGATGGGAGTATGGATATAAGCCTGAAAAAAATTCACGTGAGGCACTTTTAACAGATTTATTTACTAAGCCTCAAGATTGGTTTACAGATAAAACGCTTGAAGAGAGGTGTCTACCTCATCAAGCATTAGATTAGGTAATGCACTTCTAAATTATTCCATTTAAAAAAGCCTGAACTATTTCATTTGCTAGAAGATTTATTGTTCTTTGCCTAGTTTTTAAATTCCTGAGATTTCTTTCTAGCAAACCCTCTAATTTCCCAATTTCAAGAATCCTTATTTGCCTTCTTGGAGCACCTAAACCTCCTCTAAATAAAACAGGAAACCGTCCAAATGCTCTTGCGATTGACTCGTCTATTTTATTTGGCGTCTCAGCGAAAGAAGGGATCAACCCTGAACCAACTCCATACTTACCGTATGCATCAAAATGAAGCTCAATTGCGTAGCCACCACGTTTGGCAAATTTCCGACCTACTGACCAATTCGTCCTTGGATCATTAGCGTCATCTATATTTCTTATTCCTGGATCATAAGATCGAATATTTAAACCTTTTTTTTTGCCAAGTTTAACAATTGATTCTTGTAATTTTAAATTCCAAAAAAGTTCATCACTAATTTCAGGATCCATTGGATTCAAACCAAACTTATCAACAGCTTCTCCAGGAGTACCAGCACCAGAAAATCCCTGAGAGTCTGCATGGCCGGCTAATATTAAAATTGGGATATTTTTATCTACATCTTTAGTCCCAACCCAAGTCGCAGGAAGATTTGAACTCTCGCCAATAAGTAGTTCTAGATCGTCAGCAAAATTTAAATTTCTAGTGTAATAAAGTTGTGAGAAAGCATAAAAAATACTAAAAAATACTATAAATTTTAAACCTTTTAATCCTTGTTTTCTCTCCACAACTACAAGTTAAATAGGAGAAGACAGTAGAGAATTTTCACTACTAAGCTTAAGACTTTCGGATAATTCCAACTGAATTGCTATCAGCTCATCGCGATGAGCTTTGATTCGTAAAATAGTGCTATCAGATAGATCTGGACTTAATAACTTAACTTCTAATGATTCCTCCCTCTGGGATTTAACACGGTAAACAATTCCAGCTAGAGGTGCACCAATTGCAGCCAGTAGTAAAGGCCACCAACTCAAAGAGGGGTAAAGCTGAATGAGAACAAGACCCAAACAAGCAGAACCGAGTCCTCCAAGGCAAGACAAAAAAATCACCAAAAATTTACTAGAAGCAACATTGCCATTAAAGATCAACAATTTCTCTTCTACATTTCCTCCATTTTTTGTCCAACCACGTTCTCCCAACCAAAAACTAATTCCTTTCAAAACTTCCAGAGGAGGTAAAGGAGACTTAACATCTACAATTGTAGTGCGATCCTTACTTGCAGCTCGCAGAAAAAACCCCAAACCTATCGCCAATAAGATAGTGAGAAATAAAGTTGAGGAGAATGCATTTTGCATCTCAAAAATACGATCCTTTCAAGTTTAATTGTTCTAGTAAAGATGGCTACAAAAGAGAGCTAAAAAAATCAAAAAATCTTAGAAAAGATAAAATCGTTGAGTTTACCGAATATTTCATCATTTAAGGTATTAGAATTTGATCATAAAAAAATCACTGATTAATTCAATTTCCACTGAATTTATTATGCCGAAAAAACTTGACGAACCTTCGACGTTCAAGATCTTTGATAAAGACATAGATAATGAAACTGAAATTGCATTAAGCTCATCTTTAGCGTTAGCAGTTGATACAGAAGCCATGGGATTAATTCATGGTAGAGATAGGCTATGTTTAATACAAATATGTGATGAGTTAGATAATGTTTTTTGTATTCGTATAGAAAAAAATCAACATTCAGCTCCAAACTTACAATCTATTCTTGAGAAGAAAACAATTGAAAAAGTTTTTCATTTTGCAAGATTTGATGTCGCTGCTTTAGCAAGTAATCTAAATATTGACGTTAATCCGATTTTTTGTACAAAAATTGCAAGTAAAATTGGTAGAACTTACAGCCCAAGGCATGGATTAAAAGAAGTAGTTATGGAAACTGTTGGAGTTGAATTAGATAAGCAATCTCAATGCAGTGACTGGGGAAAGGTTGGTGATTTAACTCAAAAACAACTGATCTATGCAGCAAATGATGTTAGATATTTACTAGGGGCAAAACACAAACTTGAAGAGATGTTGAAACGTGAAGAAAGATGGGAATTAGCACAAAAATGTTTCCAATGTGTACCAATTTTTTCCGAGCTTGATAGAAGAAGATTTACAAATATTTTTGACCACTAGTTTTTTCAAACCAAAGGACAATTAGTCCTCAAGCATAAAATTTTCCTCTTCTTTTAGAGCCTTCAATAAGTGATCAAAAGAGGCAGAGGCAGATACACTTTGTTTTTGATCCTCATTAAGAGTTTGATCTAGGATCTTTTGAGCAATTTCTTTTCTTGATTGCAAGTCTTTTTTCCCTTCCTTAGCTGCCGCGACCTCTACTTTTCTTCGAGCGGCTGAAATACTAATACTTAAAGAGGATGCCAATTGAGCACAAATTTTAAGATAATGATGATCTTCAATTAGAGGCATATGCTTTAGTTTGTATAGAAAATCTTCATGAAAAATCTTCTATTAGATTACACCTCACTATGAACGCTGGGACAAGTAGGTAGAAATAATAAGGGCTAAAGAGTGACTGCCACCTACCTCGCCCATCCTTTTAGATCCTCTTAAACCAATAGCGTGTCTATCAAAATCAGAATTCAATAAAAACTCAACTCGTTTTGCGAGAGCTTGATAACCTTTTGCAATAGCTACAGCTCCTCCCAATAAACGACTTTGCCGCTTAGCAAAATTGAAATTAAATTGAGGTCCTTTCCCAGGTAAGGAGACACATGGGATACCTAAACCTACTAATTGTTCTGTAGCTGTTCCTGCATTCGCCACTCCTACTTCTCCCCAATTAGCCCAAGAAGAGAATTGATTAAAGCCAATTAATAAAAGTAACGATTTTTTTTTCCATATTTCCGAAATTCCTAATTCATCTATTGATTCATAAGTCGATTGAAAACCTAAGTCAATTAATATCAATTTTATTGTTTTACTCATTGAAGAAGAATTTAAAGGCAAAAAGACTGCCAAGGGAGATGAATGTTGAATAAGTTGAATTGCAATTAAAAGTTTTTTAAAATTCTCATAAGCCTCAGGTAAACGACTTCCACATAACAAAATCAAACGTCTATATGTTTCAAAATTATTAGGAAATTCTTTCTTTACCAGACCATCCATCATCGGATTGCCAGGGGCAATTGCTTCGACTCTGTGATTCCTTAAACCTCTTGCAGTAATTTTGTCTCTTACTGCAACCATTTTACAACGACTAGATCGCATCAACCAATATTCCCATGGATCCCACTCGGTTCCTTTTAATCGATGATAAATATCACTCAAGGAGAATCTTGGTCCACTTGACCACGTGTAATCACTTTTAGGAGTGCCAATAAACAAATAATCTGCACCACTAGCCCATGCAAAAAGAAGAGGTAATAAATCTCCAACTGCAACAATAATTCTTCCCTCTCTCGCTGATCTATAAATAAAAATCCATTGACTCCAAAGGCTCCAAATTAATCCAGCTTGTAAATCTAAAACTAGTCCACTAAGACTCTGATTACTAAATCCACCGCTTGGTAAAAATGTTGAGGGACCAATCTTGGTAAGCCAGCCATCCTTTATGAGCTTTTTAAACACTTTTCCTTCTCCAACCATTGGGAGCACTTCCTGAGAAACATCCGGATTAATTTTATGAAGTGCCTCCATGATTTGGCAGGCAATCGTATCTTCTCCATGTCCATTACAAAGAAACAAAAGTTTTTGTTCAGATTGGCTGATACGATTTGAATTGGAAATGAATATTTCATTTTCGGCGGCATGGCCAAGTGGTAAGGCAGAGGATTGCAAATCCTTTATCCCCAGTTCGAATCTGGGTGCCGCCTTCAACAGTTTACGCTTTATCTTCTTGAGAACCCTTCCAAGAACTATGCTCCAAGTGTATCGGGTTGCGAGTCTCAAGTCTAAAAAACGGTAGAAAAGTGGTAGGAAAGTTTTTACTCTTTTTTATCGACCCTTTTGATGCCAGGAGTTTTCCTACCTTCACTCTATCAATTGGTAGTTTTTTAAGCCGAATCATGTGTTTACAAGTTGTTCGTCCTAACAGGTGTTATGTGACTATAACTTTTTGATCTAATCGCCATGTGTAAACAAGTTACGTAACGTGTGTACAGGGTTTATAAAACCAAATGGTCATTATGGTTTTATTAATGAACAAATTCATCTCTTATCGAAGAGTCAGTACTCAATCTCAAGGTCTATCAGGACGGTGGGATTAGAGGGACAAAAACAATCTATTGATGATTATCTAACTACTGTAGAAGGTGAACTAATTAAGACTTAGTTGACGTTGCAAGTGGTAAAGATGATTCAAATATAGTAACTTTATCAAAGCGCAGTAGAGGTATAGATTTTATTTATTACACTTAAGGTTACGAAGTAATCATATTAGTTGCAAAGGAATATGACTAAAATGGTAAATCTTATATAAAACTCTGTAAAGGTTTATGAGGGAAATGAATATCAATAGTGGATTTATAGATTAACTCTTGGGGCAATTAATGAATAAATACTTGTAAATACATTTTAAATAGCTTTTTAAATAGGAATGAGAAATATATTCTTAGATTGTTTGTTATGAGGCATACTTCATTCAGGAAAATTATCTTATACAAAAATGCAACAATTAGTCTAAAAAAGAGATGTCGAAGAAAGAATATCCTAAGGATATTCTAATTTAAAGAAACCTAAGAGAAGGAAATAACTTATAACAATAGAGAATCACATATTCTTGATATTGAGAAAAAATAATTTGCTTCAACGGTTTTACAAATTATTAAATATTATTCTATGCTGCTTTGTATGCTATGCAATTGGATTTGTAATTATGCATATACTTCTTTGGCCTTTATGAGCTGAGTCAATTGAAATTAGTTTGGAATTGTTGGACCATCTTGGGTGTAAATCACATCGGAAATCATTTCTATAAGATAAAGGATGGTAATATGAAGCTAATTTATATAGATTATTATTATATATGTTATAAATTAGTAGCGATTGTTCAGAAAGTTTGTTTGGGTATGTATCAGTTAATAGAAGATCTGTTCTAGGATTTGATAATGATGGGTGCCCATCTTCTGTAAGGATTTTGTGACCTATTGTAGAAAAATTATTTTTCTCTAAATCAAATAAATAGTATGAAAGTTTGTTATCATTAAATCCACAATAAATAATTATTTTATTTGGATCAACCCAGCAATGGTGGCTTATAATTCCATTCTCCAACAAAATAGAATACTTTTGCGTTACAATATTATAAATATAAGCTCTAGAAAATCTTTTTCCATTAGGCCATACCCAAAGATGTAAGAAAAAGAATTTTTTGGAATCAGGAGACCAAAGAATATGATTAAAGTAGTGACTTGCCTCTCTCATTGTTGATAGAGGATTGTTTTCTGATATTTCTTTTAAACTTATTAATAACTCCTTTTCCCCAGTAGTAAAATCAACAATATATAGTCCGTCATTATCAGGAGCTTTATAATTAATTGTTTTATCTTTTATGTCTGAATAACCATATCCGGGCCTAAACCTTTGAAGCCTTGAAAAGTTAATTGATATATAGTGGGTTGCATTGTTATTTATAGAATATATAGGGCTGTTATATTCATTGATAACCTTTTTAGAATTAATATCTATAATTCTACAAATATGATTTTCATAATTAGAGGTATTATATATTATTCTGGAATCTTCTTTTGGTACCCATTGAAGTCTACAACTTTGCTGCCAACACCATGAAAATGTCGATGCTAAATAGTTAAATTTTTTATTTATATCTGAAAGATCATAATATCCAATCTCTAAGTTTGAGTTCGAGACATTAGATATTAGTTTTCCTTTTGTCCTGCAAGCTAAAACTAAGCTATTATCTAAAGAAAATGGAGTAATATCATGATAACCAAAAAATGTTTCATATCCTGATGAATTGTATTCTATATCTTTGAATTCAATATATTTTATTTTTCTTGATCTTAATAATAATAAGCGATTTAATCGTCTTACTATTTGTAAAATAAATTTTTTAAAATTAACTAAACTCACTTTTTTGTTAATCTAATAACTTTATTAATAACACGCTCTAGTATAGATGATCTAATTATTTCTGATCCTTCATTTATAGAACTTTCAATAATAGATAATTTGTTTTTCCATCTTTCCGGCTTTTTTGAAGCGATTATGAAATGATAGATAGAGCAATTCCTGTATGGAGTAGATGTGAAAGTTAAAGGAGTTAATTTATTTTTCTCAAGAAGTTTCAATATACTACCACTCATAAATCTCCAATAGTCTCCTAAGCTATCTGAATAATGTTCTTCTTGAATTGCTGGAACTACTAAAATAAGGATGTCATTTGTCATTAAAGAAAGATTTCTAAAAGCAGTGAAAATATCAAATACATGTTCTAACGTTGTATGGTTAAAAACAACATCTGCATAATCTATTAATTCTTTTGGTAATTTTGATTCGAGATCAAGCTGCATTTGACCATCTTCCAAATCACCTCTGACCCCTTCTCCATAATTTGTGATTGAATAACTTTTAGAATTAGGAAAATAATTTTTATAAAAACCACCTTGTTTATCTTCATCCTTCCATCCACTAATATTAACTATATTGCCTTTAAACAAATATCCCACTTTGCGCAGTACAGTATTTGACCAAATCCTAGCCTCTCTATAATCTCGGCCAGTGCTGAAAATTAAATTATTATTTATTCTCATGGATTCTCCTTTTTAAATACATATTACTATAAAGCCTGTTTTATTTGTTCTGATTCAATTTAATCATAAATGGTGAATGCTGTTTAACTTCAATATTAACATTATCGTTTTGATTAGTATTCTTTATTATTTCTCTTATTTTATTTGGTTTTAAAATTTTTAACTTGTTTGAGATATATTAATTATTTTTTAAAAAAATTGATTTTAACTTATTAAGATAAGATCTTAAATAAGATTTAAAAGAATATTTTGGAATGAATTCTTTTCTATTCGCCAACGATTTTGCAACTGATTACTTTTGTTTTGATTGAACCCATTTCACAGATCTTTTTGCAGCCTCTAACATATCAGAAGTATTCATAGATTCTTGAATAACTATTTTCTTTTCTTTTCCGTCCTTACATCTTCTTTGAAACTCTCTAGGATCGTTCTCTTTTGATGGTAAATACTGGGCATATATGTTTTGCGAGTTGTCTATACGTTTAATCCTTAAATCCTGTGGATATGACCCTCTAATTCTCAAATCCCTTGCAAAGTTTAAGGTTCTCCAGTTTTCGCGAATGTCTGAAAAGTATTTTTCCTACTAAAATTGACCAAAAACGATCAAAAATACGTGTTTTTACACCCTAAATGGTCGGGAAAGAGTAGGAAAATGACCAATTCTTTGTTAAAAGATCCAAGTTATAGTAGCAATTTCTATTGCTTTAAACCCACTTCGAATCTGGGTGCCGCCTTTATTAGTTTACGCTTTATTTTCCTAAGAACCCATCCCAGTGCTATGATTTATGTGTAGAGAGTAGCAAGTTTCAAGAAGGTTCAGATATTGATAAGTTGATTTTGTTTATCGATCGAAATATTGATCATTTTTACCGTAAGTCTTAAAATAACTACTAATCAAAAGCTGGTAGCCAATCAAAATACCAACTATTTAGATATATCATATGTTCATATCTTTATTTACTATTTCATTCGTTTAAAAAGTAGAGAGTAATATTAGTCATGAACTAATATTAAATACAATTAGCAATAATAACAGTGACTGATCAAATTGAATTCAGTTCTTTTTTTAAATTATTAAATTCAATAAAAGAGGGAGACTCGGAGAAAACATCTTTATTAGATGAACAAATTAGTGAATTTAAAAATGGTATCAATTCTAAAAATTTTCTAGAGGAGTTGGGATCTATTTATCTTTCAGTAGGTGTTACAGAGTTATATAATTTTACCAATCAAAAGGATCTAAAATCTATCGGCCTAATAGATAAAGAAGAATGGGAAAGTTTATCTGAAAAAAATCAACAGGAGCTGCCCGTCTTTCTTGCTAATAAAATGATTGAGTACATTAAAGTAAACAAAAAAGTGAAAGAAATTTCCAAGAAGTGGAATGTTAGAGAAGGTGAAATTAGAAAGCACATAACAAAAATGGCAAGATATATTACTGAAGGAATAATTGATGTGATTGAATAAATTAATAATTAAAAATCGAACTAAATACTTTGAGATTAATAATTTACTTTGAGATTCTGCTATCTAAATAAATAATTTCAAAGTTAATATTCATTGTCTGCAACGCAAATTCCAAGGCATCTTATACCATTACTTGCTGTTCTACCACAATGATTACATAGTACCTTTTCAATTTCATTATCTCCTAAATTGTCTTTTTGACTTTCTTGATTACTATTATTTTTTTCCAAAGAAAAATCTTTTAATCTGTTTAATTTATTCATGTAAGATAACTATAATAAACTTTTGAGTTAAATAAAAAATGAAGTCATGAATAAGAAAAAAATTGGCATTGGCATTGGCACTTGGGCATGGGGAAATAAATTGGTATGGGGCTACAAGCCTGAAACAGATGATATTTTACTTAAAAAAACTTTTTTTGATGCAATTGATGGCGGATTAGATCTTGTTGATACTGCAGATTCATATGGCACAGGAAACTTATTTGGTCAAAGCGAGAAGCTTATTGGCAATTTCCTTGAAGAATTACCCAAAAGAAAGCTCAGAAAAATCACAATTGCAACAAAACTCGCCCCCTTCCCTTGGCGAATTGGTCGCAATGGCCTCAATCATGCTTTTCAAGAAAGTAATAAGCGGCTTAGAGGACATATAAAAAGAGCACAACTTCACTGGAGTACTTGTCGTTATGCACCTTGGCAAGAAGAACAATTACTAAATGGCCTGGGAGATTTATACGAAAAAGGTTTAATTAAAGAAATTGGGCTGTCTAATACTGGTCCAAAAAGACTAAGTTTTTTGTATCAAAAGCTTAAAGAACGAGGAATTAAAATTACTAGTATCCAAATGCAATTTTCATTATTAACGAAACCAACTTTAGAAGATGAGAAAATTAAAAATCTATGTATTGAGCAAAATATAGAATATTTAGCTTATAGTCCACTTGCATTGGGAATACTAGCTATTAAGCCTAATAAGTCTCCTAAACCTAGAACATTCTTACGACAAAAATTATTTCAAAATATTCTCCCAAAAACCATAGAATTGAGAAAGTTACTAACTAATATTGGCGAAAAGTATTCAGCCTCCCAGGCACAAGTGGCATTGAATTGGATAAGGTCTCATGGAGCTAAACCAATAGTTGGGATTCGCAATCCCTTACAAGCTAAAGATGCGATTTCAGCACTTAACTGGTCTTTAACTCAAAGAGAAAAAGAAAGACTGGATTTTCACAGGAATAGTTGTCTCGCTAATATGCCTCAAAATCCTTTTACTAGTCCATAATCCAAATTAAGTATCAGGACTGACAATAACCTTCATTGAATCTGAAGAGGTTGGAAGAGTAATAACTTTTGCTGGTGGAAGTGGCTGTGTATTTGAATTTTTTTCAATTATTTCTTTATCAGGCTCTTTTTCATCTTTAGCACAAGCTTCTAATGCTTCTCTCAACAACGAGTCAAAAGTAGCACCTGGCAATCTATGCCTGGCGACCTCAAGGAATGTGAGTGGTAAAGACTCTGATGCTGCATCTTTTAATGCAGGATTATTTTTTCGATGCTCTTGTTCGTCTTGAATTGCTCGAATAAATCTAAGAGTTACTTCATGCTTAGTAGAAGCTTTAATTAAAGTATCGTTATCTCTTTGTCCATTAGTTGCTTCTTGTTCTAGATCATTAATTCTGCTCTCTAAACTGGTTAGCACTTCATCAGCTTCTTTCCCAATATGAGAGAGTTGTCCATCAGACAAGTTTGGCAAATCAGCCACATATACTTTTCCATGATCTCTGAGAGTTAGGAAAGTTGGTCTTGGGCCTCCATTTTGTCTAATACCAGATTCAGATTGTCCACCTAAAGGCTTTCTAGGTGGAGTTGGACCTGCAGAACTTCTCCTACGCGTAAGACGCTGTTGATTTTCAAAAGGCATAGAACTTAGAACTAATTAAGATCTGACTTCGCATTACCCGAACTAATATCCGGCTAGCGTTTTTTTACATCTTACTGTTTTTTTACCGATATAGAAAATCTTCTTTAACCTTAATTTAAGGTATTCGAAAAATTGGAATTCAGATTTTATAAACCTATGCTTAATACCCTAAGCCAGGTATTCCTAATATATCGAAATGCTTTGGATTATTCGGACTTTCAACAACTTTACCAATATTCCAAGCTTGAAAATCATTTTTAATACATATTTCTAATGCAGGATTCACTACATTTTTAGGAACAATTAAACAAAAACCTATACCCATATTAAAAGTATTCCAAAGATCGATCTCAGGAATATCACCAGCACTTTGTAACCAATTAAATATTTCAGATCTTTCCCAACTAGTTATATCTATTTGAGGTAATAATCCAGCAGGAAAAACTCTAGGGAGATTTTCTGGCAATCCTCCACCAGTTATATGAGTCATTCCATGAATTGGTAAATTTTCACCCAACAATTGATCAACAAGTTGAGCATAGATTGCAGTTGGTTTAAGTAAAGATTGAATCAAGTTACTTTGATTTGCCCCATACAGAGTATTTTGATCAGCATTAGCCATCGAAAGCACTTTACGAACAAGACTAAAACCGTTGCTATGAACCCCATTACTTTTAATCCCAATAATTTGATCCTCAGAATTAATTTGCGTACCACTAATTAAATGCTTATTTTCAGCAATACCAACACAAAATCCTGCCAGGTCATATCTTCCCTTGGGATAAAAGCCAGGCATTTCAGCAGTTTCACCGCCCAAAAGAGAACAATCAGATTGCCTACATCCGTCAGCAATTCCCTCTATTACTTCGGCTAAAGCATCGGGAGTTAAATTTCCGCTTGCAATGTAATCAAGAAAAAATAAAGGTCTAGCACCATTAGTTATTACATCATTTACGCACATTGCAACTAGATCAATTCCAACTCCAAAATGGAAGCCATATTGCTGAGCTAGTTCTAATTTTGTACCAACTCCATCTGTCCCAGATACCAATACAGGACTTTCATAGCCTTTTGGAATTTTTATACATCCTCCAAAGCCTCCCAACCCACCAATCACTTCACTTTTGTGAGTTTTTTCAACGCATGATTTAATTCTCTCCACAAAGGCTCTTCCAGCAGTAACATCAACTCCCGAAGTTTTGTAATCCATCAGTAAAAAGCTTTCTTTTTCAAAAGATTATGAACCCTCATATGAAATCCATATGGGATCAGTATGCAATTAACCTATTTCATTTCAATCATAAGTTGATGAAATCAATTTGTTTACCAACATAGTGGGACAAAAAATCTTCCAAACTAATGCTGAATTAAAAGATTGGCTTAGTAAACAAAATTCAACAATAATTTTCATCCCTACTATGGGAGGACTTCACCCTGGGCACCAATATTTAATTCAGAAAGCTAAAGAAAGGAAAACAAACACAAACCAAATTATTCTTGTCAGTATTTTTGTAAATCCATTGCAATTTAGCAAGGGTGAAGACTTCAAAAAATATCCCAGAAATATAAACAGAGATGCTGAAGTAGCTTTTAGTGCAGGAGCAGATGCAATCTGGGTTCCAGATTATTTTGAGGTTTTTCCCGGAGGAGAAAATTCACATTTCAAAATTCAAGTTCCTCAAACATTACACAATCAATTATGTGGTGCTGAAAGAAAAGGACATTTTGATGGAGTCGCAACCGTTATTATTCGTTTGATCAAAATCATCCAACCAGAGAAACTAATTCTGGGAGAAAAAGATTGGCAACAATTAATTATCATTAGAAAACTATTTCAAGAACTCTCTATACCAATAAGAATTGAATCCTTTGCAACACAAAGAGATCAAAGTGGATTTGCTTATAGTTCAAGAAATACTTATCTAAGCCATTCTGAAAGATTGAATGCTCAGGCTTTACCCAATGTAATTCAAGATGCTAAAGACAGTTTTTCTAAAGAAAAGATAATCAGTCTCCAAAAGATCGAGTCCAAGCTTAAACACAGCAATTTAGAAATCGAATACATCAAAATTGTAGATGCATTTTCATTGGAAGAAAAAGAGAATATAAAAGGTATATGTCTTTTAGCCGCAGCGGTAAGATGTGGCTCTACAAGACTTATTGATCACACTTTTCTTATGCATCGGAAACCGATTATTGCCATTGATGGCCCAGCTGGTGCTGGCAAAAGCACAGTAACTAAAGAATTTGCAAAGAGACTTGGTTTTATTTATTTAGATACTGGTGCAATGTATCGGGCAGTAACTTGGTTCATACTCCATAATTCGATTAATCCAAGTAACCAAGTTGAAATCAAAGATATCTTAAAAGATGCAAAATTAGAATTTAAAAGCTCAAACTTAAATGAGCAGAAAATATTCATTAATAATACTGATGTAACAGAGAAAATACGATCTCCAAAAGTTACTTCAATAGTTTCTGAAATTGCCAAACAACAGTTTGTAAGAGAGTTACTTACAACAAAACAACAAGTTATTGGAGATAGCGGAGGTTTAATTGCTGAAGGAAGAGATATAGGCACAGCTGTATTCCCAGATGCAGATGTAAAAATCTTTCTGACAGCCACTCCAAAAGAAAGAGCGAAACGACGGTCTCTGGACTTAGAAAAAAGAGGTTATAAATATACAAGCATTGAAGATCTTGAAAAAGAAATTAAGGAAAGAGATAAAAAAGATAGCGAAAGAAAAATCGCCCCCTTAAAAAAGGCTCAAGATGCAATAGAACTAGTTACTGATGGACTAAATATTGAAGATGTATTAACAGAAATGACTTATATTTTTAGAGCAAAGATTCCAGAAGAAATCTGGCCAACCCCTAATCTATAAGACTATCTATTAATTCATCAATAGCTTCATCCAATAAGTCTAGAACCCTCTCGAAGCCATTTTGACCTCCATAATAAGGATCAGGAACTTCATCTAATTGTGATTTTTTAGAGTAACTTAAAATAAGTTTTATTTTAGAATTAATAGGATAAGTATTATCTTTAATTAATGATTTAACAGCATTAAGATTATCTTTATCCATAACAAGAATATGATCAAATTCATATAGGTCATTGTCGTCGATTTTTCTTGATCTACTTGTAAGTTCTATACCTCTTGATAATGCTGCTTCACGCATTCTTCGATCTGCCAGATTTCCAACATGCCAACCGCCAGTTCCTGCAGAATCAACAACAAAAAGATTTTCTAAATCTCTATCTTTAATTTTTTGCTTAAAGATTGCTTCAGCTGCAGGTGAACGACAAATATTCCCCAGACAAACAAATAGAATTTTTTTTACCATTATCAAAATGTATATACTTTATTGTAAATCAAAAAGAATATTATTTATATAGTTTTCAGCCCAAATATCACCAAAAAAACCTCTTAACATTCCTCTTGCTGGATCTTTTTCAGCTCTATATCGCATATATTTTTTCTGACCATTTAGCAGAATCGAAGCTCTTTCTGGTGAAACCCTCTTTGCATTAGTCACTAAATCCAAGAAAAAATTCAAATACTCATCAAAAGCTGGTTTAATAACCTGATTAATTAATTTATCACCATCTTCACCTAGAGGGATTCTAGTCCAAAGGAAACCTGGAGAAAAATATTTTTTAGCCTCCGATGGTATATCTCCTCCTGAAGGAAGTTTAGATTGCCAATTAGCGTGTATAGATTTTAATTTTCCTAAAACATATTTAGTATGAATCAGATCATCTTTTAATGCAGGTTGAAGATCTAATGCAATAAGATGTCCACTTGGAAGTGTTACAAAATCGGCTCCAAAAAAAGGTACATCATAATTATTAAAAGGTGAAATTACCAAATTCATTACAGAAGTAATTTCTCCAGCTTGCAGGCAAGCGCATCTAGCCTGACGTATTTTTTCTGTCTTTAAACCCCATGTTTCCAAAATAACTTTTTTAGGATTAGAATTTGAACCCCAAAAAGATTCTCTAAAAAGAAAATCATTCTCTATTGGATAAGGGCTAGATTGAAAAATAGAAAAACCCTTAATAGTTTTATCTAGAAAATAATTCCAACGCCAATTACGAATTGAAATAGGATCAAGACTATTATTTCGATTATTTTGCATTTAAAAAACTAAAATAAAGAATTAAAATTTTCTATGCTTAAGGGAAATAAAAACTCCTTCATATATTTCTCTGACCATTCTTTGCCAAAAAAGCCAGAAAATAAACTATGAGCAGGGTCTTTTTCAGCACTATATTTATCATAATCTATATGTAATAAGCTGACCTCTTGAGACTTAATATGATTTTCATTAGCTTTAGATAAATCAAGATTTAACCAATAATTTCTAAGAAAAGAGCTAAAAACCTTTGGCAAAATATTTTCCGCTTCAAAACTACCACCTTTGCAAAATAGAGCCCATGGAGAAAAGTACTTGCTTGGATCATATATATTACTTTTCATATCAGAATTAAATTCATTAAAACATTTTTTAAGGCTTTTTAAGCCAGCAAAGTATCTATCAAAATATTCTTTATCTTGAACAAGAGGCTGATAATCTAGAATAGCAACTAGCTTTTGTTTTTTTTCAAACCATAAAATGTCAATACCCATAATTGGCATATCATTGTGATAATGAGGATAAGCAACTGAATTTAATACTTGAAGACGATTACCTGCATCCAATCTGGTGACTCTCCATCTTCGAAATTCAGGGACATCCCATAACCAGCTATTTAGTTTATAATCACCTTTTTTAGAAACTCGTTCACAAAATTCATTCGGAACAGTCAACTTCTTACCGCCATGTTCAAGAATATTTTTTGTTAACTCACCTAAAAGTTCATCAAACATATACAGTTACCTCCTAGGAGAGTTTAATAATCTACTCTCGCTTAAAGTGATTGAATTAGTTAAAAAGAAAAAATACAAACCTTTTTCAATACTATTATAGGCATCTTAATAGAGACTGAATATAAATAAAGAAATAGTCTTTAGAAAATTTTAATTTCATTACTCTGTACTACCTTTTCGCTTTTTATTTGCAAAAAATCTAAATAAAACTTTCCCTATAGCAGCAATTAAATTTCCCTCTAATTCATTAAAAATATCCATATTGTATTTAAAAGATCTATTAGCCTCTTCTATAATTGAATCTGCTATCTTTTGATCAATAGGAAGATTATCTAATGTGTTTCTATAATTAATTTTAAATTCTTTTTCATCGTTGATTTCCTCAAAAATATAAAAGCTAAGTCCTTCATCCCCAGCTAGATTCATAGCTTTTTTAGTGATTGTTTTCAAAAGCTGTCCCCCAGACAAGTCACCTATATATCTGCTGTAATGATGCCCAATTAAAAGTTCAGGATTATCCTTAGCGATTTCTCTAATTCTTGCTTCATATTCAAGAGCTGGCTTAGAGGGTTTTACCAATTCAGACCAATTACTACCAAAATAGAATGACAAATCTTGTTCTAATTTTTCCTTACGATAAAGCTCTTTAAATCCAATTGGAGAAATGATGGGATGCGAGTTTTTACAAAGTTTTTCTATTTCTTCCTCCATCGCAGAGTAAACGAAATATAAATCAGCTAATAAATTTCTGTATGAGGACTGATCAACCACTCCCTTCAGGAAACAACTTATAAAACCTGTATTTTCAGCCATCGTATGAGACTTTTTAGTCCCTTCACGAAGTTGCCTAGCCAAGGCTACTGCCATGAGTTCAAAATCATTTAATCAAAACTTACCACTTAGACATAAGCTCAACATTATATCAATTAATCGCTGAATAAAAATTATGGCAAATTTTGAAAAGCTCACTGCACCATCAGAGGGGCAAAAAATTACTTTTGTTGATGGAAACCCAGTAGTCCCAGACCATCCAATTATTCCATTTATCAGAGGTGATGGAACAGGGATAGATATTTGGCCAGCTACACAATTAGTAATTGATAAAGCTATTGAAAAAGCTTATGGAAAAAATCGATCCATTGAATGGTTCAAAATCTATGCAGGTGATGAAGCTTGCGACTTATATGGAACTTATCAATACTTACCAAAAGATACTCTAGAGGCGATACGAACTTTCGGGATAGCAATTAAAGGCCCTTTAACCACACCTGTAGGCGGAGGGATTAGATCTTTAAACGTATCTCTAAGACAGATTTTTGATCTATATTCATGCGTTAGACCCTGCAAATATTACGCAGGGACACCAAGCCCTCATAAAAAGCCGCAAGATTTAGATGTAATTGTTTATCGAGAAAATACTGAAGATATTTATATGGGTATTGAATGGGAGTCTGATGATCCTGAATGCATCAAATTGATTGATCAACTGAATAATGAAATAATTCCAGCTAGCCAAAAACTAAAAAACAGGAAGATTCCAATCGGAGCAGGAATTGGAATTAAACCAGTTAGCAAGAGTGGTAGTCAAAGACATATCAGACGTGCAATTAAACATGCACTCACCCTTGAAGGGAGCAAAAGACATGTGACCTTAGTTCACAAAGGCAACATTATGAAATTCACCGAAGGAGCTTTCAGGGATTGGGGATACGAATTAGCAACCACGGAATTCAGGAATGAATGCGTAACTGAAAGGGAAAGTTGGATTTTAGATAATGTAGAAAAAAATCCTCGCATCTCCTATGAGGAGAATGCCGAGTTGATTGATCCAGGTTATTCATCTTTAACAGAAGAGAAAAAGAAAGCTATATGTGATGAGGTTTGTTCAGTTCTTAAAAGCATTGGAAGTAGTCATGGCAGTGGGAAATGGAAGGATATGGTGATGGTTGATGACCGAATCGCAGATAGTATTTTTCAACAAATTCAAACTCGTCCCCAAGAGTATTCCATACTTGCAACTCTCAATCTAAATGGTGATTACATATCAGATGCTGCCGCTGCAATTGTAGGTGGACTGGGGATGGCACCAGGTGCAAACATTGGAGATAAAGCAGCTATTTTCGAGGCCACCCATGGGACAGCTCCAAAGCATGCAGGCTTGGACAGAATAAATCCAGGTTCAGTAATCCTAAGCGGAGTAATGATGCTGGAATATTTAGGTTGGAATGAAGCAGCAAAATTAATTACAAATGGATTAAGCAAATCTATTTCAGATAAACAAGTTACTTATGACCTTGCAAGATTAATGGAACCACGCGTAGAACCTCTTAGTTGTAGTGATTTTGCTAAATCAATTGTTGAAAGATTTTAACTAAAAATTTTTTAGAATCTTGGAGAAATTAAGAATCATACTCCATCAATCTAAATGATTCTAGAAGTGTTTTTTCATTACCTAGATTCCCTGGGAAAGTAACCACTGGCAAATTATTTTGATCAGAATCACTCTGTACTATAGACAAGCCTGGTAATATTTGACCTTTTAAAATTACTTGATTAAAATTTAATCCTCTTTGAAGTAAAAGTTGTGTTGTAATACCTCCTTTACTAATAATATATCCTAATTTTTTACTTATTTTCCCAACTAAGATTGCCATAAACTCAGCCAGTGCAAGCCCATACTTCATTCTTGTAGAGTGAGATGAAAATTTCATCTCTTCTCGAGTTGTATATAAAACAGGTATTTTATTTGTATACAAAATATTATCTATTTTCGATAATAAATTATCCTCCAACTCTAAAATTAGCTTTTTACAATCTTTTGAGGCAAAAATATCAGCTAATTTGCTGACAGATATTTCCAAACCTTTACAGGAATTATCTTTCAATAAAAACTCTAGTTGATCTGTCGCTAATTTCACATGGGAACCGACCATTATCAAACCTGGCTTATATTTAAACTGATTATTTTTAGATTTCAAAGATACTAAATCTGCAGAACTTTGAGGGTTGGATGGTAATCCAGATAAAGAGTTAATAAAGCTTGCTGCAGTTCTGAAAAGAAATCTTTTCTCTGTAGAAACTACTTTAATCGCGCTAGCAAGTGTTTCTAAATGATGTGGTAATTTTGCATCGACGACTACTGAAATATTATTTTCCAATTGAGACAAAAAGCTTAAAAGAGATATAAAACCAGCTTCATTATTAAAAGCCATTTCTAATTGTTTAATATCTATATGCAAGATATTTTCCGCCTGAATCTTTCCAAAACTTTTTTCTTCAATCCATTTAGCTAAATCACTTGTAGAAAAACCAAAAATACTATCACGACCAAAATCAGTGCAATGGACAGGAATCCCATTTAGATAATGAATACCTTTTTCAGTTGTTCTTCCACCTTCCAAAAAAGCTGGAATATGAAATGTTGCATGAAATGGGCCTAATTCTTCAGCAAGAATTGCAGGCTCCAAAACACCATGACCACGTAATGTTGAATCACCTCTACTGATATAAAAATAATCTTCTTTAGAATATCCTTGTATTAAAAAAAACTTCTTGATAGCTAAACATATTGCTCTGGTTTTCTTAACAGCCAAAACAGACGACAAAGATCTTGTGTTCGCAAGTATAAATATCAAAGGTGAAGGCTGTTTAAATGCTTTCTCTAGAGTTTTCTCATCCCAATTTAATAATAATGGGCATCCATAAACAGTTTGAGATCCAGTTGGATCATCATCAAAAATAATGATTTTCATAAAAGATTAATCTATTATTCAACCAAAGATTTATTCAAATCTCTCCCAACTTTCAGGAACTTGAATATAAGATTTATTCAAATCGGCAACAGATCCACACCCCAATAGTTTCATTGTTCTTATTATGTCTGTTTGAAGAATTTCTATAGCTCTGGCAACGCCTTTACCTCCCGCAGCAGCAAGTCCATAAGCATATGCTCTACCTATCAAAACCCCTTTCGCGCCAAGACATAATGCTTTAACAACATCACTACCACTGCGAATACCTCCATCTAGCAACACATCTATTTTTCCTTCGACTGCAGCTAAAATTTCAGGCAAAACACGGATCGTGGGAGCAACGCTATCAAGTTGCCTGGCTCCATGATTAGAAATAACTATTGCATCAGCACCTAGCTCAGCCGCTTTTTTTGCGTCATCACCAATATGTATACCCTTAACAATAATCTTTCCACCCCACGCCTCGCGTATCCATTTAAGATCCTCCCAAGTAACAACTGATTGTTCTAAAGCAGGACCAATTGCTGTATAGCCCATAGGGCCATCATCTAGTTGAACATTCGGAAAACTCATTAGACCTCCATCACTTAACCATTGAGTCAACCAACATGGTTTAACTAATATTTGAGGAATATAAGGAAGCATCTCAAAAGGATTCCTCGACAAAAGCTGTTGGGTTCCAGATCGCATATCTCTTTCCCTCAAGCCAGATACAGGTGTATCAATCGTTACAACTATTGCTGAGAATCCTGCCTTTTTAGCTCTAGCAATTGTTTTCAGAGCGACTTCTTTACCACCTAGCAAATAAAGCTGATACCAAGCTGGCCAGCTTGTAGCAGCTTTAACATCTTCTAATAAACAACCTGAGAGAGTAGACAAGGTATATCCAGTTCCAGCTTTTCCTGCCTCTCTAGCTGCAACAACTTCTCCCTTGGGATAGAACATCCTGCTACTCCCAACTGGTCCCAACAAGAAAGGAAGTTGAAATTGCTGATCCAAAACAGATATTCCAAGATCACATGATGGAACAGAGACTGCACATCTAGGACGAAATAAAATTTCATTATATGCGTTGCAATTTTGTGAAAGTGTTTGTTCTCTATCTGCACCACTATCTATATAGTTAAAAACCATTGCCGGTAGACGATTTTTAGCTCTAGACCTTAGGTCGTCAATATTAAGTACTCCTGGAGAGGAAACATCTGCTCCTAACATTATTCATCACAAATTCATGAATATTGAATCTATAATATATTGATCGTAGATGCAAAAATTAACGAAATATTGAAATATTTGTCATACAAAAAAACTATAAATTAAATTTAATTAGTGACAAATTATACTCCTGAAAAACATAAATAACTAAAAAGAATTATGCTTAAAAGTAGTATATAATTCAATATATTCTTCTGGTTTAATTTCGAGTTTTCTATCCCCAGTGACCAATGAATTCCTTGGGCTAGTCCAAGGCTCAAGGCAAACCATTTGCCTTGGAGGATCAGTCCATATTACCGATGTATCCATTGGCTCTTGATAAATTAATTCAATTACATTCCTAGACAAACTATCGAAAAGCTTAACCGAGGAAGAAGGATAAGATAGAAAATCGACTCCTTTAGCTAAAATTCTAATTTGATCAGATGCATTCGTAACTTTCATATTTGTTTGATCAATACATTTTTCAGGTAATCCATCTATCTTTATTTTTTGCAAATTTGAAACTTGAAAATATGGATGCAGGCCAAAGCTAAAGGGCATAGAATCTTTACTCTGATTATAAATTTTCACCGATATTTGAAGACTTTTTTCTTTCAATTGAACATCCATGATAAGGGTGAAAAAGAAAGGAAATTGAGAACGTGAGTAATCAGTTTCCATAAGCTTTAGCCTTATTCCTGATTTGTCTTTAATTAAACTAATTGACCAAGGTAAATCTCTTGCAAAACCATGCTGTTTCAATAAATACTTCTTACCAGCTATTGAATAGTCTTCAGATAAATCACCGCATATGGGGAAAAGTATAGGTATTCCTCCTCTTATACTTTTATCTTTATCTAAAAAACGTTCTAAATCAAAATATAAAAGATCTTTCCCTTCACTTCGCCATTCAGTAACCAACCCTCCTCTTTCAGGGACAATTCTTATTAATGAATCAAATTCAGTATTTTTATATTCCCAGTGAGGATAGGGGTTTTTCTTTTTTGTGAAACTGACGGACATCGATTAAAGCTGATCGATCCATTCTAAAAGAGCGGAATTAACCTGATCAGGGACTTCATCATGTGGACAATGGCCAGCATCTAAAACAACTTCTTTTGTATTTTCAGGGGTGTGTTTTTTATAAGTAGCTCTTTTACCAGGTGCATTCATCCAAGGATCTCTATTCCCCCAGAGCAATAGTAATGGAGCCTTCAACTGAGCAAACAACTCATCAAGTGGTCTCCCCTGAGGTCCTGCGGGATCAAAAACACTTTTGAAGACATTAAAAGCCCCAGCATCCAAGGAAGGTTTTCGTATGGCTTCTACTAATTCATCATCAACGTTAGAAGTATCAATATAAACTTGATTCAAAGTACGTTTAATTGTTGAAGGCTGTCTAAGATTTTCAAAAATTATCCTTTGCAATAGAGCATTTTTGAGAAAGATTCCTACGACAGTCTTTCTAGCAGTAGCCCAAAATCCTGTTGTTGGCTTTTTATCCTCACTGAAATAACCAGCTGCATTCAATAAAACAACACCTGCTGCTTCAGCACCCAAAGCAGCACCACTTGCAAGCGCGGCATATCCTCCTAGAGAGTTACCAACAAGTATTGTTGGTCTCCCTATATTTTCTTTAATGTAAGAGACTATTTGATCTTTCCAAAGTGGACCTCCATAAGCAAGACCTCCGGGTTTAGAACTTTTACCAAAGCCTAGAAGATCTAAAGCATGTACTTCATACTGCTTCCCAAGTACTGGCAAATTATGCCTCCAATGTGTTGTTGAGGCACCAAAACCATGAATTAAAAGAATCGCTGGACCTTTTTCTTCATCAGTCTTACTTTTATGCGCTTCAGGAATAATGCTCAAACTGTGAACAGAATGACCTAAGAATTTCCAATCAGAAAGATTTTTTTCTACAACTGAGGAAACCATTTAAGAATAAACTGACACTTATAGATCTTAGTAAATCATTGTTAGAAAGAGATTGGTTATTTTATTTCTTTTTTTCGAAATTTCCTCACCTTTCGGTAAATAAAGTAAATAAATTATTTTTAAACTAATCCAACTGGATCAGCTGCAACCTCATCAGGAATGGAATTACCTCCTGAAGGTGGTTTATCTTTCAAAACAACTCTTAGCAAAACAGGAGCCAAAAATGTTGTTCCAATAACCATCAACAATATTGCAGCCTCAAGGGAAGGAGTAAGCAAACCAGCACTTGTTCCTAATCCTAAGAAAATCAATCCGACCTCACCTCGAGGCATCATCCCCAAGCCAACTACCAATCTATTTGTTGGTTTATCAATGACAAAGCACCAACCAGCAGCAATTTTACCAACAATTGCAACAGCAAATAAGAAACCAGCCACAATCAAAGCAGAGCGACTCTGTGGATCAAGAGGATTAATTACAGATAGATCCATGCCTGCTCCAACAAGCACAAAGAAAATAGTTGCGAATAGCGATACCAATGGCAAAACAGATTGTTGAATTGCGTGATTATTTTTTGAACTACTTAATATCAATCCAGCAGCAAAAGCACCCAGAGCAGCTTCTAAACCTATAGCAGTAGCTACAAAACAGCTCAGAACCAATATCACAAAAGAAGCTACAACGACAGCTCCAGGAGCTTTAAGTCTTTCAAGCAACCAATCAAAAGCTGGGGCAGCTGTTCGACTCAAAGCAATCGCAGCAAAGACAAAAACAGTTGCAGCTAATACTAATTTGACAATTGGAGCAATTTGCAAAGATCCTCCCGTAGCAAGAGCTACTACTACCGCAAGGATGACAATTCCAAGTATGTCATCCAATACTGCTGCGCCAATAACAATTTGACCTTCACGAGTTTTTAAATAACCAAGCTCACCAAAAACACTTGCAGTAATACCTATGCTCGTTGCGGTCATAGATGCACCAGCAAATATCGCAGGAATAATATCTACTTGGAAAATAAACATTAATCCAAAAGTTCCAAAAGCAAATGGCAAAATCACCCCTGCCATAGCAACTGTGAATGCTTGTGCTCCAACTGCTACGAGTTCCTCTAATTCACTTTCCAGACCAGTTAAAAATAACAATGCATATAGCCCTAAAGTTGCTACGGCTTGTAATGACGGAAAAGTTTCAAAATAAATATCTGGGACTGCTTCTTTAGGTACTGAAGCAAGTGTGCTGATAACAGAAACAAAACCTTGATTCAACTCAGCATGAGCACTTGGCGGCAATAGCAGATGCAATCCCGAGGCACCAATTAAAACTCCAGCAAGAAGTTCACCAACTATCGTAGGCAAACTTAGTCGAACCAAGATTTCAGCCAAAGTCCTCGCCGCAACAAAGATCATTAAGAAATTAATGACACCTATAAGTGTTTCTGCGACCTCGACATCATGCGAATTCAGGGCTGAGACTAAAGGAGTTAATACCATCAGGTTTTCTAGAAAAGCCTTTTCTTTAAGACATAAATTACCTAATCACAGAGCATATTTGGGATAAGTATCAAAGGTGACTTAATTAATAAGGTGTGGATCTGAAGTTACTAACTGATTACTCAGACTTTATTGGCTAGCGTCCAAAAACATTTGATGCCCCTATGAGCAGCTCCCAGTCAATAGATCTGCGTCTGCCTACCCCAGGATGCTATGCCGATCCTGTTAGGGCTGGCATGGATGCCGATGCTGTCTTCGATGGAATGACTGAGCATCTATTTTTCACTCTCGGCAAACTTGCTACTTCGGCAAGCCTTCGAGATCTCTACATGGCTTTAAGTTTTGCTGTAAGAGATAGATTGATGAGCAGATATCTCACAAGCCAAGAAACAATCCGAGCAAGACCTCAAAAAACAGTCGCATATCTTTCCGCTGAATTTCTAATCGGACCTCAATTAAACAATAATTTATTAAATTTAGGGATCAAAAAAGAAGCAGAAGAGGCTCTTAAAAGGTTTGGTATTGAATCTCTTAATGAAATATTGGAAGTAGAAGAAGAACCTGGACTCGGAAATGGAGGCTTGGGTAGACTGGCAGCTTGTTATATGGAATCACTTGCAAGTCTTCAGGTTCCTGCAGTGGGTTATGGCATAAGGTACGAATTTGGCATTTTCAATCAGTTAATTAGAGATGGTTGGCAAGTAGAAGTTACTGATAAATGGCTCAAAGGGGGTTGGCCATGGGAATTACCTCAACCAGACGAAGCTTGTTTGGTTGGTTTTGGTGGGCAAACAGAGAGTTACACAGATGACAATGGAAATTATCGATCCAGATGGATTCCAAGCGAACATGCAATAGGTGTTCCACATGATGTTCCCGTTCTTGGTTACAGAGTTAATAGCTGCGATCGCTTGAGGTTATGGAGAGCTGATGCAACCGAAAGTTTTGATTTTTATGCTTTCAATATTGGTGATTACTATGGTGCTGTTGAAGAGAAAGTAGCCTCAGAAACTCTTTCCAAGGTGTTATATCCCAATGATGGAACTGATGAAGGAAGAAGATTGCGCTTGAAGCAACAACACTTTTTTGTAAGTTGTTCTTTGCAAGATATGCTTCGAAGTCTAGAGAAGCGCTCTATACCTATTCAGGAATTTCCAGATCATTGGACTGTTCAACTTAATGACACTCATCCAGCAATTGCTGTTGCTGAGTTAATGAGACTTTTAATCGATCAGCATCGACTTGATTGGGAAAAAGCTTGGGAAATCACCAATAGATCTGTTGCTTACACAAACCATACTTTGTTACCTGAAGCTCTTGAAAAATGGGACCTCAGTCTATTTAGAAATTTATTACCCAGACATCTAGAACTTATATACGAAATCAATAGGAGATTCCTTCAACAAGTAAGACTTAAGTATCCAGGAAATGATTTAATTCTACGAAAACTTTCGATTATTGATGAAGAAGGTGGAAAAGCTATTCGAATGGCACATTTAGCGACAATTGGAGCACATCATGTAAATGGAGTAGCTGCCCTACATTCAGATTTAATAAAAAGACAGTTATTACCTGAATTTGCAGAACTCTGGCCAGAAAAATTTACTAACGTTACTAATGGCGTGACCCCGCGTAGATGGGTGGCTTTAGCAAATCCTGAACTTTCTAAACTTCTTGACAAAGAAATTGGTCCAAATTGGATTACCAATATGGATCTATTACTTGAATTAGAAAAAAAAGAAAACGACTCAAATTTTTTAGATCTTTTTGCTTCAGCCAAACTATCTGGAAAAAGAAAACTTGCTGGTTACATACATAAACAAACTGGAGTTCTTGTAGATCCTTCAAGTTTATTTGATGTACAAGTTAAAAGAATTCACCAATATAAGAGACAGCATTTAAATGCATTGCAAGTCATTGCTCAATATCTAAGGATTAAAAATGGAATAACAAAAAATATTGCACCTCGTACGATCATTTTTGGTGGTAAAGCTGCGCCCGGTTACTTCATGGCGAAGTTAATGATTAGATTTATCAATGGCATAGCAGATGTTGTTAATGCGGATCCTGATATGGAGGGATTACTAAGGGTAGTTTTTCTTCCTGACTACAATGTAAAACTTGGTGAGCAAGTCTATCCAGCTACTGATCTTTCTGAACAAATTTCTACTGCTGGTAAAGAAGCTTCAGGAACTGGGAATATGAAATTCGCCATGAATGGTGCACTAACAATTGGGACACTTGATGGAGCCAATGTAGAGATTAGAGAAAGAGTAGGGGCGGAAAACTTCTTTTTGTTTGGAAAGACAGAATCAGAAATCATGGAACTAAGAGATCAAGGGTACAGTCCAAATAGTTTTATTGCTGAATCAATTGAGCTACAAGAGACTCTTAAGTTAATAGAAGTTGGGCATTTCAGTAATGGTGACAGTGAGCTATTTAAACCAATAATAAATATTTTGACAGGGAATGATCCTTTCTTTGTGATGGCAGATTTTGATGATTACCTTCGGGCGCAAGATGAGGTTAGTAAAGCCTGGAAAAAAAGTCAGCAATGGAACCGTATGGCGTTATTAAATACAGCAAGGTCAGGCTTTTTCTCATCAGATAGATCTATTAGAGAATATTGTCAATCTATTTGGAAAGTTAAACCATTACCTGTAGAAATAAGTTGCGAAAAATAAATATCTACTTATCAGGCAAATCTGGAGTTTGATGTAATAATCTATTCAACCTTAATCTATCAATATTTAATGGATCTGGAGCAAGTTCGCCAGCGACTTCTCGAAATTTATCTTCAACTTCATCAGGAACTTTGACATCGAAAATTCTTTCCATTAAAGCTTCAATAGAATATAGATGAGCATTAATATTCTCCAGGTCTGAAATTACTTGTGTAATCGATTTTTCTTTTTTCTCAGTAGTACCTTCTTTAAAATGTTCTTCAGATTGATTAAATGAATTTGAATTCATTTTCTTTTGCAAATCTTCTAAAACTCGTCCACATAAAGTTCTAAAGGACTGAAGAGCTGCCCAATTGATCTCTTGTTGTTTGCGCAAAGTGGGAAACTCTCTGATTAAACGATCATGTTCCCGATAAAATCTTAGGCAATCTGGACATTGGCAAGGTTCTTCAGGCACCTTCATCAAGGCAGCTTGCAACCATCATTGCATTTTTTAGGCCGTCATAGGAGGCTCATCGCTATATAAGTCTCCTCCACCTTCAGTATTATCTAAATCTGAGCTTTCAGGTAGAGGTATTTCAACGCTAGTAACCACTTGTATGACATCACGTAATCTCATTGAATCAGCAAACCATCCCATCGCTTGTTCTGTATCACCCCTTCCTTCTGCATCATTAGCTTGATCTTCATGTGCTTCAGCTAGAAGTGTTAACCAACATAAGCATCTAGCTTGAACAATTGATAAATCTAAATCACTGGGTTGTGAATTAGATATGTGCTCACTCTCTTGTTGAACAAGTAATCGCAAGCGAAGATCGTGAAGCTGGGCCATGTTGACTGATTCACTAAACCAACGCTAGCGAGAGAGTAAAGATTTTGCACACCCACCACATATAGGACTACAAAATTTTAGTTTTAATTCGTTTTTCGTACGGGGCTGGCGGGACTCGAACCCACGACCTACGGTTTAGGAAACCGTCGCTCTATCCAACTGAGCTACAGCCCCCTGAAATTAATTATGCCTTGAGGCATGATGGAGTTGAAAGCAGGGGAGGTGATCGCAATTGAACTTCAGCAAAAAGCTGAAGAATTCCATTGAGGAAAGTCCGGGCTCCTATTTGGCCAGGCTTGCTGGGTAATTCCCAGTGCGGGTGACCGTGAGGATAGTGCCACAGAAACATACCGCCTAATGCTTAATGGGGAAATCCCAACAAGCGCGGCAAGGGTGCAAAGGTGCGGCAAGAGCGCACCAGCAGCATCGAGAGGTGCTGGCTAGGTAAACCCCGGCTAGGAGCAAGGCGAGGGACTCTGGATGGCCATAAACCTTGTCCCTAATGAGAGCCGCTTGAGGCTATCGGCAACGTTAGTCCCAGATAGATGATTACCCATTCACTTTCTATAGAAAGAAGAATGAACAGAACCCGGCTTATGACCTGCTTTCACTTTATTAAATTTATACAAAGAAATAATATCAGAATCCTATTTTTTTATACATTCAATTATGTGCTTTAAATAATTATGAAAATCTCAATTCAAAGAGTAGAAGAAATAATTAATTTTATAAAAAGTCTAAATTTAGATCAAAAATATAAAAAAGAATTTACCAATGAAAAAATTAAAAATATTTTATATATTAATGAATCTTTAACACATAGTTCAGCAAATAGTGACATTAATTACGAGAATCTTGAATTTCTTGGAGATGCAGTTTTAAGACTCATTGCATCAGATTTCATAAAAAATAAATATCCATCTATGCATGTTGGAGAGAGATCTGAACTTCGTTCTCATCTTGTAAGTGATCAATGGTTAGAGGAAGTTGGTGAAAAAATAAAGATCAAAAGTGTATTAGTAATTGGGAAAAAGGCTCTTAGAGATAAATCAGCAAATGCAACTATTCAAGCAGAGGCAACTGAGGCATTAATAGGAGCTTTGTATGAAAGTCTCACGATTTTAGATCCTATAAAAGATTGGCTAATTCCATTCTGGAATGAAAAAAGTCAAGAAATTCTAGCTGATCCTCATAAGAAAAATTATAAATCAGCACTTCAAGAACTGACTCAACGTGAGGGATTATCTATTCCAGTATATAAAACGATTGAAATTGACAAAAAGCATGACAATCCAAAACGATTTTTTTGTACTGTTTATATCAAAAATCGATCCATGGCTGAAGGCTGGGGAAAGTCAATTAAACAAGCAGAAAAAAATGCCGCAAGCAAAGCATTAAAGGATTCCGATGCTAATTTTATTAGCTTTTAATAAGATCTTTCAAAGGCAGTGTCAATAATTTATCCCAATTACCTCCCTCAAAAAGCACTGCGGCTTTATCACCACTTATTCTTTGAACAAAGCCTTCATAACCATTATAAATTGACTCTTGATTATCAACAGTTACTGTTGTCCCAGGAAGGATAGGATCTTTTAAATTAGTCATAATTAAACATATTCAAATAAACTCTTAGAAAGTCTACTTATAAAAATGATCGAAAAAGATAAATGGATGTCAATAGGTGAAATTGTTGCTGCTCAAGGATTAAAAGGAGATATTCGCATTAAACCTAGCAGTGACTTCCCTGAAAGATTTACAAAACCAGGCAAACGTTGGATTCAAAAAAACAAAGAATTGCCCACTGAAATTAATTTAAGAAAAGGAACACTTATTCCAGGTAAATCTATCTATGTACTTTCTATCGAAGGAGTATCTAATAGGAGTTCTGCAGAGGCAATTATTGGATGGAAATTAGTCATACCAGTTGATAGCAGACCAAACTTGAGTAATAATGAATACCATTATTTTGATTTGATTGGTTTAGAAGCAAGAAAAGGTCCAAAAAAGACTTTAATTGGTTATGTAACTGACTTAATCAAAGGAGGGAATGACCTTCTAGAGATAGAGTTGGTAGAAGGTAAAAAAGTTTTAGTACCTTTTGTTAAAGAAATTATCCCAGAAATAGAAATTAAAGAAAAATGGCTGCTAATCAATCCTCCCCCAGGTTTATTGGAACTCTAAAAATCATTCAGATTTTCAATCAGAACATCAAGCATGGATTAAAAGGTTCTTCATGGAAATAACTGATAAATCAATAATTCCTGTGATCCTTAGTGGTGGATCAGGAACAAGGCTTTGGCCACTTTCAAGAGAAAGTTATCCAAAACAATTTTTAGCACTAGATTCACGCACAAAGAAAACTCTTTTGCAGAACACTTATGAAAGACTTCTAGGTTTAGAGGGACTTGAAAAACCGATATTGATATGTAATGAGGAACATAGATTTATCGTTGCAGAACAATTTAGAGATCTAAATACAACACCCCAAGCAATCATTCTCGAACCAGTAGGTCGCAATACTGCTCCAGCTATAGCAGTTGCTGCACTTCAAGCAATTTCTTTAGGCAAAGATCCTTTGCTTTTAATTTTGGCAGCCGACCATTTGATAGAAAATATAGATGAGTTTAGAAGAGTAATTCAATCAGCAAAAAAATATGCAAACCAAGGAAGACTAGTAACTTTTGGTATTATTCCCACATGTGCAGAAACTGGTTACGGTTATATTGAAGCAAAAGAGTCACCTAATCAAGAAGATCAAATAACTGGCTTAGAAATAAATAAATTCATAGAAAAACCTAGCAAAGATATAGCAGAGAAATTAATAAAAGATTCTCGTTACACTTGGAACAGTGGTATGTTTCTTTTTAAAGCTAGTTCAATAATAAATGAATTAGAAAAATTCTCTCCAGAAATAATTAATTATTGCAAAATAGCTATAGAGAAAGATTCAGTAGACCTTGATTTTCTAAGATTAGAGGCAGAATCATTCAAAAAATGTCCTAAGATATCTTTAGATATTGCAGTTATGGAAAAAACAAATTTAGGCACAGTTCTTCCTTTAAATGTTGGATGGAGTGACATAGGAAGTTGGAAATCTTTATGGAATATTAGTCAAAAAAATAATGATGGAAACTATATTAATGGAAGAATAATAACCGAAGAAAGTAAAAACTGTTACTTTAAAAGTGAACAGCGCCTTATAATAGGAATAGGGGTGGAGAATCTAATAATTGTAGATACTAATGATGCTATTTTAGTAGCAAACAAAGATCAATCTCA
Source organism: Prochlorococcus sp. MIT 1011 (assembly GCF_047305235.1). Classification (NCBI taxonomy): domain Bacteria; kingdom Bacillati; phylum Cyanobacteriota; class Cyanophyceae; order Synechococcales; family Prochlorococcaceae; genus Prochlorococcus; species Prochlorococcus sp. MIT 1011. Next base: position 114,504 of record NZ_CP138983.1, on the reverse strand, counting down.
AAATATTGGAAATATAGTAAAAGGATTAAGTTCAGAAGATTTTCCTGAAAGTAAACTACACAAAAAAATATATAGACCTTGGGGCAATTACACTACAGTATTGGAGGGGAATAGATGGCTAGTTAAGCTTATTGAAGTAAAGCCAAACGCTTCTCTTTCTTTACAAATGCATCATCATAGAGCTGAACATTGGATTGTAGTTAATGGAACTGCATTGATAGAAAAAAATGGAGAAAAACAACTTTTAAGCGAAAATGAAAGTACATTTATTCCTTTAGGATGCAAGCATAGATTAAGCAATCCAGGAAGAATGAAACTTGAGCTTATTGAAGTTCAAAGCGGTGCTTATTTAGATGAAGAAGATATAATCCGTTTTGAAGATTCCTATGGAAGAATCAAAAACCTTAGTTAATAAAAATATATGATTTTATCATTAAAAATTAGATAAATTGATTAGATAGAATTATTGAAAATTTCAAATTTTCATTCCACAGTTACACTTTTTGCTAAATTTCTAGGCTGATCAACATCTAAACCTTTACGAGCAGCTATGTGATAACTAAATAACTGTAAAGGTACAATGGTCAACAGAGGACTAACCCATTCACTAACTTTTGGAATAATAAATAATTCATCAAACATTTCTGATTCCGGTCCATGGGTAGATACCCCAATTAAACGGGCATCTCTGGCTTTAGCTTCTTGAGAGTTACTGAGAACTTTTTCATAAACGACACCAGGAGCAGCAATGGATACCACTGGGACATGTCGATCTAAAAGTGCAATTGGTCCATGTTTTAGCTCACCAGCTGGATACCCTTGCGCATGAATATAACTTATTTCCTTAAGTTTAAGAGCACCTTCAAGTGCGATTGGATAATTTATGCCTCTACCTAAGAAAATTACATCTTTTGTTTCAACAAACAAATGTGCTATTTCCTGTGAAAGAGCGTCATGTCTTTTTATAACATCTGTTAGCTGTTTAGGAATTAATCTCAAATCATTGGTGAGATTCAAAATTTCTTGGGGGGTTCTTTTTTCTCTATGAGAAGCAAATAAAAGTGTTAAACCATAAAAGGACAACATTTGACCAAAAAAGGTTTTAGTGGCTGCGACACCTATTTCAATACCTGATCCAAAATCAATAACATTTTCTAGTTCGCGACCAAATGAACTATCAACTCTATTGGTGATTCCCAGGTGATGAAAAGAAAAATTAGCATCTTTAGAAGAATCTCTTCTCTCTTTTTCCATCCTTAGTGCAGCTAAGGTGTCTGCGGTTTCGCCCGATTGACTTACTCCTATTGTCAAAGTATTAGGGGTAAGTGGAGGAGGAGCATATCGAAATTCACTTGCGAAATATACCTTTGTTGGGACCCCTGCAAACTGTTCCAACAAATGAGCACCAACCATGCTTGCATGTCTGCTCGTTCCACACGCAAGTATTTGTATTTGTTCTATCTTTTCAAGGATGAATTTCGAGATTGGGTAAGCCACTGAATTCTCCAAAGGTAAATCCATAGGCAAAAATCTATCTATCCATAATTGTGTTTTCTCTGGCTGTTCATAAATTTCCTTAAGCATGAAATGGCGGAAATTTTTTTTATCCGCAGAAAGCTCGGTGCCCTTTAAAAGCGATGGCGCTCTGTGCTGCCTATTCCCATCATCATTATAAAGTTCGATTCCTAATGGACTTAAAAGTGCAATTTCATTATCCTTTAAAGGTAAAAATGTACGTGTAAATTCTGCTAATGCAGGGGTATCACTTGCACAAAAAAACTCACCTTCGCCAAAACCAAGAACTAATGGTGCCTGTCCGCTAGAGACTACTAAAGCATTGGGAGCCTTAGACCAAATTACAGCTATTGCATAAGTCCCCTCTAACAAATTCAAAACCTTTTGAACAGCTTTTAACAACGTTTGTCCATTGGGAGGAAGCCCATTAGCCTGACTTTGTTCTATTTCAAGCCCAATTAAATGTGGAATTATCTCAGTATCAGTTTCTGATGTAAATTTAATTCCTTTGAGTTTCAGGCTTTGAGACAAATCCCTATAATTTTCAATAATCCCATTTTGGACAACTGCAATTTGCCCTGTTGAGTCAAGGTGAGGATGCGAGTTTATCTCATTAGGTTTACCATGAGTGGCCCATCTAGTATGTCCAATACCTACATGACCTTTTGGAGGGTTTTTGCTAATTAGATTTGCAAGATTAATCAACTTTCCTTTGGTTTTTTTTATATTCAGCTTTCCAATTTGATCATTATTTGAATTGTCAATTGTTGCTATCCCCGCAGAATCATAACCTCTGTATTCCAGTTTTCTCAATCCATCAATAAGTATGGAAGAAACTTCTCTTGATCCAATTACAGCAAATATTCCACACATAAACCTAAATTAATATCACAAATTATTTTTTATATAAAATAAACCTTCTTTAAGAAAAATACTAATTTTTAGTAAGCCAAACCCATACTTCTAGTTGTTTCATCACCTAAATAAACCCTAATACTGAGGAAATCAGTTGGACAAGCGGTTTCACACCGCTTACACCCAACACAATCTTCAGTTCTTGGAGATGAAGCTATCTGAGAAGCTTTACAGCCATCCCAGGGGACCATTTCAAGAACATCTAGTGGACAAGCCCTTACGCATTGGGTGCAGCCAATACAGGTGTCATAGATTTTGACGGCGTGTGACAAATTACCAACCCATATTTCCTTGATGTATAAAACTATACCTACGTTTCGCTACATAAAAAAAAATAGTTGCAATGCCGTCACTTTTGTTAACTCGACACTCTAACCCGTAAGATTGGAAGTCAGGTCTAAGAAGGTTATGTCCCAGGAAGCAATCCTTGAAAAAGTTCGTTCTATCGTCGTAGAACAACTAAGCGTTGAAGCCGGTGAAGTAAAACCGGATTCAAATTTCCAAAACGATCTCGGTGCAGACTCTCTCGATACTGTCGAATTAGTGATGGCTCTCGAAGAAGCATTTGACATAGAAATCCCTGACGAGGCTGCAGAAGGCATTGCCACTGTCGGGGATGCAGTCAAATACATCGAAGAAAAACAGTCTTGAGGTTCAAATGATGGAGAAACTCCATCGAGTTGTTATCACAGGTCTTGGCGCTATTACTCCAATCGGCAACAACCTCGAAAGTTACCTTCAAGGGCTTATCACCGGGAAAAATGGGGTAGATCAAATAACACTCTTTGATGCCTCATCACATGCATGCAGATTTGCAGCAGAAGTGAAAAGTTTTGACCCGACTGGCAAATTAGAGCCAAAAGAATCCAAAAGATGGGATCGTTTCTCAAAATTTGGAGTCATTGCGGCAAAAGAAGCCCTAAATGATTCAGGTCTGATCATTGACGATTCTAATTCTGGGAGAATTGGAGTAATTATTGGTTCAGGAGTTGGCGGATTGCTGACTATGGAAACCCAAGCTCATGTTTTAGACAAAAAAGGAGCTAATCGGGTTAGTCCATTTACTGTTCCCATGATGATTCCAAACATGGCTACTGGATTAGCTGCTATTGCACTTGGTGCTAAAGGTCCAAGTTCAGCAGTTTCAACTGCTTGTGCTGCGGGATCAAATGCGATTGGGGATGCATTCAGATTGCTTCAATTAGGCAAAGCAGATGCAATGGTTTGCGGAGGAGCAGAAGCAAGTATCACACCTTTAGGAGTAGCAGGTTTTGCCAGTGCCAAAGCCCTATCTTTTCGCAATGATGATCCATCTACAGCGAGTAGACCATTTGATTCGCAAAGAGATGGATTCGTTATTGGCGAAGGAGCAGGAGTATTAATTTTAGAAACTCTTGACCATGCATTAAAAAGAGACGCAACAATCCATGCAGAAATTATTGGTTATGGCACAACATGTGATGCCCATCACATTACATCTCCGACACCAGGTGGGGTTGGAGGAGCTGAAGCTATGAAACTTGCATTGATTGATGGGAAAATTAATCCAGAAGAAATCGATTACATTAATGCTCATGGAACTAGTACTCCAGCCAACGACAGCAATGAAACATCTGCTATAAAGACTGCTTTAGGGAATCATGCCTATAAAGTGCCTACAAGCTCAACTAAATCAATGACTGGGCACCTCTTAGGAGGCTCTGGTGGAATCGAAGCTGTTGCTTGTGCTCTTGCAATAAAACATGAAATAATTCCGCCAACAATCAATTATTCAAATCCAGACCCAAATTGTGATTTAGATTATGTCCCCAACAATGCAAGAGAAAAGAAATTAGGCGTCGTGCTATCTAACTCATTCGGGTTTGGCGGTCACAATGTCTGTCTAGCTTTTCGACAAATGATCTAATCAATTTCATTTTCACTTTCCACTTAATTTTTTTCACTCACTAATTCAAAATGGTTGCCTTGACTACTTCCCTAGACACACTTTGTATCAACAGCATCAGGATGCTTGCTGTTGATGCAATTAATAAATCCAAAAGTGGTCACCCAGGTCTCCCAATGGGTTGTGCACCTATGGGTTATGCCTTATGGGACAAACACTTACGTCATAATCCCAAAAATCCAAAATGGTTTAATCGAGACAGGTTTGTTCTTTCAGCAGGACATGGATGCATGCTTTTGTATGCTCTTCTGCATTTGACTGGCTATGACTCTGTCACCATCGAAGATATAAAAGAATTTAGACAGTGGGGAGCTAAAACCCCAGGGCATCCAGAAACTTTTGAAACTCCTGGAGTAGAAGTAACTGCAGGACCACTAGGAGCAGGCATTTCAAATGCAGTTGGATTAGCTATTGCAGAAGCTCATCTATCAGCAAAATTCAATAAGTCTGATGCAAAAGTTGTAGACCATTACACCTATGTGATCATGGGAGATGGATGTAATCAAGAAGGTATATCTTCAGAAGCCTGTTCTCTTGCTGGGCATTTAAAACTTGGCAAATTAATAGCTCTTTATGACGATAATCATATAACTATTGATGGAAGAACAGATGTCTCATTTACAGAGGATGTCTTAAAAAGATATGAAGCATACGGATGGCATGTACAAGAAATTCCTGAGGGTAATACAGATGTTGAGGGCATAGCACAAGCAATCGAAAAAGCAAAATCAGTCACTGATAAGCCATCCATTATCAAAGTAACTACAACTATTGGTTATGGATCACCCAATAAAAGTGATACTGCGGGCATTCACGGAGCTCCTTTAGGTGAAGAAGAAGCTGAACTCACAAGAAAACAATTAGGTTGGTCTTATAAACCTTTTGAGGTTCCCCAAGATGCTTACGATCAATATCGTCAAGCTATTCAAAAAGGTGCTCAACTAGAGGAACAGTGGAATCAAACACTAGCTGCTTACAAAGAAAAATATCCTAATGAAGCGTCTCAATTTGAGCGTATGTTAAGAGGAGAACTACCTCAAGGCTGGGACAAAGATTTACCGACCTATACAGCTGATGACAAAGGGGTCGCTACAAGAAAACATTCTCAAATATGTTTAGGTGCTCTTGGTCCCAACATTCCAGAACTAATAGGTGGTTCTGCAGATTTAACACATTCAAATTACACAGATATCAAAGGTGAAACTGGATCTTTTCAATATGACAGTCCGGAAAAACGTTATTTGCATTTTGGTGTAAGAGAACATGCTATGGCGGCGATATTGAATGGTATTGCTTATCACGATAGTGGTCTAATTCCTTACGGTGGAACCTTCTTAGTCTTCGCCGACTATATGAGAGGCTCTATGCGTCTTTCTGCTCTTAGTGAACTTGGGGTTATTTATGTTTTAACCCATGATTCCATAGGTGTTGGTGAAGATGGTCCTACACATCAACCCATAGAAACAATTCCATCATTGAGAGCAATGCCAAATATGATGGTTTTCCGTCCAGGCGATGGTAATGAAACCAGTGGTGCTTATAAAGTTGCAATTAAAAATCGTAAAAGACCAAGTTCCTTATGCCTAAGTAGGCAGGGCATGGCCAATCAACAAAATTCATCAGTAGAGAAAGTTGCTCTAGGTGGATACGTTCTTGAAGAATGTGATGGTACCCCTGAACTAATACTTATCGGAACTGGAACTGAACTTGATCTATGTGTAAAAGCGGCGAAAAAACTAACTTCAGAAGGGAAAAAAGTGCGTGTGGTTTCTATGCCATGCGTTGAACTTTTTGAAGAACAAAGCGAAAGTTATAAAGAAGAAGTTTTACCTTCCAACATTAGAAAACGCCTAGTAGTAGAAGCTGCAGAGAGCTTTGGATGGCATAAATATATTGGTCTTGATGGTGACAGCGTAACCATGAATAGCTTTGGAGCATCTGCTCCAGGTGGTTTATGTATGGAAAAATTTGGATTTACAGTTGAGAACGTAATAGAAAAATCTAGAAATCTTCTGAACAAATAAAATTAATCAATTACTTGCCAATAGTTAATCCAAGCAAGAAAAGTTAAACAAAGAACTAATTTTCTTTGTTTAACTTTACGGGGGTTAATTCAGTTGCTCCTTTTGACTTGATTTGATCATTTAATTTATCAAGATCTTCATCTGTAATTTTTGTATTCATTGGACAATGATTAGGACCACACATTGAACAAAACTCTGCTTTCTTGAAAATTTCTTCAGGTAAGGTTTCGTCATGATATTGCTTAGCTCTCTCTGGATCCAATGACAATGCAAACTGTTTTCCCCAGTCAAATTCTTTCCTAGCCTTACTTAATTCATCATCACGATCACGTGCTCCAGATCTATGTCTTGCTACATCTGCAGCATGAGCAGCAATTTTATAAGCAATAAGACCTTCCCTGACATCCTCAGGATTTGGCAACCCAAGATGTTCCTTAGGTGTTACATAACAAAGCATCGCGGTCCCATACCAACCTGCCATAGCGGCACCAATAGCACTTGAGATGTGGTCATAACCAGGAGATATATCTGTTACCAATGGACCTAGAACATAGAAAGGAGCTTCTGAACACTCCTCCATTTGCTTCCTAACATTAAATTCAATTTGATCAATAGGTACATGACCAGGCCCTTCGACCATGACTTGGACATCATGTTCCCAAGCACGTCTAGTCAATTCACCCAGGGTTTTCAACTCAGCAAGTTGAGCTTCATCGGATGCATCATGGAGACATCCAGGTCTTAGTGAATCTCCTAAAGAAAAAGTGCAATCATAGCGTTTAAATATTTCACAAATATCATCAAAACGAGTAAACAAAGGATTTTGCTTGTAGTGATAAAGCATCCATTGAGCAAGAATTCCTCCACCACGACTAACTATTCCAGTAATACGACCTTTAACCTTGGGTAAATGTTCAATCAATAAGCCTGCATGAATAGTTTGGTAATCAACTCCTTGCTGACAATGCTTTTCTATTATGTGTAAAAAATCATCCTCAGTTAGCCTTGAAATAGAACCGTGAACACTTTCTAACGCTTGATAAACAGGAACTGTGCCAATCGGGATAGGGGAGGCATTAATGATTGCAGTTCGAACCTCATCTAAATTAACCCCTCCAGTAGAGAGATCCATAAGTGTATCTGCGCCATATTTTACTGCCAGTTCAAGCTTCTTTAATTCTTCACTAATATCACTTGCATTAGGCGAAGCACCAATATTTGCGTTTACCTTACATTTCGAAGCAATACCTATTGCCATAGGCTCTAAGTTCGTATGGTTAATATTCGCAGGGATAATCATCCGACCTCGTGCAACCTCTTCCATAACTAAAGTCTCAGGAAGATTCTCACGCTTTGCAACAAAAACCATTTCTTCAGTGATTTCACCTTTACGAGCAAAATGCATCTGAGAAACGTTGTTTTTACCCTTTCTGGAAGCAACCCATGAATTCCGCATGAACTAAAAAGCTATTGAATAAACGAAGGGAGCAATATGCAAAGATCACAAGATTTCACTTTCCTTGCGCTGGTTCAAACCAGATCAGGTTCGGAGGGTGTGATCTCAGCCATAAAGCGAAGCGATATGGCACCCCTAGTGATAATTACAAATTAGCTCGAAATCCTCAACTGAACCCTAAAGTTTTTATAGATAAAAATTAAGGAGTTAAAAATTTTGATCATTCATATCCTTTTTTATCTCTAGGAACAACATTCGTCGTCGCCTAAATCTTCTAACGGCACCAGTCAAAACCAATCCACTACCAACTACTAGAGCAGGTATCGCTTGAATTTTATCTTTGCCCTCCCTATGTAAAAAGCCAGTAATTGCTAGTAAAATTAGCAAAGGTGCTGAAATTGAAATTAATGGGTTACCCAATCTGTTCATAAAATTAAGCAACTAATTGTGTTTAGGAGATTTAGAAGCCATAACTATTGTTTGAGATAAAATTTTTATTCCTAATTCCATGCTTCTTTCATCCAAAGAGAAATATCCACTATGCAATGGGGCACAACCTTGCTCACCAGCAACTCCTAATCGAAACATCGTCCCCGGAACATCTTGCAAAAAGAAAGCAAAATCTTCAGCACCTAATGAGGGATTTTCTAAATAAACAATATCTTCTTTATTCATAAAATTCGTCGCACAATCAGATAACAAATTAGTCAATTCTGGATCGTTATAAACTGGTGGCGCTATTGACTTGAAATTTATATTTGCCTTAGCTCCATAATTAGAGGCTATGTTTTTTACTATTTTCTCAATCCAATGAGGCAATTTTTCATAAAGATGGCTATCAAGACACCTTACTGTGCCGAGAATCTTAACCCTCTCAGCGATTACATTAAAAGCATTTCCGCCTGAAATTTTCCCAAAACTAATTACTACTGGCTTAAGAGCATCTAAACGTCTACTAATAGCCTCTTGAAGACCACTAATAACTTTTGCCGCGATCCAAATGGAGTCTGTTCCTTCATGAGGTCTAGCTCCATGTCCTCCTTTACCAATGATATCTATTTCCAATTCGGCAGCGGCAGCGGTAAAAGTACCACTTCTTATTCCAATTTTTCCAACAGACAAATCTGGATAGACATGAACACCAAAAAGAGCTTGAACCCCCTCAAGAACTTTTTCAGCTCTCATCCAATTTGCACCTTGTGCAATCTCTTCAGCAGGTTGAAAAATGATTCGGATTCGAGAAGTTGTAAATTTACTGTTTGATAATACTTTTGCCACTCCCAAGCCAATACAAGTATGCAAGTCATGCCCACATGCATGCATCAAGCCTTGGATTGAAGAAGAATAATCCAAACCTGTTCTCTCCTCGATTGGCAAAGCATCCATATCTACTCGTAAGCCAATAACAGGTCCGTTTTTATTACCCATTTCAGCAACCACACCAGTTTTCCCGACTGCTTCTTTTACTTCCCAACCTGATTTTCTAAGCTCCCCAGCGACAAAAGCAGCAGTTTGATATTCCTGACCACTTAGTTCTGGATGAGCATGGAGATGTCGACGTAATAAAATTAACTCAGGAAGCATTTCTTTTGACAAAAATTCAATTTTTTTTCCTAAGTCCTTCATATATCCTCCAACGCAAGAAATGCAATCAAATCATTAGTAGGTTTTGGAGGCCAACGTCGGATATGCAACAACCAATCTTTCTCACGGTATCTAATATCAAGTCCAGCAGCTGCAGCCCAATTACTTTCGGCTTCACCAGTAAAGCCTTTACGCCATAGAAGCGCACTTAGTGCTGCTCTAGCATCTGCGAATAAGGGGTATTTAAGAATCAATAATCTAATTTTCTTTTCAGCGAGTTCAAGATCACCCAATTGGTAAATCGCAAGAGCCTCACTTGACCTAGCCATAGCAATGGAATTATTTGAAGAGGCAGCTTGAGAAAATAATTTCTTCGCTTCAATCCAATTATCCATAGAGCCCATAACGTTACCTAAGTTATATAAAGCTGAAATGTCTTTAGGATTCTTCTTTAAAACGTAGTTGTAATCATTTCTAGCTTCTTCCCAAAGCCGCAACGCTTCTTCAGCAATTCCTCTATTAAGGTAAGGGTCTAAATCTTCAGGAGAAATTTCTATAGCCATAGTTTGATCTTTAATAGCTCCTTGAGGATCACCAAGAGCAAGACGAATATTTCCTCTATTACTTAATGCAGCCGCGTCATCTGGGTTGTCATGTAAGTAAAAACTCCAATCTTTTTCAGCTTGAATGAAATCCCCATCTTTGCTTTCTTGAAGAGCTTTATCGAATAAGTTTTTTTGAAGTACCTTAGCTTGAGATGAAAATGGTACAAAAACAATAGAAAGAACAAGAAGAACTATTGCAACTCTTATATTGATCATGTATCTGTTTTATTTGGTGAAGTTAACAGATAATGTTTTTCGGCAGCTGGAGTAACAACCCTTCCCCTAGCAGTTCTTTGTAAAAAACCAATTTGCATTAAATAAGGCTCAACCACAGTTTCAAGAGTGGTTGAATCTTCTCCTAGCGCAGCTGCTAAAGTTTCAAGTCCTACAGGTCCACCTTGATATTGATTCACTAATAAGCCTAAATAACTTCTATCTGTTTCATCTAAACCTCTTTGATCTACACGATGTAAATCAAGTGCATCATTGACAAGTTCCACATCAATGATTTTTGAAGAGGAATGCACTTCTGCATAGTCTCTCACTCTTCTAATAAGCCTATTTGCAATTCGGGGTGTCCCTCGACTTCTTCTGGCTAATTGATGTGATGCTTCTTCTGAAATTGATAAATCAATCAGTTTTGCAGATCTTTTAATTATGTTTTCAAGATCTAAATAATTGTAAAAGTCCAGTCGCTGAGTTATTCCAAAGCGATCTCGCATAGGGGAGCTCAAGGCAGCGGGCTTTGTGGTAGCACCAACCAAGGTGAAAGGTGGGATTTCGATTGATCGCATTCTTGAGGAAGTACCTTTCCCTACAGTTAAATCCAATCTTCTATCTTCCATCGCTGGATACAAAAGTTCCTGTGAAATGCGATTAAGTCTGTGTATCTCATCAACAAAAATCAATTCACGCGGCTGCATATTGATCAATAATCCAACAATGTCTCGCGGACGTTCAAGTGCTGGAGCACTTGTAACTCTAGCTTTAACTCCTAATTCCTCAGCAATAACCAAAGCCATAGTTGTTTTTCCCAATCCAGGCGGCCCATAAAGCATTAAATGATCAAGTGCTTCTCCCCTAGTCAATGATGCTTTAACTGAAATTTCAAGAACTTTCTTTAACTCAGATTGTCCTAAAAATTCATCAAAAGATTTAGGCCTAAGTGAATCTTGCTTAGATAATTTAAGTTCCTCTTTTAAAAGAGTAGAACCAACCAATCTTTCCTCTCCTTTATCATCGGGGAGTAGAGAATGATTAGTAATTGAAGACAAAATTGCCATGTCCGAAGGGTAGTGGCATCTAAACAAAAATGTAGCTAAATAGAAGAATGAGCAAAAAAGGAAAGAAAAAATCAAAAAAAAATTCCTTAGGCGATGGAAATCGTCGCTTAGCCGAAAATCGACAAGCAAGGTATAAATATGAAATCCTAGAAACACTTGAAACTGGCTTAGAGCTTCTTGGAACCGAAGTCAAATCGATTAGAGCTGGAAAAGTAAACTTAAAAGATGGATTTTGTTTAATTAAAAAAGATCAAATTCAACTTCATAATGTTCATATATCTCCTCATGATCATGCCGGTAAATTTTTCAATCACGAACCTCTAAGAATCAAAAAACTTCTTGCACATAGAAAAGAAATCGAAAAATTAAAAATAAATTTAGATAGAAAAGGTTTAGCATTAATACCTTTAAGTCTTTACCTCAAAGGCTCGTGGATCAAGTTAAAAATAGGAGTCGGGAAAGGAAGAAAGCTCCATGACAAGAGAGAAAGAGAGAAAGCTAATGACTCAAAAAAAGATGTAGCTAATGCTCTAAAACGTTTTTAGAAGGACAAATTTATTAATATCTTCTACAAAAATTTTCTCTAGAAAAGTAATATTTTAATGATTAACTATCAGTCACATCTAAACTAACATTTTCGGGCGGAGGTGTTGGATCAGGGTCAGCAATGAGCATATGTTGTAAAACAATTTCAGGACGCTCGCTATCTCTCCATCTAATACGATAAGCAGGCATTTTTGTCCCCCTACTTGTCGTTTGCTCAACAGGTTCCATTACCCAACCGCGTCTTGAACGCCCCTGGGGATTCCGCTTCACAACAGCATCTGCGTGCTTGAAACGAAAACCAACTCTCTCGCCACTCATCTGAACAAAATACTTACTCGCCTATTATCCACTCTGATGGGTCACTTTCCAGTTTGTTTTATATTTGATTCTGGTCGCAAAAGCGGAAAAGCTATTACATCTCTTATTGAAGGACTGTCTGTTAATAGCATTACAAACCTATCTATTCCTATTCCCAGTCCTCCTGTTGGAGGCATTCCGACTTCAAGAGCATTAATAAAATCTTCGTCCAAACTGTGAGCCTCAAGGTCGCCTGCTTCTTTTTTTGCCTGCTGTAAAAGTAAACGTTCTTTTTGATCAATAGGATCAATTAGCTCACTAAACGCATTAGCAGTCTCTCTACCAACAATAAAAAGTTCAAACCTTTCAACTAAACCTTTCTTAGTCCTATGTTTCCTAGCTAATGGAGAAATCTCAATTGGATAATCCATAACAAATGTAGGTTGCACCAGCCTAGGCTCTACAACTTGCTCAAACGCTTCATTCAATAGTCTCCCAACGCTGTCAGCCTTATCAGGCGTCTGAAGGCCCTCTCGAATCATTGCAGCTCTAGCATCGTCAACATTATCTCCAAACAATTCAAAATCAATACCAGTGAAATCCTGAACTAATTCATGCATCGTGGCCCTTCTCCAAGGGGGTTTCATATTTATTTCTTGCTCTTGATAATTAATTTTGGTAGATCCACATACCTTTTCGCAAACAGAAGAAAGTAATTGCTCTGTTAATTCCATCATGTCGAAATAGTCTGAAAAAGCTTCATAAATTTCAACAGAAGTAAATTCAGGATTATGCCGAGTGCTAATGCCCTCATTTCTAAAAATTCTTCCTAGCTCATAAACCCTTTGAAAACCTCCCACTACAAGTCTTTTAAGATGCAATTCTGTTGCAATTCTCAAATACAAAGGCAAATCCAGGGTGTTGTGGTGAGTTATGAACGGCCTTGCATCCGCGCCACCTGCTTCTGATTGTAAAACTGGAGTATCAATTTCAAGAAAATCTTTTTTATCTAACCATCGTCGAATTGAACTAACTAATAGAGCCCTCATTCGAAAAGTTTTTTTTGACTGTGGATTCACAATCAAATCTAAATATCTTTGTCTATAGCGCTTTTCCACATCGGCAAGACCATGCCACTTATCTGGTAAAGGTTGTAAAGATTTTGACAACATTGACCACTCGAAAACCTTTATAGAAAGTTCACCTCTATCAGTTCTTCTTAATATTCCAATTACTCCTATCCAATCACCAGAGTCAACTAGAGAAGTAATGTTCTCAAAATTATTCTTTGAATTCTCGTTGATTTCATTTTTATTTAATGTCGCCTTTTCTAAAAAGAGTTGAATTGTGCCAGTTTCATCAGCAAGAGTAAAAAAAGCAAGTTTGCCCATCACTCTTCGGGAAGTTATTCGCCCTGCAATGGATACTTCTTCTTGTTTTTCTTCGCCATTTGGCAAATCTGCGTATTTTTTCTGTAAAGCAGAGGAAGTGTCAGTAGCTCTAAAATTCAAACCATATGGACCTTGACCAAGGTTTTTTAGTGCTTTTGCCTTCTCAAGGCGGGTATCTCTTAATTCAGACAAAGCAATTCATACATACGGCAGTAAAAACGGATCAAATGCAAAACCTATCAATATTGAGCTATGAATCTCTAACTGGCAATAGCAGTAGGAAATTCACCCATTCTTTGAGAAGCGTAGCCAATACCTCTAACTGTTAAAATCAATTCAGGGTTCCTTGGATCTGGTTCAAGCTTGCCCCTTAAACGAGCCACATATACATCCACAACTCTTAAATCCGCAGCTCGCCTGGGAGGGTACCCCCAAAGCTGTTCCAAAATCTCTGCTCGAGGCACAACACGGCCAGGGTCACGAAATAATAATTCCAGCAAACTAAACTCTGTATAAGTAAGACCTATTCTTGCTCCGCCTCTACTGACTTGTCTTCTATTGGTGTCTACAACAAGATCACCAAGTTTCATTACTCCTTGTCCTGAAGGAACCTCCCTAGGCTCATCCACTGTCGGAGCAGGTCCAACTCTTCTCAATATCGTCGCAATTCTTGCCTCCAATTCCTTGGGGCTAAATGGCTTAGCAAGATAATCATCAGCGCCTAGATCCAAGCCTGCAACTCTTTCTGAAATCGCTTCAAGAGCAGTCAAAAATATTATTGGAACACAAGACTCTGCCCTTATTCTTCGACAAACTGCAAAACCATCCATCTTGGGAAGCATGACATCCAGAACAACTAAGTCTGGCGCTTCTTTATGAAAAACCTCGAGAGCTTGCTCTCCATCCTGTGCAGATAAAACCTGGTAACCAGCAAGATTAAGCCTCGTAACCAAGACTTTTAATACTGCTGGTTCATCATCTACAACCAAAATACAGGTCATAAGATTAGCTGTTGCCTTAGTGACAGGACCATCGAAATTTTGTGTCGAAAATGGCTTCTTGTTATATTGAAGATATCATCTCCAAGTCAGGTATTCAAAGCCCTTTGACTAATTTAAAAGATAGAGTCCCCACTATTAAATAATTATTTATTGTATTTTTAAAAATTTAAAATTCTCATAATTAGTTTTTTCTATAAGTAAAAAGAAGCCAAGAAGAAAAAAATGGAGCAACTAATCCAGTGATAATAACTTCAGAAATTACTACATAAATTGACCAAGAATGAAACCAATTATTTCTTAAAACATTGTACATAATAATTTTTTGAACCCAAATCGAAAGACCAACAAATGCAGTTCCAAAGATGGCCATTAAACCAATATTAAAAAATAATTCGATTTTTTTATTATGCAATCCGTATTGACTCCAAACTAAAGACAAAAGAAACAAAGACGGAACATAAGAGGCATCACTAATAGTAAAAGAATCTACAAAAATTCCCATTATTATCGCAGCCAAAGCTGCCCTCCAAGGTCTGTTCTTAAGAGAGAATGGTAACAATAAAATCACAGGCCAGCATGGGCTTATTCCATTTATTTTAAGCCAATCAGGAGATATAATTATAAAAGCTGGCAAACAAATTATTATAAAAAAGATTGATAATTTCTTATTGTTTTTAGCCATTATTTTTCAAAATTTGAACCCAATCTATTGCCTCAGGTGATGCAGTTAATTGGACTATCGCATATGGAGAAGGTAAAGCTTTTTCGTTAACATACTGAACAATTCCAATTGTTAAGTTTGGAGGTAATAAAGTACTTGCTGGAGATGTAGTTACAGCATCTCCAATCTTAGCTAAATTATTTTTATTTAAGAAAATTAGTTTTGGTCGATTTGTACCCATCCCCGTCAAAATTCCATGACGCTTTGTTCGATAAATCCAAGCTCCTACCTGATGGCCAGGATCAGTCAACAATCGAACTCTAGAAGTAAGTGGAGTCGTGCTGTCAACAAGACCAATTAAGCCACCTGGTCCAATTACCGTTTGTCCTTTCACAACCCCATCTTTTACGCCCTTATTAATTTCAAGCAATTGCCACCAATTTCTAGAAGATCTAGATATGACAGCTGCTGAAATTCTTTGATTAGTATTAAACTCTTTTAAAGCAAGAGCTCTTCTTAAACGATTATTGTCCTCCTCAAGTAATTTTAATCGAATATTTCTTTCAATATTTTCTCCTTCCTTAATCCATTCTCTTTGAGCAGTGCCAGGCAGTATTGGTTTTAGTAAAATTGAGTATAAATCTAAATATCCTGCTCCTTTTGTCCAACGAATCCCAAATAATAAAGCTCCAGATAAAAATATTACCCAAAACCTACTTTTCAAAAGCAAATGAAACCCTATGTTCCCTCGGGTTTTGATCATTATTTAATCTCTAATTACATTTCTAGCAAAATCAGGCGTATCTACAACTCTTCGCATTGATTTAAAATCATCCAATACCAAACCACATCCATTTACAACGCACAACAAGGGATCTTCAGCTACGTGAGTAAAAATCCCTGTTTCATGACTTAAAAGATCACTAATTCCTCTAACCAATGCTCCGCCTCCCGCAAGCATTATCCCCCTATCAACAATGTCTGCAGCAAGCTCAGGTGGAGTTCTCTCAAGAGTTCTTTTCACAGCATCAACAATCTTATTCAAAGGTTCTGACATGGCTTCACGTAAATCGCCTGCTTTCAAATTGATTGAACGAGGCAGACCTGAGAGTAAATGTAAGCCCCTTACATCTATTGATTGCAAATCAAATTCATTAGATGGAAAAGCTGATCCAATTTTAATTTTTATCTCTTCAGCAGTTCTCTCCCCGACCACTAAATTGTGTACTTTCTTCAAATAAGTAGCGATAGAATCATTAATCTCATCACCCGCAACTCTTACAGATTCACTTAAAACTGTTCCACCAAGACTTAAAACAGCCACTTCAGTAGTCCCTCCACCAATATCAACAATCATTGTTCCAATAGGCTCTGTGACTGGCAAAGAAGCTCCTATTGCAGCAGCTACAGGCTCATCAATCAAATGTACCTCTCTTGCTCCAGCGAGACCAGCTTCACGAACTGCTCTTCTCTCTACACCAGTCACTCCACTAGGGATACCAACCACTAGTCGAGGAGCAATGATTCCTCTTCCCTCATTGCACTTTTGAATAAATGTCTTAAGCATTTGCTCTGCTGCATCAAAATCAGCTATCACTCCATCACGCAGTGGTCTAACAGCACGTATATTCCCAGGAGTTCGACCTAACATTAATTTTGCATCATTACCTACAGCCAAAGGGACTCCTTCCTCCAAATCCATTGCTACTACTGATGGTTCTTGTAAAACAATTCCTTTACCAGAAACATAAATCAATGTATTAGCTGTACCTAAATCGATCCCAATATCTCGGGAGAATTTGAAACGGTTAAAAAACACGGATTTCAATCATTTCAACAATCATAAAGAGAGTTGAACTAAGATAAATATATTATTTAGCAACCAATAAACATCAGAGGCAAAAATGGGAATAAATTCAGTCACTCTTGTAGGCAGAGCAGGAAGAGATCCTGAAGTTCGATATTTTGAATCTGGAACGGTGGTAGCAAATTTAACTATGGCTGTAAACAGAAGAAATCGAGAGGATGAACCAGATTGGTTTAATCTTGAAATCTGGGGAAAACAAGCGCAAGTAGCAGCAGATTACGTAAAAAAAGGCTCATTGATAGGCGTAACTGGTAGCTTCAAAATGGATAGTTGGAAGGATCGTAATACAGGAGAAGATAGAAACAAACCAGTTGTCAGAGTTGATCGTCTTGAATTATTAGGATCGAAAAGAGATTCAGAAAATAGTAATTTTCAAAACAACAACTCTTTTAATCAACAGCCGAGTAATGATGAAATCCCATTTTAAAAAATATTATTTTAATTGATAATTAGTTTACGAAGAGTTTTATAAATCAAAGTTACTAGTGCAACTGATATACATGAAATAATAATGATTTTAAAAACACTTGAAAAAGGACTAATCCACGTTTCAATATTTGCATAATTATCTCCCAGATAAAATCCTGTAATTGTTAAAAATAAAGTCCATATCAAGCTCCCAGCTGTCGTCCAAATAAGAAAAGGAGTAATGGGCATCAACTCCACCCCGGCAGGGACTGAAATCAAGGTCCTAATTCCAGGTACTAATCTTCCCCAAAACACCAAAGAGACTCCATACCTATTGAACCATTTACGACTTCGAGCAAGATCCTGAGGATTAATTCCAATCCATCGTCCATTATTCTCAAGCCATTTCTCAAGTCTTTCTTCATTAACTAATTTGCCAATTCCGTACCAAGGCAAAGCCCCAATTACGGTTCCTGTTAATCCTGCTAAAACAACTGGGAAAAAATCTAATTGCCCTTGAGCCACATAAAAGCCACCAAGAGGCATTATTAATTCCGAAGGTATTGGAGGAATTAGATTTTCCAAAAACATCGCTAATAAGATTGATCCATAACCAATCCACTGGTTAGTCTCTACGGCATTTCCTATCAATATTGGTAAAGAAGATATAAATTCTGATATTTCCATTTAGTTTTTATTATTGAAATAAATTAATAACGATATTGATCTGTCTTATAGGGCCCTTGAATTGGAACATTAATGTAATCAGCTTGTTCTTGAGTTAACTTAGTTAACCTTGCTCCTATCTTATCTAAATGAAGAATAGCTACCATCTCATCGAGATGTTTTGGCAAAACATAAACTTTTTTCAAATATTTAACTCCATATTTGAATAATTCAATTTGAGCTAATACTTGATTAGTAAAAGAATTGCTCATAACAAAACTTGGATGACCAGTAGCACATCCAAGATTGACTAATCTTCCCTCTGCTAAAAGAATAATTTTATTGCCGCTTGGCAGAGTTATGTGATCAACTTGAGGTTTAATATTTTCCCATTCATAGGACTTTAATGAGGAAACCTCTATTTCATTATCAAAATGACCAATATTACAAACTATCGACTCATTTTTCATCTTGATTAAATGCTCATGACGAATAACTTGGAAGTTCCCCGTAGCAGTAACAAAAATATCCACATCTTCAACTACTTCATCTAGTCTAACTACTCTGAAACCCTCCATTGCCGCTTGAAGAGCGCATATAGGATCTATCTCAGAAATCATTACTGTCGCCCCTAAA
Organism: Prochlorococcus sp. MIT 1011; assembly: GCF_047305235.1. NCBI lineage: Bacteria > Bacillati > Cyanobacteriota > Cyanophyceae > Synechococcales > Prochlorococcaceae > Prochlorococcus > Prochlorococcus sp. MIT 1011. Next base: position 95,704 of record NZ_CP138983.1, on the reverse strand, counting down.
CCTCTTAGTGACTGAGCAGAACCTTTACCAACATCCCCATAGCCCATAACAAGGGCTACCTTGCCAGCCACCATTACATCTGTAGCTCTTTTAATTCCATCAACCAAGGATTCTCGGCAACCATAAAGATTGTCAAATTTACTTTTGGTAACAGAATCATTTACGTTAATTGCTGGGAAGACAAGTTCTCCATTCTTTTCCATTTGGTAAAGACGTGCTACACCAGTTGTGGTTTCTTCAGTTACGCCTTTGATAAACGACTTAGCTGTTGAATAAAAATTTGGATCTTGAGAAAGTTTTTTCTTGATAGATGCAAATAAAGCTATTTCCTCTTCATTTGAAGGGTTATCTAGAACTGAAATATCTTCTTCTGCTTTGCTCCCCAAGACAATCAATCCAGTCGCATCTCCACCATCGTCAAGAATCATATTGGCAGATTCACCATCTCTCCATTCGAAAATTTTATGAGTATATTCCCAGTATTCATCTAAAGTTTCACCCTTTTTAGCAAATACTGGGACTCCTGAATTTGCAACAGCTGCAGCAGCATGATCTTGAGTAGAAAAAATATTACATGAAGCCCATCTAACTTTTGCACCAAGTTCAACAAGAGTCTCAATAAGAACTCCTGTTTGAATAGTCATGTGGAGACTACCTGCAATGAAAGCCCCTTTTAATGGTTTTTCGGTTCCATATTTTTTTCTCAGTGCCATTAAACCAGGCATTTCTGTTTCAGCTATCAAAAGTTCTTTTCTGCCGAATTCTGCTTCGGTTATATCCTTAACTACGTAATCAGTATTCTTATCAATACTGTTGAGATTTGACTTGGTTGCTGCGAACATAAATTGAACTCTCTATGGGAGATTGTGAGAAAAGATAGTGAAAAACAATTCAAGGTTTTTAATTCATTTGCTCAGCAGAACAATAATTACTGCTGGACTCTAGACGAACCTGAATCAACTATGTCATTAGGATCAACATTAACAAAAAAATTTCCAAATCTAAGCATTCTCCTTTTATATGGGCCTCTTGGAGCAGGAAAAACGACATTAGTTAAAGGAATTGCAAAAAGTCTACTAATTCAAGAGCCCATAACTTCTCCAACTTTTCCTTTATCTCAACATTATCCTTTGGGATCTCCTCCATTGATCCATCTTGATCTTTATAGAATTGAAGAGCCACATGCAGCAAACGAATTTTTTTTACAAGAAGAAGAAGAATCAAAAGCCATGGGAGCATTGATGGTTGTTGAATGGCCAGAAAGATTATCTCTTCCAATGCCTGATGCTTGGAGAGGAAAACTAGAATATTCCTTAAATAAAAAAGCCCGAAATTTTCAGCTTATTCCTCCATTATATAAAGACAATAAATTATCAATATCTTCAAGATAAGGTTGTGGATTTATCGCCCCTACCCCTTTACATACATGTGCGCCACATGCAATCGCAAATTGAATTATATCTTGAGCAATTTTTTGATTTATTTCATCTAGATCAATCGATAAAAGTTTGTAAATTAATCCCGCAGTAAAAGCATCTCCGGCTCCTGTAGTATCAATTATTGAAGATGGTGAAATGGCATTCGATTGTCCATAAATATTATTTAGATACCATGCAACAGGACGAGGACCATCCGTAACAATTACAGATGGTCTTTGAGATAAAGAAAATGAAATATCTCTTGGATTTGATGAATCGAAAAACCATTCCGCCTCCTCTTTTGCAAGTTTTATGAGCGAAGCATTTTTCAAAATTAAATTTACTTGGATTTTCTCCTCAAGCGTCGGGGCTAGTGATTTTGAAGCTTTTTTTCGCCAAAAAGTAGGCCTCCAATTCAAATCTATAGCTATTTTTATTCCAGAATTACACGCCTTTTCGACACACCATAAAAAAGAATCTGCTGAGATTTCAGAAGCCAAGGGAATTGTTCCAATAATTAACCACTTAGCTTTCTTTGAAACTAATTGCCAATCTTGAATAATCTTTTTCTTGGAAATAGCTTGATCAGCAAATCCCAACCCCTTTTCCCCTTCAAACCCCCCAAATACTCTTTCGCCATCATCTTCTCTTCTAACTAAAACAATCCTTGTGGGACGAAGCTTATCTTCCTGCAAACCAACTATATTTATTCCTCTATCAATCATCAAATTCTTAAAATCCTTACCAATCAAATCATTTCCCAGGGCGCCCATAAAAGAAACACTTGCCCCCAATCGACTTAATGCACAAGCAACATTTGCCGGAGCTCCTCCAAAACAATCTGTTACTGGCTTGTCACGGGAAGGATCACCTCCTGGTGGACCAAGACGATCAATTAAAGCTTCACCAACAGAGATTACATTTGAAGATTTCATTGAATCTTGAGTATCAATAAAGTCATTTTTCATAAAATTATCAATAAATCATAGATTTTCTTTTTCAATGCCAAGATGTTTAAATAATGCAAAAATAATTTTTGTATTAGCAGCTGGGAAAGGAAACTCCAAAAGTCTATTAGGTTTGACCCAAAGTAATTTTTGACATGCTAAAGCTCTGGGTTTGCCAGAAAAAAAATCACATATATAAACAGTAAAAAAAAGTTTCTTGTGACTATAGGTGTGTTCGAAAGATAATAACTTCTCAACAAGTTTAATATCAATTCCAATTTCCTCTTTTATTTCTCTTGTTATAGTCTTTTCTATAGGTTCATTTGACTCTTTTTTACCTCCTGGGAATTCCCACATCCCTCCCATACTTCCACTATCTAGACGCTGATCAATAAGTATTTCTCCATCTTTATTAAAAACAAGAGCAAGACCAATTTCTTGAAAAGGAATCTCTTTTTTCAAATTTCTCTTAGGGAAGTCGATCGGATCGTACTTTAAAAAAGCAAGACAATAATTTTGAATAGGACAAACATTACATTTAGGCTTATTTGCTGTGCAAACTATTGCACCTAAGTCCATCAAAGCTTGATTGAAGTCCCTAGGATTATGATTAGGGACTAACTGCTCACTTAAACTCCATAATCTTTTCGTATCTTGCTGACTAGATTTATTACTTGCAATCAATCTGGATAGAATTCTTCTAACATTACCATCCAAAATTGGAAATGATAAATCAAACGCTGAGGAAATAATACTACCCGCTGTACTTTTCCCAATTCCAGGAAGTGCCATCCATTGATCTAATTCAACGGGCCAAAAAGAAAAATCCAAAATATTATTTTTGCCAATTAAATTGACTAATAATTTTGAAGATTTATGAAGTCTTTTCGCTCTAGAATAATAACCAAGACCTTGCCAAAGCAAAAGAACTTCTTGCTCATCTGCTTCTGCCAAGGCTAACAAATCCGGGAAAGTTATCATCCATTTTTTCCAATATCGAAGTACTACCTTTAATTGAGTTTGCTGGAGCATTACCTCCGCAATCCAAATCCCATAGGGAGAGAGCATCTCGCCAGTTTCAGGCATAGATCCATCCTCTTTAAGTTTCCAAGGTATTCCAAGACGACCTTGATTAGAAAACCATATTAATAAATCATTTTGAATATCATTTATATTAGTAATAATCTCCATTTTTAAATTAAATCTGTCCAATCATTTAAGAATGAAAAATTAAAATATGAATATTTTAATTTATATTTTAACTCATTTGAACTTCAACTATACCAAATGTATTCATCCAATAGCCGATTTCATGATATTATACATTTTAAATAATATTCATTTTAACCCCACTAATTTAGAAAAACCATCTATTTAATAAATTCACAGAAATAAATTAAATATCAAATTTTGATGCCTATAAATACTCACGAATTAGCATTCAATCAAACTAAATCTTATTAACAAATAAATATAAATTCTTAGATATATTTATGATGGTATTACTATCTTCAGCTAAGAACTTATGAAACAATTCTGGACTTGGCAAAATCTTCAAATTGCTTGGCAAGTTGAGGGAGAAGAGATACCTTCTCCAATTGCAATAGTCTTAATACATGGGTTTGGTGCATCTAAAGATCATTGGAGAATGAATCAAAAAAAGATAGGTTTAAAAGCACCTTGCTATGCATTAGATTTAGTAGGATTCGGAGAGAGTAGTCAGCCAAATTCTTATTTACTATATGAAAGAAAAACCTCTAAAAGTTTCTTTTACTGCTTTGATAGTTGGAGTCAGCAAGTTTTTGATTTTTGCAATGAAGTAGTTAAAAAACCCGTCTTATTAATAGGAAATTCAATTGGGGGGGTAATAGCATTAAACACATCAAACAAATTATCTCAAAAATGCTTAGGAGTAGTTTTAATTGATTGTGCTCAGCGAACAATGGATGATAAACGGCTAGCCGAACAATCATTATTAATGCGATTTCTTAGACCAGTCATTAAAACAGTAGTAAGGAAAAGATTTTTAAGTTCAACCCTGTTCAAAAACGCAGCAAATCCCAAATTTATATCAAAGATATTAAAAATAGCTTATCCAAGCGGAGGTAACGTTAATCAAGAATTAATAGATATACTTTTTCAACCAACTCAAAGGAAAGGAGCAAAAGAAGCGTTTAGAGGATTCATTAATCTATTTGATGATTATCTCGCTCCTGATTTACTTACACACTTCGAAAAACCAGTACATTTAATTTGGGGCGAGAAAGATCCCTGGGAGCCCGTTAAAGAAGCAAAAAGATGGAGTAAAACATTTAAATGTATAAAGTCTTTAGAGATTATTTCTAATGCAGGGCATTGTCCTCACGACGAAATGCCAGAGAAAGTCAATCCAATTATTGAGAAAATAATTCAAGAAGCCATGTAGGCTTGAACTGATTCACCTGTTTTTCTAAGCCCTCTCAATCCATCACGCTCTAGATTTCTTACTCTATCTCTACTAATTCCTAGGACTCTTCCAATCCCAGTTAAACTCATTGGATCATCACCATCCATTCCATAACGCATTCTTAATACTCGATTTTGTAATTCAGGTAATTGTTCAAGTAATGATTCTAAATCTCCTTTCATACAATCGCTTTCTATCTGCTCAGAAGGCATATCAATTTCGTTAGATAATAAATCCAGTAAAATAGTATCTTCTCCATCGCCAATTTTTGTTTCCAAACTAACTGGCTGGCCCGCTTTGCTCATAAGGTCTTTAACATCATCTTCAGGCAATTCAACGTATTCAGATAATTCTTTTAATGATGGAGTTCTAGAAAGTTCTTGGCTTAACTCCCGTTGACCTTTTTTAAGTTTATTTAGCATTTCAGTTATGTGAATAGGAAGTCTTATAGATCTACTTTTTTCAGCAATTGCTCTTGTAATTCCTTGTCGAATCCACCAGTATGCATAAGTTGAAAACTTATATCCACGAGTTGGATCAAATTTCTCAACACCTCGAACCAACCCAATTGTTCCCTCTTGAATTAAATCTAATAGTTCCATATTTCTTTTCGTATATTTCTTAGCCACACTCACAACTAAACGAAGATTGGCCGCAACCATTCTCTCCTTTGCTCTTCGCCCACTTTTTAGCTTCTTTTTGAGTTGAAAAATAGACATTCCCACTTTTTCAGCAAGTAAACTAATCTCAGGTTTTTCTCCCAAATCACTCTCAAGTTCTGATTCAATATTTTCAAGAACCATTAGATCTTGAACCTGTCTTCCCAAAGTTATTTCTTGCTCATGCGAAAGCAAAGGTACTCTTCCAATATCTCTTAGATAAGAACGAACTAAATCAATGTCAGATAAAGACCTTGCAGAAGCAACGGTAGTTGTTTTCTTTGTTTGAAGAGCCTCTACTGCCGTTGCCATAGGTTTGTTTAGTTTTGTAAAGCTTACTACTAAGAATTGTAAAGATCAATTACATAGGGATCGGCTCCCCGCACTTTGAGTACAAACACTCAGTCGGATTCTACGCCAGTCTCCCTAAAAGCCAAGAAGCTGTTTTTAAGTAGATCAACACTCCTGCAACATCTGTAGCGGTAGTGATGAAGGGAGCAGACATTAAAGCGGGGTCTAATCCCATGCGATCAAAAAGCAAAGGCAAAGAAGCACCGGCCGTCGCAGCAAGAGTTGTAATAGCCATCAAACTTATACCTACAGCTGTAGCAACCAAGGGTCCCTCTCCTTGCCACCAAGCAAAAGGGACAACGAAAATAGCCATTAAAATACCTAGCAACGCTCCAGCTAAAGATTCTTTAGCGACAGCCCTGAATAGACCAAGTCGTTGAATACGTTGAGTACTTAAACCTCTAATAACAACCGTTGAACTTTGAGCCCCAACATTGCCACCTGCACCAATTAATAACGGAATGAAAGCAGCCAATAAAACCACTTGTTTCAGAACCTCATCATTCATTGCAATAACTTGAGTTGTTAATCCATTCGCTAAAACCAAAACAGCAAGCCAGACAATTCGGCGTCTAGCTACAACGAATAAATTACTTTGGAAGTAATCATCTTCATCCCCAGCTTGAACTGCACCAGCGGCATAAATATCCCTAGTTGCCTCTTGCTCAATAACATCTATCACGTCATCCACAGTGACAATGCCAACTAATCTTTTTTCAAGGTCGACGACAGGTAAAGCTAAAAAATCATATCTTTGAATTGCTCTTGCAACCTCTTCCTGATCAGTATCTGTTCTTACATTAACAACCTCTCTTGTCATAACTTCCCCAATAAGTGATCCAGGATCAGCCACCACTAGATCCCTTAAAGATAAAATTCCAGTCAGGTGTCTCTCTTTATCAGTTACATAAAGGCTATAAATTGTTTCTGAAAAAGTAGCTCTTTGTCTTACCAGTTTCAATGCTTGTGAGACACTAAGAAATTCTTTAAGATCTATAAATTCTGTAGTCATCAATCTCCCAGCTGTTTCGGATGCGTAACCCAAAAGTTGAGCAGTTACACGTCTTTCCTCGGGGCTCAGCTCTGCGAGCAAACGTCTTACAACTTTTGCAGGTAATTCATCAAAAAGACGAACGCGGTCATCAGGTGACATCTCCTCAACCAAGTCAAGTACTTCATTTGATCTCAAGCGATCTAAAAGATTTTGTTGAACTGAGGGATCTAAATATTCATAAACTTCGATAGCTTCATTTTTATTTAACAACCTAAAAGCCAAGGCTTGTAAAATCATGGGCAACGTATCAATAGCCTGAGCTATGTCAACAGGCTGTAAAGGACTCAGGAGTGATTTAACTCCGTCGTAATTGCCTGCGGAAAGCATTGCTTCTAATTGCTGTGCAACTGCCTCAGCGACCCAACTGCCATTCGCTAAAGATTGAGTCTCACTAGATGCCCCTAATTGTTCTTTCATATTCGGAGCAACAAGCCTCTATTATTTTATGACTAACTTCCATTTTTGTTACTTCAATATCCATGTCCGTAAATATCAGCAAAGTTCAAGTCCTCTCTTTCGATAATGAAAAAATAACTTTTGATCATTTCAAAGGAGATGTATTATTGATTGTCAATGTTGCAAGCAAATGCGGATTCACTAAGCAATATAAAGCTCTTCAAAGTCTTCAAGACAAGTACGAATCAAAAGGTTTCAGAGTTTTAGGTTTTCCATGTAATGATTTTGGGAACCAAGAACCTGGAGAACTAGAAGAGATCAAAAAATTCTGTTCAATATCATATGGAGCAAATTTCCAACTTTTCCAAAAAGTTCATGCAAAAGGCAATACAACAGAACCATTTACAACATTGAATAAAATCGATCCAGCTGGAGACGTTGAATGGAATTTCGAGAAATTTCTTATTAATAGAGAAGGAGAGGCCATCTCAAGGTTCAAAAGTTCAGTCGAACCAGATAGTGTGGAAATTCAAAAAGCTATTGAAGGTTTACTTAACTAATTAATAACTTTCCTAGCAAACAAATCACCTAAACAAATAGCAATAAAACCAATTAGTACAATTAAAAATGAATTCAAAAAAAATAATTTATATAAACCTTTACTAATTAATTGGAATAATTGAAAAGACCAGCCACTAAATGTAGTTAAAGAGCCACAAAATCCAAACCCAAAAATCAATTTATATCTGCGAGAAATAGGCAAAGAATTTATCATCCCTAATAAAAAACAACCAATTATATTTACTATAAAAACATCATCAATCTGCCATCGAAATAAAGCACCTGGAACAGCCCCTATTGAAATAAGAAAGAATTTATTTTTCTTTAGAAAATTACTCATTTATTAATTACCTAAAGAGGAACCCAAAGCTAAAGCTAATATTCCTAAAGAAAAAGAAAAGGAAAATAGTTTTAATGCTTTAAAAAACTTAAATTTTACACATAAATCAAATAAATCATAAACAAAAGTAGAAAAAGTACTTAGGCTTCCTAAAAAACCAATCAAAAAAAACAATGCTAATTGAGATGAAAAAGTTAAAGATTTTATCTTGGGTAAAATAGAAATAAATAAACCAAGAAGAAAACAAGAAAAAGTATTAATTGCTAAAATAACAAAATATCCATTTATATTTATTTCTTTAAGTTTTTGGTAAATTATAAATCTGGCATTTACTCCAAATACTGCACCAATAGAAACCAATAGAATATGCTGAAATGTATCAAGATTGGCCAATATTTACCCATCCTCTTTTATAAAAGAGTTGATTAAAATCCTGAATTAAAATATTAACTAATAACCATTTTTCCCTATCAGAACTATCCCATATTTTCAAAATTTTGACTGGAGTTCCTGCTTTAACACGCGTTAAAATAGATGAATTATTCGAGGCTGAAGAAAGCAAGTTAAAGTCTTTCAATGCAATTATTGGTGATCCAACATTATTTTTTCTATTTTGGATAATTGATTCTTGCGCACCTCCAGCAGGTAATGTTGTGGGCACTACCAAAGCAATACCTAAAAGCCATGTCCAAACAATAAAAGTACTAATTATATTCATCAAATATCTAAAGTTGCAAGATCAAGTTCAACACTATGAGTTTCAATAAACTCTCTTCGTGGTGCAACTTTATCACCCATTAAAATTGTAAATATTCGATCAGCTTCAAGCGCATCTTCTATCTCAACTCTTTTCATCATTCTTGTTGTAGGATCCATTGTTGTTTCCCATAGTTGTTTGGGCATCATTTCTCCTAACCCTTTAAATCTTTGAATTGTATAATTAGCCTTTTCTCCAAAACTTGCAATAGTTTTTTGCAAATCTGATTCGTTATAGCAATAAGTATGTTTTTTCCCTCGTTCTACTTTATAGAGAGGAGGACAAGCAATATAAATATAACCACCTTCCACAAGGGCCTTTTGATACCTATAAAAGAAAGTCAAAAGCAACGTTCTAATATGTGCACCATCAACATCAGCATCAGTCATTATTACTACTCTGTGATACCTGAGATTCTTAACTTCAAAATCTTCACCTTTAATACCTAAACCAAGAGCCGTTATTAAAGATTGAATCTCAGTATTTTTATAGATCTTCGCATCATCAGTTTTTTCAATATTTAGAATTTTACCTCTCAATGGAAGAATTGCCTGGAATTTTCTATCTCTGCCTTGCTTAGCTGATCCACCAGCAGAATCTCCCTCAACTATATAAATCTCCGATTCTGATGGGTCTCTTGAACTACAATCTGCAAGTTTACCAGGCAATGTAGAACTTTCTAAAACACTTTTTCTGCGAACAAGCTCTCTAGCTCTTCTTGCTGCCTCAGCAGCATTAAAAGCTTGAATTGCTTTCTCTAAAATCAAGTCTATTATACCTGGATTAAATTCTAAATATTGACTGAGAGATTCACCAACCAAATTATCAACAATTCCGCGCACTTCAGTATTTCCTAATTTAGTTTTTGTTTGGCCTTCAAATTCTGGATCTGGGACTTTTACCGATAGAACAGCGGTTAATCCTTCTCTAATATTTTCTCCTGCTAAATTTGAGTCGGAGTCTTTTCTTTTACCTCTTTTCTTGGCAAATGTATTTAAAGTTCTAGTTAATACTGTTTTTAATCCCTCAATATGAGTTCCACCATCGATCGTGCGAATATTATTGGCAAATCCAAGAATACTGTCTGAATAAGCATCAACACACCATTGCATTGCTGCTTCTACTTGAACTCCATCTTTTTCAGAATTGACATAAATTATCTCTGGATGTAGTGAGTCTTTTTCCTTAGTCATATATTCAACGTATTCTTTAATTCCACCTTCATAAAAATAAACTTCTTCATGAGGAATTTGTCTAGAATCGTTTAACTTTTTCCTTTCATCACGAAAGACAATTCGAACTCCTCCATTCAAATATGCAAGTTCTCTAAGCCTCGAAGATAATATTCCGTATTCAAAAGCTATACCATCAGTAAAAATCTTTTCATCAGGTTTAAAACAAACAGTGGTCCCAGTTAAGTTTTGATCTGCCTTGGAAAGATTCTCTGATTTTAAATTTCCAATTGATGCACCTCTTTCAAATCTCTGGAAATGAATTTTTTTTTGTCTGCGAACTGTTACCTCTACCCACTCACTCAAAGCATTTACTACAGAGATACCAACTCCATGCAAGCCTCCAGAGACCTTGTATCCTCCACTTCCAAACTTTCCACCTGCATGCAGAACAGTCAACACTGTCTCTAGTGCACTTTTGCCAGTGCGAGGATGAATATCAGTTGGAATTCCTCGACCATTGTCAGTAATAGATGCTGAACCATCATTACAAAGTAAAATAGTTATTTGATCACAATGGCCTGCAAGTGCCTCATCTACCGCATTATCAACAACTTCATATACAAGATGATGAAGCCCTTTAGACCCAGTTGAGCCTATATACATTCCAGGGCGCTTCCTGACAGGTTCCAAGCCTTCCAGTACTTGGATCTGCTCAGCACCATAAGCCGCTTGGACTTTTGAATCTTTACTCATTCGGGTTAAAGCAAACAGGCCAGGTTGTCTTTGATACGATCATTAGTCGAAACCTTTCCTGAAATTTCAATTTAACATTGGTATTACGGAAAGTCTTTGGAAAAATTCCAAAACCAAATCAAAATAATTAATTGTCATGCAATTACTGCTAATAAAACTTCAGAACAAAGAATTATGCAACCCAATAGACCACTCGTAATAGCCCTCATGGGTCCAACTGCAGGCGGGAAAACCGAACTGGCAATTGATATTGCAAACAAAATCAAAACCAATATTCACAATGTTGATTCGCGTCAAATATACATCGATATGGATATTGGGACTGCCAAACCAACACCAGAACAACAAAGACAAGTTCCTCATTTTTTAATTGATTTATGCTTACCTTCAAAACCAATAAATTTTTATGAATTTTATTTGCTAGCAAGAACTTCCATGGAGGAAGAATTAAAAAACCATAAGTTAATTTTACTTGTTGGAGGAAGTGGACTATATCTTCAATCATTAATTGGTGGACTTAATCCTCCTGGAGTGCCTCCTCAAAAATTCTTAAGAGAACAACTTAATAAAATAGAAAAGAACGAAAGGCATAGTTTATTAAAATGTTGTGACCCTAAGGCTGCAGAACAAATACATCCCCACGATGCAATAAGAACAATTAGGGCTCTAGAGGTTTTTTATGCCACAGGAAAAAGTTTTTCAAAGCAAAAAAGTTCAATTCCTCCTCCATGGGAAATTTTAGAGCTTGGTTTAAGCCCTGAAAATTTAACCACGAGAATCAAGGAAAGAACTAAAAAAATGTATAAAAACGGATTGATTGAAGAAACTGAAAATATGATTATTAAATATGGAAATGATTTACAGTTGCTAAAAACTATTGGATATGGGGAAGCAAGGTCTATTATTAATGGAAAGATAAACTTTGAGGAGGCCCTAGCAATAACAACCAAACGCACACTCCAGCTAGCCAAAAGGCAAAAAACTTGGTTCAGGAATAAACATAATTCAAAATGGCTAAATGACGAGAATGCACTCTCCGAAGCTTTATCGTCTATTGATGAGGTTCTAAGTTGATAATTTCATATACGCTTAGAATTAGTCCAAAGGTTCTTTCCACCTAATTTAAATACTGAATGCCACCACGTCCTCGTTTTGATCGTCGCGCTCCAGAAAGGGAGTTGCCAAACATTAATGAAAGAATCAGCTATCAAAGTCTGCGAGTAGTTGATTCAGATGGCACCCAACTTGGTGTAATCAGCCGTGAAGAAGCTTTAGAAGTTGCTAAGGACCGAGAGCTAGATCTTGTTTTAGTGAGCGAAAAAGCAACTCCTCCAGTATGCAGGATAATGAATTACGGAAAATTCAAGTTTGAGCAAGAAAAAAAAGCAAAAGAGGCTAAGAAGAAATCACATCAAACAGAAGTTAAAGAAGTAAAAATGCGATACAAAATTGATCAACACGATTATCAAGTTCGTATTAGTCAAGCCACTCGATTCTTAAAAGCTGGAGACAAAGTCAAATGTACAGTTATTTTCAGAGGTCGCGAAATACAACATACAGCTCTAGCCGAAACTCTTTTAAAAAGAATGGCAAATGATCTTGAAGAGAAAGCAGAAGTTCAACAATCTCCAAAGAGAGAGGGAAGAAATATGATTATGTTTTTAACACCGCGTAAAACTCCATTATTAAAGAAAGAAAAAGATGTAACTGAACCCAAAAAAGCTTTAAGGACGATCAATTAAATTAAGTAAAGTTGAAATCAGACAAATAAATAATTGTCACTTGGTATTCTTTTAATTAATCTAGCCACATTAAAACCTGTCATATATCTGTGAGATTCCACATACAACAAGAAAGTGAAATCCCTGCCTCAAGTCAGTTATACAATCAAATTTGTTTTGCAATAGCAGCTAGACATTACCCCCCTGGACATAGGTTGCCTAGTACTAGACAACTAGCAATGCAAACAGGACTTCATAGGAACACAATTAGTAAAGTTTATAGACAACTTGAAACTGATGGGGTCGTAGAAGCGATTGCCGGTTCAGGTATCTATGTTAGAGATCAACAGAAACAAAAAGATGTAAGAAACAGCTCAGCCTCAATACGTAAAAAAGTCGTCAAAGACATAGACAATGAGGTGCGTAAAAGTATTGATGAGCTTTTAAATTCAGGTTGCACCTTGCAACAAACCAGAGAATTATTTACTCGTGAAATTGATTGGAGACTTAGATGTGGAGCACGTTTACTTGTTAGTACTCCAAGAGAAGATATAGGGGCATCATTACTGATTGCAGAAGAGTTAGCTCCTCATTTAGATGTCCCTGTCGAGGTTGTCCCAATGGAGGAACTTGAAAGTGTTTTAGAAAGTTCTAGCCAAGGGACAGTGGTAACAAGTAGATATTTTTTACAACCCTTAGAAGAGATAGCTAAACGTCATCAGGTCAGAGCTGTAGCAGTAGATCTTAGTGATTTTCAAAAAGAGCTAACAATTTTAAATAAGCTTCGTTCAGGCAGTTGTGTAGGGATAGTGAGCATTAGCCCAGGAATACTGAGAGCAGCAGAGGTAATTTTACACAGCATGCGCGGTAATGAAATTCTTTTGATGACTGCCAATCCTGATGTAGGGAGCCGTCTTATTGCTTTGTTGAGAGCGTCAAGTCACGTCATTTGTGATAGTCCGAGCCAGCCTGTTATTGAACATACCTTGAGGCAAAATATATCTCAATTAATGAGAATGCCCCAAATCCACTGCGCAGATAAGTACCTTAGTGATTCCACCATAGAAGAATTACGTAAAGAAATCGGTCTTCTCGAGCAAAAAACTACTGACTTAATCGATGATTAAATTAATTAAATCAGATTTCAAAATTATTAAAGAAAGAGATCCTGCTGCAAGAGGTTTTCTTGAAATTGTACTTTGCTATCCAGGCTTTCAAGCATTAGTTTTGCATCGTATTAGTCATAAATTATGGAATTACAAACTTCCTTTGTTACCTAGAGTGCTTAGTCAATTAACAAGGAATATAACTGGTATTGAGATCCATCCAGGAGCAAAAATAGGAAGAGGCGTTTTTATTGATCATGGTATGGGGGTGGTAATAGGAGAAACGAGTGAAATTGGCGATAGATGCCTTCTTTACCAAGGAGTCACACTTGGGGGGACAGGGAAAGACAGCGGCAAACGTCATCCAACTCTTCAGGAAAACGTTGTAGTTGGAGCTGGAGCAAAAGTACTAGGTGCTATAAAAATAGGTTCAAATACCAGAATCGGTGCTGGATCTGTAGTCGTTAAAAATGTTGAAAAAAATAGCACAGTTGTAGGAATTCCTGGAAGAGTGGTTCATCAAAGTGGAGTGAACATTAATCCTCTTGCACATTCAGCATTACCAGATGCTGAAGGAAGTGTTATTAAAAATTTAATGGACAGGATTGATCACTTAGAAAATCATATAATTGGATTACAAGATTTAATTGAAAAAACTAATATTCCAATAAAGAAAAAACAAATTCTCATTAACGAATCTCAAAGCCTCAGAGATAAAGAAATTATTGATTTTTTAGGCACTAGTGAAGAAGATATTTAATCATAAAAATACTATAAGTAATATTATTAAACCAAAAAAGGTATTTTCTTAGTTTGAAAGTGTAAAGCGATAAGAGAACAGGATAAACCAAAAATATTAATACTCAAGATTAATAATTGGCAATTAATATTAACACTTGAAGTTATCAAACTGTGGCGTAAAGAGTCTATCAATATATAGAAAAAATTAATATTAGTTATCCAATTTAAATCTCCCAAATTTTCTTTTCTATATAAAATTGGTGATATTAAAAAAATCAACTGTAAGACGATAGGAACTAATTGTGCAAAATCTGAAAAACGAAGACTGACCAAAGCAATAATTAAAGGGAGCCAAAATAAAAAAATAAATAGATTTAGAAATGGAATCCATGATGCAACGATCAGATTGTAGAAAAGAGACTTATCAAAAAATATAAGAACGACAAAAACTAATACAAATGATTGAAAAAAAGTTTGTATCTGAAAAGCCCATTCTTCAACTACATAAAATATTGGCTTAAGTTTTAAATTTTGAATATTAGATCTATTGTTAATAAAAAGTGTAGGAGCACTTGAGATTGAAGAACAAATTGAATTCCATACAACCAGACCAATACCAAGATAAATCAAATAAGATTTAAAGTCACTGACAGCAAAAACTGTTCCATAGACAATACCTAAAGTAGCTATTGAGAGTAAATTCGAAAATCCAAGCCAAAAGCTACCTAATGCTGTTCTCGCAAATCTAGCTCGTGTTCTTGATGTAGCTGTAAACCACCAAAGCTGCCTAGTCTCTAGCGAGAATTTAATATTATCTCTAAATATTTTCATAATAATCACTCGCATGATAATAATTTAATGCTTCATCTAGATGGCCGTCATAAACAATTGACCCATGATTAAATACAATTCCTCTAGTACAAAATTGTCTAAGTAATTCCTCTGAGTGACTAGCCAAAAAAAGTGTTCCTGCCGAATCAATAAAAGATTTAAGTCGCTTCTCTGCTCTTTCAAAAAACTCAGTATCTCCAGTTCCAAATCCCTCATCTATGGCTAAACAATCATGTTTACATGAGGTTAAAAGAGAGAAGATTAATCTAGCTGACATTCCCTCACTATAGGTTTTAATAGGCAAAGAGATATAATCGCCTAAACCTGAAAAATCTACAATCTCGCTAAGGTATTCCTGAAATCCATTAAAATTACTATTAATTAACAAATAGTGTGCCTTAGCAGCATCTATTCCACTTAATTCATTACTTGTTAAAAAACTTTTTTGAAGCATTGGATAAACATTAACACTAATTTTCATTTTCCCGGAAGTTAATGAATATATGCCTGAAATCAACTTTAAGAAAGTACTTTTTCCTGAACCATTATGACCAATTAATGCAACACGTTCTCCTTTGGTAAAAGTGACATTTAAATTTGATAAAGCCTGAACACTTGTTTGATTATTTTTTATTTTCAAACCACCGCCAGTCAAAGGAACTTTTATAGTATTTGCAAGTATCTTTGTAAATTTTTTATTATTAGAAAAAACTGGAATTGATAAAGATACTCCCTCTATTTCAATAACAGGTTTATGATTTGATGACTTTGAAAAAAAAATAATCGACTGAATAGTTTTTTTTACATCTATAAGATTAGATTTATGTTCCGAATTAATTTGACTGATAAACTCCACACCAACTGATAACGCATAGCCAGAAATCCAAGGATTCGTAGAAGAAGGTTGATATAAACCAACTCCATTAATTGTTGACTCTAATTCTTGAGAAAATAATTCAGCAGATTGCACCTTATTGTCTAAAGTTGATTTATCAATTATTTGCTGCTTATTTTCACTTTGACTTGATATTGATATTGATTCAATTAAATCACACGCTAAATCTGAAATATCATGAGAACCTGATTTGATTGATCTTAACCAATAACTTAATCCTGCGAAATCAACCTTTCTACTAAATAAATTTAGATAGAATTGATTTATCTGTAAATCTAAGGATTTACTATGTATTATAGATTTTTTATATTCCTCTTGGCTATATAAATGACATGCTATTTCTCTTAACTTAACCCCTTTACCAGCTTGCAAAAGCCAATATTGAATTCCTGGCGGATCAGCTGGTCTGCCAAAATAAGCAATATATAACTCTTGTAATTTTCTAGAATCAACTTCCATTACTTAGATAATTAGATTTCATCATCCAGTATTTTTTTTAGCTGGCTGAAACATAAACATTGAATAAATAACATTTCTTCTCATGTTAATCATCATCTCTAAAAACATATCATAACCCTCATTTTTATATTCAATTAAAGGATCTTTTTGTCCATAGCCTCTTAATCCAACTGACTCTCTCAATGAATCCATTGACTGTAAATGTTCTCTCCAAAGTGTATCTAATTGTTGAAGAATAAAAAATCTCTCGGCCTCTCTCATTATTCCTGGGTGAGTTTGCTCTACTTGAGCTTCTTTCATATCGTAAGCATTTCTTAGCTGCTCTTTTAAGAAATCTTGTAGTTCAAGTTTATTCAATCCAAGCAAATCATCAGGTTTAAGTTCATCTAATAAATAAATAAATTCTTTGACTTTTAAAACCAACTTATCTAAATCCCACTCTTCAGGTGGCAAGTCTTCATTAACATATGCTTCAACTATTTCCTCCATCGTTCTTTGTCCATAACCAATAACTTGCAGCTTTAACTCCGTTCCATCTAAGACCCTTCTTCTTTCTAAATATACTGCTCTTCTCTGATTATTCATTACTTCATCATATTCAAATATTTGTTTCCTAATATCATAATAATATGTTTCTACTTTCTTTTGAGCTCCTTCTAAAGAACGAGTAAGCATTCCAGATTCTATAGGCATATCTTCTTCCACCCGAAAAGCATTCATAAGACCTGCGACTCTATCTCCACCAAAAATGCGAAGCAGGTTATCTTCTAACGATAAAAAGAAACGAGTACTTCCAAGATCTCCTTGTCGACCAGCTCTACCTCTTAATTGATTATCAACTCTTCTTGACTCATGACGCTCAGTTCCAATTACATGAAGTCCCCCAGCCTCACGAACTTTGGTTTCCTCATGGCTCAATACCTCTTCATATTCATTTTTAATTAATTGAATAGCAACTCGTAATTCCTCAATATTTTTATCTTGAGTAGGTGTCTTTTCAGCCGCAGTAGCAATATAATCGTCTAATTCAATAAAGCTCAACGAACGATCACCCCATACCTTTACTAAATTTGAGGCTAATGAAACAAGCCTTTGTTCAGTTTCTTCAGTAAGTGAGACAGGGAAAATATTTTGCAAAGAAGCAGATTGTATTTTTTTGCTAGTCATAGGATCCTCATTTTTATCTTCTTTAAATCCGACTGAAGGTGAATTTCGTTGAAGGGGTATCGGAGGCTTATGACCTTCTTCAGGTTTGACTAATCGAGTGCTTAAAATTTCCCTAATTTTCAATCTGGCCATATAGTCACTATTACCACCAAGAATAATATCTGTTCCTCTTCCAGCCATATTAGTGGCAATGGTGACAGCACCTGAGCGTCCAGCTTGTGCCACTATTTCCGCTTCTCGCTCAACATTTTCTGGTTTTGCATTCAATAAATTGTGAGGTATTTGCTGCTCTGACAAAAGAGTACTTAAAAGCTCACTCTTCTCAACGCTTGTAGTACCTACAAGCACTGGTCTTCCTTGTCTATGAATTTCAGCTGTTTCTTTTGCGACTGCTCTCCATTTCCCTGATTCAGTTTTAAAAACTTGATCCACCCAATCTTCCCTTGCAATTTGTCGATTAGTTGGAATAACAGTTGTCTCTATTTTATAAGTTTTTTCAAATTCAACTTCTTCAGTTTTTGCCGTTCCTGTCATGCCAGATAGTCTTGGATAGAGAAGGAAGAAATTTTGATATGTAATCGAAGCTAAAGTCTGGGTCTCAGGCTGAATAGGGAGATTCTCTTTGGCTTCAATTGCTTGATGTTGACCGTCGCTCCAGCGTCTTCCAGGCATTACCCTCCCTGTAAATTCATCGACTATGACTGCCTCCTCATCCCTAACAATATAGTTCACATCTTTCGTGAAAAGCTCTTTTGCCTTTAATGCATTTGTTACGTAGTGAGCCCAGGGATCTTTCGGATCAAATAAATCTTTAACCTTCAAAAGCTCTTCTGCTTTAGCGAAACCTTCATCAGTGAGTATGCAACTTCTTTGTTTCTCATCTACCTCGTAATCACCCTCAGGATCAATACCATCTTTACTCATTTCCTTGGCTCTCACTAATTTCTCTACAACTGCCGAGGCTTTTTGATATTTCTCTTGAGGTCTTTCCACTTGACCTGAAATAATTAATGGTGTTCTGGCTTCGTCAATAAGAATCGAATCAACCTCATCAATAACGCAAAAGTTAAAATCTCTTTGAACAATCTCAGATTTATCAGCTGCCATATTGTCACGTAAATAATCAAATCCCAACTCAGAGTTCGTGGCATAGGTTATGTCACATTCATAATTCTTTTTTCTTTCTTTAGGCGACATTGATTGTTGAACCAACCCAACACTGAGACCAAGAAAACGATGAACTTGACCCATCCATTCAGCATCTCTTCTGGCTAGATAATCATTCACAGTGACCACATGAACTCCTTTGCCTGCCAAAGCATTTAAATAACTTGGCAAAGTAGCGACGAGTGTTTTACCTTCGCCAGTTTTCATTTCTGCTATTTGGCCCTCATGCAAAACCATCCCTCCTATAAGCTGGACATCAAAATGCCTCATACCTAAGACACGTTTAGAAGCTTCTCGAACTACCGCAAAAGCCTCTGGTAAAAGTTGATCAAGGATTTCAAGTTGAGATTTAAAACTTTTAACTTGTTCTATCTTTTGTCTAAATTCTGTAGTCTTTCTTCTGAGCTCATCATCGGTTAAACCAACTAAATCTTCCTCAAAAACATTTATATCCGTAACCAAGGGATAAAAAGATTTTATTTTTCTCTTATTTGGATCGCCTAATAATTTGCCTAGCATCAAATCAAACTTAATTACTAATATATTAACTTGTAAGATTGATAAATGAGAGTTTATATTTTAATAATATAATATTATTGATAATCTTAATAAAGATGAAAAATAAAGCTTAAAGCAATTAATGAAAAAGAAAAGTTATTTATAAATACAAATGCAATGATACAATAGAATAAAAAACTTTAGGAGAGCAAAGGGTGGGTAAAACGAAAACTGCTTTGATTACTGGTATCACTGGTCAAGATGGAAGTTACCTTGCTGAATTATTAATAAATAAAGGATATGAAGTGCACGGAATTATAAGGAGAACTAGCCAAGTGAATACTCAACTAATTAAAAATTTAATAAATAATAAATCAAAGAAAGAACTTACTTTACATTATGGTGATTTGACAGACAGTATAAATATCCTACGAATAATTAAAGAAGTTGAACCTAATGAAATTTACAATTTAGGAGCTCAAAGTCATGTAAAAGTTAGTTTTGAATCACCAGAATATACGGCTCAAACAGATGCTTTAGGACCACTCAGAATCCTTGAAGCAGTTAGGATCTTAGGCCTTGTTGAAAAAACAAAAATATACCAAGCAAGCAGTTCAGAGCTTTATGGCCTCGTTCAGGAATCGCCGCAATCTGAATCAACGCCTTTTTACCCAAGAAGTCCCTATGGGGTTGCAAAATTATACGCATATTGGATAACTATTAATTACAGAGAGTCTTATGGAATGTTTGCATGCAATGGAATTTTATTTAATCATGAATCCCCACGGAGAGGGGAAACATTCGTTACCAGAAAAATCACTAGGGGGCTAACAAGAATTGATTCTGGAATTCAAGAATATTTAACAATAGGTAATCTTGATTCTTTACGAGACTGGGGACATGCAAAAGATTATGTAGAAATGCAATGGAGAATGCTTCAACAAAAGGAGCCTCAGGATTATGTTATTGCCACAGGCAAACAATGTTCAGTAAAAAAATTTATTGAAATTTGTGCAATCAAATTAGGCTGGGGAGGTATAAATTGGGAAGGTGAAGGCATACACGAGATAGGCAAAAGAAGAGATAATGGAAAATTAGTAATCAAAGTAGATGCATCACTATTCAGACCGGCAGAAGTTGAAACATTGCTTGGTAATGCTAAAAAAGCATACTCCAAACTTGGCTGGGAACCTACCTATGACATTAATGATTTAGTATCAGAAATGATAGAAAGTGATCTCAAGATGGCTATGAAAGAAAGTAGTTTATAAAAGAATTATTCCAAATTTTTATTCTATCAATTACAGTGGTAAACGTAATCAATAGTGCATTGAAGTTCTAACAAAAGATTTATCAGGTAAGTAAAACCGAGAAAGAGTATCAATGGGAATAGGACGACCATGATGAGAAATGAAAATAATTTTTTATACTTAAAGAAGAGTTTTTTGAATATAAAACAGTTATCGATACAAAGATATTTTAAGTATTCAATAAAATACAAGTATGGAATAGTGTATGATGGGTAATAATACTAGAAAGAAAAAATGGCCAACGTAACTATTGACGGGAAAGATTACAACCTAGATGATTTAAGTGAAAAAGCAAAGGAGCAACTAGCAAGTTTACAATTTGTACAAAATGAATTACAAAAACTTGAAGCGCAAAAAAACGTTTTAAGAACTGCATCAGCTGCATATTCTATGGCTCTGAAAAATGAACTCAATAGCTAAAATGAATAAATCCTTTTTTTATATACCATGTAACTTCAAACTAAAATAATTATCAATTAATTTTTTGGTTTTTCTAAAACATGTGATTTCCAAATCAATCAATGAAAGCTCTAGAACTTTTTCCTAATAAATGCATAAAATTATTACACAAGAATAATTTACTTAAGCCACTTATTAGATCTGAACTTATAAATAATTTATTATCAGATATTCATATTCAAACTAAAATAAAAGAAAAAATTATAGCAGATTTTTGTGAAAGATTAAATATAACTGATGACGCAAATTTAAACATGTGGTTAGCAGAGAATAAACTAGATAAATCTAGCTTTGAAACACTAGCATTAACCAAAATTCGTTTAAAAGAATATTGTAAACTTAATTTCGAACATCAAGTGGAAAGCAGATTCCTTGAAAGAAAAAACGAGTTAGATATAGTTGTTTATAGCATAATCAGAGTTAAAGATTTTTTCTTAGCGAGAGAGATTTTTTTCAGAATCCAAGAAAAAGAAGCAAGCTTTGGAGATATGGCCGCTAAGCATTCCGAAGGAATAGAAAATAAAACCAGAGGATTAATAGGCCCTGCCCCATTAGGCAGAGCACATCCAAGGCTTGTAGAATTAATAAAACAATCGAAAATTGGAGAAATCAATTCACCTATTCAAATTGATGAATTCAATATAGTTTTAAGATTAGAATATTATGAGCCAGCCAAGCTAGATAGTTTTATGAAAGAAAAATTGAGTGAGGAGTTATTCAATAAATGGATTGACAAGGAAACCGATATCGTAAATAACAATCTCTTAAAAAAAATATTAGTTAATAATCCTGAATCAAATCTAATACAAATATCATGAGTAAAAAAATCAATATTAATTTGAAATCAATAGAAGCTTTTAAACTTATAAGTGATTCTAGTATAGAAAAAATTGAGAATGAATCAAATTTACTACGATATAAAACTGGATACCCAATATGTAATAAAAAAGATCTTATTCCAAATACAGTTCTTATTCTCCTAAGTGGAGAAGCAAGGCTTTTATATGGAACAACTTTTAAATCGCAAACAATAACGAAATTAAGTTCAGACTCTTTTATTGGTCTTGCTCCTTTATTACGAGCAAAAGGATGTGAATTAATTACCGCGAGTAATGATGTATTAGGTTTGGCTATTCCTGATAGCTTAATTTTATATTTATATAAAAAAGAAAAAGAATTTAGAAATTGGTGTAATAATAATTTTCTTCCATCAGAATTATTAGAATTAGCTATTCATCTAAGTAAAGAATCTGATAATTCTGACATTGTAGATAATATTAAAAAAAATTTTAATGAACTATTAATGAATGTCAAATTAAATATATTTGATAATGGCGAAAAAATTACTAAAAGAGAAGATTATATTTATTTTGCTGGTAGTGCCAATATAGATAAAAAAGCAATCGGCGATATCATCCAAAATAATGAAATAATTATCACAAATGGTCCTCTTCCAGCAAGGGTTTTTTCACTAAACAAAAAACTTTATTATAAATTAGTAAGCAATAAAAATGATTCTAAATTAGTTAAAACGAATGTTAATACTAATACAGAGAATGAACTAAACATAAAAACTGGTCCTGATATGTTTGACATTAGTACTGAAGAGCTAGGTAATTACAATCCAAAAAAAGAATTTAAAATAATTAAAGCCAGTGGTGCTTTGAGAGAGTCTTTGGCTTGTCTGCAAATGATAGCAACAGAAATGAAACTACCCTACAGAGTAGATTCAATAGAAAAAATTCTTCGAGACACAATTAAAAGAGGTAAAAAACCAACCATTCATCTTCTTGGAGGAATAACTTCCTCAATGGGCTTACATTCATCTACGGCTAAAGTAGCTCCACGAATGGCAGACAGACTTCCAGCTCCCGCAATAATTACTTGGAAAGAAAGTTTTGCTGTTATAAAAGAAAGTCATTCAAATAAATTAGAATTAGTGTCTCCAGTCGAAGGATTAATTCAATTAAATTCTGATCAATTTGAAGAAAGTTTTGAGAAAGGATACATTGAATTGCTATTAGTTGAAAAACATGAACAAACGCCAGAAATAAAGTTTGGACTCCAATGGTTATTGCCAGCAATCAATCGCTATCGCAACGTTCTTTTACAAGTTTTCTTAGCATCGTTCGTAGTGCAACTATTTGGTTTAGCCAATCCATTAATGATTCAAGTAATCATTGATAAAGTTATTAGTCAAAGAAGTCTAGATACACTGCAAATATTAGGATTAGCACTAGTAGTAGTTACTATTCTTGGAGGAATACTGAGTAGTCTCAGAACATTTTTATTTAATGAAACAACAAATAGAATTGATACTAGATTAGGCGCTGAGGTTATTGATCACTTACTACGTTTACCTTTAGGTTATTTTGATAGAAGGCCAGTAGGTGAATTAGGAAGCAGGATAGCTGAATTAGAAAAAATCAGAAATTTCCTTACTGGACAAGCTTTATCTACAATATTAGATGCAATATTCTCTCTTATCTATATAGTAGTAATGGTAATTTATAGTTGGTTGTTAACATTAATTGCTCTGGGAGTTGTACCTATACAAATCATGATAACTATAATTGGAACACCCTTAATCAGAAGACAAATTAGAGATGTGGCACAGGAAAACGCCGTTACTCAAAGCCACTTAGTTGAAGTTTTAACAGGTATTCAAACTGTAAAAGCCCAAAACATTGAAAGAGTAAGTAGATGGAAATGGCAAGAATTGTATTCAACTTATGTTGCAAAGTCATTTCAAAAAACTATTACTGGAACTGCTCTAGGAGAGACAAGTCAAGTCTTACAACAGTTATCTCAACTACTAGTACTATGGGTAGGAGCAACTTTAGTACTTAATGGTCAGTTAAGTTTAGGTCAATTGATTGCTTTCAGAATTATATCTGGATATGTAACGCAGCCATTATTGAGATTAAGCACTATTTGGCAAAACGTACAAGAGCTTCGTGTTTCATTTGAAAGGCTTTCAGATATTGTCGATACCCCTGAAGAAACTTCTCTAGCAGATCAAGCAAAGATTCCATTACCAAGTATTGACGGATCAGTTGAATTCGAAGACGTATGTTTTAAGTTTTCTCCTGGACAACCTGATATTTTGAAGAAAGTATCTTTAAGCATTAAGCAAGGTCAATTTGTAGGAATAGTTGGTCAAAGTGGAAGCGGTAAAAGTACTTTAATGAAATTACTTCCACGGTTATATAAACCTAATTCTGGCAGAATCAAAATAGATGAATATGACATAGATAAAGTGGAATTGTATTCTTTGAGAAGACAAATTGGAATCGTGCCTCAAGAACCTTTACTTTTTGCTGGAACAATAAATGAAAACATTGCACTAACTGATCCCGAAGCGGCAAGTGACGATATTGTGAAAGTCTCCAAAATTGCAAGTGCCCATGATTTCATAATGGAATTAGAAGATGGATATAGCACTAATGTTGGTGAACGAGGCGCAGGTTTATCAGGGGGCCAAAAACAAAGAATAGCGATTGCAAGAACACTATTGAGTAACCCAAAACTTCTAATTATGGATGAAGCTACAAGTGCACTAGATTATGAAACTGAACGAAAAGTATGTGAAGGTTTAAAAGATTCATGCAAAAACTCTACGGTATTTTTTATCACTCATAGGCTAAGTACAGTAAGGAAAGCAGATCTAATCGTAATGCTTCATCAAGGTTCGATTGTCGAAACTGGAACCCATGACGAATTGATGAATTTAAAAGGTAGATATTTTGCCCTTTATCGTCAACAGGAGTCTACTTAAAATGAAAATAAGAAAAAAAGAGCAATTTTTAAAATCATTAAAGGACATAAAAAGCTCAATCAAGTTGAAATCAAAAACATTAAGTAAAACGCTAAATACTTTAAAAATTGAAAAAATTAACCAAATAAAATTAAAACCTGTTGAATTTATTCAATCCTTACAAGATAAAATAGATAAAGGATTGAGCAATGATGTAAATCTAGTTTTTTTAAAACAATCAAAATTTTGGGCAAGTTCAATAACCTGGGTTTTAATGGGAAGTACCGCCTTTTCTCTTGGGTGGTTAGCTATTGCAAAAACAGACGAAGTTGCAATAGCTACAGGTAAATTAGAACCAAAGGGGGGAGTGTTTGAGGTACAAATGCCTTTGGAAGGAATTGCGAGAGAATTACTTATAAAAGAAGGAGATGTTGTAAAAAAAGGACAAATTCTTATTCATCTTGATACTGAAATTACAGAAGCAAAAAATGCGGCCTTACAAAAAAGTCTAATTTTCAATGAAGAAATAACAAAAAGATTAGAGCTTCTTGTCAATGAAGGTGCCGTATCAGAATTACAATATATGCAACAACTTGATAAAGTTGAACAGCTTAAAAGTGAAATAAAGACAAATTTAGTCACTCTAAAATATCAAGAGATAACATCTCCAATAGACGGGGTAGTTTTTGAACTTCAACCCAAAGGTCCAGGTTATGTAGCACGAAGCAGCCAACCAGTGATGAAAATAGTTCCTATGAACAACTTAATTGCGAAAATAGAAATTGATAATCGCACAATAGGTTTTGTAAGTGAAGGTAAAGATGCAGATATAAGTATCGATTCTTTTCCCGCAAGCGACTTTGGAATTATTAAAGGTAAGGTAAAAAGTATCGGTTCTGATGCATTAACTCCAATTCCATCACAAGGAAAGGGTTTTCGTTTCCCTGCAAAAATTGAATTAGAAACCCAGTTTTTAGAACTTAAGTCAGGCAAAAAACTCCCACTTCAAGCTGGTATGAGCCTATCAGCTAATATTAAACTTAGAAGAGTTACTTATTTACAATTACTTTTCAATAAATTTAGTGATAAAGCAAATTCATTAAAATCAATATGAGAATCAGCTCATAAAAAAATATGAATCATCCATTCACATATCAGTTAGAGAAATAAAATCCATTGAATTAGTTAACAAAAAAAGAACAGATACTCTCAAAATATTTATCAAGAGTCCTCAATATATTAAATAAACATTAGAGAAATTAAAAAAGAGTTTGAATGATGTCTATGCAAAAAATACAAAGACACCAAAAATAAATATTAGAAAAAAGATAATAAGCAAAAAAAAAGGCCCCGTATTAACGGGGCTTTTTTTAGCGGAATTAAAACCTTTGTAAAAGTCTTAGTTTTAAGAAGCAGTAACGCAGAAGTTATCACTATGCCAATCATCGATATCCAATGATGCAACAGTCGCAACTTTAGTTGTTGTGATTGTTCCATTTGCAGCGGAGGATGCAAAGAAGACATGCTGAGTCGTACTTGCATCACTAGATGAGGCAGTAACGAATACAGCTTTACCGCTTCCAGACATATCTAAGTTGCCGTACTCACCACCTGCAGCCAATGCAGCATCAAGTCCAGCAGCTGTAGTTATGTCTTGCCCACCAGTTATATCAACCAATAGGTTAACGTTACTCGTTACATCAGTCGAACTTGCAGTGTTAGCTGTTCTAGCAGCAGTCATAGCTGAGGCATCTAAGAAAGCATCGGGCTTTAGAACATCACCACTTGCGCCTTGTTCGAAGTTAGTAATTGAATCAACACCATTGTTTGCTGCTGTAGATCCCATCACAATTGTGTAGTCAGTTTCCTTTGCTGTGTCTCCTGTATCCAAAGTGATTGTGTCGGTTCCTTTTCCACCTGTAATCAGGTTTGCTGTTGAAGCAGCATCTGTATATGCTGCACTCAACGTGATCGTGTCATCTCCATCTCCTGCAGTTACAACAACTGCTCCATCCTGACCAGCGTGAGTTTTTACTGTAACTGTGTCGTTTCCTTTACCACTAATAACTGTGATAACAGTATCTGCACCGTCTGTAGCCTCTTCAACTGTAATCTTATCGGCGTTATCAGAACCAGTTAGGTCAATGGTATTTGCAGCAGAGGCACCAGCAGCAGTGTCTTTAATGTCCATCTCAACTGAGTTTGAACCAGTTAATTGAGATGCATCAACAACAACCACCTCAGTTGCAGCAGCTGATGCAAGCGCTTTAGCAGAAATCTTCAACTGATTGCCAGAGATAGCTGTAGCTAATGAGTTAGCCCAACCACCTAAAGTTACTGTAAAATCACCTGCGATAGCACCTGTAAATCCAAGGGTCTCCACATTTGACATTCCATTGAGTGTTGTATCATCGAATGTCAAAGCAGTACCTGAAGCCGTCGTATTACTGAAGTTAACTACGTCAACGCCAGCTCCAGCATCAATTGTTGCTGCAGCCAACTGAGCTATTGTTCCTTGATAAGTATCTATACCGCCTCCAGCATTTACTGTTACTGAACCACCAGATCCAACTGTTCCTACTGTCAATGTGTCTGAAACTGCCGAACCTGTAACTGTCAGGTCACCTGTTTGACCACCTGTAGTAACAACAGCTCCACCAGTGATAGCTGATGCATCAAGAGTAGTAACTTTTACTGCGTTAGATGAGATGTCAACGGCTGCAGATTTCGTACCCTTAACGTTGATTGTCTTCAAGTCTCCTGCAGAAGTAAATGAAACCGCAGCTCTATCAGAATCTGCTGTTGTTAAAGCGTCACCTGAGTTTGCTGTGAAATTCAGAGTCTCAAAACCAGTAACTGTCGCAGTTGTGAAATCAGTAGCAGATGCAGCAGTTGCGTGCTTTGAAGTTATTGAAAGTACATCAGATGAACCAGTTGCATCTTTAAGTGAGAATGTTCCACCCGCATGATTAGCACCTTCAATGGTGATGTTTCCAGCAAGTGCTGCTGTCATATTTGTCAAGTTAGCGTTAGTAACTTTTGCAGCATCAATTGTTGAAGCTAGATACTGAGTATCTGTATCTACGCCAGCAGCTACTTGAATAACGTCAAAGTTCGTATATCTGTCAGCTTCATCAGCGGTATTGACATGAGCTGCGTCTGCAACAACTAGAATATCTTCGCCTGCTCCTGCATTAGCAGCAAATTTATCAGTAGTAGCAGTAAAACCACCTAATCCAGTTGTGAAAACATCAGCAGCTGATCCAAGTGTGATTACTGCAGATTTATTATTTGAGCCAGGACCAGTCATTGTGATAGCACCTGTGGCATCACCAGCTGCAACTGTAGTAATGGTGTCACCAAGAGTGCCTATATCTACAGCTCCAGCACCAGTGATATTCAAAGTTGCTTTTGCACCTGTAGTAACTAGTTCACCTGTCGTAAATTTGACAGCTGCATCAAGATTAATTGTCGTTGCAGCTGCTAAATCTAAATCATCAAGAGTTGAGGCAGTACCAGTAGCATTTACATTAATTGTAGTTAGCTTTGCACCTGTTACGGCTACATCCTCATCATTGTCACCACTACCAGCAGCAGCAGCAACTTTATTTAGCCCTAGTGTTATTGCAGTATCTGTAGCAGCAGCCGCAATAACGATTCCAGTACCAGAAACTGTAATATTTTCAAGTCCTACAGATGTAACGGTAATAGGAACGGTATATGTAGCCGCACCATCACCTCTAATGAAATTAGCTGTTGTGATACTTGCCTGATCTGAAGTAAGTGTGAAAGCAACATCTTCATCGTAGACATTTAAAGTCTCTACATTTTTTACTGTTGGAATAGCAGCGACAGTTCCGTCAGAGTAAATGTTGAATGTATCTGTTCCAGCTCCACCATCAATTGTGTCAGCGACAGAAGTAACTTCTTTAGAATCAGTTCCTCCAGCAGCGCTGTTATCTGCATTGAATGTGTCATTACCAGCAGTACCAGTAAAATCTGATCCTGTATCAATAGCTGTAGTTAGAGCGAAGGTCTTAGCTCCAGCAACTACAGATGGATCACCATTACTGACGATTTTATTAACGCTAGCGGTAACGCCTGCAGCAGTATGAGCAGTGTCCTTATCAATTCCTGATAGATAAGTAACTCCTTCAGTGATATTTACCCCAGATGCCCAAGGGCTTGTTGACTCAGCTTGATAAGCAAGAATCGCAGCAGTGCTTCCTTTTACTTCTGCAGTGTAAGCAACAGCTGCGTTGGTTCTGTTAGTTAAAGCTGTTTTGTCATCTGAACTACCATCATTATTTTTTGCCGCCCAAATTAAGTGAGTAGCAATTTCAGCAACTTTAAGGACGCCTAAATTGATCTGCTGAGTCCAGTACGTTAAACCTGTTACATCAGCTTCTCTATCAAAAAGGTTTTTGTAGATCTGATTAACTTGAGCTTCTACTGATTTGCTGCCGTATGCATCTTTGAATTCGGCTTGTGCATACATGTCAGCAGCGAACGCAGCTGTGGTGATCCCTTGTTCAGTCCAGTAATCAAGACCTGTAGGATCAGCAGCGCGCCCGAAGTATGCAACGTAGAGCTCTTGGAGTTCAGTGCTAGTCGCGTTGGCCATGGGGGAAAAGTTTAAGTGCTTTGCTAGGGATCACCGCATTGAATAATGCGGTTATCTGCTTGGCAGGCCAATATACAGGCTTGCAGTACAGAATCTTGCGGAACTATAACCTCTCCTATTCATAAGACAATGGTTTTAAGGGATTAATAAAAGGGAATCCAAACAAAATCCGTAATTCTCAAAAGAATCAGTTTATTTGCGTTCTTTATTATTTAACGATGCAAAAAAGTTACAAAGGATAGGTAAAAATGCTTTTGCCACTTAGTTTTTCAGGCTTTGAACTCAAATCAAAAATCAAGTCTTAATCAAAAAAAAGATCGATTTCTCATTTTGATAATTCAACCATTTTCATCCATAAAGTATCCAGATAACAAAGTGCACACCTTCTTCAATATCAGTCGAAAAAGGGGTTTTGCAATGAAAATGATGGCCAATTATTCTTAAAAATACAAAATTTGCCATCCGTTTATGAATGACCAAAAGTGGACAAATCAATGCAAAATAGAATTACAAGAGTTAGATCCTTGCCTCATCAAAAAAAAGTTTTGGTCTTTGGAAGCGGCGGTCAAGATGGATCGCTCCTATGCAATTCATTGATAAAGAAAAATAATTCTGTAATTGGTGTGAGAAGAAGCTCAACAAAATTTGCTAAAAACCATTATGTACTTGGAATACAGAACGATTTAGAAACAAAAGAATGTAATTTAATGGATTTCCAAAATTTACGTCAACTAATAGCAACCGAAAATCCAAATGAAATATATAATTTAGCAGCTCAATCTTCAGTGGGGAAATCGTTTACGAACCCCAGAGAAACAATTGAAAGTATTGCGAATGGAACATTAAATATATTAGAAGCTTGTAGACAAATAAAATATGAAGGTAAATTATTCTTTGCTGGAAGTAGTGAAATTTTCGGTAATACAGAAATAGCAGCAGGTATAAACCATCAGCAGAGCCCTATTAGTCCATATGCAATTGCCAAACAAACAAGTTTTAATCTAGTTAAAGTTTATAGAGAACTTCACAATTTAAAATGTCAGACTGGAATTTTATTTAATCATGAATCACCATTAAGAGATAAAAATTTCATAACAATGAAAATAATAGCAGGAGCAATTGAATGTTACAAGAATAGGAATCATAAAGTAAAATTAGGTAATTTAAATATCCATAGAGATTGGGGCTGGGCAGAAGAATATGTGGAGGCAATTCAGTTAATGACTATGGGGAATAACAACACAGATCAGATCATCTGCTCAGGAAGATTAACAAGTCTAATTGAATTTATATCGATGACTTTTGAAAAACTAGATCTTAATTATCAAGATCATATTATTATTAGTTCTGAAAATATAAGAAAATCAGATATATTTAAAAGTTTTGGTGATCCAAAACCCTTCTATGACCAATTCCAATGGAAAGCAAAATTAACAATAAGCGAGATAATTGATAATCTAATTGAAGAGCAGCTCAAGTAGAAAAAGACTTATTAATCTCTAGACTCTTTATTAGAAGAGAAATCCTATTACCTAACTTAGAAAAACTACGCTGATGGATTAATTTTTCTCTCTCTTGAAATAAGTCAAAACGCCGCGGCTTTTCAAACCAACTATAAATACCATCAGCAATCTCTTGGCTGGTGAAGCCTGGCATAAAATCAACTAAATCTTTAACATCATCAAATATTTGCAAAGGTGTAACAAGGACAGGTTGAAGTGATGATAAACCAGTTCTCACGGAGGCACTGGAAGATTCATTAGAAAATTGATAAGGAAAGACAATTAATTCATAATTTGACAACCTACTTATTATTTCTGCATCGCTGTAGTAGTTCGTATCAATATTAACTAATTGAGTAAGTTCTAAATTGAAGATTTCATTTACAAGATCATCATAATAAGAATTATAATTTTCACTATAAGAGGCACAATAAATAGTGAGTTTGATGTCTATAGATTGTTTTTTCAATAAATCTATAGACCTAATAAGTTCCTTATAACCTTTATTAGGTAAACAAAATCCAAAAGAGGCAATAGATCGAATTTGCTTAATATCATTTGAATAATTTTTTTTCAAAATTTTATTTTCTATTTCTAAATGTTGAGAACTAGAACCTAAAATACCATGAGGGAATAAAAATACATTATCAACCAATCCTAAATTTTTTAATCTATTTAAATCATTTATAGTATGAATGATTAATCTATCACATCTCTTTAAAGCAGAAGTTAATAAACGAAGTTCTTTTTCTTTATTACCAATCGGATCTTGAGTTGAGTGAAGAAAAACTATTATATTTATATCATTATTCTTAACTTCATTGATAAAATTAGAAAAAGTTTCAAATTGAAAAAAACCATAATTAAATTGAATTACTAAAGTGGTTATATTTAACTTGCGGATTAGATTAATTACTTGGTCAAAACTATCGTTATCAAGTGAATCTAGCTTCCAGGATTTGTGTAAACTCTGATTTTGATGGGCAACATCAATATCATTAGTAGATTTTATTTCATGAGACGGATAAAAGACCTCAATTTCTTCTTTCATACTCTCAATCAAATGACGTGAATAAGATGCAATGCCACATCTAGAGAACCAAGTTGAAATCCAAGCTACTTTTGAATAATAATTATCTTTAGTGCTCACCAAATGTTTAACGAATGTTTTATTTTCAAATGCGACCTTATCCCATGTAAATGAATTAATTGTTCCTTTCGCATTAGTGGTTTTAGTAGAGATTTCTTTTTCAGTAGCAGAATAAACAAGTTTAATTTTATCAATTAAATCTTGAGTAGAAGGTTCCACATAGTAAGAATAGTCAAGATCAAAGTGAGACTTAGAATTAGCAAATTTAAAATCAACTAGCCAACTATTAGTTTCATCACAAAAATCTCTTTGGCCGCCCCAAGCTGTAGTGATAACAGGTAAACCTAGAAGCATGGCTTCGGCAATCGGCAATCCGAATCCTTCACCCCTGCTAGGAGCAACAAAAACATTGGACTGCAAATACAAAGATTTCAATTGAGCTAAATTCAAATCATCTTTAATAATTTTCACATCAGGAAAATGTGTATTATTTTTTTTAAGTTCTTTTATCTGTTGCTCAATATTATTATGCGGATTATCAAAAGTTTTAATAATCAAAGAAACATCATCATTTTCGTTGAAAACTGTTGAATAAGATTTCAATAGTATATCAACTCCTTTTCTTGGGAAACAAGAAGATATATGTAAAATTTTATATGATTTAGAATTAATATTAAAGTTATAATCAACCTGAATATGTTTAATGTGGTCTACTCCTAAACCACAAACCTTAATTGGTATATGCACTCCATTATCTATTAAAATCTTTTTTACAAATTTAGACATGACTGTTATTCCTTGAAGGTTAGAGTTGAAATCTTGCACCCATTGCTGTGGAAACTCAGACTCCTCCCATCCATATGCATGTAATAAATTAATAGTTGCTTTGACATCATTTACTCTTGGGGGATAGAGATTTCTAGTACAAATAAAAAACTGATCGTTACCTTTAATGGCTCTCTGATAAAGTTTATTAATAGTTGAATTTTTGTCTAAAAAATTAGAATCTGGCTCATAATCACCTGGTCCATCAGTACAAAGAAGAGAGACATCTTCGCCTAATTTGTCTAAAGATAAAGCATAATTCCGATTTAAAATTGCTAAACTATAAGTTGAATCAAATGGACCTTCGATTCGCCATGATAAGCTTTCATAATTTTTTAATTTTCTAGATATTTCTATTTTTTTTGATTGATTATTAATAATTGCTATTGCTGAAGCCAAAGATTTTAAATAGTTTACATTAGATATTTTTCTAACTTTGACTAATGGACTTTGAACAACATTTTTTATTAAAATTTTATACTTAATATCTAATAAATCATTGAAATCACAATATTTTTCTTTACCAGAGTTAGATTTGTTTGCTATTACTTCTTTTAGGGCATCTATAGTTTTTCTTGTCGTTTGTTGCCATGAAAAATATTTGATTCTTTCACTAGAATTAGAACACAGAGCTTTATAAAAATTATGATCTGTTAGACTTTTATAAATTAAAGACGATATGTCTTGTGCATTATAAGGATCAAAAAGAAATCTTTGATCACTAATAATTTCGGGCATACTGGTAAGATTAGATGCAATAACAGGCGCACCACAATTCATTGCTTCTAAAATAGGTAGTCCAAACCCCTCATACAATGAGGGGAAAATAAACAATTGGCAGTTACGATATAAATCAGCTAATTCGATATCAGTTACAAAGCCGAGAAAAACAACATATTCAGGAGGTAAGCCAAAGTTAGTTATCCATTCTTTAATTAAAATTATTTCTTCCTCTGTATAGGGTCCTGTTAAAACTAATTTATGTTTAAATATAAGATTAATAGGGAGTAATGCATAAGCTTCAATTAATCGGAATAAGTTTTTCCTGGGATCCGTAGCACCAGAGTACAACAAAAAACGTCCTAACAATTTCTTATCAATTCTCGGATTTGATGATATTGACGAAAAAATTTTATTATTACATGCTGAAGAAATATTATAGATTAATTTATTATTTATATTTAAATACTTAGAAGCATCCCTTAATGAAGATTGTGAAATAGCAAGTAGTCCATCCAAGCTTGATAATTCTTTAATCTTATTCAAATAATAAAGTTTAAATTCAGGATCAATATTTAAATATTTATCACATTGAATTAGTGGAATTAAATCGTATAGGATTGAAACAATAGGAGGCAAATCAAAACCCTTATTATGACTAACTAAAGTATTATCCCTAAACCCATCAAAAAAACTTGTAATTAATATAATATCTGCATTAATTAGCGACAAGGCATAACTTCTAAGTTGAATTGACACCCAATGCTTTGAATACCTCCCAACATAAGTTCCATTCACATCTCCTATTATTGGACATTCAAAGAACGTCAAAGTTAAATTTATATTATTTAGTTCATCCTCGAAGTCATATCTCAGATCAGTCAATGCCGAATTAGTAAATAAGATATATTCATTCTGGGGATAATACTGTATCAGTTCTTTTGTAAATTGCAAACAATATCTACCTATACCTCTTTTACGATTCCCCTCTCTTTGCAAGCCCTGTAAATCAATTATAATTTTCATAATTAAGAATATTTATTTAAATCATTAAAAATAGTCTGAGCATCCTCAGATTTATCAAAATATATCTCTAGTTTTTTATCATTCTTCAAAACCATTTCCAAATCTTCTTTTAAATGTTTACTTTTTCTAGAGAATTTATGTTGATAAATTCGAACACCATATTTATCAAGAATCCTCTCAATATATCTAAGAAAAAAGAATAATGATTTTATTTTATATAATTTTCTTATTGAAAGTTTATAAAAATTACTATTATAAAAGTATCGACAAATGCTTATCAATTTATTTTTGAATCTACTATTAAAATAAATAATTTTTCTTTTTATTTTTTGAATTTTACTCCTCATAGTAGATAAATAGCTGTTTTCATGAAGTGTTATAAGCTTTTGTACTTGCCTTTCTAACTCTAAAATCCTTTTTCGCATTAAAAAAATGGCTTCGTCGTAATGCGCATAGCGATTACTTGAATAATTATCAAAATCAATTGCTGCATCTAAAGTTGTTATCCCCAACCTCATATCTCTTTTCAAAAGGTTACTATCATTAAAAATTGCATTATCTAAAATATTAGACTTTGAAGCTATTAATACAAGATCTTGCGCCACCCCATTAAATACCCTTGTTAATTTATCATGGTCCGAGTTTTGTAATGGTCCTCCATTGATAAAATAATATTTTAATTTAGTAAAACCACTTCTTTTGATCATGAAAGCCAACAAATCAGGATGAATTGGATTTATATGAGTAGGGTCTATATGAAAAGATTTGGTCGCGACCAAAAGATTATCTATACTGGGTGTTTCTAAAATAAGTAAACCATCAGACTTTAAAATTCTTCTAGATTTTTTAATAAGTTCTTTAATATTTGAATGATTCATATGCTCAATAACATGAAAAGCACTAACTATAGAAAAACTATTTTCTGAAAATTTATCTAATAGGAATAGTGCATCTCCCTGTTTAATATTTAAGTTTAATTTCCTAGAATGATTTACCATTTTGGGATCTAACTCTATTCCAATAGAGTTAAACCCGATTTCATTACATTTCTGTATCCATTCACCTCTGCCAGAACCAATATCTAAAAGAGATGGATTCTTATCTATATTTAAAATATAATCTAACAATCCATCATAATTAGAATGAACTTGCATTATTTGTTCTCGACTACCACGAAAATTATTTTCGAATTCTAAATAAAAGTCTGAATCCATAATCAGTAATAAATTCAGTTTTAAAATCTAACAATCATAATAGTTGATGATCTTCAATTAAAATTTTATAAAAAAAAGATTATATACGCATACTACTATTCAAAGGATCGCGATTCGATTTATCACTTTGCTAATAATTAAACATTCTCAATCATTGTACTATTATTAGAAATACAAGTATTAATTCTTGTAGAGCTAGAATTCAAGCATTAGGAGGCTTCTAATAATTGTGATGAAGATGAAGGGGATATCGCTAGTTAAACATGCCCCAACAGCACCTGGACTCCGTCTGTTAGGCATTGGCCCTAGGTTGAAACCTACTAATGGCTTACTTAAACTTCAATCATTTCTCAATGAGAACGCTTTTTGGGCTAAAGGTAGAAATAAGCAACAGCTATGCCAAATGCTCTTCAACAGCACAGTTGTAG
The DNA here is from genome assembly GCF_047305235.1 of Prochlorococcus sp. MIT 1011. NCBI lineage: Bacteria > Bacillati > Cyanobacteriota > Cyanophyceae > Synechococcales > Prochlorococcaceae > Prochlorococcus > Prochlorococcus sp. MIT 1011. The sequence continues at coordinate 59,307 of NZ_CP138983.1, read as the reverse complement.
TGAGCCTTTGGCATCGCAATCAACTAATAGGATTTGGAAGAGCAACGAGTGATCTTGTATTTAGGGCTGTGTTGTGGGATGTAGTTGTTGCTTCAGATCGTCAAGGCCTAGGGTTTGGGAAGCTAATAATAGAGGCTATCTTGACAAATAAAAAAATTCAATCTGTTGAAAGAATCTACCTACTGACTACTAACAGTTCCGAGTTTTATAAACAATTCGGATTTAAGTTAAATAATAAGCAATCATTACTCATAATTAATAAAAACGAGTATTAATGATTATAGTTAATTAATTCTATATTCTCTAAGTAACCAAATCTAAAATACTTGTTTCGAAAGTCTCTTTAAGGCCCTTAAAACAAGAGTTAAAATTCAAAATGCGATCTTTAATTTCTTCTTCCATACATAAATCTAAAGTATTTAATTGGTTAAATTCATAAATCCATTTATCAACATTAGAAAGGTCAAGTAAGCGAAAATCATGATTTTCTCTAACAAGACTTGCAATCTCTCGATGAGAAGGTAGATCACTTGCTAAAACTCTAACGCCCAAAGATGCAGCATCCAAAACCGGTATACCAAAACCTTCAACGCAAGACGGAGAGGCAAAAGCGTGAGCATTCAAAAATAGCCATGCCTTTTCTGTTTCGTCTACATAGTCTAACAATTTTATCCGCGAGTCACTTTCACATATTCTCTTGATATCTAAGCCATATTTATCATCATGTATTTTACCAGCAACACATAAATCAAAACCTTTACTAGCTATTTCACTACTTTGGAATATATTTACTAAAAAATGTAGATTTTTTCTTGGAACAACAGAAGAATTAAATAAAATATATTTCTTACTTATACCCCTTAAATTTTTTACTTTACTAGCTAATTCCAACTTATTTATATTTAATGAAGGCATTGGATAAATTATATTGTTCTCATGATTTGAACAAGGTTTTTCAAGAAGAAGACATATTTTTTCTCTAGAAGCCTTGGAAATAAAACAATTTTTAGTTTTCATTGCATCTTTCAAGCGATTATAAAAGCCAAAAGGGTGATCAGGATGTTTAGAGAAAGAAAGAGGTATGAAATCCATAATAAGCTGTATACAACTGTCACTATGTTTAGTATTAGATTTCACATCAATACACAGCGGACATGATGTAATTAATAAGTCTATATTTAACTTTCTAAAATCAATTGTTGGAGCTTTAAAGAGAAATCTTTTACTTCTTAAAGCGCTATAATTATATATATCTTTAATAGATAAAAAACCTGATACCTTAGAAAGATAATCTACTCGTTCTTGGCCAAAATAAGGAGTATTCTCAAAGTTAGACAGATGAATTAATCTTCCTGAAAATCTGCCTCTTCTGAGATAAAATCTAAATATAGAGAATAATAACTCAATGATTATTTGCGATTCGTTTTTAAAATGTATAAGCTTATTCACTAACTTTACAATTAAATCTTCATCAAGATCATAATTTTTTTTCTTTTTTGTTTTTTTCATTCGATTGGATGGATCACAAAATTGATCAAGAATGTCCGCACAGTCAACTTCTCTTACTGATTGCTTACTCATTGATAATTTCATTAACGGATTCAAGCGTCTACCATAAAATCCTGTTAACAAATAAACTTCTGCCCCTAGATCAGACAAAGTACTTATTAAACCTTTTGATAAATATGCAATTCCACGATGCTCAGCCTGCTCAAGATCAACAGCTGTTATTGCGATTCGCATTTGGGAGAGAGGCTTTTCTTTTGAGTACATAGAATCAGCCAATTAAATACCCATGAACAATTTGTTTGATTATATTATTTACCATGCGCAATTTATCATTAATTAACTGGAATCCTCAACTTGAAAAGACTCTAGCAAAAGCACAAATAAAATAGATGTTTTAATAAACATAAGGAGCAAATAAGAGAAAAATTTTATAATTTCAACATTAATAGTAAATACTTATCATCTATTTGTGATAATTGGTTCAATCACTCTGATTGTATATATATAAATTTAAGTAAAGATATCCAGTAATAAGTAATATTAACCTATCTTAAATGATCTCAATTTAGATCAAAATCGTAATTAATTAAACAGAAAGCGGATGAAGAGATTCGAACTCTCGACATTCTCCTTGGCAAGGAGATGCTCTACCACTGAGCTACATCCGCATAAGATCCAATAATATGGTACCAATTAATATGCCCTGGTTTAAAGAAGTTATTTAATTGAGTTTTTCAATTAACAGAATCAACTGACTGCTTTCATCAAAGAGCCCATCTCAAGTGCCTGTAAAGCATAACTCCATCCTAAATTATTCTTAATCCCTGCTCTCTCTAAAGCCTGCTGCATCGTGTCTGTTGTTAAAACTCCAAATACGATTGGGATTCCTGTTTCTCTAGAAACAGTTGCAATTCCTTTACTAGCCTCTGCAACAACAACATCAAAATGTGGAGTATCACCTCTAATAACTGCTCCCAAGGTAATAACCACATCATATTTACCAGTTCTGGCAAGTTTTTGAGAAATAATAGGTAACTCAAAAGAACCTGGAACCCATGCAATATCTAATTGGTTGCTTGACTGAGATACGTCAATGCCATGCCTAGATAAACAATCAAGACAACCGCTTAAAAGTTTATTCGTAATTAAATCATTAAAACGAGCAATAACTATTGCAACGCTTAATGAAGATGAATTTTCAAAGGTACCTTCAATTGTTGCCATCTTGTTGGCCTTAAATACTTATTAACAGTAACCTCTTGAGAGTAACTTTAAAACATTTATACAAAATAACTCTAAATGTATGCAATTTTTTATTGCCAGAATTACTCACTAAACACTCATTTGATGTGTAATGTACTCGCCTACCAATGCCTGTAGGAGAACCAAATGGAACCAGACACCTGCAAGTATTTCTATCTTTTTAATATTTGGATTTCTATTATCCTCTGGATTGGTTTGAGTCATATAGAAAACAGGAACTCCTATCACCAAAAGCAATGAAGAGAATAAAAGTGCGTTCGCGACGATGGAATTAATAGCCAGCATGAGGAAGAAAGCTGAAGAAAATTGCTCAATATCAAATAATTCTCCCATGTAAATGTGATTTGATGAACTAGGTCTTAATATTTGTAGTGAGGCTTCACATGCAAAATTAAATAATTCTTGTAATATGCGTGGATTAAAGATTTAGAAATTCAATGGCTGCCAGCCCAAATCCATTGCAAGGCAGCCTTTTTGAAAGTGAAGAAAAATCTTCCGATATAGACGCTAACGAACATAAATCTTCCAATCTTTCAAACGACAAGCTTGCAACTAATGAACTTCAAAATGACGCTTACCTAAGACCTCGTTCCAAAAAGTCAAAAAAAAATCACATCCAAATAAATACTTTGGATGAGTTGTCTAATACTGAAATTGAAGAACAAAAATGGTGCCACCATAGCCTGCCAAATATTGATGACCTCACACCGGCTCTAAGACACTATGTCGAACTAAAAACAGAGAATCCAGATAGGGTTTTACTTTATAGGCTCGGTGATTTTTTTGAATGTTTCTTTGAGGATGCAATTAAACTCTCTGAGCTTTTAGAGCTAACTCTCACTAGCAAGGAGGGAGGTAAAAAAATTGGCCGAATTCCAATGGCTGGTATACCTCATCATGCGTCAGATAGATATTGCACTCAACTTGTAAAAAAAGGTTTATCAATTGCAATATGCGATCAACTTGAAGCTGCTCCATCAAAAGGAAATAAATTAATTAAAAGAGGTATTACAAGATTAATTACTCCTGGAACGATTCTAGAAGAAGGCATGTTGAGTGCAAAGCAAAATAATTGGCTAGCTGCTGTTCTGATTGACTCCAATTCAAATGAAGAAAACATAAGATGGTCCCTAGCAAAAGTGGACGTCAGCACAGGAGAATTTATTGTTCAAGAAGGTGAAGAAGTTAATAATCTAAGACAAGAGTTAATTAAGTTAGAAGCTGCTGAAGTAATATCAGAAAAAAATACAATAAATAATCATAATTGGTACACAAGGTCAATGAAGATTACTGAATTCGACCAAACTTCATTTTCAGAATTAGAGTCAAAAACAGCTATAATAAATCACTATTCTTTAAGTAATATTAACGGATTAGGTTTATATTCTAATTCACTTTCAATTAAAACAATAGGAGGTTTAATTGCATATTTAAATAAAACACATCCAAATCTAAATAATCAAAACGAGCGTACAACAAGAACTTATATTTCCTTAGATTATCCTCAGATAAAACTAGATCATGCTGGGTTGGTTATAGACAATCAAACAAGAAGAAACTTAGAAATTGTTTCAACTCAAAGAGGAGGTCAATTTCAAGGATCTTTGTTATGGGCAATCGATAAAACTTTAACTGCAATGGGAGGTAGATGTATAAGAAGATGGCTAGAAGAACCTTTGACAGATGTTGATGAAATCGAGAACAGACAAGAAATAATTGCTTTACTGGTTAAATCGCCCCATTTAAGAAGAAACCTTCGCAAAATACTCAGGTCTATGGGAGATCTTGAACGTCTATCAGGGCGAGCAGGCGCACAACAAGCTGGAGCAAGAGAGTTGGTAGCGATAGCAGAAGGAATCAACCGTTTGCCTTTACTGTCCAAGAATCTGGACAACCCAACATTTAAAGAATCTAAATACTTTAAATCTATTACAAATTTAGATCATAAATTGATAGATATTGCATCCAAAATCAATAATGAAATCATTGATAATCCACCCCTAAGTCTTACAGAAGGTGGTCTAATTTATGATGGCATAAGCCCTATACTTGATGGACTACGTAATCAACTTGATGATCATAATTCATGGCTAAGATCTCAAGAAACTAAGGAAAGAGGAATAAGTAAAATAAATAATTTGAAATTGCAATATCATCGATCTTTTGGATATTTTTTAACCGTCAGCAAAGCGAAGTCAACACATGTCCCGGATCACTGGATCAGAAGACAAACTCTGACTAATGAAGAACGATTTGTCACTCCCGAGTTAAAAGAAAGGGAAGGGAAAATCTTTCAAACCAAGGCTCGTATATCTCAACTAGAATATGAAATATTTTGTGCACTTCGACTTCTCGTAGGAGAGAGAGCAAAAAGCATTAGAAAAGCTGCAAAGGCGATTTCATGTTTAGATGTATTGACTGGCTTGGCAGAGCTCGCAGCAACTAACAATTATGTTCAACCCAAAATAGTTGATAATAAAGATTCTAAAAAGTCAAGGAAGTTATCAATTTTAGAAGGTCGGCATCCTGTTGTTGAGCAGATTCTTGTTGATAAAGTATTCGTTCCTAATGATATTAATTTAGGATCAAAGACTGATTTAATTATTCTCTCTGGACCAAATGCAAGCGGTAAAAGTTGTTATTTGAGACAAGTTGGTCTTTTGCAAATAATGGCACAAATAGGTAGTTGGATCCCAGCCAAGTCAGGAACAATAGGAATTGCTGATCAACTTTTTACGCGTGTTGGTGCAGTAGATGATTTAGCAGCAGGTCAATCTACTTTTATGGTGGAAATGATAGAAACAGCTTTTATTCTGAATAAAGCAACAGAAAAATCATTAGTCTTATTAGATGAAATTGGTCGAGGTACTTCTACTTTTGATGGATTATCCATTGCTTGGGCTGTGAGCGAATTTCTAGCTCAAAATATAAAAAGTCGTTCAATTTTTGCAACGCATTATCATGAACTAAATCAAATTTCTGAATACAATAAAAATGTAGAAAACTTTCAAGTCCTTGTTGAACATACTCGAAATTCACTAACTTTTCTTCATAAAGTTACGAAGGGAGGGTCGATTAAAAGTTATGGAATAGAGGCCGCAAGATTGGCAGGTGTTCCGAAAGAAGTAATACAAAAAGCCAGAAAGGTATTAAATGGACTTGAAGATAAAAGCTGCAATAATATTAAAATAACTTAAATAAATTAAAATATTTTGTAGTGAATCTAGATTTCCTAACTTCACTAAAGAAGGCTAATTTTCAGCAGCTCTAAGTAAAGCATTTACAGTTGCTGCCGCAAGAGAAGCTCCTCCCTTAGATCCCTCCAAAACTATATATGAACTATCACTATTTATTAGTCTAGTTTTACACTCAGAGACTCCTATAAAGCCAACTGGCATTCCAATAATAAGACTAGGTCTCTTAGTACCGTTCTGTATTAAATCTAATAAAGTCATCAAGGCTGTAGGTGCACTGCCAATGACAACAACTGGTCCTAGCAATAATTCTTCTTTTCTTTCCATTTCTAACCAAATCTGTTCCATACCTATTGCACTTCTAGTCGTCAACCTGGAATCAATAGAAGTAGGAGCCATATCTAAAATGCATTGAACATCTGTATTTAATGTTCTTTTTGCCATTGGAGATATAGCAGCCTTTGCCATGGAGGTATCAGTCAAAATCTTTGCACCATTTTGTAATGCAGTAATCGCTTTCTCACAAACATTGGGACTAAACCTCATGCATGACTGCAAGTTAAAATCACCACTGGAATGAATTATGCGTTCTACTATTGATTGCTGAACCTTATCAAGTCCTGTAAAATCAATATGAGATCTAATATATTTCAGACTTTCTAGAAAAATTGGATGTTCTGGGGTTTTCACTGTTAAGTTTCTTTGGTTAATTTAAAATCAAATCTTTTTTAACAACATATATCTAAGTAATGCCAATACATTTAATATGGGGGGATGATTATGAAGCCTGTAATAGGGAAATCGAAGAAATAATTCAAAAAGTTATAGATCCAGTATGGAAAAGTTTTAACCATAGTCAAATAGATGGAAATGATCCAAAACAAAATTTTAGAGCACTAGAAGAAGTACAAAGTGCTCCATTAGGAAGCGGAAGCAGAGTTATTCTTATTAGAAGGAGCCCATTTTGCAACGGTTGTTCTATTGAACTTGCTAATAAACTTGAACAAACACTCAAATTAATTCCTGATAATACACACCTAATCTTAAATAATATAAATAAACCTGATAAACGACTTAAAACTACAAAATTAATACAAAATAGTATTCAATCAAATCCGTTTTCTAAGGAAATAAGTTTTATTCTGCCACTACCATGGGATGTCAATGGACAAAGGAATTTAGTTAAAAATATTTTACATAGATTTAATATAAAAATGAATCATAAAACAATTGATTTAGTAGTAGAAAGCTTAGGCAATGATAGCTCTTTAATTAATACTGAGATTCAAAAATTAAGATTATTTTCAGAGGCAGTTAATAAAAATTTAAATACAAATGAACCGCAAGAAATTTCAGAGGAAATAGTCAAAAAACTAGTTCAAAATAATTCTACTAATGCGCTGCAAATAGCCAATTTTCTTCTTAAAGATGAAAAAATTATAGTCCTCGAGAAAATTCAAACATTACTTAAAAATGGAGAACCAGCTTTAAGGTTGATTGCAACTTTGACTGGTCAAGCGAGAGGATGGCTTTGGGTACATCTATTAGATTCCCAAGGACATTTGGACGTCAAAGAAATAGCAACACTTGCTGGGATTGCCAATCCAAAACGTATTTTTGTAATCCGCAAACAAATTCAAGGTAAATCTTTGGAAGCATTACTTGAATTAATGAAAAAACTTTTAAAAATCGAGGCCTCAATAAAATCAGGAACCAACCCAATCAATTCTTTTAAAGATAATCTGCTAACAGAAAGTAAATTTTTGACTAATAACTGAAATAATCAATAAGTTAACGAGAGTTCAATGACCTTGCTGGTTCAGAAATTTGGCGGCACATCTCTAGGAAGCATTGAGCGAATAAAAGCTGTCGCGCAAAAAATCAAGTCAAGCAAAGAGAAAGGAAATGATCTGGTAGTTGTTGTATCGGCAATGGGACATACAACTGATGAGTTAACAAAACTAGCCTCAGAGATAACTCTTGATCCACCTCATCGTGAGATGGATATGCTCTTATCAACTGGAGAGCAAATTTCAATATCATTATTGACAATGGCCCTGAATGAATTGGGCATACTAGCAATCTCTTTAACTGGTACTCAAGCTGGAATCATTACAGAGTCAGCTCATGGAAGGGCAAGGATACTCGAGATTAGAACAGAACGAATAAAAAAACTCTTAAGTCAAGGCAAGACCATAGTCATTGCTGGATTCCAAGGCACAAGTCTTGGTATAGGAGGAATTGCTGAAATCACAACTTTGGGAAGAGGAGGATCAGATACTTCTGCAGTCGCTTTAGCCGCATCCCTTGAAGCTGAAAAATGTGAAATTTATACCGATGTTCCCGGCGTGTTAACAACTGATCCAAGAATTGTTAAAAATGCACAATTAATGAAAAATATTAGTTGTGATGAAATGTTAGAGCTCGCAAGTCTTGGAGCTGCTGTTTTGCATCCTCGAGCAGTGGAAATAGCAAGAAATTTCGGCGTTTCTCTTGTAGTGAAGTCAAGTTGGGACGACCTTGATGGAACGACTTTAACTAGCAAAAAGAACAATGTTTTTTCTCAAGGTGGTATAGAACATCGCAGTCCAGTCGATGGGTTAGAACTTGTTGAGAATCAAGCCGTCGTAGCTCTATCTAATATTCCAGATCGTCCAGGAATTGCTGCTGAACTTTTTGAATCTTTATCAAAAGGCGGCGTAAATGTAGATCTCATTATTCAAGCTACACATCAAATCAACTCAAATGATATTACTTTTACTGTTGCTGAAAATGAGTTAAATAATGCGCAAGCTCAATGTGAAAAACTTATGAATACTATTGGAGGTGAAATATCTTATCAAAAGAGTCTGACTAAGCTAAGTATTTACGGAGCCGGGATCATGGGGAGACCTGGAATAGCATCTTCTCTCTTCCAAACTCTTTCTGATTCTGGTATTAATATCAGGCTAATAGCCACTAGTGAAGTTAAAGTAAGTTGCGTAATTGACTCGGAATTAGGGAAAAAAGCATTACGAAGCGTAGGAGAAGTTTTCAAGCTTAGCGATAAACAAATTACTCTTAATCCTATTATTGAAAATAAAAATGAGCCTGAAGTAAGAGGAATAGCTTTAGATAAAGATCAAATACAAATTAGCGTAAAGAACGTTCCAGATATGCCAGGGACTGCTTCCACGATATGCTCCACATTGGCCGAGAAAAGTATCAGCTTAGATACAATAGTTCAATCAGAAAGAAAGCATAAGGATAAAACTAAGGATATTAGTTTTACATTAAAGAAAAATGATAGAAGCGAGGCTAAATATATTTTAGAAGAATTGCTAACTAATTGGGAGGGATCAAGTCTCGAAGAAGGAGAATCCATCGTTCGAATTAGCGCAGTAGGCTCTGGTATGCCTTTCACTAAAGGTACAGCCGGTAAAATATTTAGAGCACTAGCAAATCAAAAAATTAATATCGAAATGATAGCCACTAGTGAAATCAGAACAACTTGTATTATCTCAGAAAAATATGGTGAAAAAGCATTAAATGAAATTCATTCTTGCTTTAAATTAGGAAAAAATGAAAACTAAAATCATATCAATTACCTACTAAACGATGCCTTAATTTCTTTATACGATCTCTCAGAATTGCAGCCTTTTCAAAATCTAGGTCTTTAGCTGTTATTTTCATTTTAGATTCCAATTTCTCAATCAATTCAGGTAGAGACTCTAGAGATACTCCATTATCAGAATCTTGAGAACTATGATCTATCAACTTATCAGCAATTTCGACAAAATCATTTGCATTTCCATCTTGATTTAATCTTCTTGAGAGCTCTAAAAAAGAAAGAATTGAATTATTTGCTTTCTTACCTGCTGGCTTAGGAGTAATCCCATTCTTAGTATTATAAATACTCTGTATTTCACGGCGTCTTTCAGTCTCACTAATAGCCTTTGCCATGGAGTCGGTCATTTTATCTGCATAGAGCAAAGCCAAGCCTTCAACATGCCTTGCTGCTCGACCAATTGTTTGTATTAATGATCTTTTTGCTCTTAAGAATCCCTCTTTATCTGCATCTAATATTACAACTAGAGATACTTCAGGTAGATCTAAACCTTCTCTGAGAAGATTAACTCCTACTAGTACATCATATTCTCCTAATCGTAAGTCTTGAATAATTTCAATTCTCTCAATTGAATGAATCTCTGAATGTAAATAACGAACTCTTATTTTATTTTCAGATAAATAGTCCGTAAGATCCTCGGCCATTCTTTTTGTAAGAGTTGTCACAAGTATTCTTTGATTTCTCGAGGCTCTTTTTCTAATTTCAAAAAGTAAATCTTCAACCTGACCATGTGTAGGACGTACTTCAACTAATGGGTCTAAAACACCGGTAGGCCTAATAACTTGTTCAACTATATTGCCTTTACTTTGAGATAATTCCCAATCACCAGGAGTCGCACTGATAAAAACAGTTTGTTTTGCTTTATTCCAAAATTCTATATCCTTTAAAGGACGATTATCAGCTGCACTTGGCAATCTAAAACCATGATCTATTAAGACTTTCTTTCGTGCTTGATCACCATTATACATGGCTCTTAATTGAGGACATGTAACATGACTTTCATCAATAAGTAATAACCAATCTTTAGGAAAATAATCAATTAAACATTCTGGTGCAGAGCCAGGTTCTCTACCGGAGAGATGACGAGCATAATTTTCGACTCCGTTACAATATCCAACTTCTTTTAACATTTCTAAATCATAAATTGTTCGTTGTTCTAACCTTTGAGCTTCTAGTAATTTACCCTCTTGATTAAGAAATTCCAATCTATCTTTTAATTCTTTTTTTATTGCTTTAATTGCAGATTCTAGACGATCCTTCGGAGTTACAAAATGTTTTGCTGGATATATATTAATTGAGTCAAGTTTGTTTAATATTTCGCCAGTAGTAGGATCAACATAACTAATACTTTCAACTTCATCCCCAAACAATTCAAGTCTTACAAGTCTGTCATCATATGCTGGTCCAATTTCTAATACATCACCTCTAACTCTAAATCTACCTCTACTAATTTCAATATCATTACGTGTATATTGATTGGAAACTAATTCTCTAAGACAAGATCTTAAATCAATACTTTGTCCAACTTTAAACTTTACAGATGCTTTTAAATATTCACTGGGAATTCCAAGACCATAAATACAACTAATGGAAGCAACGACTATGACATCATCTCGTTCGAATAAAGATCTAGTTGCAGAGTGGCGCAACATATCAATTTCTTCATTAATTGAAGATGTCTTAGCTATATAAGTATCACTAACTGGAACATAAGCTTCTGGCTGATAATAATCATAATAAGAAATAAAATATTCAACAGCATTCTCAGGGAAAAATTCCCTTAATTCATTACATAGTTGAGCTGCAAGTGTTTTGTTATGAGCTAAAATCAAAGATGGCCTGCCCGTTTGAGCTATCAAATTAGCTATCGTAAAAGTCTTACCTGTTCCAGTTGCCCCTAATAAAGTTTGAAACTTTTCACCATGATTCACCCCTCCAACTAGTCCTTCAATAGCTGCAGGTTGATCACCTTTTGGGACATAAGGAGCTTGCAGTTTATATTCAGGCATATTCTGAATTAAATGCTAAAAAAAACAAATTTATTAATTCCATGTTCTTCAAATTTTTATCAAAAAAGATTTTAAATTACCTTATAAAATAGATTTATTAATCGTGGAAATCGATTTTAAGGAATCTAAAGCCTGACGAAGACCTCTGACGGTTGCAATCATAGCTAATTCAGTATTCAATTTATTGACAGCTGAACCAATACCAACCCCATTAGCACCGACTGATATAGCCATAGGAACAGTCACTTCAGACAGTCCAGAAGCACAAATCACAGGCACATCATGATAACTCTCTTTTAAAGCCGTGGAGATAGCAAAAGTACTAGCCAAAGTAGGTGACGCTTTTTCGATTAATCCTAAAGTTCCAGGACTAATGGGATGAGAGCTTGTCCCTCCTTCCGTCTGAATTAAGTCAACCCCACTATCAACAAGATCTAAAGCTAATTGAGCTTGACTATCTAAAGGCAATATATGGGGAACAGTTACTGACAAAACAACTTCAGGTAAAAGGCGACGAGATTCAACCGCTAATGAGAGAACTTCATCTGCTGAGAAAAAACGCCCGTCTGGATAAAAAGAGTCAAAATTCCCAATTTCAATAATTGATGCTCCTGCTTGAACAGCTTGAGGGAAAAGTTTGGGTTCAACGGAACTCACACATACAGGAATCTTGGATGCCTCGACAGCCAGTTCTACCAATTTTGGTTCACAAGCAATATCTAGTAAATCAGCACCCCCAAGACCTGCCGCTTTAGAAATTCGAAATACTGATTCTGGACTAAAATTATTTAAACCAGAAATCACTTTTAGTAAAGATCTATTTTTAATACTTTTTTGAAGTGAAACTGGCAATGTCTGCAAGCGTGTCATAAAAACATCAACTATTAATCTGATTGTGACACTGACTAAGCAAAAGAACTAAAAAAAAGCAAATAGAGATCTGAAACCAAAGCAAATGTCACAATCCACTAAAAATGACATGTCTTGGAGTAAATGGCATATGCGTTTACACAAAAGGCTAAAACAAAATAAATCTCTGCTTCCCATAAACTCCAAACTTCTTTTAGCTATATCTGGTGGTCAAGATTCAATGGCCCTTCTCAAATTAATTATTGATTTAAAAAGACTTTATGAATGGCAGGTTGAGATCTGGCATGGAGATCACCAATGGCATACTAAATCCACGGAAATAGAAGAAGAGCTAAAACTTTGGTGTCTTAATAGGCAAATACCATTTCACTCTACTAAAGCAACTAAAGAAGAAGTAGCTAATGAAGAAAAAGCGAGAAATTGGAGATATAAAAACCTATTAAATAAAGCCAAGTTATTATCATCAAATAATATAAATTTTCCATGTACAAGAATATTAACTGGTCATACAGCTACTGATCGAGCAGAAACGATCATTATGAACTTAGCGAGAGGAACTGATCTGGTCGGACTTAGTACCCTGAAAGAACAAAGAACTTTGGAGAATAATATAGATTTAGCAAGGCCTCTACTGATCTTTAATAGAAACGAAACACTCGAAATATGTAAAGAGTTTAATTTGCCAATTTGGATTGATCCTTCAAATGAAAATCTTAATTTGACAAGAAATAAAATTAGAAAAGAAATCTTACCAGTTTTAGATTCAATCTATAAAGGAGCAGACTCAAGAATAGCCTCGGTAGCCAACAGACTTGAAAGTTATACAAAAGACCAACAATCGTTAGCAAAAATAGCAATCGAATTTTACCAAGGAGAAGAAATCAATTCTCTATCCAGAAAAAAACTAATAAATTTGACAAACTCTAGTAGGAAAATAATACTTTCTAATTGGTTAAAAATGTTAGGAATAACAAGAGTGACAGCTTTACAAATTGAAGAAATAAATACCAAAATATCTCAGTATAAACCACCTGGAACAATCTATCTCCATGGAGAATTCCTAATGCGATGGGACAAAAATATTATTTATATATCAAAAAAGAATCATTAAAAATAATCAATATTCAGTTTTCAGCCAATTGCAGATCTGCGACGTCTTGTTCTTCCAGATGGCATTTCTTCCGAATTACTTTCACTATTTAATTTTTGTTCTGTTGTTGTATTTGAGTCTTTATTTGTTACGGACACATTCGTTGCCTTAGGTGCTGTTTGAGCATTTTTCTTAACTACTTGTCGTTTGTCTGGCTCTTGATCAAGTTGAGGCTTATATGCACGAGTCCCACCTGGGGCAGGCTGAACCAAGCAAAGAATTAATGGCTCCGCTTGAACCTCCCTTCTCAATCTACGAGATAATCCTGATTCAACCTCTCTTTGCAAACCAATCCAATCGACCTCAACTGACTTACCTCCTGTCTTCAAAACAAGCTGTTTCCATCGATTTTCCAAGACCCAATTAATCTCTCTTTCAGTCCAATTAACCATTGTTTTAGCATCAACATTAGTGATGACACCACGAAGATTCACCCTTGGAGGTGCAACCATTACCCCATCAGTGCTAATTGGAGTAAGAACAGTAATAACTCCATCATCAGCAAGTTGCTGACGTTCTTTTAAGACACGAGTATCTACGACCCCTGTTCTAGAAGAATCGAGTAATTCCACTCCAGATTTAACTGGTGAACCTTGAACAAGGGAATCTGGTCTTAATTCAGCAACATCACCATTTTCCATAACCAGTACATTCTCTGGATGAACCCCCATTGATACAGCAGTTTTCCCATGAAGGACTTGCATTCTGTACTCCCCATGGACAGGAATGAAGTATTTAGGTCTAGTCAATCCAAGCATCCATTTTTGATCTTCTTGGCATCCATGGCCTGAAACATGAATACCCTTATCTTTGCCATAAATAACTTTTGCACCCAATTTTATTAATTTATCAATCGTATGCATCACGGAAATAGTATTTCCAGGAATAGGACTAGCAGAAAAAATGACAGTATCACTAGTTTTCAACTGAACATGGTGATGCTCACCTCTGGCGATTCGACTCAAAGCAGCCATTGATTCTCCTTGACTACCTGTCATCAATAAAAAAGTCTCTCTATCAGGTAAATCTCTGATCTGTTTAATTGGGAAAAACAAATCATCAGGGAAACGCATATAACCAAGCTCTCTTGCTTTCCCAACCACATTCAGCATTGAACGGCCTAGCAAGCCTACTTTTCTACCGTTTTTCATCGCCAACTCTAAAAGCATCGCTACGCGATGAGTTGAACTAGCAAATGTGGTGACCATCACTCTGCCCTCAGCAGTAGCAATGTATCTATCTAAATTTGGAAAAACAGAATATTCAGAGGGCGTAAATCCTGTGACTTCAGAGTTGGTTGAATCAGATAGAAGGCAAAGAACACCTTTATCTCCATAGTGAGCCATTCTGGCTAAATCTGAAGGCTGCCCATCAGGTGGTGTATGGTCAAACTTAAAATCACCAGTAAAAAATACTACCCCTACTGGAGTAGTTACTGCGAAGGAGTAACTATCAGAAATTGAATGTGTATTTCTTACAAATTCAACTGAAAAATGTTGTCCAACTTTAATAACTTCTCTTGGTCCACATACCTGAATTGTTGTTCGATCAGCAACTCCTGCTTCCTCCATCTTCCCCCTAAGCATAGACATAGCTAGGGGAGGACCATAAACAATTGGGATATTAAAGTTCTTTAAATGATGAGAAATTCCACCAATATGATCTTCATGTCCATGCGTGACAACTAAACCTCTTATGCGACTTTGATTTTCACGTAAATAGGTAGTGTCTGGCATGACAACATTTACCCCATGCATCCCATCGGTGGGGAAAGCAAGTCCAGCATCAAGAATCATGATGTCATCACCATATTCAAAGACACAGGTATTTTTTCCAATTTCTCCGAGGCCGCCTAAAGGAATAATCCTCAAACAAGGAGATTTTGATTGATTATTTTTTGAACCTTGAGAATTCATTGAACTTGATGTCATGGAAAATTTATGTAAAAAACTTGGTTGTTACCTAAATGAAAGTCGGATCCAATCTGGAACGAGGAAATAGATCAAATCAATCCCATAGAAGAGAGTATCTTCATGAGTTTTTCTTTCATTTCGCTGTTTAAAGAGACTAAAGGACTTCTAGGAGGTCCAACAGACCAACCAATAAGTTGAAGTGCGGCTTTAACAGGAATGGGATTTGTGGTTGCAAAAAGAGATTTAAAAAGAGGTTGTAGTATTTCATGCAAATAAAGTGCCTCAGCGTATTTTCCTTCTAAAAAACTCTCTATTATTTTCTTCAAGTCAGGTCCAACTAAGTGACTTGCCACACTAACAACACCTACTGCTCCAACTGAAAGCATTGGTAAAACCAAAGCATCATCTCCGCTATAAATAGCTAAATCTGATCCACAATAGTTTCTTAATTGAGTCACTTCTTCTGTTGTTCCACTGGCAGCTTTAAAGCTGACTACATTACTGCAATCCATAAGCTTACTTACAATACTAGGTGATATAGAACATCCTGTCCTCCCGGGGATATTATAAAGCATCAAAGGCAACTGAGGAGCAGCATTGGCGATAGCGCGAAAATGAACTTCTAATCCTTCTTGCGGTGGTTTGTTGTAATAAGGCACCACCACTAACGCACCATCAGCACCTGAATTAGCTGCTTCCTTCGTAGCTTCAATTGCCTCAGAAGTGGAATTACTTCCTGTTCCAGCCAAAACCTTAGCCCTAGAGCCTAAAGAGTTTCTCACTGTTTCGAGCATCTTTTGTTGTTCTTGCCAAGTTAAAGTAGGGGACTCTCCGGTAGTTCCACATACAACGATGCCATCTGAACCTTGATCTACTAAATAATTTGCTAAATCAGCAGCCAAGCCATAATCAACTTTCCCATTTTTATCAAAAGGAGTAACCATTGCGGTTAGCATCCTTCCAAAAGGAGCCGGTGATAACAAAGCTGACTGACTCATGATTTTCTTGGCAATAAAAGTTCAGCAATTTGTACTGCATTAAGTGCGGCTCCTTTGCGGATTTGATCTCCACATAACCATAGTTCTAAAGCATTAGGGTTACTAATGTCTTCCCTGATACGACCAACGGATATGAGATCTCTACCAGTTACATCTTGTGGCATAGGAAATCGATTTTTTTCAAAATCCTCAAGTATCTCAACTCCTGGAGCGAATTCCAAAATCTCATAAGCTTCTTTGACTGGAAACGGGTTTTCAAATTCAATATTTACTGCTTCTGAATGCGCTCGTAAAACAGGAACTCTGACACATGTTGCTGTCAAAGGAAGTTCTGGAGCTCCAAGAATCTTTCGAGTTTCATTAACCATTTTCATCTCTTCCTCGCAATAATTATTTGATTGCATAGGTGAATTATGCAAAAAAAGATTAAATGCCAATGAATAAGGGAGAACTTTACTTTTTGGTGTTCTTCCATCTAAAACTTCTTGACTTAACTTTTCCAATTCTTCCATTGCCAGTGCACCTGCACCACTAGCGGATTGATAGGTTGAAACTACTATTCTCTTAATAGGAATATGCCTATTCAATGGAGATAAAACCAACGCCAATAAAATGGTCGTGCAATTAGGATTAGAAATTAAACCTTTATGCTTACTTAAATCGGCTGGATTGACTTCAGGAACAACCAAAGGAACATTCTCGTCCATTCGATATGCACTTGAGTTGTCAATCATCACCGCTCCTGCCATTTTAATAGTGTCTTTCCACTTACGAGATATGGAGCCACCAGCAGAAGCCAAAACCAAATCTACATTCTTAAAACTCTCTTGAGTTGTTTCTTGCACTATCAATTTTTTTCCACAAAAGTTTTGGACATCGCCAGCTGAACGATGAGAAGCTAATAAAATTAATCTTTCAATTGGAAAAGATCTTTCTTCAAGCAAAGCCAGTAATTCCTTCCCCACAGCTCCGCTTGATCCAAGGATGGCAACTGTAAGAGGTCTATTGGGAAGAAGAAACTGTTGGTTCAAACTTGATAAAGAGAATAAAAAGGTTTAACAAAAAATTTTTTCTTATTGGAAAAATCAACAAATAACAAATTTTTCGATACTTTTTAGGCCACAATAGCTTTGGAAGTGAATTAACGCTTTCTTACGCTAACCAAACTTGAGAATTCCGTTTCAATGAGTGCTGCCAAATTAAAAGTAACAACCAGTTCGAAACCTAATAGCAGAATTGCTGTGGAGGTTGAGGTGCCCGCAGATCGATGCAAAAATAGTTATGACGAAGCTTTAAGCAAACTCAGCAGATCTATATCAATCCCAGGATTTCGCAAAGGTAAAGTTCCAAAAGCAGTAGTCATTCAGCAACTTGGAGTCAAAAGGATTCAGGCCTCTGCACTAGAATCATTACTACAAAAAGTATGGACAGAAACATTAGATCAGGAAGGAATTGAACCCTTATGTGAGCCAGAACTTGAAGATGGGTTTGAAACTATTTTAGAAAATTTTAACCCTGAAAAAATTCTTATATTAAAACTTGAAACTGATATCACACCTATCCCAACTTTAAAAAAATCTTCAGGCCTAACTGCTGAAGTAGAAACTTTAAGCTTTGAACCAAAAAAAGTAGATGAACTTATTGAGCAATCTCGAGCTCAACTTGCAACTAAGGTTCCAGTTAGTGATCGTGCCGCAAAAAAAGGAGATATTGCACTAGTAAGTTTTAAAGGGAATTTCTCAGATGATGGGAGCGAGATTGAAGGTGGAAGCGCGGATTCAATAGAAATAGAACTTGAAGAAGGCCGAATGATTCCAGGATTCATTGAGGGTGTAATTGGAATGAATATCAATGATGAAAAAACATTAAAGTGTGAGTTTCCCAAGGAGTATCACCAAGAAGATGCCAAAGGTAGAAAGGCTGAATTTAAAGTCAGTCTAGAAGATTTAAAAATCAAAGAATTACCTGAGCTAAATGATGATTTTGCCAAGCAAGCAAGTGACAAAGAAAACATGACTGACTTACGTGCAGATCTTGAAAAGAGGCTCAAAGAAGATAATGATAGAAAACAAGAGAAAAATCGTCAGGACTCACTTCTTGACGCTTTGGTTAAAGAGCTTGAGGTTGAGCTCCCAAAAAGTCTGATTGACCAAGAAGTTCGCGTGATTGTTGAACAAACAGCTCAAAATTTTGCTCAGCAGGGAATTGATGTCAAATCAATGTTTACTCCAGAGCTTGTAAAATCGTTAATGGAGTCTTCAAAAGGAGAAGCAGAGAAAAAGCTTCGTCAAAAACTTGCTTTAAATGCTCTAGCTAAGTCGGAAAAAATAGAAGTTTCACAAAAAGAAATCAATTCAAAGCTGAAAGAAGTTCAAGCTGATATAAAGCTCTCAAAGGAAAAAAACATCGACGAAGATCGTCTTAAAGAGGCTATTAATGATGATTTATTGCAAGAAAAATTATTTGCTTGGCTTGAAGAAAATAATACTATTGTAGAAAAAGCCCCTGAAAAGAACCAGGAGAAAAGTTCTAAAAAGAAAACAACAAAAACAAATAAAGAAAAGAAAAGTTCTAAAACTCCCAAATCCTAGTTTCTACGCATAGATTATAATTGTTGGTTATTAAACTTTTAAGTTGATTGAAGCAAGACAAAATCATCCCATTAATAATTTATGGAATAACTCATGTCTATTCTCAGGACCGGGTGTCCTTCCAACAGTAATTGAACAATCAGGTCAAGGTGATAGGGCATTTGATATTTATTCTCGATTACTTCGTGAAAGAATCATCTTTCTAGGGACCGATGTAAATGATCAAGTTGCCGATGCATTGGTAGCTCAAATGCTTTTTTTAGAAGCTGATGATCCCGATAAAGATATCCAATTGTATATCAACTCTCCTGGTGGATCAGTCACTGCTGGACTAGCTATCTATGACACCATGCAGCAAGTAAGTCCTGATGTCATAACAATTTGCTACGGTCTTGCAGCAAGCATGGGAGCTTTTCTTCTCTCTGGAGGAACAAAAGGTAAAAGACTTGCATTGCCAAATTCAAGAATAATGATTCATCAACCTCTTGGTGGAGCTCAAGGTCAAGCTGTAGAAATTGAAATTCAAGCCAAAGAGATTCTTTTTTTGAAAGAGACTCTTAATTCACTTTTAGCCGAGCATACTGGTCAAAATATTGAAAAGATTTCAGAAGACACTGATCGAGACCACTTTCTTTCTCCTGAAGAAGCGGTTGAATATGGCCTGATCGACAAAGTGGTTTCAAATCTCAACTCCATATGAATCATTAAGGAAAGCTGACAAGACATCAATCCTAAATGATCCTATGAATTGAGACTGAATACAATCAATGATCGGTCCATCCAACCTATTTTTTTTAGAGCTCGATGGCAAAATTTGAGGCCCATCTTAAATGCTCCTTTTGTGGCAAAGCCCAAGATCAAGTGAGGAAACTCATTGCTGGTCCAGGAGTTTACATATGCGATGAATGTATCGACTTATGCAATGAAATTTTAGATGAAGAACTAATTGATAATCCAAATCATCAAAGAAGTGGAAATGAGCCAAGCCGTAAGGCAAAAGCTTCTACAAAAACAACTACAACTAAACCTGCGCCAACCTTAGCTTCTATTCCAAAGCCCATTGAAATTAAAAAATTTTTAGATGCTCAAGTAGTTGGTCAAGAACCAGCAAAAAAAATCTTGTCGGTAGCTGTCTACAATCACTATAAGAGACTTGCTTGGAAAGGAGACGGTTCTGGCGAGACTGATCTAACAGCAACAAAATTGCAAAAATCTAATATTTTATTAATCGGACCAACTGGATGCGGCAAAACATTACTTGCTCAAACTTTAGCTGAAATGCTTGATGTCCCATTCGCTGTCGCGGATGCAACAACTCTGACTGAAGCTGGATATGTTGGTGAGGATGTAGAAAACATTCTGTTACGTCTCCTGCAAAAAGCAGATATGGATATTGACTTAGCCCAAAGAGGAATTATTTATATCGATGAAATAGACAAAATTGCTAGAAAAAGTGAAAACCCCTCCATCACAAGAGATGTTTCGGGAGAAGGCGTCCAGCAAGCCCTATTAAAAATGCTCGAAGGCACGACGGCAAACGTCCCACCACAAGGAGGCAGAAAGCATCCTTACGGTGACTCTATCCAAATTGATACCAGCCAAATACTCTTTATCTGTGGCGGAGCATTTGTTGGTCTGGACGATGTAGTGCAAAAAAGACTTGGGAAAAATTCAATTGGTTTTTTACCAGCTGAAAATAGAACAAGAAACAAATCCAATCGAGAACGTATTGGTGCAGACTTAATCAATGACCTTGAGCCTGACGATCTAGTGAAATATGGGCTAATTCCCGAATTTATTGGAAGAATGCCTGTCAGTGCAATATTAGAACCTTTAAATACTAAAGCTCTTGAATCTATTCTGACAGAACCAAGAGATGCCTTAGTAAAACAATTTAGAACCTTATTAAGTATGGATAATGTAGAACTTTCATTTAATGAAGAGGCTGTTGAGGCAATTGCTCAAGAAGCTTACAAAAGAAAAACTGGAGCTAGGGCTTTGCGAGGAATTGTGGAAGAAATCATGCTAGACCTAATGTATAGCCTTCCATCTCAAACTAAAATTAAAAACTTCGTTGTAACAAAAAAAATGGTAGATGAAATTACAGGCGGAAAAGTTGTGCCTCTCTTATCGAATGAAAAAAGAATCGTTAAGGAATCTGCTTAGAGAAAATAAGCTTTTTGAATACCTTTATTAAATTTAATTAGAACAATTATAAAATTTTCAAAAATAAAGTTAGACAAGTATTTAACAAATGATTATCGACGTAGAATATGATCAAATAAATAAAAATTAAATTCATAATTTTCTTTAATTGCACATGATAAATATTTATGAGCCATTACACCATAAATATCGTCCCACAAACTTTGATGAGCTCATTGGTCAGGATCCAATTACAGCTACATTAAAACAAGCCTTAATAAGTAGTCGTATTGCCCCTGCCTATATATTTTCTGGCCCTAGAGGAACAGGTAAAACATCAAGTGCAAGAATTTTCGCAAAATCTTTAAATTGCTTAAAAAGCGAAAAAGCTACAACCGTACCTTGCGGGGAATGTGAACTATGCAAAGGAATTAACTCTGGCAATGCTTTGGATGTAATTGAAATTGATGCAGCATCTAATACAGGTGTTGAAAATATTCGTGACTTAATAGAAAGATCTAGATTTGCTCCTGCAAAAGCTCGCTGGAAAGTCTATGTAATAGATGAATGTCATATGCTTTCGACTGCGGCTTTTAATGCTCTTCTAAAAACTTTAGAGGAGCCTCCCCGGCAAGTTGTATTTATTCTTGCAACAACAGATCCTCAACGCGTTTTACCGACAATTCTTAGTAGATGCATGCGCTTTGATTTTCGAAGAATAGGTCTGCAAAATTTAGAAAGTCATTTAACCAGTATTGCTAAAAAAGAAGGAATTGTGATCAACAAAGATGCAATCTCCTTAATCGCAAAGCATTCGCAAGGAGGTTTAAGGGACGCGGAAAGCTTACTTGATCAAGTCAGCTTACTTCCGCCACCAATAACTCAATCAAACATAATGAATTTGATAGGGGCTGTACCAGAAGAAGAATTAATAATATTGGCTAAATCATTGATAAATAAAGATCCTAATTCTATTTTAAATATTTGCAATCGTCTAATTAATAAGGGAAAAGAACCGATTGCAATTTTACAAGGAATAGCATCTGTTCTAAGAGACTTAGTTGTCACAAAAGTCACTAATAAACACACCGATTTATGTGAAATTTCTCAAGAGAATAGGAAAGCGTTAAATGACTTAGGAAAGTCGCTTAATCTTGATGAAATATTAAATCTACAGTCTAAATTAAAAGGATCAGAAAACTATATTAGGAACAGTAATCAGCCGAAATTATGGCTCGAGATTCATTTACTTGGAATGCTTTATGATCAAGATTATAAACAAAGTAGCAGAGCAAAAGAATCATTGGTTAGAAAAACCATATCAAATAAACATGATACATCAAAAACCATAGTCTCAAGTAACAAAAAAGAAAAAATTCAGGAAATATCTATTCAAGAAGAGTCCAAGCCTTTTGAAGAAATAAATCTTGATGAAACGTGGAAAAAAGTTATAGCTATGTTAGAGCTTCCTTCAACAAAAATGCTACTTTCACAACAAGCTAAATTAATAAATTTGAACTCAGATTCTGCTGAAATAGGAATCTCGGAAAAATGGATTAATATGATTCAAAGTCGTAAAAACCTTATTGAAGATGCTTTTTATAAAGCGAGAGGCTCATCAACTAAGGTTCTTTTAATACAACAAAAAGATGCTTTATCTAATAATAGAAATGAAAAAAAGACTCTTCCAAAAATAGAGAAAAAAAATCAATTTAAAATTGATACAGAACATGATAAAAATAATTTTAAGAAGGAGAAAGTAGATTCAAAAAGTAATTTAGAGAAAAATTCTATTGATCAAAAAGCCAAGCAATTTGCAGACTTCTTTAATGGAGAAATTGTGAATCTTGAATGATTAAAATAATTTAATTAAGATCCAATATGATCTGTTTTTTCCCAAATCAAAGACTTACTAAACAATGACATTTTAATAACTATAAATGGTATAACAATAAACCAATGCGCAAGGTAAACTGTAGCTCCAATTATATTAATAAAATTTGGAGACGGTAGTCTTGGACCTTCACTATTTTGAGAACATCCTTTCCAAAAAGCTAAACTAGAAATACCAAATGCAACGATAGATAAAGGCCAATACAATGGCATATCAACTAAAATAATTGATACAATAAAATCTATAAAAGATACAACTGGTAAAGCATATTGCAATAAGAAAAAGCAAGATAAATCTATTTTTTTAACATGGGATAGGCGTTTTGAGACCAACAAAGGCCAATAATCAAAAAACCTTTGCAGGCCGCCCTCAGCCCATCTTTTTCTTTGTCTTAATAAAGCCGAAAATGATTCTACTGCTTCCTCTTGAATAGGTGGATCCCACATTATTACGATTGGCGATCGAGTTAATAAAAACCGGAAACTTAAATCTAAATCATCAGTGATAGTTTGTTCATTAAATCCACCGCAAGATTCAAGCACTTTTCTATTGATTAATTGACCATTACCTCTTAACTCCGAAACTCCACCACAAGCAAGTCTGCCTCTTTGAATAACAGCATCCATTGCCATCTCCATTGCTTGATAAGCTGCAATTGGATTTAATTCACAATTGACAACTGATTTTCTTAATTGCACACCAGACCAACCACCATTCAAAGCTAGGGCTATAGCTCTAAGTAATACATTGCTCTGTAATTGTGCATCAGCATCAAGAATAAATAACCATTCTCCATCCGTTTTATTTAATACAGAATTCAGGGCCCCTGACTTACCACCCCCACTCATTAATGGTCGACTTAAAACATTAATTCTAGAGAAACTAGTACTTAATTTTTGTAATAAAAGAGGCGTTCGATCTTGACTGCCATCATCAATTATCCATAAAGAAATCTTCTCCTCTGGATATTCAATTGATAACAGTCTTGAAACTAATCGCTCAATGACATTTTCTTCATCACGTGCTGCCACCAACACATCAACTTTGGGAAGAGTTTCAAAAAAATTTTCATCCTTAAAAAGATACTCTCTTTGTAATTGATAATTTTCCCTGCGATCTCTTAAAACAACTCTTAACCCATACCCACCCAGTAAGACAGCCAAAGTAATTGAAGGGAACAAATTCTTGCTGGGCTCTATGAAATGAGGAAAAATTCCTGCAAAAGCACAGCAAATCAAAAACAATATTGATTTAATGCGCCGGTTGTCTCCACTGATTTTGGCTAAAGCCATGGAGTAGTCCTTTTATCAACTTTTGACTCTAAGAGTCTTTCATCACTAAGGCAAAAATCCATATTTAGTTTTTGGATAATAATGAGAAAGAATTTGTTTGGTAGTCCATCCATTTTTTGCTAAATCTATAGCCCCAGACTGAGACATTCCTGCTCCATGTCCAAAACCTCCACCAGAAAAAAGCCATTTACCTTCTTTAATTTCTTTAACAACAAATAATGTGCTTGGTAATTGTCTAAGGACACGACGAATGTCATCTAGTTTAAGGAAAATTTCTGAGCCAGTCTTTCCGCCAATTTTCAACGAAGTAACTCTCCCACTACTTCCTCTCATTACAACCTTGATTTTATTTGGATAAAAAGAACTATTCACTTTTTGAGCTTGATTGAGCTGTTCCGATATCTGAGAGGCCTCTAGCGTTCTCTCCCATCGAAACAATGGATGATCAGAACCAAAAGCCTCAGACTTTGAAAATAAAAAAGATTTCAAATATTTCTCATTTGATAAAGGTAGATCAACCCTGCTAGTCCACTGTTTTGGGCCATCCAAGCGCATTTGCAAATAAGGAACTTGACTAGTTGACCATGCTTCATCTACCGAGGCCATTACTCCACCATTTGTGGCGTGATAAACAGTATTTATTGGCTTTTGATTCCAGATGAGAATTTTGCCAGCAGTTTTTTTTATTGCTGTTTTAATTTTTTGATTGGCTTCAGATGGATTCTTGTAAACCTGACATTGCGTATCACTACAAAGATTATATCCATCAACTTTGAATCTATGACTATTGGCCAAAGCCCATGTTCTAGCTAGTATTGCCTGCGCTGCTAATGCTGATTCAGGAGAGCTAGCGCCAATTTCGTGAGGGACTACTCCATTTAAATATCGTTCAATAGGAACATGTTCAACTAATGTCCAACTTCCATATGCATCTGACTGGATAGAAAACGGACCCAAATATATCCCCTTCCCCCAACGCAACCCATCAGGGGCTTGCAAAGAGATAGGACCCTTGAGAGAAATCTTTCCACTATTTCCATCTAAATAAGGTAAAACAGTCTTTGAAACTTTTATTTTTTGATAAGTCGACTTTATAGATACTGGAATCTCTATATCACCCGACACCCAAACCTCCCAATCCAAAGGATGAGCAATAGTTGATTCAATACCTTTATCTATTAAATCATTTGCCATTCTTTCAGCAGACTCGAAACTTGCAAAAGGGCCAATTGTGTTTCTAGCAAATATTTTTGGATTTTTTAATTGTTGGGCTCGCCAACCAATATTAATTTCTTTAGCCTTTCGAATGACTCCATCAGCATCTTTCAAAATTAAATTTCTACCATTGCTTAAAAGTTTTAAAGCTGGAGAAATATTGTCATTAATTGTTTCCTTTCCCAGGTATGGCTCAATCCCTACAAGCAAAACATTTTTTTCTAAACTTATTAGAGGCGTCTCAGGAGGAGCCTGATGAGTTGCAAAAAAATTAACTTTGCGAGGATTAGCAATAAAAGCTTGATTGGAATAATACGCACCAATCAAGAGAAACAAACCAAAACCAAAAAAACGCTTTTGAACCTGTAAATAACTTTTATTCAAAACAAAAATCTCCTTCCATCAAGAATTTAATAATTATGGGTTGGCTTAAGTGAGCTTAAGGACGTATTCTTATACACTAACTATGCTTTATCAATGCCAAAGCTCAAGACCCGCAAAGCTGCTGCAAAGCGGTTCAAAGCAACAGGTACTGGCAAGTTCATGAGACGTCGTGCATTTCACAATCACTTACTCGACCATAAGAGCCCTAAATTAAAAAGGCACCTTAAAACAAAAGCAGTCGTAGACGAACGTGATGCAGAAAATGTAAGCCTTATGCTTCCCTATGCTTAAGACTTCTCAAGAACGTTTATTAGTTCAATTTCTTGATTTCTGATTATTAATTATGGCACGCGTTAAAAGAGGTAATGTTGCTAGAAAACGTAGAAACAAAATCCTTCGTCTAGCCAGAGGATTTAGAGGAGGAAATGGAACTCTGTTCCGAACTGCAAATCAAAGAGTTATGAAAGCTCTTTGTAACGCTTATAGAGATAGAAGAAGAAGAAAACGTGATTTCAGAAGACTTTGGATAGCAAGAATCAATGCAGCAGCAAGATTAAACGGATTAAGCTACAGCAAGTTCATGGGTAGCTTAAAAAAAGCAGATATAAGAATCAATAGAAAAATGTTGGCTCAATTAGCAGTGACAGATCCTCAAACATTCACAAATATTGCAGTTAATTCAAAAGGTTAAACAGGCTTAAGCAGTGTTTTCTTCTTTAAACTTATGTATGAATGATTAATTAAGATAAAAGAATACAGAAGAAATTACAAAAATTAAGAATATTCCAATAATAAATAATAATATACTCTCAATAAATTAGTATTTAGTTTAGACGATGATAGTTAATCTTCCTCAAACTTATTTAATAGGATTGTGTTTGCTTCTAGTTATTATTGCTATTTTAGTAGGAAGACAACTATATAAAGTAAGAAAAGATGAAATGAAGCTAATCAAATTAGAAAAAGAAGATTCAAAAACCAATGAAGATTCAGCTAAAATGTATGAACTAGCATCTGTCCAATTAAAGAAAAGATTATATCCTCAAGCCACAACAACTTTAAAACAAGCATTAAAGAAACTTGATGGCGAGCCAGAAGAAGCTAAAGCACTTATAGAGAATGCATTAGGCTTTGCACTTGCTGCTCAAAATGATTTTAAATCAGCAGTAATACATTACAAAAAAGCATTAACAGCAAAATCTGAATATCCAGTAGCACTAAATAATCTAGGTTTTGCCTATCAACGTTTACTAAAAGAAGATGAAGCTTATAAAAATTATCAAGAGGTTTTAAAGCTAGATCCAAATAACAAAACTGCAATCTCTCAAATTAAAAGACTTGAACGTATAATTGGAACAGATAAAGATCAATTATTGAATAAAAAAGGTTTCTAAATAAATCTTAATTCATCATATTTTTACTCATGAAAAAAACAAATCAATTTCTCAAAATAGGAAATAAAGAATTCAATAGTCGGCTTCTTGTTGGAACTGGTAAATACTCATCCTTAGAGGTCATGCAAAAAAGCCTAGTAAATACAAACTGTGAAATAGTTACTGTCGCAGTAAGAAGAATTCAAGGACTAGAGCATGGACATAAAGGATTAATGGAATCAATAGACTGGAAAAGTATATGGATGCTCCCAAACACAGCAGGATGCACAAATGCTGAAGAAGCTATTCGAGTAGCAAGACTAGGTAGAGAATTAGCAAAGTTAGCAGGTCAAGAGAATAATAATTTTATAAAATTAGAGGTTATTCCTGACAAGAAATATTTATTACCCGACCCAATTGGAACTTTAAAAGCAGCAGAACAATTGGTTAAAGAAGGATTTACTGTCCTTCCATATATAAATTCTGATCCATTAATTGCAAAACAACTTGAAGAAATTGGATGTGCAACTGTTATGCCTCTTGGTTCCCCTATTGGATCTGCTCAAGGAATAAGAAATGCAGCAAACATTGCCATAATTATCGAAGAGTCTGGAATCCCAATAATTATTGATGCAGGTATTGGTGTTCCAAGTGAAGCAGCACAAGCATTGGAAATGGGGGCTGATGGGGTTCTAATAAATAGTGCTATTGCTTTAGCTAAAAACCCAGTTTTAATGGCTCAAGCCTTCTCTAAGGCAACTGAAGCTGGCCGAGACGCTTATTTGTCTGGAAGGCTCCAAGAGAGCCAACTGGCTAATCCAAGCTCTCCATTAGATGGAGTTATTTCAAAAAATTAGAGTAATTCGTTAAAAATTAGTAACGTAATAGGCTAATAACCAAAAAAACATGGCAGTCACTAGAGAAAGTCAAGGCAGGCTCAACGTTTTTGCGGATGAACCAAAAATTGAAATACTTACAAAAGAAAGCAGTGGCAACAAAGGTTCTTGGCTTTTTACCCTTGCTGGAGTTATCCTTGTAATTGGGCTAATCGCATATTCTTTAACAATCAAGTGAAACCCTTGTAGTAGCTTGAATAATATGAGCATTTGCTCTTTCTTTTGGAGTTTAGAGTGAAAGTTTTCGTTCTTGGTGGTGACGGCTTCTGCGGATGGCCTTGTGCAGTCAATCTTGCTGACAAGGGTCATGATGTATTCATCGTGGATAATCTCAGTCGTCGAAAAATCGATATAGACCTTGAAGTTGAATCCTTAACTCCAATTACAAGTATTGGTGAAAGGATTAAAGCTTGGTCTGAGATAGGTGGAAAACCTATTCAATTTATTCATTTAGATCTTGCCTCTGAATATCAAAAGCTTTTAGATCTTTTGATCGAGGAAAAACCTGATTCCATAATTCATTTTGCTGAACAGCGTGCAGCTCCATATTCCATGAAGAGCAGCG
Source organism: Prochlorococcus sp. MIT 1011 (assembly GCF_047305235.1). NCBI lineage: Bacteria > Bacillati > Cyanobacteriota > Cyanophyceae > Synechococcales > Prochlorococcaceae > Prochlorococcus > Prochlorococcus sp. MIT 1011. Next base: position 30,439 of record NZ_CP138983.1, on the reverse strand, counting down.
CAACCAAAAGATATACAGTCGATAACAATGTCAATGGCACTCATAATCTACTGGCTGCAATTGTTGAATCTCAATTAGATATTCACATTGTTCATCTTGGAACCATGGGGGTTTATGGCTATGGGTCCCATAGAGGCGCAACTATTCCGGAAGGATACTTAAAAGTGGAAGTACCCCAACCAGATGGAAGTCGTTTTGAAGAGGAAATCTTACATCCAGCTAGTCCTGGAAGCGTTTATCACATGACAAAAACGCTTGATCAATTGCTTTTTCTTTACTACAACAAAAACGACCAAATCAGAATCACTGATCTTCATCAAGGAATTGTGTGGGGAACAAATACTGATGTCACTAGCCGTGACCCAAGACTGACTAATCGATTTGACTATGACGGTGATTACGGAACAGTATTAAATCGATTTTTAATGCAAGCTGCTATTGGATATCCATTAACAGTTCATGGTACTGGTGGACAAACAAGAGCTTTTATTCATATTCAAGATTCAGTCAAATGTGTTCAGCTGGCACTGGAGAACCCACCTGAAAAAGGTGAAAGGGTGAAAATTTTCAACCAAATGACTGAAAGTCACCAGGTCGGGGAATTAGCTAAAAAAGTAGCCTCTCTAACTGGAGCAAAAATTAATTATCTTCCAAACCCAAGAAACGAAGCAGTCGAAAATGATTTAATAGTTGATAATCGATGTTTTATTGAGCTTGGATTAGATCCAACAACTCTCGATAATGGACTTTTAGAAGAAGTTGTAAATGTGGCGAAGAAATTCTCTAGTCGATGTGATTTACAACGAATACCCTGTGTATCTGCCTGGACCTCAACCCAAGCAAAAGAAATCAATAAATCCTAAACCTAACTATTACAAAATCTTGAAAAGACACGCTCAGTGAAAATAGCTTTTTTTACAGAAACTTTCCTTCCCAAAGTTGATGGAATAGTAACGCGTCTAACTAAAACAATTCAAAATTTAGTTGCATCAGGAGATGAGGTTACAGTTTTTTGTCCAGAAGGCTGTCCATCAAACTATATGGGTGCAAAAGTTGTAGGTGTCCCTGCGATGCCATTACCCTTATATCCAGAGCTCAAATTAGGGCTTCCTGGTCCAGGTGTTTCAGATGAATTAGAAAGCTTTAAACCTGACCTCATACATGTAGTTAACCCTGCTGTTCTTGGATTGGGTGGTATTTGGCTAGCTAAAACAAACAATATTCCACTTGTAGCTAGTTACCATACTCATTTACCAAAGTATTTAGAACACTATGGAATGGGAATGTTAGAGCCGCTTTTATGGGAATTGTTAAAAGCAGCACATAATCAAGCAATTCTAAATCTTTGTACTTCTACTGCAATGGTGCAAGAACTATCAGAAAAAGGAATTCAAAATACCGCTTTATGGCAAAGAGGAGTTGATACAGACATTTTCAAACCAGAACTAAGAGACAAACAAATGAGAAAACGTCTTTTAGGCAACTTTAGCGATGAAGGATCTCTTTTGATATACGTCGGTAGACTTTCAGCTGAAAAACAAATTGAAAGAATTAGACCAGTACTTGAAGCACTACCAGACACTCGACTAGCTCTTGTTGGTGATGGTCCATATAGACAACAATTAGAAAAATTTTTCCAGGGAACCTCAACTACCTTTGTGGGATATTTAAGTGGAAATGAATTAGCAAGTGCTTATGCATCTGGTGATGCTTTCTTATTTCCCTCTAGTACAGAAACTCTTGGATTAGTTCTCTTAGAAGCAATGGCTGCTGGATGCCCAGTCGTAGGAGCAAATAAAGGTGGAATACCAGATATCATTTCAGATGGAGAGAACGGATGCTTATACAATCCTGATGAAGGAAATGATGGGGCTTTAAGTTTAATTGAGGCTACAAAAAAATTATTAGGCAACGAAGTAGAGCGAACAGCGATGAGAAAAGCAGCTCGTTCTGAAGCTGAGAGATGGGGCTGGGCAGGAGCTACAAAACAATTAAGAAGTTATTACGCAGGAGTGCTAGATAAAAAGCAATCAAATCTCGCTGCTTAGTTTTTATGCAGCATGAGGAGGTGGAGTTGGGGAATCCAATGATTGCAGAGGTAATACCAAAGTTGCCCATGGAGAAAGCTTTGCTGGCCTTTCTTTCTTAGGTTGACGGACCCCAAATGGGACTCTAACAACATTAGTTCCAGCAACTTGTAAAAGTTCTCCGTTATTTAAAACAGATTCAAAGCAATTAGAGAAAGAAGGCAAGGACAACTCATCCTTTTTATTAATTTGATCTGGAAAATCAACAGATGTCTTTTTGTTCATTTGGTCCCCATGTGATTGAAAGCTGAGGCAAAGATTAATAGAAAAAATTGCAAAACAGCCTAAGAAAAACCAAAGATATGGTTTTCGCTTGAAATTTAACTAATAAAAGAAGTTTTAACCAGTCTTCAAATAGAATTATTTTCTTCTAAGTCTTGAACTGAAGGACAACTACATATCAAATTTCTGTCTCCATAAGCGTTATTAATACGTGAAACTGATGGCCAAAATTTATATTTTTCCTGATCAGGCAATGGATAAGCTGCTTCTTTACGAGAATAAGGTCTATCCCAATCATCGGATGTAACTGTTTTTAAAGTATGTGGAGATTGTTTTAAAGGATTATTAATAGGATCAATATTTCCTAATTTAATTTGTTCGATTTCTTCTCTTATTCTAATCATCGCGTCACAAAAACGATCTAATTCAGCCAAACTTTCACTCTCTGTGGGTTCAACCATCAAGGTTCCAGCAACAGGCCAACTGATTGTTGGAGCATGAAATCCATAATCCATTAATCTTTTAGCAACATCTTCAACTTCTATACCTAACTGACTCTTCAAAGGTCTTAAATCTAAGATGCATTCATGTGCCACCAAGCCATTAGGATCTTTAAATAAAACTGGATAATAAGGATCAAGTCGTTTTGCTAAATAATTAGCGGAGAGAATTGCAATTGAACTTGCTTTGCGTAACCCATCGCTACCCATCATTCGAATGTACATCCAACTGATGGGCAATATTCCAGCGCTGCCATATGGAGCTGAAGAGACAGCTGAAATAGCCTTTTCGCCTCCACATTGAACAATTGAATGTCCAGGAAGATAAGGAACCAAATGAGCTGCAACAGCTATTGGACCTACGCCTGGGCCTCCTCCTCCATGAGGGATCGAAAAAGTTTTATGAAGATTTAAATGACAGACATCTATGCCATAAGATCCAGGTCTGCAAATACCCACTTGAGCATTCAGATTTGCACCATCCAAATAGACTTGACCTCCTTCTTGATGAATGACTTGACAAATTTCACGAATATTTGGCTCAAACACTCCATGAGTTGAAGGATAGGTGACCATCAATGCAGCCAAATTCTTTGAATGAATTTTTGATTTATTCCTTAAGTCTTCTAAATCAACATTGCCGTATTCATCACATTTAACAGAAACAACTTTAAAGCCAGACATAACAGCGCTAGCTGGATTGGTCCCATGTGCACTGGTTGGAATCAAGCAAATATTTCTATGACCCTCTCCTTGAGACTTATGCCATGATCGTATTACAAGCAAACCAGCAAATTCTCCTTGAGAACCTGCATTTGGCTGAAGAGAAACCCCTTGAAAGCCAGTTAAAGCAGACAGCCAAGCTTCAAGGTTATTAATTATTTCCTGAAATCCAGCTAATTGATCATAAGGAGCAAATGGATGGATAGAGGAAAACTGACTCCATTCGATGGGTAAAAGTTCTGCAGCTGCATTCAATTTCATTGTGCAACTCCCAAGAGGAATCATTCCTTGAACTAAAGAAAAATCTTTCGACACTAAAAAATGTATATATCTCATTAAATCAGTCTCACTTTGATATTTATTAAATACCGATTGTTCAAGCCAAGGTTTTTTTCGCATTGGAATGTCAATTAATGATTCATTTTCTTTGGCGAACGTAGTAAAGTCATTAACATTTTTTCCTTTAACTTTTGCAAGTATTTGATGTAATTTATCAATTTCATCATCACAAGTTAATTCATCAAAAGTCACACCAAAACCCTTCGCATTCTCAATATCTGATCCGATAGGAAGCACTCTAATATTATATCCTTCTTCAGAAGCCAACTGAATAACTTTTGATGCTTCAGGACAATAAATATCAATACTATCAAACCCGGAATATCTATCTAAAGGATATTCTAGATTACTTAGAATAGATTCAAAGTATGATCTATATTTAAGAATCTTTTTTGCTATTTGTTTAAGACCATTTGGACCATGATGCACTGCATAAAAAGAAGAAAGAACAGCTAATAAAACTTGAGCTGTACAAATATTACTTGTTGCTTTATCTCTGCGTATATGTTGCTCTCTTGTTTGAAGTGCAAGCCTCAATGCTTGATTGCCTTCTAGATCAACTGATTGGCCCACTATTCTTCCTGGTATTTGTCTTTTGTATATTTCTTTAGTTGCAAAAAAAGCTGCATGTGGTCCACCAAAAGCAATAGGTACTCCTAATCTTTGCGCACTTCCGACAACAATATCTGCACCAAATTCTCCCATAGGTTTAATTAACACTTGAGCCAATGGATCGATTGCAATAGTTACAATTGCATCAAATTTGTGTGCAAGATTAATTATTGAGGTTGGATCCCAAATTCGACCATTTTTCCCAGGTAACTGAATCAGTATTCCGAAGACATTATTATCAATTTCAAAATCATTGTTATCAAAGATTTCCAGTACAATTCCTAATGGTTCACATCGAGTTTTTAATACATCAAATGTTTGAGGCAAAATTTCTTGATCTACTAAAAATTTATTAGCATTTTTATTTTTTCTAACAGCCAAACTCAAACTTATCGCCTCAGCTGCCGCAGTCGCTTCATCAAGTAAAGAAGCATTGGATATAGGCAAACCTGTTAATTCGCTTATGAAAGTTTGAAAATTAAATAGAGCTTCTAGTCTGCCTTGCGATATTTCTGCTTGATAAGGTGTATAAGCTGTGTACCAATTAGGATTTTCTAGAACATTTCTTTGAACAACTGGAGGTATAACTGTCGAATGATAGCCAAGCCCAATCAGCGAACGATGTTCAACATTTTTCTTTGAAATTAAATTGATTTCTTTTAAAGCTTCATTTTGATCACACCCATCTGGTAAGGAAATAACATTGTTTTCTGAATCAAAGATTTCATTGGGAATTACAGAAGATATAAATTCTTCCAAATTTTCATAAGCAAGATGTCGAAGCATATAAGCTTCGTCTTCTTTGGTTGGACCTATATGGCGAGACTTAAAAGTGAAATCCTTTAATTCTGCTTTCGACATGAGCTTGTTCTCAAGCACAAGCAAATTAAGTTATTTGAGTGAAGGCCAGTGTAGAGAAAAATTTCCTAATTTGTTGTAAGAAAAAATTATTCAATAAAATTCTATGCAGCAATTTTCTTGGAATAAGTTTCTGAATCCATAAGCTCTTTTAATTGATCAGGATTATCAGGACGAATTATCAATAACCATCCCTCACCATGAGGATCATTTTGAAGTTCCTCTGGGCTTGCCAAAACAGAATTGTTTCTATGGACAATGGTCCCGCTCACTGGAGCATACATATCCTCAACAGCCTTTACAGATTCAACTGAGCCAAAGCTCTCTCCTTTGACTATTGCAGTTCCTTCATCTGGAAGATCAACAAAAACGATATCTCCTAATTGATCTACTGCGAATTCACTAATACCAATTCGAACTAAAGCATCATCAGAAAAAGCATATTCATGACTGTCAGCAAAACGAAAATGATCTGGGAAGGAAAAAGCCATTGCGTCAAAACGAAAAACGCTTAATCATTCTGGGGCAATTTGATCAATCCTGCCTGAAATAAATTGGATAGCGCATGAATCAAAGCAATTTTGATATGAGAGCGATGGGATCCTCCTTGAATAAATAGATCAAATGGAGGTTTCATAGGAGCATCAGCAGAAAATTCACTCGTACTACCATCTATGAACGTGCCTCCAGCCATGACTAAGTTATTTTCATAGCCTGGCATTGAAGCAGGTATTGGATCGAGAAAAGATCCAATCGGTGATTTTTCCTGAAAAGACCTACAAATTATTTGTAAAATTTTCGGGTCTCCAATTCTTACTACTTGGATCAAATCAGTTCGCATAGATCCTGGGGTTGGCAACACTTGAAAGCCCAATTCGCTAAATGTGGTGGAAATAATCTCAGCACCAATTAGAGCCTCTGCAACCATTTGAGGTGCCAGAAAAAGTCCTTGTAAAATAGTTCTATTTAAGTCAAAGGTAATACCACCTTCAGGTCCAATACCTGGAGCAGTCAAGCGGCAACAGGCTTTATCAACCAAATCTGCTTTCCCCGCAATATATCCACCAGTAGGAACAATAGTGCCCCCTAAATTTTTTATTAAAGAACCTGCAATCAAATCTGCGCCTACTGAAGTTGGTTCCTGATTTTCAACAAATTCTCCATAGCAATTATCAACAAAACAAATACAGTGAGGCTGAATCCTATGACACAAATCACAAATATCTTTAATAACTTCAATAGTCAAAGATGGACGCCATGTATAACCACAACTACGTTGTATAAAAATTAATTTTCTTGGTATTTTTAAAGCTTTTTCTAACGCTAGAAAATCTATATTTCCATCATTTTTCAAAGATATTTCTTCATAGTTAATACCAAATTCAATCAAGGATCCTTGGTCATTCCCCCTCAAGCCAATCACTTCTTCAAGCGATTCATAGGGCCTTCCAGTGATAGATAATAAATTATCTCCTGGTCTTAAGACTCCAAACAAAGATGATGCAATAGAATGGGTTCCGCTTACAAGCTGAAGTCTTACTGCTGCTTTTTCAGAATCTAAAACATCTGCAAAAATTTTATCAATTATATCCCTTCCTAAATCTCCGTGTCCATATCCTGTCAATGAAGCAAAATGTTGTACATTTAAATGAGATTCAGAAAAAGCTTTTAATACTTTTTCTAATTTAAATGTTATACTTTCAGTCTTTTCTTTAATAGATAAATACAATTGTTTTTCTACATTATCAACAAAATTTTTAGCAGATTTTTTTGACATATTGTTTTTTTAATTCAGTAGAATAAGTTTTTAAAAATTAATCTGAAAAAATAATTTCTAATTTTTCTTGATCCTTAAGCAATAAACCTCTTTGGCGAAGATTTTCCAAAAAGTCATCTGCACCTTGCAAATTATTTGTATTTAACAATTTATTTGTTGCGTGTAAATCTAACAATTCACCATCAAGTTCCTCGGCTGTGTAATCTTTTAAACCTGCCATAACTGCCTCAAATCTTTCTCTTCGTTGTTTTTTACTTACTGGATATGCTGACATAACTTGTTCTCTACACATTCTCCACGACCTTCCTTTGCATAAATAGTCAGCCAAAGCAGCGCTAAGTTCAGGGGCCTCAGCTTCCTCAATAAACCAATCAAAGGAAGAAGGTAAAGAGGCTAAGCCAACAAAAATCTCAAAAAAATCACCTGCAGAAAGAGGGTTATTATCATTTCCTTCAACAGCGATAGCTGATTCTTGAAGAGATCTAACCAACTCAGGATGAACACTCAATATTTGACTTTCTATATTTTCTATTCCATGTGAAAGCACTTGATTTACCTTCCCCAAAGCAAAAAATACTTCAGGGCTTGGAGATACAAGTTTTCCATTTCGTAGATTTGAGATTTGAGAACTATGAACCCTCCCTAGATCCAAGCATTCAGCCAAAGCAGGAAGAACTTTATGAGACCAGCCATTACGCTCATGCCATACATGCACTAGATGAGCCATCGCCCTTCTACCCGCAGTCAATTGGTCCCGAAAACTAGAGGTCACAAATCACATTCAAGATTGACAGATAGACCTGATTAGGATCCTTATCGTATATTATATACAACAAGTAGACGGATCACCAATGGTTGCAAGTTTAATCGAGGCTTCGGCTCCATTAAAAAAACCAGTTGCTGCCGATAAAGCGATGGCTGCATCGAAGAAGCTTCAAGGTCATGTACCAAGACGGATTCATAACCAAAGGGCCAGAAGAAGATGGGGAACAGTCATATTCATGCTGACAATTCACGCTCTAACAATATTTACTTTGCAAGCTAAATTTTGGAGCTGGTTAGCATTTTCTGGATTCATTTTCTTATATTGGGTAACTGCTTGCTTGGGAGTAACTACTGGATATCATCGCCTACTTTCACATCGCTCTTTTCAGGTTCCAAAATGGCTTGAAAGATTTTTTGCAACTTGTGGAGCATTAAGTTGCCAACATGGACCAATTGATTGGGTTGGTCTTCATAGGCATCATCATACTTTTTCCGATACTGAAGCTGATCATCATGACAGCAACAAAGGATTTTGGTGGAGTCACATGGGATGGATGTTTGAAGATGTACCTGCCATGAAAGCTGTTCCAAGACTTTCTGGAGATTTAATAAAAGATCCTTACTATCGATTCTTAAATAAAAATTTTTTACTTTTGCAAATACCTTTAGGGGCGACGCTTTATTTAATTGGCCAATCCACTGGCGTTGGAGGTTGGGCAATGGTCTTATGGGGAATTCCTCTAAGGCTGGTTTTTGTTTATCACATCACTTGGTTAGTTAATTCAGCAACTCATTGTTGGGGTTCTATTGCATATGAGAGTGGAGATAATTCAAAAAACAATAAATGGGTCGCAGCTCTTACATTTGGAGAGGGGTGGCACAATAATCATCATGCTTTTCCTAATTCAGCAAAGCATGGCCTTCAACGAAATCAAATAGATCTCACTTGGCAACACATACGTTTTTTAAAAGCAATTGGGTTAGCCAAAAAAATTAGACTCCCTGTCGCGTCGTAATATTAATAACAATAATTAAATAGCATTAATTCATTTTCAATCCATGGCTAAGCGAGTTCAAGTTGTTCTAAATGAAGACATAAAAAGTCTTGGCAATGATGGTGACCTTGTTGAGGTTGCACCTGGTTTTGCAAGAAACTTTTTATTACCCAACAAAAAAGCATTACCAGTTACTCCAACTGTTTTAAAACAAGTTGAGCACAGAAGAGCAAAACAAGCAGAAAAAGAAGCTGCTAAAAAACAAGAAGCTATTGATTTCCAAACAGCTCTGACAACAATTGGAAGATTTACTGTCAAGAAACAAGTAGGAGAAGATGGGGTCTTATTTGGAACAGTAACAAATGGAGATGTAGCAGAAGTGGTAAAAGAAGCTACTAAAAAGGATATAGATCGTAGAGACATATCTGTTCCTGAGATACATGGTGTTGGGAAATACAAAGTTCAAATCAAACTTCATAACGAAGTCAATGCTGAGATAAACCTTGAAGTTACAAGTTACTAATAGTTGCATCTTTGCCTGAACAAGCCAAAGTAGGTGTCCTTGTCCAATAAGCGATAAATGATAAGCACCCCCTCTTCAAATAACGGGGATTTTTCAAAACAGGGTAGAGATTTTGGAGCTTTTAATAATTCCAAAATTGAGAAGCCTCGTTTTGAAGCTCAACCTGACCAAATACCACCACAAAATTTGGAAGCAGAGGAATCTGTTCTTGGTGGAATTTTATTGGATCCTGATGCGATAGGACGAATAGCTGATTTGCTACCAATTGAAGCTTTTTATATATCTGCTCATCGAGAAATATATAGAACGGCATTAATGCTACATAGCCAAGGCAAACCTACGGATTTAACAGCAATGAGCGCTTGGCTTGCTGATACAAATTCTTTAGAAAAAGTCGGAGGCAACAACCGATTAGTGGAACTGGTTGAGAGGGTTACATCTACAGCCTCAATAGAACAAGTTGCCAAGTTAATTAGCGATAAATTTCTTCGCAGACAACTAATTAAATCTGGAAATGATGTGATCAAATTAGGCTTTGATCAAAGCCTTCCAATGGAAGAAGCCATTGATCAAGCTGAACAAAAAATCTTTGCTATTAGCCAAGAGCAACCATCCAAAGGTTTAACACCTACTGCAGAAATCCTGACAAGTACTTTCAATGAAATAGAAAGTAGATCACTAGGTACATCAGTTGCAGGCATACCAGTTAATTTTTACGATCTGGATGCAATGACACAAGGACTTCAGAGGAGCGATCTAATCATTGTTGCAGGCAGACCAGCAATGGGAAAAACTTCAATTGTTCTTAATTTGGCTAAAAACGTAGCACAACTGCATGACCTGCCTGTTTGTGTATTCAGTCTTGAGATGAGTAAAGAGCAACTAACTTACAGACTGCTATCAAGCGAGGTAGGTATTGAGAGCAGTCGATTAAGAACTGGACGTTTGCAACAAGATGAATGGCCATTACTCGGTCAAGGTATTAATACACTTGGTCAATTACCAATCTTCATTGACGACAAACCAAATTCAAGTGTTCTCGAAATGAGGTCCTTATGTCGTCGCCTAATTGCTGAACAAGGTAAAGAGCTGGGGCTAATCGTAATTGATTATCTACAACTAATGGAGGGTACTTCGCCCGATAATCGAGTGCAAGAAATCTCAAGGATTACCAGAGGTCTTAAGGGTATGGCAAGAGAACTTAAAGTCCCTGTCATCGCTTTATCTCAGTTAAGTAGAGGAGTTGAATCAAGAACCAATAAAAGACCAATGCTCAGCGATCTTCGTGAATCTGGCTCAATAGAACAGGATGCGGACTTGGTTCTAATGATTTACAGGGATGAGTATTACAATCCAGAAACAACTGATAGAGGAATTACAGAAGTTATCGTGACAAAACACCGAAATGGACCTGTTGGAACAGTTAAATTACTTTTTGAACCCCAATTCACTAGATTTAGAAATCTTGCTGCTTAATTATTCGAGAATTAAATTCATAAATGCTTAATTGATGATTACCAAACAATCTTCACATGAAAGTTTTGACGTAATTGTTGTTGGAGGCGGTCATGCAGGCTGCGAGGCTGCGCTGACTTCAGCAAGATTAGGATTGAATACAGCTTTATTTACACTCAATTTAGATCGAATTGCATGGCAACCATGTAATCCCGCAGTAGGCGGACCAGCTAAAAGTCAATTAGTTCATGAGGTTGACGCGCTAGGAGGGATCATAGGAAAATTAGCCGATTTAACAGCTCTTCAAAAAAGGATCCTTAACGCAAGCAGAGGTCCTGCAGTTCGAGCATTGAGAGCACAAACAGATAAGCGGTTATATGCGCATGAAATGCTAAAAATCCTTCAAAACACTCCCAATTTAAAGATTAGAGAGGCAATGGTTACTGGGCTAGAAATTGAACATTATCCCAAACAGATTGAAAAAAACACACCAGAAATTCAAGAAAGAATTGGATTTATAAAGGGAATTAAAACCTATTTTGGAAGCGTTTTTCATGCAAAAGCAGTTGTACTTACAACAGGAACCTTTTTAGGAGGCAGGATTTGGATTGGCAATCAATCTATGAGCGCAGGTCGAGCAGGAGAGCAGGCCTCTGAAGGGTTAACTGAAGAATTGCAAAAGTTAGGCTTTACTACTGATCGTTTAAAAACAGGAACCCCTGCTCGCGTCGATAGAAGAACTATTGATCTTGACTCTCTAGATGAGCAATTGAGTGATGCTTCAGATAAATTCTTTTCGTTTGATCCTCTTTCTTGGAAAAGTGGGGAGCAAATGAGTTGTCATATCACGAGAACAACAAAAAAAACTCACCAACTTATTAAAAATAATCTTCATTTAACTCCTATTTATGGAGGTTTCATTGATAGTAAAGGTCCAAGATATTGCCCATCAATTGAAGATAAAATTGTACGTTTTGCTGACAAAGATTCACACCAGATTTTCTTAGAGCCCGAAGGTAGAGATACTCCAGAAATGTATGTACAAGGTTTTTCAACTGGACTGCCTGAAAACTTACAATTAGAACTTTTAAGGACTCTACCAGGCTTACAAAATTGCGTAATGCTTCGACCTGCTTATGCAGTTGAATATGATTACATTCCAGCCACACAATTAGAAGCAACACTAGAGACAAAAAGAATAAGTGGTTTATTTAGTGCAGGGCAACTAAATGGAACAACAGGATACGAAGAAGCAGCTGCACAAGGTTTAGTAGCAGGTTTAAATGCTGCAAGATTAGTAAACGATAAAGAAGGATTTATTTTTGAGAGAGAGAGTAGTTATATAGGAACTATGATTGATGATTTAGTTACAAAAGATTTAAAAGAGCCATATAGAGTATTAACTAGTAGAAGTGAATATCGATTAATTTTAAGAGGTGATAATGCAGACAGGCGACTAACTCCTCTCGGTTACAAATTAGGGTTGATTGATGAAAGAAGGTGGGAAATATTTAATACTAAGCAACAATTAATCAATCAAGAAAAAGAAAGACTGGAGACAGAGCGAATCAAAGAAAGTGATAAGTCTGCAAAGGAAATATATTCCACAACTGGAACGCCTATTAAAGGATCAATAACCCTCGCAAATTTCCTGAGAAGAACAAATATTCACTATCAAGACTTAATTAATTATAATTTAACAACTCAAAGTATTCCTTTAGATGTTGAAGAAGGAGTTGAGATAGATATTAAATATAGCGGTTATTTAGAAAGACAACAAACTCAAATTAATCAATTAAAAAAGCAAAGTAAAAAATTATTACCAAAAAATTTAAATTACAATAATATCGAAACACTATCTAAAGAAGCCAGGGAAAAACTAACAATTTCGCAACCAAAAAGTCTTGGTCATGCTGCTCAACTTCCCGGTGTAAGCAAAGCTGATCTCACTGCACTTCTAGTATGGTTAAAAATAGAGCAAATGAAAAAAACTAAAAGTAAAGATGCACTACAAATAACAAGTTATCAACAGTGAATTCACGTCAATCTCAATTACCTTCTCCTGAAGTGATTTGGAAAGCATCGAAAGAAAGTGTTCTTTCAGGGAAGGGGAATCATAAGCTCTCTGGAGCTTGGCAGTTAATGCTCTTAGGTGACGGCAGCCCAACAAGACATCTAAAACTATTAACAGGTCATGAAGTTGCCATAAAGGTTATTTCAATGGAAACAGAAAATAAGAATGAAATTGGTGTACCAGAAGAAGTCAATGAACTAGAGCCACCTTTGATAAGAAGACAAGTTTGGCTGACATGCGGAGACTTAACCCTGGCATGGGCTGAAAGCTGGTGGAATTATCAAGAAGCAGAAAAACATCTGCAAAATAAGGATCAACCAATCTGGAAAAGCTTGACCCAAGGACGCTCAGAGCTTTTTAGAGAAGTTGACGGATTGGGATTAGTTAATGCCAGTTGGCTGAAATCAGAATTCAATGAAGATGGTCCTTTTTGGAGTAGGCATTATCGATTTTTTCGTCAACAAAAAGAATTAACTGTAATTAGAGAAGTTTTCAGCCCCAAACTAGAAAAATGGTTAGGCCCAATACCAAGAAAGGCTTTTTAAAAACAACTAGTATTTTCTTCTACTAGATCTTGGTATGTTTTTTCTTCTTTGAGAAGTTCGTTCATCTAGAAAAGAATCGTTTAAATCGGGTGCATTTTTCTTAATTAAATTATCTTTTCTTTCCCACTTATTTAATTTAAAAGATTGATCATCTGGCCATTCATCAAGTGCATCTAAATTGTTACTCCTTCGTTCAATCTGAGGTGGTAAAGCTTTAGGAGCTCTTAAGGAAATAGCACTTAAGGGTCTTTTTATATTGTTTATGCTTTCTTGAAGAGGCTCGTCATCTAAATCTTCATTATCCAACCAATCGTCATCATCCTCAAAAAACCAATCAATTTTTTCTTCCACCCAACGACCAACTTTTTCGAAATTTGCTGAAGTCTCTTTGTCTTGCCACCCTCCCCTTCTTTGACCAGGGCGATTACCTGCAACACCATCTACAACTTGTTTTCCAGTTTGTATCCATTTATCCATTCTACGATCAAGGGGCGCTCGAGATCGCTGACGATTTTGATTCCGATTGTTGTATGGGCTCATCTTTTAAATTTAACGCTTTCAAACCAACAAGTGAATCACCGTAAAGATGAAATTATTTATTACTTCTAGAAAAAGGTTGAAATTCAAGTACACATTTTTGATTCCATCGACCTCCAAAAAAATTGTTACAGCAACTTCGACAGGCAGCACCCCTAACAACACGCCGATAGCTAAAAGTTCTTTCACATGAAGGGCAAGTTGCCACCCATTTTGGGGTTTTTTTTGTTATTGGGAACGAATGACGAACTGTTACTTGGAAATCCGTTTGAGCGGAATTAATCTCTGCCATACGTTGATGAAAATTAGGCCCATGTGCTTCCTCAACTTTCAGAACAAGATCAATCCAGGCATGAATCATTTCGTGACACAAGGTGCTCATCAATGCTTTATGGGGAAGATGTTCCAATACTGGTCTAGACAAAATTATTTCACTAGCTTTAACTCCGAAAAAATTCGTTTTACTTCTATAGATACCAGCCGTAGTGCGCATGCGGCCATCACTCCAACGAAGAGAGACTCTGGGAAATCCATTCTCGAGCAACGAGTTCTGAAAATATTGTCTGTTTAATTCAAGAAATAATGGTAAAACAGGTATTAAAGACATTGATACCGAGAACTCGTTAGCATTATTATTCCGATAACATTCTGTCTAACTATCAATAACAAACAAGCTAATCTCATGGCTGATAAGTCAGAATCTTTAACTAAACGGAATTAAAAAAATGGATAGTGCTCTTATCAAAGCAATTGGATTAAAAGCTCTCTTGGTTGGAGTTGGCGCACTTCTCCTTTTTTGGACTTTTAACGCAATCAAACTCGTAATAAGTGCTAGAGGCATTAATCCTCTTGTGAAAAAGTTTTTTGATCAAATTGCAGCTGGCCGAATAGATGGGGCTTATAGACTTACAACAAAAGCTTATAAATCACATGTCAATAGACAAGAGTTCATCAAATTTTTGGGTAGCTTGCAATTAAATCGATATAGAAACTTGAAGTCAGGGCGACCAAGAATAGAAGACAATCAAATAATGCTCACATTAAGCTTAAAATCAGAAGATAAGAAAAACGAAATGCCGCTGGACTTCACTTTTATTAAAATAAACGAAAATTGGCAAATAGATCGTATTGCGAAAGCCAATACATAATGAAGCGAAATGTGAGAAGTGAATTCAAACTTGAATCAACATTATGAACGTGCAAAAGAGCTGAGAGCTTTACTAAATAAAGCAAATTACTCCTACTATGTATTAGATGCACCCGAGATAGATGACGCTGTTTATGATCAACTATATAGAGAGTTAATTGAAATTGAAAATATCCACCCATCTTTAATTACTGATGATAGCCCTTCCCAAAGATTAGGAGGTATCCCTTCTACAGGTTTTAAAAATGTTGATCATAATATTCCTCTTTTAAGCCTAGATAATGCTTTTAATGTAAATGAATTAAAAGCTTGGTACACAAGGATCAGAAAATTAATAAGTTCAGAAAATAAAAATTTCAAGGAAGATGATAATCCAGAACTTATTTGTGAATTAAAAATTGATGGGAATGCTATTTCACTAAGATATGAAAATGGGATTTTAACTAGAGCAGCAACTCGTGGAGATGGAAAAACTGGAGAAGATATCACTACTAATATCAGAACAATTTCTACAATTCCATTAAGCTTATTATTAAAAAATCCACCCTCTTGGATTGAAATTAGAGGAGAAGCATTCATGCCCAATAATATATTTGATAAAATCAATATTGAGAGAAAAAATACTGATCAACCACTCTTGGCAAATCCTAGAAACTCTTGTGCAGGAACATTAAGACAATTAGATCCCAAAATAGTTGCATCTAGAAAACTTGACTTCTTCGCATATAGTATTTATTTACCAGAAAATTGGGAGCCAAATGATAGAAATTTGAAAAAACCAAATTCTCAATCTGAATCACTTGAGTTTTTAAAAAGTATTGGTTTTAAAGTTAATACTACTTATGAAACAAAGCAAAACTTAAATGAAGCAAATACCTTTTACAAGTATTGGGAAATCGAAAAAGATTCTTTAGCTTATGCCACAGATGGAATAGTAGTAAAAATAGATAAATTTGATATACAAAACATCCTAGGATCTACTCACAAAGCTCCAAGATGGGCCATCGCTGTTAAATATCCAGCAGAAGAGAAAGCGACTAAGTTAAAAAAATTAATTTTCCAAGTAGGTCGTTCTGGTGCTGTTACACCAGTAGCGGAGTTTGAATCTATTGAACTTGCAGGAACATCTGTTAATCGTGCAACTCTTCATAATGCAAACAGACTTGCATCTTTAGATCTTCATTATGATGACACCATAATTGTGCGAAAAGCTGGAGAAATTATTCCTGAAGTTATTAGAGTTATAAAAGAATTTAGAGCAGTTGATGCAAAATTAGTAAAATTTCCTCAAAACTGTCCAGGATGTGATTCCAAATTAATTCAAGAAGAGAACGAAGCAATAACGAAATGTGTTAATTCTAGATGCCCAGCACAATTAAAAGGTCTTTTGCGTCATTGGGTCAGTAAAGGATCAATGAAAATAGAAGGATTAGGTGAAAAGATTATTAATCAATTAGTAAATGAAGGGTATGTACAGTCAATCGCAGATTTATACAAACTTGAAATTGATTCCCTTTTAAAACTTGAAAGATTTGGTGAAAAATCTGCAAAGAATTTACTAATAGAAATTAACGAATCTAAAAACAAAAATTGGCACAAACAGCTCTACGGTTTAGGGATACCTCACATAGGAGAAGCGAATGCTAAATCTCTTTCAAAAAACTTTCATAGTATCGAGGAACTTAATAATATTGCTAAGGAGGCACCTGAAAATATATCCAATATTTATGGATTCGGAAATGAGATGAAAGATGCAATAATTAAGTGGTTTGATGATTCTAATCATCAAAACTTAATTAAAGAATTAAAAGCAATTGGATTTTCTCTAAAAGAGAATTTAGAGTCAAAATACAATTCAAACCAATCCAATATTTTTCATGACAAAGTTTTTGTCTTAACAGGAACTTTAGATTCGCTTACAAGAGATGAAGCAAAAGAATTGATAGAAAGTGCTGGAGGAAAAGTCAGCTCTTCAATTAGTAAAAAAACTGATTTCTTATTATCAGGAGAAAAAGCGGGGAGCAAATTAAAAAAAGCAGAAGAGCTTGGAGTAAAAATAATTAACGAAACTGAATTTAAGCTATTATTGTTAAAATGATTAAAATTTAAAAATGGATAAGAATCCAATCTTTTCTTTAATCAAAACAGAATGTGGACGCGCAAAATATGAAATGCTTGCTTCTAAAAAAGGTATCTTTAATCGTATAAGACTTTATTGGTTTATTTTATTTGCAGCGATTGAAGATTGGAATTTAAAAGCTGATGATTAATCTAGTGATTGAGAATCCTGATTGAGTTTTCTTGTTGAACGTAAAACTAAAATAATAACTAAAATAGTCGATAAAATACTAATTAAGCTCGAAATAAACGAACTAGTATCAGATCTTCCTGAGAGTACTTCACCAAAATTTGAAACTTTAAGTGCTAAGGAACCTAGGCTGCAATATATAATTGTGCCAGGTAATATACCAATCATTCCAAGAGTAAAATCACGAACTTTTACCTCACTCAAGCCATATGTAAAATTAAGTAAGCCAAATGGAAAAAGAGGAGAAAGTCTTGTGAGAAGAATTACTTTTAGACCTTCACGTTTAACAGCTTTCTCCATTATTTGAACTTTTGGAAAATTGGAGACCTTTTTTCGAGCCCATTCTTTTAAAAAAGTTCTCCCTAAATAAAAAGTTAGATGAGCTCCGATAAAAGCTCCCACAAAAACCACCAAACTTCCAAGCCAGGTGCCATAAAGAAAGCCAGACAACATGGAAAGCCATGAGCCTGGTAATAAACAAGTCACCCAAAAAACATAAACCAAAGCAAAAACCAAAATTCCAAAAGGGCTACTTAAAAAAGGAATGAAATTATTAACCAGAGTTTCTAAGTTGTTAGACATAGTTTAGAGAGATCAATCCAATCCCAATAGACGTTCTTTAACTAGACGTACTTGAGCTTCTGAATCCGTTAAGTTTGCTCTGCATTCTTCAACAACCTCTTTGGGAGCTTTATCAACAAAATTCTTATTCGCTAAACGTCCAGAAAGACTTTCAATTTCTTTTTGTGCTTTATTTAAATCTTTTTCTAGCCTGGATCGTAATGAAGCTATATCTATCAATCCTTCAATAGGCAACACTACCTCAAGCTCTCCACTTACTCCTGCTAGAGCTTTCATTGAAGGCAATGACTTTGCTTGCTCTGGAGATAATATCTGTACTTCCTTAGCCTTCGTCAAAACAGCAATATCATTGATTGATGTTGTTAGTGTTTTTTGTAAGACCTCCTTACCAGAAATCAACATGACAGGAACTTTTTGAGAGGGTTTCAACCCAGCAACTGCTCTGAGATTGCGAATCAATCTGATAGATGAAAATAAATCAGAGAAAGAACTTTCTAAATCTAGATTCAAGTCTTGTTCATTTGATTGGGGCCAAGGCTGCAAAGCTAAAAATTGATCCTCATCTAAACCTGTTAATCCATGCCAAAGCTCCTCTGTCAAATGAGGCATTAGAGGATGAAGCATAATCAAAAGATCACTTAGAACTTTGTATAAAACACTTTTCGCTATTTTTTGATCTAATAATTCATCGGAAGAAAGATTTTCTGAATTATTCAATCGTCGTTTAATTAATTCTAAATACCAATCACAAAAATCATTCCAAGCAAATTCATACAATCCCTTAGCGGCCTCTCCAAGAGCATAATTTTCATATCGATTAGCAGTCTCATGATTGACTCGTGCAAGTCTTGATAAAATCCACCTGTCTGATAATTGCAACTTAGAAGAATCGTATTTCTCCAAGTTTTCATAATCTTGATCTTCAAGATTAATAAGAGCAAACCTAGTTGCATTCCAGAGCTTATTAGCAAAATTTCTCGAGGCCTCAACCGTTGCTGAGGTTTCATTTTTACGATCAAAGTCAAGACTTATATCTTGGCCCGCACCTGCAACTTCACGAACAAGAGCAAACCTCAAAGCATCTGTTCCATATCTTTCTATAAGTAATAAAGGATCAATGCCATTTCCAGAACTTTTACTCATCTTTCTATTCTGTTCATCTCTAACAAGTCCGTGAATATAGACGTCAGCAAATGGCATCCGCTCCGTAAAGACACCAGCCATCATTGTCATCCTTGCCACCCAAAAGAAAATAATGTCAAAGCCAGTAACCAAAGTGTTCGTGGGATACCAACGTTGAAAATCAGGATGGGTTTCGTCAGGCCAACCTAATGTAGAGAAAGGCCATAATCCGCTAGAAAACCATGTATCCAGCACATCTTCATCTTGCTCAACTTTAACTGAATCTCCATATTTTTCTCGTGCTAATTTCTTCGCTTCATCTTCTGTTCGAGCAACAATGTACGGCGTTTCATTAACAACTTTATTATCTGTTTGACTAATTACGAACCAAGCCGGAATGCGATGTCCCCACCAAAGTTGTCTACTAATACACCAATCTCTAATATCAGTTAACCAATCACGATAAACTTTAGACCATCTATTAGGAATAAATTTCGGTTGTCCTTTCTCAAAAAATTCAGAACAACTACTAGATAGAGGATCCATTTTCACAAACCACTGAGTTGACAGCAATGGTTCTACTGGTACTTTCCCTCTATCAGAGAAAGGCACACTATGTTTATAAGCTTCTATTTTGGTTAAAAGACCAATCTCCTTTAAAGAATCAATAACAGCTTCACGAGCTTCAAAACGATCCAAGCCTTCAAATTGACCTGCATTCTGATTCATTGTTCCTTTTTTAGTCATGACTGTTATTTGAGGTAAGTCATGTCTCTGACCAATCTCAAAATCATTAGGATCATGAGCTGGAGTGACTTTGACACATCCAGTTCCAAAATCTTTATCTACATGAGGGTCTCCAATAATTGGAATGGTTCTACCAACTAAAGGCAAAGTAAGTTTCTCCCCTATGAGATCTTTATACCTTTCATCTGATGGGTTCACAGCAACTGCGACATCACCAAGCATCGTCTCAGGACGTGTAGTCGCTACTTCTAAGTAACTAATTTGTTTCGCACTTGATACAGATGATGTGACTAAGGGATATCGAAAATGCCATAGATGCCCATCTACTTCTCTCATTTCAACTTCTAAATCACTCACAGCTGAACCAGAGGCAGGACACCAATTCACTAAATATTCTCCTCGATATATCAATCCCTTTTCATGTAAACGAACAAATGCCTCAGAAACAGCTTTACTAAGCCCCTCATCCAATGTAAATCTCTCTCTACTCCAGTCTACGGAATATCCCAAACGCTTTAATTGATCAACAATTCTTCCACCACTTTTTTCTTTCCACTCCCAAGCTTTTTCCAAAAAAGAAGCTCTACCAAGATCACGACGATTTTTGCCTTCTTTCTTAAGTTGTCTCTCGAGAATAGTTTGAACCGCAATTGAAGCATGGTCTGTACCTGGAAGGCAGAGAACATTATTTCCTTTTAATCTCTTATACCTGACAACTGTATCGATTAAGGCAGTATTAAAAGCATGCCCCATATGCAAACTACCTGTGACATTTGGAGGAGGAATCACTACGGAGAATGGGGCTCCAGGGGCTGATGGATCAGGTTTAAAAGCTCCTTTTTCTTCCCAAGCTTTCTGCCAGCGATTTTCTGTGCCAACTGGATCATATGTTTTAGGAAGACCTGCGGCTTCAGATAATTTTGTAGTTTTTGCCCGCTCTATCACAGAAAAAATGTGTTTAATTTAATTTAATTTACTCATTCCCGACAAAAGTTTTACATCATTCTTGATTTTCCTAAATTCAAATGTCACTTTTTACGTTCCAAGGAATCGAAACTATTGAGTCATGCCTTTCCCATGCAGCCGAAGATAAAGAAACCTTATCACTTAAACCGATCCTTTCTAAGGCTTGAACTACGTCATTATCATTAATCCTCTTATCTAAAGCTATAGGCATAATCAAAACTTGCGCTTCTGCAGGATCAGCCATCACATGTAATGACAAATCTTCTAAAGCTCTTTCAAAAAATATTTTTCTCATTCGACTTGTTAAAGGAGAACCCATAGCTTTCGCAAACATTTCCAGGCTTTCTTTTTCTCCAGAAAGCCCACAATTTAAACTTAACCAAATTAAAAATTTAGCCCAGCTATCTATGCTCCATAATGGCTGAAAGCTATCTCGCTTACTATAAATTAATTCCAGCAATGCGAACTCAAAGGCCTTTGCTTGAATAGACGTGCGAGATATTTGTTCCATAGAAGACATTTTCTCCAACTACAGCCAAACTAGTGTTTATTGTTCGTTATCTGTTTATTTGTCATGGATCTGAACGACCCTGAACTTGAGTTCTCCAATCTTGTTTACGCATATCAAAGCTGGGTCATCGCTGTAATCAACGATGAAAAATTAAATGGTAAAGAAAAGTTGCTTACAGAGGAAATATCAGATGATGCTTTAAATGCTATGAGATTCTTACCAGGTGAAGTAACTAGCGCAATTGAGACAAGTTTAGCTCGCGTCTATGAAGTTGATTCCGATGAACTCTCTGAGATCTTGTTTCCAGAAGAATAAATTCAATTCTATAATTGTTTTAAAACTTATTTAACTTTAGACAGTTTTCTAAAGCCTGATCCACATGGAGAAGGTTCAGCCCCTTTTGGGGTGCTAATCAGAAATCCACCTCCACTGAGATCACCAAAATAATTCAGCTTAAGACCTTGAAAAAATAGAATTTGATCTTGGCGAGCATACAAAGTAATCCCGTCTGCTCTAGCGAGTGGAACACCGTCGTTTTTTCCAGGTCTAATTCTGATAAATTTCCAACCCTCTCCACACTTATCATCCAATAAATCAATATGCATAACTCCAGGAGTTCCAGTAAAAGCAGCTTGCCTGTTTAACTCTGCGACTGCCGTTGCTGAAATTTTTAATCCAGGGCCATTTTGCATAAATGAAGAATAATTTAGATGGGCGATCCAGGGTTCGAACCAGGGACATCCTGCTTGTAAGGCAGGCGCTCTACCGCTGAGCTAATCGCCCATAAAATTTTTAGTCCTTTGACTAATTCATGTACTTTATACCTCAAGCTGCTCTGTTGTTGAGAATTAATCATAATTAGATCAACGATTCAAAAAAAATCGTTTCTGAGCTGAGTAACAGTTCTTTCAAGACAACCAGATATGACAAACACAAACCAAATAAATGCAACAGATAAAATGAATAAACTCCTTGAAGTAGTTTCAGACCTCAGAGATCCAATCAATGGCTGTCCTTGGGATCTAAAGCAAACACATCTTTCTTTGATCCCATATGTTCTAGAAGAAGCCTATGAAGTTGCTCACGCAATACGAGAAGACAATCCTGATGAATTAAAAGAAGAGCTTGGAGATCTCTTACTACAAGTAATTTTGCATGCTCAAATAGCAAAAGAAAAAAACTTATTTGACATAACAGACATCATTGACATCATCACTGAAAAACTAATTCGAAGGCATCCACATGTATTTCAAAATAAAGCAAAAGTTAGTATCAAAGAAGTGGAAGACTCTTGGGAAAAAATCAAAAATAATGAAAAACCATTAAATAATTCAAAAACCCCAATTAGTGACCGATTAAAATTAAAGATAAGATCACAACCTTCTACGAAAGCAGCACTAATTATCTCCAAAAAAGCTTCAAAAAATGGATTTGAATGGGAAAAAATTAATCAAATCTGGGATAAATTATATGAAGAATTAGAAGAATTAAAAGATGCATTAAAACAAGAAAATACTTCCGAAGCTGAAGCTGAAATAGGAGACGTATTATTTACATTGATAAATATTGCAAGATGGAATAAAATATCAATAGAAGAGGGATTAGCAAAAACTAATAAAAGATTCCTAGAACGATTAACATACATAGAAAAAAATATAGATGGCGAATTACATTCCCAATCAAAAGAGAAATTAGAAAAATACTGGGAATTAGCGAAGATCAATCTCAAACATTAATATCATAATTATGAATTACAAATTAAACACAAGATCAGAGTGGCTTGACGAGTATCATCAAGGCGTTAGATATGGACTACAGGGAAAATTAATACTAGAAGAGTCTAGTCCTTTTCAAAAAATTACCATATATGAAAGCAAAAGATATGGGAAAGCACTATTACTGGATGATTGTTGGATGACTGCAGAAAAATCTGAAAAGTGTTATCACGAGTGTCTTATTCATCCTGCCTTGTGTTGTTCTAAACATATAGATAATATTTTAATTATTGGAGGAGGTGATGGGGGCAGTGCAAGAGAATGTTTAAAATATAAAGAGGTTAAGTCTATCGATTTAATTGAAATTGATATAAGAGTTATTGAATTAAGTCAAAAGTATTTACCTACTATTGGAGGAAATGCATGGTCTGATTCAAGATTGAATTTACAAATCAAGAATGGAATTGATTGGGTAAAGCATACAAAAGAGAATTCATATGATGTGATTATTATTGATGGCGCAGATCCTATTGGACCGTCAAAAGAATTATTCAGCAATTCTTTTCTCAAAGATTGCAAACGAATACTTAAACCAGGAGGGGTTTTGGCAACACAAAGTGAATCTCCAGAGTCTTTTCAACAAATTCACATAAATATTGTCAAAGTTCTTCGTGAAATTTTTGACTACGCAGATCCAATGTATGGATCTGTATCTATATACCCAAGCGGTTTATGGAGCTGGACATTTGCATCTATGGAGAAGCCAAACTATATGCATCCAAAAAAAAGTCGCTTAAAAGAGATCTCCGAAAATTGTCAGATTTGGAGTGAGCGATGGCAGCAAGGTGCATTTAACAGTATTCCTGCATTCATAGAAAGGGAGCTAGCAAAAACATGACCAAATCCAACCTCAAAGATCTATCACTATTTAATAACGATGGTGCAATATTTATGGGCGCCCAAAGAGGCTTCGATCAATGCAGTGTGTCGCTTTTAGGAGTTCCTTATGATGGAACTTGTTGCTTTAGACCTGGTGCAAGATTTGGTCCTTCGGCTGTTAGGGAAGATAGTTATGGAATTGAAACATATTGTCCGCAATTAAATTTAGATTTAGAAGATATAAACTTTGCTGATATAGGATCATTAGAAGTTCCCCTTGGAGATGCAAAATTAACCCTTGATTATATAAGCGATGCTACAAATATTTTACTTAAAAATAATTTAAAGCCTCTTATTATTGGTGGAGAACATTCAATAACAAGTGGGGTTATTAAATCAATAATTAAGAATTATCCTGACTTAATTATGCTTCAATTAGATGCTCATGCAGACCTTAGAGATGAATGGTTAGGTAGTAAATATAGTCATGCATGCACTATGAAAAGATGTTTGGAAATACTACCTAGCAAAAAGATCTTTCAAATAGGAATAAGAAGTGGAACAAAATCAGAATTTTTTGAAATGAATAATAGTAAAAGGTTAATTCAACATACTTTGGGAGAGAATGCAAAATCTTTAGAAAAAGCTCTAAAAAGTTTTAAAGGGAGACCAATCTATTTAACTTTTGATTTAGATTGGTTTGATCCGTCTATAATGCCAGGAACAGGTACTCCTGAGCCCGGAGGCTATTTTTGGGGAGATTTTGCAGCAATAATAGATGTGATTAAGTCTCATAATTTAATTGGTGCTGATGTAGTCGAATTATCTCCCAAATTAGATAACACTGGTATTAGTAGCATCCTTGCTGCAAAAGTTATACGTTCATTAATTATGTTATTGGACAAATCATCTTAAAAAATTTGCATTAGAATTTTTATTCAACTAATGCCTTTCCAAAATCAAGTTGTTGATGAACAAATTTTTCAGAAATCTTTGGGAAATTAGGTTCTTTTTTTATCCAATGACCACAAGAAACAAATGAAGATATCTCAGAATGTATTTTTATTTTTCTAAGTTTGCACCATAAGAATGAATCAAAATGACTTGAAGCACATTGATTGCAGTTCCTACAAGATCTTTTTGCAGTCATTAAGTCTTAACTCAAGACTCATAGAGTAGTAAAACTTTCCGAATCGAGCCACAAAGCATTAAATTTAGTTTTAGAAATTCTTATAAGTTCACGGTATTAATTGTGAATTTCTTTTACCGTTCAACAAAAAATGAAATTACTGCAAACTCCTCTTTATCAAGAATGCAAAGAACTAGGCGGTAAAATGGTCCCTTTTGCAAATTGGGAAATGCCTGTTAGTTTTTCTGGATTAATAGAAGAACACAATGCAGTAAGAAAAAATGTTGGAATGTTCGACATATCTCACATGGGTGTTGTGCAATTAAAAGGTAAAAATATCAAAAGCGCATTACAAAATTTAGTTCCCTCAGACGTGTTTCGAATAGGACCTGGTGAAGCGTGTTATACAGTGTTTTTAAAAGAAAATGGAGGAATTCAAGACGATCTAATCATTTATGATCAAGGAATTTTAGATACAAAAGAAGAAAGTATAGTTCTAGTTATTAATGCAGCAAGAAAAAAATCTGACATTGAATGGTTGAGTTCAAATCTTTCTAAAAAGGAAATCAAAATATCCGAATTCATGCCAGAGGGTGCATTAATTGCGATCCAAGGTCCAGAATCCATAAGTACACTTGAGAAAATTCTCGAAGAGCCTTTATCTAATTTGCCACGTTTTGGTCACAGAACTATTACTTCAAATTCCAATCTAATAAACTCACAAGAATCAATTTTTATTGCACGAACTGGTTATACAGGAGAGGAAGGTTTCGAATTCTTGTCATCTCCTGAAACAGCAAAGTCTATCTGGAAGAATCTAATTGCGTCGGGAGTTACTCCATGCGGACTAGGAGCAAGAGATACGCTGCGATTAGAGGCTTCTATGCATTTATATGGCAACGATATAAACCTAGATACAACTCCCTTTGAAGCTGGCTTGGGTTGGTTAGTTCATTTAGAAATGCCTAATGATTTCATAGGTAGGAAAGCTCTAGAAAAACAAGCTGAAGTTGGAACGCAAAAAAAACTTGTTGGTATTCAAGTTCTTGATAAAGGAATTGCAAGAAAAGGATATCCAGTTCTACACAACAACGAAACTGTTGGAATGGTCACTAGCGGAACTTGGTCTCCTACATTGAAAAAACCCATAGCTCTTGGTTATGTGCCAAGTGAAATTGCAAAAATAAATACTCAATTAGAAGTAGAAGTGAGAGGGAAAAAACATCCTGCAATAATCGTAAAACGACCTTTCTATCGAAAAGGTTTTTGAGCAAGTAGAAACTGTGTTGTGCATAAAAGCCGGTCTTTGTGGGAAACTCATTATTCATGATGATTGAGAATTTCATGCGCAATAAGACTTGTGGAGAAGTACGAGCTTCCGCAATTGGCGCAAATGTTCAACTATGTGGTTGGGTTGATCGCAGAAGGGATCATGGCGGAGTAATTTTTATTGATCTAAGAGACCGTTCTGGAACAATTCAAATCACAGTTGATCCAGATCAAGGTCAGGATCTGTTTAGCATTGCTGAAAGTCTTAGAAATGAAACTGTTCTTCAGATCAATGGATTAGTAAGAGCGAGACCTGACGAAGCTATTAATACAAAAATCCCAACGGGTGAAGTAGAAGTCTTAGCTAAAAATATAAAAATTCTCAATGCTGTCACTAGTACACTTCCTTTCTCAGTGTCAATTCATGATGAGGAGAGTGTTAAAGAAGAAATCAGGCTAAGGCATAGATATTTAGATCTTAGAAGAGAGAGAATGAATAATAATCTTCGATTGAGACATAACACTGTCAAAGCGGCTAGAAGTTTTCTTGAAAATGAAGGATTTATAGAAGTTGAAACACCAATTTTGACTCGCTCAACTCCTGAAGGAGCAAGAGATTACTTAGTCCCCTCACGTGTATGTGGTGGAGAGTTTTTTGCTTTACCGCAATCCCCACAATTATTCAAACAATTGTTGATGGTTGGTGGAGTTGAACGTTATTACCAAGTCGCTCGTTGTTTTCGAGATGAAGATTTACGCGCAGACAGGCAACCAGAATTTACTCAATTAGATATTGAAATGAGTTTTATGGAGGAAAAAGAGATCATTGAATTAAATGAAAAATTAATTGTAAATATATGGAAAAAAATTAAAGGGATTGATCTCCAAACTCCGTTTCCAAGAATGACTTGGCAAGAAGCTATGGATCGTTTTGGAACTGACAGACCTGATACTCGATATGGAATGGAACTTGTCAACACAAGTGATTTATTTTCCAAAAGTGGATTTAAAGTTTTTTCAAATGCTATTTCTTCTGGTGGATGCGTTAAATGCATCACCATTGAGGATGGAAATAATTTAATTAGTAATGTAAGAATAAAACCAGGTGGAGATATTTTTAGCGAAGCCCAAAAGGCTGGCGCTGGTGGACTAGCATTTATCAGAGTTAGAGATGATAAAGAAGTCGATACAATTGGAGCCATAAAAGATAATTTAACTACCTCACAAATAAAAGAACTCCTTTTAGAAACCCAAGCTAAACCTGGTGATTTAATCCTTTTTGGTGCAGGGCCCACAAACATTGTTAATAGAACCTTAGATAGAGTTCGTCAATTTATTGCGAAAGATCTAAAGATAATCTCAGACAACGAGTTAAAAACTCAATGGAATTTTCTTTGGGTCACTGATTTTCCAATGTTTGAATTCAATTCTGATGAAAATCGTCTTGAAGCAATTCATCATCCCTTCTGCGCTCCAAAGCCTGAAGATATTGGTGAATCAGAAAGCTTATGGAAGGAAAAATTACCCAATTCAAATGCTCAAGCGTATGATCTAGTGCTTAATGGATTAGAAATTGGTGGAGGGTCTTTAAGAATTCACAACTCAGAACTTCAAAAAACCGTGCTAGAAGTAATTGGTCTATCTAAAAATGAAGCAGAAGAGCAATTTGGTTTTTTAATTGATGCGCTCTCAATGGGTGCTCCTCCACATGGTGGGATTGCATTTGGACTGGACAGAATAGTTATGCTCTTATCCAATGAAGATTCAATTAGAGATACTATTGCTTTTCCAAAAACACAACAAGCTCGTTGTTCCATGGCTAAAGCCCCTGCAAACGTGGAAAACAAGCAATTAGAAGACCTCCATATAGCTTCTACTTGGATAGATCCTGATTGAATTGATAGAAATTAACGGTAAAAACATTATCCTAAAGAGAAAATATGTAAATTTCTTGGAGTTTACCTGGATCAAGGTAGCTTAAAGAATGATTGAAAAGTAAATGGCAAAATTTGTTTTCGTCACTGGTGGTGTAGTTTCAAGCATTGGCAAAGGAATTGTTGCCGCAAGTCTTGGCAGACTACTTAAATCCAAAGGGTACAGTGTTTCGATTTTGAAGCTTGACCCATATCTAAATGTTGATCCTGGGACGATGAGCCCTTTTCAACATGGGGAGGTTTTTGTAACTGAAGACGGGGCTGAAACTGATTTAGACCTTGGGCATTATGAGCGCTTTACAGATACTGCAATGTCACGACTTAACAGTGTCACGACAGGTTCCATTTATCAAGCTGTTATTAATAAAGAAAGGAGAGGTGACTATGACGGAAGAACAGTTCAAGTTATCCCCCACATCACTCGTGAAATTCGCGAAAGAATTAAACGTGTAGCAGACAATAGTGGTGCAGATGTAGTGATATCAGAAATTGGAGGGACAGTTGGAGATATTGAATCTCTACCTTTTCTTGAAGCAATAAGAGAATTTAAAGGTGATGTAAAGAGAAACGATGTTGTTTATGTTCACGTCACATTATTGCCTTATATCGGTACATCTGGTGAAATTAAAACCAAGCCAACACAGCACTCAGTAAAAGAATTACGTTCTATCGGGATTCAGCCAGATGTTTTAGTTTGTCGCAGTGATAGGCCAATTAATGATGATTTAAAAAATAAAATAGGGGGTTTTTGTGGAGTTAACTCTGATGCGGTCATAGCATCCCTTGATGCTGACAGTATTTACTCAGTACCTTTAGCACTCAAAGATGAAGGACTTTGCAAGGAAGTATTAGATTGCTTGGACCTAAATGATCATGAAAGTGATTTAAAAGACTGGGAAAGATTAGTCCATAAATTGCGCAATCCAGGCCCTTCTGTAAAAGTTGCATTAGTTGGCAAATATGTACAATTAAATGATGCCTACTTATCAGTAGTCGAAGCATTACGTCATGCGTGCATTTCCCAAGATGCATCGTTAGATCTTCATTGGATCAATGCGGAGAACATTGAATCAGAGGGAGCAGAAAAACTACTTCAAGGAATGGATGCAATTGTCGTTCCAGGAGGTTTTGGTAATCGTGGTGTAAATGGGAAAATAGCAGCTATCAGATGGGCAAGGGAGCAAAGGGTTCCTTTCCTTGGACTTTGCTTAGGTATGCAATGTGCTGTCATTGAATGGGCTCGCAATTTAGCTGGTTTAGTAGATGCATCTAGTGCCGAACTAGATCCAAATTCAAAACACCCTGTAATTCACTTACTGCCAGAACAACAAGACGTAGTTGATCTAGGAGGAACCATGAGATTAGGAGTATATCCTTGTAGGCTTCAAACCAACACAACCGGCCAAAGTTTATACAACGAAGAAGTTGTTTACGAAAGGCATAGACATCGTTATGAGTTTAATAATTCATATAGGACTCTCCTAATGGAATCTGGTTATGTAATTAGTGGTACTTCACCTGATGGTCGATTGGTAGAGCTAATAGAATTAAAAAATCATCCATTTTTTATAGCATGTCAATATCATCCAGAATTTCTCTCTAGGCCAGGGAAACCACACCCTTTATTTAGTGGCTTGATTCAAGCTGCACAATTACGTGTCCCATCCTCACCAAGTGAAGCATTCAGTCCACAATCAACAATTATTGAAAAAAAATCTCTAGAACAGCAATAAATGGAACCATCTCTACCAGTAGTGGAATGTTTTCATTCTCTACAAGGAGAAGGAGAACATGCTGGTAGAAGCGCTTACTTCATTAGATTAGCTAGTTGTAAAGTTGGATGTCCTTGGTGTGATACAAAAAATTCATGGAATTCCGAACTTCATCCACAACAAACTTTGATAGATTTATCAATTAGCACAGCCAAAGCACAAAAAGAAGGTGCAGCTTTTGTTGTAATCACTGGAGGTGAGCCATTGCATCATAATTTAGATCATCTATGCAGAGAAATTAGAAAATCTACACTCAATCTAGATAAAAAATCTATTCCAATTCATCTCGAAACAAGTGGCGTAGACGCTCTAAGTGGCAACCCAGATTGGATAACATTATCTCCTA